>CAVUXZ010000017.1:0-19818 GCA_963745625.1 uncultured Solirubrobacterales bacterium | reverse complement strand
GCGCGGGACCCACGGTGCTCGTCTGGACGTTCTGGCAGAGCACCGGCGAGGTGATGAAGGCCCTCAACGAGAGGGTCGGCGATTGGGCCGAGGTGCGCCGGGTACCGTTCTCGCCGATGGGGGCCGACGTGCCGGAGCTGTGAGACCCTCATCAGACAGGTTGCTCCTCGCTGAGCTCGGAGCACCTTCGCGCGACAGCGTCCTCTCGCTGTGGAGCGAGAACTCCTATCTCTCGATCGCCTCCAAGGGCTCCGCGCTCTCTATCGGCTCCGTCGGCTCCTTCGCCTCGATCGGGTCGATCGGCTCGGCCGCCTCCGCATTCTCGGTCGGGTCCTTCGCCTCGGCCGGTTCGGCCCTGTCGTTCGCGTCGATGGGATCCGTCCTCTCCGCCCGCGCGCGTGACTCGATCACCCAGGACCCGGACCGAAGCGACGCGGGCCTGCTCTCGGCCGGGATCCTCCTCGCCTGCGGCGCCGCCATCGCCGGTTGGGCGGTCTACAAACGCCGCGGTTAGCTCAGTCGAGCAGGCCGACCTGGCGCAGGATCGAGACCGAATCCGAGTAGACGTCCTTGCGCTTGATCAGTCCGTCCTCGTAGGGGATCACGTCGACGCCCCGCCACTCGATCCGCTCGCCCGTCGGCTCGGCGACCAGGTCTCCGCGGCGCATCGTGTTGGAGTGCGTGGCGCTGGCCGTCCATTCCTGGGTGACGACCCCGTCGCGGACGTAAAGCCGCCGGGTCTCGAAGTGGAGGTCGGGCCAGCTTTCGAAAATTCCCCCGATGTGCTTCCTGACCTGATCGGGGCCCTGCGCAGACTCGCCGGCGGTGTGGTTCTCGAAGACCATGTCTGGCGCGTGCATGGACATGATCGCGTCGATGTCGTGATCGTTCCACGCGGCGTTGTAACGCCCGATCGCCTCTTCGAGACTCTGGGCCGAGTCCTCTCCCACGCCGGAGAGGATATGTTCGCCAGGCGTCATCGACAAGGGGAGTGAGAGGAGAACCATGGCCGACGGCTACACGATCAAGCGCATCGACGAGTTCGAGGAGATGGAGGGAAGCGGCGGAGCCACCTGGCGGCTGGCGCGCAAGACGCTCGGGGCCGAGGCCTTCGGCTTCAACGTCGTCGACATCGAGGCCGGCGGCGAGATCCCGGCCCACGACCACAGCGGCGACAACCAGGAGGAGGTCTTCATCATTCTCGAGGGCGAGGGGACGATCGTCGCCGATGACGAGGAGCACGCCGCCCCCACCGGGACCTTCTGCCGCTTCGCCCCGGAGGTCAACCGCACCATCCGCAACGACTCGGGCGCGCCTGTCCGGGCGCTGTTGATCGGCGTGCCGGTCGACAGCGGCTATCAGGGCATGCCCTGGGGCTAGCGAGGGGCCTGCTTCATCCCTCGAGCCGGCGCGATTTGTGGTGGCAGAGGCCGGAGCGGCCCCGATCGCGAGCGCGACCAAGCTGATCGCGAGCGCGATCAAGCTGATCGCGAGCGCGATCAGTCCCAAAGCGCGACCGTCTCGCCCGCCGGTGGCGGTACTGCCTCCCGTCAACGTCACGTGCCAAGGCTAGGAGTGCCGACCAGCTCGGCCGACCCTGAAGTTCGGACGCCTAGCGGCTCAGGAGAACTCTTCGAGCGAGCGCAGCTGACGGCGCAGCTCGTGGTCCCGCTCGTTGGCGGGGACACCGGACTCGCCGGTCACCGCCTCGTTGTGCCGGACGTCCGTGATGGCCTGGAAGCGCTCGGTCTCCGAGCCGGCGCTGGACGGTTCCCCGACTGCCTGTCCCCTGTCTTGGTTGTTCTGCTTATCCATGCTCTCAATCAATCCCCAGCTTGTTGCTCCCCTTGGTGAAGTTGTAGCACGCTTTGTGAGCGTTCGCTAAACACCAGGTAGAACCGCTCAGCGGACTGAAAGTAGCGCTGCAGCGGGCCGGAAGACCGGGGGGCGGGGACGAGTGATGGCCTGCCTATAATCCTCGGCTCGTCGGTCCAATCCCGTCGCGCGCCCGCTCGAAGAAGGCGCGGAACCGGAGCCAAATTGAAGAACTCGTCCCCAGAGCGCCAGCGCTTCTCCCCTGAGCGCGCGTATCGGCCCCTCGTCTCTCCCCCGAGCGTCGAGGACAAGGACGCGTGCGCGATCTACGCGTCAGTCCGTCGCGACGCAACGCCGAGCCACGAGCCCGTCACGCTCGCGCTCACCTCGCTCCAGAAGATGCTGCACCGAGCGGGCAACGTCGACGGTGAGGGTGACGGCTGCGGCCTGCTGGTCGACATCCCGACCAAGATCTGGGCCGAGGAGGTCCGCCAGGGCGGACACAATCCGTCGCTGGCACTCGACGACGCCTTCGCCGTCGCGCACGTCTTCGTCGAGCGCTCGCAGGACCTGGAGAAGGTCCGGCACGGCGCGCGGGAGCTCCTCGGCAAGGCAGGCTTCCGGATTCTCGCCGAGCGGGTCGGGGCGGTCGACTCGGCTGCCCTCGGGCCGACGGCGCGGGAGGAGGAGCCGCAGTTCTGGCAGTTCGCGGGCCTGGTCCCCGAGGCCGCCGATGCGGACCGCGCCCTCTTCAACCTGAAGGTCGCTCTCGAGGAGAAGCTCGGGGTCCACGTGGCCTCCTTCTCCGGGCGCACGTGCGTCTACAAGGTGATGGGCGCGCCGAAGGTCCTGGGCGGCTACTACCCGGACCTCTCGGACGAGCGATTCGAGACGATCGGCTGCTTCGGCCACAACCGCTACTCGACCAACACCTGGCCCTCGTTCACCCGGGTCCAGCCTTTCGGCGTCCTCGGCCACAACGGCGAGATCAACACGATCGAGCAGCTTCGCCAGGAGGCACGGATGCTGAACGTGCCGATCGGCGAAGGCAACTCGGACTCACAGGACCTAAATCGGACGATCGAGACGCTGGTGCGCCGCCATGGGCTCACCCTCGCCGAGGCGATGGAGATGGTGGTCCCGCCGATCGTCGCCGAGATCGCCGGCCTGCCCTCAGAGCTCCACTCCTTCTACATGTACCTGCGGCAGACGATGGGCCCGTACGCACAGGGACCGGTCGCGCTGATCGCGCGGCATCGGGACGAGTGCGTCTTCTCGGCCGACGCGATGGGCCTCCGCCCCCTCTGGCAGCTCGAGACCGGCCGCGACTTCGTCTTCAGCTCCGAGCCCGGTGTCGTCTCGGTCGACGAGATGGTCTCGGAGCCCAAGCCGATGGCGCCCGGCGAGAAGTTCCTCGTCCTGATCGACCGAGACCGCAAGCGCTCGACCCTGCACCCGCACGCGGAGATGCTGCGGCGTGTCCGGGAGAGGTGGCTGGAGCGGACCGGCGCCGACCAGGTCGCGTCCTACGACCGCGCGCTCGAGACGGGCGGCCCGCTGGAGGGGCCCGAGATCCCGGGCTACACGGACGCAGGGCCCGAGGACCCGGTACAGGTCGAGGACCGCGTCCTGGCCGGCTTCGGCTGGCAGCGTGACGACGTGAAGCTCGTCCAGCAGATGGCGGACAACGGCGCGGAGCCGATCGGCTCGCTGGGCTACGACGGCCCGCTCGCGGCGCTCTCGCCGGAGCGCCAGAACCTGGCCGACTACTTCAAGGAGACGGTTGCCGTGGTCACCAATCCGGCGATCGACCGCGAGCGTGAGATCGAGCATTTCTCGACCCGCGCCGTTTTCGGCCGCCGGCCCGCGCTGACCGAGCCCTCAGAGGACACCCTCACGATCGAGACCGACTTCCCGGTGGTCCTCGGCGGCCACCACGATCTGGCGCCACTCCCGCACCACTCATATCGCCGGATCGCCAACGAGCAGGGGACCTACGTGCTGGAGGACCTATGGGAGGCGTTCGGCAGTCGCTCCAAGGCGATCGACATCGCTTTGCTCGAGTCGGAGACCTCGCAGGGGGCGATCGAGCGGCTGCGCCAGGAGGCGGTCCGGGCTGTCACCGAGGGCTGCGAGCTGCTCGTGCTCACCGACCGGACGGTCTACGACGGCGAGCGCCGCTACATCGATCCTCATCTGGCGACCTCCGCGATCGACCAGGCCCTCAAGCAGTTCCAGGTCGGCCCCACAGACGAGAACCTCCGCCGCCGCTGCTCACTGGTCCTGCGCTCGGCCGCCATTCGCAATGTCCACGACGTGATGCTCGCCCTCGGGCTCGGCGCCAACGGCGTCTGCCCGTACGTGATGGTCGAGGTGATCTGCGTCGACGACTACGAGAACGACGTCGCCAACCTCTGCGCCGCCCTCCGCAAGGGCATCGAGAAGGTGATCTCCACCATCGGGATCCACGAGGTCCGCGGCTACGCGCGCCAATTTTCCTCGATCGGGATCAAGCCGGAGCTCGCCGAGATCTTCCACACGGAGGCGTTCGCCGCCTCCGATCAGGGCGGCACCGGCTTCGCCCAGCTCGACCGCGACACCGATGAGCGCCACAAGATCCTGACCGGCGACGAGGACGCGAAGCCGGCGAAGACGTTCCGCTTCTACCCGAAGGTCTACAAGGCGGCGGTCGCCGCGGCCAACGGCTCGGCGAGCTTCGACGAGTTCTCCCAGAAGGTTCGCGATCTCGAGGCGGAGAACCCGATCTCGATGCGCCACATCATGGGCCTCCGCAAGGAGCCCGATCGCGTGCCCGTCGATCCCTCGCAGGTCGACGCCTCGGTAGGCCACCACGATTACCCGGTCGTGATCAGCTCGATGAGCTTCGGCTCCCAGTCAGAGCCCGCCTTCCGCGCTTACGCCGAGGCCGCGAAGGCGATCAACATCCTCTGCATCAACGGGGAGGGCGGGGAGATCCAGGACATGTACGGCCGCTTCCGCAAGTGGCGCGGGCAGCAGGTCGCCTCGGGCCGCTTCGGCGTCTCGGCCGAGATGCTCAACTCCTCCTACGTCGCCGAGATCAAGATCGGACAGGGCGCCAAGCCCGGCGAGGGCGGGCACCTGCCGGGCAAGAAGGTCTCCGAGAAGGTCGCTTCCGCGCGAAACGCGACGCCGGGCACCGACCTGATCTCGCCGTCCAACAACCACGACCTCTACTCGATCGAGGATCTCGCGGAGCTGATCGACGAGCTCAAGACCGTCAACCCCGACCTGCGCGTCTCGGTCAAGGTCCCGGTCGTCCCGAACATCGGCACGATCGGCCTCGGCATCGCCAAGGCGGGCGCGGACATCATCACCCTGTCCGGCTTCGAGGGCGGCACGGGCGCGGCGCGTCAGCACGCCCTGCGGCATGTCGGGTTGCCCTCGGACATCGGCACGCGCGCCGTGCACCGCGCCCTGATGGAGGCTGGCATCCGCAATCGGGTCGAGATCTGGGCCGACGGCGGCTACCGGCACGCCCACGACATCGTGAAGCTCCATTGCATGGGGGCGAACCGGGTCGCCTTCGGGACGCTGGCCATGGTTTCGCTTGGCTGCACGATTTGCCGTGGCTGCCAGCTCGACACCTGCCACGTCGGAATCGCCACCCAGATCGAAACTGTCGAACAGGCCCAGGAGCACGGCCTCAAGAAGTTCACTCCGCAGGCCGTCGACTCGGCCGCCGAGAGCTCCGCCCGCTTCTTCTGTGCCATGGGTGAGGAGGTCAAGGCCGTCGTCGGCTCGCTGGGCTACGACCGGGCCCAGGACCTGGTCGGCCGCTACGACCTGCTCGAGCAGATCTCTCACCGGGAGAAGATCGACCTGGCGCCGCTGATCACACCCCTGGAGGAGTTCCTCGACCTCGAGCCGATCGATCTGCCCATTGACGAGGAGGCGCTGGTCGAGGCCCGCGCCGAGGCCGGCCTGGTGCGCGCCAGGCCGATCCGGATGGAGCCGAAGCAGGCCTCGGCCGAGATCGCCGGGCTCGCCGAGCGGGTCTTCGACGGGTCCTGCGTCAGCGTTGAGTTCCCTCGCCGGACCGATGCGCACGACCGCGTGCTCGGCACCGAGCTCTCCGGCGCGATCGCCCGGGCCCGGATCTACGACGGTGCCCCGGAGGGCACGGAGAACGACCAACTGGCTGAGCTGGTGTTCAACGGAGGAAGCGTCGCCGGCCAGGGCTTCGGGGCCTTCAACGAGTGGGGAGTGACCTGCCGGGTCGAGGGCGGTGCCCAGGACGGAGTCGGCAAGACGATGCTGGGCGGGACGGTCTCGATCCTGAAGGGTCGCAACGCCGACGGCAAGCGAGTGAACGGGTCGGTCGGCAAGTCCTTCGCCTACGGCGCCCAGCGCGGACGCCTCTTCGTACAGGGTTCGGCCGACTCCCGCTTCTGCATCCGGCTCTCCGGCGCCGACGTCGTCCTCGCGGGTGAACCCAAGCAGCCCATCGACGACTCCCAGGGCTGCGTAGTGGACCGGGCGAACGCCAAGGGCTTCGCCTTCGAGTACATGACCTCGGGCCGCGCGGTCGTCCTCGGGGACATCGGCCCGTGGGCCTGCGCCGGCATGACCGGCGGCCGCGTCTACGTGCGGACCAACGACGAGCTGCGGCTCGACCGCGACACGATCCAGCGTCGCCTCGGGGAGGGCGCCAAGGTGATGCTCGAGGAGCTCGACGCCGAGGGGCAGCTCGACATCGAGGACCTGATCGGCCACTACGCGGCCGAGCTGCGGGCCACCGAGCAGGCCGAGGAGGCCGATCGCGTCCAGGGCCTCGCCACCAACGCCAGACAGAACTTCCTGATGATCATCCCGGAGAAGGTCCAGGCGGACCCGAGCATCTCGACCGAGTAAGGGTCGACCTGCGAATCTAGGCGTGCCGTGGCTGCGGACGAGGCGACGACCAGGCTCGAGGACGTCCAGAGGGTCACCGAGGCGGCTCTCGCCTATCTCGACCTCGACGATCTGCTCGACGAGTTGCTGCAACGCCTCAGGGACATCCTGGACGCCGACACGGCGGCCGTCCTGCTCGTCGAGGACGACGGCCGGACGCTCGCCGCAAGGGCGGCCAAGGGGCTGGAGGAGGAGGTGGAGCGTGGGTTCCAGCTCCCGATTGGACGCGGATTTGCCGGCCGGGTGGCGGCCACACGCCAGCCGGTGGTCATTCCGGACCTCGATCACTCGCCCGTGGAGGTGATCAACCCACTGATGCGGGAGAAGCGCGTTCGCTCCCTCGTCGGCGTGCCGCTGATCGTCGAGGGGAGGGTGGTCGGGGTGCTGCACGTCGGCACGCTGACGCCCCGCGACTTCCAGGAGGGGGACGTGGAGCTGCTCCAGCTGGTCGCCGACCGCGTCGCGCTCTCGATTGAGCGCTCCCGCCTGGCGATCCAGGGGCAGATCGCGCAGACGCTTCAGCGGAGCCTGCTGCCGCGCAGCCTCCCGCAGCTTCCGGGCCTGAGCATGGCCGCCTGGTATGAGCCGGCGGCGGCGGGGACCGTCATCGGGGGAGACTGGTACGACGTGATCGAGCTTGGGCATCGCCGGCTTGGGCTGACCATCGGTGACGTCGCCGGCCATGGCCTGGCTGCGGCCACCCACATGGGGCAGCTCCGGAGCGCGATGCGCGCCTACGCCCTGGACGTCGAGAGCCCGGCGGAGATGCTCGCCAAGCTCTCCCGCTTCTCGGACCAGCAGCAGCTGCGCATGGCGACGATGGTCTACGCGACCGTCAACCTGGACACCTGGGTGGTGGACTTCGCCCGCGCCGGGCATCCCTATCCGCTCCTGATTGGCGCCGATAAGGGCGGGACCTTCCTCAACGATGCCGGGGGCCCGCCTCTCGGCACCGGCACGGTTGAGACCTACGACGAGCAACGGGTCACTCTGGCGACGGGGGAGACCCTGCTCCTCTACACCGACGGCCTGATCGAGCGACGGGGCCGAACGCTTTCGGAGGGTGAGGCGGCGCTGATGGAGGTGGCGACCGCGGCTCCGGACGAGCCAGAGCTCAAATGCCGCTCGATCATCCGGCGGCTCAGTGAGGGCATCGACGTCCCGGACGACGTCGCCGTGCTCGCGGTCCGGACGGTCGGGTTGCACGACCAGATGGACGTGGATATACCGGCCGAGGCGGACCAGCTCGCCACCGTGCGGCATCTGATCCGGCGGTGGGTGTCGGCGCATGGGGGCACAGACGACGATTGCGCCGCCTTCGCCATCGCCGTGACGGAGGCATGCGCCAACGCCGTGGAGCATGCCTACGGACCCGGCGATGCCAGCATCCGGCTGGGAGCGGCGCTGGACGATGACCAGGCGACCGTGACCGTTCGCGACAGCGGGGGCTGGCGAGAACCCAGGGGCGAGAACCGGGGGCGCGGCATCCCGGTGATGAAGGAGTTCATGGATGATGTCTCGATCGACCCGGGAGACGACGGGACCACCGTGGAGCTGCGTAGACGCATCGGGGGCGAGTGAGGATGCCCGAGCTGGCGAGGCTGTCCTTGGAGTCCGATGGGGACATTGAGCTCGCCCGGGTGGCCGGTGAGGTCGACGCCTCCAATGTCGCGGATCTGAGCCAGCGACTGCTGGACGCCGTCTCGAACAAGGCCCGCGTGCTGGTCCTGGACCTGACTGAGACGAGCTACATAGACAGCTCGGGAATCAGCCTGATCTTCGACGCCGCGGCCCGCATGCGGAGCCGCCAGCAGCAGCTGCGCCTGGTGGTCGAGCCCCGTTCGTTCGTCGACGAGGTCCTCGCCGCCGTCTCGATGGAGGAATCGGTCCCGATCGATCCGGCCCTTGGCGACGCGCTGCTGGCTGTGGGAGGGCCGGACTAGAGCGAGGAGGCGCTTCCGACGCTCTCGATGACGCTGAGCGTGTAGCGGCCGATCTGGAGCTCATCACCATCCGCGAGCCGGCTCCAGTCGACGGGCTCCCCGTTCACCAGAATGCCGTTCATCGAGCGGTCGTCGAGCACGCGCAGCTCGCCCTCGGGCGTCTGCACGATCACGGCGTGACGGCGAGAGACCGTGGGATCGTCGAGCCGGATGTCCGCCGAGCGGCTCCTTCCGATCTTCGACCACCCGTCGGAGAGCTCGATCACGCGCGTCCGGCCGTCGGCGAACATCGCCAGGTACTTGCCGGGCTCGTCGATCGACTCCCGCACCTCGTCGAGCCACTCCGCGGGCTGGGCCGAGGGCCGGGTGATCGCGATGCTCTTCAGCGTGGGCTGCTCGAACAGCGAGGACCGGCGGAAGTCCGTGCCGCCGCAGTTGGGGCACCTCGGAATCGACTCTGCCGGCTCGAAGGAGACTGGAAAGGAGCACCCCTGGCAAATAAAGGAACCGACGCCACCAGCTGGCTCTCCTGCATGGTGGACATCGTCCTGACTCTGTCCAAGCACGGTCATCGGGGGTGAGGCCGATGTTACTGCGGATACTGCATATCGGCCAGTCATTTCCCTGACATTGCTACGGAAAGTCCAGCATTTCCAGGGTTCCTTCACCTCGGCGGTGGGCTCCGGACGCATGCTCAATAGAATCGCCCGCCCGTGGGGCCGATCTCTCTCAGCACCTCGATCGACGCCTCGCGAGAGCGCGTCTTCGACTTCATCTGCGATCTCGCGATCAGACAGAGTTGGATCGACCACTTCGCCAGCGAGTACCGCCTCGAGCGAATCGCCGCGAGCGGGCAGGGCGCCGCGGCGCGCTTCCGCGTCGATGCCCCGGCCGGGGTGCGCTACATGGAGACCGTGATCGCGGAGGCCGAGCGGCCCCACCGGGTCGTCGAGCACGCCCGTGGCGGCCGACTCGATCGACTGCCCATCCGCGTCGTCTGGGAGCTGGAGGGCGGACCGACCACCAACCTGACTCTCACCTTCTGGACCTCCCCGACCTCGATGTTCGACCGAGTACGGGAGATCGGGCGGACACGCTGGTGGCGGCGGCGCTGGAAGAAGGCCCTTGCGCGGATGCGTGAGCAGATCGAATCGGGAGTGACCCCGTCACGCACGGGGGTCGCGGGCGGCGATCGGATCCCCACAACAGCCTGAGGCGCTGCGAGACGGAGCCGTCGTGCCTGCGGATAGACTGCGCGCCCTCATGCGCCCCGGCCGCAAGGGAGCCCTGGCAGTCGCGTTCGTCCTCCTCCTCGCCCTCGTGGGGGTGGCCGGCTGCGGCAACAGCCTCGGCAAGGAGGCGGACGAGGGCGTCCCGATCAAGCTCGGGGACCTGAAGATCCAGGTGCAGGAGACCCGCTTCCTCAATCCCGCCCAGCCGGACGACAAGACCTACCTGCAGGGCCAGCCGGCGCCGCCACCCAACAAGGCCTATCTGGGCGTTTTCCTGACCATGCACAACGAGGGTGACAAAGCGGCCATCGTGCCATTGCCGGGTCAGCTCAACGTTGTCGACACAACCGGTGCCGCATATCCGGCCGTCCCGAGCAACACGCCATTCGCGGCGCCGCTCGGCACCACCCTGGCTCCCGGTGGCGACGTTCCCGCGCCCAACACCCCCGCGGCCAACGGCCCGACCCAGGGTTCCCTCGTCCTCTTTCTGATGGACCAGGGCGTCACCGAGAACCGGCCCCTGAAGCTTGAAATCGACTACGCGGGCGAGACGGGCGAGATCACTCTCGACATCTAGGCTCGACTCGAGGGACGGGAGCACTCCGTCGCCATGAGGAAGACCCAGCTTCAGGCCCTGCTCGTCATCGGCGGCATCGGAGCCGCCCTCGTCCTGATCCAGCTGCTCGGACTCGCCGGCGGCCTGGTCGGGGTCGGCCTGATGGTCTTCTGCACCATCCTCACCGCTCCAGCGGCTCCCGAGGCCGACGCCGGCGGGGTCAACTGGTGGGCCCTGATCGCGGGGGGAACCGCGCTCGCCCTGATCGGAGTGCCACTCGCGCTCGCACTGGAAGGAGTCGGCGGAGTGATCGCTGTGGTCGGCGGCGGCCTGGCCCTGGTGGGTGTGGCGTTCGGGATGCCCTAGCGGCCACCAGGACGCTCGCTTCAGGAGCGAAGGCCGACGGCCCGAGCGACTTACGCGGGGCGGCCGCCTGTGGCCGCGACCTGATGGCGAAGCCAGTTCTACAGCGCGGACCCCAGGATCTCGCGCGCGATGGGTGCCGCCGTGGTCCCGCCGTCGCCCGAAGCGTCGATCAGCATGACCCCGATGGCCAGCTTCGGCTTGTTGGCCGGCGCGAAGGCGATGAACCAGCCGTCGATGAGCTGCTTCGCGGTGTCCTCCTGACCGGGTGGTGGCGGCGGCTCGCCGGGCTTGGGGCCCAGCTCCGCCGTGCCGGTCTTGCCCGCGACCTGAACCCCGGGGAGGTTCGCGGCGACCCCGGTGCCCTCCGTGACGACCGCGCGCATCAGGCCGGTGAGCACTCGCGCGTTGCCCTTCGAGGTCACCTGGACGGGCTTGGCGGAGCTCTGCAGGGCCGGGTCCTTGACGATGGAGGTCGGATCCCGCACTCCGTCGTTGGCGACGGTCTGCGCAACAGATGCCATCCCCAGCGGCGTGGCGAGCACCTTGCCCTGGCCGAAGGCGGTGACGGAGAGATCGGTGTGCGTCGGCTCAGCGTTCAGGTCGGCGGCGCTCGGGATCGTCATCCTGTTTGGCTGGGCGGCCGCGGTGGCCTGGGCGTCGTAGAGGGTGACCGGCTGGTTGAAGCCATAGTCCTCAGCCGCCTTGACCAGGTTCTCGGCGCCGACCTTCACCCCCAAGGGGGCAAAGACGCTGTTGCACGACTTCGCAAAAGCGATCGTGAAGGTCCCGCCGCAGGCCTCGTCATGTGCGTTGTGAACCACGCGGGCCCCGGCGTCCGGGTCCGGGTTGATCTCGGTGAGAACCGGGAACGTGTCGCTGAGCTTCACATCGTGATGCTCGAGCGCCGCGGTCGTCGTGATCACCTTGAAGGTCGATCCGGGCGGCTGCGGCGCGGAGTAGGCGGATCCCGCCAACGCGAGCACGTTCCCGTTGCGCGCGTTGAGAACGACCACGCCACCGGACTGGCCCCCCAATGCATTCACGGTGGTCGACTGGAGGTGGGGGTCGATGGTGGTCCTGACCGGCTGCCCGATGGCGCCGTGCGCGGTGGCAAGCACGCGCCCAGGCGTCTTGGCCGGGACGTCCGGGAGCGGCGTCCCGTCCTTGACGGCCAGCAGCTGTCCGCTCGGCTTGCCGGCGAGGCGGTCGTTGAAGGCGAGCTCGAGCCCGCTCACGCCGGTGTCCTGGTCCGAGGGATAGCCGGCCGCCTGGAGCTTCGCCTGTTCCGCGGGATCGGGCGCTCCCGTCTCCCCGGCCACGTCGATCGCGTCGGAGCCCAGGGGCGAGCTGCGGCTGTCGGTCGATCCCTGTGCGAGCGCCGTGCCATTCTTGGCGAGGATCGAGGCGCGCCTTCCGAGAGTCAGCCGGCGACCGACTCGCTCACCGTTCTGCAAACCCGGAAACGTGAGGCTTGGGTTCCAGGCGACTTTGCCGCCGTCCAGCGGCAGGCGGAGGGTTCCGTCGACCTTGCCGAACAGCTTCGTGCGCACACCGACCCCTACATCGACCACGTCCGTGCCGTTGACGCTCTTCGGGCCGTCGGCGCTGCCGGGGTCGATCGCGGTCGCCGTGGAGGTCTCCTGTGCGTCGTCGTAGGCGCTTCGCAGGTCGGCCGCCGAGTACTGAGCCTGTGCAGAGTCGGAGAGCTCGTCGTGCATCGAGTTGTAGTCCTGATGCGCCCAGTCGTTCACGAATCGCTCAGCCATGTCCTGCTCGGGACTGCCGGCGGAGCTGATCGCGCCGAAGATGAACGCGACCAGCGCGACGACCGCCAGCGGCAGCGCGCGCTGGCGCAGGCGGCGCTGGCGCTCCGTGAGGGGCCCGCGCTTGGCGCGCGCGGGTCCATTTGGACGCCCAGGCCGTGCTGCCTCCCCTTCGCGGGTCCGTGACCGTGTCACGGGCGGATTCACGTCGGCAAAGGTAATGGCTCGTGCGCTTGTATTCGGGAAACCGTGACCGGCCTCGATTGGGTGATCGTCGCCTTCGCCCTGGCGATGGCTTTCTGGGGGTACCAGCAGGGCCTGATCGTGGGCGTGCTCAGCCTCGGCGGATTCGCGATCGGCGCCTTCCTCGGCAGTCGGCTCGGACCGGCGCTCCTGCCCGAGGGCTCGCACTCCCCCTACGCACCGGCCACCGCACTCGCGGGCGCGCTGCTGATCGGCGGGATCATGGCCGTGTCGCTGGAAGGGGTCGCGATCGCGGTGCGGCGACGGCTCCTCGGACCGGCTGGGCGCCGGCGGGGGATCGCGATCGCCGAATCCTCGGGCGGCGCGGTGCTCCTGGTCGCGCTGGCGCTCGGCCTCGCCTGGCTCTTCGGCGCCGTCGCGCTGAATGCGCCTGGTGCCAAGAGCCTGCGAACGGCGGTGCAGCGCTCGGCGATCCTGAAGGCGCTCAACGGTGCGTTTCCTCCCTCGAGCTCGCTGATCAATGTGCTCCATCGGATCGACCCGCGTGTCGCGGTCCAGGGGCCGAGCCCGGACGTCTCGGCTCCCGATTCGAAGATCGCCCATGACCCCGACGTTCAGGCTGCCGGGGACGGCGTCGTCCGGGTGCTCGGCACTGCCTGCGGCCTCGGCGTCGAGGGATCGGGCTGGATCGCGGCGCCCGGCCTGGTGGTCACCAACGCTCATGTCGTGGCGGGGGAGAGCGACACCACCGTGTCCCCGTCCGGCGCGAGCGCTTCTTTGGACGCGACACCGGTCCACTACGACCCGGAGAACGACCTCGCCCTGCTTCGTGTCAGCGGCCTGGGAGGGAGGACACTGCCGCTCTCTCCGGATGTGCAGAGGGGCACGCCCGGCGCCGTCCTCGGCTATCCGGAGAACGGGCCGTTCACGATCACGCCCGCGCGCGTCGGCGCCACCGGTCCCGTGGTCACGCAGGACTCCTACGGCCGCGGCCCGATCACCCGCGAGCTGACCGCGCTCCGCGGAGAGGTCCACAGCGGCAACTCGGGAGGACCGATCGTCGACGCGAGCGGCAGGGTGATGGGGACGGTGTTCGCCGCCACCACGCAGGGCAAGCCGGGTGGCTACGCGGTCCCGAACGACGTCGTGCGGCGGGCGTTGAGCGATTCCAGCGGGGCCGTCGGCACGGGTCCGTGCACGGGCTGAACCTGGTTTGGCCGGCCCTTACGATCGGTAAGCTTGGGTGGAGGTGAGATCGCAGTCCGGCGTCGGCCCATCCAGGGGGGTGGCCAAGCCAAAACAAGTGTGTCGGCACTACCACGGTGCCGTCGAGCTGATCGGCCGGCGCTGGGCCGGCGCCATCCTCTACGCGCTCACCGATGGGCCCCTCCACTTCGCCGAGCTCAAGGAGGCGGTGCCCGGGATGTCCGACCGGCTGCTCTCCTGCCGACTCAAGGAGCTGGAGAAGGCGGGCCTCGTCCAGCGCGAGGTCCAGCCTGGCAACCGCGTCCGGGTGAGCTATCAGCTCACCCCCAAGGGCGACTCGCTCGAGCCGGTTATGGGCGAGCTCAGGGACTGGGCCCGCCGCTGGCACCGGGCCTAGCCGGCACACCCGCCGCGGCCATGCTCACCAGGCGCGCGGGTTCCCGTTGGGGATCCTGTCAATCACCAGGGTCGCCTTGTGACGGTCGACCGGATAGGGAGTGGTGCCGAGGTAGTGGTCGAGCTCGCCGGGACCGAGCTGCTCGAAGCCGAGCTCGACCGCCGCGGCGTAAGTGGCGAGGATGATCGAGTCCTCGGGCGGCTCCGGCGCGAAGTGGAAGTCCTTGGCCGTGTAGGTGACGATTCGCTCCGGCAGGTCGTCGCCCTCGACCGAGCCGGTGACGTCGACCCGGTCGTATCGGATCTCCCGCAGGTCGAGCCGGTCGAGCTCTGTCTCGCTCAGCTCGATCACGACGCCGTTCACGGGTCCAGCGGCGCCCTCGCCGGACTCGACGTTGAGACCGAGGACCCACTCCGGCCGCCAGCCCCCGGCGCACTCGAAGGTCTTCTCGCAGGTCAGGTTGTCGCGACGCTGGGAGAAGCGCCGGCGCCAATCGTGCAGCCGGACGGGTCGCAGCTCGCCGGCCGGCCTGCCCAGCGTCATCGAAGCGCTCTCGTGGAGCACCAGCGATCCATAGCCGAACAGGCCGAGCCGCCCGTTCATGGGTCCTCGAGAAGCCGGAGTTGGGATGCCTCGTCGGCGATCGCGAGCTCCGGCTCCGCCGGCTCGGCGCCGGCGGGCCCCGGCGGCTCGAGCGCCGGCTCGGCGTCATCGCGCATCTGCGCAGCGGCCTCATGGCTGCAGAGCCGTGCGCGGGCCGGGCAGTCGTGGCAGAGCGCCCGGTGCGGGCGCTCGGTGACCTCGAATCTGCCGGCGGCGAGCCGCTCGAGCAGCGCCTCGACTCGTCCGCGAGCAGCCTGGAGTCCCGCCACGTCGAAGCGGGCGCGGACGGCGGGGTCCGGCCGCTCGAGGAAGACGTAGGCCGTTTCGACGGGGCCGCCGCGCGCGGCTGCGGCGAGCGCATACAGGTCCCGCTGGACCGCGTAGCGCGCCGCCATGTCCTCCGGGTCGCGGTCCTCGAGGCGGTCGGTCTTGTAGTCCACGACCAGGATGGAATCGTCGGATCGCTCGACGAGCAGATCGATCGACCCGCGCACCAGCGTCCCGCCCACCTCGATCACGAAGGGCACCTCGGGGTTCACCCTCGCGGGCCCGATCTCCTCGCGCAGGGGGGAAGACAGGAACGCCTTGGTGAGCTCGAGGGCCATGCGGGTGAGTTCCTCCGCGGGCTCCAGACCCTGCTCCCTCAGTGCTTCCTCCGCCCGCTGGGAGCTCGGTTCGCGCCAGCGGTTGCGGCCGCTCCACTCGAGCAGCGCGTGGACGGCGACGCCGGGGCCGAAGCGACGGCGGACGTCGGGCGGCGCCGGCTCGCCCTCGCCCTCTCCGGTTGCGGCCGCCTCGGGCTCGCCGATCCCGAGGACCCGCTCGACGTAGAAACGGTAGCCGCAGCTCTCGAACGACGACAGGGCCGAGTAGGAGAGCCCCCCGATGAGGGCGGGCGGCACCTCCGGCCGGCCGAGCGGCGGGGCCGGGGCCACTGCCTCGGCCGCCGCCGGCGCGGCCTCGCGCGGGATGAGGATCCCAGCGCCGACTCCCAGACCCGGTTCCTGAACGTCGACGCGGAGGCGACCCGCCGGGCAACCCTCCGCGGCGGGCGCGATTTCGACTTCCCGGGGTGTGGCGTCGCCGCCGAGCACGGAGCGGATCAGCTGCAGCGCGATCGGCTTGCGGCGGATCGGTTCGTCTTTGAGCTTCTTGGGGTTGAAGGTGCCGCTGAGCAGTAGCCGCCGCTTCGCCCGGGTCGCGGCGACGTAGGCGAGGCGGGCCTCCTCCTCCGCCTCGCGGGTGGCCGCGAGGTCGGTGAGCTCCTGGTAGTTCCCCAGCCGCTCGGAGGGCCGGCCGAGGCGACCGAGCTGTACCCCGACGCGCATCGCCTCGCCGCCATCCGGGCTGTCCTCGCCCGGCGCCACTCGCAGCGGGGTCCAGCCGAGCTGCAGGTTGCGGCCGAGGTCGCCGACCGCGACGACCGCGAACTCGAGGCCCTTGGCGGCGTGGACCGTCATCACGCGAACGCCGGAGTGACCCTCGGCGCGCGTGGCGGCCTCCGATTCCCGATCCCGCTGCGCCGAGCGGGTGTCGAGATAATCGAGGAAGGCGCCGAGGTCGGGGCCCTCCCGCGACTCGAACTCGCGGGCGAGGCGCATCAGCTTGCGGGCATTGGACCAGCGCTTGGTCCCGTCGGGCAGCATCAGGGCCGCCAGGTCGTAGGCGAAGACCGAGGCGGCACGATCGACGAGCGCCTCCAGGCCACCCTCGGTGCCGCGCCGGCGAAGGTCTGTGAGCGCGCCGGCGAATTCGCGCAGGCGCTCGAGCTCTGCGCCCGGAATCAGCTTCGCCGCCTCCGCGTTGCCCTCGCCGACGTCGCCCTTTTCCGTCAGGTCCCTCACCACCGGCCAGACGTGCCGGGCACTTTCGCGGCCGTCCTCGCGCTGCACCGTCGCCGTTTTGCGGAGCAGCCAGAGTGTGTCCGGGAGCAGGCCGCAGGCGGGCGAGGCCAGGGCCCCGAACAACGCCTCGTCGTCCAGAGGATTGGCGACGACGGCGAGCAGACAGCGGAGGTCCTCGATCTGCTGCTGGGACCAGAAGCCGCGCCCCCCGACGACATACGGGTCGAGCCCCGCCTCCGTGAGCGCCCGCTCGAACGCGGCGACATGCGTGAAGGCGCGCAGCAGCACCACCATCTCGGCCGGGTCCTCGCCGGCGTCCGCGAGCTCCCGAAGCCGCGCCGCGAGTCGCCGCGCCTCGGCGACCTTCGGGGCTGGACTGGGGTCGTCGTCGACCATCGGGAGGCCCGTCTCCTCGGCCTCCCAGCCCTTGCGGGCGTCCGTCGTCAGAAGCAGCTCGGTGATCGGCTCGGTCGGCGGCTCCGCGCTGACCCCTGCGGTGAGCGGCTCGAAGTCGTCCAGCAGGCCCGAACCGATCGCGTTGGTGAGCCCGAGGATCTCCGGCTCCGCCCGGAAGTTGCCGGTGAGCGGCAGCGCGACGCCGCGCGGTTCCTCGCCCTCGGCGAAGCGGCGGTGCTCTCGCCGGTAGATCTCGACATCGGCATGGCGAAAGCCGTAGATCGACTGGAACTCGTCGCCGACCAGGAAGAGACGGGTGTCGGGGCCGCGCAGCTGCTCGATCAGGGCGAGCTGGAGCCCGTTGGTGTCCTGGAACTCGTCCACCATCAGGTGGCGGAACTGCTCGCGATAGTGCTCCCGGAGTGGGTCGGATGAGCGCAACAGCGCGACGGCCCGCAGCTGCAGGTCCTCGAAGTCGAGGGCGGAGCGCTCGGCCTTGAGCGCCTCGTACCTGCGACCGAAGCGGGAGATGAGCTCGCGGAGCTGCTCGTAGGCGGGACCGAGCACGGACGCCGCCACGGCGGCGCGGGCGCGTCGCAGGGTCCGCGTGTAGCGCTCGCAGGCGTCGTTCTTGAAGTCGTCCGCCGTGGAGGTGATCGCCAGGCCGCCGAGGAGGCGCAGCAGCTCCTCGCCCGGCTCCGATGCCGGGTCGAGCTCGGCCGCGGTCGCGATCCGCTCGCGGCTCGCGAGCGACTTGCCGCTCGCGTCGGCGCATTCGCCGTGCGCCTCGCGCGCGACCTCGACCAGCTCGGCGAGCACCTTGCGCGTGTCCGGCGGCTCGAGGGGCGGGAGCCCCGGCTCGGGGTCGCCATGGCTGCGCAGCTCGTCGTAGGCGCCGCGGGTCATGCCGAGCAGCGTGCGCGGCCGGTTGGCGGCTGCCAGCTCGAGTGCCTCGCTGCTCCCGCCCTCGACCATGTCCTCGAGGGCCGCCTCGAATGCACGCGCGCCGAGCCGGTCGGCCTCGGGCTCGTCAGCGACCCGGAAACGGGGATCGATGCCCGCGGCGGCGGGGTGGGAGGCGAGCAGTCGCCGGCAGAAGCCGTGGATCGTCGAGATCCAGGCGCGCTCGCTCGCCTCGGCCGCTTCGAGCAGGACGTCGCGCTCTTCGCCTTGAGCGGCCGCCGCGCGCTCGTTCAGCTCCTCGCGCACGCGCCGCCGAAGCTGATCCGCGGCACGCTCGGTGAAGGTGAAGGCGAGGATCCGCTCGACCCCCGAATCCGGATCGAGCGCGGCCTCGCAGAAGCGGTCCACCAGGACAGTCGTCTTGCCGGTGCCCGCTCCCGCACGCAGGAAGACGTCGCGGTCGCGGCTCTCCACCGCCTCGCGCTGCTGGTCGGTGCGCCCGCTCACTCCTCGTCTTCCTCCCGCGATGCGGGCTCCTCCTCGGGGACGCCGCGCTCGCGGCGGCAGATCGGCTGAAAATGGCAGTAGCTCGGGCAGGACCCGCCGATCGGGCGGCGTCCGATGTCGCCGGCCTGGATCGAGGCGATGATCCCCTCCGTCTTCTCCCTGGCGGCCTCGAGGGCCGCGTCGAAGGCCTCGTCGTCGAGATGATCGTTCTGCCGGGGATGCAGCCCCGCCAGCTCCTCCTTGAGCGCCTTCCGGAGCAGCCCCTTCGGCTTGCGCTCGTCGTCGTTGCGCGCGCCGAGCGCCCGGTAGACGCCGCCGGCCAGCTCGAGCCCCCAGAGCTCGCGGGCCGCGAGCAGATAGAGCTGGAGCTGCAGCTTGCCCCTGTCGAGCATCCCCTTGCCGCCGTCGACCTTGGTTCCCGACTTGTAGTCCTGGACGAGTGCCTCCCCGCCCGGGCCGAGGTCCACACGGTCGATCTGGCCGTGGACCGCTCCCGTCCCTATCGGCAGGGCGGGTTTCTCGGAGTCGGGGAAGCCGAAGCGGGCCTCGGCGAGCTCGGGGACCGGCACGAACGGTGCCGGCGTGTCGGACTCGTCGGCCAGGAAGGCGAGCACCAGTCCCTCGACGCGGTGAAGTGCTGCGGCCGTGTCGGGGTGCTCGCGCGGAAGCAGGGAGGGCCCGAACGTCTCGGTCAGCTTCCGGGCGCGCTCGATCCAGGCCGGGAGCGTCGCGGGCGTCGGACGGCCCTCCGGCGACGGCGGCTCGGCGTAGAGGCCCTCGAGGATCTGATGGGCGACCGACCCGGCCATGAGCGGCTCCTCGTCCGGTCCGATCCGCCTCGGCCGCAGCTCGTGGTCGACGAACCAGCGGTACGGGCACTCGGCGTACTCCTCGAGGGTCGTCGAACCGAACAGCTGCTGGGCGGCCATTCGCTCCAGCACGGGCTCGAGCCGGAGCGGCCCGGGCCGCCGGCGGTCGTCCGTGATCCGCTCATGCGCCGCGGCGATGCGCGCGGCGATCCAGCTCCGAACAGCGTCGGGCGCCGGAGCCTTCGTCCCGCTCGCCGCCTGCGCGCGCGCCAGCTCGGCCGCGCAGGGCGCATCGCCAGGGGAGAAGACGGAGTCGGCCAGGCCGCGGCCGCCCGCCTCCCT
>CAVUXZ010000016.1:0-73150 GCA_963745625.1 uncultured Solirubrobacterales bacterium | reverse complement strand
GCGACCCCTCGCCTGCGCCTGCGGCCCGACCTGTTCGAGGACCTGGGGTGGTTCAAAGGGTCGAAGACGGCCTGCCGCGCCGAGAGGAAGCGGGCCCGCGAGCTCGCCGACTGCGGCTTCGTCGCTCACTGCGACGGAACCTCGTACGGGATCCGGGAGGGCGACTGGTCCGAATGGGACGACGAGCGCCTCGAACCGGTCCTCCATCACGTCGACGCGGCGATCGACGAGCTCAACGAGTCCTCCTTCAGGCCGCTCGAGCCGACGCGGTGTGCGCAGCTGCTGCACGGCGAGCTCGGGTTCTGGGTCGCGGACTACATAGACCAGCTCGATCCGCCGCCCGCCTATGGGCAGTTCGCGCATGTCCAACTCTCGGTCCTGACCTCCTATCTATGCTTGGACCATGGCCACGAGGCCAAAGGACGAGGCGAAGGGGACCGAGGGCTCGAGCTCGAACGGCGCGCCTGAGGCCGAGCAGCGGGCCGCGGTCGACGAGGACCTTCACCGCTACATCGCCCCGCTGCTCCCCGAGGAGGAGCGCGAGGACCACCGGATCACCGACTCCGGGATCGAGATCAAGCGCCTCTATGAGGAGGACGACGTCGCCCCCGGCCTGCAGGAGCGCCTCGGCGAGCCCGGTGAGTACCCCTTCACCCGCGGCATCCACAAGGGGATGTACCGCGACCGGCTCTGGACGATGCGCCAGTACGCCGGCTTCGCCAGCCCCGAGGACACCAACGAGCGCTACCGCTATCTGACCGAGCACGGCTCGACCGGCCTCTCGATGGCCTTCGACCTCCCCACCCAGCTCGGCCGCGACTCCGACGACCCGCTCTGCCAGGGCGAGGTCGGCCGCACCGGCGTCCCGATCGACACGATCGAGGACATGCGGATCTGCTTCGACCAGATCTCGCTGGCCGAGGTCTCGACCTCGATGACGATCAACGCCCCCGCCGCGATCCTGCTGCTGCTCTACGAGCTGGTCGGCGAGGAGCAGGGCGTCGACTCGAAGGAGCTGCGCGGCACGGTCCAGAACGACGTGCTCAAGGAGTACATCTCGCGCGGCAACTACATCTACCCGCCCGAGCCGACGATGCGGCTGACGACCGACGTCTTCGCCTACTGCGACGAGAACGTCCCGAAGTGGAACACGATCTCGATCAGCGGGTACCACATCCGCGAGAAGGGCTGCTCGGCAGTGCAGGAGGTCGCCTTCACGCTCGCCAACGCGATCGCCTACGTCGAGGGCGGCATCGCCGCGGGACTCGACGTCAACAAGTTCGGCCAGCGGCTCGCCTTCTTCTTCAACGGCCACAACAACGTCTTCCAGGAGATCGCCAAGTTCCGGGCCGTCAGGCGGATGTGGGCGAACATCATGAAGGAGCGGTTCGGCGCCACCGAGGAGAAGGCGCAGATGATCCGTTTCCACACCCAGACCGGCGGGGTCACGCTCCAGGCCCAGCAGCCCGAGGTGAACATCATCCGAGTGGCGCTGCAGGGCTTCGCCGCCGTCGCGGGCGGGACCCAGTCCCTGCATACCAACGGCTTCGACGAGGCACTGGCCCTGCCGACCGAACGCTCGGCCCGGATCGCGCTCCGGACCCAGCAGGTGCTGGCCCACGAGTCAGGCGTCGCCGACACCGTCGACCCCTTCGCCGGCTCCTACTTCATCGAGTCGCTCACCGACGAGATCGAGGAGCGCTCCTGGGAGCTGATGAAGAAGGTCGAGGACCTGGGCGGCTCCGTCAACGCGCTCGAGTTCATGCAGCGGGAGATCGAGGAGTCAGCCGCCAGCTACCACGAGCGGTACCGCACCGGCCAGGACATCATCGTCGGCGTCAACAAGTACGTCACCGACGTGGTCGACGATGTCGACATCCTCAAGGTCGATCCCGAAGCCGAGAAGCGCCAGCTCGCGCGCCTCGCGAAGTTCAAGGACGCTCGCGACCAGAAGGTGCTCGACGAGCGGCTCCAGTCCCTCCGCGACGTGGCGCAGGGCGACGGCAACCTGCTGCCTCCCATCAAGGAGGCGCTGCGAGCCGGCGGCTCGATCGGGGACGTCTGCAACGCGATGCGGGACGTCTTCGGCGAGTACAAGGGCGGCGCGTTCTTCTAGGGGATACGGGCTCGATGCCCAGCAGGGAGGAGTCGGAGCAGATCGTTCGCCGGGTCTTCGCCGCGCTGAACGAGGGCGGCTCGGTGCCGGAATTGATGGAGAGGCTGGAGCCTCTCCTGGCTCCCGACGCGGAGTGGGTCAATCCCGACCATGCAATCGAGCGCGGCACGAGGGTCGGCGTCGGGGGCTGGACCACCGCGCTCGAGAACACGCAGGGCGGTCTCGGAGCGGACGTCAGCTTCCGGCTCGAGGAGCTGATCGTCCTGGGACCCGACCGGGTCTTCGTGTGCGGACATCTGGGATCCAGGGGAACTTCGAGCGGCGTCGAGGTCGGCCAAGTCGTCGGAACCGACTGGACGATCCGGGATGGGCGGGTTCGACGCCTGGAATGGTCTTTCGAAGTCAACGAACTGCTGGCGCGGGCCCGGACCGAAGCCAGCACCTAGAATCGCCGCCCCATGCGCGAGAAGAATCCGATCACCCGCGAGGAGAAGCCAGCCTGCGGCTACAGCACGAACCTATGACTTGCACACCCGCCCGGCATCCGTGGATAGCGCTGAGTTCGTCCAGTAGTCACCCCCGATCGCTCGGAAGGGGATTTGGCTAGACCGCCGTCCCCACCAGATAGCCGACGCCGTAGGTGACGCCAGCGGCGCCGATCCCGATCAGGAGCTGGCGCAGTGCGAGGCGACCCGCCGGCCTTCCGGTCAGCATCGCCGTGGCGACCCCGATCCCGAGCAGCGCCAGTCCGCTGGCCCCCAGGCTGATGACGACCGCCGTGTCGCCGCCGGTGGCGGCGAAGGGGATCACCGGGATGATCGCCCCGAGCGTGAACAGCATGAAGGACGCGATCGCGGCGATCCAGGCCGAGCCGCCGAGCTCCGCCGGGTCGAAGCCGAGCTCCTCGCGCGCCATTGCCTCGAGAGCGGAATCCTCATCGCTCATCACCCGCTCCGCAAGCCCCTGCGCCTCGGCCTGTGGCAGGCCCCGGCGCCGGTAGAGCGTCGCCAGCTCGGCCCGCTCGTGCTCGGGATCGGTCGCGATCTCCTCGGCCTCGCGGTCCAGCAGCTTCTGGTGCAGCTCGCGAGAGCTCTGCACCGAGATCCACTCCCCCATCGCCATCGAGAACGCACCCGCGAGCAGACCGGCGAGTCCCGTGATCAGCACGGTCCTCCTGTCGAAACTGGCGCCGGCGACCCCCATCACCAGGCTGAGATTGGAGACCAGGCCGTCGTTGGCGCCGAGCACGGCGGCCCGAAGCGCGTTGCCGCTCACCCCGCGCCGGCGGCCTAGGATGTTGGCGAGCAGTGTCGCCCAGAACCGCGTCGTGGACGCCTCCACGGCGGCGTCGAGGACGCGGGCGTGGGCGCGCTCGTCGGCGGGAATCGCCGTCTCGTCCGCCTCCGGCTGGGACTCGTAAGTCTCCTGCTCGGCCATCTCCAGGGACGCGGCTGCCGGGAGGACCAGCCTGCTCCCGAAGCGGCCGGCCAGGCGAGCCAGTAGCCGCGCCCGGCGGCTCGGCGTCTGCGGCGCCGGCTCCGGATCCAGCTCCGCGAGCTGTCCTTGCCAGAAGCCGGCGTGACGCCGCTCGGCCTCGGCCAGCTGCCGGAAGCTGCTGGCGAGCAGCGGGTCCCTCTCCGCGGCGGCCATCGCCGCGTAGACGGCGGTGCGATCGAGCTCGGCCTGCACGTTGGCCCGGTAGCGCCGGGCCCGGGCCGAATTCTCGCCGGTGATGCCCTCCGGCGCCGAGGGCTGCTCGGCGGAATCCATACGCAAAGCTTGGCGCATCGGGCCCGCTTAGACTGCCTCCCCGTGAGAGAGAAGAACCCGATCACGCACGAGGAGAAGCTCGCCTACCTGCGGGAGTTGCGCGAGGAGGCGATCCACGCTGGCTCCGAGGAGGCGGTCGAGAAGCAGCACGCGAAGGGCAAGCTCACCGCCCGCGAGCGGATCGAGAAGCTGCTCGACCCCGGCTCCTTCGAGGAGCTCGACACCTTCGTCCGCCACCGCACCCACGAGTTCGAGATGGACAAGCGCCGCCCCTACGGCGACGCGGTGGTGACCGGCTATGGGACGATCGACGGCCGCACGGTCTTCGTCTTCTCGCAGGACTTCACCGTCTTCGGCGGCTCGCTCGGCGAGGTGATGGCGGAGAAGATGGTCAAGGTCATGGACCTGGCCGCCAAGGTCGGCGCGCCGGTGATCGGCATCAACGACTCGGGCGGCGCCCGGATCCAGGAGGGCGTCGTCTCGCTCGGCGCCTACGGCGACGTCTTCGTCCGCAACGTCCAGTGCTCCGGCGTGATCCCGCAGATCAGCCTGATCATGGGCCCGTGCGCCGGCGGCGCCGTCTACTCCCCCGCCATGACCGACTTCATCTTCATGGTCAAGGAGACCTCGCACATGTTCATCACCGGGCCCGAAGTGATCAAGACGGTCACCGGCGAGGAGGTGGAGTTCGAGGAGCTCGGCGGCGCGATGAGCCACAACTCGAAGTCGGGTGTCGCCCACTTCGCCTCGGACGACGAGGAGCAGTGCCTGGAGGACGTCCGCTACCTGATGAGCTTCCTGCCGCTCAACAATCTCGAGCTGCCGCCGCGCGTCGAGCCGACCGACGATCCCGATCGCGAGGACCCCGAACTCGACACCCTCGTCCCCGACGATCCCCAGAAGCCCTACGACATGCGCGAGGTCGTCGCGCGGATCGTGGACGACGGCGAGTTCTTCGAGGTCCACGAGCACTTCGCCAAGAACATCATCTGCGGGTTCTCGCGCCTCGACGGCCACCCGGTCGGCATCGTCGGCAACCAGCCCGCTTTCCTCGCCGGCGTGCTCGACATCGAGGCCTCGGAGAAGGCGGCCCGCTTCGTCCGCACGTGCGACGCCTTCAACGTCCCCCTCCTCACCTTCACCGACGTCCCCGGCTTCCTGCCCGGCACCTCACAGGAGTGGGGCGGGATCATCCGCCACGGCGCGAAGCTGCTCTACGCATTCACCGAGGCGACGGTGCCGAAGCTCACGGTCGTCACGCGCAAAGCCTACGGCGGCGCCTACGACGTCATGAACTCCAAGCACATGCTCGCCGACTTCAACTTCGCCTGGCCGACGGCCGAGGTGGCGGTGATGGGACCCGAGGGCGCGGTCAACATCATCTACCGCCGCGACCTGGCGAAGTCGCCGACGCCGGACGAGCGCCGCGCCAAGCTGATCGACGACTACAAGGCCCACTTCGCCAACCCCTACTCGGCGGCCGAGCGCGGCTACATCGACGACGTGATCGAGCCGCACCAGACCCGTCCGAAGCTGATCCGCGCGCTGCGCACCCTGCAGACCAAGCGCGTCGAGGGCCCGAAGCGCAAGCACGGCAACATCCCGCTGTGAGCGGCGGTCCGAAGATCGTCGGTCCAAGCGATGGCGCCTCGGTCGACCTCGGGGGCCTGGGAGTTCGGTTCATGATCGGCAGCGAGGAGGCGGGCGGGCGGGCGGTTCTCGCTGGTCGAGCACCCGCTGGAGCCGAGAGCGCTCGCGTCACCGCTCCATCGGCATGCCAAAGAGGACGAGTACAGCTTCGTGCTCGAGGGTCGAATGGGCGCACAGCTCGGAGATGACGTGGTCTTCGGAGAGCCAGGCGACCTGATCTTCAAGCCGCGCGGTCAGTGGCACGCGTTCTGGAACGCGGGGGACGAGCCCGCCCGGATCCTCGAGCTGATCTCACCGGGCGGCTTCGAGGGCTACTTCGCCGAACTCGCGGAGGTCTTCTCCGCCGGCCCGCCTAACCCGGAGAAGATCGGAGCGGTGGCCGCGAAGTACGAGCTGGAGCTCCAGCTCGAGAGCATTCCGCGCCTGGTGGAGGAGCACGGCCTCCGATTCCCCGGCGTCCCGGAAGGGGACTGACTGCAGGCATGGCCGGCAGTAACGGCAAGGGGCAGCCGCCTCGCCCCAGGATCGAGATCCAGACCACTGCAGCCTCGCCTGATGAGGCCGCGGCCATCGGCGCCGCGCTCGAGCGCTTCCTCTGGGAAACCGCGCCCGCGCCCAAGCCCGCCGAGGTGAGCCGCTGGCAGCAGGCAGCGCTGCGGGAGGGCGTCGGGGCGCGATCCGGTCTCGGCAGCGGCTGGGGAATCGCGCCCGGAGCCTGAAATCGGGGTTGTGCATGGCGCGCGAGTGCAATAGAACACTTGCGCAAACCACCGCGCTCATAGAGGAGGGCTCGTGGCCGTCGTAAAGATCATTGAGCTGGTCGGAAGCTCCAAGAAGTCTTCGGATGACGCCGCACAGCAGGCGCTGAAACAGGCGCAGAGCTCGCTTCGCAACATCCGCGCGATCGACGTCGTTTCCACCGGGCTGCGCGGTGAGAACCTCGACGAGTGGCGCGCCCACGTGCGGGTCGCGTTCCTGGTCGAGGGCACGGACGTCGACTGAGGCCGAACTTGGGAGGAGAGTTGGCGGCGGGTGCCGGCAGGGCGGCTCCCGCCGCCTCTTGATCCGCCGCTCACAACGGCCTACCCTGGCGTCCAACGGCGACCAGGGAAGGGCAGCCAAGTTGGGAAGGACCCGCTTCAGAGGGGAGAGCGTGAGGCGCATATGCCTCGGATTGCTGGCCGCCTGTGCCCTGGCGCTGGGGCCATCCGCCTCCGCGAGCGCCACTCCGCTCTCCTACACCTTCGACTCCGGCAACCAGGGCTGGGAACAGAATCAGGATCAGGCGAACTCGAGCACCCTCTTGCCCGCCGGCTTTCTGGCCACCGGTGGAAATCCCGGAGGCCATCTCGACGCGAGGGACAGCGGAGCCGAGAACGGGTGTCCGAACAACGACCCCTGCGAGCTGCTCACCTTCTACAGCCCGATCGTCACACCGTTGAGCGCGAACTACAACGGCCTCGCCTCCTTTGACCTGCGCTCCAGTGCCGCACCGACTACCTCGGCCGAGGTGTGGCTGCTGGCGGCGGGCGACAGCTACCTGGATGGATTTCTCCCCTCGCCAACCGGAAGCAACTACAACCACTTCTCCATCCCGCTGAGTGAGACCGCGAACTGGAGAATCTGCCCATACTCGGGCGGCACCTGCCCTCGACCGAGTCGACAGCAGTTCAAAGACCTGATCGGCGCCACCGACCAGGTCGCCGTGATGGTCGACATCGCAAGTCCGGGTGCCGATGGGACGGGCGAGACCTACTACCTCGACAACGTCACCCTCACGGAGGCCGCGCCGACGCCGGCGCCGCCGGCGCCCCAGAAGAAGAAGTGCATGAAGAAGAAGCGCAGCGCGGCGGGCGGCAAGAAGAAGTGCAAGAAGAAGCGCAGCGCGGCGGGCGCCCTCAGAGGCTGACCACGGGCGCGTCGACGGCGCCCTCGCGCCAGCGCTCGTAGACGGCACGGCAGATCGCCAGGTCCTGAATGGCGAGCCCGGTGGAGTCGAACAGGGTGACCTCATCCCGGCCACGCCGGCCCTGCGCGTTTCCGACCAACACGTCACCGAGCTGGGTGACGCGGTCGCGCTCGACCAGGTTCGCGTCGACGCCGTTAGCCAGCTCCCCGCCGGCGCTCGCCTGCTCCCACTCGTCGCAGAAGAGCCGGCAACGCTCGACCGCCTCGAGATCCACCTCCTGCTTTCCGTGGGCGTCAGCGCCAAG
Organism: uncultured Solirubrobacterales bacterium; assembly: GCA_963745625.1. Lineage (GTDB taxonomy): Bacteria > Actinomycetota > Thermoleophilia > Solirubrobacterales > 70-9 > DASUPK01. The sequence continues at coordinate 65,401 of CAVUXZ010000016.1, read as the reverse complement.
CACGGCCAGGTGCTGGCCCGGGTGCAGGTCGGAGGCGAGGATCACCAGCTCCTCGCCCGGCGTCACGGTTACCACGACGTCCTGGGCCGCGGCTTCGCCGCGGTCGCCCGCCTGCCAACCCAGCTCGTCCGCCAGTGTCTCGGCGGGATCGACCCGCGGGTCGGCACAGACTCCGGGCCCGTAGCCCGCGGCAGCCAGGCAGCGTGCCGCCCAGGCTCCGTTCACCCCGCAGCCGATGATCCCGACCGAGGACGCTCCCTCCGCCGCCAGCGCCTGCGCGGAGACCGCCGCGGCCGCCCCGGTGCGCAGCGAGGTCACCGAGGAGCACTCGATCACCGCCAGCTCCTCCCCGGTCTCCGCATCGGAGAGCAGCACCTCGCCCCGCACCACGGGCAAGCCCCTGGCGCTGTTGCCCGGGAACGAGGTGACCCACTTGAGCAGGGCCAGGCCGTCACCGAGCGCCGGCATCGCCCGGAAGTCGCCGTGGGGAGGACTGTCGAGGTAGACCTTCGCCGGCATCGTCCACGCGCCGCGGCTATAGCGCTGGAACGCCTCGCGAGTCCGCTCAATTGCGGTCTTCGGGTCGATCGCCGCGAAGACCGCCTCCCTGGAGATCACCGGGATCTCGGTCATGCCTCGATCTATACGCGAAGGTGGCACATTGTGCGCGCCACGTGCGGGGTGTCGGCTTGCCGACCGATGAGTCTCGCCGGGGGCGCTGGTCCCTATTGGTGAACCCACAAAAAGACAGGAGTCGAAATGCTCGACGCAACAAAGGCATACAGCGGGATCGCAGTAAGCGACATCGAGAAGACGAAGCAGTTCTACGGAGAGACGCTCGGGCTTGAAATTTCCGCGCTCGACGTGGGAGCGCCACTGCCGCTTCTGGAGCTTCGCCTTGATGGCGATCGATCGATCCTGATCTATGAGAAGCCCGACCTCGCGGCGGCGAACTACACGATCCTCAACTTCCCGGTCGGCGACGTAGAGGCGACGGTTGACGAGCTCGCGGCGAAGGGCGTCGCCTTCGAGCGCTATGACGGGTTCGACCAGGACGAGAAGGGCATCGACCGCAGCGGACCCGCGGGAGGGATCGCCTGGTTCACAGACCCGTCGGGCAACATCCTCGCCGTGCATGGCCAGATGTAGCTGCGCGGAGGCTGGTCCAGCTAACCTCGACGGCCTTTCCCCCAATAAACACCTGAAACTCGATCAGGTTTGCTAGATTGCCCGGGCGGTAACCGCCCGGGCAAGGCACGTCGACGAAAGGAACCGCTCCGATGGAGCCCGTCTCCGCTCCCGAGACCGAGAAGAAGGCCGCGCCGACGAACGGCGCCGCCCCGAAGCCGAAGAAGACCGTCGACCCCTCGACGCTCAAGCAGGACGTGGGCAAGAAGCAGCACGGCAAGGGCAAGCTCGGCTCGCTCGAGAACCCCGAGGTCTACGAGAACGTCCCGGGCCACGTCATCCCGATCCTCGAGCGGGAGTTCGACGACTTCGACAACGAGGCCGCGACATTCCTCAAGGGCGAGCAGACCGAGGAGCAGTTCATAGGCTTCCGCCTCAAGCAGGGCGTCTACGGCCAGCGCCAGCCGGATGTGCAGATGATCCGCGTGAAGCTGCCGTATGGAGGGGTGAACCCGGAGCAGATGGAGGCATTCGCGGACGCAATCGAGCAGTTTGCCCCGCTCAACAAGGGCCACATCACGACGCGGCAGAACATCCAAATCCACCACATCCCGCTCGCCGACGCCGCAGAGTTCATCCGCCAGATCTCGCAGGCCGGCCTCTCCTCGCGGGAGGGCTGCGGAAACACGATCCGCAACGTCACCGGTGACCCCTGGGCCGGCGTCGCGGAGGACGAGCCCTTCGACGTCACCCCCTACGCGGCCGCCTACGCCCGCTATTTCGTCCGCCATCCGACCACGCAGCTGATGCCGCGCAAGGTGAAGACGGCCTTCTCGGCCTCCGAGGACGATCGCGCCATCACACTCATCCATGACGTCGGCTTCATCCCCAAGGTGAAGGAGGTCGACGGCGAGCAGGTGAGGGGCGTCGAGGTCAGGATCGGCGGCGGCACCTCGATCCAGCCGCGCCTCGCCCCCACCCTGTACGACTTCGTCGAGCTCGACAACGGCGACTACCTGAAGGTCACCGAGGCCGCCCTGCGGATCTTCGACCGCCAGGACTGGCTGCGCGAAAACCGGATGCGCGCCCGGATCAAGGTTCTCGTCGACAAGATCGGCATGGACGAGTTCCGCAAGATGGTCGACGCGGAGCTCGAGGGCGACTGGGTCGACGAGCGCGATTTCTCGATCGACCACCTTCTCTACGTCCACGACGAGGAGACGAACGCGCCGGACGTGCCCGAGTCCTACGGAACCCCGAACGGCGATCGCTCCGCGTTCGACGCCTTCGTCGCCGAGAACGTGCAGCCCCAGCGGCAGGAGGGCTTCGTCACCATCGCCGTCAAGGTCACGCGCGGCGACCTCACGCCGGAGCAATTCCGTGGGCTCGCCGCGATCATGCGCGAGTTCAGCGGCGGGTTCGCCCGCACCACCGTTCAGCAGAACATGGTGCTCCGCTGGGTGCGCGAGGAGTCCGTCTATGACGTCTGGTTGCGCCTCAAGGAGCTCGGCCTCGGCGAGGCCGGCGCCTTCACCATCAAGGACGTCGTCAGCTGCCCCGGGACCGACAGCTGCAAGCTCGGCATCACCAGCTCGATGGGCCTCAACCGCGCGATCGACAAGCGGATCGAGGAGATGGAGATCACCGATCCGCTCAGCAAGCAGATCCAGATCAAGATGAGCGGCTGCCCGAACGGGTGCGGCCAGCACCACATCGGCACGATCGGGTTCTACGGCGCCTCCATCAAGGTCGGCGACCACACGATCCCGGCCTACATCCCACACGTCGGTGGCAATTGGGACGGCGGCGACGTCGTCTACGGCCACCGGCTGAAGGCGCGGCTCCCCGCCAAGCGGGTGCCTGACGCCGTCGAGCGCTGGATCCGCCACTACGAGGCCGAGCGCACCGAGCGCGAGACCTTCAAGGAGTTCGTCGACCGCGTCGGAACCGAGCCCTTCGAGGAGCTGATCTCGGACCTGAAGCTCCCGGTCGAGTTCAACGCCGACAACCTGCTGCACTTCATCGACTGGAACCGCTCCGAGCCCTACAAGGTCGAGCGCGGCGAGGGCGAGTGCGCCGTCTAGTGGAGCCGACGACGACACAGGGGCTGCCCGGCTCCGCGGTGAACGGCAACGGCCTCGGCTTCGACCCCGAGCAAATCGCCGCCGATCTGGAGGGCGCGAGCGCCGAGGAGGCGCTGGGCTGGGCGCTGGACACGTTCTCACCTCGCATGTACATCGCCTGCTCGTTCCAGAAGACGAGCTCGGTGACGGTCCACATGGCGCACAAAATCAACGCCGACGCCCGCTTCTTCTACCTGGACACCGACGTCCTCTTCCCCGAGACCTACGAGACCAGGGACCGGCTCGAGCAGCGCTACGGGATCAACTTCCACCGCTACAGCTCGATCACCCTGGAGCAGCAGAAGGGGCTCTACGGCGACGAGCTCTGGAGCCGCGACCCCGACTCCTGCTGCGGGATCCGCAAGGTCGAGCCGATGCGCTCGGCGCTGGCGGCCGTCGACCTCTGGGTCTCCGGCATCCGCCGCTCGGACTCACAGACCCGCGCCGCGGCGCCGAAGTTCGGCTGGGATGCCCGCTTTGGACTCTGGAAGCTCAACCCGCTGGCCGACTGGACCGAGAAACAGGTCTGGTCCTACATCACTGAGCACGACATCCCTTACAACCCGCTGCACGATCAGGGTTATCCCTCGATCGGCTGCACCCACTGCACCCGGAAGCCCGCCGTCGGGGAGGACGCGCGGGCCGGACGCTGGGCCGGCCTCGAGAAGACCGAGTGCGGGCTGCACGGGTAGTTCGCTACCCTGACGCGCCTTCTTGACCACCACGATCCACTTTCGTCCGGAGTGATCCCTTGACAGAGACTGCCCTCAGGCTTCAGCTCACCGACCGCCAGACCGCCGACTTCGAGATGATCGGGAACGGCGGCTTCGCGCCCCTCACCGGCCCGCAGGGCTCCGAGGACTGGAAGAGCGTCGTCGAGAACATGACGCTCACGAGCGGCGACTACTGGCCCATCCCGATCACGCTGGCCACCGACCTCGACGTCTCGGAGGGGGACACGGTCGAGGTCTCCAGCGACGAGGGCAAGCCGCTCGGTCGGCTCAATGTCACCGAGGTCTTCGAACGCGATCTGGAGGCCGAGGCCGAGAACGTCTACGGGACGTCCGACCAGGAGCATCCCGGGGTCGCCGCCATCCACGAGGAGGGCCCGCGATGCATCGCCGGGGCCTACGAGGTCGATGAGCTTCCCGACCACGAGGAGGCCTTCACCAAGCGCTACCTCAGCCCCGCCGAGTCAAAGAAGGTCTTCGAGGACCGGGGCTGGAAGCGGATCGTCGCCTTCCAGACGCGCAACCCGATCCACCGCGCCCACGAATATCTCACCAAGACGGCGCTGGAGATCACCGATGGCCTGATGATCCATCCGCTGGTCGGCGAGACCAAGGCGGACGACATCCCCGCCGAGGTGCGGATGCGGTGCTACGAGGTGCTGATGCAGGACTACTACCCCGGCGACCGGGTGGTCCTCAGCGTCTTCCCCTCGGAGATGCGCTACGCCGGCCCGCGCGAGGCGATCCTGCACGCGATCGCCCGCCGCAACTACGGCTGCACGCACTTCATCGTCGGCCGCGATCACGCCGGCGTCGGCGACTACTACGGCACCTACGACGCCCAGAAGATCTTCGACGACATCGACATCGACAAGCTCGGCATCACGCCCCTCTTCTTCGAGCACACCTTCTGGTGCAACAAGTGCGAGGGCATGGCGTCAGCGGCAAGACCTGCCCGCACGGACAGGAGGACCACGTCTTCCTGAGCGGCACGAAGGTGCGCGAGATGCTCGGCAACGGCGAAAAGCCGCCGCAGGAGTTCAGCCGCCCCGAGGTGGCTCAGATCTTGATCGACGAATACGCAAAGGAAGGCAATGGCTGACGAAAAGGGCTTCACACTCTGGTTCACCGGGCTTTCGGGCGCCGGCAAGACGACCATCTCAGGCATCGTGGAGACGCACCTGCGCGACCGAGGCTCGCGGGTCGAGCTGCTGGACGGCGACATCGTCCGCGAGAATCTCTCCAAGGGGCTCGGCTTCTCCAAGGAGGACCGCGACACGAACATCCGGCGGATCGCCTTCGTGGCCGATCTGCTCTCCCGCAACGGCGTTCCGGTGATCACGGCCGCGATCTCCCCCTACCGCGAGATCCGCGACGAGGCCCGCGAGCTGATGGGCGACCGGTTCATCGAGGTCTTCGTCAAGGCGTCGGTCGAGGTCTGCGCCGAGCGCGACGTCAAGGGCCTCTACGAGAAGGCGTTCAAGGGTGAGATCAAGGAGTTCACGGGCGTGTCGGATCCCTACGAGCCGCCACTCAACCCCGAGCTCACCCTCGACACGGAGCACGACTCCGCGGAAGAGGACGCCGCGAAGGTCATCGCGATGCTCGAGGAGAGGCAGCTGATCCCGGCGGCGCAGCCCGCCTAGGCGGAGCTGCGTCGGGGAGGAAGCTCGGGCTCGCCGAGGTCGTACGTCGGATAGGAGCCGAAGGAGTCGAACATCTTGTGGGACGGTCCGTGAAAGTCAGAGGAGGCCGTCGCCGCCAATCCCCGTTCGGCGCAGACGCCGAGCAGGAACTTCGTCTGCCCCCGGTCGTGCGAGGGGTAGAAGCACTCGACACCGTCGAGGTCGAGGTCGTCGATCAGGGCGGCCACCTCGCCGGGATCGCTCATGTCCCAGAAGGGATGGGCGAGGACGGCAGACCCTCCAGCGCCGTGGATGATCTCTGTCGCCTCGGCGGCGTCGGGCCAGCGACGCGGGACGAAGGCCTTCGCTCCGGGCACGAGCCACTCCTCGAAGAAGGCACTCATACCGTCGGGCTTGACGCCGGCGGCCTTCGCGATGTGGGGACGCCCGACCGACGAGGCATCTCCCGCCTGGGCGATCGCGTCCTCGAAGCGGACGGGCACCCCCTGGGCGTTGAGCCGCTCGACGATCTCCTCGGCCCGGGTGATCCGCTCGCGCTGGGCTCGCTGGCAGGCGGGCGCGATCACCGTCGTGTCCACCCAGTAGCCGAGCATGTGCATGTCATCGATGCTGCCGTGAACACACGACATCTCCGTCGCCGGCACCAGTGCGAGTCCCGCGCCCATGGCCGCCTCCGCGGCCTCGCCCACGCCATCGACCCCGTCGTGGTCGGTAAGCGCGAGCGTCGTGACGCCCGCCTTCGCGGCGGCCGCCACCACCTCGGCGGGAGGGAGTTCGCCGTCGGAGTAGGTCGAATGGCTCTGCAGGTCCAACATCGGCGGCGGAGCATATGAGGATCTCCGCAAAAGCCGACTACGCCGTGCGCGCGGCTGTCGAGATGGCCGCCGCCGGCGATGAGCCGGTCAAGGGCGAGAAGCTCGCCGACGCCCAGGACATCCCGCTCCAGTTCCTCGAGCACATCCTGCTCGAGCTCAAGCACGCCCGCCTGGTGCGGGCCCGCCGCGGCGCCCGCGGCGGCTACTGGCTCGCCCAGCCTCCCGAGGAGATCACGCTGGCGAGCGTGATCCGCGCAGTGGAGGGCCCCCTGGCGAACATCCAGGACCAGGCGCCGGAGCAGACCAAGTACCCGGGCAACGCGGAGCAGCTCAGCGAGGTCTGGATCGCGGTCCGCGCCTCCCTTCGCCGCGTCCTCGAGCACGTCACGATCGCGGACCTCCGCGACGGCAAGATCCCCGCGGACGTGCTGGAGCTGACCCGGGACGAGGGCGCCTGGGTGACTCGTTAGCTTCATTCCGCACTAGAAAACCCAGCTATTAGGGGGAAATGGTGGGCTCCGCTATGGTGCCCGCTCCCTTTAGGACTGATTCGGTCAGGAAAGGGAACAAGGTGGAGATGCGGCCTTCGTCCAAGCGGCCGCCCAGCGCACCGGCTTCCAATGGATCCCAAGATCGTCCTCTTCGGCTTCGGCGTGGGCTTCCTGGTCGGCATGACCGGGATGGGCGGCGGCTCCCTGATGACCCCACTGCTCGTCCTGCTCTTCGGCGTCAAGCCGACGACCGCGATCGGCACCGACATCGCCTACGCGGCAATCACCAAGACGGCCGGCAGCTGGCGCCACCTCAAGTTGAAGACGGTGAACATGCCGCTCGTCTACTGGATGGCGATCGGCAGCGTGCCGATGGCGATCCTCGGGGTCTGGTTCCTGGACTACCTCAAGCGACGGCTGGGGGATCAGCTCGACGAGACGGTCTTCGCCATCCTCGCCGCCTGTCTGCTCGTGGTGGGCGCGGCGACGCTGCTCCGCAGCTTCTTCCTCGCCAAGAAGATCCAGGAGCGCGACGACTTCCAGATGCACACTCGCCACAAGGTGGCCGCGGTCACGATCGGCGCGGCAACTGGGTTCGTGATCGGATTGAGCTCGGCGGGCAGCGGGACCTTGATCGGGATGATGCTGCTTACCGTCTACCGGCTGCGGCCGCAGAAGGTGGTCGGGACGGACGTGGTCCACGCCGCGATCCTGCTCTGGGCCGCCGGCATCGCCCACGCGATCGGCGGCAACATCGATTACGGCTTGATGGGCAACATCCTGGTCGGCTCGGTGCCGGGAGTGATCATCGGCAGCCAGCTCTCGGTCAAGTGGCCGCAGGGCCTGCTCCGGGGTGTGCTCGGGGTGGTCCTCATCGGTGCCGGCGTGACGATCATGAACAAGGCGAACACCGATCTGGTGCCATGGGTGGTCGCCGGCGCCAGCCTTGCGGTCATCGCGCTGTTCGCGATCCAGATCGCGCTCCGCAGGGAGGTCCAGCACGACCCGGATGAGGAGCGCGAGCTGGAGGAGCTGCGAGAGCGCGAGGCAGAGGCCGACCCCGAACCGGCACTCGTCGGCGCCAAGGACTAGGGCTGCCCGCCAGCCGGCTTCGCCATCCGTCGGAGTTGCTGGGCCTGGTGGGCGCTTAGCCGCAATACTCCCCCGCCGTGTTCGAGAAAGTCCTGATCGCAAACCGCGGCGAGATCTCCATCCGCGTCGCCCGGGCCCTGCGCGAGATGGGGATCGGCTCCGTCGCGGTCTATTCCGAGATCGAGCGGGACGCGCCACACGTGCGTGAGGCGGATGAGGCCTTCCTGCTCGGGCCGGCGACACCCTCCGAGAGCTACCTCAACGTCGAGAAGATCCTCGAGGTCGCGTCGAGCTCGAGGGCCGAGGCGATCCACCCCGGCTACGGCTTCCTCGCCGAGAACGCGCCGTTCGCGGCGGCCGTCGAGAAGGCGAAACTGACCTGGATCGGGCCCCCTCCGAAGGCAATCGAGGCGATGGGCTCCAAGACAGAGGCGCGTCAGATCATGGACAAGGCCGGCGTCCCGATCGTCCCCGGCGCCACCGCGCCGGTCAAGGACGTCGCCGCGGCGAAGAAGCAGGCGAAGGAGATCGGCTACCCGATCGCCTGCAAGGCGGCCGGCGGGGGCGGCGGCAAGGGCTTCCGCGTCGCCCAGAGCGAGGATGAGCTCGAGGACGCGTTCGAGGGCGCCGCACGCGAGGGTGAGAAGTTCTTCAGCGATCCGACCGTCTACCTCGAGCGCTACCTGGAGGACCCGCGGCACGTCGAGGTCCAGGTGCTCGCGGACGCCAAGGGCACAGTCATTCACCTGGGCGAGCGCGACTGCTCGATCCAGCGCCGGCATCAGAAGCTGATCGAGGAGTCACCCGGCCCCCAGGTCGATGACGAGATGCGCGAGCGGATCGGGAAGATCGCGACGGATGCCGCCGCGGCGGTCGGATACCGCTCCGCCGGCACGGTCGAGGGCCTGCAGGTGGGCGACGACTACTTCTTCCTCGAGATGAACACCCGCGTCCAGGTCGAGCACTGCGTGACCGAGATGGTCACCGGGTTCGACATCGTGCGCGAGCAGGTCCGGATCGCCGCGGGCGAGGAGCTCTCGATCAGCCAGGAGGAGGTCGAGCTTCGCGGCCACGCAATCGAGTGCCGGATCAACGCCGAGGCCGCCCATAAGAACTTCGCGCCGGCCCCCGGGCGGATCACCAGCTACCGCGAGCCGGCGGGCCCGGGCGTGCGGGTCGACTCCGGGGTCGAGGCCGGGTCGGAGGTGACCCCGATGTACGACCCGATGTTCGCCAAGCTGATCGTCTGGGACCTCGATCGTGAGAAGGCGACGGCCCGGATGCTCCGCGCGCTCAGCGAGTACGAGATCGGGGGGATCACCACTCTGATCCCCTTCCACCAGACGCTGCTGGCGACCGAGCAGTGGGCCAACGGCGAGACCTGCCGCGATCTGACCGAGGACCCCGAGTGGCTGAAGAGCCTCGCGCCGGAGCAGGCGCCGGCCCCCGCGAGGGATGAGGACAGCGCGGCCGACGGCAAGGCCGAGCGCAGCTACCAGGTCGAGGTGGGCGGAAAGCTCTTCGATGTGAAGGTGATCGGCGACGCCGCCCCGGCCGCAGCGGCGGCGGCGGGCGCCGGACTCCGGAAGCCCCCCAAGCGCGAGCGATCCAGTGGCGGGGGCGGCGCCGCCTCCGGTGACGATCTCGTCTCGCCGCTCCAGGGGAACGTCTTCAAGGTCCCAGTCGAGGAGGGGCAGGAGGTCTCGGAGGGGGACTTGATCTGCGTGATCGAGGCGATGAAGATGGAGAACGAGATCACGGCGCACAAGTCGGGCAAGATCACGCAGCTGGCGGCGAAGGAGGGCGCCGCCGTCAACGCCGGCGACCTGCTGGCGAAGATCGAGTGATCGTCCAATCGCGAGAGGTCTCTTTGGCGATCGAATAGCTTCCGGGCCGTGGGTTCTCGGGGAGAGGGCAACGCCGTACTGAAGCTCGTGGTGCTCGTGGCGACGACTGCGCTCGTGTTGTTCCCGGCGCCCGCTGTCGGCAAGAAGAAGCATAAGAAGGCAAAGGCACTCGGCCCGGTGGTAACCGCAACAGCCACGGGACCGACGGTTTCCTCCCCGGGTGACCTCTCGATCGCGGATGCCAATTGCCCCCCGAGGCTTCAGGCGGTCGGCGGAGGCTTCTCGGCGCCCTTCAACGGCACCGACAAGCTCGTGGTCACGCAGTCGTATCGGAGCTCTCCGGGCACCTGGCGCGTGGCTGCGATGGACGGGACTGGGACCGGCGCGGCCACCGCCCACGCATACTGTCGTCGCAACAACCGGGTGATCACGGACGTCCCTGCGACGGCGACCATTCCCAGCGGCTTCGGGCAGAACGCGAAGGCACAGGGGCTTTGTGCGCCGGGAGTGGCGGCGGTCAGCGGCGGCTTCCAGATCACGACCGGTCCTGGGCCCGCGACCGCCATCCCGATGGAGAGCATCGGCGGGGGACCGACCCCCGGTGGGATCCCGGCCGACGGAAACTGGAGCGTCGTCGCCCAGAACATCGGGGCGAGCCAGACGATCACCGCACACGTCTATTGCATGCGGGGAATCAGGGTTCCGGCCTTCAGGCAGGACCAGGTCTCGTCATTCGTGTCGGAATTCGCCTCTCTGACCGCGACTTCCAGCTGCCCGGTCACCAAGAAGCCCAAGAAGGGCAAGAAGAAACGGAAGAAGAAGCCCGCCCAGCTGCTCTCGGCCGGGGCCTTCTACAGCCCGTTCGTCCCGGGCAGCAGCATGGTCTTCCCGATACACACGGACAGCCGGATCTCCAGCGGAGGGTTCATCGACACCGCCGTCAACAACAACAGCGGCGGCACGCTGACCGTGCAGAGCCAGGCGATGTGCTTCTAGCCGGTGAGGGGCCGGCGCTACTTCGCGCCGAGCTTCGCGGCGGCCTCTCGGAGGTTCCTGACCGTCGCGTCCGGGGCCTTGCGGCCGTCGAGCTTCTCGCCGTGCCGGTTCACCCAGATCACCGGCACGTTCAGCTTGATCGCCGGCCCGACGTCGGCCTCGTAGCCGGAGGCGATGTGAACCCAGCCCTTCTTGCCGCCGATCCGGCGGGCGCACTCGCGCAGATGGGTCGGGTCAGGCTTGTAGCTGCGGACCTGCTGGGCGGTGACGACCAGGTCGAGCTCGGTGCGGAGATGCCGGCGGGAGATACCGAGCAGCTTGTCGTCGATGTTGGAGACGATGCCGATCTCGTACCGCTCCTTGAGGCGGTCCATGGCGGCGTTCGCCTCGCGGAAAGGGGGCCACGACCCCACGCTGTCTGGCAGGAACTGGGCACGCGACGGCTCGATCGTCCAGCCGATCTCCTCCGCGGTCTGCACCGCAGCCCGGCGAAGGACCTCCGCATAGAGCTCGTAGGAGCCGGACATGATCTGCGCCTGGCTCTCGAAGAACCGCTGCAGGAACTCCCCCTCGCTGATCGTCAGCCCATCACGGTCGGCCTCCTTCTTGAAGGCGTCGCCGATGCCCTTCTCCCAGTCGATCAGGGTGCCGTAGCAGTCCGTGGTCACCCAGTTGATGTCTTTGAGCTTCGGAAGGGCCATGAGAGCCGCGGGATTATGGCAATTTGCATTCTTCGGGGCCGGTCTCGTCAGGGGCGTGCCCCTGGTGAGTGCTCGTATAACCTCTCGCGGCCTTGGATCTCCTCGAATATCAGGGAAAGCAGCTCTTCGCCCGCCATGGAGTTCCCGTACCCGAGGGGCGCGTCGCCGACACGGTCGAGGCAGCGGTGCAGGCGGCCGAGGAGATCGGCTATCCGTGCGTGATCAAGGCGCAGGTGCAGATCGGCGGCCGCGGCAAGGCGGGCGGGATCAAGGTCGCGCAGGACCGCGCCGAGGCCGAGGCGCACGCCGGGGCGATCCTCGGCATGGACATCCGCGGCCCCCGCGGCGAGGGCCCGTTCACCGTCCACCAGGTCTGGGTCGAGAAGGCCTCCGAGATCGAGGCCGAGTACTACGCCTCGATCATCCTCGACCGCTCGGCAAAGAAGCTGCTGGCGATGCTCTCGACGATGGGCGGCATGAACGTCGAGGAGATCGCCGAGAAGGATCCCGACGCCCTGGCACGCCGCCACATCGAGCCCAACAACGGATTTGGCGAAGCGGAGGCGGGAGAGCTCGCCTCGGCTGCGGGCGTTGCCGACGACGCCAAGGAGAAGACCGCGGCCCTCCTGGTCAAGCTGCATGAGGCCTTCAACGAGAGCGATGCGACTCTGATCGAGGTCAATCCGCTGGTGGTGACCAAGGACAGCGACGTCGTGGCCCTCGACTCCAAGGTCACCATCGACAACTCGGCGCTCTTCCGGCACGAGGACCTCGCGGACCTCGAAGAGGGCTTCATCGAGGACCCCCAGGAGCGAATGGCCAAGGAGAAGGGCCTGACCTACGTCAAGCTCGACGGGGACATCGGAATCCTGGGCAACGGAGCCGGGCTCTGCATGTCCACGCTTGACGTCGTCGCGCAGGCCGGCGGCAGCCCCGCGAACTTCCTGGACGCGGGCGGCGGCTCCAAGGCCGACGCGATCGTCGACGCCCTCGACGTGATCACCTCGGACACCAAGGTGGTCGCAATCCTCTTCAACATCTTCGGGGGCATCACTCGCGGCGACGAGATCGCCAAGGGGATCATCGAGGCCTTCGGACGGATCGACATCAACGTCCCGCTCGTCGTCCGCCTGGACGGAACGAACTCCGACGAGGGGCTCGGGCTGCTCGCCGACGCCGACCTCCCCAACCTCCACGTCGAGAAAACGATGCTGGGCGCCGCGGAGAAGGTCGTGGAGCTCGCCAAGGCGGCCGCCTGAATGTCCATCATCGTCGGGAACGACACCAAGCTCGTGATCTCGGGCCTGACCGGCCGCGAGGGAACCTTCCACGGCCTCCGCAACCGCGACTACGGCACCGATGTGGTCGCGGGCGTCACGCCGAAGAAGGGCGGCCAGGACGTCGAGGGAATCCCGGTCTTCGACACGATCAAGGAGGCGGTCGACGAGCGCGGCGCCAACACCTCGATGATCTTCGTGCCCGCCCGCTTTGCGGCTGCCGCCATCGACGAGGCGATCGACGCCGGCGTCGGCACGGTGATCGCGATCACCGAGCACATCCCGGTGCACGACATGCTCGCCACCTACTGGAAGGCCCGAGACGCCGGCGTCCGCCTGATCGGCCCGAACTGCCCCGGCGTGCTCAGCCCCGGCAAGTCGAACGTGGGAATCATCCCGGCGCAGTTCTTCGAGCAGGGATCGATCGGCGTCGTCTCCAAGTCGGGCACGCTCACCTACCAGATCGGCAACGAGCTGAAGCAGGCCGGGCTCGGGAACTCCACGATCGTCGGCATCGGGGGCGATCCGATCGTCGGCTCCGACTTCATCGACATCCTCACCCTGTTCGAGGAGGACGACGAGACCGAGCTGATCGTCATGGTGGGCGAGATCGGGGGCGACGCCGAGGAGCGCGCAGCGGAGTTCATCGCCGAGAAGGTGTCGAAGCCGGTGGTCGCCTACATCGCCGGGTTCACCGCGCCACCGGGCAAGCAGATGGGTCACGCGGGGGCGATCATCTCCGGTTCCTCCGGGACGGCAGAGGCCAAGAAGCAGGCGCTCGAGGCGCAGGGCATCCGCGTCGGCAAGAGTCCCACCGAAACGGCCCAGCTCGCCGCCGAGACGATCGGCGCTAAGGCCTAGGAGTCAAGCGGTCTGCTGCGAGGCGCGACGGCGGAGCTTCGCCCGCGCCCGGGCGGCCCGCTTCTGCTCCTCGCTCTTGGTCAAGGCCTTCTTGCGAGGGCGCTCGAGCTCGGGTGCCGGTGCGACCTCGGGCGCGGACGCCGGTTCCGGCGAAGGCGCCGGGTGCGCTACCGCCGCCGGACCGGTTGAGCGCTTGATCCGAGTCTGGTCGAGACGGCCGCCGAGCAGCTCCTTGGCGGCGCGCACCGCCTGCTTCGGGGTCAGGTAGGTCGCCCAGGAGACGATCTTGGATTCCTCGACCACCCAGAGCCCGCCGAAGCGGCGGTCGATCGCGGCGCCCTCCTTCGGCTTGCCCCGCTCGCGGCAGATGCCGACCACCTTTCCCGGCCCGACCTCTGCGATGTCCTCGGGATCGAACCTGTACTGCTCCCAGCTGTCGAGGTACCTCCGCATCGCGCGCTCGACGTCGTCGTGGCCCCAGACCAGGTCCCCGTCGGGGCGCGAGGCCCGCTCGTCCCAGCGGATCAGCGGATCGGCGAGTGCGAGAGCGATCTCGCAGTCACCGTTGCCGTAGGCCTGGAGCGCGATCCTGACCAACTCGAGAGACGCCGGCATCGCACAACAGTATTGCTCCCGGATCGGCGGCCTTCATCCCCGCTCGGGTGAGTATCGCACCGTTCGTATACTCGATGCCCCAATGGCCGAATCGACGATCAGCTTCGCGCGTGGTGCCCCGAGTGCCGACATCCTGCCGCACGAGGCGGTGCGGGAGGCGGCGGCCCATGCGCTCGAGTCGGACTGGGAGAAGGCGCTCAGCTACGGCACCGGGCGCGGTCACCCCAGACTGTGCGAGTGGATCGCCGAGCTGCACGGCGCCCAGCCGGAGCAGGTCATGGTCACGAACGGCTCGATGGAGGCGGCCGCGCTGCTCTTCCGGCATCGCGTGGAAACGGGAGATCGAGTGATCGTGGAGCAGCCGACCTATGACCGCACCCTGCTCCTCCTGAAGCAGGCGGACGCCGAGCTGGTGGGCGCGCCGCTCGAGGCTGATGGCGTCGACCCGGCGGCGGTCGCGGCAGCCTGTACAGACGGCGAGGTGAAGCTCGCCCACATCATTCCCAACTTTCACAACCCGGCGGGCTGCACGCTCTCGCTCGAGAAGCGGAGCGCGCTCGTGCAGCTCGCGGCCGACAACGGCTTCCTCCTCTTCGAGGACGACCCCTACCGTCTGATCAGCTTCGAGAAGGCGCCGGGCAAGACGATGCTCGAGATGGACACCGCCGATCGGGTGATCCACGCTTCCTCGTTCTCGAAGTCGGTCAGCCCGGGAGTCCGCGTCGGGTATCTGGTCGGGCCGGCGGAGCAGATCGCGACGCTCGCCAAGCGGGCGAACGAGACCTACATCTCGCCCAACATGCTCGCCGAATCGATCGTCTTCGAGCTCTGCCGCTCCGGCGGCCTCGACGAGAATCTCAAGCTCGTGAACGCCGCCTTGCGCGAGCGGCGAGATGCGCTGGTCGAGGCACTCCGCGAGCACATCCCGGAGGCGGAGTTCGTGGTGCCCGAGGGCGGCTACTTCCTCTGGCTCGAGTTGAACGACGACGTCGATACCAAGGTCCTGCTCGCCGATGCAAAAGAGGAGGGCGTCACCTTCGTCGCGGGGCCCGACTTCATGATGGAGGGCGGCGACTCCAGCCTGCGGCTGTCGTTCGCGCCGGTACCGGCGCAGGACGTCGCGGAGGGAGTCGAGCGCCTGGCGCGCGCCCTGGAGCACACCCGCGCGGGTGCCTCCAGCGCCGAGGCTGCCTAGACCCGGTCCCCGAGGATCTCCCTGGCCCGCCTGTATAGGTCCAGATCCTCGGCCCGCGCCGGATACGGCTTACGGCGCTGCTCGACGCGGTGGGCCTCGATCGCCCTGGCGATCGACACCAGCCGGCGCTCGGCGAGATTGCGATCGGTGATCAGTGTCCGGGTGCTTGCTTCCATTGCCTTTCCCCTGTTTGTTGAGTGACTTACTCGACTATGCTCTGTTGAGCGTAGCAAGAAGAGTGCGCCCCGGACCTGAAGCCCGGGCTAACAACTCGTAAAGAGGCGGGCTAGCGCCCGTAGCGATCGCTTGAGATGACCAGCTGCTCCGGCAGCGGCGGCCGCGGCGGCGGAGCCGGGTCGGCGCGCACGGAAACGGTCTCGGCCACGCTCTTCGAGACCGGGTGCTGCCCTTCCTCGGAGCTCACCACAACCTCGTCGTCATCGGAGCTCTCGATCGTCCCCTCGAGCCCGGGGTAGATGCCCGTCCCCCTGAGGTAGTGAAGGATCTCCTCCGCCTCGTTCTCGAAGCGGAGGATGCGGACCTCGGCGCCCGGCTCGACGTCAGCCAGCAGCACACCCTCCTCGCGGGCGCCCTCGACGATCGGGTGTCCGTGCGGGCAGGTCTTCGCGTCGCCGATCGCCGCGAGCATCCTCTCCTCGAGGACCGGGGACATCGCGTGCTCGAGCCGCTCGGCCTCCTCGTGCACCTCGTCCCAGGGTATGCCGAGGACGTCGGTGAGGAAGCGCTCGATCAATCGGTGGCGCCGCGAGATCGCCTCCGCCTCCCCGCGCCCCCTGTCGGTGAAGGTGAGCGACTTGTCGTCGGCCCGCTCCACGTAGCCATCGCCCTCGAGCCGGCCGATCATCTCGTGGACCGTCGGAGGAGAGAGCTGCATGGCCCGAGCGATGTTGGCGCCGTTGATGGGCAGCCCGGCCTCCTCGAGCCAGAACATGATCTGGAGGTATTCCTCCTCCGCGACTGTGGCTTTCGCCATGCCCGGAGCCTAGCGGGAGCGGGAGGGCCGCTTCTCGAGTGAGCGACGCAGGGCCTCGAGGCGGTCGTCCCACTCGGCGCTCACCATCCGGATCCAGTGCGCCGCCTCATCGAGGGGCTGCGGCCGGAGCTTGTAATGGGTCTCCCTGCCGATGCGAGACGCGCTGACCAACTCCGCACCGCGCAGGGCGGAGAGGTGCTTGGCGACGGCTTGGCGCGTGATCGGCAGCTGAGCCGCGAGGCCGCTGGCGGTGACGGTGCCGCCGCGGGCGAGGGTCTCCACCATTCGCCGGCGCGTCGGATCCGAGAGCGCGTCGAAGACCGCGTCGACGTGTCGGTGCTCCGGTGCCTTCAAGCGACGAGTACGAGTCGCAACGCGCGCTGCAGGCGGGCGAATCGCGGGCCCCAGCCGCCGGGCGCCATCGCGGTGGGCCCGATCGGGGTCTCGACCACGGTCACCCGGGAGCCGCCCGGCAGAGCCTCGATCGTGAACTCCACGAAGCTCTCATCCTCGCCGGGCCGCGACCAGGTGAAGGCGAAACGCTCCTGCTCCTCGATGCTCTCGACCGTGCCGGCACGCTCGTCGTCTCCGTCCCGGACCGTGATCTCGCCGCCCTCGACGGGATCGAGCTCGACCTCCGGGGCAAGCCACTCGGCGAGCCGGTCCTCGTCGGTGAGGGCCTCCCAGACCTCCTCGGGAGTAGCCTCGACGAGGGTCTCCCGCTCGACCCAGGGCGCCTTCTCGTCTCGCGCACTCTCAGTCGTCTGTTCATCTCGCAACTTCATGGTTGCCTATGCTACCGTAGCTCGTCGTGCAACCTAACAGTTGCGTGTTTGCAATCCGACGAGAGCCGAACGAGGAGGTCCCGAATGCCGCTGGTCCCCATGGTGGTCGAGCAGAGCGCTCGCGGTGAGCGGTCCTTCGACATCTACTCTCGCCTGCTGGGCGAGCGCGTCGTCTTCCTCGGCTCCGCAATCGACGACCAGGTCGCGAACCTGATCGTCGCCCAGATCATCCACCTCGAGTCCGAGGACCCGGACAAGGACATCTCCCTCTACATCAACTCACCGGGCGGGGTGGTCTATTCCGGCATGGCGATCTACGACGCGATGCAGTTCGTGAAGCCCGACGTGCGGACGATCTGTTACGGCATCGCGATGTCGATGGGCGCCCTGCTGCTCGCCGGCGGCGCGAAGGGCAAGCGGATGGCCCTGCCGAACTCTCGCATCCTCATCCACCAGCCCAGCGGCGGCTTCGAGGGCGTGGCCTCCGACATCGAGATCCACGCGAGGGAGACCCTGGACCTGCGAGACCGCCTCGATGCGATCTACGCCAAGCACACAGGCAAGTCCAAGAAACAGGTCCACGAGGACATGGACCGCGACCGCTTCTTCAAGGCCGACGAGGCCGCGGAGTACGGGCTGATCGACCGGGTGATCGAGCACCGTGAGCTCGAGCTGCGGCGCACCGGCTTCGGCGCGCGGCAGAACGGGAACTAGCCGAGCGACTCTCCGCGGCGCAGCATCCGCTCGATGTCCTCCAGGACACGGCGAAAGCCCCAGGTAAGGGCGATGTACCAGCCCAGCTCGATGACCGGTCCGATCAGCCGAACCGGCACCCGGAACTCGGAGCGCCAATCCACCCTGGTGGCGGAGCCGTCCGGGGTCAGCCGGATCTGGCCGCCGTCGTGATCCAACGGCGTGTTGAGCCGAACGATCAGATAGTCGAGCTCGCCCGGGCGGTCATACCAGGTGATCTCCTCGTCGAATCTGAGCGGGCCGATGAAGATGCGGCGCAGGGCTCCCAGGCCGTTCGGCGCAGGATTTCCCTCGTTGAGCAGCTCGGAGCGGCGGATGCCGCGAAAGCGGGCGTAGTGCGCGTGGTCGGCGAGCAGGTCGAAGACCTGATCTGCCGGGGCGGGGATGATCCGGGTGACGTGAATGCTCGGCATCAGGCGCGAGCCAGCGTCGAGACGACGGCCTCGTAGACCCCATCCCCCATCCGGCCCTCGGTGACGGTGACGTTGGGGCGGCCGGCGATTGCCTCGCGCAGCGCCGGATCGCGCTCCGGTCCGTTCGCCGGGACGAAGAAGCGGCCGACGACATCCGCGACGGCGAGGTCCTCGACCGAGTCCCCGATCGCGATGCATTCCTCCGGCGCGTATCCCCGAGCCTTCATGTGGAAGGCGACCGCGTTCGCCTTGCTGGCGGCCACCGGGAGCAGGTGGTACGCGTGCGCGGGTCCCTCGATTCCCTCCATCGGGGCGAAGATCGCGCCGTTGTCGATCAGCCGGAGGCCGGTATGCCCTCGCTCGGCGAGGAAGCGGTTGGCGTCGTCGATGTCGACCTTTCCCTTGAAGAGCAGCGAGAGCTCGCGTTGGCGGTGCCAGGGGCTGTGCCAATCGAGGCGGCCGGCGAAGTGCTCGAAGAGCTCGTCCGGGACGCCGCGATCGACCATCGACTCGGCGAGGGTCCTGCCCGGCTCGCTCTCGGCATCGCCAACCAGCAGGGTCTTCTCACCGTCGATTACGAGGGCGCAGCCGACCTCGTAGATGTACGACCTCGACCCGATCAGCTTCGCGTCCTCCAAGACCGAGCCTTCGCGGCGCCCGGACTTGATCACCACCTCCACCCCGGCGCGATGACAGGCCTCGAGCATGCGCGCCTGCAGTAGCGAGAACTCCCCCTCGGAGTCCCTGAACAGTGACCCGTACCGGCCGAGGAGGGTCCCATCGAGATCCGTGTAGACGCAGTGGAGGGCCACCGGCGCGAACCGTACCCGGGTCCGCGCTCGCCGCCCGGTCAGAGGTCCTCGTTCAGCTCCTCGAGCAGCGCGCGGAGCCTCCACATCTTGGCCTTGCCGAGCCGCCCGGTCCAATCTCCCTCCAGGTCCTCGACGAACCGACGGGCGATGCCGTACAGCTCGTTCCCCTTCCTAGCGGCGCGGACGAGCTTGGCCCGACCGTCGTCGGGATCGGGAACGCGCTCGACATAGCCGTGGCGCTCGAGGTGGGCCACAAGCTCAGCCATCGACTGCTTGGTGATCTGCGCTCGTTCCGGCAGCACGCTGACCCGCGTGCCCCGATCGTCGAGATAGGCGAAGACAGTGCTCGAGCACCGGCTGAAGCGCACACATGGAGTTCTCTACGAGCTGAGCGAGTTCCGGGCCGTCGTGTGACCGGGCTCACCGGGGGTTACCGTTGACGCATGTCGCGTGTCTGGCAGCTTGCCGGCAGGACGCTCGAGCTCGAGCGGCCCGCCGGCGTCGGGATCGTCAACGTCACCCACGACTCGATGTTCGAGGGGGCGCGAAGCGGGACCCCAGAGCGCGCGGTTGAGGACGGAGTCGCCCTTGCGGAATCGGGCTTCGACATGCTCGACGTTGGCGCCGTGGCGGCGCACAGCGGACCGCCGGTGCCGGGTCGCGAAGAGGCAGCGCGGCTCGTCCCGGCGATCGAGGGCCTGACTGCTCGCACGGGCGTACCGATCTCCGCCGACACCTTCGCGGCAGAGGTCGCTCGCGCGGCTCTTGCCGCAGGGGCGGTGGCGATCAACGACATCGGCGGCGGCGAGGAGATGTTCGAGCTGGCCGCCGAGTCGGGCTGCGGCCTGGTCGTCATGCACATCGAGGGCCCTCCGCGTGAGGACCGGCCCCCGCCGCGCTACGACGACCCGGTCGATCATCTGCGCGAGTGGTTCGCCGGCCGTATCGAGGAGGCGCTGGCGTGCGGCGTCGGGGAGGAACAGATCGCGCTTGACCCGGGCCTGGACTTCGACCTGTCCCTGAGCGACGACCTCGAGGTGCTTCGCCGCCTCGCCGAGCTCAAGGAGCTGGGCCGGCCCCTGTATGTGTCGCTCTCGCGCAAGGACTTCCTCGGCGCGGTGCTGGCGGGATCCTGGGAGGACAGGGCGCCAGCGGCGGACCGCGAGTGGGCGACGGCCGCGGCCACCACTCTCGCCGTCGTGGCCGGCGCCGACCTGCTTCGCCTCCATGACGCGAGTGCCCTCCAGGCGATGCGAATCGCGGCCGCGATTGACCCGCCGCGGGGAGTCGAGGTTGCCTAGCACCGCCGTCGCCGGCGGCGCCTGGGAGCCTGCCCTCGGCCCGGCGCGCCAGGACGGTCGCCTGGTCGCCGAGTCGGCCGAACCGGCGACGAGGGCGAAGCTCGCCGAGCTGCCCGCTTCGCTCGACCCGGCCCTGGCCGAGGCCCTCCGGGGCGCCGGGATCGAGTCGCTCTACAGCCACCAGGCGGCGGCCTACGAGACCGCGCGCCGTTCCCACCTGATCCTGACCAGCGGCACGGCCTCGGGAAAGTCGCTCTCCTTCAACCTGCCGGTGCTCGATGGCATCGCCCGGGAGCCCCTGCGCCGAGCCTTCTATCTCTACCCGACCAAGGCGCTCGCCCAGGACCAGGCTCGAAAGCTGGGCGAGTTGCGCCCACCCGGCCTGCGGGAGGCGATCTATGACGGAGACACCCCGCGAGAGGACCGGCCCTCCATCCGCCGTCGGGCGAACCTGGTCCTGACCAACCCGGACATGCTCAACGTCGGGGTCCTGCCGCATCACAAGCGCTGGGGTGACTTCCTCGCCAACCTGGGCTGGGTGGTGGTCGACGAAGCGCACACCTACCGCGGTGTCTTCGGTTCGCACGTGGCGAACGTGCTCCGGCGGCTGCGCCGCGTCGCGCGGATCTACGGCGCCGATCCTCGCTTCGTGCTGGCCTCGGCGACGATCGCCAACCCGGGCGAGCTCGCTGAGCGGCTCACGGGCCTCTCCTTCGAGCTGCTTGATGACGACGGCGCCCCGCGTGCGGGCCGCGAGATCGCGATGTGGAATCCGCCGGTGATCGAGCAGCGCACCATGACCCGCCGCTCACCGGTCTCCGAGGCGGCCGACCTGCTGGTCGAGCTCGTCTCGCGCGGCGTGCGGACGATCTGCTTCATGCGGAGCCGCCGCGGCATCGAGCTGATCAATCGCTTCGCCTCGATGAAGCTCGTCGAGGAGGGCAAAGGCGCCCTCGCCGAGCGCATCGCTCCCTACCGCGCCGGCTACACGCCGCAGCAGCGCCGCGAGATCGAATCCCAGCTCTCCTCCGGAGACCTGCTCGCGGTGGCCGCGACGGACGCGCTGGAGCTGGGGATCGACGTCGGGGAGCTCGACGCGGCGATCTGCGTGAACTTCCCCGGCACCGTCGCCAGCCTGCGCCAGATGTGGGGGCGGGCAGGCCGGCGCCGCCGTGGCCTTGCAGTCTATGTCGCCGGGGAGGACGCCCTCGATCAGTTCTTCTGCCGACACCCCGACGAGTTCCTGGGGCGGCCCGTCGAAGCGGCCATCCTCGACCATCGCTCCGAGCAGATCCAGATGCAGCACCTGGTCGCGGCGGCGTACGAGGCGCCGCTGGGCCCCGATGACGACGAGATCCTCGGAGAGGGCTGGCAGGAGCGAGCCGATCGGCTGGTGAGCGCCGGTGAGCTCCGCCGAGGCCGCGTCGAGCGCTACCTGACCCGGACCGGTGACTTCGTGGCGGGCCGGATCGCATTGCGCTCCGCCTCGGCCGACCGCGTTGCCGTCGTGGACGCATCCTCAGGCGAGATGCTCGGCAATGTCGAGGCGGAGCGCGCCTTCTCCACCGTCCACCCCGGCGCGATCTACCTTCACCTCGGTCGGTCTTACGAGGTCGCCGAGCTCGACATCGGCTCGCGGCGCGCGGTCGTCAAGCCATTCGAGGGCGACTACTACACGCAGGTGAAGAAGGAGACAGAGGTCTACGTCGAAGGCATGGAGACCCAACGGCACGCGCTCGGGGTCGAGCTCAGCTTCGGCACCGTCTCGGTCTCGGAGCAGGTGATCGCCTATCAACGCAAGCGGCTCGGCGACAACAAGGTCATCGACATCGTCGCCCTCGACCTGCCGGAGCAGGACTTCGTCACCCAGGCGCTCTGGTACGTGATTCCGGACCGGATGGCGGCGACGCTGCCAAGTGAGGTCCTGCTCGGCGCCCTACACGCCTCCGAACACGGGCAGATCGCAGTCCTCCCGCTGATCGCGATGTGCGATCGCTGGGACATCGGCGGCCTCTCGACCAACATCCACCACCAGACCGGCTTGCCGACGATCTTCATCTATGACGGGCACCCGGGCGGGGTCGGGATCACGCGGCGCGGCTACGAGGAGTTCGAGCGCCTGGTTTCCGACGCCGACCGCCTGATCCGCGAGTGCCCCTGCGACGACGGCTGCCCTTCATGCGTGCAGAGCCCGAAGTGCGGGAACCTCAACGAGCACCTGCACAAGGGCGGCGCGCTCGAGCTGATGGGGCGGATGCTCGGCGCGCTCGAGAACAAGGCCGCCGCGCAGCGCCTCACCTGACAGACTCGCGCGGATGGCAGAGCGGACGCAGATCTCGGTGATCGGCGCGTCCGAGGGCGACGGGGAGATCCTCCACGACGCCGAGGCCGTCGGCCGGGGGATCGCCGAGGCGGGCGCGGTGCTGGTCTGCGGCGGGCTCACGGGTGTGATGGAGGCTGCCTCGAAGGGTGCGGCGGAGGCGGGCGGGACCGTGATCGGTGTCCTCCCCACTCTCTCGCCCGCGGACGCCAATCCCTACGTCACCCACGCCGTCCCGACCGGGACGGGCCACGCCCGGAACCTTGCGGTGGTGGCCTCCGGCGAGGCGGTGATCGCGGTGGGCGGCGAATGGGGAACCCTTTCCGAGATCGCCTACGCCCGGAAGCTCGGCAGGCCGGTGGTCGCGATGCAGAGCTGGACGCTGCGGAATCGCGCCGGCACCGACCTCGGGATCGCCGAGGCCACGGCGCCCGAGGAGGCGGTCCGGCTGGCGCTGGAGGCGGCGCGTGCCTGACCCGGGGGCGGCACCCGCGCTGCGCCTGATCGGCGGTCCCACGGCGGTGATCGCCTACGGGGGACTGCGACTGCTCACCGGAGCCGATCGACATCGTGCTCCTCTCACATGACCACCATGCCGACAACCTCGACCGGGCGGGTCGCGCCTTCCTGCCCCAGGCCGAGCGGGTCCTGACCACGGGGGATGGCGCGAAACGATTGGAGATCGATGCAACCGTATGGACCCCGGAGACTCGGTCGCACTGGAGGTCCCCGCAGGGAGCTCAGTGAAGATCACCGCGGGTCCGCTCCGACCACGGCCCGCCCGAGGTGGCGCCGAAGAACGGGCCGGTGATCGGGTTCATCCTGCGCGCCGAGGATCTGCCGACGATCTACGTGAGCGGAGACAACGCCTCGGTCGAGGTCGTCCGCGAGATCGTCGCCGAGCAGGGACCGATCGACTCATCCGGTCGAGCCGGGGGAAGAGGTCGCCCTCGTCTGAGGTCCGCTAGCCGCCGTAGCGGGAGCGGAGCGCGAGGATCGCGAAGGCGTGGGACCAGGCGAGCGGCGTCGTCGAGGTCGGCCGGCCGGTGCCCGCGTCGACCCGCTCAGGGAGCGTCCCGGACGGCGTCGCTGCGTGTCGGAGCTCATCGAGCAGGCGATCGGCCGCCCCGGTATCGCCGAGCTTCGCGAGTGCCCAGGCCGACCAGGCGGTTGGCGCTGTCCAGACCTGGCCCGGCGTCCAGCCCTCGATCGGCGGGATGCCATATGGGGTCGACTCCCGGGCGAAGCTCCGAAGCGTTTCCCGCACCGCTCCACGAAGACCCCAGCTGGAGAAGACGGTGGCGGCCCACGCGGCGGCGGAGTCCAGCTCATCGCCGCCCCCCTCCCTGGTCAGTCCACGCGGTGAGTCGAAACGGGAGCGGATCATCGCCGCCGGCACGCCGGCGGCGATCGCGTTGCCGAGCAGGTCCCCGGTGACGTTCTCGCCGTAGTCCTGGCGATCCGTCCAATCCGAGGGACTGTCCTGGGAGGGGCGACGGACCGCCCGCTCCGCCGCTGCGACCCAGCCCGCCCCGTCCCCGGCCCGGGGTCGGCCCGGTACAGCCTCCCCGTCGGGGTAGAAGCGAGCGCCCCCATCCAGATCGAGTCCCGTCAGGAAGGACACAACCCGCCGAGCCTCCGGCCGGAGCCCGGCAGCCTCGAGCGCGATCGCCCCCGCGGAGGCGTCCCGCGGCCAGACGTAGTCCCAGCCGTCGCGCTCTCCGGCGATGAGCGCGCCGCTTCGCGGGTCCGTGAGCGCCACCAGCACCCGAATCGAGCGGCGGTAGAGGCGCCGCGCCCAGGCGGGCGCGCCCGGGCCGAGCGGTCTGATCTCGCGCCGGACCGCGCCGGGCGAGAACGGACCGGTCCGAGGCGACCCGAAGTGGGGCGCGGGCATCGCTGTCTCGATCGGCGGCGGCGGTTGCTCGGTCCCGCCAGAAATCGACGCGGCGACCAGGAGCGCCGCTCCCGCTGCCACGATGCCCCTCACGGTGCGAACGCTAGCCTTTGCGCCCCGGCGAGGTAGCTCAGTTGGTAGAGCACACGACTGAAAATCGTGGTGTCGCCAGTTCGATTCTGGCCCTCGCCATCGTCGTCGCCTCTCCGGGCGCCTCGGCGACCCCCTAGCGTCACCTTCCGCTGCGCTCACCGCTACTGTCTCTGTCGAAGGACGCCGGCCTGGGGCGATGCCGCGGTCAGGGATAACAGCGCGGCGTAAGCGGGCACGACGGATCGACCGGATAGAGCCGACAGCGCAGGACACGACTGCAGGTCGTGGGATCGCCAGTTCAATTCTGGCGCTCGCCATTCTCGTGGCGGCTACCGCGCTTGCCCTGGTTGTGGTCTCGGCGCCAGGGCAGGCCGGCGCGAAGGGCAAGCACAAGCATCGAGACAAGCGCCGCGGGAGCCGGCTGATCGCGTCGGACACCGGCGCAAATCTCGATCCGAATCCGTTCTGGGGACGGAACTACTGCGCCAACGACCGTCGGGTCCAGCAGTTCACGACCGGCGGGGACCCCCATCCGACCGCGACCGGCGCTCCGCAGGGAGACAGCGCCTTCCGCAGGCTCACCGTCATCGATGGCGACAATGTGTTCGGCGAGCGGTGCGAGTTGGGGTGGGACGACCGGAGGAGCCCAACGGCCTTCTATCGGCCAGGCAAGCACCGGATCACGCAGGCCTCAGTACGTCTCCCGTCCGGCTTTCCCCTCGGCGTCGACACCTGGCAGACGGTGATCCAGATGAAGCAGTCCGGACCGGCCAACAACAGCGGAGGCACACCGGTCCTGGAGGTGGACGCTCGCGGAGGCCGTTGGCGACTCTTTCAGAGCGTCTCGCGCGACGATGCCGGAGACTCCCGACAGCTCTGGTCGGCACCCGCCGCGACGGGGGTCTGGACGAGGTTCTCATTCAACGTGCGTTACTCGACAAGCAAGAAGAAGGGCTTCATCAGCCTCGGGATCGACCTCAATGGAGACGGCGACTTCTCCGACCCGGGCGAGCGCAGCCCGGGCTTTCACACCTACACCCTCAAGAGGGAGACCGCCCCCGGTGGCTACGGATTGAGGCCCGGACAGGCGATCCCCTCCCACCTTCGGGCCGGCATCTACCACAACTCCTCGATCGCCTGCCCACCGCCGGCGGGCTGCTCGGTAGACCTCGACAACGTGCAGGTGCTTCGCCCCTGATGCGCGGCCATCGCGGCCGCACCTACGTCAAGCCGTGAGCGCCCAGTCGACGGGCTTGCCGCCGTCGGCTTGCAGCATGAATCGCGCCCAGCCCCGCTTCACGCGGACGGCGTTCGGCCGCCCATCCACGAAGACCTGGACATCCCCCGGCCGCGAGCCGGCCGGCAGCGAGACGACCATCGTCAGCCGGTTGTGGCCCGCGGGACGTAGATAGCCCCGCGCGGCGCCGCGGGAATAGGCGACGCCGGCACGGGCGAGGCGCAGCGAGAAGCTGCGCATCGGCAGCTCGGGATCGATCCGGTACCCGGCGCGCGTCGGCTCGAGTCCAGCAAGCCGGATCGCGTCGAACAGGCTCCAGGCCGGCTGATGCATGATCTGGGTGTCGTATGCCGACGTGAAGCCGATTCCGCAGCGCGAGGGGTCCGCCTCATAGAAGGCGTAACAGACGTCGTCCACCGAGACGATCCCGTTCCAGTGGTCGGGATAGGCGTGCGCGTGAGCGGCGAGGGTGTTGCGCCGGAACTCGTCGAACGCGTCGGCTCGCGCGTGAGGAACGATTCCGGCCATGTGGGCTAGGCCCAAGGTCAGCCAGCCGTTGACCGAGTACCACGCCCCGCCTGGGAACACCGCGTTGTTGGGGCTCAGCCCCGAGAACGAACGCTCGGTCACCTCGGGGTCGTCCCTGGCCGGTGATTGAGAGGAGCCGATCAGCGCGGGCCCGTGGAGTAGCGGCGGCGCCCCGACCCCGGTGAGGAAGCGGCGGATGTTGGCGACCAGGGTGCGCGCTTGGGCGCGGCTCGGGACTCCTGAAAGGAGTGCCCAGGGCTGCGGCTCCCCGAAGATCGCGCCGGCTCCCAGTTGGCGGTCGCCCGCGTAGCCGCGTGAGTACCAGCCGCGCCCCGTCCACTGAGCGCCCAGGGCCGCGCGATCCTGCGCGGCGGCCGCCCTCAGCTTTCGCGCGAATCCATTGGCCCCGCGAAGGTCGGCCAGCTCCGCCAACCGGGGATAGACGTACGCGAGCTGGGCGGTGACCAGGGTGGACTCGGTCATCCCCAGGATGGTCGTCGAGAGGTCCGACCAGTCGCCGTTTGTGCCGGTCGTCAGATATCCGCCATGCGGGCCGCGCAGACTCTCCTGGTGAGTGAAGGCGCGCACCAGGTGTTTCCACATCGTCGAGGAGCCGCCGTCTCGCCAGCCCAGCTTCTCGTTGAAGAAGGACGCGTCCCGGCTCGCGAGCCCGTACTCCGCCGCAGTCCAGAGCAGCCACAGGTCGAGATCGTTCGAGGTTCCCTGGGGCAGCGGCCGGCACATCTCTCCCATCGAATACGGAATTTCGCCGCTGGCGCGATCCTGCTCCTGGGCGGAGTACCGCAGGACCTCCCGCGCCAGTGCCGGGTCGGAGTAGATCAGGGGCAGGGCGTGCTGGAGCGGGTCGCGGTAGGCCGCCTGCCAGCCGAAGTCGTACTGGTAGTAGCCGCCCTGGGAGACGATGTGGTGGCCGCAGGCCTGCTCGAAGGTGGCCCCGGAGCGGAGCGTGTATCCGTCCCAGGCCAGCTCCCGCGAGAGCCAGCTGTTGTGTCCTGAGAAGGTCGCCCTCGGCACCCAGCTCGCCCAGGCCCGCTGGCTGCTCGCGAACGGCGCCTCCACGCGCCTCCAGTGCGAGACCAGCCGCCGAATCTGCGCCGAGTGGGCCGCCCCGTACGCATAGCGCAGGGTCACCGACTGTCCCGGCCCCAGATTCACCGGCGATCGGAGAGCGAACATGGTCGCCCCGGTCTTGCCCTCCGCGACAGGAGGCGCGATCGACTGGCCGAGCGCCCCGGCTCCGACCTCGGCTGGGTCGGCGCGGCCGCCGCCGCCGAAGAAGGCGCTGCCGTTGGTCTCCCAGCCCCGGACGCGGCCGCGCAGCGCCGCGGCGAAGACCGACAGAGGGCTGGAATCGATGCTGTCAGGAGCCTCGGCCACCGAGAGAATCCGGTCCCGCTTCGCAAAGCGCGGCGAGCCCAGTCCGAGCGGCGTCTTTCGATACTGGTCGGACGGGTTGACATCCCAGTACTCGACCCAGTTCGCCCGAACCCGGCGATGAGAGGTGTTCCGGATGGTCACGTCGTGCAGCAGGAGAGGCGCGTTGCCGAAGGGCGCGTAGACGTTCTCGTCGATCGCGACCGGCTTGACGGCGGTCCTTCGGTGGAAGTAGCCGGACCCGAAGTCACGCGCGGTCCGAGCACCCGGCGGCCGGTCCGCGTACAGCGTGCTGATCGTCCGGTCGCCCAACCGCAGATAGCCGTATCCGCCGGCGTAGTGCCCGGCGCCCGGTTCGTAGCGGTTGACCCACTGATAGGCGCGAGCCTGGCTCCAGAGCTGGACGTAGCCGCTGTTGTGAGCGTCTGCGACCAGGTAGTCGTTGCCGAGCTGATGCCAGGCGTCCGTCGAGCCGTCGAGCTCCGACTGGTGGGCCTGGGGCGACGTCGCCGGGTCGATCGTGTACGCATACGCCGGGAGGCCGAATCGGTCGATGGCCCATCGCCCGAACGCGCCGCTCCCATAGCGAGCGGAGAGGTCGGGCAGGCTCCGATCAGCGGACAGCGGCGGGGGCCCAGCGCCGAGCGCCGGCGCGGCGAGCAGGGCCGTGACGACGAGCACCGGGGCCAGGCAGCCGAGCAACCGGGCGGGCGCGCTCAACTCTTCTTCAGCTCCATGGCGATCCGGGAAGCCTCTCAGGACGCCATCGCCGGCGCCTACACGGAGTATCGCTGGGAACGTTCTCAGGGCAAGCCCACCTGCTCCCCGTAGATCGCCCGAACTCCCCTCTTTAGGCCCATCTAGTAGCGTCCCGGCCGCGCTTGCGGGACGAGCGTGCTGAGAGGAGAGAGGAGAAGGTGCGCGGGATGCGACGTGTCTTGATGGCCGTTGGCGTCGTTCTGGTCTTCGCCCTGGTGGCGTGCTCGAGCGCGTTCGCCAAGGACCCGACGATCATCGCCCGGAACATCCTGCCGTCGGGGCAGTACGGGCTTCCCGGCCCGAACGCCGACTCCCAGGCGACGCTCTACAACGCGCTCACCCCGCTCTTCGACCACGTCACGCCCAACGACCTCTTCACGGACTTCAAGTCCGAGAAGCTCGGCGTTGACACCGACGGCCCGACCACCGTCGAGAGCGTCCCGTTCCCCGGCGTCACCCTCCTGCGCGACCGCTTCAACATCCCCCACGTCTACGCGAAGACCCGGCAGGCCAGCATCGAGACGGCCGGCTGGATCCTCGGCCGAGGACCGCGGCCTGCTGCTGCGAGCAGGCGCGCTACGACTCCCGCGTCGCGGTGATCGACGCCCCCGGACTGAGCGCCATCGGCCTGACCGCCGGCCTGCAGACCTTCAAGCCGAGCGCGCAGACCGAGGCCTTCGTCTCGACGGAGACCAAGGCGCTGAAGCGCGCTGGCAAGGAGGGCAAGGCGGTCCTGCGTGACATCGACGCTTACGTCCCGGCATCAACGCCTATCTGTCAGCTTCCGCCATTCGACGAACGCTCCCTGGACCCGCAACGACGTCTACGCCGTCAACGCCCTCAAGGGCCAGTTCCTCGGCCAGGGCGGCGGCGACGAGGCGCAATCGTCGGCGTTCCTCAACGGACTCCAGCAGCAGCTCGGCAGCGGGCCGCGGCTTCGCGGCCTTCAACGACCTGCGCCAGTTCAAGAACCCACGCAGCGTCACCTCGATCAACGGGACCTTCCCGTACGGGCACATCCCGAAGAAGCATCCGGGCAGCGTGGTCCTCGACAACGACAGCTTCCAGCCGACACCGGCCGTGCCGGCAAGGCGTCGCCCGCGAGGTTCGCGACGAAGTCGGTCCAGGCCAGCAACGAGCTGATGGTCACCGGTCGGCGGTCGACCACCGGACATCCGATCCTGGTCGGCGGCCCGCAGATCAGCTACTTCTTCCCGGGACTCGTCCTCGAGATCGACATGCACGCGCCGCACAACAACTGGCGCGGTGCCACCTCCGCCCCGTTCCCGGGCTACCTGCTGATCGGCCGCACCCCGCGGTTCTCGACCACGCTCACCTCGGCGAGCAGCGACATCATCGACCAGTACGCGGAGACGCTCTGCGGCGGCAGCAACGAGAAGTACATGTACAAGGGCAAGTGCCGGCCCATGGGCC
Organism: uncultured Solirubrobacterales bacterium; assembly: GCA_963745625.1. Classification (GTDB taxonomy): domain Bacteria; phylum Actinomycetota; class Thermoleophilia; order Solirubrobacterales; family 70-9; genus DASUPK01. The sequence goes on along the minus strand of CAVUXZ010000016.1, from coordinate 35,162 downwards.
ACTTCGACGCGGGGACCCTGAATGGCAAGCCGGTGAACTTCCTGACCACCGTGCACGGCCCGGTCCAGGGCTACGCCACCGTCCGCGGCCGCGAAGTGGCGATCTCCGAGAAGCGCTCGAGCCGCGGCAAGGACGTCCTGGACCAGCTCTACTTCCGGCGCCTCTCCGACGGGCAGGTGAAGAGCCCGCAGACCTTCTTCAAGGCGGCGGCACTGACCCCGCAGACCTTCAACTCGTTCTACATCGACAACAAGCACATCGCCGAGTACACGAGCGGTCGCGATCCGATCCGGCCGGCGAGCGTCGACCCCGGCCTGCCCACCAAGGGCACCGGCGGGTTCGAGTGGCGCGGCTTCCTGAAGCCGATGGCCCACATGCACGGCCAGGACAACAAGCAGGGCTACATGACCAACTGGAACAACGGGGCGGCGCGCGGCTTCGGCGCCGCGGACGACGAGTGGATGCGGAACGGCTCGGTCGGCCGGGTCAATCTCCTCAACTTCAACCTGAAGCGGCTGCAGAAGAAGGGCAAGTGGTCACCGGCGTCTATCACCTCCGCGATGAACGCCTCGGCGACCCAGGACGTGCGGGCGATCGTGATGGTCCCGCTGCTCGACCGTCTCCTGCGGGGCTCGACGGCACCCTCGCCGATGGCACAGCAGATGCTCGATCTGCTGAACCAATGGCGCCAGCACGGCGGCAACCGTCTCGACCTGAACGGCGACGGCAAGATCGACTATCCGGGCGCCGCGATCATGGATGCCGCCTATCCGAACATCGTCAACAACGAGATCGCCGCGCGCCTGGGTCAGACTCTGCTGCCTCAGCTCAACACGCTCGCGAGCCGCTGGGACGCGCCCCCCGGTGGCGAGTACGACGGCTGGTACCAGTACTTCGATCGCGACATCCGCGGCCTGCTCGCGAAGAAGAAGCGGCTGCCCGACCAGCTCAACCTGACCTACTGCGGCAAGGGCCATCTCGGCCTCTGCCGCTCAGAGTCTGGAACGCGATTCAGGCGGCCGGCGACCAGCTCACCACCGATCGGGCACCGCGGATCCGGCCGCCTGGCGCGCCAGCGCGACCGCGGAGCAGATCCACTTCAGCCCGCTGCCGCTGCTCACGATGGCGTTCACCAACCGGCCGAGCGGCATCCAGCAGGTCATCTCCTTCAAGTAGTCAAGTTGCCGCGAGCCACGCGCGGAGGCTCTCGTGGTCCTCCGCGCACGCCGAGCAGCCCTCCAGGTGGGCCCGCATTCCCGGGATGGCCGCGTCCGCGTCGGCTTGCGCGATCTCGAGCTCGACGTAGCGGTCGAGTTGCGTCGAAGCACTCCTCGCAGCTCGAGCTCCGGTCCGGTCGGACCGAGCAGGCGACCCAACGCGATCGGGTCGTGATGGTCCCTTCATGCTCCGTCCTCCTCGGCGCGTTCGGCGATGATCAACCCGCGGTCGGCGAGCGCAGCGCGGAGCTTCTGCCGCGCGTCGTGCAGCGTCTTGTAGAGCGCCCCGCGGGTGCTGCCGAGCCGGTCCGCGAGCACGTCGATCGGCACCTCGTTCAGAGCGAGCGCCACCAGGACCTCGCGCTGGTGCGGAGTCAGGCTCGACTCGATCTCCTGCCGGATGGCCGCGAGCAGGTCGTTCATCTCGACCTCGGCCTGAGGCGCGGGGCCGGGATCGTGGGACCTGTGGCCAATCCGCAGCCTCTAGCGGCAGCTCGCGTCCCTGCCAGGCGAGCTTCCGGATCCTCGCCGCCGCCTCGTAGAGGGCGAACTTGTAGGCCCAGGTCGTGAACTGGCTCTCGCCACGGAAGTCCTCGAGCTTGCTGAGGATCGCCACCATCGCGTCGCCCGCGCTCTGCTCAGCCAAGTCCGCCTGGTCGCCGCCGCGGATCTGCGACATGGTCGCGCAGCGCCGCCGGACCTCGAAGGTCGCGGCCCGGAGCAGGAGATCTCGAAGCTCCGCGATCGCGGCGTCGCGGTCGCGACCCTCCGCCCGCAGGCGCTCCAGCCATCTGCGGGATTCGGAGTCCATCCGGTCGGCGACTTGGATTGGTTCGGCCACAGCGATTGCCATCTCTTCTTAGCGTGCCCGGACTCCGATTTCTTACCCACAAGACCCAGACGTAAGGAACGACGCCGGCGCGACGCTCATTCACCGAAAGCTGAAATCAGGCGCGGCGATCTGCCCGCGCATCGAAAGGAGGCTTCATCGATGTCCAGCGTCACCACCACCAGATCAGGGAGCTCGGCCCGGGGCTCCGAGGCGGCATCGAACGGGCACGCGATGGCGGCAGAGAACCGCGGGCTGGGGATCGCGGCGCACCAGGCATTCTGGCTGCTTCGGATTGGCTTCACCGTCGCGCCGATCCTCTTCGGCCTGGACAAGTTCTTCAACTGGTCGGTCGACTGGCCCGACTACCTGGCGGGCTGGATCAACAACATCGCACCGGGCAGCGGCCAGGACTTCATGCACTTCGTTGGCGCCGTGGAGATCCTGGCCGGGTTTCTGGTGCTCCTGGCCCCGCGTATCGGCTCGTTCGTGGTCGCGGCGTGGCTGGCGGGCATCGTCGTGAACCTGCTGACCAAGAACCCGCCGCAGTACTACGACATCGCGCTCCGCGACTTCGGCCTGATGCTCGGGGCGTTGACGCTCGGCCGCCTCTCCCTGGCCGTGGTCCCGGCTCGCAAGTCGGGGGAGCTGCCCGAAAGGCCCTGGTAGCGAGCTCGCCTTGGGCGGGACCGAGCGAGTCACCTGGGACCCTCCCCCGGACGTGCTGGGGAGGGTTCCGGGAGACTCTCGTGTATGCCGCGGAACAAGGCGATCGTGGGGGCCCACGTCTCCCCCAGGAAGCCGCTCGAAGCTGCCGCCGCGGTCGGGGCGGATTGCGTGCAGGTCTTCCTCTCCGACCCACAGGGGTGGAAGAAGCCGCCTCCGCGCAAGGATGCCGCCGAGCTGCGTGACTCGCGGGTTCCGCTCTACGTCCACGCGCCATATCTGATCAATGTCTGCTCGCCGCGCAACAACGTCCGCTATGGCTCGCGCAAGATCCTTCAGCAGACCTGCGACGCCGCGGCGGAGGTCGGCGCCGACGCCGTGATCGTCCATGCCGGCCATGCCGAGGACGGGATTCCCGAGGGGGTCGCGCGCTGGCCCCGGACGCTGGAGATGCTCACCTCGGAGGTTCCCGTCTATATCGAGAACACCGCCGGCGGCGAGAACGCGGTCGCGCGCCGGTTCGACGCCCTGAAGCGGCTCTGGACCTCAGTCTCCAAGGCCAAGACGGACGTCCCGATCGGCTTCTGCTTCGACACCTGCCACGCGCACGCCGCCGGCGAAGAGCTCTCCGACGCCGTCGAGCGGGTCCTGGCGGTCGTCGGGAAGATCGACCTGCTGCACGTCAACGATTCGCGTGACCCTCCCGGAACCGGCGCGGACCGCCACGCGAACCTCGGCAAGGGCGAGATCGGCGCCGATGTGCTGAGGGCGATGATCAAGGCCGCGGGGTCCCCGGCGCTCGTCGAGACGCCCGGGGGCACGAAGGAGATGCGCGCCGACATCGAGTTCGTGCGCAAGGCCCTGCGTTAGCCCGCCGGCGCCTGCGCCGGACGGGGCTCTTGAGTGAGCTCGATCGTCAGGCACGCCCAGAGCGGGACCACCAGAGCGGCAAGCTGGGCGAGCGCCGAGGTCGCCGTGCCGAGCGGGATCGTCGCGAGCGCGAGAACCAACGCAACCGCCCGCCACGACTTGAATGAGAGGCCGAGCACCCGACGAAAGAACGCATGTCCGGCGAGGTAGAGGGCGGTCCCTCCGCCGAGCTCCAGCGCGCGCGCAAAGCTGAGGGAGTCGAAGGCGTGTCCGATCGCGCGTTCGAGCCCCGCGGCGATGCAGACGATCCCGAGCAGCATCACCAGATGGGCCCAGTAATAGGCCACGTTCGTGTCGAAGAACTCGCGCTTGGTGGGGGTCATCCGCCGCAGGGCGCCCTCGGCCTCGGCGTCGTCTCCGCCGAAGTAGACCCACCAGAGCTCCGCGCTCAGGGTGAGGCCGAGGGTCGCCACCGCCAGCATCTGCCAGCTGATGGCGATATGCGACGCGCCGATCCCGACCGCGACAACGGACTCGCCGAGAGCCACCATCACGACGAGGCCGTGGCGCTCGACGAAATGGGAGGGCCGGATCCAGCCGGCATCGTCCGGGACCATTGCCGGGATCACCGCGAAGAGCGTGACGGCCAGGCCCCAGAACACGTACTCGGCCGCGCCTCCGATGATCGCTCCGACCAGGATTAGTGCACCGGCGAACAGGTTCATGCGGGCGAAGCTCCAGACACCGGCGACCGTCCATCTCGCCGACTGCATGTAGAGAACGGTGTGGACGGCGATCACGATCAGGTAGGCGCACGCGAAGACCACGCCGTTCTCGCTGAAGGCCGTCGGGATCGTCAGCGAGATCGCGAAGAAGGCCAGCATGCCGCCGAGCAGGGGGAGGCGCAATACGGCTCGATCGGGCGGTACGGCGTTGGTGAGCCAGGCGAACGCGCCATACATCCACCAGATCGCCGTCAGCATCAGCACGACCTGTGCGAGCGCCTCGCCGTTCGGGCGGTGCACGAGGACGGCGGTCAGCTGCGTGATCGTGAAGACGAAGACGAGGTCGAAGAAGAGCTCGACGGACGAGACGCGGAGCTCACCGTCGTCCACCACCCGGCCGGGCTGATCGCCTGCGCTCATGGGGCCATGCTGGCCCCCAAGTCGGATATCTGACCGGATAGTCCTGTCCGCGCTCGCCTCTAATTTCAATGATCTGATGGCGGAGACGCTTTTCGACAACGGCAAGGGGGATGGCGCGGCGGAGGCCGTCGAGACCCGCCTGCTTCGCGAGCTCTCCGACGGCGACCAGGTGAGCAGCGCCTTCGTCGTCCGCGAGCGCGAGCGCCGGCAGAAGCGAAACGGCGAGGACTTCCTCCGGGTCGTCCTCGCGGACAAGACCGGAACCGTCCCAGCGATCGCCTGGGACGGCGTCGCCGAGTGCTTCGAGGTCTGCGCCCCCGGCTCGATCGTCCTGGTCCGGGGCAGCTTCGCGATCCATCCCCAGTTCGGCAAGCAGATCAAGCTCGCCGCGGTTCGACCCGCCGGCCCCGGAGAGTACGACGCCGAGCAGCTCGCCGAGGGGCCCGCGCGCTCGATCGAGCTGCTCGAGACCGACCTGCGCGCCCTGATCGAGACGGTGCAGAACCCCTCACTGCGCGAGCTGCTCGACCGCTTCTTCGGCGCCGAGACCGAGTCATGGGCACGCTTCCGCGAGGCGCCCGCCGCCAAGCACTACCACCAGGCCTACGCGGGAGGCCTGCTCGAGCACAGCCTCTCGGTGGCGCAGGCGGTCAGCGCCGCCGCCAACTTCTTCCCCGGCATCGACCGCGAGATCGCGGTCACCGGAGCGATGCTCCACGACATCGGCAAGACCGAGGCCTACAACGACGATCCGCTCGCAATCGAGCTGACCGACGCCGGCCGCCTCGAGGGCGAGATTCCACGCGGCTACTACAGGGTGCGCCGCGAGATCGAGACGATCGACGGCTTCGACCCCGACCTGGCGCAGGCCATCGTCCACATCATCCTCTCGCACCACGGCCAGCTCGAGCACGGCTCGCCGGTTGTCCCAGCCACCCGCGAGGCGACGCTGGTACACGCGATCGACAACCTCGGCGGCAAGCTCGGCAGCTTCGACCGCCTCGAGCGCGAGCTCGCCGACGGCGAGAGCTGGTCGCGATTCGACCGCGGGCATCGACGGCTCGGCCTTCTTCGGCTCCCGCGCCGCCTAGCTCGACCCATCCCATCTCGTCCCCTCGCCGTAATACGGCAGGGCAATTCGATCGAGAAGGGATGACTCGATGTTGACCAGGACAGGCAGGTGGCTGGTGGCCATGATCGCCGCGCTGGCTCTCGCAGTAGGCGGAGCCGGCATGGCATTCGCGGGACACCATCACCACCATCACCACCACGGGATCCCCCAGCACAACGGGGGAGACCACGATTCGGACAACAACGGTGGCCCGAGCGACGGCGACGGCAATATCTAGCCGACGCCTCCAGGCACCGTTCGCCGCGCTCGCATTCCTGAGCGCGGCGACGCTCGCCGCCTGCGGTTCCTCCGGAGGCGACGAGAAGACATCGGGGCCGCCGGCGCCCGCGAACCCGGCGGCGTTCGCCTGGGTGCATCCGGCGCCGGCGCCGTCCCGGTGGCGAACGCAGGCGCTGCCGTCGGGAGAGGCCACGCTCGCCTACCCGCCTCGCTGGCGATTGATCAAGACTGATCCCGGCACGGTGACCGCCGCCCGCAAGGCCGGCGGCCGCATCGTCGGGTATCTCAACCTCACTCCCCAGGGCGGCGACGAGACGCTCGCCAACTGGGCGAGCTTCAGGCCGGCACACAATCGCGAGGAGGGCGACCACGACCTTGTCCCACTCGCCTCGGCGACCGGTCTGCCATTCCAGAACGGGCGCGGGTCCTGCGTCAAGGACGGCTATTCGACCGACTCGAACGCCCGCTACATGGAGGTCGCCTGCATCGTCAGGGGATCGGCGGCCACCACCGTGATCGTGGGCGCCGCCCCTCCGGCTCTCTGGAGCCGCATTCGGCCCCACCATCGAGCGAGCCGTCTCCAGCTTCGCCGCATAGGGCCGCGCAAATTGCGCAAATCGTTTTCTGATCCGTAATAGCTGCGGATTGGGGGCAGAGGGTCCGGTCTATGCTCCTCCCGTGGCCAAGGACACCGAGAAGCTGATCCGCCAGCTCTCGCTGATCTCCTACCTGATGGCCCAGGGGAGGCCGACCTCGGCGCTCGAGATCAAGCGCGAGGTGGAGGGATACAGCGACATGAACGACGACGCCTTCGCGCGCCGCTTCTATGCCGACCGCGCGGAGCTCGAGAGCCTCGGCATCACGCTCCAGGTGGAGAAGCCGGGCGAGAGCCTCCAGGGCTACGAGTCGGAGCTCTACTCCCTGCCCCCCGAGAACTACTACCTGCCGGAGATCCAGTTCGGGGACAACGAGCTGGCGGCCCTGCAGACGGCGCTGCAGCTGCTGGACGGCGAGTTCGCCTACGCGGAGCCGCTGCGCCTCGCCCTTCAGCAGGTCTCCTGGGGCCGCCCCAGCCCGCTGACCGCCCCCGAGCAGTCCTCGGTCGAGGTGCGGATGACGGCCAAAGCCGACGGCGCAGAGGTCTCGCAGCGGCTCTCCAAGATCGAGACCGCCATCTCACGTCGCAAGACAATCGAGTTCACCTACTACACGATCGAGCGCGACTCCCAGGAGAAGCGCAAGGTGAATCCCTACCACCTGGTCTACCGGGGCGGGCAGTTCTACCTGATCGGCCGCTCCCACGAGCGCGACGCCATACGGGTCTTTCGGCTCTCGCGAATCCGCGGCAAGGTCTCCTACGCATCCAAGGCAGAGCACGACTTCTCCCCACCGGAGGCGTTCGAGCGCCGCGACTACGCCAGGCGCGCGGAGTGGCAGCTCGGCGAAATCAAGGGCACCGCCAAGATCTTCCTGAAGGACCGGGTCGCCTGGCTGGTCGAGCGCGACTTCGGCGCCTACGGTGAGTTCCGCAACCCCGGCCGCGGCGATGGGTCCCCGGGCAAGGGCCGGATCTTCGAGACCGAGTACGCCTCGAGCCGGCAGATGGTCGCCTGGGTCCTGCACTGGCGGCAGAACGCCACCGTGCTCGATCCGCCGGAGCTCGCCGAGGAGGTCGCGCAGCGCCTCGAGCTGCTCTCGGAACGCCACAGCGCGGACTTCGAGCCGGCGAGCTCGGTCCGCACCGTCCCGCCCGCCCCACGGACGGCGCGCTCCAACGGCCGCTCGGAGTCCTCGATCCGGCCCGAACGCTTCGCCCGCCTGGTGACTCTGGCGGGGATGCTGATCGAGTCCGCCAAGGGCGAGGCGCGCCTGCCCGTCGCCCACGTCAAGGAGCGCCTGCACGTCACCGACGAGGAGCTGCGGGACGACATCGACCTGCTCAACGTCGTCAACTTCGGCGGCGGCACCTACGTCCTCTACGCCGAGCTGCAGGGCGACGAGATCGAGGTCGACGCGGAGCCCTACGGCGACAACTTCGCCAAGCCCGCGCGGCTGCTGCCACTGGAGGCGAAGGCGCTGGTCGCCGCGATTGACCTGTTCGGTGACCACCTCCCGCAGAGTGGTCTCGCCAGCGCGCGCAAGAAGATCGTCGCGGCGCTCGGCCACGACCCCTCCGAGGAGGGCCTCGAGATCGCAGCCTCGGGCGGCGACGACTCCGACGTCGCCCGCAAGGTGAACAAGGCGATCGAGGGCCAGCGCGTCCTCGCGATCCATTACTACAAGGAGAACGAGGACGAGTTCACCAAGCGGGAGATCGAGCCCTACCGGCTCGCCAATGGCCCGGAGGGCTGGTACGTCGCCTCATATGACCGCCGCCGCGAGGACGTCCGCCACTTCCGGCTCGACCGCATCAAGGAGGCAGAGGTCTCAAGGGAGAGTTTCGAGCCCCGGCCGGAGGTGGAGGAGATTGCGGCGATCGAGGGTGGCTGGCTGTCGGGGGAGCACGTCCCGGCCGCCGACGTCGCGCGCGTCTGGGTCGTCTCCCGAGCGCGCCCGCTGGGCCCGCGAGGAGCACACGGTGATCGAGGAGCTCGCCGACGATGCGGTCGTGATCGAGGTTCCCTACGGCAGCACCGACTGGCTGCTGCGCGAGATCCTCAAGGGCGCCGGAGAGTTCGTCGTCCTTGAGCCCGCGTCGGCCCGCGAGGCGGTCGCGGAGGAGCTCGAGGTCGACGCCGGAGCAACCCTGAAGGCCGCTTAGGCGCGCAACCGCCGGGTAGGGTCACTGGCGGATGTGCTTCGACTTCGACTCGCGGCCGCCTGATCTGCCCGCCGACCTGGTCGGGCCGCCGATCTCGGGCGGGGCGGGCGCCGAGGTCTTCCAGCTCAGATCGGCCGACGCGACAGAGTTCTCGGCCGCGTTCGCCGCCGGGCCCGAGGGTTCGGAGCCGGCCGTGCTGATCCTGCCTGACGTCCGCGGGCTCTACTCGTTCTACATCGAGCTGGCCGAGCGCTTCGCCCAGGCGGGCCATCACGCGATCGCGATCGATTACTACGGCCGGACCGCCGGCCTCGGCCCGCGTGGCGACGACTTCGACTATGGGCCGCACCGCGAGCAGGTGAAGCTGGATCAGGCCAGCGACGACATTCGCGCGGCGCTCGACGAGCTCCGGGAGCGCAGCGGAGCCGCCCCCGCGGTGACCGTCGGCTTCTGCTTCGGCGGCAGCCTCTCCTTCGTCAGCGGGGCGAATCCGGATCTCGACCTGACCGCCGTGGCCGGCCTCTATGGAGTGCTTGACGCCTCCCGCTTCGACGGCAATGGGCCGCTGTCCCAAGCCCGGGACATCAGGGTCCCGGTCCTTGGCCTGTTCGGCGGGGCCGATCAGGCGATCCCGGCAGACGACGTCGAGTCCTTCGACGAGGCGCTGGACGAGGCCGGCGTCGAGCACGAGATTCACGTCTATCCCGGCGCCCCGCATTCATTCTTCGACAAGAAGCAGAATGAGTTCGCCGAGGAGTCCGAGGACGCCTGGCGGCGACTACTCGGCTTCCTCGCCGGTCTGCGAAAACGCGCCGCCTAGGAAGTGCCGGCGGCGGCTTCCATCGCCGCGTCCTGCGCCTCCTGCGAGGCTCCGCCTTCCGCGTAGCGGTGGTGGATCGCCAGCGCGTTCCCGTCCGGGTCCTGGAAGATCGCCTGCTTGCAGACTCCGCTGTCGATCGTGTCCGTCACGAACTCGACGCCGCGTGATTCGAGCTCGGCCTTCGCCGTCTCGTAATCGTCGACGTGAAACTCGAGCGGGGTCGTGTTGGGGCTGAAGTCGATGTTGAACGCATCGACCTGCATCAGCGCGATCGTCACGGTCCCGGTCTCGAACTCGCCAGCCGGCATGCTTCCCCACTGCTTCCCGAACGGCAGACCGAGGGTCTCGCCGTAGAACTTTCTGGCGGCCTCCCAGTCCTTCGTCGGGAATGCGATGAAGTCGACGCCGTTGAGCAATTGGGTGTCTGTGGTCATTCGAGCACCATCCCACATCCGGCCTATGGCCAGCCGGCCCCCGGGGCCGGGGCCTCGGCGGCCAACAGCTGCCCGGTGCGCGGCTCGGAGAACATGCCTTCGGGCCCTCGCCATTCCTGGCACACCATGAACAGGGTTCTCCGGTCAGGGCCGCCGAGCGCGCAAGCGAAGCAACCCCGGTCGAGGTCGATCGTCTGCAGGATGTCGCCGCCCTCGGCGACGCGCACGCAGCGTCGATTGGGCACGTCCGAGTACCAGACGGCTCTCTCCGAGTCCATGCAGATCCCGTCCGGAACGCCGTCCCCCAGCTCCGCCCACACCCGGCGGTTCGCCAAGCCCCCGTCGTCCTCGATGTCGAATGCGGTCAATCTCCTCGCATAGGACTCTCCGACGATCAGGGTCGCGCCATCCGGCGACAGATGCATGCCGTTCGGGAAGGCGAGCCCGTCGGCGACCAGCCGCGCGGAGCCGTCAGGAGACACCATGGCGATCACGCCGGGCGCGAACTCCTCGCCTGCCATCAGGTCGAACCCACCGCCATTGACGTACGCGTTGCCGGCCGCGTCGACGACGAGCTCATTGCCGGCGGGCGGATCGGACGCCGTGTTGAGGTCACCGTGGGTCACCAGCGCACCGTCGGGCTCTCGGCGCAGCAGCAGTCCGTCCCGGGCCGAGACGAGCAGCAGGCGTCCGTCCGGCAGCCACCCAGCGCACATGGGAAAGGCCGGACCCTCGAGCACAACCTCCCGGTTGCCCTCGAGGTCCACTGCGATCAGCTCGCGGGTGCCCCAGTCCGAAAACCAGAGCCGCTCCTCGTGCCAGCGCGGCTGCTCGCCGAACACGATGCCGTCGAGGAGCAGGTTGGGCTCAGACATGGGTGGTGTAGGTCGCGATCACGACGCCCTTCGTCGTGGTCACGCTCTCGATCAGCTCGAGCCGGACCAAGGCGTCCTCGGGAAAGACCCGGGTGCCCGAGCCCAGGACGACCCAGGGCAGCGGCTCCTTCAGCGCAGTCGACGCGACGTACTTCTGGGCGCGGTTGAGCGCTTCGGAATACGGGTTGTCCTGTCCGCTTGGGCCAGACGGCGAAATCCTCGTAGGTGCGCCGCCCCAGGACAAGCTGCCCACCTTTGGCCATCCGCTGGCCCATCGCGCGGGACATCACCTCGTCGGTGTATGGAACCGCCCAGCCTCCGTGCTCGAACCCACCACGGGTGTCCTCGTCGGGTCGTCCCGGGCGACTGCATGACCCCGTCGAGGCTGATCGTCTCGGTTGCGACCACCTTCCTCATCCCGCCGCCTGCGAGTAACGCAGCGAGCCGGGCGTGGTCAGCAGCTCGCCCGTCTCGAGCAGCGTCTTCAGGCCGGAGAGGATCATCGGCCAGCCGCCGTAGAGCTCGCCACTGGCGTCGATCGGGAGCTGGTCGTGGATCACGGTCAGCTGGCAGGAATCGCCGACCGGCCTGATCTCCCAGCTGATCCTCGACGCTTCAACCGCCTTCACCTCATCGCTCCACAGCGCGGTGAAGGTCTGCACCAGGCGGTTCGGGGGATCGACCTCGATGTTCTCACCCTTCGCGATGTCGATCACGCCAGGAACACCGGACCGGTAGGACGAGCCCTGCGTCCAGTCGGAGGTCGTGCTCACCCCGAAGCTGTACTTGGCCCTCATCTCGGGATCGATGATCGCCTCCCAGAGGCGTTCGGGGGTCGTCTTGATGTAGATCTCGAACACAGCCGTCCCAGTGCTCCCCTCCGAATCCGGGACGAGCGCAAGCCGATGGGGTACGTCGAATTCCTCAGGCAACGTCTTCCTCCTCGAGTTCTCGTTTGAGGCCCGTGAGTCCCGAGACCCAGGGCTCGGCGTACTTGCTGACCCAGCGTTCGTAGACGAGCCGGATCGGGACGGGGTTCAGGAAATGAAGCTTCTCGCGGCCTCGCCGGCGGGTGACCACAAGGTTGGCGTCCTCGAGGACCCTCAGGTGCTTCATCACACCGAAACGCGACATCGCAACGCCGCTCTCCAGGCCGCTGAGCGTCTGTCCGTCCTGCTTGAAGAGCCGATCGAGCAGCTCGCGCCTGGTCGGATCTCCGAGAGCCCTGAACACCTCATCCATGCGGTCGAGTATATGTGACCTTTTAGTCACATGTCAAGGAAGCGGTCAGAATCCGGTCCGTGACCACCGACGTCGAGCGGCTCACCGCTCCCAATCCGAGTCCGATGACGCTGGAGGGCACCAACACCTATGTGGTTGGCCGCAACCCCGCCGTCGTCATCGACCCGGGCCCGGACGACTCTGGACACATCGAGGCGGTCCGGGAGGCCGCGGAGCGGCGCGGCGGGATCGGGACGGTGCTGCTCACCCACGGGCATGGCGACCACAGCGATGGCGTCGGGGCGCTCGGCGTCGAGCCGACCACGGTTTCGGATGGTGAGACCGTTGCCGGCCTGCAGGTGATCGCGACCCCGGGGCACGCCGAGGAGCACTTCTGTTTCCTGCTCGGGAAGGCATGTTTCACGGGCGATTTGATCCTCGGCGAGGGCTCGACCATCGTCGGGCCGCGCGACACGGGCGGCTCCCTGCTCGACTACATGCGCTCACTCGAGCGACTGCAGGAACTGGATCTCGAAGTCCTTTACCCCGGTCACGGACCGGAGGTCAACGATCCGCAGGCGAAAATCTCCGAGTACATCGAGCATCGCCTGATGCGCGAGCGCAGGCTCCTCGCGGCGCTCGATCGGGGGATACGCTCGCGCACGGCCCTCCTCGCCGAGGTCTGGGACGACGTCCCGGCGGAGCTCCGTGGTCCTGCAGCAATCGCAATGGAGGCACACCTGGAGAAGCTCCGGGACGAGGGGCGCCTCCCCCCGGATCTGCGCGACTGACCACCGGGAACCGGCCCCTGGTATGAACCTCGCATGGGTATGGATCTAGCCCGCCTGCTGCGCACGGGCGCGAAGGGGATGGGGATCGGCTCCGCCCTGGTCGCCACGACGGCCGCAGGCATCTGGTGGCACCTCTTTCGACGCCCTCTCCCCCGTACCGCCGGGGAGATCGAAGTCCGCGGTCTCGAGGGGCGCGTCGAGATCGTCCGCGACCGCTGGGGGATGCCGGCGGTCCGCGCGCAGACCGCCGCCGACCTCTGGTTCGGCCAGGGCTTCTGCCATGGGCAGGACCGCCTCTGGCAGATCGACGTCCAGCGACGGATCTGCTCCGGCCGGGTCTCCGAGATCGCGGGGCGCGCGGGCTTGCCGGTCGACCGCCTCATGCGAACCCTCGGTCTGCGCCGGGTTGCGTTGCGCGAGGAGGCGGAGCTGGACGCCGACCTGCGACCGCTCCTCGATGCCTATTGCGCCGGCCTCAACGAGGCGGCCCGGCGGGCCTCAGCGCTACCGGCCGAGTTCCAGCTCCTCCGCCTGGAATTCGAGCCCTGGCGCCCGGCGGACATGCTGGCGGGCGGCAAGCTGCTCTCCTTCGGGCTCTCGACCAATTGGGAGCGGGAGCTGTTGCGCGCCGACCTGGTCCGCGCGCTGGGCGAGGAGCGCGCCGCGAGGATCGACCCGACCTATCCGAAGGGCAATCCCGTCGTGCTCACTCCCGGACAGGGCTTCGACGGCGACGGGCTGCGGCTGGCCGAGCAGATCGGCCGTGTCCGCGACCAGATCGGGCTGGCGGCGGCTGCGAGCGGCTCGAACAACTGGGCGGTGAGCGCAAGCCGCTCGGTGACCGGCGGACGCCCTGCTCGCGGGTGACCCCCACCTTCCCAGCGGGATGCCAGGCGTCTGGTACGAAATCGCCCTCGAGCTCGCGGGTCGGACCTGCCGAGGCGCCTCGATCCCCGGCCTGCCGGGAATCTCGCTGGGGCAGAACGACGACGTCGCCTTCGCCTTCACGAACGTGATGGCCGACGTCGAGGACCTCTTCGTCGAGCGGATCGAGAACGAGAGCTACGAGTTCGAGGGCGAGCAGCGACCCCTGGAGATCGTCGAGGAGTTGATCTCCATCCGCGGTCAGGACAAACCCGAGCGCCACGAGGTCCGCCTCACGCATCATGGCCCGATCGTCAACCAGGCGCTCGGCGCCGACGACGAGCAGCCGCTCGCGCTGCGCTGGGCGGCCCTCGACGAGCCCTCCATCTCGCACGCGCACGTCGGCGTGCTGGAGCCGCGCAGCGGGCCCGAGCTGGTGGAGCTCCTGCGCACCGTCACGATGCCAGTCTCGAATCTGGTCTGGGCCGACCGGCACGGATCGATCGGCTACAAGATGATGGGCCGGATCCCGAAGCGGAAGGGCGACTGCCCCGACCTGCCGAAGCCCGGCTGGACCGGGGAGTTCGAGTGGGACGGATGGATTCCCTACGACGAGCTACCCGAGCTCGTCGATCCCGAGCAGGGCTTCGTCGTCACCGCCAACAACCGCGTGGTCGACAGCTCCTACCCCCACCACATCACCAGCGACTGGCTGGACGGCTACCGGGCGGCGCGCATAGAGCAGCTGCTGCAGGAGACCGAGGAGCACGACCTGGACGACTTCAGCCGGATTCAGGGCGACCTCTATTCGATCCCCGGTGATGAGGTCGTCCGCCGGCTGGCGCGCCTGGAGCCGACCAGCCAACGCGAGACCAGCGCGATCGAGCGCCTGAAGAGCTGGGACCGGAGGCTGAGCGCCCGGACCGTGGCGGGGACGATCTACCAGGCATTCCTGCTTCGGCTGGCGCGGGAGTTCACCCGCGCAGCGATCGGCGACCGCGACCTCGCCGACCGCTATCTCGACCGCGCGGACAACGGCTTCATCTCCCACGTCACGTCTCCCGTGGCGCTGGCACGCGCACCTGCTCGACCTCTGGGAGGAGGGTGACGAGGAGCTGATCGGCGGCTCATGGGATGAACTGGTTCTCGAGGCCCTGCGGGGGGCGCTCGACGACCTCGAGGAGCGGTTCGGGCCCGACCCCGAGCGGTGGCAGTGGGGACAGGTCCACGAGCTGCAGTTCCCGCACGCGCTGGGGGCGGTTCATTCCGTCGCCGAGTGGGTCTTCAACCGGACGCTTCACCCGGGCGGCGCACAGGAGACCGTCGCCCAGATCGCCTACGACCCGAATGACCCGTACAAGGCGATCTGGGCGCCGAGCTGGCGCATGGTGGCCGACCCCTCGGCGCCCGAGCGCTCACGCTGGCAGGCGTTCACCGGCCAGTCGGGGCACGCCTGGAGCCGCCACTACGACGACCTGCAACCCCGTTGGCAGGCCGGCACCACGCAGTCGATGGCGGGCGAAGGGCCGTTCGAGACCCTGGTCCTGGCCCCCTCCGGCTAGTGCCCTCCCGCCGCGATCAGATCCAGCTCAGCGACGAGGAGCTGCGGGACCTGCTCGAGTCCGAGCGGATCGTGGTCGTCTCCTCGATCGGGCCGCGCGGCTGGCCGCACTCGATGCCGCTCTGGTACGTCCCGCGCGACGGCGAGGTCTGGGTCTGGACATACGCCAAGTCCCAGAAGGTGAGGAACCTCGAGCGCGACCCTCGCGCCACGCTTCTGATCGAGACCGGCGTCGAGTACACCGAGCTGCGCGGTGTGCAGGTCGAGGCGGAGGCGGAGCTGATCCGCGACGTCGATCCGGTGGTGGACTTCGCCAAAGACCTCACGGTTCGCTACAGCGAGGGCATCGAGTCGGTCGAGGGCGACGCGGCCGCCGCCCTGGAGGCCCAGGCCCCGAAGCGGGTGGCGATCCACTTCCACGCGAAGCGCGTTGCGACCTGGGACCACCGCAAGCTCGGCGGCGTCTACTAGCCCAGATCACCCGCTTCTGGGTGGGACCTTGCAAACCACCCCAATTTCGGGGAGGAATAACCCGGAAAGTGGCAGAATCCCGCCCCGCCGGTTACGGACGACCAACTCACGGGGGATCAAATGCGAAGGATCGCAATTGCTCTGACGGCTCTGGGAGCCATGTTCATGGCGGCCTCGAGCGCCCAGGCCGCGGTGCTGACCAGTTTCGGGGGAACCATCTCCTACATCGCCGACCAGGGTGAGCGGAACGACGTGGTGGTCGGAGATGCCAGGGAACTGGGCGTGACCGTCTACACCTTCAAGGACGCCGACGCGAATCCGATCCGGATCGGGGGCGGCCTCTGCGAGCTGATCAACGGAGTCGGTGAATGCCGGACTGACGGCGTGCGCAGCTTTTACATCAACGTCCGGGACCGCGACGACACGGCCCAGATCTCGACGGCGGGAACCGACGGCCTCTTCCCGCCCCTGATTCCGTCGACGATCATCGGTGGCCGCGGCGTTGACGTGCTCACGGGCGGTGTGGGCGCCGACGTCCTCAAGGGCAACGACGGGAGGGACACCCTGCGAGGTCGTCAGGGCCCGGACGTCTACAAGGCCGGCCGAGGATCCGACACTCTGCAGACGCTTGACGGTCAACGCGACACGTTCATCTCCTGCGGAAATGGCAGGCGGGATCTGGTTCGTGCCGACAAGATCGATCCCAAGCCGAAGAGCTGCGAGCTTGGCGGCCGAAACCCGTCGAAGCGGTTCTAACGTCGCGAATTCCCGTCGCGGGCTAGCCTCCCCCGCGCATGGAAGATCTAAAGGGGCTGATCCTGTCCGGAGGGGCCGGGACACGCCTGCGCCCGATCACACACACCTCGGCGAAGCAGCTCGTGCCGGTGGCCAACAAGCCCGTTCTCTTCTATGGGATCGAGGCGCTGGTCGAGGCTGGGATCAACGAGATCGGTGTGATCATCGCGCCGGAGACCGGCGAGGAGATCAGGCAGGCCGCCGGCGACGGGTCGGCCTTCGGCGCCTCAATCACGTACATCGAGCAGGACGCGCCGCTCGGCCTGGCTCACGCGCTGCTCACCGCCGAGGAGTTCCTGGGCCAGAGCCCGTTCGTCATGTACCTCGGGGACAACCTGCTCAGGGACGGCATCGTCGAGCTGGTCGAGGTGTTCCGCAACTCCCAGCCCGACGCCCTGATCCTGCTCACCCCCGTGGCGGATCCGTCCTCCTACGGGGTCGCGGAGCTGAATGGCGACCGTGTGGTGCGACTGGTCGAGAAGCCAAAGGACCCGCCCAGCGATCTGGCCCTGGTGGGGGTCTACATGTTCACCCCGGCGATTTTCAAGGCCGCGCATTCGATCAAGCCCTCCGCCCGCGGCGAGCTCGAGATCACCGACGCGATCGACGCCCTGATCGGGTCGGGCCTTCGCGTCGAGCCGCATGTCGTCAAGGGGTGGTGGAAGGACACCGGGAAGCTCGAGGACATGCTCGAGGCCAACCGGCTGGTGCTCGAGGACATCGAGCAGCGGATCGATGGTGAGCTCGACGCCGCCTCGCGGGTCGAGGGCCGCGTGGTCGTCGAGAAGGGGGCGAAGCTCGAGCGCAGCGTCGTCCGCGGCCCGGCCATCATCGGAGCCGGCGCCCGGATCTCCGATTCCTACATCGGCCCGTACACGGCGATCGACCGGGACGTGGTGATCACGGGGTCGGAGGTCGAGCACTCGATCGTGCTGGCTGGCTCCAGCATCAGGGACCTCGACGCACGCATGGAGGCGAGCCTGCTGGGGAGGAACGTCAGCCTGAGCCGCAGCCAGGGCTTGCCCAA
This sequence comes from uncultured Solirubrobacterales bacterium, assembly GCA_963745625.1. Lineage (GTDB taxonomy): Bacteria > Actinomycetota > Thermoleophilia > Solirubrobacterales > 70-9 > DASUPK01. The sequence goes on along the minus strand of CAVUXZ010000016.1, from coordinate 17,464 downwards.
GACTCTGCGCTTTTTGGTGGGCGACAACGCCGACATCGAGATCCCGTGAAGATCCTGGTCACCGGAGCCGGAGGAATGCTCGGACACGACGTGGCTCGCGTTGCCGAGGGGATGAGCCATCAGGTGGTCGCTCTCACCCATGACGACCTCGACGTGACCGACCCGGCCAAGGTGGAGCGCCTGATCACCCGCGAGCGTCCCGGCGCGGTCGTCAATTGCGCGGCCTGGACCAACGTGGACGGCGCGGAGGAATTCGAGCACGATGCCTCCCTGGTCAACGCCCAGGGAGCCGGGTTCGTGGCGGATGCAGCGGCCAAGGTGGATGCCAAGCTCATCTACCCCTCCACCGACTACGTCTTCAACGGGACGACGGGCCCCTACGGCGAGTCCGACGATCCGGACCCGATCAACGCATACGGCGCGACCAAGCTCGGCGGAGAGCGCGCCACGGCGCTGGTCAACCGGCGCAGCTTCATTGCGCGCACATCGTGGCTCTTTGGGCCACAAGGCGGCAACTTCGTCGAGACGATGCTCCGGCTCGGGCAGGGCGGCGGCCCGGTGGTGGTCGTCCACGACCAGATCGGATGCCCCACCTACACGGGTCACCTCGCGGTCGGCCTGCTCCGCCTGGTCGAGAGCTCGGCCTACGGCATCCACCACATGGCCGGTGAGGGGAGCTGCTCCTGGTACGAGTTCGCCCTGGAGATCTTCCGGCAGGCCGAAGTCGTCACGCGGGTGATGGCCACGACCACGGACATGATGGAGCGACCCGCGAAGCGGCCGGCCAACTCGGTCCTCGTCAGCCGCCGCTCGGCGCCCATCAAGCTTCCCCCCTGGCAGCGCGGGCTATCCGACTACCTGGCGCGTCGCGGACATGTCTCCTCCGAGGAGGCCCCGAGGAAGTCACGCTCGACCGCCCTGAGGCGCCAGCCCATGCTCGATTGGACCAGGCGGGAGCGCGAGGAGAGGGAGGCGGACGGCGAGGAGATCACCGGCGAGAACGAGCTCCCGAACGGCGATCCCAACGACGAGGCAGCCCCGGACCCCGCCCCAATCGACGAGGGCCAGGACGCGGCGTGAAGCTCCTCGTCGCCGGGGGCGCCGGCTTCATCGGCTCGAACTTCGTGCGCCATCGCCTCGATGCCAACGCGGGAGAGTCGGTCAGGGTCCTCGACAAGCTCACCTACGCGGGCCGGCGCGAGAACCTGGCCGGCCTGCCGGATGACCGTTTTGAGCTGGTCGAGGCGGACATCGCCGACCGCGATGCCGCGCAAGCCGCGGTGGAGGGCTGCGATGCGGTGGTCAACTTCGCGGCCGAGTCGCACGTCGATCGCTCGATCGACGCGCCGGGCGAATTCATCACGACCGACGTCTACGGCACCTATGTCCTGCTGGAGGCGGCCCGCGACGCCGGCGTCCGCTACCTGCAGTTCTCCACGGACGAGGTCTACGGCGACTTCGAGATGGGCTCTGCGACCGAGGAGTCGCCCCTCGCCCCCTCCTCCCCCTATTCGGCCTCGAAGGCCGGCGGCGACCTATTGGTTTGGGCCTTCGCCCGGACCTATGGCGCTGAGGCCCTGATCATGCGCGCCTCCAACAACTACGGGCCGTACCAGTACCCCGAGAAGCTGATCCCCCTCTGCATCCTGAACGCGCTCGCCGGCGACGCGCTGCCGGTCTACGGCGACGGCATGCAGGTCCGCAACTGGCTCTACGTGGGTGACTGCTGCTCCGCCGTCGACTCCGTGATCGAGCACGGCGAGCCCGGCAACGTCTACAACGTCGGCGGCCCGGACGAGCTGGCCAACATCGAAGTCGTCAGGCGCATTCTCGCCCTCACCGACAGGGATGAGTCGCTGATCGAGTACGTGAAAGACCGCCCCGGCCACGACCGCCGCTACTCGCTCTCGGCGGCCCGCCTCGAGGCGCTCGGCTGGAAGGCCGCCGTCGGCTTCGACGAGGGAATCGAGCGAACGGTGCACTGGTACCGCGAGAACGAGGAGTGGTGGGCCCCGATCCGCTCGGGCGACTACCGCGCCTACTACGAGCGGCAGTACGGCAGGGCCCTGAAGTAAGACATCGAAGACAGCACGTTTCGATAAGACGCCGGCGGATCTGGATTGCTAGAACGCAGATTCGATGACGCGTCGCCTGGCCAGTCTCGCTGACATCGCCTACCGCCGCCGCGGCCGGATGGTCCTCGCCTGGATCGGGGCCATGATCGTGATCATCGGCGTCGGCTCCTCCTTCAAGGGCGAGTTCAACGCCGACTACAACACGCCCGGCTCGGAGTCGAAGGCGGCGAGCGACATCACTCAGCAGCGCTTCGGCGGCTACTCCGGGCAGGAGATCTACGTCGTCTGGAAGGACCCGGCCGGGGTCCGCGCCCCCGCGGCCCAGCAGCGCATGAACGCGTTCTTCGCGCAGGCCGAAAAGGTCAACCACATCTCGACCCACACGTCGATCCGCTTCTCCCAAAACGGGCAGTTCGGGACGACCACCCTGCCGATGACCGTTCCCGGGTGGGACGTGACCAAGGACCAGGGCAAGCAGCTGATCGACGCCGCCAAGGCGAATGATGGCAACGGGCTCGAGATCAAGCTGGGCGGCGACCCGATCAACCGAGCGGAGTCGCAGGCGAGCCCGGAGGGAATCGGGTTCTTCGCCGCGGCGATCGTCCTGCTGATCGCCTTCGGATCGGTGGTGGCGGCCGGCCTGCCGCTTGGGATCGCCCTGGTCGGCCTCGGAATCTCGTCGGCCGGCCTGGTCCCCCTGCTCGCCAACGTGGTCGACGTGCCCAACTGGACCACCGCGGTCTCCGGCCTGATCGGGATCGGAGTCGGGATCGACTACTCGCTGCTCGTCCTGACCCGGTTCCGCCAGGCGATGCGCGACGGGAAGGACCGCCACGACGCCGTCGTCGAGGCGGTCACTACGGCCGGGCGAAGCGTGATCATCGCCGGCTGCACCGTGGTGATCGCCGTGCTCGGCCTGTTCCTCACCGGCCTCTCATACATGTATGGCGTTGCCCTCTCGGCGGCGATTGCCGTGCTCGTCGTGATGCTCGCTTCGATCAGCCTTCTGCCGGCGCTGCTCTCCTACCTTGGCCCGAGGGTCGACCGCCTGCGGATTCCCCTGCTGGGCAGGACGCTTCGAGCCGAGGCCAGCGCGAAGGAATCCCCGGCCCTCCGCTGGGCGCATGGCGTCCAGAAGCGCCCCTGGCTCGCCGCCATCGCGGCGACGGCGGTTCTGCTGGCGCTCGCAGCTCCGGCCCTGGGCATGCGGCTCGGATTCCCGGACGCCGGCAACGATCCGCCGGGGTCGATGACCCGGCAGGCATACGACCTCATCACTGACGGCTTCGGCCCAGGAACCAACGGCCCGGTGATCGTCGCCGCGAAGCTGCCCAGCCCGTCGGACAAGGCGACGATGGACGCGCTCGCAGGCAAGATCCGCTCGGACCCCGACGTCGCGTTCGTCGGCCCTACCCGGGTCAACTCATCGGGGGATGCCGCGCTGATCCCGGTTATTCCGAAGAGCGCACCGCAAGACAGCGCGACAACCGACTTCGTCCACCGGCTGCGAGACGACATCGTCCCGTCCGCAGTCGGCAGCTCCGGGATCGACGTCCAGGTCGGAGGTGTCGCCGCCGCGCTCGAGGATCAGAGCCAGTTCATCAAGGACCGCATGCCGCTCTTCATCATCGGCGTGGTCGGCCTCTCCTTCCTGCTGCTCCTCGTCGCCTTCCACTCGCCATTCATCTCGCTCAAGGCCGGGGTGATGAACCTGCTCTCCGTGAGTGCCGCGTACGGCGTGATGACGCTGGCGTCCAATGGCGGCGGGCTCAGCAACCTGATCGGAATCGACCACGAGGTCCCGATCGCGCCCTTCATGCCGGTGATGATGTTCGCGATCCTGTTTGGGCTCTCGATGGACTACGAGGTCTTCCTGATCTCGCGGATCCGCGAGGAGTACCTGAAGGACGGAGACACCCGGCGGGCCGTTGCCGACGGGCTGGCGAAGACCGCCCGGGTGATCACGGCGGCCGCAGCGATCATGGTCGTGGTCTTCCTCGCCTTCCTGTTCTCGTCGGACACCTTCCTCAAGCTGTTCGGGATCGGGCTGGCGTCGGCGATCTTCCTTGACGCCACCGTCGTCCGGATGGTGCTCGTGCCGGCGGTGATGCAGCTGCTCGGGAAGCGGAACTGGTGGATTCCCGACTGGCTGGAGCGCATCCTGCCGCGGCTCGATGTCGAGCGGGTCGCGGTGGGGACCGCGGAAGGCCGCCCCTAGCGCTCTCCTCCTACGCCGTACGCATTCACCCGGAGGCGCCGAGCTCACTGGACGAGGCCGGCTATGACGACCAGGCGCCGGAGGGCGCCCCGCCGGCGGAGGAGACCGGACAGATGGTGCACAGCTACCTCACCTCGCTGCCCACCGACCAGTTCTCGAACCTAAAGGAGGTCGCGGAGCACTTCGCGATCACCGACCAGGACGCCCGCTTCGAGCTGCTCCTCGACCTCTTCGTTGACGGTCTGGCGACCCGGGCCGCGCAAGGGCCCTAGGCCGACTCGGTCGGCGCCTGCGCCTCTGCGGGCCCTCTCTACTCCGCCGACAGGAGCCCGAAGCCACTCGTGATGAGATCTGAGACCCGAAACTCCACTGGATCGAGCTCCCAGTGTCCTCTGTAGATGCGAGCCCATTTCCGGTCGAGCTTCACCTCCCGCACAAACTCATCCGATTCCGCCTGGGCCAGGACCAACTCGATGACGAGCCGGGTGAGCGGCGGGTCGGGCGCCTCGGCATGCTCGAACCGTGCATGCATGTCCGAATTCGGATCGGCGAGCGCCGTCGCGATGGCTCGGCCAAGCAGATGCTCATGGTTCCAGTCCTCGATCACGAACAGCCCGCCGGGACGCAGCCGTGGGAAGAGCACTTCGAACGAAGCCCGCGTTTCCTCGAGGCGGTGCGAGGCATCGTCGATGACGAGGCCCAACGGCTCGTCGCCGAACTCCTCGTGGAGGATCGCCGCCAATCCCTCGCGGTCCGCCTGGTCGACGCCGTAGTGCAGCCGGACACGCTCGCCGAGGCCGCGCTCCGCGATCAGCTCGTCGAGTGCTTCAACGCGGTCAGTCTTGAGGTCGATGGCGACGAGCTTCCGGGGCGGAGCGACGAGCGCCGTCAGCGCAGGGCTCCCGCCGAAGGCAATCCCCAACTCGACGAAGTTCTCATCCTGGAAGCGTTCAACCATCTCGAGGTACGTCTCGATCCGGCTGGGATCCTTCTCGATCGAGAACAACCCAGCGCTGGATTCGTCAAACCCGCAGCGGAACCCCACGTCACCGACGCGGAAGTGTGGAGTCGTGCCCGACACCTCCGAGCGGTACTCACGATCCGCGTTGTCTTTGGAATCAATCCAGGTGAGCCCCGACAACGGGAGAACGATACAAGCGTCGAGGCGGAGTTCCGGAGTCCGCGGGTCCACATCGGTAAGGTCGGTAGGTTCGGCATGAGTACATCCGTGACCCAAAAGTCACCCTTGGAGCTCTTCTCCGAGCCCGTTCGGAGGTGGTTCGAGGCGTCGTTCGAGGCTCCCACCCCCGCGCAGGCTGCCGGCTGGCCCGCGATCGCGTCGGGCGCTCACACGCTGATCTGCGCCCCGACCGGCTCGGGCAAGACCCTGGCCTCGTTCCTCTGGGGCATCGACCGGCTCGCGCGCGAGCCGGAGCGGCTCGGCTCGGGGGTGCGAATCGTCTACGTCTCCCCGCTCAAGGCTCTCTCCTACGACATCGAGCGCAACCTGAGGGCTCCGCTGCAGGGCATCGGGGCGCCGATCTCGGTCGCTCTGCGGACCGGGGACACCCCGCAGTCCAAGCGGCGGGCGATGCGCCGTGAGCCGCCCGACATCCTGATCACGACACCGGAGTCGCTCTATCTGATGATCAGCTCGGGCGCCCGCGAGATCCTCGGCGGCGTCGAAGCGGTGATCGTCGACGAGATCCACGCGGTGGCGCCGTCGAAGCGCGGCTCACATCTGGCCTTGACCCTGGAGCGGCTCGATCACTTGGGCGAGGAGAACTCGATCCAGCGGATCGGGCTCTCGGCGACGCAGCGGCCACTCGAGCGCATCGGCGACTTCCTGGTCGGAGTCGGACGGGAGTGCACCGTCGTCGATGCCAGCGAGCCCAAGCAGCTGGACCTGGAGATCGTCGTGCCCGTGGAGGACATGGCGGAGCCCAGCCCCCTGTCGAACAAGCGCCGGGACGGCGCCGACACGGGCAAGACGCCGCACCAGGACACGAATCTGAAGCACTCGCCGGAGCGAATCGATCCCGGCCCGATCGAGGCCTCGCTCGATCCCGCCACCAACACGCGCTCGATCTGGCCCGCGATCTACCCGGAGCTGCTGGGGCTGGTCCGCGAGCACAACTCGACGATCGTCTTCGTCAACAACCGCCGCGCGGCCGAGCGGATCGCGAAGCGCCTCAACGAGATGCACAACGACGAGCTCGAGGAGGAATTGCCGGCCACCGAGCATGCGGGCAACTCAAAGAATGGGGACAAGGCCCCGCCCGAGGTCGCCCGGGCCCACCACGGCTCTCTGTCGCACGAGGAGCGCGCCCTGGTCGAGGAGTTGCTCAAGTCGGGCGAGCTTCCCTGCCTGGTCGCCACCTCCTCGCTGGAGCTGGGTATCGACATGGGCGCCGTCGACCTGGTGATCCAGGTGGAGTCGCCGAAGTCCGTCACCCGCGGGCTGCAGCGCGTCGGCCGCGCCGGCCACACCCTTGGCGAGGTCTCCAAGGGCCGGATCTTCCCCAAGTTCAGGGCGGACCTCCTCGAGTGCGCCGTGGTCGCCCGCCGGATGCGCTCGGGGGAGATCGAGGAGACCGTCATTCCACAGAACCCCCTCGACGTCCTCGCCCAGCACCTGGTCTCGATGGCGGCCCTGGACGAGTGGGAGATCGACGAGGTCGAGAGGCTGGTCCGCTCGGCGCAGCCCTTCTCCGAGCTCTCCCGCGAGCAACTCGAGAACGTGCTCGACATGCTCGACGGCCGCTATCCCTCCGAGCGCTTTGCCGAGCTGCGGCCCCGGATCGTCTGGGACCGCACCAAGGGGACGATGCGCGGCCGCCCGGGCGCCCGGCAGCTTGCCGTCGCCAACGCCGGGACCATTCCGGACCGTGGTCTTTACGGCGTCCACCTGCCGGATGGCCGACGCGTCGGCGAACTCGACGAGGAGATGGTTTACGAGGCCCGCCCTGGCCAGACGTTCCTGCTCGGGGCGAGCACATGGCGGATCGAGGAGATCACCCGCGACCGGGTGATCGTCACCCCGGCGCCAGGGACGCCGGGCGCCGTCCCGTTCTGGCGCGGTGACGGCATCGGCCGCCCGGCCGAGCTCGGCAGGGCGATCGGCGCCTTCGCCCGGGAGGCAGTCAACGCCGATCCGAAGAAGCTCGCCAAGGAGAACGATCTCGACAAGCTCGCCGCCGAGAACCTCGTCAACTACCTGACCGAGCAGCAGGCTGCGACGCGGGTCGTGCCCTCCGACGAGGCGATCGTGATCGAGCGCTTCCGCGACGAGATCGGAGACTGGCGCCTCTGCGTGCTCTCGCCGTTCGGCGGCCGGGTCCACGCCGCATGGGGCCTGGCGCTGTCGGCCAAGATCCGCGACGACCAGGACCTCGAGGCCGACGCGATCTGGTCCGACGACGGGATCGTCATCCACCTGCCCGACGCCGACGAGCCGCCGCCCGGCGACCTGGTGATGATCGAGCCGGAGGAGCTCGAGGACCTGGTGATCCGCGAGCTCTCGGGCTCAGCCCTGTTCGGCGCCCGCTTCCGGGAGAACGCGGCACGCTCCCTTCTCATCCCCAGGGCCTGGCCCGGTAAGCGCACCCCGCTCTGGCAGCAGCGGCTCAAGTCACAGAGCCTGCTCGAGGTCGCCCGCGACTTCCCCCGCTTTCCGGTGATCCTCGAGACCTACCGCGAGGTGATGCGGGACGTCCTCGACCTTCCTGCGCTCCGCGACCTCCTCCGCGACCTGCACTCCCGCAAGATCACGATGGTCGAGGTCGAGACGCCGACCGCGTCGCCCTTCGCCTCGTCGCTGCTCTTCGACTACGTCGCCACCTACATGTACGAGGGCGATACCCCGAACGCGGAGCGCCGCGCCGCCGCCCTCGCCCTCGATCGGGACCTGCTTGCGGAGCTGCTCGGACAGGAGGAGCTGCGGGAGCTGATCGATCCCGAGGCGCTCGAGGAGGTCGCCGACCAGCTCCAGCACCTGACCGATGCTGGGTTGGCCAAAGACCGCGACGGCCTCCAGCAGATCCTGCGCCGCCTCGGCGACCTGACCGCGGAGGAGTGCGAGCGGCGCACCGAGGAGGGCTACTCCGCCGCCTCGATGCTGGAAAAGCTGGTCAAGGAGCGCCGCGCCGCACTGGTCAGGATCGCCGGGGAGGAGCGCTACATCGCCGCGGAGGACGCCGGGCTCTACCGCGACGCCCTGGGCGTGCCGGAGCCGGCCGGTCTGCCGGAGAGCTTCCTCGAGCCCGTCGAGGACGCTCTCGTCTCGCTCGTCCGCCGCTACGCCGCCACCCACGTCCCGTTCCCCACCAGGCAGCTCGCCGACCGATACGGCGTCGATCCGAGCTCGGCCCTGAAGGAGCTGGAGCGCTCGGGAAACATGGTCCGCGGCGAGCTCCTGCCCGGTGGGACAGCGCGGGAGTGGTGCGAGGCAGACGTTCTGCGGCGGCTCCGCCGCGCCAGCCTTGCCCGCCTCCGCCAGGAGGTCGAGGCGACCGATCAGCGCGAGCTGGCGCGTTTCTTGCCGAGCTGGCAGAACGTCGACGCACACGGCCGGTCCGGCGCCGGCCCGGACCGTCTGCGCGAGGCACTGGTCTCGTTGCAGGGCGTGGCGCTGACGCCGAAGACCTGGGAGCGCGACGTACTGCCCCGGCGCCTCGGCTCGTACAGCCCGAGTTGGCTCGACGAGCTCTGCACCAGCGGCGAGCTGGTCTGGATCGGAGCCGGGGCGCTCGGCCGAAACGACGGGAAGGTGGCTCTCTACTTCCGCGAGGACGTGCGACTGGCGGGCCCGCCGCCGGCGAACGCCAAGATCGATGTTCCCGAGGGCCAGATCCATGACGCCATCCGCGAGCGCCTGGCGCAGGGACCGTGCTTCTGGCTCGACCTGCTGGAGCTGGATGGCTCCGCCGAGGAGCTCCACGAGGCCCTTTGGGACCTCGCCTGGTCGGGTGAGGTGACCAATGACGCCTTCGCGCCTCTGCGTGCACCGCGTCTGCGTGCGGCCCAGCGCTCTGACCGAGGCGGACGCCGCTTTGCACGCCGCCGCGCCGCGGCCGCCGGGACGGTGATCGGGCGCTGGTCCCTGAGCGCTCCGCTCTTCGAGGGCGCTCCCTCCTCCGGCCCCCGGATGCGCGCGTTGGCCGAGCTGATGCTCGAGCGCCACGGAATCGTCACCCGCGAGACAGCTGTCGCTGAGGGAATTCCAGGCGGCTTCGCCTCAATCTACGGCGAGCTGCAGAACCTGGAGCTGCTCGGGACGGCGCGGCGCGGCTACTTCGTCGAGGGGCTCGGCGGCGCCCAGTTCGCCCTGCCCGGAGCCGTCGAACGACTGCGCAGCCTGCCGCAGTCCGATGGCTCGCTCCAGGTCCTCTCCGCTACCGACCCGGCCAATCCCTACGGGGCCACACTCTCCTGGCCCAAGCTCGAGGGTCAGCGCCGGCCCGCCCGTACCGCCGGCGCCTACGTGATGCTGCGCGACGGCGAACCCCTGCTCTACGTCGAGCGCGGAGGCAAGGGGATCCTGCGACTCCAGGATCTCGACGGGGACGAGCTTGCCCGGGCGCTGACCGAGCTCGCCTCCGCTGCCCAGGGCGGGCAGATCGAGAAGCTGGCGATCGAGCGCCTCGACGGCGAGCCGGTGATCGGCTCTGGCATGGAGGCCGCCCTGATCGAGGCCGGCTTCAGGCGCCAGCCGCGCAAGCTGGTCGCCTAGCCATGGCAGAGGGGGACTCGATCCTCCGCGTCGCGCGGCGGATGGATTCCGCCCTGACCGGCAAGCCAGTCTCCGTCCGGACACCGGGGCCGCGTCGGCCGGAGGGGCTCGCACCGGAATCCATCGACGGTCTGGTGCTCGAACGCATCGAGAGCCGCGGCAAGCACCTGCTCCTGCACTTCGATCGGGACCTTCTCCTGCACAGTCATCTCGGCATGCACGGTGGGTGGCACCTCTATCGCGCCGGGCAGCCCTGGCGGCGCCCTCCCTCGCAGGCCTGGATCGCGCTCGCCGCCGAAGGATCGGAGGCCGTCAACTTCCGAGGCTCCTTCATGCGGATCGGTAGGCGGGGACGCCTGCTTCGGGATCCGCGGCTCGTGCGTCTCGGCCCCGACATCCTCGACGAGGACTTCGAGCCGGCGGCGGCGATCGCGAGGATGCGCGGGACGAATCAGCGCATCGAGCTTGGCGAGGCGTTGCTCGGGCAGAGGTTGGTGGCGGGCATCGGCAACATCTTCAAGTCGGAGGGCTGCTGGGCCGCGCGCGTGGACCCGCAGCGCCACCTCGACTCCCTCGGTGACGATCGGCTAGGAGAGGTCCTGCTCACGACTCGCCAGCTCATGCTCGAGGCGGTTGAGTCCGGCCGCCAGCCGAAGTCCATCTACCGGCGGGCGGGTCAGCCATGTCCGCGTTGCGGCACGCCGATCCGGTCGCGTGCCCAGGGGGACAATGCCCGGACGACCTACTGGTGTCCAGGCTGCCAGACGGGCTGAAGCCGGGATAATCAGGAGCGGGTATGGAGAACGGAGCGAGGCAACAGATCGTGGAGCTTCTCGGAGGCGTTCCGTTGTTCTCGGAGCTCTCGCCGGACGAGCTCGATCGGGTGGCGCAGGTCGCTATTCCCCGCAGCTACCCCGGCGACACCCGAGTCTTCCATGAGGGCGATCCCGGAGACGCCTGCTACATCGTCCAGACCGGCAGCTGCCGGGTGATCCGGCAGCACTCAGACGGACGGGTGATCACGCTGGCGACCCTCGGGCCCGGAGCGATCTTCGGCGAGCTCGCGATGCTCGACGGCGAGCGTCGCTCCGCCAGCGTCGAGGCCGCTGAGGACACTGCGCTCCTGGCGCTGCCGGCGACGGACATGCGCACCCTGATCCGCGAGCACCCCAAGATGGCCGAGAAGCTCGTAGTCGCGCTCACCCGCCGTCTGCGGGAGGCGAACGAGCGGATCGCGCGCCAGTCCTTTCAGACGGTACCGAGCCGGGTCGCCGGGGTCCTCAACCAGCTGCTCGCCGAGGAGGGGGTCACCCCGTTGGTCCGTGACGGGGTCACTATCAGGCTGCGCCAGTCGGATCTCGCTCAGATGGCGGGAACCTCGCGCGAGAGCGTCAGCCGGTTCCTGGCGACGCTCGAGCGGGCGGGTGTGGTGCAGGTCGGCCGGGGCCGGGTGACCGTGGTCGAGCCCGAACGCCTCGACGCCTACATCTTTTAGTGAGCCCTCTCGGCCGCTCCCCTGAATTCGCCGAGCAGCGCTCCCGGATGGTCGAGCGTCAGCTGCGCCGGCGCGGGATCGAAGACGAACGTGTTCTTGCCGCGATGTCCGAGGTACCCCGCGAGCACTTCGTGCCCGAGCGGGTTCGGGACAGCGCCTACAACGACTCGGCCTTGCCCATCGGCCACAAGCAGACCATCTCCCAGCCCTGGGTGGTGGCCGCGATCTGTCAGGCGCTGCGGCTCGATGGCGACGAGAACGTGCTCGAGATCGGCACGGGCTCCGGCTACTCCGCCGCCGTTCTGGCGAAGCTGGCCAAGCGCGTGATCAGCGTCGAGCGGCTTCCGGAACTCGGAGAGACCGCGCACTGGAGGCTCGATCAGCTCGGAATCACGAACGTTGAGGTGATCGTCGGAGACGGCAGCCGCGGCCACCCGGAGGGCGCTCCATACGACGCGATCGCGATCCACGCCGCCACCCCGGAGGCGCCCCACAGCCTGATCTCCGAGCTGGCGGACGGCGGCCGCTTGGTCGTACCGATCGCAACTGGCTCCGCGGACATACTCACCGCGTTCATCCGCCAGAACGGCGACCTGCGCCAGGAGACCATCGGACCCTGCCGGTTCGTCCCGCTGATCGGGGCCGAGGGCTTCAAACCCCCTGAGGGGTCCCAATAAGTAGGCTCGCCTCGTGAACTCGGCGCTCTACGTCCTCAACTTCTACTCGCCGGTCTTCGTCGACCAGCTGCGCAGCGGCCGCAAGACCGCGACCATCCGGCTCGGAGACAAATCGCGCAAATACAAGCGCGGGCAGGTGGTCTGGATCACGATCGGCTACCGGCACCAGGCCCGCGAGAAGATCTTCGCTGCGGTGATCGACGACGTCGAGGTCAAGAAGGTCTCCGAGCTCTCTCCGCGCGACATCGAGCACGACAACCCCGAGTTCCGCCGCCGCGACGAGACCGTCGACTTCCTGGAGAAGCTCTACACGCGCCCGATCGGTGACGACGACACCGTCACCGTCATCCGTTTCTCCCAGATCGTGGAGCGCCCGAGCACCCAGTTCGGCAATGGAGAGACGCCGTCCCGCAACTAGACGCCCGCGCGCGCCTTGGCTGAGTATCGGTTCCTGACCAGCTGGCTGGTCCAGGCTGAGCGCGAGCGGGTCTGGGATGCGATCTACGAATCCGAGCGCTGGCCCGAATGGTGGAAGGGCGTGGTCGAGGCGGAGAAGCTGGAGGAGGGAGACGAGGCCGGCGTCGGCCAATACGGGCGCTACGTCTGGAAGTCGAAGCTGCCCTACCGGCTCGAGTTCTTCGTCCGCACGATCAAGGTCGAGCGGCCACATCTGCTCGAGGGCAATGCCGAGGGCGAGCTCGCGGGCATCGGCCGATGGCGGCTGTTCGAACAGGGCGGGGTCACCGCCGTCCTCTATGAGTGGAAGGTGCACACGACGAGGGCTTGGATGAACCTGCTCGCCCCAATCGGGCGGCCGATCTTCGCCGTCAATCACGACTACGTGATGCGCAACGGCGGCCATGGCCTCGCCAAGCTGCTCGGAGCTCCTCTGCTCGCGATCGACTAGCTCGGCCACCGGCAGCCGAGGGTGTCCTCTGGCTACAATCAGGCGGCGTCTGGCACTCTCCCATCGAGAGTGCCAATTCCGTCGCAAGCTTGAGAGACACCCACCCAGCTAGGAGGAAATGCCGATGAAGTTGAAGCCGCTAGGCGACCGCCTGATCGTTCAGGCAGTCGAGGAGGAGGAGACGACCGCAAGTGGGATCGTCCTTCCCGATACAGCCAAGGAAAAGCCGCAGAAGGGCAAGGTGCTCGCTGTCGGCGACGGAGAGGTCAAGGAGGACGGTTCGCGCCGCCCCCTCGACGTGAGCGAGGGCGACGAGGTCCTCTACTCCAAGTACGGAGGCACCGAAATCACTGTCGACGGCGACGAGCTGCTCGTTCTGCGCGAGTCGGACGTGCTCGCCAAGGTCGGCTAGTCCGCCGAGGACTTAGGAAGGAGGAAGCACACATATGGCTCATAAGGAGCTTTTGTACGACGAGGATGCACGTGGCGCACTGCAGGACGGTGTCGACGCCGTGGCCAACGCGGTCAAGGTGACGCTCGGTCCGAAGGGTCGTTACGTCGTCCTCGACAAGAAGTTCGGAGCGCCCACCATCACCAATGACGGCGTCACCATCGCCCGCGAGATCGAGGTCGAGGACGTCTTCCAGAACCAGGGCGCGCAGCTGGTGCGTGAGGTGGCCACGGCCACCAATGACGTCGCCGGCGACGGAACCACTACGGCGACGCTGCTGGCGCAGACGATCGTCCGTCATGGCCTCAAGAACGTTGCGGCCGGAGCCAATCCGCTCGGGCTGCGCAGCGGCATCGAGAAGGCCGTCAATCAGGTGGTCGACGACCTCCGTGAGAAGCAGTCGAAGGACATCGCGGGCAAGGAGCAGATCGCCCGAGTCGCGGCCATCTCGGCCGCCGACGACGAGATCGGCAACATCATCGCCGACGCCATCGACAAGGTCGGCAAGGACGGCGTGGTCAATGTCGAGGAGGGTCAGACCTTCGGTATGGAGCTGGAGTTCACCGAGGGCATGCAGTTCGACAAGGGCTACATCTCGCCCTACATGGTCACCGATCAGGACCGCATGGAGGCCGTGATCGAGGACCCCTACATCCTGATCGCCAACCAGAAGATCGGCTCGGTGCGCGACATCCTGCCGGTCCTGGAGCAGGTGATGCAGGGTGGCAAGTCGCTGCTGATCATCGCTGAGGACGTCGAGGGCGAGACCCTCGCGACCCTGGTGGTGAACAAGCTCCGCGGCACCTTCACCGGTGTGGCCGTCAAGGCGCCCGGGTTCGGTGACCGCCGTAAGCGGATGCTCGAGGACATCGGCATCCTGACCGGCGGCGAGGTGATCACCGAGGAGATGGGCCTGAAGCTGGAGAACACCCAGCTCGACCAGCTCGGTAAGGCGCGTCGCGTCGTGGTCTCGAAGGACACGACCACGATCATCGATGGCGCCGGCGAGGCAGAGCAGATCAAGGGCCGCATCAAGCAGATCAAGTCCGAGGTCGAGACGACCGATTCCGACTTCGACCGCGAGAAGCTGCAGGAGCGGCTGGCCAAGCTGGCCGGCGGCGTCGCGGTCGTCAAGGTCGGTGCGGCCACCGAGACCGAGATGAAGGAGAAGAAGCATCGCGTCGAGGACGCCCTGCAGGCGACTCGTGCGGCGCTCGAGGAGGGCATCGTCCCGGGCGGCGGCGTCGCGCTGCTGAACGCTCAGGACGCGATCTCCCTCGACTCCTACGAGGACGACGACGAGCGGACGGGCGCATCGATCATCCAGCGCTCGCTCGAGGCACCGATCCGGCAGATCGCCGAGAACTCGGGCTTCGAGGCCTCCGTCGTGGTCGAGAAGGTCCGCGGCCTGAAGGCCGGCGAGGGCCTGAACGCGTCGGATGGCGAGTACGGCGATCTGATCGCCGCCGGCGTCATCGACCCGACGATGGTCACCCGCTCGGCACTGCAGAACGCGGCATCGATCGCCAAGAACATCCTCACCACCGAGGCGATCGTCGCGGAGCCGCCCGAGAAGGACGGCGCAGGCGCGATGCCCGGTGGGGGCATGCCCGACATGGGCGGGATGATGTAGGGACTGTTACCCGAGCCCGTCCGAGGCGCAGCCGAGGACGAGGCGTATGGTGGTGGTAACAGGCGAGTGTTCTTTCAAGAGGCCCGGCGAACGCCGGGCCTCTTGCTTTTCTGGGCCAGTGACGAAGCTGCGCACCGCCGGTCTGCTTCTCATCCTCGGATCGGCAATCACACTGGGGCTGCACCTGCTCGGCGCGCCCGAGGACCTCTACCGCTGGCTCTACCACCACCTGCTCGGCGGGCTCGACGTTCCCGACGATCCTCACATGGAACGGTCGCTGCCGTCCGCGACGTCTCGCTCTTCGGCGGCGTCGGGGAGCTCATCGTCGGCCTCGGCCTGCTGATCGCCGACGGGGTGCGCGGGCGGTCTAGCCCTCGGTACCGAGGACCGAGCCCATCGGCCGCGGCTCCACGCCCAGGGACGCGGGGTCCGCCGTCCCGCGCCTGGTCGTCATCGGAACCTCCATCAGCTCGGCCTCCTCCCAAGTCGCGAACGCGGACGGGCCGACCAGCAACTCAAGCGCCCGCAACCCCGTCCGCACCAGGGGCGTCGGAACGTGCACGAGCGGCCGCGCGCGCCCACTCACCTCCAGGACCCGTTCGACGATGTCGTCATAGGAAAGGACCTCGGGACCGGCGAGCTCATAGCGCGCGTCGTGTCGCAGCCCCCCGCAGTCCAGGAGGCGGCGACGCACCTGGGCCACGTCCCGCGCCCAGATCGGGCTGATAGAGCGCGCGCCTCCTCGCCCCCGAGACCGGCATCGTCGGCAGGATCGAGGCGCTGCAGCAGCGTGATCCAGGGGTCACTGGGCCGGTAGACGATCGAGGGCGCGAACACCGTCGAGCTCAGCCGTGAGTGCGCCACTACAGCGCGCTCGGCGAGTGACTTCGAGCGGAAGAAGCGGGTGCGCTGGAAGCCGCTCGCCCCCAACGCCGAAAAGAAGATGAAGTGACCTGCACCCCGGCGCGTTCGGCTGAGCGGAGCAGCCGAATGGGCGCCAGGCCGTTGAGCTCCTCGATCGTCCCCCGGGCTGGTCGCGGATCGTGGCGGCAAGGTGCACCACGGTCTCGACGCCGCGCATGGCGTGGCGCAGGGTGAGCGGGTCTCGCAGGTCCCCGAGCGTGATCTGAACGTCGACGCGATGCTCTCCGAGCTTGCGGGGGTCTCGCACCAGCGTGCGGATCTCGCGGCCGTCTGCGAGCAGCGCGGGCAGGAGCTCTCCACGACCACGCCGGTTGCTCCCGTGAGGAGGATCACGCCGCCACTGTAGCCAGCTTCCGCCCAGCCGCCGAGCGTCGCCTCACGCCCCCGCCGAGGCGTCGCCTCACCTAGGACGTCGCGTCCCGCGGCGCCCATTGGGGCGCCGCAGTCGCAACCACGACTGGGAAAGGAACAAGACGCCTTGGCAGACACCATCGCGGAGCCCTGTATCGGCGAGAAGGACAACTCCTGCGTAGAGGTCTGTCCCGTCGACTGCATCCATCCGACGCCGGACGAGCCGGGCTACGACCAGGCCGAGCAGCTCTTCATAGACCCGGACGAGTGCATCGACTGCGACGCCTGCGTCGAGGCATGCCCGGTAGACGCCTGCTTCGCCGAGGACCAGCTCCCCGACGAGTGGTCGAAGTACACCCAGATCAACCTCGAGTACTACAAGTCGAAGGCATAGGCCCCGAGCTCGAGGTTCCTGGCTGGGCGTACTGGTCCCTGTTCGACACCTGGGCTACCGAGCTTTTGCGGAGAAGGACCCTCAGTAACCGCTTTGGCGGCTACTGAGTTTTCGAACATTCGGCCAACTATGGCCATGGATTTGATCCGGCGCCAGCACTGGCCGATTCAGGCCGCTGATGGGAAGGATCCCGATAGCCGTGGTCGCACTCCTCACGTGCGCCCTCCTGGCTGTGCCTGCCACCGCAAGCGCTTCGGGGCCCTGGGACCGCCTGCTGGCGCCCGAGTCGGCATGCCCCGGGCAGGACGACGCTTCCCTCCCGGTGCGGGTCCAGGAGGACGCGATGGTCTGCATGCACCGCTGGGCGCGAGCACAGCAGAATGTGTCCGGGCTGCACGTCTCCAAGAAGCTGCAGGCCGCCTCGCGGCGAAAGGCTCACGACATCCAGCGTTGCGGCCAGTTCAGCCACTACGCCTGCAGCCGGAACCCCTTCGACCGGGAGCAGCGCGTCGGGTTCTTCCGCGGCACCTACGGCGCCGGTGAGAACCTCGCCCTCACCTTCGGGCCCGACACGACGGTCCGCAGCGCGATGAACCTCTGGCTCAACT
>CAVUXZ010000015.1:0-82082 GCA_963745625.1 uncultured Solirubrobacterales bacterium | reverse complement strand
CGATCGCTGGCCGATGTTTTGGGCTATCAGGATATCGTCTACCTACCACTCCCCCGCCCAGACAGCATGACCGTTCGCGGCCGGGGTGGCCCGCTTGGCCCCTGGTGTGGTGCTATTTTGCTGCCTTTCCTCGCAGGCGCCCAGATCCGTGGGAGTGGCCGCCGGGTCAAGGCTGGCGAAGCCATCGCGCAGCGGCGCCCGCAAGGGCGGGCTTGAGGCGGCGGACGCGAGCAGGACAATCGGGGAGCGAGGGAGACAGCCTCGTGCAGCACCACCGCCCGCTTGCTGGATGGCCTGGCTGATCTGCGGCGGCTTGAGGTGGGGGCGGCGCGGCGCCGGCCGGGGCCTCCCCAAGGCTGAGGCCGAGCGCTAGTGTCGGCCCGGCGCCGCGCAGCGGTGCCGCCTGCATCTAAATACGGCTCAATTCGGCAGCGCGGGCCGTGGTGCTGGGCGAAGTGCCATCGTGATCTCGTCCAGGCCAGTTGTCGCAGCGGCCGCGCCCGCCCGCGTCAACTGGTCGGCCTCGCGGGGCTATTCGCGTAGCCGATGACCGTAAGCTGGCCAATCGGCTGGGCGAGTACGTCAGAAGCTGAAACCCGGGCAACGGCGCCCCCCCCCCCCCCCCCTTACCTCGATCATTCCTGCAGCTTGTTGGTAGGAGGCGATCAGGTTAGATGTCGGGCTTCAGCTTGCCCTGACTATGTCGACCGAGATCTCCACCGCCGGCGTCGTTCCCCGGTTCTCAAGCCAGTGTGTGGTGTTCTTATCCTCGGGCCAGCCCAGTCCCGGCCCATACTCCGTAGCTACTCCATCTCGATGGTCAGTGATCGTTCCTTGCAGTATGTAGACCATGCCCGGCCTGTCTATATGGTCGTGAACCGGGCCGAGGACCCCTCCCGGTGCGATCGTCACCATTCGCATCCGAAGTTGCCGCCCTGCCATGCCCTCGATTTCGGGACCAAGGTCAAGCGCTGCTAGCAGCTCCACCGTGACACCTTTCGTCTAAGGTGCCGCCTGTTCGTTTCCCATCGTGGTGTTCTTTCTGGTCTCTTTCGCGATCCAGGCGAGGTAGTCGGGGTTGCCGTCGATGATCGGCCGTGCAGACACGCCGGGCACCTCGTAGGGATGCTCGCTCTTGGCCCGGGCGACGATGGCGGCTACCCGGTCCCGGCTGGTGTGCAGCGATACCCGGCCTTCGGCCCGCTCATACACCTGGCCCTGCCATCGGTAGATCGACCGGACCGGGGTGTAGTTGTGCGCGCTGGCGGCCAGGCGGCCCTCGACCAGGGACCGGGCGAACGCGTAGAGCCAGTCTGGGTCCGGCGCAGTGATCACGACCTCACACAGCTCATTCATCGATGTCGGGCATCCCTTCGCTGCTGATCAGCCGGGCCATGGTCTGCTCGGATTCTTCCTGGGTCTGGCCCATGGCCGCCCACCCGGTCATGATCCGGCCGTCGTAGCCGAGCCCGGTCCAGCGGCCGGACATGTGCAGCCCGTGCGGGTGCAGCACGAAATACATGGTGCCCTTGGAGCGGATCGACCCGTCGCTGGCCGCATACCAGCCCAGCAGCACCTCGTTGTCCCACAGCCGCAGCTCCCCGCTCCAGTGGTAGCCGCCCTCCTCCACTGGCAGGCCACGGGAGATGGTGGCGACCTGGAGCCGGTCGCCTTCCTGCTTGATTTCTAGCTGCTGGGAGCCGATTTTCTCGGCTCCCTCGCGGAAGGTCTGCCAGGACGCCCACCACGTCCCGCCGAGCTTGACCCGGTGCGACG
The DNA here is from genome assembly GCA_963745625.1 of uncultured Solirubrobacterales bacterium. GTDB lineage: Bacteria > Actinomycetota > Thermoleophilia > Solirubrobacterales > 70-9 > DASUPK01. Next base: position 80,306 of record CAVUXZ010000015.1, on the reverse strand, counting down.
GCTTGCCCGCCAGCTCCCCCACCGTGATCCCGAGCGCGTCGGCGATGGCGACCGCCACTGACAGCAGCGGCTGCTGCTCGCCTGCTTCATAGCGCCGGATCTGCCGGACATCCACCCCGGCTGCTGTGGCGAGGTCGCGCTGGGACATGCCGATCTCGGTGCGGCGCTCGCGGATGACCTCGGACATCTCCATCTGATCATCTTTCCAGGACTAACTCGCCCTTGACAATCGGACTAACACGTCCGATGCTAAGGGACGTATAGGTCCGCTAGAGCGGGCAAAGTAGTCGTAGCCGCGTCGGCGGCTACCGCTCAGAGGAGGTGGGCGATGGCCCTCCGCAACGGCTCACGGCTTGGCGTGAGCATGCATGACGTGTTCCCCAACGGGTGCCATCTGGTGCCGGGCTCGATCACCGAGGCGCAGGATTACGACGAGGCGACCGGCCGCCGGTCCCCGCGGTCGATAAGTACACCGGCAAGCCGGTGTTCCAATGCCGGGTCTCAGATATGGACCCCGAGCTGGAAGGCCGCCAGCGCGAGACGGTGGTGAAGATCCTGGCCGACCGGATGCCTGGCCCGCCCACCGGCGCGGCGTTTGAGCCGGTGGAGTTCGAGGGCCTGCCAGTCACCCCGTACGTGCACCGGCCGCTGCCAGGGCCGGGGCCGGTGCGGTGCGCGGATGGCGTTCTCGCTGCGCGCCACCGGCATCAGGACCGCTCGCCCTGCGCCGAAGCAGGACGCTGCCTGATGCCTGCCCACCGGGTCACTACGGTCACCGTCCCGGTCCAGGTGCGTCTGGGTGGCATTCGAGGCCTACCGCGACCGCACCCCGCTGCTGACCATCTGGGCCACCCGCCCGGCGCTGCTGGTGACCTTGACCCTGCCCGAGCGGATCGAGCACGGGCATGTCCGGTTCGCCCGCCAGCTCGCCACCTCGGCCGCGGCCTATGCGACCGAGGTCGAACGCCGCTACCTGGCCTGCTCAGGGCCCCCGTCCCCCAGGAGGTGACCGCGTGATCACCAGCGACGCCTATGTGCGGTTCGGCCCGGACGGGCCTTCCGGTGGATGCCTCGCTGCACCTTTCCGGCAGCTCGTTCATCTACTGCCATACCTATCCCGAGGGCCCGCCGATTTTGTCGGTCAGGGACCGGCATGTGTCGGTGGAGCCACCGTCCCCGTCTCCGGCCGGGTAACCCCGCAGGACCTGGACACCGCCCAGCGGCTGGCCGATGCGGTGGCGGCCTACATCGCCGAGCTGGGGGCCCGGATGGCCGTCCAAGACCTGGCCGCTGATGAGGGTGAGGCGGCCTGATGGCGGGGCGGCTAGCAGCTAGCACCTGCTGGCCGCCCCTTTTCTGCTCCCCAACCGTGAAGGAAGAGATGATCACATTATGCGCCGCGTCGTGACCGGCGACGATATCGCCCAGGTCCGCAACCCCGACCCGTTCGCCGTGCCCGCCTGGCGGTCCCCGGTCTACCGGACCCCGCTGTGGATCGTGGCTATCGTCCACTTCGTGCGGCTGCTGCTCTGGCTGGTGCGGTTCCTGGCCCGTCATCCGGTCCTGGTCTCGGCCGTCATCGTCAGTGTGCTGATCTGGCGGGTGACCAGCTGGCTCGGCCTGGTGGTCCTGGCCGCGAGCATGACGGGCCTGCTGGCGCTGTGGCGGTGGCGCTTCCCGGCCTCGTTCTCCCGCTTCATCGCCACCCCGGCTCGGGGGCAGTGGCGGGCCTGGCACTACCGGCGCCGCTGGGCCGCGGTGATGACCATCGGCCGCCTCGCCCCGGTCTATCAGGGCCGGGTCCTGCTACCAGTGCTGGGCAAGGTGTCGGCAACTGCCTTCACTGACCGGGTACGAGTGCGGCTGGTGTCGGGCCAGTCCGCGGCCGACTTCGCCGCCCGGGCCGACAACCTGGCGCACGGGTTCGGCGCCATGCTGTGCCGGATCCGCTCCGCTTCCCCGGGGGCGCTGGTGCTGGAGTTCGTCCGCCGCGACGCCCTGGCCGCCATCATCCCCGCCCTGGCCCTCCCCGTTCGGGTGGAGTTGCGCGCGCTGCCGGTTGGCCGCCGCGAGGACGGACTGGTCTGGCTGGTCCGGGTGCACGGCACCCACGTGCTGATCGCCGGGGCCACCGGAGCCGGGAAAGCCTCACTGCTGTGGTCGATCGTGCGCGCCCTGCTCCCGGCCATGGTGGCCGGGCTGGTGCGGATCTGGGCCGCTGATCCCAAGCTGATGGAACTCGCCTACGGCCGGGCCATCTTCGACCGCTACGGCCGCTACGCCGCTACCCCCGCTGCGATCGTGGTCATGCTCGAGGACGCGGTAGAGCAGATGCAGGCCCGCGCCGCCATCTTCGCGGGCAAGCACCGCGAGCACACCCCGACGGTTGAGCATCCGTTCACCGTGGTGCTGGTCGATGAGGTGGCGTTCCTGACCGCCTACCTGTCGGACCGGGCCATCCGGGACCGGATCAAGGCCGCGCTGGCCACCTTGACCACGCAGGGCCGGGCGGCCGGGTTCAGTGTTGTGGCCGCCTTGCAGGACCCGCGCAAGGAGGTCATGTCCATCCGGAACCTGTTCCCCGACCGGATCGCGATGCGCCTCGATGAGCCCGAGCAGGTGGACATGGTGCTCGGCGACGGCGCCCGCGACCGCGGCGCCCTGGCCGACCTGATCAGCACCGATGAAACGACCGGCGCCGGGGTCGCCTATGTGCGGCTGGCCACTGACCCCGACCCGGTGCGGGTGCGGGCCGCCTGGGTCACCGACGCCGACATCCGCGCCATGGCCGCCGAGTACGCCCCGGCCGAGAAAGTGCGCCCGCTTAGGGCTGATGCCGCATGACCGGCATCACCACCTGGCAGAGCGACGATCAATGCCCGGCCTGCGGCGCCCATCTGATCGAGATCTCCGGGCCGGTCAGCGATCGGGTGATCCAGCAGTGCCGGGCCTGCGCCTGGTCTTTCACCTGGGCGGCGCCGCAACTGGTGCTGACCGCGGCGCAATCGGACTGCCTGGCCGACATGACCGCCGATGCGATCGCCTACCGCCGCGCCGTCGCCGCCGGGTGCCCGCACTGCCGCCAGGCTCCCGCCGAGGACTGCCCGGAGCACTCGCCCGGCCATGCGCAGATCGAGGCCTACCGCCAGCTCGCCACCGACCTGACCTCGGCAGGAGGTGGGCAGTGATGGACGGCGCCCACACTCACGGCCACGGGCCGACCGGGCTGGGCGAGCTCGTCGTGCTCGCCCTCGGTGTCGTCCTGGCCGTCGACGTCCTGGCCCGCGTGCTGACACTCCTGCTGGTCGTCTTGGCCGTCGGCGGCGGCGTGCTGGTGATTGGGCTGATCGGCTATGTGGTGCTCGCCTGCCGCCGCTACCAGCAGCAAGAAACCTGGCTGAACGCAGCTCCCCGCAGCTGGCCGAACGTGCCCGGCGACTCGCCCCGGGCTGTGCTCGATGACCCGGTGACGTTGCGGCAGGCGATCACCGAACTGCAAGCCCAGCTCCTGGCCGCCCGTGGCGGTCTGCCGCCTGCTGATTGCAGTCAGCATCTGCACCTGCACGGCCTCACCCCCGAGCAGATCGCCGTCATCATGACCGAACTGCAAGACCGTCACCACCGGGGAGGCTGGGAGAATGGAGGGAGCCAATGACCGGACGCACCACCCGGGCCGACCGGCTCGCCCACCCCACCACCCGCGACGCGGTGCGGGCGGTCGCCGAAGCCCACGGCGCCTGCCTGCACCCCATCCAGGTCCGCCGCATCAACACCGACACCGGCCAGACCGACCAAGTGCTCATCCCCTGCGGGGCTACCCTGGCCAGCAAATGCCCACCGTGCGCCGAACGGGCCAAGATGCTCCGGGCCGCACAGTGCGCCGAAGGCTGGCACCTCGACACCGAACCGATCCCCGAACCACCCGCGCCCGATGAGGTCCAGGCGATGTGGGTCGAGCACCGCGCCCAAGCCCAGGCCATGCGCGACCACACCGAGGCGGCCGGGGACGACACGGTCGAACTGGACGAGCTGATCGCCGAACTAGACCGGGAGATCGCCAACTCCGGGCTGCGCGGCAAAGCCGACCCCGCTCGATCGCGGCCGCGGCGCCACCGTTCCACCCGGCGCCGCCAGGACGCCCCCGACCTGCCCAGGCGCAAGATCAGCCCGCGCACCATCGGCAAGACCTATAGCGCCCCGTCCGGCATGGTCTTCCGGCCGTCAATGTTCCTCACCTTGACCTGTCCCAGCTACGGACGCGTGGGTGAGGACGGCACACCGGCCGACCCGGCCAGCTACGACTATCAGCGGGCGGCGCGGGATGCGCTGCACTTCGCCGCGCTGTTCGACCGGTTCACCCAGAACCTGCGCCGCGTCCTCGGCTATGACGTGCAGTACTTCGCCACCATCGAACCCCAGCGGCGCTTGGCGCCACATGTCCACGTTGCCATGCGCGGCACCCTCTCCCGGGCCGAGCTGCGGCAGATCATCGCCGCCACCTACCACCAGGTCTGGTGGCCCGCCACCGATGAGGTCAGGTTTGACGGGAATTACCTGCCGGTCTGGTATGAGGCCCGCGGCGGCTACCTCGACCCGGCCACCGGGGAGCTGCTGCCCACCTGGGACGACGCGCTGGACGCCATCACCGACACGACCAGCCGCGGCACGTGGTCCGGTTCGGGGCCAAGTTCGACGCCCAGGGCGTGCTCGCCGGATCCAAAGACGCCAGCCGGTGCATCGGCTACCTGACCAAGTACCTGACCAAGCAGCTCGGCGACTGCCACCAGCCCGACACCGACCCGCAGCGCGAGCACGTGGAACGGCTCGCCGATGCATTGCGCTACGAACCGTGCTCGCCTACCTGCGCGAACTGGCTGCGCTATGGCATCCAGCCCAAGAACCCCCGGCCTGGCCTGATCCCCGGCGCCTGTAAGGGCAAGGCTCACCGCTACGACCATCTCGGCTACGCCGGGCGGCGGGTGCTGGTCTCCCGCAAATGGTCCGGCAAGACTCTCGCCGACCACCGCGGCGACCGCCAGGCCTGGCTGACCGAGATGCTCGGTCTTCCGGCAACCGACCCTGCACGTTACCGCTGGGAACAAGTCCAGCCCGACGACGAGGACTACCTGCCATCCGGCAGGCGACTCCTGCGCTCCGTCGCCGACCGCCTCCAATGGGAAAGCACTCTCGCCGAAGCTAGACGCCGGGCTCAAGAAGCGCTCGCCGACGAACTTCCGGCAACCGGGGAGGCAGCGTAATGGCAAGGTCCCAGGTGGCTCAGGTAGAGCGGCTCCTGACTGTGGCCGAGGTCGCCGAGCTGCTCAGCACGACCGAGCGTTTCCCCCGTCGCCTCATCGCAGAACGGCGCATCAGGTTCGTCCACGTTGGCCGTCACGTCCGCATCCCCGAGTCCGCCTTGCAGGACTTCATTAAAGCTGGCCAGGTGGAACCAGCGAACCGCTCGCGCCCAGGGAGGGTCGCCTGATGGCTGCCAAGCGCCGATTCGGACGAGTGCGCCGGTTGCCGTCTGGCCGGTATCAGGCGCGCTATCGGGGCCCGGATGGTATTGACCGGCCCGCCCCCCGAACTTTCGGAACCAAATCAGAAGCGGAGGTCTGGCTCGTCAAGGCAGAGGCAGAGATCCGGGATGATCGGTGGCTGAATCCTGATGCAGGGCAGATCGCTTTCGGCAAGTATGCGCGGGCATGGATCGAGGAGCGTCCGAATCTCCGGCCGAATACCGCTCAGATGTACCGCTACATGCTGACCCGCCATCTTGACCCGGTTTTCGGCAACAGGCCGGTCGCTGAAATCAGGGAGGCACATGTCCGTCGCTGGCGGCAGAGAGCTGCTCGACTCCGGTACTAGTGCCACGTCGGTCGCGAGCAGTTAACGACCTGCCGCTATTATGAGCACGGCCGTCGATGATGGGATCATCCGCCGGAATCCCTGCCGCATCAGGGGAGCGGGCCTGGACAGGTCGCCCGAACGCTCGGTACTGACGATCCGCCAGGTCGCCTGTTTGGCCGACGCCGTCGGCCCGCGATATCGGGCGCTGATCCTTCTTGCGGTGTATGGCAGTCTCCGGTGGGGCGAGCTGGCTGCCTTGCAGCGTGGCGACTTCGACCTGGACAAGAGCACGGTGAGGATTGAACGATCTTTGACGGAAATGCCAGGCGGCGGGTACTCCAACGGGCCTCCTAAGTCGGCGGCTGGACGGCGCATTGTGGTTGTGCCCAGCATCATCGTGCCGGCACTTTCGGCACCTGTCCACCTTCACGGCGCCGCAAAATGATGCGCTTGTGTTTACTAGTCCGCTCGGTGCCCCTCTTCGTAAGAGCAATTTCCGTCAGCGGTCCTGGGTGCCAGCGCTATCGAAAGCCGGATTGGCCGGTACGCACTTTCACGACCTGCGCCATACCGGGAACGTCCTGACAGCGGGCACCGGAGCAACCTTGCGCGAGCTGATGGACCGCATGGGGCACAGCAGCGCCCGCGCCGCGATGATCTACATGCACGGTGCCGACGCCCGTCAGCATGAGATTGCTGACACCCTGAGCAAGCTCGCCCGGCAGGAGCTACAGCCCACCGCCAAAGCGTCAACTGGCCGCTCCGTAGGAAAGCGATCGGGCACGCAGCGGGCACGAAAGAGCAGGCGTGCCTCTTGATGGTGATAGCAGGCCCGCCGATCTGGCGGCTGGCCTGGGTGTTTGGGTGGTGGGCCTAGGTGGACTTGAACCACCGACCTCATCCTTATCAGGGATGCGCTCTAACCTACCGGGTCTCTACTTCCTCTTTCCTCGGCGGCGCCCGCGCACGATCAGATTGTCGGAGCGCTTGCCCTTCTTGCGTGTCCTGTAGCCGAGCGTCGGCTTGCCCCACGGCGTGACCGGGTGGCCACCGGGCGTGTGGTGCGCCTCGCCGCCCCCGTGGGGGTGATCCACGGGGTTCATGGCGACCCCGCGCGTCTGCGGGCGCTTGCCCTTGTGACGGTTGCGGCCGGCCTTGCCGATCTTGACGTTCTGGTGCTCGGCGTTCGAGAGCGTGCCTACGGTTGCGCGGCACTCCCCGCGCACCATCCGGACCTCGGAGGAGGGCAGCCGCAGGCTCACCATCGGGCCCTCCTTCGCCACCACCTGGATCGCCGTGCCGGCCGAGCGACCGAGCTTGCCCCCCTGGCCGGGGATCAGCTCGACGTTGTGGACCACCGTCCCGGTCGGGATGCGCGCGAGGGGCAGGGAATTGCCGGGCGCGATGTCGGCACCCTCACCGGAGACGACCTCCGCGCCGACCCGGAGCCCCTGCGGCGCGAGGATGTAGCGCTTCTCGCCGTCGGCGTAGTTGAGCAGCGCAATGCTCGCGGAACGGTTGGGGTCGTACTCGATCGAGGCCACGCGGGCGGGCACCGCGTCCTTGGTGCGCTTGAAGTCGATCCGCCGGTAGCGACGCTTGGAGCCGCCTCCGCGATGGCGAGCGGTCACCCGGCCGCCCGAGTTGCGGCCGCCGGAGGACGTCTTGCCCTTGGTGAGGCTCTTGGCCGGCTGATCGCCGGAGAGCTCCTCGCGCATCGGGTAAGTGCCGAAGCGACGGCCGGGGCTTGTCGGTCTCGTCTTGCGATTGGCCATGGTTAGCCCTCCACCGCCGCGCCCTCGAACAGCTCGATCCGCTCGCCGGGCGCGAGCTGGACCACAGCCTTCTTCCAGGAGCGCGAGCGCCCCGAGTGGAGCCCGCGCCGCTTCGGCTTGGACTTCACCTTCGAGGTGCGCACCGCGCGCACATTGACGCTGAAGATCTCTTCGACAGCACTCGCGATCTGGAGCTTGTGAGCCCGGTCGTGTACCCGGAAGGTGTATTTGCCCTCGGCCATCAGCGCGTAGCTCTTCTCCGATACGACCGGGCGGATGATCACCTGGCGCGAATCCACTAGGCCGTCCTCCCCTTGAGCTCCTCGAGGGCAGCCTCCGTGACGACCAGCGAGGTGGCGCCGATCACGTCGGCAACGCCGGCTGCGTTTGCCTGGGCGACCGCGACGCCGTGGATGTTGCGAAAGCTCTTGGCCACAGCCTCCTCCTCGGAGCCGATCACGATCAGCGTGGGGCCGTCGGCGCCCCACTTCCGCAGCGCCTCGGCGGCCTGCTTGGTGGCGGGCTCGCTGAAGGTCGAGCCATCCATGACCGCGACGCTGCCCCGCTCGGCGTGGACGCTGAGGGCCGCGCGCAGGGCCTTGCGGCGCGCCTTGCGATTGACCTTGACCGTGTAGTGGCGCGGCTTGGGCCCGAAGGCGGCACCGCCGCCGTAACGGTGCGGGACGCTCAGCGCGCCCGCGCGGGCGCGGCCGGTGCCCTTCTGGCGCCAGGCCTTGGCGGTCGTCATGGCCACCTCGCCGCGCGTAAGGCTGGAGTGAGTGCCGCGGCGTCGCGCGGCGAGGTCGGCACGGGCGGCCTCATGCACGAGCGACTCGTGGAAGGGCTCGCCAAAGATCTCCTTGGGGAGGTCGGACTTGGCCTGTTTGCCGAGCGTCGTCGCCTTGATGGCCGCGGTCGAGCTCGCGGCCCTCTTCTCCGTGTTCTTCTGCGCGGCCTCAGCCATCGCTGCGCACCTCCACGGTGGCGTTGGTGCCGCCGGGTACCGAGCCCCGGATCAACAGCAGGTGGCGCTCCGCGTCGACCTCGACGACCTGGGCACCACGCTGGGTGACCCGCCGGGAGCCCATATGACCCGGCATCCGCATCCCCTTGAAGACGCGGGCCGGGTCGGCGCTCGCCCCGACGGAGCCCGGCGCGCGGACGTTGTGCGAGCCGTGGGTCTCGGGCCCGCGGCTGAAGTTGTGGCGCTTGATCGTCCCCTGGAAGCCCTTGCCGACCGAGACCGCGGAGACCTTCACCTGCTCACCCGGCTCGAAGCTGGAGACCGTCACGTCGTCCCCGAGCTTCACATCGGAGGACGCGTCCTCGGCCTCTCCCGACTCGCCGTCCGCCTGCTCGCCGCCGGCCCGGCCGCCCACCTCCACGTCCCTGAACTCGACCAGCGTCTTCATTCCCGGCGCGCCGGCCTTCTTCAGGTGGCCCGCCTCCGCCTTGGTCATCCGCTCGGCGTCAATGGGCAGCGCGGCGAGCTGGACGGCGTCGTACCCGTTGCGGTCGGCCTTGCGGATCGCGGTGACCTTGTTGGGGGCCGCCTCGATCACGGTCACGGGCACGGCGGAGCCGTCCTCCAGGAAGACCCGCGTCATGCCCAGCTTCTTGCCGACGATCGCAGCCACGATCAGAGCCGGATCTCCACGTCGACGCCGGCGGGCAGCGTCTCCATCCGCTGCAGCTCGTCGACGGTCTTCGGGGTGGGCTGATGGATGTCGATCAGGCGCTTGTGGGTGCGGATCTCGAAGTGCTCGCGTGAGTCCTTGTCCTTGAACGGAGAGCGGATCACCACGTAGACGTGCTTGTCGGTGGGCAGCGGGATGGGCCCGGCGACGGTCGCGCCGGTGCGCTCGGCGGTGCCGACGATCTCCTGGGCAGCCCGGTCTATGGCGTCGTGGTCGTACGCCTTGAGCCGGATCCTGATCTTTCCCGATGTCAATGAAGCCATTTGTTTCTGCTCTATTCGCGCAGCTAGGGCGCCGCCCCGGTGGATCTAGGGCCGCGCCCTGGTCGTATGTCTTGCAGTTGTCCTGGCCCTTTGCCCTGGTGGGAGGGCCGCACCAACAACGGGCCCCCGAAGGGGCCCGTCTGAGCTATTCGACTACCTCGGTGACGACACCCGAGCCGACGGTTCGCCCGCCCTCTCGAATGGCGAACCGGAGGCCCTGGTCCATGGCGATCGGCTGAATCAGCTCGACCTCCATCTCGGCGTTCTCGCCCGGCGCGACGAACTCGCGGCCCTCGGGGAGCTTGACGACGCCCGTGACGTCGGTGGTGCGGAAGTAGAACTGCGGCCGATAGCCGGAGACGAACGGCGTGTGACGGCCGCCCTCCTCCTTCTTCAGGCAGTAGACCTCCGCCTTGTACTTCGTGTGCGGCGTGATCGAGCCGGGCTTGCAGAGCACCTGGCCGCGCTCGATCTCCTCGCGCTTCGTGCCTCGAAGCAGCGCGCCGATGTTGTCGCCGGCCCGGCCCTCGTCGAGGATCTTGCGGAACATCTCGACGCCGGTCACGACGGTCTTGGTGGTGTCCTTGATGCCGACGATCTCAACCTCGTCGCCGGTGTTGACGACGCCCTGCTCGACACGGCCGGTCGCGACGGTCCCGCGGCCGGTGATCGAGAAGACATCCTCGACCGGCATCAGGAAGGGCTTGTCGAGGTCACGCTCGGGCTCGGGGATGTACTCGTCGAGCGCGGCGGCGAGGTCGATGATCGACTGCTTCGCTTCCTCGTCGCCCTCGAGCGCCTTCAGCGCGGAGCCCTTGATGATGGGCACGTCGGCTCCCGGGAACTCGTACTCGGTGAGCAGGTCGCGGACCTCCTCCTCGACGAGCTCGAGCAGCTCCTCGTCGTCGACCATGTCGACCTTGTTCAGGTAGACGACCACGTAGGGGACGTTCACCTGCCGCGCCAGCAGGATGTGCTCCCGCGTCTGTGGCATCGGGCCGTCCGGCGCCGAGACCACCAGGATCGCGCCGTCCATCTGCGCGGCGCCGGTGATCATGTTCTTGACGTAGTCGGCGTGGCCCGGACAGTCCACGTGGGCGTAGTGACGGTTGTCCGTTTCGTACTCGACATGCGAGGTGGCGATCGTGATCCCGCGCTCCTTCTCCTCGGGCGCGTTGTCGATCTCCTCGAACGACTTCACCTCGGTGCCGCCCTTGTCGGCGAGTGTCTTCGTGATCGCGGCGGTCAGCGTGGTCTTGCCGTGATCGACATGGCCGATGGTGCCGACGTTGACGTGCGGCTTATCGCGATCGAACTTCTCCTTGGACATCTCGCTCCTTTGGGGGTCTCGTTGGTGTCTTTAATTGGGTTTTGCGGAATTTGGTTCGGCTGCTGACCAACCTGGGGAATATAGCCAGCAAGCGTGGGTTCTGGGCTTAGGCACCCGCCCCGACGGGCTCGCCGGAGCGGTGCTCGACGATCTCGTCCTCGATGTTCTTGGGAACTTCCTCGTAGCGCTCGAACTGCATCGTGTAGCTGGCGCGCCCCTGGGTCGCCGACCGGACGTCGGTGGCGTAGCCGAACATCTCGCCGAGGGGGACGAAGGCCTGTACCGCGAGGGCGTTGCCGCGCTGCTCCTGGCCCTGGACCTTGCCGCGGCGGCGGGAGAGGTCGCCGATCACGTCGCCGAGGAACTCCTCGGGCGTTACCACCTCGACGGCCATCACCGGCTCGAGCAGCACGGGCTTGGCCTTGCGGGCGGCCTCCTGAAGCGCCATGGAGCCGGCGATCTTGAAGGCCATCTCCGAGGAGTCCACGTCGTGGGAGGAGCCGTCGACCAGCTCGACCCGGACATCCACCATCGGGTAGCCGGCCTTGACGCCGGTCTGCAGCGCCTCCTCGATCCCCTGCTCGGTGGCGGGGATGAACTCGGTCGGGATCCGGCCGCCCTTGATCTCGTTGACGAAGTCGAACCCCTCGCCCGGGGCCGGCTCGATGTTGATCACAACGTGGCCGTACTGGCCCTTACCGCCGGTCTGGCGAACGTGGCGGTAGTCCACCTTCTTCACCGGCTCGCGGATCGTCTCGCGGTAGGCGACCTGGGGCCGCCCGACGTTCGCCTCGACCGAGAACTCCCGGAGCAGCCGGTCCACCAGGACCTCGAGGTGGAGCTCGCCCATGCCGTGAATCAGGGTCTGGCCGGTCTCCTCATCGGACTCGACCTGGAACGTCGGGTCCTCCTCCGCGAGGCGGGCCAGGCTCTCGCTGAGGCGCTCCTGGTCGGCCTTGGTCTTCGGCTCGATCGCAACCGCGATCACCGGCTCCGGGAACTCGATGTGCTCGAGCTCGATGGGCGAGTCCGGTGCGCACAGCGTGTCGCCCGTGGAGGTCTGCTTGAGCCCCACGCCGGCGACGATGTCCCCCGCGTAGCATTCCTCGATCTCCTCACGATCGTTGGCGTGCATCATCAGCAGGCGCCCGATCCGCTCGGTCCTGCCCGTGGAGGCGTTCAGCACCCGGCTCCCGGCACTGAGCTTGCCGGAGTAGACGCGGAAGTAGGTCAGCTTGCCGACGTAGGGGTCGGCCATCACCTTGAAAGCGAGGGCGGCGAAGGGGGAGTTGTCGTCGGCCGGGCGCTCTGCCTCGGTCCGGCCGCCGTTCTCGCCCTTCTTGGGGGCCTGGAGGCCCTTCACCGGGGGGACCTCGAGCGGGGAGGGCAGCAGCTCGACGATCGCATCGAGCAGCGGCTGCACGCCCTTGTTCTTGAAGGAGGAGCCGCAGAGGACCGGCGTCACCTTGATGTCGAGGGTGGCGCGGTGCAGGGACTTGACGATCCGCTCATGTGGGATCTCCTCGTCATTGAGGTAAGCCTCGAGCAGCTCGTCGTCGTAGTCGGCGCAGGCCTCGATCAGCTGGGTGCGATGCTCGTGTGCCGTGTCGGCGAGATCGGCGGGGATCTCGGTGTACTCGAACTCGGTGCCGAGCTCGTCCTTCCAGACCAGGGCCTGGTTCTCGATCAGGTCGACGACGCCGGTGAAGTCGCCCTCCTGGCCGATCGGGAGCTGGATCGGCAGCGGATTTGCGCCGAGCCGGTCGCGCATCGTCTCGACGGCCTTGGAGAAGTCGGCGCCTGTGCGGTCCATCTTGTTGACGTAGGCGATCCGCGGCACGTGGTACTTGTCGGCCTGTCTCCAGACCGTCTCCGACTGCGGCTCTACGCCGGCCACGGAGTCGAACAGGGCGATCGCACCGTCGAGGACGCGGAGGTTTCGCTCAACCTCGACGGTGAAGTCGACGTGACCGGGCGTATCGAGGATGTTGATCCGGTGCCCCTGCCACTCGCATGCGGTCGCGGCAGAGGTGATCGTGATGCCGCGCTCCTGCTCCTGCTCCATCCAGTCCATGACGGCAGCGCCTTCATGGACCTCACCCATCTTGTGGGTACGGCCGGTGTAGTAGAGGATGCGCTCGGTGGTCGTCGTCTTGCCGGCATCGATGTGGGCGATGATGCCGATGTTCCGCGTCTTCTCTAGGGGAAAGCTTCTGGGCATGATCCTTGCTCGTTCTACTGGCGTGAGGGAGAGTCGGACCGGTTAGTCTGGGTCGGTATTCGCGCAGAAAAAAGGCCCTTGCGGGCCCGAGCGCACAAGCGTCTCTTCGACCCGAACTTCTCCTATGTCGCGCCGTTCTTCATCGAAACGGTTATCGCCCACGGGTCCCTCTGGGGAACCCCGGAGCGACGGACGATGATAGCAGCGGTCTGATGGCTCCCAGGAAGGGGATACGCACGAAACTGGGGCGCCGCAAGCGGCCTCGCAATCGACTCGAGGAGCTCACCGAGCGCGCGCGCCAGGAGGGTCGCTCGCTCACTCGCAAGGAGCGCCGTGCAGGCCGTCGCGCCGTACGGGCGCAGACCCCCGGGGTCGAGGAGCTCAGAGTCAGGCTGCGCGGTACGGCCCTGGAGACGCGTCGCCGGCTGCGGCCGGTGGTTGGCCCGCCCAGCCGGCTCTTTGCCTCGCTCGCTCCCTACATCACCGCTGGGCTGATGTTCGTGATCAAGCTGCTTGCCGCGGTGATCCTGCTGATTGCGGAGCTCGGCCGGGTGGCAGTGAGATGGTTGATCATCCGGACGGCGGCAGCCGCCGCCGTGACCGATCGGGCGCTCCGCCGCCACGTCACCCCTGGGCCGACCATCGCCTTCGTCGGGCTCGCGGCCGCCGTGGGGCTCGGCGCCTCTCAGTTCTTCGACTACCACGGGGTCATGGTCGATGCCCCCGCCTATGCCGGGGAGGTCGGCGTCGTCGCGCCCGCTCCGATCACGGGCACCGAGACGGCCGGGAGCGCCCATCTCTGGGTGCTGGTCGGCGTGGCGGTGGCCGCTGCGGTGCTGATCATCGCCACCTATCGCGGCAAGACACGGCTCGCAGGAGCCGTCAGCCTCTGTGGCCTGCTCGGCCTGGCCGTCGCCCTCGCGATCGACCTGCCCCAGGGTCTCGACGCAGGGCGAGCGGGACTGGCCTTCAGCGGCTCTCAGGCGGTTCTCCTGCAGGGCTTCTGGGCCGAGGTGGCGTGCTCGGCGGTGCTGATGCTGTGCGGCGGGCTGCTCGCGCTCTATTCGCGCGGCGAAACCGCTCCGGCGAGACGCCGGGCGGCCGGCCGACGCAGGAGGCCGTCGAGCGAGGACGTCGGAGGGATCTCCGCCGGGCTGCAGACGGAATCATGAGGGGCCTCCCCAGGACCGAGACCCTCCTCGTCCTCGCCTGCGCGGCCGCGGCCGGGATGCTCGGCGTCTCTCAGTTCACCGACATCTTCCACCTGACCCCGCCCGGCGGTGAGGCGCTCGAGGCGATCAGCGCCTCCGACCAGCACGGCTACGCGACGCTGGTGCTGGCGATCTTCGCGCTGATTCTGCTCGTGGTGACGATGGCGAGCCGCGGCGAGCAGCTCGGGCAGGTGGCCGCGGTGGCGATCGCGGTCTGCGGCGTCGTCGCGCTGCTGATCTTCCTGATCGGCGACCTGCCCAAGGTGAACAACGTCGGCACGCTCAACGACCCGCGGCAATCGTTCATCGACGCCGAGGCGAAACCGGTCGCGGGCTTCTGGCTCGAGCTGGCCGGCGCGCTGGTCCTGACGGTCTGCGGCGCCGCCCTCGCCACGTTGAAGCCCGGCCGCACGACCAAGGGCTCTTCGCACGGGGAGCGCTCCCACGAGAGTGCCGTAGCCGACGCTGCCGCCACCCGCCTAGAGCACACCCGGCGCAGCTAGTTACCAGCGGTAATGCGCAAAGGCCTTGTTGGCCTGGGCCATGCGGTAGATGTCGTCCTTCCGCTTCCAGGCGTTGCCCTGCTGCTTGGCAGCGTCCAGGACCTCGTTCGCGAGCCGCTCGGCCATCGACTTCTCGCCGCGTGCCCTCGCGAACTCCACCAGCCAGCGAACAGCCAGCGTCCGGGCCCGGCGGGCCGGAACCTCGACCGGCACCTGGTAGGTGGCGCCGCCGACTCGCCGTGAGCGGACCTCGAGCACCGGGGTGAGCTGCTTGATCGCTCCCTCGAGCTCCTCGACGGGGTTGTTCCCTGTCCGCTCACCGACCAGCGCAAGGGCGTCGTAGGTGATCTGCTCGGCGACCGACTTCTTGCCGTCGGTCATCACCTTGTTGATGAGCTGCTGCACCAGGCGGCTCCGGTAGACGGAGTCCGGCTCGAGCAGCCGAATGGTGGCCTGGTTGCGTCGAGGCATCTAGCTGGCCTTCACTCCGTAGAGCGAACGGCCCTGCTTACGGTCGGAGACGCCGGCTGCATCGAGGGCACCACGGACGACCTTGTAGCGGACGCCCGGCAGGTCCTTGACGCGCCCGCCACGGACGAGGACGACGGAGTGCTCCTGAAGGTTGTGTCCCTCGCCGGGGATGTAGCTCGTCACCTCAAGCCCGTTCGTGAGACGAACCCTGGCGATCTTGCGAAGAGCCGAGTTCGGCTTCTTCGGCGTCACCGTCGCGACGCGCGTGCAGACGCCCCGCCGCTGCGGAGCGGCGACGCGCTTCTTGCGACCCTGGCCCGACTTCAGGCCCGGCGTCGACATCTTCTTCTTCTTGTGGGTTCGTCCCTTGCGGACGAGCTGGTTGGTGTTCGGCACGGCGGTGCATGGTAGCGGCCACAAGTCCGCTCCACCTCGGAGCGAAGCGCGCAGCGCGAAGCGACTAGCCATGGCCGCAAGGCCGCTTTTATGTGGGTCCGTAATCTGCCCGGTCGTGCCCCTGTTCGGCAAGGAAAAGAGCGGCCCCGTTCTCGCAGTCGACATCGACGGGGTGATCAGTCTCTTCGGATTCGACGAGCCCGGCGAGCAGGGTCGGACCGACCTGAGCTCGGCCCCCGGCGAGTTCCACCTGATCGACGGGATGCTCCACTGCATCGCGCTCGAGACGGGGCCGCGACTGAACCGGCTCTCGAACCTCTATGAACTCGTCTGGGCGAGCGGCTGGGAGGATCGCGCCAACGACCACCTGCCGGTGATCCTGGGGGTTTCCGAGCTGCCCTACCTCACCTTCGACGGACGGGCGCGATTCGGCACCGCCCATTGGAAGCTCGAGGCGCTCGACGAGTACGCGGGCTCACGTCCGCTGGCCTGGATCGACGACAGCCTCGATCCCAGCTGTTACGAGTGGGCCGGACCAGCGCTCCGGGCCCACCCTGCTGGTCCCGACCGAGTCCGACGTCGGCCTCCTCGACGCTCCACGTCGAGGCGTTGGAGGCTTGGGCGGCCGCCGGTTATCAGCCTCGGTGATCGCGGGTAGACTCGCCGTGATGGGAGAGATGGTGCCGATCATCTTCTTGGCCGTGATCCTGAAGATCCCGGTCCTCTACGGCATGTGGCTGATCTACTGGGCCGTCAAGGACGAGCCGGAGCTCGAGGACACAGGCGAGGCCGAGGACCACAGCTTCAGGCGGTTGCGCCGTGATCCGGACAAGCCCCAAGGCCCCCGGCGCGGGGGCCCGCACGGCGGCGCCGCGCAGGCGCAGCCGGACTGCCCGCCTGGCGGCCGCATGAGCACCCCGGTGGTCGAGCCGAGGCTGGCCCCGGGAATGGCGGCGCACGAACGGCGCGAGCGCACGCCCGTCGGCAGCTAGCCGCACCCACAACTCACAGGAGGGAACCGCATGGGACAGCCAGTCGTGCACTTCGAGGTCGTTGGCAAGGACGCCAAGAAGCTCCGGGACTTCTATGGTGAGCTGGCCGGCTGGAAGTTCGACGTGTACGAAGGCGGCCCTACGGACTACGGCGTCGTCTCGCGGCGAGGACAACACGAACTCGGAGGGAGTCGGGATCGGCGGAGGCGTCGGCGATGGCCCCGAGGGCTACGAGGGCCACATCACCTTCTACATCGAGGTCCCGGACGTGGGAGCCGCCCTCGACCAGGCAGAGTCACTGGGAGGCAAGAAGCTGATGGGCCCGGACAGCCCCATGGAAGGCCTGACGATCGGCCTCTTCAATGACCCGGAGGGCCACCCGTCGGCCTGGTCCAGAGTCAGTAGCCCGTCCATCGATGCGCTAGTCGGGCGGGTGGCGCCGGATTTCTGTCGCTGACGCGACCGTTTTCCGCGTCCGCGACAAGTTCGGCGACAGGACCCGCCCGCCTATCGCTAAGAGGACTTCTCGGTCTCTTCCGCGTCGCCGCTGCCGGCGGCGGCCTGGCCGGCTCCCGGCTGCTCGATCTCGGAGGCGAGCTCCTCGAGCTCCTCGGCGAAGGACGGCCCGAAGCCCTCCATCGCCGCGGAGCCCTCGCCGTCGCCGGCGAGGTCGAGCTCCTTGGCCAGCTCCTCCTCGGAGAACTCCTCGACCGGAGGCTGGGCAGGCTCCACCGGCTCGATCTGCAGCGAGCGGTAGTGCTTGAGCCCGGTGGCCGCCGGGATCAGCTTCCCGATGATCACGTTCTCCTTCAGGCCCATCAGCCGGTCGCGCTTGCCCTCCAGGGCGGCGTCGGTGAGCACCTTGGTCGTCTCCTGGAAGGAGGCGGCCGAGAGGAAGGACTCGGTGGCGAGCGACGCCTTGGTGATCCCGAGGATGACCTCCTCGGCCTGCGCCGGCGTCTTCGTCTTCTTGCCCTTGAACTTCTCGTTGATCGCGTCGAAGACCAGGCGGTCCTCCAGCTGACCGGGCAGCAGCTCGGTCGAGCCCTTGGACTCCACCCGCACCTTCTTCAGCATCTGGCGCACGATCAGCTCGATGTGCTTGTCGTTGATGTCGACGCCCTGGGTGCGGTAGACGCGCTGCACCTCGGCGACGATGTAGACCTCGGTGTCGGTGCGGCCCCTGATCGCGAGGATCTCGGCCGGGTAGAGCGAGCCCTCGTTGAGCTGGGTGCCGACCTCGACGCGCTTGCCCGGCTCCACCAGCATGTTGGTCCGGGGCGGGAAGGAATAGGCGTACTCCTCGCCCTTGTCGTCGGTGATCGTCAGCTTGACCGCCTTGTCGGTCTCCTCGACCGTGACCTTGCCGGCCGACCTCGGCGATCTTCGCGAGGCCCTTCGGCTTGCGAGCCTCGAAGAGCTCGACGACACGCGGCAGACCCTGCGTGATGTCCAGGCCGGCGACACCGCCGGTGTGGAAGGTCCGCATGGTGAGCTGGGTGCCCGGCTCGCCGATCGACTGCGCGGCGATGATGCCGACGGCGTCCCCGATCTCCACCAGGAAGCCGGTCGCGGGCATGACGCCGTAGCACTGGCGGCAGACCCCGGACTCGGCCTCGCACTTGAGCACCGAGCGGACCGGGACCGTCGACGTCATCGTCGTCCTTGAAGCCCTCGGCGATGTCGTGGACCTCGGGCCAGTCGATCTCCTGGTTCCGCTTGAGCAGGTCGCGGCCGCGCTTGGTCGTGAACTTCTTCGCGGCCACGCGCCCGATCAGGTTCGGGTTGAGCTCGCCCGTCGTCGCGGTAGAGCGGCATCTCGATGTGGTCCTTGGTCTTGCAGTCGTCCATCCGGACGATCACGTCCTGGGAGACGTCGACCAGACGACGGGTCAGATAGCCCGAGTCCGCGGTGCGGAGCGCCGTGTCGGCGAGGCCCTTCCGGGCGCCGTGGGTCGAGATGAAGTACTCGAGGACCGAGAGGCCCTCCATGAAGTTGGCCTTGATCGGCCGCTCGATGATCTCGCCCTTCGGATTGGCCATCAGGCCTCGCATGCCGGCCAGCTGGCGAATCTGCTTGAACGAGCCTCGGGCTCCCGAGTTGGCCATCATGAAGATCGGGTTGAGCTCGTCGAGGTTGCGCTCCATCGCCTGCCCGACCTCCTCGGTGGCGCTGTCCCACCGGGAGGTGACGGCCTCCTTGCGCTCCTCGGCCGTGATGTAGCCCTCGTCGTACTGGCCCATGATCTCCTCGGTCTCCGACTCGTAGCGCTCGAGGATCTCCTCCTTGTCGGGAGGCGCGACCACGTCGTTCTTGGAGATCGTGATCCCGGCCTCGCTGGCGAAGTGGAAGCCGAGGTCCTTGAAGGAGTCGAGCACCAGCGAGACCGCCGGGGCCCCGTAGTCCTCGACCAGCTCGCTGACGATCTCGTTGACGTCCTGCTTCTTCAGCGAGCGGTTGACGAACTTGTACTGCTCGGGGTCGTACTCGTCCCCGAGCGCATCGGCGATCGCCCGCTCGACGCGGTCGTTGTAGATGATCCGCCCGACCGTGGTCAGGAAGTGCTCGTGACCGGGCCGGCGGTACTCCGCGAAGTCGTGCAGCTGGACGATGCCGTTCTCGTAGGCGAGCTCGGCCTCCTGCGCGGTCCGGAACGGATGCGGCTTCTGCTCGAGCTCGGCCGCGTCGAGCTCCTCGACGTCGTCGCCCGCGTAGGTCAGGTAGTAGAGACCGAGGACCATGTCCTGGGTCGGCGTGGCCAGCGGGCGCGCCGTGCGCCGGCGAGAGGATGTTGTTGGAGGAGAGCATCAGGATGCGCGCCTCCGCCTGCGCCTCCGCCGAGAGCGGCAGGTGCACGGCCATCTGGTCGCCGTCGAAGTCGGCGTTGAACGCGTGGCAGACGAGCGGATGGACCTGGATCGCCTTGCCCTCGACCAGCACCGGCTCGAACGCCTGGATGCCCAGGCGGTGGAGCGTCGGCGCGCGGTTGAGGAGCACCGGGTGCTCGTGGATGACCTCCTCGAGCACGTCCCAGACCTCCGGGATCATCGAGTCCACCATCTTCTTGGCGGCCTTGATGTTCTGGACCTGCTTGCGCTCGACGAGCCGGGCCATGATGAACGGCTTGAACAGCTCGAGCGCCATCAGCTTCGGCAGGCCGCACTGGTGCAGCCTCAGGCTCGGGCCCGAGACGATCACCGAGCGGCCGGAGTAGTCGACCCGCTTACCGAGCAGGTTCTGCCGGAAGCGGCCCTGCTTGCCCTTGAGCATGTCCGAGAGCGACTTGAGCGGCCGGTTGCCCGGTCCGGTGACCGGACGGCCGCGGCGGCCGTTGTCGAACAGGGCGTCGACGGCCTCCTGCAGCATGCGCTTCTCGTTGTTGACGATGATCTCGGGGGCGCCCAGGTCGAGCAGCCTCTTCAGCCGGTTGTTCCGGTTGATGACGCGCCGGTAGAGGTCGTTCAGGTCCGAGGTCGCGAAGCGGCCACCGTCGAGCTGGACCATCGGCCGCAGCTCCGGCGGGATCACCGGGACGACGTCGAGGACCATCCACTCGGGCTTGTTGGCCGACTTGAGGAATGCGTCGACGACCTTGAGCCGCTTCACCGCGCGGGCCTGCTTCTGCCCCTTCGAGGTGTTGATGGTCTCCTCGAGCAGCTCGGCCTCGTTCTCCAGCTCGACCTGCTCGAGCAGGTCGCGGATCGACTCCGCGCCCATGCCGCCGCGGAAGTACTCGCCCCAGCCGAACGGCGAGCCGAAGCGGTCCTTGAGCTCGCGGAACGTGGTCTCGTCGTTGATCACGTCCTTCGGCTTCATCTCCGAGAAGATCTTGAAGACCTCGCGGATCCGCTCGGCCGCCTCGTCGAGGTAGGCCTCGGTGTCCGAGATCTCGGCGTCGAAGGTCTTGCGGAGCTCCTTGGCCATCTTGTCGCGGTCCTCGGCCTTCATCCGCTTCACGTTGGTGACGGTGTCGGCCCAGAGCTCGTCGTCGTCGTTGAATCCGTCGGTGGTGCCGGCGGGCGGCGCCTCGGAGTCCTTCTCGGCGGCGACGCCGAGGTAGGCGAGGCGGCGGACCAGGGCCTCGTTGAGCTCCTGGGTGCGCTGCTCGCGCTCGCGCTCGTACTCGCCGGCCTGCTTCTCGACCTCCTTCTCGAGCTTGCCGAGGTCCTTGGAGCGTGCCTCCTCGTCGACCCAGGTGATCACCGAGGCCGCGAAGTAGAGGACCTTCTCGAGCTCCTTCGGAGCCATGTCGATCAGGTAGCCGATCCGGCTGGGGACGCCCTTGAAGAACCAGATGTGCGAAACCGGCGCGGCCAGGTCGATGTGGCCCATGCGCTCACGGCGAACCTTGGAGCGGGTCACCTCGACGCCGCAGCGCTCGCAGACGATGCCCTTGTAGCGGACCCTCTTGTACTTGCCGCAGTAGCACTCCCAGTCCTTGGTCGGACCGAAGATGCGCTCGCAGAAGAGGCCGTCCTTCTCCGGCTTCAGCGTCCTGTAGTTGATGGTCTCGGGCTTGGTGACCTCGCCGGAGCTCCAGCCCCGGATCTTCTTGCCCGAGGCAAGCCCGATCTCAATCGCGTCGAAGTTGTTGATGTCGATCACTTCTTTGCTGCCTCCTCGGCATCCGATGCATCAGTACCGCCGTCGCCCTCGGCGACGACCTGCTCTTCCTGCTCGTCGGCGGCCTTGTCCTTTCCTTGTCGCCGGCGCCGTTCCCGCCGTCCGCGCGCACTCCGGACAGCTCGATGCCGAGTTCCTCGGCGGCGCGAAGGAGGTCGTCCTCCTCCTCGCCCATCTCGACTCCGTCGCCCTCCTCGGAGACCACGTTGGCGTCGAGCGCCAAGCTCTGGATCTCCTTGAGCAGGACCTTGAACGACTCCGGAATCGAGGGTTCGGGGATGTTCTCGCCCTTGACGATCGACTCGTAGGCCTTGACGCGGCCGACGGTGTCGTCGGACTTCACGGTGAGCATCTCCTGCAGGGTGTAGGCGGCGCCGTACGCCTCCAGTGCCCACACCTCCATCTCGCCGAAGCGCTGGCCGCCGAACTGCGCCTTGCCGCCCAGCGGCTGCTGGGTGACCAGCGAGTAGGGGCCGGTCGACCGTGCGTGGATCTTGTCGTCGACCAGGTGCAGCAGCTTCAGGATGTACATGTAGCCGATCGTCACCTTGCCCTTGTAGGGCTCGCCGGTGCGGCCGTTGTAGAGCTGCACCTTGCCCTCGGCGCGGTTGCCCGGGCGCTCGCGACTTGGTGATCCCGAGGTCGATGCCGCGCTCGGCGTTCTCGTCCTGCCACTGGACCAGCGCGTTGTCGACGTCCTCGACGGTGGCGCCGTCGAAGACCGGCGTCGCCACGTTGACGCGGCCGCCGTTGCGCTGCGCCTCCTTGTAGGACTGCGAGCCGTCGTCGTACCAGCCGTTGGCCGCGACCCAGCCCAGATGCGTCTCGAGGATCTGCCCGATGTTCATTCGGCTGGGCACCCCGAGCGGGTTGAGGATCACGTCGACGGGCGTGCCGTCCTCCATGAACGGCATGTCCTCCTCGGGCACGATCTTGGAGATCACGCCCTTGTTGCCGTGGCGGCCGGCGAGCTTGTCGCCCTCCGCGATCTTGCGCTTGATGGCGACGTAGACGCGCACCAGGTCGTTGACGCCCGGCGGCAGGTCGTCGCCCGCCTCACGGCTGAAGGTGAGGACGTCGATGACGACGCCGCCCTCGCCGTGCGGCACCTTCAGGGAGGTGTCGCGAACCTCGCGCGCCTTCTCCTTGAAGATGGCGCGGATCAGCTTCTCCTCGGCCGTCAGCTCGGTCTCGCCCTTCGGCGTGACCTTGCCGACCAGCAGGTCGCCGGCGGCAACCTCGGCGCCGATCCGGACGATCCCGCGCTCGTCGAGGTTCCTGAGGCTCTCCTCCGAGCGGTTCGGGATGTCGCGCGTGATCTCCTCGTCGCCGAGCTTCGTCGTGCGGGCGTCGATCTCGTACTCCTCGATGTGGATCGAGGTGAGCTCGTCCTGCTTGACGAGGCGCTCGGAGATGATGATCGCGTCCTCGAAGTTGTAGCCCTCCCAGGACATGAAGGCGACCAGGCAGTTCTTGCCGAGGGCGATCTCGCCGCCGGCGGTCGAGGAGCCGTCGCAGAGGACGTCCCCGGCCTTCACCTTGTCGCCGACCGAGACGATCGGGCGCTGGTGGATGATCGTGCCCTGGTTCGAGCGCATGAACTTGTGGAGCTTGTACTCGTCGCGCTTCGAGCCGTGCGTGACCACGATCTGCTCGGCGTCCACGGTCGTGACCTCGCCATCGTTGTCGGCGATCACCACGTCGCCCGTGTCCTCAGCGACACGCCGCTCCATCCCGGTGCCGATCAGCGGCGGCTCCGGCTTGAGCAGGGGCACGGCCTGGGCCTGCATGTTCGAGCCCATCAGGGCGCGGTTGGCGTCATCGTGCTCGAGGAACGGGATCAGCGCCGTCGTCACCGACCAGATCTGGGTCGGGGAGACGTCGATCAGGGTGACGTCCTTCGGCGCCACGGCGACCGCCTCGTCGTCGCGGCGGCGGCAGATCACGTACTGGCCCTTGAGCTTGCCGGTGTCCGGATCGACCTCGGCGTTCGCCTGGGCGATCGTCTCGTCCTCCTCCTGGGTGGCGTCCAGGTGGACGACCTCGTCGGTGACCACGCCGTCCTTGACCACCCGGTAGGGGGTCGTGACGAAGCCGTGCTCCGAGATCTGCGCGTAGGAGGAGAGGGAGCCGATCAGGCCGATGTTCGGGCCCTCGGGCGTCTCGATCGGGCACATGCGCCCGTAGTGGGTCGCGTGCACGTCGCGCACCTCGATGGGAGCGCGCTCGCGGGTGAGGCCGCCGGCGCCGAGCGCCGACAGGCGACGCCGGTGCCTGAGCCCGGACAGCGAGTTCGTCTGGTCCATGAACTGCGACAGCTGCGAGGAGCCGAAGAACTCCTTCAGCGCCGCGACCACGGGCCGGATGTTGATGATGGTCTGCGGGGTGATCGCGTCGGCGTCCTCGGTGGTGAGGCGCTCGCGAACGACACGCTCCATCCGGTAGAGCCCGATCCGGAAGGCCTCCTGGATCAGCTCACCGACCGTGCGCAGACGGCGGTTGCCGAAGTGCTCGTACTCGTCGAGGTGATCGTGGATCGGCTCGCGGGGATAGGTGATCGCCTCCGCGGCGTAGTCCTTGATCGGGTTCTCCTCGTCGATCTCCTCGGGGACCCCGAGCAGCTTCGGGATGGAGACGAGCTCCTTGACCAGGGCGATGATGTCGTCGTGGGTCAGGACCCGGGTGTCGAGGTCGATGTCCAGGTCCAGGCGCGCGTTCAGCTTGTAGCGGCCGACCCGGGTCAGGTCGTAGCGCTTCGGATCGAAGAAGAGCTGCTCGAGCAGGGCGCGCGCGGCGTCCACCGACGGCGGCTCGCCCGGGCGCTGCTTCTTGAACAGCTCGATCAGCGCGCCCTCTTCGTCCTTGGTCGCGTCGGTGTCCGCCGCGATCGTGTGGCGGATGTAGACCGAGTTGTCGAACATCTCGAGGAGCTTCTCGTCCTCGACGTAGCCCATCGCGCGCAGCAGCACGGTGACCGGCAGCTTGCGCTTGCGGTCGATGCGGACGTAGACGCGACCCTTCTTGTCGATCTCGAGCTCCAGCCAGGAGCCGCGGGCCGGCATCAGGTTCGCGATGAAGACCTGCTTCTCGCGGTCCTTGGGCTCCATCACGTAGGCGCCCGGGGACCGGACGAGCTGCGTGACGACCACGCGCTCGGTGCCGTTGATGATGAAGGTGCCTCGATCCGTCATCCACGGGAAATCGCCCATGAAGACGGTCTGCTCGCGAATCTCACCGGTCTCCCGGTTCTGGAACGCGACCTTGACGTTCAGAGGACGCGAGTAGGTCATGTCCTTCTCGCGGCACTCATCCACCGTGTTGGGTGGATCGTCGAACTCGAATTCCCCGAAGACGATGGCGAGGTTCCCCGTGTAGTCCTCCGTCGGGGAGATGTCGTCGATCGTCGCTCGCAGCAGGCCTTCCTTCGGGTCAACCAGGTTCGCGAAGGACTTCCGCTGGATATCGATCAGGTGTGGGACTTCGAGTGGGTTCTTAAGGCGAGAAAAGCTCCTACGGGTTGCGGCGACAGCGTTGGATCCGGCCAACTCGGCGACTCCTCAAAGTATTAGAAGGCTTGTGAGACCGCGCAAGAATCAGGCAGCAGGGCTCACCGGGCGCGCGAACCGTGCATAGTAACGCACGGCAACCGTTTGGTCAAGGGTTGCTAACACGCCCCGGAAGGGCACGTGCCGGGATCTTACTCCCAATCTGAGCGGTTTGGAGCAGTTTCGTGACTCGTTGCTACTTGATCTCGGCGGTGCCGCCGGCCTCTTCGATCTCCTTGAGCAGGCCCTCGGCCTCCTCGCGCTCGATCGCCTCCTTGACGGGCTTCGGAGCCTCGTCGACGAGGGCCTTGGCCTCCTTGAGGCCGAGTCCGGTGGCGGCGCGCACGACCTTGATCACGCCGATCTTCTTGTCGCCGGAACCGGTCAGGACGAGGTCAACCGTCCCGGACTCCTCCTCGCCCGCACCGTCACCGGCCGGGCCACCCGCTGCGGGGGCTGCGGCCGCGACGGCGGTCGCGGAGACGCCGAACTCCTCCTCGAGCGCCTTGATGCGCTCGGAAAGCTCCAGAACCGAGATGCCCTTGAGCTCCTCGATCCAGTCTTGTGTGCTGCGTGGCCATCTACTCGCTGTCCTCCTTGTTCTCGGAATCTTCTGAAGTCTGTTCTGAAGTCTCTTCGGCGGGCTCTTCCTCGGCCGGCGGCTCCTCGCCAGGTCGGCGTCGCCCTCCCTGGTCTCGGCGCCTCGCCCTGGCCGGCGTCCTCGCCCTCCGGCGCCTGCTCCTCGGAGCTCTCCTCGGGCGACTCGGCGGCTCGGGGTCGGCCGGTGCCTCGTCGGCGGGAGCCTCGCCGCTGACCAGGCCCTGCTCGGCGATCTGGCCGAGCTGCAGCGCCAGGCCCTGGATCATCGAGCCCAGGCCGCGGACCAGGCCGGTGAGCGGGCTGGCGACGACGCCGGCGAGCTGGGCGTTGAGGGCCTCGCGGCCGGGCAGGCGGGCGATCGCCGTGAAGGAGTCGGGATCGAGCTCCTCCCCGTCCATCAGGCCGCCCTTGTAGTCGAGCAGCTCCCACTCGGAGCCGAGGCGGTCGGAGCGTCTTCGCGGCGAGCGCCGCGTCGCCCTTGACCAGGGCGAGAGCGGTCGGCCCGCTCAGGTGCTCCTTGAGGCCATCGGTGCCGGCCGCGTCCGCGGCGCGCAGGGTGAGGCGGTTCTTGACGATGCGGAAGCGGGTGTCGGCGTCGCGCAGGCCGGCGCGAAGCTCGGCGGCCTGCGGCACGCTGATCCCGCGGTAGTCGACCGCGAAGATCGCCGTCGCGTCCTTGAGCTCGGTGGCGAGCTCCTCGACCACTGCTGTCTTTTGTTCTCTGTCCATTTCGATTCTGGGTTGGTGCTGGTTCTCGCGCCGCCAAAGAAAAGACCCGCACGCAGGCGGGCCAGAGCGGGCGGTCAACGGACCGGGTGACTCTCGCTCACCTGCGCCGGACTTCTGGACCTGGGTCCCGCCGACGGTCTTGGGCGGCTATCGGCGCGGAAGTTAGGCGGTCGCCGGTTCCTCCGTCCAGGCTCGGCCTCAGCGGCCTCGCGTCCGACTCGCCCGCCTCATCGCCGTTGCCGCGCCCGCGCCGAGCATGATCTCGCCGCGACGGGTGCGGCTCGGGTCGATCCGGATCGCCGGGCCCCATCGTGGTGGTGACGGTGATCGAGAGGATGTAGCGGCCCTTGGCGGCCGCGGGCTTGGCGCGAATGATCTCCTCGATCACCGCGGCGTAGTTCTCGAGCAGGTCCGTCTCGGAGAAGCTGGTCTTGCCGATCGCCAGGTGGACGATCGCCTGCCGGTCGGTCCGGTACTCGACCTTGCCGGCCTTGGCCTCGTCGACGGCCTTGGCGATGTCCTCGGTGACGGTGCCGACCTTGGGGTTCGGCATCTTGCCCTGGGGGCCGAGGACGCGGCCGAGCTTGCCGACCTTCGGCATCTGCGAGGGGTGCGCGATCGCCACGTCGAAGTCGGTCCAGCCGCCCTCGACCCGCTCGGCGAGATCGTCGGAGCCGACGAAGTCGGCGCCGGCCTCGTTGGCCTGGCGGGCCGGATCGCCCTCGGCGAAGACGGCGATCGTGACGTTCTTGCCGAGGCCCTTCGGCAGGGCGAGTGTGCCGCGCAGCTGCTCCTCCGCGTGACGGACGTTGACGCCGAGGCGGATGTGCAGCTCGACTGTCTCGTCGAAGTTGGCGCCGGCGGTCTCCTTGATCAGGTGGATCGCCTCCGCCGGGCGGGTACGCCCGCGTGCGGTCGATCTTCTCGTAGGCCTCCCGATAGCGCTTGCCGCGTGCCATGGCTAGAGGCCCTCCACCGTGACGCCCATCGAACGGGCGGTGCCGGCGATGATCTTGGTCGCGGCGTCGAGGTCGTTGGCGTTCAGGTCGGGCATCTTGCGCTCGGCGATCTGGCGGGCCTGGTCGACCGTGATCGAGCCGACCTTCTCGCTGTGCGGCTCGCCGGACCCCTTGTCGATGCCGGCGGCTTCCTTGATCAGGACCGCGGCCGGCGGCGTCTTGGTGATGAAGTCGAAGGAGCGGTCCTCGTAGACCGTGATCTCGACGGGGATGATGGTGCCGGCGTCCTGCTGGGTCTGGGCGTTGAACGCCTTCGTGAACTCCATGATGTTGACACCGTGCTGGCCGAGGGCAGGGCCGACCGGGGGCGCGGGGTTCGCCGCGCCGGCCGGAATCTGGAGCTTGATCTGGGTGAGGACCTTCTTCGCCATGAGCTGAAGTTAGATCTTCTTGACCTGGTCGTAGTTGACCTCGACCGGGGTCTCCCGCCCGAAGATCGAGACCAGGACCTTGAGCTTGGCGGCGTCCTCGTTGATCTCGGCGATCTCGCCGGAGAAGTCGGCGAGCGGACCGGAGATCACCTTGACGGACTCGCCGATCGAGAACTGGGCCCGGGTCCGCGGACGCTCCGCCGTCTCGCGATGGAGCAGGCGATCGACCTCGACCTTCGAGAGCGGGATCGGCTTGTTGCGCGAGCCGACGAAGCCGGTGACCCCGGGGGTGTTCTTGACGAGCCCCCAGGCGTCGTCGGTCATCTCCATGTTGACCAGGACGTAGCCGGGCATCGTGCGCTTCTCGGACTGCACCTTCTGGCCGTCCTTCATCTCCGAGATCTGCTCGGTCGGGACGACGACCTGGCGCACGTTGCGCTCCTGGCCCATCGTGTGGACCCGGTGCTCGAGGTTCTGCTTGACCTTGTTCTCGTGCCCCGAGTAGGTGTTGATCACGTACCAGCGAAACATCTCAGTCTCCTTGGCTCCCTCAGAGCAGCTGCTTGATGAACCAGTTGAAGGCGGCGTCGAGCGCGCCCAGATAGGCGGCCATCACCGCCACGAAGATGAAGGTGACGGCCGAGGCCTGGACCAGGGTGTCACGGTCCGGCCACTGCACGCGCTTGAGCTCGGCCCAGCAGGAAAGCAGGAAGCCGAGGATCGGACCGCGACGCTTCTCGGCCTTCTCGGCCTGGCCCTTCTGAAGCTCCTTGGCGCGAGCCTTGCGGCGCTCCTCCTTCTCGCGCTCGCGGCGGTCGCGGCGGCTCTCCGTCGGCGGGGCCTCCGCGGTCGCACCGTCCTCGGGGCGGCCGACGTCCGCGCGCGACGGGGCGGGGGCTCGGGCTCGCTGGTGCAGTCTCCGGCTGCACCGGCGCGGGAACCACTCCGGGTACCGGTGATCCGCCGCCGGCGTCGTCCCGGGGCGGCTCGACCTGCTCGCCGTAGTCCTCGGTGTGCGCGCCGGTCTCGATGACCGCCTCGGCCTCGGCGACCTCGCCGGAGACTCCGGTTCGCGTTTCCTCCTGGGCGCGACCCTCCTCCTCGCGCTCGGCGGCGTCCCGGGCCGGCTGCCCGCGCTGCTCGGCCTGCTGGCGGCGTCGCCGCTCGGCCTTTCGCTGTGCTCTCGTCTTCGCCATCTCGAGCCGGGCCCTAGCGGGTCTCCTTATGTGGGGTGTGCCGGCCGCACCAACGACAGAACTTCCGCAGCTCGATCCGGTCCGGCGTGTTCCGCCGGGACTTGTTCGTCTCGTAGTTGCGGCGCTTGCACTCCTCGCAGGCGAGCGTCACGCCGATTCGAACATCAGAGGCCATGTCTCCTCAACTTCATCGGTGCCGTCTTACGCGGCCGGACAGAAAAAACCCCCGGCCCGAGGCCGAGGTGGCTCCAAGAATAGCGAGCCGAGCCCGTTCGTGAGCCCGGCACCGAGTCACCCATCTCCTCGCTACTGTTGCTCCTTCTTCTCGCTACTGCGGCGCCTGTCCGGCGAACCCCGCGGCTCGCTGATAGAGGTGGTAGAGCTTGAAGCCCCGGGCGAAGTCCTCCTTGCAGCAGTTGTTGAACAGGTCGTAGGCCTGCTTGTCGTCGAGCACCGAGCCGGTGCCATGGGGAGAGCTCGCGTTGTTGCCGACGACCGGGCCGCTGGCGAAGTCCTTGATCTGCTGGATCGTGCCGAGGCGCTGCTCGGTGTTCGCCTGGTTCCAGTCGTGGCAGTCGGCGAGGGCGATCGGCTGGCCGACGTTGGGGCCGACGTCGATCTGCGGCTGGGTGCCGGAGCCGCCACCGCAGCCGGCGATCAGCGCCGCCGCGGCGACGGCGCAGAGCATCGCCACCGGCGCGGCGGCGACCGAGAGCCGCGGTGAGGACGAGCTATGGCTTGGCGGGCGTCGTGAACCACGGGCAGCTCGGATCGCCCTGAGGCACCGTGCTGCACGTTAGAAGCTCGCCGACCTGCCCGTGCTGGGCCGCCGGGCAGCGGGCTGTTGTTGCAGTTGGACGGCAGGTTGTCCGGGGCAGCGCCGCTCGGCGACGGCAGCGCCCGTGACGCTGCCCGGCGTGCCGTCCGTGCCGGTGTTGCCGTACCAGCAGTTGCCGCTGTTGTAGCCGTGGGGTCGACGATGATGCCGCCCTGGTCCCACCAGAAGTCGACGCCGTTCGGCTGAGGGCTCCCGTCGGGCGCCTGTCCCATCTTGTTGTCGTAGAACTGGTTGCGGTACGAGGTCGCGGAGTGCTGGGCCGCGGCAGGCACGGATTGCAGCCGGCACCTGGTTGTCCGGGTCGTCGCAGACGAAGGCGTCGGGCACCGCGAACAGCATCACGCCGCGGCGCCAGTTGTCGTAGAAGTGGTTGTTGCGGACGACGTTGGCGTTGCCGCCGGCGATCCACAGCCCGGTCCCGACCGGCACCGGCTCGGTCGGCGTGACGTCCGAGCAGCCCTGGTTCGGCCCGTTCGGGCCCGGCTTCTGGCCGGCCCGCACTGCGGCAGGTAGGGGTTGAAGTTGTTGGAGTAGAAGTTGTTGTGCTCGAGCAGGTCGGAGTCCTGCGGGAAGCCGGGGTGGCCCGGCGCGGTGAAGACGTCGGTCGAGAAGCCCATCGAGTTGTCGTAGAAGTTGTTGTCGTGGACCCAGACGGAGTTGCCGTCGGTGCCCGAGTAGCCGAGCAGGTTGTGGTGCATGTCGCAGTTGCGGATCTCGGTGCCGTAGCGTCGCTGGTCGGGCGGAACGGCCTCGCCCGAGGTCGGCCGCCGCGCCGGGATAGAGGCCCGAGTCGCCGCTGCCCCAGGCGTCGCAGTTCTCGATCAGCGAGTGGTCCGCGACGAAGGTGAGCAGGCCGTACTCGCCGGCGTACGGGAGCCTTGAAGTGGTCGAGGTGGGAGCCGTCGGTCTCGATCACGTAGACGTCGTGCTCCTTGGCGTGGCGGACCTTGACGTTGTCGAGGACGAAGCCGTCGGCGCGGTCGGCGCGGATGCCGACGTCCTTGACGGATCCGATCGGGCGCGCCGTCGCCGGAGGCGATGTTGCCGGCGTCGATGGTGACGGCGTCGGGTGAGGCGCCGGTGCCCTGGATCTGCAGGTTGCAGCGGATGCACGGCCCGGCGTCGGGGATGATGTGGCGGTCGATCCGCGGCGGCTGCGGGACCGGGAGTGTCGGTCAGCGCCCGGCCGAGGACCGCGATCAGGTTCTGGTCGTTCGGGCAGTGCCACTGGTAGGCGTAGGAGACCGCGCCGGCCTGGCTCTTGTCGTTGGTGATCTTGTACTGGGCGCAGGCCGGGTCGTTGGTCGGCTTGGCGCGCGACTTCGGCTCCGTGTAGAGGCCCGGCATGATCTCGACGCGGTCGTTGTTGTGCGAGGCCGTGACCGCGTCCTGGATCGAGTTGTACTTGCACTGCCGCAGCAGCTTGATGTTGGTCTTGCGGAGCTTCTTGGCCTTCTTCTTGCTGATCTTGATCGCCGGCTGCGACTCGCGGAGCTTGTAGCCCGTCTTCCGCGCGGCCTTCAGGTCCTTGTTCAGGGCCTTCATCGACTTGTTCTTGGAGAGCTGCTTGGGGGTGCCGTGCTTGCGCAGCTGCTTGCTCGGCACCGTCTGGCAGACGACGCGGGTCTTGCCGGGCTCCTTCTTCTTGAGCGAGGTGTAGAGGCTGCGGACGGCGGGAACGGATCCGCCGGCCGCGGGCTTGACGGACGTGTCGGGCGCCGGATCGGGCCAGTAGCTGGCGCGCTCGATGTGCCCGAAGGCGAGAGCCGGAATCATCACGGCGACGGCGGCGACTGCGATCGCCACCACCACGGCACCCCGATGTCTTGCCTTCCTGGCTTCCATCCCTCTCCTCATCCCTCTCCTGCGGCCGCATCTAATCAGATGTTGCCGACCGGTGAAAACCCTGCGACGCGCAGAAGTTGCGCGGACCCCTACGAGACCTGCTGCGGAGTCGTCGAGCCGCTGGCCAGGACGAACTTCCCCATGCTCGTCGCCTGGCCGCCGTCCCGGGTCTGGATCTGCACGCGCTTGAACTCGCAGGTCGCCTGGGTCGTCGCTGACCTCGAGGATCGCGTAGCCGCGGTTGTCGAGCTCCGTGTAGCTGATGTGCTGGTCCAGGGCGTTGATCAGGGCCTTGATCGCGCGCCGGAGAAGCCCGGTCTCCTCGGGAAGCCCGCGGGAGGTGGTCGAGCCGCCCACGAACTCGCCGCAGACCGGGAGTGCCGGTGTCGCTTCCGTCGGTGGTGGCCGTGCCGACGAAGAAGTTGTGGATGTCGCCGGTCACCGGGAGCAGGTTCTGGACGTTGTTGGCGAGCACGAACTCGAGCAGCTCCTTGCGCTCGTGCGGCGTAGCCGTCCCACTGGTCGTTGTTGGCGCCGTTCTGGGGGGCGCTGCTGGAAGCCCATCAGCATCACCTCGTTCGCCCAGAGCTTCCAGGTCTGCGGGGAGGAGGCGAGGGTCTGCTTGAACCACGACTTCTGCTGGATGCCGAGCATCGTGCGGTCCGGGTTCTGCTGGTCGGGGCAGATGACGAGCTGCGCGTCGTCGCACGGCTGCTGATCGCGGTACTGGCGCTCGTCGGTGAGGATCAGGTCGACGAGCCTGCCGATGCGGGCGTGCTCGTAGATCCGGTTGCGGTCGCCCGTCGAAGCGGATCCGCGGCATGTAGTTGAAGTAGGCCTGGTAGCCGTTCGCCCGGCGCTCCTCGAAGGACACGCGCCGGGGTAGTCCGTTGTTCGTGAATCCCGGCTGCGCGTGCGAGCTCGGCCAGCCGTCGGCGTAGTTGTCCTCGACCTCGTGGTCGTCCCAGACGCAGACGAAGTTGTGGGCGGCGTGCATCGCCTGCAGGTCGGGGTCGCTCTTGTAGAGGCGGTACTTCTGCCAGTACTCGGGGAGGAACTCGACGTTTCCGTCGTGGTTGAAGCCGGTGGTGTCCGTGCGGGCGCCCGTGGTAGTAGTGCGACTCGTAGATGTAGTCGCCGAGGTAGAGGACCAGGTCGACGTCCGGCTCCTTCGCGATCGCGGCCTGCGCGTTGTAGAAGCCGGCCTCGTAGCTCCTGGCAGGAAAGGAAGGCGATCCGCAGCGGCGTGTTGGAGTCGCGCGGCGGCGCCGTCCGGAAGCGGCCGACCGGCGAGTCCGTTGTCCTTGGTGTGGAAGCGGTAGAAGTACTCGTGGCCGGGCTGGAGCCCGCTGACCCGGGTCCGCGCGGTGAAGTCGCGCTCCTTCCGCGCCGTGACGGTCTTCTCGACCACGACGTTCTTGAAGTGCCGGTCCTTGGCGACCTGGAGCTTGAGCCGAGAGGTGTGCTTGGTCCCGCTCGGTTTCGTCCAGAGGATCGTGCCCTTCGGATAGGGGAAGCCGGAGGCGACGCCGAGCGGGAAGGTGCCGGACTTGGCGACGGGTATGCGCCGCTTGCGGGCGATCGCGGCGTAGTTGGGCAGACGCGGTCACGGCGACGCCCGTGGCGAGACCGGCGATCAGGAACTGGCGACGTCCGAGGCGCGGCTCCACCTCGAGTGACTCCAGATCGAAGCTCGTGTCCTCAAATTCGTGCAGATCCATCGTCCCTCTCCTCTCGCTCCGCTGTGGGCCCTACTAAATCATCCCCAGGTCCTTCAAACCACCGACTTTTCCGCGAGTTGCGATTCTCGCCGGACTGGCCAGGCGGCCAGGATCTCCCTCGATCGGATAGGTTCCATCAGGAGGCGAGCCGGGACTGGCCCGCAGGAGAGGAGGGACTGGTGAAGGGAATGGCGTCTTGCGACGGGGGTCAAGGTGCTGGCGACGGTCGGCGCTCTGATCGTGCTCGGGGCATTGATCGTCGGGCCCGCTGCCGGCAAGAAGAAGTCCGGCGGCGCCAAACTCGCCGTGCTGACCACGACGCAGCATCAGGCCGTCGACGCGGGCGCGATCAGCGTCAAAGCCAAGGGCAAGGGCGGTCGTCTCGTCGTAGACGGCATCCAGGGCTCCAACACCATTCCTCTCACCGCGGCGACGAAGGTCAAGGCGGAAAAGCACACCGTCAACGTGCCCCTCTCGTCCTCGGGCAAGACCGCCGTCGGCGGCTGCTCGATCACCGGGCTGAGCGCCCGATTCGCCAAGGGCGGAAAGAAGAAGGGCAAGAAGAGCGCCAAGCGGTCCGCCGTCACCCCTCTCGATCGCGATGAGGCGGTCTGCAGCGCCGGGTCGGAGAATCCGACCTCGCGCCCGTACTACGGCCCGGCGATCGACACCTCGAATGCCGACCGCTGTGACTTCACGGATCCGACCGTGTGCCTGCAGCCCTGGCCGAACGACTACTTCACGAAGGCGGACGCCACCACCGATACGGGGCGGCGGCTCGACCTCAACCCGAGCTCGACGCCGGCCAACATCCACGGCGTTCACATAGACACGACCGACATCAACCGGGCTGACGGCTTCAGCCCGGGCAACCTGATCACGCTCAAGATCCCGCAGGTCGAGACCCAGGCCGCCTTCGACAACACGGGGTTCGTCCCGGTCAACGACCTGCATCGCTACGCGGACGCCGATCAGCCGGTGGTGGTGATCGACGCGGCGACCGGACAGCGCCAGCCGGTCTTCGCCGAGCTGGATCCGAACCCCAACCACTATTCGCCCGGCGACACCAAGGACGTCAATCTGATCATCCGGCCGACGCAGGAACTTCACGGAGGGGCATCGGTACATCGTCGCCCTGCGTGGCCTGCGCGATGCCCAGAACCAGCCCGTCGACCCGCCTCTGCCTTTCCGGGTCTACCGCGACCGGCTGATCACGTCGGACCCGGCGATCGAGAACCGCCGTCAGCACATGGAGGACCTGTTCTCGACGCTGCAGGGCGACGGGATCCAGCGGTCAAACCTGTACATGACCTGGGACTTCACGGTCGCGAGCGAGCACAGCCTTGCCGGCCGCGCCCTGGCGATTCGGGACAACGCGCTCCATCAGCTCAGTGACGACAGTCCCGGCAACGGCACGATCGACGGGAGCTCGCCGACGTTCCACATCTCGAACGTGATCGATGCTCCGAATGTCGCCCTTCCGGCCAACACCCTGCGCGAGGTCGATGGAGAGCTGACGAACATCCCCTGCTATCTGCACCCCAACTGTCAGCCGGGGGAACCTTCAACTTCCTGCCCAACGGGGATGTCGACCCCACGCCGAACGGCACCGCGGATGACAACTCGACGACCACCGGGGTGCGCTTCCGCTGCCTGGTCCCGAACTCAGCCGTCAGCGGTACGACCGTGAACCCGACGCAGAGCGGCATCTTCGGACACGGCCTGCTCGGCGACTACACGCAGGTCTCGGACATGATCAAGTTCACCAACAGCGAGGCGAACGTCAGCAACACCACCTGGTGCGCGACGAACTGGGCCGGATTCTCCTCGGACGACATTCAGCAGGTCATCGCGACCCTCGGTGACGTGTCGAACTTCTCGAAGCTCTCCGACCGGATGGTGCAGGGCTTCGTGAACATGATCTACCTCGACCGGGCGATGCTGAACGCGGGCGGCTTCGACACGAATGCGGCCTTCCAGCTGGATCCGGACGGGGCCGGTGGGAACCCCGCGGTACCGGTGCTGGACGCGGCACAGGGGCTCTACTGGGAGGGGATCAGCCAGGGCGCGATCATGGGCGGAGCGCTGACCGCGCTCGAACCGGACCTGACCCAGTCGGTGCTCGACGTGACGGGGATGAACTACTCGACCCTGCTGCGCCGCAGCGCGGACTCCTCGCAGTACTTCGAGCTGCCCGGGCTCGGCCTCTACCCGAACTACACGAACCAGCAGGAGCGGCCGTTGCTCCTCTCTCTGATGCAGCTGCTCTGGGATCGGGGTGAGTCGGATGGGTATGCGGAGCACATGACGAGCGACCCGCTGCCGAACACTCCGGCGCATCACGTGCTGCTGCAGCTGGCCTACGGCGACCACCAGGTTTCGAACCTGGCCGGCGAGACCGAGGCGCGGACGATCGGGGCACAGGTCGAGACGCCTGCGCTCGATCCGGGGCGGCACTGGGACGTGAACCCGTTCCTCGACATCCCCGCGATCTCGTCCTACCCCTATTCGGGCTCGGCGGCGATGGTCTATTACGACGGGGGGCCGATCGGGTTCGACGGCACCCAGGACTGCACCGACGAGAACAGCAACCCGCAGCACGGGACCGCCCCCGCGCCGCTGGTGGAGCTGCCGCCCAACCCGGTCAGCGTCTACGGGTGCGACCCGCATTCCTACCCGCGGCAGTCGCTGGACGGTGTCACGCAGGCGGCCGACTGGCTGCAGCCGAGCGGGTTCATCGACCGGTGCCAGACCGCCGCGGTCGCGCGGCCGTGCTACTCGAATGGATATACGGGGCCGGGGCCCTAGCCAAAGACCCAAGGTTCGTCTGGAGGTAGGGCCACGGCGCCTTGACAACGCTGCTCGAGCTGGGCCCGAAAGCGCCGCTTTGCATGGAAAGCGCTATTCCGTCGGAGCGCCCCCAGAACGTGCGAAGGCCCGTTGTGTGCCGGGCCTCCGCGCTGAGCCGACCCCGGTCGGGAACGGCTCTGAGCGGGAGGCTATTTCCGTTTCGATCAGCGGCCAGCATTTCGATCTGGAGTTGGACGGATGTTCGACGGTTTCCTGACGACCGGCTGCGACTGGTGCCTATCGCCAGCGCCAGAGCTCCGTGGCGGGCGCCAGCGGCGGGCCAGGGAGTAGTCGACGCTGCTGCGCCGAGTCGCCCGGGTCGATCTCGCCGATCGCGCGCCTGTGCTCCTCCTCCGGCGTTGGCTCGGCGGGGCGGTCCTCGTAAACGGAGCGCCGGGGATCCCCCCCTCAGGGCGCCCGCGGCGTCGACCCGGCAGAAAGCGGCTCACGGGCTCACCAGGTCGCGGTCCTTGTAGACCGAGCGAGCGCGTGCCGGCGGGGATGGCGGTAGCGGATTGATCCTGGACGATTGGACGAATGACCGAGTTCATTCGGAGTCAGTGCCCGCGTAGGGTGAGCGCGTGGCCATAGCGAAGTGGACTCTCTACCACTGGCCGGAGGACACAGCGGAGAATTGGGAGCCAGTCGGAGAGGCGGTCGAGACTGATACCTGGCACGGCGCGGTCAGGAGGATCGGCCCGATCACGCCAGGTCGGTACCTGATCAGGAACGAGTCCGCCCCCAATGGCGATCAGTACTTCTTGCTGGAGCCGGACAAGACCATCGTTCCGGTCGACGCCTTTTGATCGTCTGATCGCAGCGACGTCTTTTGTGCAAGCGCGCTACCGGACGGTTGACACGGCCACGCTGTCTCAAAACTCGGCGCGGAAAAAAAGTCTAAGAAGCCTCTCCGATGCAGGTGCGGATCCTGCGTGCCGGGACCCATCTTGGATCCAACGGTCACCCACATAACGTTCTCCGAACTTGAGGTGCGAGCCACCGCCGCCGGCAGTGGAGGCGTGGTCGGCTTGCAGCGTTCTCCGCTGCACCCGAATCCTGCATGAACCAGGGAGGTCGACGGTGGCGCTCCCTGTGAGCGCGAACGATGTCTGCGCATTCGAGGGTTCGCCACCGAAACCATATGGGTGCGACACCACTCTGACCCCTCGGCCGAGGTACGCCCAAGCTCGCCTGGGTCTGCGCAAGCCTCCTCTTCGCCACCGCCGCTCACGGTCGCTAGGACGGTCACCGCGATGATCCCAACGATCAGGAGACCGATCCCGACCTCGATCGGGTCCACGGTGCGGCGGTTGATATTGATGGTCACTGGACAAGCCCCTCTCGAAGAATCATCTCTGAATCATTTCTGACCGATTGGCTAGTTCAACTTCGCCTGCGCTGTGCCGTTCCAGCGAGGCCGTTTAGCGTGGGTGCTACCCCTCGCGACGGGTCGCGCAATGTGCGCCTTGAGCGCCTTCGCGTCAGGCGTCGCTGCTTCTCGGTCTCAGCGCCTTCGCCGGGTTCACCGGTCACCGCCATCTCGCCCTAGCCGGAGCCTCCCGTCGTATAGCTCCAGGTGACCGGATTGGCGAGCGAGTTGCCTCCCAGGTCCTTTGCGGCGGTCGAGACGCTCGCCGTGTACTGCGTCCCCGGTGCCAGGTCGGCGTCGGGCTTGAAGATCAGCGCGGTAGGGCCATACCAGCCGAAGCTGCCGCTCACCGGCGCCCCGTCGCTGGTTCGCTTCAGCGTGAAGGCGGCCTGGCTGGAGGGCTTGTCCATCGACTTGTTGAAGGAGGCCAGCGTCAGCGAACCGGGAGAGACGTCGGTCGCACCGTCGGCCGGCGTAGACGCTGGTGACGACCTGGAGGGTTCGCCCGCCTGTCGTGAACTGCCACGTCTTCGCGGCGCCCAGCGGGTTCCCGGCGAGGTCCTTGGCGGCGCTCGAGACGCTCGCCGTGTATTGCGTCCCCGGTGCCAGGTCGGCGTCGGGCTTGAAGATCAGCGCGGTAGGGCCATACCAGCCGAAGCTGCCGCTCACCGGCGCCCCGTCGCTGGTTCGCTTCAGCGTGAGGCCGGCCTGGGCCTGGAGGGCTTGTCCATCGACTTGTTGAAGGAGGCCAGCGTCAGCGAACCGGGAGAGACGTCGGTCGCACCGTCGGCCGGGAAGACGCTGGTGACGACCGGAGGGTTCGCCGTCGCGAACTGCCACGTCTTCGCGGCGCCCAGCGGGTTCCCGGCGAGGTCCTCGGCGGCGCTCGAGACGCTCGCCGTGTATTGCGTCCCCGGTGCCAGGTCGGCGTCGGGCTTGAAGATCAGCGCGGTAGGGCCATACCAGCCGAAGCCGCCGCTCACCGGCGCCCCGTCGCTGGTTCGCTTCAGCGTGAAGGCGGCCTGGGTGGAGGGCTTGTCCATCGACTTGTTGAAGGAGGCCAGCGTCAGCGAACCGGGAGAGACGTCGGTCGCACCGTCGGCCGGAAAGACGCTGTCGACGATCGGGGGGTTCGAGGTCGGGGACTGCCGTTGACGTCTTCGCGGCCCCCAGCGGGTTCCCGGCGAGGTCCTTGGCGGCGGTCGAGACGCTCGCCGTGTACTGCGTCCCCGCCGCCAGGTCGGCGTCGGGCTTGAAGATCAGCGCGTTCCCGTACCAGACGAAGCTGCCGCTCACCGGCGCCCCGTCGCTGGTTCGCTTGAGCGAGAAGGCGGCCTCGGCGGAGGGCTTGTCCATCGCCTTGTTGAAGGTGGCAAACGTCACCGAGCTGGGAGAGACGCCGGTCGCAGCGTCGGCCGGATAGACGCTGTTGATGATCGGGGGGTTCAGCGCGCACGTCACGGTCACCGCCACGGTCGCGGTCGAGCCGCCGTTCAGGGTGTAGGTGAAGTCGTCGGTGGAGGCCGGCGGGTCGCTGTTGCAGTAGTGCGGGTTCGGGGCGTAGGTGAGCGTCAGGTTGTCGGGGGCGACCGCGACCGTGCCGTGGGCCGGCTGGGTGACCGAGGCGATCGTCTTCGGGCCGCCGTCGGTGTCGGTGTCGTTGGCGAGCACGTCGATCGCGGTGCCACCCGAGCCCTCGGCGACCGTCTTCGTGTCGTTGACCGCCACCGGCGGATTGTCGACTGC
Organism: uncultured Solirubrobacterales bacterium; assembly: GCA_963745625.1. Lineage (GTDB taxonomy): Bacteria > Actinomycetota > Thermoleophilia > Solirubrobacterales > 70-9 > DASUPK01. Next base: position 41,144 of record CAVUXZ010000015.1, on the reverse strand, counting down.
GCACGTCACGGTCACCGCCACGGTCGCCGTCGATCCGCCGTTCAGGGTGTAGGTGAAGTCGTCGGTCGAGGCGGGCGGGTCGGTGTTGCAGTAGTTCGGGCTCGGCTGTGTAGGTCAGCCCGGCGCCGCCGCCGGTGATCACTACGCTGCCGTGGGCAGGCTGGGTCACCGAGACGATGGTCTTCGGGCCGCCGTCGGTGTCGGTGTCGTTGGCGAGCACGTCGATCGCGGTGGCACCCGAGCCCTCGGCGACCGTCTTCGTGTCGTTGACCGCCGTCGGGGGGATGTCCCCGGCCCCGTTGACCGTGACATCGTTCAGTGTCGGCGTCAGGTTCGGGTCGGTCGTGCTGAGCACCGCCCGGTACTGCGAGATACCGGGTGTTCCCGGGGATGTCGCCGCCCGAGGTCGCAATCGGGGTGAAGGCGCTCCAGGTCCCGTCCGGGGCCGCGGTGTCACCGGTGCGGACGCTGATCGCTAGGCCGGTGCCCGACGGCGTCGCCGAGTTCCAGCTGAGCGCACCCCAGTCGACGCTCTGGCCGGGACCGGCGTCGAAGACGCGCGAATCGAAGGTGCCCGAGGCCGGGTAGGGGCTCAGGTGCAGCCAGTCGACCGAGAGGTTGGAGCCGCCGGAGTTGAAGTCGCTGGCGAGCGGGCGCATCTGCGTGGTGCCGAAGTCCGCTGCATGTGTCGCCACCAGGGCCCCGTCCACGTAGTAGCGAACCTCGTTCGTGTCCCACTCGATCCGGTAGAGGTGCGGGGAGCCGACATACTGGTTGGACGAGCCAATCGGCGTGTTCACCGGGGTGCCGCCGACGTTGGTTCTCGCAAACAGCTGATCCGGGGTGTTGTTGGTGCTGAACATCGCCCAGTTCGGCGAGTTGTTGACGTCCACCCCGAAGCCGACGTGCTGGAAGGCGGCGGCACCGAAGGTGGCGACGAACTCGAGCGAGTGGCCCGGGCCGAAGGTGGCGTCGGTACCGGCGAACGCGCCGTCGACGTGCAGGCCGCCGCCCGAGACCGTGGCGGTGCCGCCGGCTCCGCCGCCGCGAGCTCTCCCAGGTGGAGCTCGACCAGCCGGCCGGCAGTCCGGGACCGCCCGAGAACTCCTGGCCCTCGGTCGGCTTCAGGGTCACCTCGCCGTTGCCGGTCTCGGAGATGTAGGTGTTGGCGTCAAGGGTGCCGGCTCCGAAGTCGGAGACGGTGGTGTCGGTGAAGTTGAAGCTCGGGGTTGCGGTGGCGAAGCTCCAGCTGTCGTCGGCGCCGAGGGGATTACCCGCCAGGTCCTCGACCGAGCCGGCGACCGTGACCGTGTAGACGGCGCTCGGGTCGAGATCGGCGTTCGGGTCGAGCGTCGCGGTCGTCCCCGCGTAGCTGACGGTGGCGGGGACGTCGGTGCCCGAGCCCTGCTTTCGCAGGTGCACGCTCGAGCTGTCGATCGTCGCCGGGTTCATCGGCTCACTGAACTGGACCTGGACGTTGGTGTCGCGGGCGACGTTCGTCGCGTTAGGCGACGGGGTGCGGCCGGTGATCGTCGGAGCGGTGTTGTCCTGACCCAGCGCATAGCCGATCGAGACGTCGCTCAGGGTCGGCGCCTGGGCCGGGTCGCTGCTCGTCAGCTGTGCCCGGTACTGGACGAAGCGGCTGCTGCCCGGGATGTCGCCGCCGCTGCCGTTGATCGGGGCAAACGCGCTCCAGGTCCCGTCGGGAGTAGATGTGTTGCCGGTGCGGACGCTGATCGCGATCCCCGTTCCCGAGGGCGTCGCCGAGTTCCAGCTGAGCGCCCCCCAGTCCGCGGTCTGGCCGACGCCGGCGTCGAAGACCCGGGAGTCGAAGGTGCCCGAGCCCGGGTAGGGGCTCATCCGCATCCAGTCGACGGCCGCCTCGGCGCCGCCCGGAGTGAGGTCGCTGGCGATCAGGCGCATCTGCGTGGCGCCGAAGTTCGCTGCATGTGTCGCCACCAGCGGCCCGTCCACGTAGTAGCGGACCTCGGTCGCGTCCCATTCGATCCGGTAGAGGTGCGGGCTGCCGACCAGAGCGCTCGGCAACTGCGTCGTGGTCTCGGTTCCGGCGTTATTGGTGCGGGCGTTGAAGGTGCCGTCGAACTTGACGCTGAAGATCGCCCAGTTCGCCGAGTTGTTGAGGTCTACCGCGAAGCCGATGTGCTGGTTGTTCTGCTGATTGAAGGTGGCCCTGAACTCGAGCGAGCGGCCGGCGGGTAGGTCGCGATGGTCTTGGCGTAGGAGCCGTCGACGTGGAGGCTGCCGCCGGAGACGGTGGCGCCGGGCCCGGGAGTGCAGTTCTCGGGGTCGGGGGCGCTCCAGGGGCAACTCTTCCAGCCGCCGGGAAGCGAGCTGCCCGAGAACTCCGACGCCTCGGTCGGCTTCAGGGTCACCTCGCCGTTGTCGGTCTCCGAGAGGTAGGTGTTGGCGCCCGGCGTGCCGGCGCCGAAGTCCGAGACGGTGGTGTCGATGAGGCTGAGGCTCGCGGTGGTGAAGCTCCAAGTGTCGTCCGCCCCGAGCTGGTTCCCATTGGCGTCCGTGACGGTGCCCGCCACCGTCACGTTGTAGACCGCGTCCGGGTCGAGGTCCGCGTTCGGATCGATCGTCGCCGTGTTCCCCGCGTAGCTGACGCTCGCCGGCACGTCGCTGCCCGCCCCCTGCTTTCGCAGGCGCACGGTCGAGCTGTCGATCGTGGCCGGATTCATCGGCTCGCTGAACTGGACGTCCACGTTCGTGTTGAGTGGGACGTTGGTGGCGTTAGGCGCCGGCGTGCGCTCTGCGTGATTGTTGGCGGCGTGGTGTCGGCGCCCCGTCGCGTAGGCGATGGAGACGTCCTCGATCGCGGAGGTCAGATTCGGATCCGGGTCGAGGTCGGCCTTGTACTGCACGTAGCGGGAGCTGCCGGGGACGTCGTCGCCACTGGAAGTGACCGGTGTGAAGGCGCTCCAGCTCCCGTCGGGGGTCGGCGTGTTGCCTGTGCGGACGCTCATCGCCAGGCTGGTCCCGGGTGGAGCGTTCGCGTGCCAGCTCATCGCCCCCCAGTCCGCCGCCTGACCCGCGTCGAAGACGCGCGAGGTGAAGGAGCCCGAGCTCGGATAGGGGCTGAGGTGCAGCCAGTTGACCGAGAGGCCGGGCCCGCCGGAGTTGAAGTCACTGGCCGCGACGTTCAGGTTGGAGCCGAAGGTGGCGTTGTCTGTGTGCACCAAGGTGCCATCGACGTAGTACTGGACCTGGCCCGCGTCCCACTGGATCCGGTACTTGTGCGCCGAGCCGATGTACTGGCCGCCGATCGGGGTGTCGGTGGGACCGCCGCCGGTGTTGGTGCTCGTGTACAGCTGGTTGGTGCCCCCCCGGGTGCTGAACATCGCCCAGGCGCTGTTGAAGTTGTCCGTGAACGCCACGTGCTGGAAGGGGGCCGCGCCGAAGGTGGCCTCGAAGTCGAGCGAGTGGCCGGGGGCGAAGGTCGTGTTGGTGCCGGCGAAGGCGCCGTCCACGTGCAATGCGCCGCCGGCGACGGTGGCGCTGCCGCCGGTCCCTCCGCCCTGGCTCTCCCAGGTCTGGCTCGCCCAGCCGGCCGGCAGCCCTGGTCCGGCCGAGAACTCCTGGCCCTCTGCGGGCTTCAGGATGACCTCACCGTTGCTCATCTCCGAGATGTACGTGTTGGCATCGGGAGTGCCCGCGCCGAAGTCCGAGACCGTCGTGTCCGTGAAGCTGGCCGACGGCGTGGTGAAGCTGCGCGGGGCCGCGGGCGGATCGGGATCGGTAGCGGAATTGGTCGCGGCGTCGGTGGAGACCACCCGGTAGTAGAAGGTGGTGTTCGGCGCCAGGCCGGTGAGTTGGATGCTGTGCGAGGTCGTCAGACCCGGGCTGCTCTGATGTGAGCCGAGCGAGCCCGGGCTGGTGCCGTAGTCGACACGCGAGTCAGACGCCTCGTTCGTGTCCCAGGTGACGTTGGCCGTGCCGTCGCCCGGAGCCGAGGCCGAGACGTTGGAGATCGCGGGAGCGGTGTTGTCAACTGCGTAGGTCGCTTCGTAGCTGCCGCCGGTCGCGTCGAAGAACGCGTACTCGTCGCCCTTGATGGTCTGCGTGGTGGTGGGGATCTGGACGCCGTCCCGCTTCACCGTGGTCAGCGCTCCAACCGAGGAGGTAGTCGGCACCATTCCGCGGAGTCCGTTGGCGCCTGCGGCGTGGGTGACGGTGAAGCTGAGCGTGTTCCCGCTCCAGGAGATCCCGTTGAAGGAGGATTGGTTGCGTCCATCGAGCCATTGCAGCATCTGCTTGAGCGGAGACGATCGGGACGCCCCGTGACTGGGCCGAGGCGACGATCGCGTCCGAGCCCGCGCTCGAGGCGCTGTCGGTGTGCATGTTCGCCGTGAAGACGCCGTAGTAGCCCTGCGGGCCGAGCGCGTTGTTGAGCAGCGTGTCGATGTTCGTGGGGTACGTCTGATCCGACTCGTCCGTCATCTGGGTGGCCGCCTGGTAGACGTCGATCATCGAGCCGTTGAGGTCGGCGAAGCGCATCGGCATCCCCGAGCCGGTGAACATTCCCGGGCGGTCCTGGATCCAGGCCCCCGGCCAGTAGTAGTAGTTGGTGTCCAGGCGGATGCCGTTCTCGAGCTCCACCTTCGGCTGCGATGCCCAGTCGCTCCAGGCGATGCAGTGGGTGCGGTTGGTGACCGGCGACTGCAGGCTCGGGTAGTCGGCGGCGAAGGCGGCCAGCTGGCTCGAGTAGAAGGACTCGAGCTGAGCCTGGCTGGTGAAGTCCGCGCAGTTTGTGCTGCTGTGCAGGGCGATCTCGAACCCCTGGCTCTGGAAGGCGGCGGCCTGCGGAGTCGCTGATCGGGGTGCCCGGGTAGACGTAGGACGTGCCTCGCACGCACTGCCAGTCGGCGACCGAGCAGCCCGGCGGGCTGTCGGCCTGGTACTGCTCGAAGCGACCGACGGTGCCGCCGTTGCCGTGGTCGTCTCCGGTCATCACGACGACCGCCTTCTTGTCGTGGGGCAGGAACCAGAACCGCGGCAGCGGCTTCCGGTCCAGGTTCATCTGCTCGATCAGGTTGGCGAGCAGGCGCTGCTGCTCGTCGGCCTGGGGGATGGCGACCTTGTTGAGATCGACCCAATCGGGCTGCACATCCCCGGTCTTGGCGCCGAAGAAGAGATCGTCGGAGCGGATCAGCTGGCTCCCGCCCACCGAGCTGTCGCGCTCGTCTCCCGACCAGGCGGGGTTGCCCTGGCGCGTCTCGACGATCGAGCGGGCGAGGTCGTAGGTGAAGGCGGCGGCGTGTCCGCCGTTGGAGCCCACGCTGCGCATCGTCACCGCCGGGTTCGAGGTGGCGGTGGTGGCGTCGGAGTAGAGCGTGGCGATCTCCTGGGCGCCGCTGAGCGTGTAGCGATCCGCGGTCCCGTGGTACTGGATCGTCTGGCCGACGATCCCGGCGCCCGGTCCGGAGGTGGTGTCGACCTTGAGGTAGTCGTTCGACATCGGCGACCCGGCCGGGGACAGGCCAAGCAGGCCCGCCAGCTGGGGATCCGGCCGGCTCGCAATCAGGTTGCCGCCCGCCTGGACCCAGTTGTTGAGCATCGTCACCTGCCCGGTGTCCAAGGGGCCATCGCCGAGGATGGCGACGTCGTGGGCGTTCAGCACCGCCGGCGTGACGTTGCTGATGTCGGTGGCGGTGAACTCGTTCAGGCCCTCCGCTCGGAGGATCTCGGCGAAGTAGCGGCTGAACGGATTGGCGGCGTTTGAGATCACCAGGACCGGGCCGCCCGGACCCTCATCGGGTGGTGGCGGTGGCGGCGCGGCTGTGGTGAAGGACCAGGTCGAGTCCCCGGCAAGCGGGTTTCCGGCGACGTCCTTGACGCCGTCCGGAAGCGGACCGCCCTTGACGGTCGCCGTATAGGTGGTCGAGCTCTGCAGCGGGGCATCCGGGGTCAGCGTCGCCCTCCTGTTCGCACCGCTGTAACTGACCGTCGCCGGCACCAGCGCGTTGGACGGATCCCGCAGCTGGATATTGGTGCCATTGATGGTGTTGGAGTCCATGGGCTCGCTGAAGGTCGCGGTGACGTTGGCGCCCGTCGAGACGTTGGTCGCGCCGTCAGCCGGCGTGCGTGCGGTGATGGAGGGGGGAGTGGTGTCCGGCCCGACGGTGTTCTCGAAGACGACGTCGACCCCGTAGTTGCTCGACTGGAAGGTGTCGGTGGGGAAGATCCCCGAGGCGCCGTAGTGGTAGATGCCGTTCGGCCCGTCGACCCCGTCGCCGAGCGCGTGCAGCGGCGCGCTGTCGAAGCCGCCGGTGGCGAAGTAGTTGTTGCTGGCGGCGTAGTTGCCGTTGGGCGCGTGGTAGGAGGCTACGTAGGTCGTATTGGCATCGATCGCCACCGGGCTGTCGAGGCTGACCTGCTGCCAGCCGGATGCGGTCTCCCCGCTGAAGGTCGCCTCCGCCAGCTGGGTCCCTCCCGCCGTCCACAGGTGACCGACGTGGGTGCCGGTGTTGCCGGAGGTCTTGTAGAAGCGCAGGCCGGTGATGAAGCCGGCCTGATCGGAGCGGAACTTGACGCCGACCTCGACCGCGTTCGGGTCATTTTCGCCGGCGAGCGTGAAGGAGTCGTCCCAGATCGAGCAGGGGCAGGTGCGGGGGATGACGTTGACGGTTACGCCGGGGCCGGGGGTCTCGAGGTTGCCGCTGTCATCGGCCGCCCGCGTCTTGATCGTGACGCTGCCGGCTGCGCCCGGGGTCCACGAGTAGGTCCAGTTGTCGCGTCCCTGCGCCGGGTGCCAGGTGGCGCCGCCATCGGTCGAGACCTCGACGCTGCCGACCTGGCCGCCGCCGGACTCGCCCGCCGCGTCCGTGGCGGTGCCGCTGATCGTAATCGGCTGGCCGCTCTGGACGTTGGAGCCGCCAAGCGGCGAGCTGATCACCGAGCTCGGGGGGTCCGTGTCGGTCGAGGCGGTCGCCGGCGCCAGGTCGCCCTGAAGCGTGCCGGCCTGGGCGCCCATGTCGGCGAGCACGTTGACCGTCGCCTGCTGCATGCGCGGGTCTGGGGTCGAGCTGCCGCGATCGTGATTTCCGTCAAGCCCCCAGGACCACTGAATGGTGCCGGCGCCGAAGACGAGCGCCCCGCTCGGGGCCTTGTAAAGGGTCATGTGGTGTGTCGCGGTGCCGGAGCCGTACGTGGACCCGAAGTCCTGGAGGACCTGGACGCCGCTCCTCGTGCTCGAGGAAAGCTGCACGAGCCCCGCTGGACGAACGCTGTTGTCCGGCGCCTCGTCCCACTCGTACCCGAGGGTGCCGTCGCTCAGAGTGGCCGTTTGGCCTGGGGCCTGCGAGGCGATGCTGGTGTTGCGCCAGAGGCGCATCTTGCCGTCGGCCGCCGGCACGTCGATCGCGGATGTGCCGGAGTTGACCCTGAACATCGTGCCCGTGACCGCGTTCTCCGGACGACCGCCGTCGGCCGGCGGGCTGAAGCGGGGATCACGCCAGGTCCCCGTCCAGACGTTCGGCTCGGGGTCGATCTTGTCGTTGGCGTGCGTCTCCTTGTAACAGACGAGGGTGCGGAAGTCGGTGCTCGAGCCGTCGGCTGTGCTGGCCTCCCAGCGGGTCTTCCAGAAGCTCTCGTTGCCGCTGAAGAAGGCCAGGTTGACACCGGCGGCGCGGGCCGCCTCAATGTTGGCGCGCTGAGTAGCCGACCAATACTCGTCGTGGCCGACCGACAGATAGGCGTTGTGCTGGAGGATCTCGCTGCCGCGGCGTGCCGCGTCGACCCCGGTGAAGTAGCTGACGTCATAGCCGTTGCGCTCCAGCCAGCGGACCATCGGGTACTCGGCGTTGAAGGGAGAGTCCTCGGGGATCCCACCCCGGACGGTGAGCGGGCGGTTGTAGCTGACCTTGTACGCCCGATCCGGATTCGTCCCGGGCCCGCCGGTGTCGCTCGTATAGAGGCTCCTGCCTCCGTACTGGTTGTAAGCCTCCCACGTGGTGTCCGAGGTCTGGAAGAGCAGGTTCGAATGGCTGGCGTCGTCGCGGACGATGAAGAAGATGTGGCTTCCGTCGGAAGGCTGGTCGGTGCGGACGAGCTTGGCGAAGTAGATGCCCGAAACGGCGTCGGCCGGGACCGCCCAGGAGGCCGACTCAGCCCAGTTGCCGCAGTCGATCAGCCCCGTGGTTGAGTCGTCGAGGCAGTTGGGCTGGGCTTGCGGCAGGCTCGCCGAGGGTGTGACGGTGGCGACCTTGCGCGCCCCGTCACCGCCGTAGTAGCCCATCCGGTAGATGTCGAGGTGATAGGCCGTCGACGGGGTGTCGATCTTGAAGTGGACAGTCTCGCCGTGATTGACACTGATGTCGGTGGCGAACCCCTGGATGCTGGGATCTCCGCCACCACTCACGTCCCACTCGCTCTGCGGGTTGCCCGGCTTCGAGTTCTCGCAGACGATCGCGTTCTGGATCGGGGGGTCGCAGGGGGCGGCCTGTGCGAGCTCCGCACCGGATCCCAGCGCTGTGGACAGGAAGAGCCCGAACGCTGTCAGCGAGGCGGCGCCGAGGGCCCGCGCCATTCGCGGCAGCGCCCTGGCCGCAGCAGACTGACCCGACAGCCCGGTTCCGGGGCCCCCGAATCCAACCTCTCCACGCTCCACTCCTTCTCCTGCGGCCACACAGCCGCCGTGAAACTAGGTTTTCCTTCCCAGCCAGTGAGGCACACTCACCTTGAGGAAGTCCCCCCAAAATGCGTGATTACCCTAACAGTTCGGAAGCGAAGCTTGTCAAGGGGTCGGGCGAGAGTCTGCGGTTTTCTACTCAGTACTGGATACTCATTCTCTAGTACTGATTTGGGCTTTCGTGCCCAGTACCAATCTGGGCTTTCGTGCCGACCAGGTAATACAGAGCGCAGGGGCCGGCTTGAGACTCTTCTTCCTGCAGCGGCTACAGGCCGAGCGTCTTGGCGATGATGCCGCGCTGGATCTCCGAGGTGCCGCCGTAGATGGTGGAGACGAGGGTCGCGCGGACGAGGCGCTCCATGTCGTACTCGGATGAGTAGCCGTAGCCGCCCATCATCTGCATGCCCTCGAGCGCGACCCGCTGGGCCGCTTCCGTGACGAAGAGCTTCACCATCGAGGCCTCCTTGGGGAGCATGCGGTCGGGGTCCTCATCGTTGAGCGAAGCCACCCACCAGGTCATCAGGCGGGCGGCCTCGAGGTCGGTGGCGAGGTCGGCGAAGCGGTGCTGGAGGGCCTGGAAGGAACCGATCGGGCGGCCGAACTGCCTGCGCTCCTTGGCGTAGGCGAGGGCGTCGTCGAAGGCACGCTGGCCGATGCCGAGCATGGTGGCGGCGAGGATGAGGCGCTCGGTGTTGAGACCGGCCATCAGCTGGGTCCAGCCATGGTCGACCTCGCCGAGGACCTGGTCTAAGGGGACCTCGCAGTCGTTGAAGTAGACCGTGTTGGTCTCGCGGCCGCCCATGGTGTCGATCGGCTTCATCTCCATGCCGGGAGTTCCGGCCGGGACGAAGATCATCGAGAGGCCCTCGTGCTTGTTCTCACCCTTGGTGGTGCGGCAGACGACCAGGACGTGGTCGGAGATGTGGGCGTTGGAGATGAAGACCTTCTGACCGTTGATGACGAAGCCGCCGTTGGAGCGGACGGCCTCCGTGGAGAGGGAGCCGACGTCGGAGCCGGACTCCGGCTCGGTCATGGCGATTGCCTCGACCGACCCCTTGGAGATGCCGCCGAGGATCTTCTCCTTCTGCTCGTCGGTGCCGAAGCGCCTGGTGGCGCCGGCGACGATCAGGGTGGTCGCGTAGCCGCCGATCGGGGCCATGCCTCGGGAGGTCTCCTCCATGAAGAGGCAGGCGTCGAGCATGGTGCCGCCGGAGCCGCCGTACTCCTCGGGGATGGTGACCCCGAGCCAGCCGAGCTCGGCGATCTTGCGGTAGAGCTCGGCGTTGTGGTGGATCGAGTGGTGCTCGGTGAGCTGCTCGCGCTTCTCCTGGGTGCCGCATTCGCGCTCGCAGAAGTCCCGGATCGCGGAGACGAAGTCGCGCTGCTCGTCGGTGAGCTTGAAGTCCACGGCGCGCCAGCCTAACGGAGCTGGCTACTCAGCCAGTTACTGGTTCGCCGGCTGGACGTTGTTGATCTCGTGTTTGATGCGGGTGATCAGGCCGCCGACGCTGTGCTCGGTGCTGTGCAGCGCGGTGGCGACGACGATGAAGACGACCACCGCCAGGATGGCGAGGAGGGTTCCGATGAAGCCGGTCAGCCGCCCCATGCGGGCGAGGACGCGGTGGCCGGCCTGGCGGCGGTCGGCGTTGCGGATCCCGATCTTTCCGAGGACGATCGCGGCTACGCCGCAAGGCAGGGCGATGAAGAAGCCGCCGGCGCTGAGGAAGACGAGGAGGATGGAGAGGGGGCCGAGGAATACCGCGGCGAGGGCCGGGAGGTTGCCGGGCTCGTGTGGAGACGGGGCGAGGCGGCGAGGCGCGGGACGGCCGGAGGCAGGTGGATGGGCTGGGCGGCGAGCCGGGCCGGGATGGGACTGCGTGGGTGGGGCGCCGGGGGGCATCAGGGCGGTGGCGGCGGTGCCGCCCTCCACGCCCAGGATGGTGGCGCCGAGCTGCACCTCGTCGCCGGCGCCCAGTTCGACGGGGCCGGAGATGCGCTCGCCGTTCACGTAGGTGCCGTTGGAGGAGCCGAGGTCCTCGACGATCACGCCGCCGTTGTCGGGCATGACGCGTGCGTGGCGGCGGGAGACGCCGGGGTCGTCGATGACGAGATCGGCGCTGCCCAGCTCGCGGCCGAGGATCAGCTCGCCGTCGACCGGGTGCTCGCTGCCGGCCCCTGCGCCTTCGTGGATGACCAATGCGGCGTCGTCCAGAGAGCCCGGAGCCGGACTTGAACCGGCGACCCCTTCCTTACCATGGAAGTGCTCTACCAACTGAGCTATCCGGGCCTGCATGAGACGGGTTCTCTCGCTTCGCCCGCGGAGCACCCTCGCGCAACTGTAGCGAGGGCCAGGAGGCGGTTGAAGCCGAGGCTTCAGGGGTGGAGCGAGAGGCGCTGGCCGTTCATGCGGGCCGCGGAGTCTGAGCAGAGGAACGCGATCGCGTCCGCGATGTCCTCCGCCGGAGTGAAAGTGGGGCGCTCCGTTTCCGGGCTCTCCTCGCGCATGCTGGGTGTCTCGATCGCGTTGACGACGATGATGTTTGCGGTGGCTCGCGTGTTGGCGAAGGAGTCCGCGAGCGAGAGCGTCCAGGCCTCGGCGGCCGCCTTGGCGGAGGCGTAGGCGGCATTGGTGTCCTCGGGCATTTGGGCCGCGGCGGAGGAGACCAGGACGAAGCGGCCGTGGTCGCTCTTCGTCAGTGGTGTGTGGAAGGCGCGGCTCGCGTACTGCAGGGTGCGGACCAGGAGGCCGTGCAGGAAGTCGTAATCGCCGAGGTCGAAGCTGTTGATGGGGTCGCCGCCGCGGTAGCCGCCGACCAGGTGCAGGAGTCCGTCGATGCGGCCGAAGCGCTTCTCGGTGACGGCGGCCCAATCGTTGGCGGCGGAATCGTCGAGGAGGTCGACGGCGCGATGGTCGACGCGGTCATCGGAAAAGCCGAGGTCCTGGGCGACGGAGTCGGCGATCTCCTGACTGCGGTCGGCGAGAGAGAGGGAGGCGCCGGCGTCGGCGAGCCGCTTGGCGACGACGGGCCCAAGCCCGCCGCCCGCGCCGGCGATCGCAATCACCCTTCCGTCGAGATCGGTCATGGCGCGGACGCTATCCGGCTGGGCATGGGTCTGCTGACTCTTTTGAAATCGAACGGGCCGCCCGCTACGGACGAGTGGTTCGTCGACCGGCCTAGAATCACATCCCTCCCCGGGGGAGTACCGAAGCGGTCAAACGGGCTCGGCTGTAAACCGAGTGGCTTAGTTCCTTCGTAGGTTCGAATCCTGCCTCCCCCATTTCTCCGTCTGTGGATACGGCGGCTGTGCGCAAACAGCCGGCCGGGACCGAACGCCGCGCCCCCCTGAGTCGGGGGTTGGTCTTCTCACCCAGGCAGGAACCGGAAGCGGAGCGGTGAAAGCTGCCGGGATCCGGGCCCGGCCGGCGCTCCAGATATACCCCCTATCCGGGAAGACGCAATGTGGTCAGCCGAGGCCGCGGAGGCACTGGGCCTCCGGCAGGGCCTTGAGCCGCTTCAGCGTGTTGTTCTCGATCTGGCGGATCCGCTCCCGGGTCACGCCGAAGGTTTCGCCGACCTCCTCGAGGGTCATCGGCCTGCGCCCATTGAGCCCATAGCGCAGCTCCAGCACCTCGCGGTCGCGCCGCGGCAGCGCGGCCAGTGCTCTCTGAACATCCTCCCGCTGCAGGTTGCCCGAGGCAGTCTCGAACGGCGACGCGACGCTGTCATCTGCAACGAAGTCTCCGAGCTCCGAGTCGTCCTCGTCCCCCACCGGTTTCTCCAGCGACACTGGCAGCTGGCTCACCCGCAGCACCTCACGAACGTCGCGCGCCGTCCAACCGAGCTCCGCCCCGATCTCACTCGGCTCCGGCTCGCGCCCCAGCCGCTGCACGAGATGCCGTTCGACGTGCACCACCCGGTTGAGCTTCTCGACCATATGCACCGGGATGCGGATCGTCCGCGACTTGTCAGCCAGCGCGCGGGTCACCGCCTGCCGGATCCACCAGGTCGCGTAAGTCGAGAACTTGTACCCCCGCCGATAGTCGAACTTCTCAACCGCCCGAATCAACCCCAGCGATCCCTCCTGGATCAGATCCAGGAAGCTCAGGCCCCTGCCCAGATAGGACTTCGCGATCGATACGACCAGGCGCAGATTTGCTTCGACCATGTGCCGCTTCGCGGCCATGTCCCCGCGCTCGATCCGTTTGGCGAGATCCACCTCCTGCTCGGCCGTGAGCAGGTCGACGGACCCGATCGAGCGCAGATAGAGCCGCAGCGAGTCGAGGCTCGGCTCCACCGTGAGGTCGAGCTCCTGCTTCTTGCCTCGCCCATTGGGGGACTCATCGCCCTTGCCCTCCTTATAGGCCGTGACGCCGTCGGCGGCGATCACGTCCACTCCCTGCTCGACCAGATGGCTGTGGAGCTCGGCGACCTGCTCCTTCGTCACCTCCACCTCTTCGAGCTTGGAGGCGATCTCCTCGAAGGTGAGATAGCCCCGCTCCGTCCCCGCCGCGATCAGACCACGCAGCTCATCGGTCTCCACAAACGGCTGGTCCTCGGCCACAGCGGCCTGCCGAATCGACGCCAACTTCCTTCCCTCCTCCTCCCGGACCTACCAGACACCCGATCCCCTCCCCTATGGGGGAATCGAGCCGGAGCAAGTGAGTATATGCACGCATCCGCGAAATGTTCGACCCACTTTTTGGGCACTTCATTCGGCCATTCCGTCAGCCGAGACGGGAAGCTCGGCATACTTGACTCGATGAGCGATCCGACCCCGACGATCTCTCCCGGCCGCGACGCCCAGTCCGAGGCGCCGGCCACCCGCGTCAGCCTCTCCCGCGTCGGCGTCGTCGGCGTCGAGAAGATCATCCGCGTCTGCGCCTCCCAGAACGGCGGCAGCTCCGGCGACGAATCCCTCTACCACGCCGACCTCGAGTGCTTCGTCGATCTCAACCCCGAGCAGGCGGGTGTCCACATGTCCCGCTTCGAGGAGATCGTCAACGAGGCGATCGACACCGTGGTCCTCAGCGAGGCCCTCCGGGCCGAGGGCCTGGCCGCCCACATCGCCGAGCAGGTCCGCGAGCGTCAGGGTGGCATCCGGGCCGAGGTCAAGATCGCGGCCCGCTACCCGGAGACGGTCCCCGCACCCGTCTCCGGCCTGCCCACCCAGGAGCTCTACACCCTCTTCGGCACCGCCGTCTCCTCCGAACGCGGCACCCGCACCCTGACTGGCGTCGAGGCTCAGGGCATGACCGCCTGCCCCTGCGCGCAGGGGCTCGTCGAGGACGGTGCCCGTGAGCGTCTCGCGGACCAGGGCTTCACCTCGGACGAGATCGACCGCATCGTCGACTCGGTCCCGGTGGCGACCCACAACCAGCGCGGCATCGGGACCCTCCACATCGGCTGTCCCGAGGGCTCCGGCGTGGACATCGACGCCCGCCGGCTCCTCCGGATCGTGGAGAGCTCGATGTCCAGCGAGATCTACGAGCTGATGAAGCGCGCCGATGAGCGCTCAGTGGTCGAGAAGGCCCACGCGAACCCCCGGTTCGTCGAGGACTGCGTCCGCGAGATGATCCGCCAGGTCACCGAGGCATTCTCCGAACTGCGCGACGGCGCCTTTGTCCACGCCCGCCAGGAGAACCTCGAGACGATCCACCGCCACAACGTCGTCGCGGAGCGGTACGGCCTGCTCTCCGAGATCACCGGCGAGATCGACAGCGGCACCCATTCGCGCCACCACACCACCATGCGCGAGTGGCTCGAGGCCCCGGCGGTCTAGGCCGTCCGCTTGGCGGAGCGCGCCTCCTCCACCATCCTCTTGAACCCGAAGAAGTAGTCGACCCCGCTGATCACCGTGGCGGCCACCGCCAGGTAGACGAGCAGGTTGACGCCCAGCGGCGCCGGATTGACCGCGATCAGGCAGATGATCGCCGCCACCTGGAGGATCGTCTTCACTTTTCCCAGCCAGCTCGCCTGGATCACCGCCCCCTGCTCGGCAGCCACCATCCGCAACCCGGTGACCGCAAACTCGCGCGCGATGATCACCATCGCGATCCACGCCGCCAGCCGGTCGAGCGAGACCAGCGCGATCAGCGAAGCCGCAACCAGCAGCTTGTCGGCGATCGGGTCCATCAACTTGCCGAACGTCGTGATCGCGTTGCGATGACGGGCGATGTAGCCGTCGAGCGTGTCCGTGAACGCCGCCAGCGCGAACACGCCAACCGCGATCGCGTCCCCGTTCGGCGTCTCGTCGAGCAACGCCACGACCACCACCGGCACCAGCAGGATGCGAAGGACCGTGAGCGCATTCGGCAGGTTGAGCTGGAACACCCGCCAAGTATCGCTTCCTCAGCCGGACGCGACGTGCTTTGCCCGCGTGAACAGCGAGTCGAGCATCGGTTCCGTCAGCTTCCCCGTGAAGGTGTTCTGCTGCGAGGGATGGAAGCACCCGAGCAGCACCCAGTCGCGGGCCCGGCTTCCGTCTGAGTCGCGCAGCCGCGCCTCCGCTCCATGCCCGAACCGCGGCCGCGGCCGCGGCACCTCCACCCCCAGCTCGGCCAGAGCCAGCAGTGACCCCGTCCAGGCGTAGGCGCCCAACGCCATGATTACCCGCGCGGAGCGCAGCTGCCGCAGCTCCCGGACCAGATACGGCAGGCAATTGTCCCGCTCCTCCGTGGTCGGCCGGTTCTGCGGCGGCGGGCACCGGTTGACGGCGGTGATGTAGGCGCGCCGCAGGCGCAGCCCATCGTCGACGCTCACCGAGGTCGCCTGGTTGGCGAGCCCGGCCCGATGGAGCGCCGCGAACAGCCAATCCCCGGACCGGTCCCCGGTGAAGATCCGGCCCGTACGGTTCCCTCCGTGAGCCGCCGGCGCCAGCCCGACGAGCACGATCGTCGCCCTGGAATCGCCGAAACCCGGCAGCGGCCGGCCCCAGTAGGTCTCACCCCGGTAGCGGCGCGGAGGATCCGCCGCGCTGCGTTCCCGCCACTCGACGAGCCGCGGGCATCGCGTGCACGCGGTTATCTCCGCGGACAGGGCGTCGAGCGAGTCAGCCATTGCGGCCCAGTCTCCCGCTCCGGGCCCCGTCACTCCAGTAACAATGGGTTGCGCTTGAACGCCGCGCCACGGATATCCGTCGTGATCCCGCTGACCGACGCGCGCGGCGATGCGGTCGAGCACATCCGCACCTGGACCCACGGCCAGTCGCTGGTCAGGGACCGCTACCAGGTCGCGATCGCGTCCGACGGCGAGCAGCCGGAGGTCGACCGGGCCGTGGCCGCGACGCTAGAGCCCCACGACAGCTTCGAGGTCATTGCCGGCGCGAGCCTGCTGCGCCTCTACAACGCCGCGGCCGCGGCCGCGAGCTCCCCATGGCTGCTCGTCACCGAGAACCACTGCCGGGGCGAGCCGGACTGCCTCGAGCGCGCGCTTGAGGGAATCGACGAGACCCCAGGGCTCGAGGGGGCGCGGATCGGGCATGGACACGTCAGGCCCGGGGTCACCGGGGAGCTCGGTGCACGCTGGTTCGACGATGTCTACGCGCAGTGGTCAAGGCCCGACGATTGGACCCGTCTCAACCTCGCGGGATTCCTGATCCGGCGCGATGCCTTCGAGTCCGGCGGAGGACTCGATGAGCGCTACGGCCTCTTCGCGCCGGCGCTGCTCGCCGCCGAGCTGAGCGAGCGAGGCGCCCGGCTCGGCGACCTGTCGCAAGCGCGGATCCGCCACGTCCACGTCGATGCGATCGGCGAGCACCACGGCCACTCCGCCAACTGGGCCCGTGGCGAGAGCGAGGCCCGCACCTCCCTCGACCCCGAGTTCGCGGAGCGCTACTTCGGCCACCAGCACCTCCTCTGGAACCGGGCCGCCTTCAGACGGCCGGTCGCCAGGCGCACCGCCTCGATCCTGGCCCGGGAGCTGAGACGCTCGGCTCTGGCCGATCGTCGCGATTTGCGCTGGCTCCTTGGCGAGCTTGGATCGACACTGCCTCGAGCCACGGCGGGGGTTCGTCCGGGGCGCTCCTGGGCGCGCACGGTCTTCCGCTGGAACGAGCTCGCCGCGCGCATTCCCTGGAGTCGTAGTCGCCGCTATGCCCACTACCTGCGTGCGCAGGACGAGGTCGTCAGGCTGACCCAGCTGGACTGGATCGACGGGCATCCGGGTGGCGACGCACCACCTCTCTCCCCCGGCATTCACCCGATCGAGTCGATCCCGGAGGGGGTCATCATCGACGTGCACGGCCTCGAGCAACACGATGGACGCCCATTCCGCTGGAGCGAGCCGGTCGTCACTCTGCGCGTCGATCCGTCCGCGCGCGGGGGCGAGCTTCGAATCGACACCGGCGAGCTGAGAGCCTCACCGCGGACCTCCGTGATCGGGGCCTACCTCGGAGAGAAGCGCCTCCGGTCGTCGGGCCTGAGCGAGCGCGGCGGCATCCTGGCCGTCCCGATCCCCGACCTGCCGGGTGACCTGACGCTGGTGATCCGACCTCTCGAGGCCGCCGGGACCGAGCCTCGGGACGAACGGGGCCTCGGTCTCCCCATCTTCTCGCTCGAGCTGCTGACGGCATCCTCGGCCGCCCCTTCGAGCGAATCACGCGCGTCCGCCCCGGTGGGCGGATGACCCGGCCATCACCCGGGAAGGTTCTGATCGTCAACACCAGCGACTCCGGCGGTGGAGCGGAGGCTATCTCGATGGCACTGCTCAAGGGCTTTGAGGAGCTGGGAACCGAGACCAGGATGGCGGTCGCCGCGAAACGGACCGACGACCCGCGGGTCGTCTCCTTCTACGAGAGCCCACACATCCACTACACCGAAGAGCACCCTTTCCGCCGAGCCAGACTGAGAGTGCGCCGGTCCCTCGACCGGCGGACAGGCCTCGAGGACTTCAATCACCCCTACACGCGGCACCTGGCCAACCTGACCGGTCCTCGACCCGATGTCCTTCTCTGCAACAACCTGCACGGCGGCTACTTCGACCTGCGCCGGCTGCCCTGGCTCTCCATGCGCATACCGGTGGTGCTCAGGATCGCCGACAGCTGGGCCTTCACGGGCCACTGCGCGGTGCCCGGAGCGTGCGAGCGCTGGCGCACGGGCTGCGGCCGCTGCCCCGACCTCGCGGCACCACCGGCGATCAAGCGGGATGCCACTCGCCTCAACTGGCAGCGCAAGCGCTGGATCTTCGCCCGCTCCCGGATCTCCGTGGTGGCGCCGTCACGCTGGATGCTGGACCGGGTGGAGCAGTCCCTGATGGCGTCTGCGATCGGTGTGAGCCGGGTCATCCCCAACGGCATCGATCTCACGACCTTCCGTCCGGACGGTCGGCGAGCCGCGGGACCCGAAGGAACGCCCCGCCTCGTCTTCGCCGCCAACGGCGGCAGCGCGAACCCGCACAAGGACTTCAAGGCACTTCGCGCGGCGCTGCGAGAGCTCGGTGGCCCGGTCGAGCTCGTCTCGGTCGGAGGAGGCACGGGGATGGAGGATCTCGGCCGCGGCATCCGCATCAAACACGAGCCCTACCAGCCACCCGGCCGGCTGGCCGCCCTCTATCGCTCGGCGGCGGCGTACGTTCACGCGTCTGCGGAGGAGAGCTTCTGCCTGAGCGCAGCCGAGGCCCTTGCCTGCGGGACGCCCGTAGTCGCCGCCTGCGGCGGTGGGATGGGCGAGGTCGTCGATCACGGTCGCACAGGGCTGCTCGTCGAACCGGGCGACGTTCGAGGGCTGAGCGCGTCGATTCGGCGCCTGCTCGGCGACTCGCGGCTCCTCTCGGAGATGAGCGCCGCCGCAATCGAGGCGCGCGGCCGCTTCGATCGCGATCGCATGGTCCGTGAGGTCCATGCTCTCTGCGCGGAGGCCATGGGCGCCTCGCTCGGCGCCCGCTCGATCATGCCGCCCGCCTAGCCCGGGCGCTCGAAGGCCAAACCGCGGATCGGAATTCCCAGCGCGCGCGGATCGTCGACCCCGTGGCGCCGCGGGCAGAGCGCGGTGCACCCGATCGAGATCCAGTGCTCGCCGGCGGAAATCTCGAACTCGATCGCCTCCTCCATCAACGTCGCGGGGACGACCCTGTCGTCTACCGCGACCCGGGGCCTGACGGGGAGCGCGCCCTTCGGCCGCTCGAACGGGTAGAGCTCCAGCCGAGCCAGTGAAGGGCCCTCCCCAGGGACCTTCACCTTGATCGACGCAACGGGTGCCGTCCAGCGGATCAACTGATTGCCGGCTCTCTCCAGATGGAAGAAGCCGATCGATCTCCCGGCGAGGGACTCGCGCAGGTCAAGGCGCTGGCCGGGTTCCGCAGCCGGAGCCTCGCCCAGCCGCGCCGAGGCCAGGCCTTCGAGGCGCCCCCTCCGGCTCGTCAGTCGCCAGAACTCCGCGAAGTCGCGTCGCGTCGCCCCCTGATCACGTCCCCGGCGGGCCCGCCTCGCCGCGCGCGCCGCGCCCATTCGCGCTCGGGAAATCGAGAGCCGCGGGCCGAACACGAGCACGCCGGCATCGCGCAGGCCCTCCCGCAGCGCACCGCGCCCTCGGAGCGCGAGGGCTGCTCGCAATCCGCGGCGGGCGCCGGCGCGGGTATGACCGAGGCGCTGCTCCCACTCAACGGCCGGGTCCAAATATCGCCCGGCGAGCTCGGCCGGGATCTCGCTCCGGTATCGCATCTCCCCGCGCCCGAAGCTCCGCACATGGGACGCGAGTTGAGCCAGGTCACCGTCGTATACGTGGCGCACCCGAGGAGTTGGACTGAAAATGAGCCGCTTCCCCTCTGAGTGCAAAGCGATCGCCAGCGGCCACGGAGCGAAATCGCCATAGACGGGCGGCAACCCGCCCGCCCCGACGTAGAGGTCACGGCGGATCGCGAGGCTGTGGATCAAGATCTTGCGCCAGTGATCCGGCTCTTCTTCGATCCGGAGCGCGTCTTCGAAGGCGTCCCGCTCGAGGATGCCGAGTAGGCCCTGGGCCTCGGGCACGCTCCTGCCCCTGACCCCCGGCGCCCCCGTGCGATCGAGTTCCTCGAGCATGGCTCCGAGGCAATCGGGTTCCGGAACACAGTGCGCCTCCGTGACGAAGAGGAACTCCCCCGCCCCCTCCCTGGCTCCGATGTTGAAGAGCTCGTACTCGTCCCTTCCCGGCGCGACAATCCAGCGATCGTGTTTCCGAAGCAGGGGCCGCACCGACTCCTCCAGCCCACCATCCTCGCCCGGTGCCAGGGCAATGATCTCGAAGCTCTCGGCTGCCACCGTCTGTCCCGCCCACGCCCGCACGCAATCGACACCCGCGCCGCGCTCGTCCGTGAGCGGCAGCAGCACCGAGATTCGCGGGGAGACCGGCACGTCGCGCGAGTCTACGGAGCGGAATGAGCGCCACCCCAGCGCAAACGCTTTTCTTCATGCACGTGCGCAAGACCGGCGGCACGACGCTGGGGCGGGCCCTGGGCAATCGTTTCGCGGCAGCGGACTGCCTTTCGCTGTATGACCGGCCCAAACCCGGCGATCTCCATCTGGACCACTACCGATACGTCACGGGCCATCTCGACATCTCGTTCTTGGATCGGTTTCGGCGCCGACCGTACGTAGTCGCCTGCCTCCGGGAGCCAATTGAACGGGCGCTCTCGGTCTACTCGTATTACCGCCGGTTTCCGCCGGATCAGTACGAGATCCTCCTGCCGCAGCTCGGTCCCGCCGCGTACGAGCGGCGTGTGGCCGCGATGAGCTTGGCTCGCGAGCTCCCGCTCGAGGAGTTCCTTCAGCGGAAGCCCGAACTCGCCGTCGAGCACCTCGGCAACGTCCAGACCCGAACGCTCTGCGGATCGTCGGTTGAGGGAAGCGGCGAGGACCTCGATCTGGCGCTCGGCCGGCTCCGCAGCCTCGACTTCATCGCGCTCACCGAGCGCCTCGACGAATCAGCCGTCTGGCTGGCGCGGAGACTCGGCTGGCGCGAGCTCGGACCCCTGCCTCGGGCGAACGTGACCGAGGACCGGTTGACCCGCGACCGCATCTCTCCCCGAGCGCTGGACACGCTGCGGGAGCTCACAGCGCTCGATGCGGAGCTGTATCGAATCGGTGCTCGCGAGTACGAGCGCCAAATCGCCGGCTGGAGCCGTGAAGCCGTGCCGAGCGACCCGGCGGCGGACCTTCCCGACGCGCCCACCGTCTCGGACCTTAGGTTCTCCGAGCCCGTGGCTGGCGCGGGGTGGTGGGGGCGCGAGAGAGTCGAGTCGACGGACTGGTTCTGCTGGATCGGCGACACGCGGCGAGCCTGGGTCGATCTGAAGCCGCTGCCGGTCTCGAGCCGGCTTGTCGTCGAGATCGAGCACGTGATCGAGCAACAAGCCCTCGATGGCCTGACTATCCGGGCCGACGGCGAGGTGGTCGCGCATGAGCTTCGCAACCAGGATGCCGGGCTGGTTGCCACCGCCCCGCTTCCCGCCGCCGCCGGCGTGGATCCGGCGCTCCACCTCGAGCTCGAGGTGGAGACGGCCGTCCCGCCAAGCGACATCGACCCGGCGAGCAACGATACGCGAGCACTCTCGGTCGCTGTGCGTCGGATTGCCCTCGAGAGCCTGATCTAGTCCGCCGCGGCATCCGGAAACAGGATCAGCGCGGCGTTGGCCCGACCTATACTCGCCGCGGCGTGCGACCCAAGCTGACGGTGATAACGCCGTCCTTCAATCAGGGTAGGTTCATCGAGCGGACGATCCGATCCGTCCTCGACCAGGGTTATCCGAACCTCGAGTACGTGATCGTGGACGCCGGCTCGATGGACGAGACGGTCGAGATCATCCGCCGCTACGAGGACCGCCTCGCCTGGTGGGTCTCGGAGCCGGATGAAGGGCAGTCGGACGCGATCAACAAGGGTCTCGAGCGGACCTCCGGCGAGATCGTCGCCTACCTGAACAGCGACGACTACTTCCTACCCGGCGCCTTCGACACGGCCGTCGCCGCGCTGGAGCGATCCCGGCGGACCTGGGTCGCGGGAGGAGCCTTCGATGTCGAGGAGGGGAACCCGCCCAGGCGCCTGCGCGTCTGGCGGCCCAAGCCGCCCACCTACTGCGAGGGCCGGATCAGGGGGCGCCACTGGTGGATGCTCGTGCCCTGGCACGTCCCGCAGCCGTCCTGCTTTTGGCGGCGTGAGCTCTTCGAGCGCTTCGGGGGATTCCGGCTCGACATGCACTACGCGTTCGACGCCGAGTTCATGCTCCGCCTCGCGTTTGGCGACGAGCTCCCGGAGCTCCTCCCCGACGACTTCCTGGCGGTGCGCTCGGTCCATCCCGAGCAGAAGACGTTCGAGATGAGCAACTCATGGCCCGAGATCCACCGTTTCGTGGATATCTACTCTCCGCAGCTCAGCCCTGGTGAGCGGCTGCGCATGCGGATTTCCCGCCTGACGCGCGCGGCCACCCCGGTCGCCTGGGTGCGGTGGCGGGTCATGCAGCCCCTGATCCACTACGTCCTCGGTCCGCTGAAGCGGCGCGTCGTCACCCCGACCCTGACCTGGGGCGGCGATCGCCTCGAGCGCGTCCCCGAACGCTGGCGGCCCCCGGTTCGCACCCGCGACCGGGTCGCCAGGCGCAGGCCGATGGAGGGCGACCCGGATGCCCGCCGCAGCCCGCTGCTCTCACCGATCGGGCTGGAGCCGGTCACCAATGACCCCGGGCCGGAACTCACGCCCCTGTGGCCGGACGTCGAAGTGACGGGACTCGAGCGCTGAGTGCCGGGCCGCCGGAGGCAGGCGCCCTCAGCAGAATCCAGTCGCGCCCGGCGGAGATGGGAACGCGAGTCCATCCCGAGCTCTGCGCAGCGCGAATGACCTGCGCCATCGCCGGGTTCTCCAGATCGACCCGATCGGCGTAGATGAAGCCGACCCGATGCGCCTGGAGCGCGTCCGCCACGGACACACTTGGCTCGCGGCTGACGATGGGCTTCCAGACGATCGGCTTGCACGGGTCGTCCCCGCCGATGTACGCGCACCCAGGGCCTGCGAAGGTTGCCAAGAGCTTCACGTCTCTGCCTCGCAGCTCGTTTCGGATCGGATAGAGACGGTCGACCATGTCCTTCTGCGGCCGGCCCGGCCGTCCGACCTGCGGCGTGACGTATCCCGACGTGAAGTGGACCGGAATCAGGACCAGGAGCATGAGGGCTGCAACCGGGACCGCCGCCCGAACCCGCCGGAGGACGGGCAATCGATCGGTGTAGGCCATCGCGCAGGTCCCGATCACGGCGAGGATGGCGACGCTGAGCGCGTAGAGGTATTCGGGTCGGGGGCGCTGCCAGAGGGCAGCCAGGAGGGCGGTCCCCACGAGCGCCGCGAGGGCTAGCCAGCCCCAGGCGCGCGGGCCCAGCCAGCTTTCCCACCAGCGACGCCGATCGCGCCAGAGCAGCCAGAGCCCGCCGGCCACGAAGACGACCACCACCACGCCGCCGATGAACGCGAGGGTCGAACCGGTTCTGACCGGCACGTAGTCGGGGTCGCGGTTCTGTCCCCCGGCCGAGATGCGGTCGAAGAGCATCAGCTGCAGCCCGTAAGGGAGCAGTCGGGCGTTCCAGAGGAAGTGCTCGCCCATCGCGCTCGGGTTTGCCTGGATCGCCGCGAACATCGACGGCCTCGGTTCCCCGAAGTCCCGATCCATCAGGTGCTCGCAGCCGGTGAACGGGTTCCCCTTGAGGTCGCTTCGCTGGGAATACCCCAATGCGTACGCCTGGCAGACGCTGATCGACGCGTGCGAGCCGACG
This sequence comes from uncultured Solirubrobacterales bacterium, assembly GCA_963745625.1. Classification (GTDB taxonomy): domain Bacteria; phylum Actinomycetota; class Thermoleophilia; order Solirubrobacterales; family 70-9; genus DASUPK01. The sequence goes on along the minus strand of CAVUXZ010000015.1, from coordinate 17,764 downwards.
CGACCGAGGATGTTGCCCCGAATCGAGCTGAGCGCCATCCCAACGAGGAGCACGCCGACGATCAGGGTGGGCACCCCTGCGGCAGCCAGCAGCCTTCGCGGCGGGATCGCCTCGCCTCTCCGCCGCGCCATCCCCTCGTAGACGATCCACGCCACCGTCCAGACAGCCAGGGCGACGGCGACCTCGTTGCGGACGAGGACCGTGGCCGCGAGCAGCGCCGTGAACACTCCGGCGCGCATGCGGAGGCCGGTCCAGGAGAGGGCAATCAGGACGGCCACCAGCTCCGGCAGAAGCGCGAACAGATGGACCTCGTAGAGGACGTCGTAGTTGATGGGCAGGATCGCCCACCAGACCGCGAGCGCCCAGGCGATCACCGGCGAGAGCAGGCGGCGCAGAACGGCGAGGACCAGGACCGTCGCCGCGAAGACGATCAGGACGCGATGCAGGATGGTCGAGGCGTACGGGTCATCGACCAACCAGCGCAGCGATCCCCAGAAGAGGTCGTAGAGCGGCGACCAGACCGGGTCGAGATGAAACCCGTGCGTCCAGTGGCTCGCCTGGACGAAGTATTGGGTCGTGTCCCCCCCGGTCAGGTCCCGGTGCTCCCAGATCGCCCAGAGGACCTTCGCCTGGATCAGGAGGATCGAACCGTACGCGAACCAGGCCGAACCGGCGACTCCATCGAGCCGGGTGACCGCCGCCTCAGCGGCCCCCCGGGCCCCCGATGTCGATTTCATGGGGGCAGGCTAGGCGGAGGAGCCGGTCGCCGCCATCTCCGCGGCCCGGAACGATTCGATCGTCCGCCTCAGCCCCTCCTCCAGCGGCATCTCGGCCTCGAAACCGATCAGCTCTCGCGCCCTGCTCACGTCCAGGTACCGCTTGGGCTGCCCGTCCGGCCGCGAGTCGTCCCACACGGTCTTCCCCTCGAAGCCCGTGAGCTCGGAGATCGTCTCGGCGAGCCGATGGATGCTCGTCTCCGTCCCGGTGCCGATGTTGACCGGATCGGAGACGTCGAGCCGCTCGGCACAGAGCACCAGTGCCCGCGCGGCGTCGTCGACGTAGAGGAACTCGCGCGTCGGCTTCCCGGTCCCCCAGAGGACCACCTCGGGGTCCCCGCGCTCGGCGGCGACCACGTACTTGTGGATCATCGCCGCGATCACGTGGGAGTCCTCGAGGTCGAAATTGTCTTCGGGGCCGTAGAGGTTCGCCATCACGGGAGCGCACGAATCAAGGCCGTACTGGCGACGATATGAGTCGCTGAGGACGAGCAGCATCTTCTTCGCCAACCCATAGGGCGCGTTCGACTCCTCCGGATAGCCATCCCAGATGTCGTCCTCCCGGAAGGGGACGGGGGTGAACTTGGGGTACGCGCAGACGGAGCAGGCGGCGACAAGCTTCTCGACCCCGAGCTCCCTGGAGGCCTCGAAGACGTTCAGGCCCATCGCCAGGTTGTCGTGGGCGAGGGGCCCCGGGTTGCGGCGGTTGTAGCCGATGCCCCCCACGTTGGCGGCGAGGTGGATCACCACCTCCGCGCCGCGAAGCGCCTCGACGCAGGCCTCCCGATCTCGCAGGTCAAAGTCCGCCGAGCGGATCGTCTTGAGATCGGCGCCGAGCCCCTCGAGCAGGGCGACCGTCGGCTTGCCGAGAAAGCCGGCGCCGCCGGTGACGGCGACCTTCCTTTCAGTCCAGAAGGCGGGTTCGGGGGCGCCGCTCATCGTGGGCGAAGGCTAGCGGCCGAGCTGCTCAGGCCGGTGAGCGCACAGCGGGCCGAACTAGGCTTCCCGCATGGATTGGACGGTCTACCCGGACACTCCGATCGCGAGGCTGCCGCGGGCGCTGCGCTACCCGGCCCTCCTGCTCCGGAACATCCTCAACCTGTTCGCGTTGAGCAGACCGGATCCGGCGCCCGAGCGCCCGGAGTCCCCCTACGTCTACGAGGCGGACGGGCTCGCCACCGCTTACTTCACACCCTTCCTGGAGGACTCCGAATGGAGCCGGGCCTACGAGGAGATGGCCCGGGACTGGTACCCCGACGTGCCCGGGTTCGACATTCGCTGGCGGATGTGGATCCTGACCAGCGTGGCGAGGCAGGTGCGCGAACTCCCGGGGAACGTCGCCGAGTTCGGCGTCTATCGAGCCGGATGCGCCCGCATGATCCTGGGGACGGCCAGGCTCTCGGCTGGGACCAGCTACCACCTCTTCGACACGTTCGCCGGGATCCCCGACGCCGCCCTGACCGCGAGGGAGGAGGAGGAGGGTTACGCCGGCAGGCTCGCGGACACCTCCATCGAGCTGGTCCAGCAGCTACTGGGCCGATGGCGGGAGGCGCTCGTCTTCCACGTCGGTGACGTCTTCGAGACGATCCCGAAGGCGGACACCGGCGATCTCTCGCTGGTCCACATGGACCTGAACGCGAGCGCTCCCACCAAGGTGGCCCTGGAGTTCGCCTACCCGCGACTCGTCCCGGGCGGCGTGATCGTGTTGGACGACTACGGGTGGGATCCGACGGGTTACGAGCAGCGGGACGTGATCGACGAGTTCTGCCGGCCCCTACCCGAGAGCCTGATCGCGTTGCCCAGCGGCCAGGCGCTGCTCACGAAACTGCCTTGACGCCGCGCACCCCGCCGGGAGCGAAGCCGCTGCGAGTCTGCATCGACGCCCGTTTCGGGAGCGGCCAGTTCGGCGGCGTCGAGCAGGTGGTGATCGGGATCGCCGCGGGGCTCTCGAAGCTCGAGGACGGAAACGAGGAGTTCCTCTTCCTCACCCAGCCGGAGAGCGACGACTGGATCCGCCCGTATCTGGAGGGCCCCTGCCGGCTGATTCATCCGCGCCGTGGATATCTGGCGAGGCGCTCACGAGCCCTGGCGCGCGGTTTGGCCGAGCGATTGCCCGCGATCGGGCCGAGGTTCGCGGTCTGGCACTCGGATGGGACGATCGAGAAGGCGGGTGTCGATGTCATCCACTTTCCCTTTCAGGACGCGTTCACGACGGACGTCCCGAGCGTCTACCAGCCGCACGACCTGCAGCACCTCCACCTTCCCGAGCTCTTCAGCTCCTGGGCGCGGACGCGGCGGGAGGTCGTCTACCGCACGCACTGCCGCCGCGCCGCCCTGGTGGTGACGATGACCGCCTGGGGCAGGCACGACTTCATCGAGCGCTATGGCCTGCCCGCTGAGAAGGTCGGCGTCGTGCCGGGAGCATCGGTGCTGAGCGCTTACCCGGCGCCGTCGCCCGGCGATCTCGCACAGGTCAGAGGCGAGCTCGGCCTGCCCGATGCCTTCCTGCTCTATCCCGCGCAGACCTGGCCCCACAAGAACCACCGGCGCCTGATCGAAGCGCTCGCCCGGATCGGGTCCGAGGAGGGACTCGAGATACCCCTCGTCTGCCCGGGTAAGAGGACCAGCGACTTCAGGGAGATACACGAGACGGTCGCCCGGCTCGGACTGAAAGAGCAGGTCCGGTTTCCGGGCTTCGTCAGCACGCTCGAGCTTCGGTGCCTGTACGAGATGTCGCGTGGGCTGATCTTTCCAAGCCTCTTCGAAGGCTGGGGGCTACCGATCTGCGAGGCATTCGACGCGGGCCTGCCGGTGGCCTCATCGACGGCGACTGGTCTGCCGGAGGTGGTGGGAGACGCGGGCCTGCTCTTCGACCCCCAGGACACTGGGCAGATCGCGGCGCAGATATTGCGGCTCTGGCGGGAACCAGAGCTCCGCGCGTCACTGCGCAAGCGCGGAATCGAGCGCGCCGCGGAGTTGAGCCTCGACCGCATGGCGAGGCTCTTCCGTGCCCACTACAGGCGGATCGGACAGAGACCGCTGACGGAGGAAGACCGTATTCTCCTGGCCAGCCCGTCGCCGAGCTAGATTGCAGGCGGCTCAGCCGTCGTGAATACCTCCTCCGATAGTCGCGTCACCCTGGCGCTCCGGCGCGGCCTCGTGGCGATCCTCGGGGCTCTTCGGCGAGTGCTGGCGAGCATCTTCCAGATCGTCTTCAAGGATCGGCTCCGCGCCATCGACGAGAAGACCGACCGCCTCGGCTCAGCGTCGGTCGAGTCGGTCACCTACCTCGGCAGCGAGGTGCGCGCCCTGGACCAGAGGCTCGCGAGGATCGAGGGGGAACTGGCCGCCCTGCGGGAGCTGCTCGAGAGCCGGGAGCGATCGCCGGGATCCGTCGAGGATCCCGAGGGGATCCCGGCGCAGCCTTCCCGCTAGCGGGCCGAGTCGCGATCGGGCCTGCGGTCGCGGTGCCGAATCCGCGGCCGGATCGGCTCCGGGACGAAGTCGAGCGCCCGACCGCCCGCCCGCAGGATGGCCGCCCAGGCCCGATGGCCGAGCGAAGCCTTCGGGGGCGGCGCGGCCTCCTCGCGCCGAAAGAAGAGCGAGGCCACGGCGTCGGCCGACTCATCGCGCTCGGCGGAAGCAGGGTGGGCGAGAGGGAACTCGATGCCCTCCAGGGGACGGCCCCCGATTCCGTGCGGATCCTCGAGCGCGTTGGTTGCGTCCTCCCCGAAGCCGATGTTGGAGATCAGATTGCGGTTGGCATTCGCCGCCAGCCCCTCGCGCGAGAGCAGGGAATAGGACCACTGCGCATCCCAGTTCCCGATCTCGCGGCTGTTGTCCCAGACGTAGCGCCAATAGCGGCGCTCCGATCCTTCGGCGAACATCGACCGAAGTCGCGCCTCGCGCTGGCCGGGATCGAGTGCGTGCCAGTCCCGCAGCTCGACGTCGAAGTGCTCCCAGGCGCAGCGCCAGGTCGCCCACCCCCAGATGTGCACGTAACGCGAGAAGTGATAGCTCGTGCTCCAGGCCGGCGGATTGCGTAGGAGCTGGCTCCCGGCGACGTGCATGACGCGCTCCTCGTCGGCATGGCGCTCCAGGAGCTCGTCACAGAAGCGGAAGAAGGTCTCGTGCGGGAGGCAGTCGTCCTCGAGCACGATCGCCCGATCCACCTCGCGGAACACTCCGTCGAGCCCAGATGGAAGCCGGTGCTTGAGCCCGATGTTGGCGTCGGCGAAGTCGCGCGTCACCTCACAGGGCCAGTCGAGATCCTCGACCACCGCGCGGGCCTGCTCGCATCCCCGCTCGTCCTCGGCGTTGTCCGCCCGGGGCCCATCCGCGATCAGGAAGAGCCGCTTCGGCCGGGCCCGCCGGATCCGCTCGAATACCCGCCTCGTCCTGTCGGGCCGCCGGAAGAGGACGAACGCGACCGGTGTATCCAGCTGAGCCTCTGGCGTCACTTCTGCCTATCCCGGTCGCGGATCCGCAGGCGGACGGGTTCCGGTACGTGCTCCAGCAGCACGCCACCCAGCCGCTTCGCCGGGCCGACGACCCGGTGGCGAAACCACTCCGCCAGCTGTGGTGGGGTGAGCTCCGTCGGTACCGGATAGTCCGTCAGCAGCAGCGCCTTGAAATCCCTGCTGCTGATCGCGCGCATCCTCATCACCCGACGCCGCTTGCGCAGCGTCGCCGGCACCCCTCGGAGGAATGATCTCCAGGCGCGGAAGACTCCGGCGCGGTCCTCCGGGTGGGTCGCCATCTTCAGGGTGTGGCTCTGGTAGAGCAGGATCTTCGGCAGGCTGCCGAGGAGGACGAGCGTCGGCATGTCCTTGAGGAGTGTGATGAGGCTGTTGCGGACGATGTAGTAGCGCGCGGCATGCGACCCGCGCCCCGTTGTGGCGGCCCAGGCGTGGTACGCGCGCGCCTCGGGCACGTAAAGGCCCCTATAACCGGCCAGGACCATCCGCAGACAGAGGTCAGCGTCCTCGCAGTAGAGGAAGTAGTCCTCATCGAAGCCACCGGCCGCATCGACCGCATCCCTGCGGTAGAGCGCGGTCGACGCCGAGACGATCGCCGCAGGCAGCCGCCGATCCCACTGCCCCTCGTCGGGCTCGCCCAGTCCGCGGGGGACGAACCTCCCACAGGTGTAGAGGTCCTGCTTCGTCTCGTTGATCAGCTCACGCTCGTGATAGAGGAGGGTCTTGCCAGTCACGAAGCCGAGCCCCGGATCCCGCTCGAGCTCGTCGACGAGGAGCTCGAGCCACCGCGGCTCGAGCTCGACGTCGTCGTTCAGCATCGCGACGTACCGGCCGCCACTCGAAGCGATGCCCAGCGCAGCGACGCCCGCGTAGCCGACCGGCTCCGCGGTGGTGAGGACCTTCACGGACCACTCGCTCTCGAGATACTCCAGGACCTGCGGGTCACCGCCATCAACGGCGACGGTGATCTCGTGGTCCTCGTATGTCTGCTCGGCGAGTGAGCGCAGCAGGGCCGGCAGGTACTCGAGACCCTTGCTGTAGGTCGTGATCACCACGCCGACGGTGGCTGGCTCGGACACGACGCGGAACGTAGCGGCGCTGCCCGTTCGAAGCGGTCGTCGACCTATCCTTCCGTCGATGGCGATCGACCCTGGATCCGTCTGGCTCGACGCCCGGGGAACACAGAGCGTCGGTCACGCCGAGCGCGGCATCGCCCGCTATGTGACGGAACATGCTCTCGCGCTGCTCGAGCTGGCCCCGGAAGCGATCGGCTGGATTGGGCTGAGCCCTGACGTGCCGGTGCCGGAGATCGCCGGGCCGCTCCAGCGCTCGAGCAGGGCGGTCTGGCAGAGCCCGGACCGCAGCCCCGCGGGCGAGATCCCGCCGATCTACCACGTCATGTCGCCGTTCGAGGCCGATCTCGAGCTCGACGAGATCTGGCCCGCCTGGAGTCGCTCCGCCCGGCTGGTGGTGACCCTCTATGACCTGATCCCACTGATCATGCGAGAGCGCTACAACGCGGACTGGGGGCACATGGCGACGGCGTGGATCGCTCGCCTCGGGCTGCTCGGGTCGGCCCACCAGGTTCTCACCATCTCCCAGCAGACCGCCGACGACGCGATGGAGCGCCTCAACATCCCGGAGGAGCGAATCACCGTGATCGACTCGGGGGTCTCGGATCGCTTCTCCTCGCTCGTGACTTCGCGAGAGGAGGCAGACACGATCCTGCGCTCGGCGCTGCCGAAGGTTCGCCCAGGCTTCCTGCTCTACGTCGGCGGGGTCGACTACCGCAAGAACCTGGAGGGCGCCATCCGCGCCTATGCGGGACTGCCGCGGCCGATCCGCGACGCGCACCAACTGGTCATCGCCTGCAACCTCGCTCAGCACCTGCGCTTCAGTCTGCGGATCTTCGCTCAGGGCCTCGGCATCGAAGCCAACAATTTGCTGCTCACGGGCTTTGTTCCCGACCGGGACCTGGCTGCGCTCTACCGGTCGTGCGAGCTCTTCGTATTCCCCTCGCTCTACGAGGGCGCAGGTCTGCCGATCCTCGAGGCCATGACCTGTGGCGCACCCGTCGCCGCCAGCGGCACTTCGGCGATGCCCGAGCTGCTCGGCGACACAGCGGCGACCTTCGACCCGGCTGACCCAGACGACATCGCCCGCTGCATCCGCGAGGTGCTGGAGACGCCCGGCACGCTGGATGCGCTGCGGGATCGGTCCCGGCGTCGCGTCGCGCTCTACACGTGGGAGCGGGTGGCGAGACGCACGTTGGAGGGTTACGAGCGCGCCCTGGAGATAACGGTGAAGCGCCCGGTGACCCGACCGCTACCGTTCCGCCGATGACTCCCCCCGATGCCGGCGCCGTCGCGACGCCCGAGATCCTCATCTCTCCGCCGGAGCGCTGGCGCCCTGTCGACCTGCGCGAGCTCTGGGCCCATCGGGAGCTGATCTATTTCCTCACCAAGCGCGAGCTACAGATCCGCTACAAGCAGAGCTTCTTCGGGATCAGCTGGGCGGTTCTCCAGCCGCTCATCTTCGCCTTCGTCTTCGCGCTCTTCTTCGGGGTGATCGCCAAGATCCAGCCGCCTGGGGACCTCCCGTACGCAGTCTTCGCGGTGGCGGGGATCGTCCCGTGGCTGTTCACGTCGCAGGCGATCCAGAATGGCGCGGCCAGCCTGGTGCTGGACGCCAACCTGATCGCGAAGGTCTACTTCCCGCGTCTGGCGCTCCCGATCTCCAAGGCGCTCAGCCTGATCATCGACCTGGTGATCGCCCTGGGCGTCGTCATCGTCGTCGTCCTGCTGTACGGGGTCGGTATCTCGGTGAATGCCTGGCTGGTTCCGGCCTTCCTCTTCCTCGGCGTTCTCACCGCCTTCGCGATCGCCACCCTACTGTCGGCGGTGAACGTCAAGTACCGCGACGTCCAGATGGTCGTCCCGATGCTGGTCCAGATTCTGTTCTTCGCGAGCCCTGTCCTCTATTCCGGAACGCAGGTCGGAAACACATCCGGCCACGCCTGGTCCTACATCTACTCGATCAACCCGATGGCCTCGGTTCTGGACGGGATGCGCTGGGCGCTGCTCGCCCAGCCCTACCCGGGCACGGTGAACATCCTGATCTCGGTCGCAAGCGCCACCGTCATCCTGGTGGGAGCCCTCTTCTACTTCCGTCGGGCCGAGAACTTCTTCGCGGACGTCATATGAGCGACCTGGCAATCGAAGTCAAGGGGCTCGGCAAGCGCTTCGAGATCGGCACCGCCGTCGGCGGATACATGCTGCTGACGGAGCAGATCAGTGAGCGGCTGCGACGCCGCGGGAGAAGATCGAGGACCCAGGAGTTCTGGGCGCTTCAGGACGTCGACTTCGACGTCCAGGAGGGGGAGACGTTCGGCGTCATCGGGCACAACGGGGCCGGCAAGAGCACGCTGCTCAAGATCCTCTCCCGGATCACGCCGCCCACTGTCGGCGAGGCGCGCCTGCGCGGGCGGGTCGGTGCGCTGCTCGAGGTCGGCACCGGGTTCCACCCGGAGCTGACGGGCCGGGAGAACGTCTTCCTGAACGGGGCCATCCTGAACATGCGGCGTACGGACATCCAGCGACGCTTCGACGAGATCGTCGAGTTCGCCGACGTGGGGCCCTTCATCGACACGCCGGTGAAGCGCTATTCGAGCGGCATGCAGCTCCGCCTTGCCTTCTCGGTCGCCGCGCACCTGGAGCCGGAGATCCTGATCGTCGACGAGGTTCTTTCGGTGGGCGACGTCGCCTTCCAGCAGAAGTGCCTGGACCGGATGGAGGGGGCGTCCAGGGAGGGCAGGACGATCGTCTTCATCAGCCACAACCTCGGGTCGGTGCGCAATCTCTGCGACCGTGCGCTCCTGCTCAGCCGGGGAAAGGTGGCTGCGATCGGAAAGGTCGGTGAGGTGGTCGATGAGTACATCGGCGAGGTGGAGAGAGATCTACCTCGGAGCCTGAGGGAACGCGAAAACCGTGACGGCACCGGGGAGCTTCGATTCGTTGACATGCACCTGGAGCGCGACGGGCAGGTGATCGACAGCCCGACCAGCGGAGAGGACTGCGACATCGTCCTCAGCTACGAGACCGAGCGCGACAGACCGTTCCGGACGGTCAACTTCGGGATCACTCTCTTCTCGCTCGAGGACAGCACCCCCATGCTCAACCTGTCCTCGGAGACGTCCGGGTCGGTCTTCCGCGACGTGCCGCCCCGCGGCCAGGCTCGCTGTCGGCTGCACAACTGTCCGCTACCGGCGGGGCAGTACTTCATGAGCATCTGGGCCGACCAGGCGGGGGAAATGCTGGACGGCGTACACCGCGCGTTCGAGATGACGGTCTCCGACGGGGACTTCTACGGCAGCGGCCGGCAGCCGCATCCGGACCATCGCACGGTGCTGGTCCCTCACGAGTGGTCGGTGTCCGCGGGGTCCGAGCCGGATCCGGACCCGCCGCCGGCGGACCCCGCCTACAGCGCCAAGACCTCCGCATAGCGCTCCGCCACCCGCGCGAACGAGGTCTCGGTCGCGTACCGGCCCTGCGCGGTCTTGACCCGCGTGCGCAGGTCCTCATCCCGGAGCGCGACGGCCATCTGCTCTGCGAGCCGATCGGCGGAGCACCCCTCAAGCACCGACAGGACCACGTCGGGCGGCAATTCCGTGAGCCAGCCGATGCCGGTGACGACCACCGGAACCCTGGCTGCGATGCAGTCGGAGACGGCCCCGGACGCGCCGGCGTTGAACGGCGAGCGGAGCTGAACCGCCAGGTCGGCCGACTGAAGGACCTCCCAGTACTCCTGCTTCTCGGCGCGGCCGTGCAGCCGCACATAACCCTCTAGTCCCAGCTCGGCGACCATCGCCGAGAGCTTCTGTCGCTCCTGGTCGGCGACCTCGCCGACGACCTCCAGCCGCGCGCCGGGCATCCTGGCCACAACCCCGGCGAATCCCGCCAAGAGCAGCGGCATCTGCTTGGCCACGGAGCTCACGATTCCCAGCGTCACGATCAGCGGCCCATCATGTCGCTCTCCGGTCGGCCTCGCCGGCGCATCGGGGATTGGAACGCCGTGCGGAACGACATGGACCCGGGGAGCGTCGGCCGGGGCCTCCATCCGCAGGATGTCCCGCTGATGCTCGGAGTGGACGATGAGCTGCTCTGCGTGCTCCTGGATCTCGCGTGTCATGAAGATGCCCTTGCCGATGTAGACGGGCGGAGCCCAGACGTGTCTCAGCTCCCAATCGGAGACGCGGTGCCCGTACATCTCCTGCAGCCGGGTCAGCAGCCAGGCTGGATCGCGCGCGTGCCGTTCGTGCTGGACCCCCTCATACATGCCCAGCAGGCGGACGTCGTGTGCCAATACCGCGCCGGGCCGCCTCATCAGGGCTTCGTAAGCGTGCACGTGGTACGGCGACCCACCGATGGTGTAGAGGACCCGGTCGTAGTCGCGGAGGCCGCTGAGCCAGTCGAATTCGTTCGAGGTGAACAGGCCGACGCCCTCCTGCTCGAGCGAGCGGTCGTAGACGGTTCCGTTCTCGGCGGCGGGAGCGATCACGTCGACGTCCGCGTGCACCCGCAGCTCCTCGACGAGCCTCCGGCTGTGCGTCGCGACACCCGACCATTGCGGTGGCCAGGGGGTGACCATCGCCAGCCGCTTCCTCGAGCGTGATCTCACCGGTCGGACAGGCGCTTCCATGGCGCGCTCGTATCCCTCGAGCGTTCGGTCGGCGACTCGCTCCCAGGTGTAGAGCTCGACGCGCCTGCGCGACCGCTCGCGAAGCGACTCCAGCTCAGCTGGGCTCTCCAGGACGCCCCCGAGGCACCTCGCCAGATCGGCCGGGTCGGCGGGTTCGAAGGTCGCATCGAGATCCCCAAGGATCTCCGGAATCGAGCTGGTCCTGCTGGCGGCGACGGGCGCTCCGCAGGACATGGCCTCGAGGATCGGCAGCCCCGCACCCTCGTACAGCGAGGGGAACAGAAAGAGAGCGCAGCTGCGGTAGAGCGCGGCCAGCTCTGAATCCGACACGAAGCCGGTGAACAGCACATCGTTTCGGTCGATCCCACGCTCACCGGCATACGCGGTGAGCTCGTCCATACGAGGGTCCGACAGCTTGCAGGCGATCACCAGCTGGTGCGATCGCCGCGCCCTTTCGCTCAGCTGGGCGTACCCGTCGATCGCCCCGAGTAGGTTCTTGCGCGGATCGTCACCCCCGACGTAGAGCACGAACCCCTCCCGCACGCGCGGGAAGGCCGCTCGCAGAGCGTCCAGCGCCTCCTCGCGCGAGCCGACGAGCGAGGAAAACCGCTCCGAGACACCGCAATCGATCACGGTGATGCGGCTCTCGTCGATGCCGAGGTGCTCGACGGCATCGCGTGCGGTCCGCTCCGAGATCGCCAGCGCGTGATCCGCCCTGCGGAGTAGACCGAGACGAGCGAAATAGGCGGCCTTCGAAACGGGCTCCGGGTCCAGGTACCGATCCCGGAAGATCAGGGGAATGAAGTCGTAGAGGGTGACGACGGTTCGGACCTGCCGGGAACGTGCCCAGGCCGGCCAGAGGTCGTCGAGCGACGTCGTCAGATCCATCGGCGACGCCGCGTGGTAGATGGACGGCGGCCCCGTGGCAGGCGGGAGGTGGTTTGGCGCCCAGTGGAGGAGATCCGAGCCGATCAGCGGATCCAGGACCGCGGGAATCGCCTGGTCCGGGTCGAGATGAACGGACCCGATCACGCCGGGAGCGAGGTCGGCGACCGCCGAGAGCTGCTCGCCGATGAAGCGCCCGATCCCGCGTTCGGCGTAATGGACGCTCTGGGCGCCCTGGGCGTCGACCCAGACGCTCCCGCGACCGAGATTCATCGTCAGTCCGTCGTCAGGGACTGCGCCGGCGCCTCGCCGTCCTTTTCGAGCAACGGATCGACGGCGCCGTCGTCATCGAGGCGGTCGCCGATCCGCTCGATCTCGCGCTCCAGCTTCGCCAGGCGCACGTTGATCTCGCGCAGCTCCGCCCCGACGTGATTGATCGACTCAGCCGAGGCGGACCCGAGGACCCTGGCCTCATCCGTCAGCTCGCGGAGCTGATCGCGCTGGACGTTCTGGGCCAAGAGGCCCAACGCCTGCTTCAAACGGAACACCAGGTGCTGGAGCGCGCGGTTGAGTCCAGAGAGAATCCGTAAGGGCAGCGATGGCGATTCCATGGGATGGGGAGCATAGCCACGGATTCCTTGCCCGCGGGAGCGTGAACGGGTGCCGCTCGCCCGGGTTCGCGCTGCGCCGATCAGGTTGAATGGCGCGGTGTCGAAGCGCGCTCTGATCACCGGCATCACGGGCCAGGACGGGAGTTATCTCGCCGAGCTTCTCTCCGAGAAGGACTACGAGGTCCACGGCCTGGTTCGCGGATCGACCGAGCAGCGCTTCGAGCGGCTGGGCGCGATTCAGGACGACCTCACCTTGCACGCCGCGGACCTGCTGGACGAGAGCTCGCTCTTCGAGGTCATGCGAACCGTCCGGCCCGACGAGGTCTACAACCTCGCCGCCATGTCGTCGGTCTCACAGTCGTGGCGCCTCCCCGTCGCCACAGCCGAGTACACCGCCGTCGGGGTCACGCGGCTCCTGGAGGCGATCCGGGACGTCTGCCCCGAGGCCGGCTTCTACCAGGCCTCGTCCTCGGAGATGTTCGGGCGATCCCGGGAATCGCCACAGAACGAGAACACACCCTTCTACCCGCGAAGCCCCTACGGCGTGGCAAAGGTTTATGGCCACTTCATCACCGTGAACTATCGGGAGAGCTTCGGAATCGGCGCCTGCTCGGGAATCCTCTTCAACCACGAGTCGCCCAGGCGGGGTTCCGCCTTCGTCACCCGTCACATCACCCGAGGGGTCGCTTCCATCAAGCTGGGCCTCACGGAAGAGCTCGTCCTCGGCAATCTCGATGTGCGACGGGATTGGGGATATGCGAAGGAGTACGTCGAGGCAATGTGGCTGATGCTTCAGCAGGAGAAGCCGGAAGACTTCGTGATCGGAACCGGCATTTCGCATTCGGTGCGCGACCTGGTCGAGTTCGCCTTCGAGGCGGCCGGACTCAGGTCCGAGGATCACGTCCGGATCGATCCGGAGCTGGCGCGGCCGGCAGAGATCGAGGAGGTCGTCGCCGATGCATCGAAGGCGAAGCGGGTGCTCGGCTGGGAGCCTAAGGTCTCGTGCGAAGAGGTGATCGAGATGATGGTCAAGGCCGATCTCGACCGGCTGCGATCGGCCTGAGGCTTCGGGGGTCGCTCAACCGCCGCGGCGAGACAGCCGCTCCCTCAGGCGGCCGAGCTTCTCCCTCACCTTCTCCTTCGCCTCGGGCCATCTACCCGGAGGAAATTCCGCCGCGCGTCGCCGCCAGTCGGCGGCCGGAGAGCTTGACTTCACCATGGCGAGGTGGACGCTGGTGAACAGGTACGGACCTTCCTGCAGGACGATGTGGGGGTACTGGGTCCAGATCTGCACCTGCGTTCGCGGCTCCGCCAATGCCTTCTGCAGCTCGACCGGCTCGCGCAGGGTGTCCTCCGAGGCGCTTGTGTCGAGGGGCGTCGCGGGGTCCCACCAGAGCCCGTCGAAGACCGTCGCCCGCAACCCGGCCTCGTCGAACAGGAACACGCCGGGCCAGCCATGCCCCGCGCCCCTCAGCTTGAACTCGGTCGCCAGGGCGGCGACGCCGCCCGGCCGCAGCACCCGATAGATCTCTTCGATGCTCCGGCGGATCTCCCGGAAGCCTCCGAAGTGCTCGATCGAGCTTGACGAGAAAACGGCGTCGAATGAGTCATCCGGGAAGTCGAGGTCGAGGGCGTTCATGTTCCTAACCTCCAAGCGATCTGGGTTCCACTCTCCCTCCCAGAACTTGCCTGGATTGGTGAGCATCTCCGCGCTCGAGTCGGTTTCGGACCAATCGTCCTCGGCCTCGTAGAGGTCGGTGGCGACCACCTGACCGACGTTTCTCGTCAGCCAGTAGATGGTGGCCTCGTGGCCGGCGCCGACGCCGAGCACTCTTGCGTCGTCCCTGAGCATCCCCAGGTCCCGGAAAGCGCGGGCGGTCATCCCTACCTCCCAGTACTTGCGGTACTCGTTACCCACCGGGAAGTCCTTGCCGAAGTGCTCCCGATCCGACTCGAAGATGTCGCGGATCAGCTCCCGGAGGTCCTGATCTCGGAAGTCTTCGACCTCACAGAGCTTGCAGTAGCTGAGGGAAGGGCCCGCCACCGCGGGCACTCTAGAGAGAGGACGCTCGGCGGTGGGACCGGATGGAATCTCGCTGATTCGCTTACGCGCCTTCGTGGCTGTAGCGGGTGACCTTGCCGGCGAGCTGGTCCTCGAGGGCGGCGACGTCTGCGTCCACCATCAACTCGACCAGCTCCTTGAATCGCACCGTCGGCTCCCAACCGAGGCGCTCTCGCGCCTTTGAGGCGTCGCCGAGGAGCACGTCGACCTCTGAGGGCCGGTAGTACTTCGGGTCGATCTCGAGATGCTCGTCGGGGTTGAGGCCCTGGCGGGCGAACGCGACCTCTACCGCCTCGCGGACGCTGTGCGTCTCGCCGGTCGCCACGACGAAGTCCTCAGGGACATCGGCCTGGAGCATCCTCCACATCGCCTCGACGTAGTCGGGCGCGTAGCCCCAGTCGCGCTGCGCGTCGAGGTTGCCCAAGTAGAGCTTGTCCTGTAGCCCCGCCGCAATCCGGGCAACGGCGCGGGTGATCTTGCGGGTGACGAAGGTCTCGCCGCGCCGCGGCGACTCGTGGTTGAAGAGGATCCCGTTCACGGCGAACATCTCGTAGGCCTCGCGGTAGTTCACCGTCGCCCAGTAGGCCGCCACCTTGGCGACGCCGTACGGGCTGCGCGGATGAAACGGCGTCTCCTCGTTCTGGGGCGGGGGCGCTGCGCCGAACATCTCGGACGAGGACGCCTGGTAGAAGCGGGGGCTCACGCCGGCCTCGCGAATTGCCTCGAGCAACCTCACCGTCCCCGCGCCGGTGACGTCGAAGGTGTACTCCGGGATGTCGAACGAGACGCGGACGTGGCTCTGCGCGCCCAAGTGATAGACCTCTTCGGGCTGGAGCTCGTAGAGCAGCTTGACCAGCGCGGTGCCGTCCGCCAGGTCGCCGTAGTGCGTGAACAGGCGAACCCCCTGCTCATGAGGATCGTGGTACAGGTGATCGATCCGGTCGGTGTTGAAGCTCGAGGATCGGCGGACGATGCCATGCACCTCGTAACCCTTCTCCAGCAGGAGCTCTGCGAGGTACGACCCGTCCTGCCCGGAGATCCCGGTGATCAATGCCTGCTTCGTCGTTCCCTCGGCTGACACGGGCCGTCAATATAGGAGGCTGTCTCCCACGACGACGGTGAGGTTGCCGCGCGACTCCCTCTTCGGACAAGATGACTGCCGCCGCAAAGGTGCCGACCTTGACCGCCCGGCTCAAGACTGGGGAGAGCGGTTTCGACCTGGTTCTGCCGCGAGAGTCCGACGATCCCGTGGTGCGCAGCTATCTGAGCGGGGAGCCACTCAACGAATACCTGCTCGATCTGTTGCGCCAGCTACTGCCGGCGCCCGGCACAGTCCTGGATCTCGGCTGTCACGTCGGCACCTTTAGCATCGCGGCTGCGGCCCTCGGCCACAGCGTTGTGGCGGTGGACGCGTCGCCCATGCACGTCGAGCTGGTGCGCGCGAGCGTCGCGGCGAACGGGTTCGAGCGTGTGACAGCCATTCATTCGGCGATCAGCGATCGAAGGAGGACCGTCCGGTTTCGCGAGCAGGGCCTGTTCAGTGCGGTTGTCGACGACGCCCCTGGCACCACCGAGATGACCGCCGACTCCGTCCCAGCGCTGGTGGCCGCCGCCGATCGTGAGCTGAGCTCCATAAACCTGATCAAGATGGACATCGAGGGCTCGGAGCTCGAGGCGCTGGCCGGGTCCGTCGAGTGGCTGAAGGGCCCGAACGCCCCGCCGATCGTCTACGAGTCTAATCCGCGCACGGCGGCGCTCTTCGGATACACTATCGACGGTCTGCGGACCGCTCTCAACCTGCTCGGCTACGAGACATACCGGCCGGAGCCGGATGGGTTCTTCCTCTCCCCGCCGCAAGAGCCTCAGGCTGAGGCCTGGACCGACCTGGTCGCGCTGAAGCCCGCCCACGTGGAAGGCCTGGGCCTCAGCGTGAACGGATCCCTGCCCCGTTCACGGCTACTGGGAAAGTTCGAGCGATGGACTGGGCCGGCGATGCAGCCGGAGTTGCGGGCGTTCGCCGCCCAGGTTCTGATCGAGCACTGGTCGGCGCTCGGCGGCGAGCCGGGAGCCGCCAAGCTGCTCCGCAAGCTAGGCGAGGACCAGTCGCCCGAGGTCAAGACCGCGCTCGACAAGGCGATCCCCTCCGGCCGGGCAACTCGCACGGGCCCGTTGAGGAAAATCCCGAGACGCCTTCGGCGAGAGACCAGTGGTTAACCTCGCGCCCACGATGCGCGTCCTGGTCACAGGTGGTGCCGGCTTCGTAGGCGCCAACCTCGGCATCTCCCTCGCCGAGCGCCATCCCGAATGGGAGCTGGTTGCGTATGACAACCTCTACCGGCGCGGCTCGGAGCTGAACCTGCCGCGGCTGGAGGAAGCCGGGATCCCATTCGTGAAGGGCGACGTCCGGGACCGCGAGGAGCTCTCGGCGATCGAAGGTGTCGATGCGCTGATCGAGTGCTCGGCGGAGCCCTCGGTCCTGGCGGGCGCCGACGGCGAGACGGCCTACACCGTCCATACCAATCTGATGGGCGCCTACAACTGCCTCGAGATCTGCCGCCGCGATGGAGCGCAGCTGATCTTCCTCTCGACCAGCCGGGTCTACCCCATGCGGCCACAGTCGGAGCTCACCTACGAGGAGGAAGCGACCCGCTTCGAGCTCTCCGACGACCAGGATGTCCGAGGCGCGTCCGCGCGTGGCATCTCCGAGGACTTTCCACTCGAGGGAGCCCGGAGCCTCTACGGGGCGACCAAACTCGCCGCGGAGCTGCTGATCGAGGAGTACGCGGCGGGCTTCGGGGTTCGCACCGTGATCGACCGCTGCGGGGTGATCACCGGGCCGTGGCAGATGGGCAAGGTCGACCAGGGAGTCTTCGCCTTCTGGCTCTTCCACCATCATTTCGGCCTGCCGCTGAGCTACATCGGCTACGGCGGCGAGGGAAAGCAGGTGCGCGACCTGCTCCACGTCGTCGACCTGGTCGACCTCGTCGACGAACAGCTCGGCGATCCCGACGGCTGGACGGGCTTCGTCGGCAACGTCGGGGGCGGCCGGGACAACAGCCTGTCGCTGCTCGAAACGACCGAGATCTGCCGGGAGCTGACGGGAAACGAGGTCCCGATCGAGCGGGTGGAGGAGACCCGGCGGGATGACGTCCCCATCTTCATCGCGGACTGCGCCCGGCTCTTCGAGCGCACGGATTGGCGCCCCCGCAGAGATCCGGGCAGGACGCTCTCCGACATCCACGAGTGGACCGTCGC
>CAVUXZ010000014.1:0-282575 GCA_963745625.1 uncultured Solirubrobacterales bacterium | reverse complement strand
ACCATCCGGCCCAACATCCCGAGCGAATGAAGCTCCGGCTCGAAGCCCGTGCCGCTCATGTGCAGCACCACGTCGACCTTCTCGCCGCCGTTCGCCTCGGCGATCGCCTCCTTGAGGTCGTCCGCCCGGGAGTCCGCAGTCGCGTCGGCGCCGAGTCGCTCGGCGAGCTGTCGCTTCTCGTCGCTCGAAGCGAGTGCGATCACTTTGGCCCCAGCGCGCTTGGCGAGCTGCACGGCGAGGCTTCCCGTGCCGCCTCCCGCCGCTTCCACCACGACGGTCTCGCCCTCCTCGACGTGGGCGCAGTAGTGCAGCAGCGCATGGGCGGTCAGACCCTGCAGCAACAGGCCGGCGGCCTGCTCGTCGTTGACCTCGTCCGGGAGCGGCACCAGCCAGGCCTCCGGAACGGCGGCCTTCTGGGCGTATCCGCCATTGCTGATCAGGGCGGCGACCCGGCGGCCATCGGGCGTCGTGCCGCTGACCTCTGCACCCGGGATCAGCGGCAGTGACTGCTCGGCGAGGTAGTCGTTGCGGATCGCGTGCGTATCCGCGAAGTTCATCCCGCAGCGGGCGACGTCGACGACGACCATGCCGTCGGACGCCTCGGGGTCGGGGACGTCGACGTGCTTGAGCTTCTCGGGCCCTCCGAACTCCTCGATCTGAATAGCCTTCACACCGTGAGGATATGGCGCTAACCGCTGTCGGGTCGATTGCCTTCGATTCGGTTCGCACTCCATTCGGGGAGCGCGACCGGATGCTGGGCGGCTCAGCCGTCCATTTCTCCCTGGCCGCGAGCTTCTTCACGGAGGTGCGCGTGGTGGGTCCGGTGGGCGACGACTTCGGCGAGGAAGAGCTGGGCGTGCTCGAGAGCCGCGGGGTCATCAGCGACGACATCGAGCGCGTCTCGGGCGGTGAGACCTTCTTCTGGCGCGGCCACTACGAGTACGACATGAATGTCGCCCACACCGATGACACCCAACTCAACGTCTTCGCCGACTTCGACCCGAAGCTCTCCGACGATTCCCGCCGGGCTGAGATCCTCTTCCTCGGGAACATCCAGCCGGAGCTCCAGCGGCGGGTCCGCGAGGGCAGCGAGGCCGAGTTCGCCGCCCTCGATTCGATGAACTTCTGGCTCGACAACGAGCGTGAGGCGCTGGTGCAGGCGATCGGCGCGGTCGATTGCCTGCTCCTCAACGACGCCGAGATCCGCGAGCTCACCGGAGAGCCGAACCTGGCCCGAGCGGCGCGTGCGGCGATGGAGACGGGCCCGGACGTGGTGGTCGCCAAGCGCGGCGAGTACGGCGCGGCGCTCTTCTCCAACGACGACTTCTTCGCGATCCCTGGATATCTGCTCGAGGACGTCAGAGACCCCACCGGGGCGGGCGACAGCTTCGCGGGCGGGTTCCTCGGCTACCTCGACAGCCGCCGCGCCGCCGGAGAATCGGTCCTCGACCACACCGTCCTGCGCCAGGCGATGGCCTATGGCTCGGTGCTCGCCTCGTTCAACGTCGAGGACTTCGGCACCGGGCGGGTGCAGTCGCTTACCCGCGAGCAGATCGACGAGCGGTTGCGCGAGTTCCGCCGGATCACCATGTTCGAGGTGGATTCGGCTCCGTCCGGCCAGCCCGGCACCTAGGTCCCCAGCTTCGCCTCGTCGAGGTCGAGGTCACGCTGGATCCGGCGGAAGAGCTCCAGGTTGATGCGACCGTCGTCCCGCATGGCCAGCAGGGTGTCCCGCTCGGTCCCGATCAGGTCCTCGCGCAGCCTGCGGTAGCCGGTCAAGGGGTCCTCGATCGGCGTCGCCGGGGCATCGCCGGTGAGGGCTGCCATGGAGCGGACGAATCGGGCCTGGTAGAGCTCGCGTAAGCGGGCCAGGGCATTCTCGGGCACCGGCGTGCCGTCGGCCTCGAGCTCGTCGAGCCGGTCGAGTGCCGCCTGTGCCGCAGCGAGTCGGGCGACCGCCTCGTCGGGCGCTAAGGGCCCCGAGGCGCTCAGGCCAAGGCGTCTGACCAGGACGGGGAGCGTCAGTCCCTGCCCCACCAGCGTCACGAAGATCACCGCCACCGTGAGGTAGACGATCAGGTCGCGGGAGCCGAACGACGCCCCCGAGTCGAGCGTGAACGGCAGCGCCAGCGCGGCGGCGAGGGAGACGGCGCCGCGCATTCCGCTCCACCCGATCAGCAGGCGCTCGCGCCAGTCCTCTCCTCCACCAGTGTCGCCCAGCGACGGCAGCAGCCGGCCCAGAGAAACCGGCAGGAACTGCCACACCAGGCGAACCGCGACGACCACTGCCGAGACCATCAGGCCGTAGCCGACGATCTCCCCCGGTGAGAACGTTTCGCCGACCCGGCGGAGGATCTCAGGGAACTGCTCACCGACCAGCACGAAGAGAATGGCGTTGAGGGCGAAGACGAGGACCCGCCAGAAGGACTGGGAGTTGAGGCGCATATCGGCGTCGAGGGTCACGTGCGAGCGCCAGCCGGCGTAGATCCCGCTGCTCACGGCGGCCAGCACGCCCGAGGCGCCGACGCCGTCGGCGATCGCGAATGACGCGTAGGCGGTGATCACCGTGAGCAGGATCGCCAGCGGCTGGTCGCTCAGCCTGCGCAGCGCGACCGTCATCAGCCAGGCAGCGGCGAGGCCGATCGCGACGCCGCCGACGACGCCGATGATCAGGTCATCGACGGCCTCGTCGGCCGTCAGCATGCCGCTGACGACAGCGGCGAGAGCAACCTTGTAGGCGACCAGGGCGACAGCGTCATTGATCATGCTCTCGCCCTCGACCAGAGTCGCCACCCGATCGCTGATGCCGACGCGTTCGAAGGTGGCGATCGCGGAGACCGGATCGGTGGGAGAGACGATCGCGCCCAGAACGAGCCCCTCTGCCCAGCTGATGCTCGGGATGACCGCCTGGGCGGCGGCGGCGACCGCGACCATGGTCGCCAGCGTGAGCCCAAGCACCAGCCAGGTGAGCGGAACGAGCTCGGCGCGCAACTCCTTGGGCGACGCCCAGTACCCGGCGGATTGGAGCAGGGGCGGCAGAAAGACGAGGAAGACGACGTCGGGCTGCAGCTCGAGTGTGGGGCCGCCGGGAATAAAGCCAATCGCCAGGCCTCCGAGCACCAGCACGATCGGATAAGGGACCGAGATCGCGTCGGCGAGACGCACCAGGAAGATCGCCGCGGCGACCAGCGCAATCAGGATCTCGATGTCGTTCACGGCGCCGAGTCTACGATCGGGCCTGGGCCCGATTGATCCGCCGGGCTAGTAGCGAATCACGACCAGTCCCGCCGCCAGCACGACGACGGCCCAGGAGAGCCCACGGAGCGACTCGTCGAGGGGCCCCGCGAGCTCGGCGACGGTCAGTGGGATCACCGTGCCGTCCTCGAGCCGCTGCTCGCCTGTGACGGAAACGGTCTTCCGCCTCAGCCGGCGGACCGGGGTCGAGAGGCGGCGCTGCACGCTGACCAGGCCGAAGCATCCCGCCGCAACGAGCAGGCCGGCGACGTCAGTCTTGACTGAGGCGAGGGACAGGGTGTTGACCCACCACGAGGTCAGGGCCGGGAAGGCCGCCCAGGCGAAGGCGAGCCAGAAGTCGGTGTGGAAGCGCCCGCCGAAGAGCTCGAGGTTGTAGGCGACCACGAAGAAGCCGCCGACCAGCACCAACGGGGCGAGTGTCGCTGAGACGATGATGCACCCGGCGATCCCTATTCCGATCGCTCCGGCGAGCGAGACGGCCGCCAGCCCGATCAAAGTGCGGTCGGAGAGCTCGGTCTTCAGGGGCCGGCCGTTGAGCTCGTCGAGGGCGTGCGCGCTGATCCCGACAGCCAGGAAGAAGGCCGCGAGGGTTGCCACGAAGCGGTCGGTGTGGATCTGCGTCGCGGCCGCGGCGCCGAAGCCGACGTTGGCCAGGTTCCAGGCGGTGTACGGCGGATGGAGGACCGTGACCAGGTCGCGCCACCCCCCGCCGCGCAGCGCGTAGAAGGCAGGGCGTTCGAGGCGATCCGCGTCAGCCACGGACCCCCCAGATCACCACGCCGCCACCCAGGCTCATCACCCGGGCCTGCACGTCCTCGATGCCGGCGGCTCGCCAGAGCGCCAGCTGGCGATCGAGCGGCAGCCTCCGGTACAGCTCGCTGATGCTGGGCCCGAGGAAGCGGCCGACCACATACCAGTCGCGAGAGATCAGGCGCCCGAGGACGGGCATCGCGCCGCGGGTGTAGATCCACCAGAGAACGCGCGCGATGGCATTGGGAGGGAGCATGAACTCGAGCGAGGCGATGCGTCCACCCGGCTTGACCACGCGCCCCAGCTCACGCAACGTGGCCCCGGGGTCATGGACGTATCTGAGCAGATAGGTGAAGGTGAGGTGGTCGAATTCGCCGTCCGCGAAGGGCAGCGACTCCGCCTCGCCCCTGACCAGATCGATGCGCGAGGCGAGCCCGGGGTCGGCGTCGAGCTTCGCCTGGGCTCCGGCCAGCATCTGGGGACTCTGGTCGAGGCCGACGACGCGACAGCCGTAGCGGCGAGCGAGCGCGGCCGCCACCATGCCGGTTCCCGTGGCGACGTCCAGGACACGCTGATCGCCCTGGGGGCGCACCTTCCTCACCATCGCGCGGCGCCAGCGCGGGTCCTGGCCGAAGCTGAGCAGCGCGCCGGCGAGCTCATAGCGGCGCGGCAGGCCGGCGAACAAACCCAGCGTCTCGTCCTTGCTCGGGCGGTTTGCCGGAAACTCCACCGTGAGAAGATATGCGGGTAGCGCGATCATCCGAGGGCGCGCCGCCAGGCGCGACCCGTTCTATGTCGAGGAGGTTCCATGGCGACGGAACAGGAGACAAAGCCGATGGTTGACGGGGCGAGTGACGGCGCCTCCGGCGGCGACACCCTCAGC
The DNA here is from genome assembly GCA_963745625.1 of uncultured Solirubrobacterales bacterium. Lineage (GTDB taxonomy): Bacteria > Actinomycetota > Thermoleophilia > Solirubrobacterales > 70-9 > DASUPK01. Next base: position 277,687 of record CAVUXZ010000014.1, on the reverse strand, counting down.
ATCACCGACAACCGCACCGGCAAGAGCTACGAGGTCGAGATCAGCGAGGGGACCATCAAGACGATGGACCTGCGGCAGGTCAAGGTTTCGGACGACGACTTCGGCCTGATGGGCTACGACCCGGCTTTCACCAACACGGCGTCCTGTCGGTCGGCGATCACCTTCATCGACGGCGAGGCGGGCGTGCTGCAACATCGCGGCATCCCAATCGAGCAGCTCTGCGAGCACTCCACCTACCTCGAGGTCGCCTACCTGTTGATCTTCGGCGAGCTGCCCACCCCGGCCCAGCTCGAACGCTGGACCTTCGACGTCATCCATCACACCTTCGCCCACGAGGACATCAAGAAGCTCAACGAGGCCTTCCGCCATGACGCCCATCCGATGGGGATGCTGCTCGCCAATGTCGGAGCGCTCTCGACCTTCTACCCGGAGGCCAAGCAGATCGACGATCCGGAGGAGCGCTACATGGCGGCGATCAGGCTGATCGCCAAGATCCCCACCCTGGCGGCCTGGGCCTATCGCCACAGCATGGGCTTCCCCTACGTCTATCCGGACAACGAGCTCGAGTACTCCGAGAACTTCCTCTCGATGCTTTTCAAGATGGAGAACAGCTACGAGCCCGATCCGCGGCTGGCGAAGGCCCTGGACGTGCTCTTCATCCTGCACGCCGACCACGAGCAGAACTGCTCGACGAACGCGGTGCGTTCCGTGGGCTCGTCCGGCGTCGATCCCTATTCGGCGGTGGCCGCCGGGGTCGCGGCCCTCTATGGGCCGCTGCACGGCGGCGCCAACGAGGCGGTGCTCCGGATGCTGCGGCGGATCGAGACCGTCGAGAACATCCCGGACTTCCTCGAGGGCGTGAAGAAGCGCGAGCAGAAGCTGATGGGCTTCGGCCACCGGGTCTACAAGAACTACGACCCGCGGGCACGGATCATCAAGAAGCACGTCGACGAGGTGCTCGAGGCCACCGGCGAGAATCCGCTGCTCGACATCGCCACCGAGCTCGAGAAGCGGGCGCTCGACGACGACTACTTCACCGAGCGCAAGCTCTACCCGAACGTCGACTACTACTCCGGCCTGATCTACGAGGCGATGGGGATCCCGACCGACATGTTCACGGTGATCTTCGCGATCCCCCGCACGTCCGGCTGGGTCGCCCAGTGGATGGAGCAGAACGAGGATCCCGACCTCAAGATTGCCCGGCCGCGCCAGATCTACACGGGCCGGCGCGACGTCGACTACACCCCGCCGGAGAAGCGCGAGGGTCCCGAGAAGATCACCGGGCCGCCGGCGAAGCGGCCGAAGAAGCCTCGGCGCGGCGCCTAGGTATCGGGGCGCGGGTCCTGTCGCCGAATTTCATCGACACGCGCGAGGGCGCGTGTCGAGGGTGAAATTCGGCGCCACCCGCGCCAGATACGTAGGCTTGGGCCCCACGTGAGCAAGTGGAAGGTCACGGTCCGGCATGGGTCCGGTGTCGGGAGGGAGAAGTTCGACACGCTTGACGAGGCGATAGCCGACATTCGGCGGCGGGTCGAGGAGATTCAGCGCGAGGATCGGTTGCCTCCGATTCGGAGCATCCGGGACTTCGCTCCCGGCCAGCGAGTGCAGGCCCGGATCGAGATCTCCGGGCCTGGCCTGATCAAGGGCCCCGAGGGCGGCATCGACGTGATGGGCGACGGGCAGGCGGTGGCCTACACCGGCGCGATCCGCAAGGAGACGATCGAGGCGGACTCCCTCGATCAGGCATTTGAGCGCCTACACGACCGATTGAGCGAATAGGGTCGCCGCGATGAACCCGCGAAGGATCGTTTACTTCGTCGCAGTTGTCCCGCTCGCGGTTCTGCTCCTGGGAGCGGCCCCCGCCGAGGCAAAGAAGAAGCACAAGAAACCGAGCGCGCCTCCGGTGACCACCGTGAGCGCCAGCCAAACCACCTCGGCGGACAACCAGCCGGTCACCGTGACGGCGACCTGCCCCCAAGGCATGCTCGCGGTGGGTGGCGGATTCGACTCTCCGGCGGTTTTCTCGTCGGGGACGATCACGGATCTGAACCTCGTATACGAATCCCGCCGCGTCGGTGACGCTTCCTGGCAGGTCTCAGCCGTTCGCGAGGATGCCGGCGGGCCCGGTCCGGTGGTCCCGATCACCGGAATCGCGGATTGCCGCAGCTCCAAGCTCACCCTCAAGAAACAGAGCAGCAAGAAGGCGAGCTTGGCGAAGAAGCGGAAGAAGAAAAAGCGGAAGCTGGTGATCACCGAGGTCAGCGGAACCGCGACGACGCCGGTGGCCAGCGGTAGCCAGGCGAGCGCCGCGGCGAACTGCCCGGGCGGCACCAAGTCGTTGGGAGGCGGCTTCTCCTCATCTCCCACCCCAACACTTGGTGCCTCGGTGGCGTTTCCGATCTTCTGGGCGAACTACCGAACGACCCCGAACGCCTGGGGCGCGTCCATGAGCAACAGCGGGAATGTCGCCCGCACGGTCACCAGCTACGCGTACTGCGCCTCCGGCCTCAAGATCTCGGAGACAAGCGGGAGCGCGACCCTCGCAGCCTCGGGTCCGGCCACGAGCAGCGCGACGGCCGCCACCACACCGTGCAGCAAGGGTCTCGCGCTGCTTGGCGGAGGCTTCAACACCACCCCGCCCGCAGCGAGCTCGGCGATCGCGCTCGTGACCGCCGACAAGTTCTCGGGAGGCACTTGGCAGACCGGCGCGGTAAACCTGAACGCGGTCGCCGGCGCCATCAGCTCCCACGGCTACTGCGCGTAGCCGCGATCCGCCACGGCGCTGCGGCTAATCTCCGCCCCGATGACCGAGAGCGTCGAGGTCGGGCGGAGGGTTCGGTTGCCGGGGGGAGCCGAGCGACCGATCCAGGTCTTCATCAACGGGACTGAGCAGAAGGAGGGCAGCGACTACTCGATCGACGGCCGCGAGATCGTCTTCTCCAGGCCGCTGGTCAAGGAGAAGGTGAGCACGAGCCGCTGGCTTGCGATGACCCTGGGCCTCTTCGGCAGCTACGGCGAGAACGAGACGGTCGATGTTCACTTCCGCCGAGGTGGCAAGGTGCAGGTCATCTCCGACGCGAAGATCTTGGAGGACTGATGCGCATCTGCCTGATGATCGAGGGTCAGGAGTCCGTCAGCTGGGAGGAGTGGGTCGCGCTTGCCGAGGCCTGCGAAGAGAGCCCGATCGAGGCGCTCTTCCGCTCGGATCACTACCTCTCGGTGGTCGGCCAGACCGACCGTGGCTCGCTGGATGCCTGGGCGACGCTGGCCGGCCTGGCCGCGGTCACCTCCACATTGCGACTGGGGACGCTGATCTCGCCGGTCACCTTCCGCCATCCCTCGGTGCTCGCGAAGAGCGTGGTCACCGCCGATCACATCGCGGGTGGTGGCCGCATCGAGCTCGGGATGGGCGCAGGCTGGCTGGAGACCGAGCACCGCTCATACGGCTTCCCGTTCCCCTCGACCGGGGAGCGATTCGAAATGCTCGAGGAGCAAGTGGAGATCGTCCGTCGCGAATGGGACGAGGGAACGCTCGACTTCGAGGGTGAGCACTACCGCCTGGACGGGCTCGACGCCCTGCCGAAGCCGCTCTCGCCCCCCAACCTGCTGATCGGCGGGCAGGCGAGGCCGCGCAGCCTCCGCCTCGCCGCGCGCTGGGCCGACGAGTACAACCTCGTGATGATGAGCGCCGATCAGGCTGCCGAGGCCGTCCCAAAGGTCAGGGCCGCCTGGGAGGACGCGAATCGCGGCCGGCCGACGATCTCCCTGATGGCCGGGTGCATCATCGGCTCGGATGAGGTCGACCTGCTCGAGCGCGCGCATGCCGTCGCCGAGGCTCGCGGCGAGGAGGCGCCCGATCCCGAGGCCTATCTGAAGGAGCGTCCGCCGAACACGCTGATCGGCACCGTCGCGGAGATCCGCAAGCAGCTCGCGGAGCTCGAGGAGCTCGGCGTCGAGCGGGTGATGCTCCAGTACCTGACGCACCGCGACCTCGACGGCGTCACCTACATCGCGGAACTCGCCGGCTAGACCGTGCCTTACCGCTGCTCAGGAAACGGATCGGACAGCCAGATCTGGAGGTCCTCGCCGAGCGCGGCAAGATCCGGCGTCTCCGATGTGTCGAGCGCGTCCGAGGCGAGCTGGCGGGCGGCGTAGACGACGCCGATGTAGGCGCTCCAGGGCAAGGAGGGCCGGCCGTCCGGGGATGCCTGCGCCTCCTCCTCGCGGATGAAGTTCGCGAAGAGATGGAGCGACTCACGCCGACGGGCGCGCGCCGGCGCCCCGAGTGCATCGATCTCGACCTGATACGCGCGCGCGACGACGAGGTCCCGCTGCAGCGTGTCGAGATAGGCATCGAGCAGGGCGGCGGTCAGCGCGGGCCGATCATCGGCCGGGACGTCAACGGCTGCCATCCTGCGCAGAAGCACGTCGATGAAGCGGTCGTAGCCGGCGAAGATGCAGGCGTCCTTGCCGGCGAAGCACTTGTAGAACGCCTCCAGGGAGACTCCGGCGCGGCTCGCGATCTCCCCCACGCCGAAGCCGCGGTAGCCGCGAGCGGCAAGCAGCTCCGTCACTGCGCCGAGCATCCGCTCGGATTGCGCGTCGCTGACCTGCTCGGGCGTCAGCTTGTGGCGGCCCCGCGGCAGCGTCTCGGGCAAGCTGAAGAAGACGCCGTCCGCCACGCGCTGGATGCGGCCCGGCTTCGATGTCGTCGTCGCCGGCATCCGGCTACGGCACGATCGGCGCGGCGTTCTGGATCTTCAGCGGGGTGACAGGGACTCCGTCGCTCCAGCGGCCGAGCGAGCGATGCTGAGGCGTGTTGCCAAGCGCATAACGGCAGTCGGTCCGCGAGTATGCGCAGCTGCGAAGCCCGTCCCAGACCTTCCAGCAGAAGTTCCAGTCGTAGGCGTTGGGGGGGCCAAAGCCCGGAGCACCTCCGGCGCACACCCCGTGAGCCGAGGACAGGGTGGGCTGTCCGTGGGAGTCGGTGTGGGTGAGGACGAGGTCCTTGTTCTTGTCGGGGATCTGGGGGATCTTCGGGAACACCGCATTGCAGCTCGCGGTGTCCACACCTCCCTTGTTCTGCACGAGGGCGCCCTCGGCGCCGGAGTGGCACTCGAACTTGGTCGACGGCGGGATTCCCCCGAGTGAGTCGTCGAGCGCCGGCTCGCCGCCGCCGGCGAGTCCGCTGTCCTCCGGGTCGTCGAGGAAGATTGCGCGGGGCTTCGGCAACCCGAGCGACAAATAACGGTTGGCGAGGTTCGCGGTGAGGATGCCGCCGAAGGAGAAGCCGAAGTAGCTGGTCTCCCGCAGGTTGGGCTGCACCCGCTTCGAGCTCGATTGCAGATAGGAGATGGCGCCACGGATCCCGTCGACAGACGAATTGATGCAGGGCTCGATGTTGAACGGGCCTGGGCACGGATCAGCTATGCCGGTCTGCCATCTCGGATAGATGACGACGCTCCCTCGCCGCACCGTGTGGCTGATGAAGGCGTACATCTGGTCATAGCCCGCGAACTCGAAGTACCCGTGCATCACGATCGCGAGCGGCGCCTTCCGTGGTCGCGGCATGGTGGGCTCGAAGGCGTACCAGGCGTCATTCCCGCTGCCGCCCGCCGTCACGCGGAAACCCCGATAGGGATGAGCGCGCCCGCCGGGACCGTTCTTCGGCTGAGGCGGCTGCGTGATGGTCGTCCCGGCCCAGGGCGGCTTGGCGCTCGACGTTCCGGCGAGCCCGGCCAAGGCCAGGGTGAGGGCAAGCGCGAACGCCCCCGCGAGAGACAGGAGACGGCTACTGCGGGGGCAGCTCATGGGAACAGGTCGGCGCACCAGCCGCTCGCTGGGCCCGGTAGTTGGGGTAGTCACCTGCGATCTGCGCGCTGGGGAGACCCTGGAGAGCAAGCACGGCATCTCCCGCTGCCAGGAGCTGGCTGCGCATGCGGTCGAAGTCGACTGCCCTCGGCCCGAACGATGGGGCCCACAGGGACCAGGGACCGGAGATCATCGCCAGCGTCGGAATCAGATGGGATTGGAAGGCGGTCCCGATCCCGCCCATCGAGCAGATCGGCGGCGCTTGGCCCGCCACGGGAACCCCGAGGCCGCGAAGCACGGCGGTGTGGTCGAGGTTCCGCGCCTTCGTGGCATTGACGGCCGCTTGGCGGAGGGCGTCGCTGTCCCCGGCGCCGAATAGATACGCCTCACCCTGGCCGGTGAAGGCGAGATGCTGCCCCGATCCGTCCGCATCCGGAACGGGCAGGATCTCGCGAGTCCCCATGTGCTCGAGGGCGAAGGCGAACGCCACCGAGCCCTGGTCGTACTGCTGGTCGAGCTTGCGCGCGTAGAGCTCGGTTCCGTCCCGGGCGAATCCGAGGTGTCCGCTTCCGAACGCGAACTGGAAGGTGCGGGGGCGGCACTGTTTGGGAAGCTCGGCGAGGTACCGCGCCAGGGCCAGGACGCCCGCCACCCCGTTCTCCTGAACCCAGGTGGCGCCGTCCGTGTGGGTCGAGAGCACGATTCGCTGTGGGCTCTGCCCGGGCAGGGTTGCGATCAGATTTCTCGTCTTGGCCCGCTTCGACCGTGCGTGCACGACGACCCGCGCCGACCGCCCGGCCGCCGCCAGCGCCTTCAATTGATCACCTTGGTCAGCGCCCACGAACAGCCCGGGAACCTTGTAATGGGTCCCGTTGTGCGGGTCCCAGTAGCCGCGAACCTGCTTTTCGGGAACGTCGAAGACGAAGACGATGCCGGCGGCTCCGGCCGTGCCGGCGTTCCACATCTCCTGGTCGAGCGGTGCGAGATATGGCCGGGCGTAGGCCCCGGTCTGAGTCGCAAGGTCGGGCGTGATGTACAGAGAGAGGAACTGGATGCCCGCTGCCGGTATCGAGGCCTGCGGGAAGTCCCGGATCACGACCTTGCCGGCGGAGTTCTGGGCCGTGATCTGCTGGCCGGGAGGCAGGTAGACGAGTGGACCGCCGGATCCCCGGTTGTTCGTCGGCCGCGCGTAGGGCACGGCGCCGGCCACCGGAATCCGAGTGGTGGAACCGCCCGGCTCCAGCAGCCTGAGCTCGCCCGCCCGGGCGAGATCCATGCCGGGACCCTTCCTTGCGGGCGTCGTGGGCTGCCAGCTGCGCACCCAGTAGGGGTCCGAGCGGACCCGCAGGCCAGGAATCCGCTTCAGGCGACCGTCCAGCCATCGAAGCTCGTGGTTGTGAGACCGGCTCCCCGCGTTCCGGAGTTGCCCGAAGCCGACGATCTTCCCCATCGTCGCGCGCAGCTGGGTGGGGCTGGCGAAGGCGCGGTCGCCGACGCTGGTCGGGCAGGTCGCAGCGCCTGCCGCAGGCGTGGTGGACAGGGCAAAGACCGCTGCGGATGCGCTCGCGACCGCAGTCAGGGTGCGACACCTCACCATCAGGTAAGGAGTCTTACTTGATTCCCCATCAACGAGTCAAGTGTTCACGAAGCACAACGGCGCAGGCGGACCTACCCGTGCCGGCCTCCGATATGAACCTGCGCCCTGAGTGGCAGATTGCGTGAGGACGTGCCGACGTAGATCCGGTAGCTACCCCCTTGAGTCCCCCAGCTGTTGGCGGCCTCGTTGAAGTACCGGAAGCTCGAGCCGTTCAGGTTGAGCTGGACGGTCCGGGCCTCGCCCGGCGCGAGACGGACCTTGCCGAACGCCTTGAGCTGGCGGGGTGGCTCACCGGTCTTCGGGGGGAAGCCGACATAGAGCTGGACCACCTCGGCCCCGGCCCGTTGACCGGTGTTGCGGACGCGGACGCTGACCCCGTAGCGCCCCTTGCCCCTCTTCTTCACCTTCAGGCCGCCCAGCTTGAAATGGGTGAATGAGAGCCCGTAGCCGAAGGGGAAGAGCGGCCGCTTTCGGTAGCGGTCGAACCAGCGGTAGCCGACGAAGAGTCCCTCGCTGAACTGGACGACGTTGCCTATCCCCGGAAAGCGCGAGGGGTTGTTGGCTGTCGGCCCTTGGCTGTCAGAGGCGGGGAAGGTCACCGGCAGCCGGCCCGAGGGATCAACGTCCCCCCACAGCGTCTTGGCGATGGCGGCGCCGCTCTGTTGCCCCGGATACCACGCCTCGATGATTCCGTCGACCTTGTTGCGCCACGGCATCAGCACCGCGCTCCCGGTGTGCAGCACGACCACGGTGCGGGGGTTCGCCTTCGCCACGGCCGAGATCAGCTTGTCCTGGTCGCCGGGCAGCCCGAGCGAGGTCCGGTCCATGCCCTCGCCGGTGACGTCGTTCGCGAAGACCACCGCCACCTGGGCGTGCTTCGCGGCCCGCACGGCAGCGGCAAGCATTCCGGGGTCGGGCGGCTGCCAGCCCAGGTGCAACTCGTTGCCGGTGATCGATGCGCTCGCCGCGTACTCGACGGTGATCGGGACCCTCTGCCCGGCCTGTAGGTGGACGATGCCCTGGAAGGTCTGGTCCGGCGCCCCAGGCGAGGTCCCCGGGACTCCGCCGGTGGGGGAACCACCGTCGAGGTTGATCCACTCGGCGTCGCCGCCGGCGATCTGCTGCCCGTTGATGGACAGCTTCGCGTTGCCCGCAACCTTGAGAGAGAACCTGTAGTCGCCGGTCGTCGGCGGGGTCAGCGTCCCGGTCCAACGCGCGGATCCGGCGCCGGATGGAAGTACGGACTTTGAATCGATCGTCGGATCCACCCGCGTGCCGACCACAGCCCCTGATATGTCGGGCGTCCTACCCGAGAAGAAGGTCGCGGAAAGGCCCTGACCCGGCCCCGACGACGGCGTCAACACGCTGGCGGGAACCGCGGGCAGGGACACGACGCCGAGTGTCCCCTGTGCGTACTTCACATCGAGGCCGTGACCGGCCCGCTTGCGGATCCCCGCCAGCGGCGTGATCACCCTGCCGCCGGGCAGCACCGCGGGCGAGCCCCCCTCCTCGATCTGCGTTCCCGGGCCCGCGTCGTAGCCGATCACCGCGATCGAGCGCGTCCGCGATGAGAAAGGCAGGACTTGGCGGCGGTTCTGCAGCAGCACGCTGGCCTGCGCCGAGATCTTCGTCGCCAGCTTGCGGTGCCTGGGAGTGCTGGCGACCGGCCGCGCGCTCCCGACGGGATGGCCCAGGAGGCCGATCCGGATCATCCCGGTCAGGATTCGGCGGGCGGCATCGTCAATCCGCGCCTGTGGGATTTGGCCCGAATCGGCCGCCGACCTGAAGGAGCCGGAGCCCCCGATCTGGAAGTTGTCCGTGCCGGCGCTTGCCGCGGCTGCCCCATCGCGGACCGCGAGCACCGCGTCGGGCCCCACGAACCCTCTCATCCAGTTCTTGACGATGCCCAGGGTGAGCGGGTCCTGACACGACTGCAGGCCGTTGATGCGGTTGTAGGAGCACATCACCGAGGCCGCGCCGCCCTTCCGCACGGCCGACTTGAAGCCGGGGAAGTAGATCTCGTTGAGGGTCCGCAGCGACACCCGGTCATCGACACCCGGACCGACCAGCGGAATGCCGACGCGTCCGGTCTCCTGGGTGTTTCCGACCCAGTGCTTGACCTGGGCCATCACATGTTGGCTCTGGACGCCGCTGATCTCCGGAGCGACGAGAGCCCCGTTCAGGAACGGGTCCTCCCCGTACGTCTCCGCCGCGCGGCCCCAGAGCGGCGTCCTCAGGACCTCGACCGTGGGTGCGAAGAACCAGTCGAAGCCCTTGGCCCGCAGCTCTCGCCCAAGCGCCTGCCCGAAGCGACGCGCGAGCCCGCGATCCCATGACGCACCGATGTTGACGGCATTCGGGAACGCGGTCACGCCACGCTCCCCCGTGCCGATCCCGTTGGGGCCGTCGCGAGCGCTGAGGGGCGGGATGCCGAGCCGCGGGACGCCGGCCGCGCCGCTCGCCACGAGGTCGACCTTCTCGGCCGAGGTCATCTGCGCCACCAGGTCGGCGGCGCGCTGCTCCGGGGTGGCGGCCTGAGCCTGCTGAGCGGCGCCACATAGCCCCAGCACACAGAGCGCGACGGCCCACGGCCGGGACATCCCCGCGATAGCCGACCGCCTCACAGGGTCACCATCGAGGCTAGCCGCACTTGCGGGCGGCGGCCCCGGTCTTGCCGGGACCGATCTCGACCCTCACCCGCTTCGCGCGGCCACACTGCGCGAGCCGCACGACGCTCGAGCGTGGCCTCGAAACAACCCGCGCGCCACGGACACCCACCCCGTATCCGCTCGGGTACTGGACCGCGGGCACGCTCAGCGTCGTGATCGAGCCCGGGCCGAAGCGCTTGCCCCTGGCCGCCGGCTTTGTCACGTAGGCGAAGCGGAACTGGTGCGTCGCGTCGTCGAACGCCCACTCCCGCGGTGTTCCCGAGACGACCCTCGCGTACGGCTGCGCCAGCAGCACCAGCTTCTCCGTCTTGACGTTCGCACCGGTGGGCGGTTGCCTGGGATCGAGTACGAGGGCCTGTGTGTCTCCGGCCCCGGTCGTGGTCGGATCACCGCAGCCGCAGTAGGCCCAGTAGGCCCAGCTGATCCCCAGGGCGTTCGCGCCGTGCAGGTAGTCGCTGAAGTTCGCGAGTTCGTCGGTCGCCCCGAACTCCGTCATGAAGAGAGCGTCGCCGTTGCGGCGGCTCTCATCGAGAGCATGGGTGAACGAGAGGTTCGCCGAGAAGCTGCACGGCTGTCCCTTCAGGTAGGTGAGCAGAGCGGCGATCGCCGGATTGACCTGCCCGCAATAGGCGTTGAAGGCGAAGCCCGCCCGCTTGTCGACCTTGCCCACCCCGGTCACGCCGCCGAAGTCGAAGGTCAGGATCGGGGCCGGGAAGACCATGGTTCGCTTGTCGATGCGGCGGATCGCGCGCGTGACGCGCCGGTGGAAGTCGGTCAGGGTGGTCGCCTCGAACTGCGGGATCCCGCAGGCATCGGGGGCGGTCCCCCCACCCGCGAGCGCGCACTGCTGAAGGGGGCTCCCCATCCAGGGCTCGTTGAAGAGGTTGTAGCCCACGACCCCGGGCTTGCCGCGGAAGCGCTTGGCGACGTGCGCCCATGCCGCGGCGTAGAAGTCCTGGACTCCGCGGCCCGTGCCCGGCACCTGCGTGTTGGCCCAGAACGCGTCGTAGGCGTGGTTGACGGCGTTCTGGGCGACGTAGTTGATCGGGAAGCCGAGCTGGGGTGAGGGGTTCTCGGTCGCAGCCTGGCCGACGATCGCCCAGTCCGGCGCCCCCTCTCCCTGGAAGCGCTCGTTGTACATGTCCTGGTGGAAGTCGAGCAGCACCGCGATGCCCTGCTTGTGGAGCAGCCTGTAGGTGCTGAAGATCCGGTTGAGATAAGCGTTGTCGTAGACGCCGGGCTGGGGCTCGAGGGCCTTCCAGATGATCCCGAGCCGGATCACGTTGAAGCCGTTCCGCGCGAGGAAGCGGGCATCGTCCCTGCCGAAGCCCGCGCCGTCCGGCGCATAGCCCGACGCTGCAAGCTTCTCGACCATGTCGAAGCCATGGAACGTGACGACCCGGCCCCGGGAGTCGGTGATGAAGCGCCCGGCGTGGCCGTAGGTCCCGGCGGAGCTCGCCGGCTTGGCCTTCGCCAGGGCGCTCGCCGGCAGAACCGCCAGAGAAAGTGCGGTGACGGCGACCAGGAGGCGCTTCAAGGCGATCCCCGCCGGGCTGCCTAGACCGCGGCTGGCTCGCCGGCGCCCAGCCCGGAGAGGTCCGCCACCCGCTCGCGGTGGTCACGCGGTGTGCCGAGCATGCGGCCGGCGACGCGGCCGCGCTTGAGCCAGAACTGAAGGTCGTGCTCCCAGGTGAAGCCGATGCCGCCGAGGACCTGAAGGGCCGAGGCGGGCACCTGCCAACCGGCGTCGGCCGAGCGAGCGCCGGCCATCGCGGCGGCCAGCGACAGCGACTCGGGCTCCGCGTCCGCGGTCCAGGAGGCGTAGTAGGTGAGCGAGCGAGACTCCTCGGTGGCGAGCAGCATCGCGGCGCAGCGGTGGCCGACACCCTGGTAGGCACCGATCGGCCGACCGAATTGCTGGCGTTCGCGCGCGTACTCGACGGCCATCTCCATCGCTCGCTGGGCGATCCCAGTGAGCTCCGCGGCGATCGCGACCGCAAGCCGATCGCGTCCGCCGGCGACGTCGCCGGTCAGGGGCTCGCCGACGGGCTCCGAGATCAGCCCGTAGGAGCGGGTCGCGTCGATCGCCTCGAAGGGCTCGAAGTCGACCTCGGAGGCGGGCGCGACCAGCGCGCCCTCACCGTCGAAGGTGACCACGACGTCCGCGGTGGGCAGGTCGCAGAAGAGCGTGCTCTGGCCGTCGGCGAAGCCGCCGAAGGACCCGGTCGCCTCTCCGGACGCGAGCTTCGGGAGCCACTCGGCACGCTGCTCATCGGAGCCCGCGGCCGAGATGACCAGCGCTGCGCCGGCCGTGCCGAGCAGCGGGCTCGGGGCGCAGGCGTAGCCGGATTCCTCGAGCAGGACGGCGAGCTCGACCATTCCCAGTCCCTGGCCACCGTCGTCCTCCGAGACGGCGATGCCGGGCCAGCCGAGCTCCGAGATCTCCTTCCAGAGGCCGTCGTCATAGGAGCGCGCCTCGGCCAGCTCCCTCACCTTCGACGGCGCAAAACGGGAGGCGAGGAACTCGTGGGCGGTGCGCTTGATCTCCTGCTGTTCGTCGTTCAAGTCGAAGTTCACTTCGCCAGTCCCCTCATCTCAGCCTCGGCAGGCCGAGCACCCGCTCGGCGATGATGTTCTTGAGGACCTCGGTGGTGCCTCCCTCGATCGAGTTGGCCCGGGAGCGGAGGAAGCGGTAGCTCCAGTCGGTGCCGACGCGCATTCCCTCGGGCCCGAGCACCTCGTTCCCGAGCTCGGTCAGCGCCTGGTTGTAGTCCGCCCACTGCCACTTGCTGAGTGAGCCCTCGGGCCCTGGGATCCCCGTCTTCATCGTCGCTGTGAGCGAGCGCAGGGCACCCAGCCGCATCGCCTCGATGCCGATCTGGAGCTCGGCGATCCGCTGGCGGATCACTGGGTCCTCGTCCAGGCCCTTCTCGCGGATGACGGCGAGGAGGTCCTCCATGGTGCGCTTCAGGCCCATCACCGCTGCTGCGCCCAGGCCGGCGCGCTCGAACATCAGCGTGGTGATGGCCACCCCCCAGCCGCCGCCGACCTCGCCGATGATGTTCTCGTCGGGGACCTCGGCCTCCTCGAGGAAGATCTCGTTGAATTCGGCCTCGCCGGTGATCTGGCGGAGTGGACGCACGTCGACGTTCGGCTGCTCCATGTCGAGGATGAAGTAGGTGATGCCCTTGTGCTTGGGGGCGTCCTGGTCGGTGCGCGCGAGGAGCATGCAGTACTTGGCCTCGTGCGCGTAGGTGGTCCAGACCTTCTGCCCGGTGATCTTCCAGCCGCCCCCATTCGAGTCGGTCTTCACCGCGCGCGTCTTCAGGGAGGCGAGGTCGGAGCCCGACTCGGGCTCGGAGAAGCCCTGGCACCAGATCTCCTCTCCGGAGAGGATCGGCTCCAGGTAGCGCTCCTTCTGGTCCTCGTTGCCGTGTGCGATGACGACGGGACCGCCCATCACCAATCCGAGCACGTTGGCCGGGAGCGGCACGCGCTGGCGGGCGAGCTCCTCGTTGAAGATCGACTGCTCGATCAGGGTTGCGCCCTTGCCGCCGTACTCCTCGGGCCAGGACAGACCGGCCCAGCCGGCCTCGTGCATCTTCTTCTGCCAGGCGCGGCGGAACTCGAACTCGGCCTGATCGTCGCCCTCAGGGGACTGACCGGGATGGTTCTCCTCGAGCCAGCTCCGGACCTCGTCGCGGAAGGCCGCCTCCGAGTCCGTCAGGGTCAGGTCCACGTTTTGGACTCTATATGACTGGCCTCGACTGGCCGACTGGCCAGTCAGCCTCGCCTTCGGGCGGGGGACCAGGTGTCCAGACCGCCCGGCCAGGCTCAAGCCGGCTTGGACGGCGGGCCGATTCGGGCAGCGAGATGTCCATGACCCGAACGGCCCTCCTCTTCGTCGCGGCGCTGGTCACGGCGCTCGCGCTCGTCCTTCCCTCGGGCGCCGCCGCCGGGCTGCGGAACTGTGGCGGAGGCGTCCGCGCGGCGATCGTCTCCTGCCCGAAGGCCAAGCGAATCGCCAAGGAATACGCCAAGACCGGGGCCCACTCGCTGCAGGGCTACACCTGCTCAGGCGGTGGCAGCCAGGTCCACTGCGTCCTGGATCGCAAGCTCGTCGTCTTCCCGCTGTAGACGCTCCCGTGAACTCGGCGGGATCTAGTGGTAGATGAGCAGCAGGATCAGCGCGCTCGCTACCCAGACGACCGCAGCTCCGATCATGCCGTAGTCCTCGAGTAGGATCGCATCGGTCGAGCGGGTGTCCTTACGGTCGTAGATCAGGTAGAGGTAGCGGAAGATCCCGTAGAGGACGGGAGGCAGGGTGGCCAGCATCTTCGAGCCGATCAGCGGCGAGTTGACTGCGTAGATCGCGTAGCTCATCACCGTGGCGGCGGTGACCATGGCAACCATCTGGTCGAGGAAGGGGATCGAGTAGTGCTCGAGCACGGGCCGGGTCTTCGTTCCGGAGTGCAGCTCGGAGGTGGCCTCCTGGCGTCGCTTGGTGAAGCCGAGGAAGAGGGCAACCATCCCCGTGCAGAGGAGCAGGAAGGCCGAGGCATCGGCACCGACGGCGACCGCGCCGGCGACAACCCGGAGCACGAAGAGACCGGAGATCGTCATCACGTCGAGGATCACCTCGTGCTTGAGGACGTAGGAGTAGAGGGTGGTGCCGACCCCGTATGCGAGGACGAGTCCTCCGATCTCCAGCCCCTCCAGCAGGGCGGAGCCGACCAGCGCGCCGATGCCCAGCACCACCGCCATCCCGATCGCGGTCGGGATGGCGAGCTCGCCCGCCGCGATCGGGCGAAAGCGCTTGGTCGGATGCTGCCGGTCCTCTGCGATGTCGTGCGCGTCGTTCACCAGATAGCCGGCCGAGGCGACCATGCAGAACGCGGCGAAGGTCACGCTCGCGTCCACGATCGCGTCGAAGTCCTTGAACTTGGCGGAGAACAGCAGGCCAGCGAAGACGAGCAGGTTCTTGACCCACTCCTGCGGGCGGAGTGCGACGATCGCCGCGAGCAGCGGCCCGCGCCGCGGCTTCTGGGACCGAGCGTGCGGGACCGTCTCGGCCACCTGCGGCTCGGCCCGCTCCTGCGTGAGCGGCCCTTCCATGACCCGGGAAGGGTAGTGGCCGGTATCCGAGGGCGCGCGAAAGCGCGACCCGTTTCATGCTGCGGGGGCGCTGCTATGCGTCTCGGTCCGGGTCGATAAGGACACCCGGATTGAGGATCGCGCCGGGATCGAGCTCCCGCTTGGCGGCGCGAAGCGCGTCTGCGAACGGATCGGGACGCTGGCGGTCGTACCAGGGCCGGTGGTCTCGCCCGACGGCATGGTGGTGGGTGATGGTGCCCCCTGCGTCGATCACCGTCTCGGACACCGCCTCCTTGATCTCGTCCCACTGCTCCACCTCGTCGCCTCGCCTGGCCGGGGCGAGCACCGTGTAGTACGGCGCCGGGCCGTCCGGATAGATGTGGGTGAAGCGGCAGCTGATCCGGGCCGCGCCGCGGCCCTCCCCCGGGCGGCGACTTGTCTCAGCGACCGCCCGCTGCGCGGTCTCCATCACCTCTGTGTGGAAGTCGGGGAAGCGATCCCACGTGATTGCCGTCTCGAAGGTGTCCGAGAGGATCCCGCAGGCGACCAGGGAGTCGCGAAGGTATGGGGCGTAGAGAAAGGCGTGGCGCCAGGCGTTCACTGGATCGTCCCCCGGCGCGGAGGGCGGCGGCGATGCGCGACGGGCCTCCGGCCCCGGCGGCTCGGTGGACTGCCGCCTGAGCTCCCCGGGCTCGCCGCCGTGAGCGCGGGCGGCGTCCATGGCGAGCGCCATCGCGTCCTCGACCGGATGATGCGCCGACTCGAAGCCGAGGACGAGCATGGCCTTGCCGGGAGGCCCGGCAGAGGAGGTGTCGGATTCGACCGCGTCCAGCAGGCGGCAGTTCGCCGGGTAGAGCCCGGCCTGTGAGATCTCGCGGACGGCCTCCGCTCCGTCGGCGAAGTCGTCGAAGGCGACTGCGGCGGAGATCTTCTCGTCGGGCCGCTCGCGAACCCGGACCCAGGAGTCGACGATCACGCCGAGGATGCCCTCCGACCCGACCAGCATGCGATCGGGGCTCGGTCCCGCGCCCGACCCCGGAAGGCGCCGGCTCTCCCAATCGCCGTCCAAGGTCACCGCCCGGACCGACTCGACCAGGTCTTCGATGTGGGTGTAGAGCGTTGCGAAATGCCCACCGGCGCGGGTGGCGATCCAGCCGCCCAGCGTCGAGTACTCGAACGACTGCGGGAAATGACGCAGGGTCAGGCCATGCTCGCGGAGCTGCTCCTCGAGCCGGGGCCCGGTCGCCCCGGCCTGGATGCGAGCCGCCTTCGAGATCGCGTCGACCTCCAGCAGCCGGTCCATCCGCCGCAGGTCGATCGTGACGACGGCCGGGTACTCCTCTCGCATTCGCGGCTCCACCCCGCCGACGACGCTGGTGCCTCCCCCGTACGGGATT
This sequence comes from uncultured Solirubrobacterales bacterium, assembly GCA_963745625.1. Lineage (GTDB taxonomy): Bacteria > Actinomycetota > Thermoleophilia > Solirubrobacterales > 70-9 > DASUPK01. Next base: position 261,119 of record CAVUXZ010000014.1, on the reverse strand, counting down.
GCCGCCGCCTTCTCGTCGGCGCAGAAGTTGAGCACGGCGTCCACGTCCTCAGCCGACTCGGGATAGGCGACCAGGTCAGGCGAGTCGGGAAACTCGCCGCGAAAACCGCGCACGACGTCCCTGTAGGCCTTGCCGAGCGAGTGGGCGATCCGATCGTAGGCCTCCGCCGAGAACATCGAGGCAAGCTCCTTCGGCGGCCTCAGGCGGGACTCCGAAATCTCGACCGCCGCCAGAGGGACCGGTTCCTCGATCTTCTCGACCTGTAGACCGAGCCGGTCGGTCACCGCCTTCGCGATGCCCTCGACCTGATCGCGCGGGGGCTGCTGGTCCTCGAATCCCCAGCCCCAGTGCTTCAACCGCCGGGTCGCCGTGGCCACGCGCCGACCCTACTACCAGTGAACTCCCCTCATCAGGTAGGCGAAGGCAACGCCTTCCGTCGAGAGCTCCTTCTCCTTCTCGGCCGGCTTGCCGTCGTCCTTCCCCTTCCCCTTCGCGGCGCTCGAGTCGGGGAACAGCTTGTACGCGGTGTTGAGGATCGCGTCGGAGGCCTTGGGGGCGATGTTGTAGAGCAGCTCGCCGAAGGTGCCGAGCCGCGTCGCCACCTTCTTCGGCTTGGTGATCATCGCGTTGGTGATCATCTCGGCGGCCTCCTCTGGGGTGCTGGTGGGGAAGGCGTCGTACATCTTGGTGGGGGCGATCATCGGTGTGCGCACGAGCGGCATGTAGATCGTGGTGATGTGGACGCCGTCATCCAGCACCTCGGAGGCGACGCAGCGCGACCAGGCGTCGAGAGCGGCCTTGGAGGCGACATAGGCGGAAAAGCGGGGCGTATGGGTCTGAACGCCGATCGAGCTGACGTTGATGATATGGCCGCCCTTGCGCCCCTTGCTGCGCTTCCGCATGGCGGGCAGGAGGCTGAGGATCAGCCGCAGGGCGCCGAAGTAGTTGAGCTGCATCGTCCGCTCGAAGTCGTGGAAGCGGTCGTAGGAGAGCTCAACCGAGCGCCGGATGGAGCGGCCCGCATTGTTGACCAGGATGTCGACCCGCTCGTGCTGGTCGAGAACCTCCTTCGCCATCCGCTCGACGTCCTCGAGGTCCGAGAGGTCGCACTGGTGGATGTGAGCCTTGCCTCCGGCCTCTTCGACCTCCACCTTCGTCTCCTCGAGCTTCTCGGGAGTCCGGGCGACGAGCAGCACCTCGGCGCCCGCCTCACCGCACTTGATCGCAGTCGACTTGCCGATCCCGGAGGACGCCCCGGTGATCAGCACAACCTTGCCGCCGATCGCCCCGGACAGCGAGCGGTCCTTGAACAGGTCCGGGTCGAGGTTGCGCTCCCAGTAGTCCCAGAGCCTGTCCGCGTAGCTGGCCAGCGGCGGGACCGAGATGCCGGTCCCCTCGAGCGCCGTCTGCGTCTTGGTCGAGTCGAAGTCGGTCGGGTAGTTGATGTAGACGAGCACCGAGCGCGGGATGCCAAAGTCGGCGAGCACCTGGTCGGTGATCCGCTTCACCGGCGGCAGCATCGTCAGCCCGTTGCGGACCTGCTTCGGGATGAAGTCGAGCATTCGCGAGTCGATCCGCATCGCCGCCTCGGGCGCGTGCGCGGCCTTGGCGAAGACGTTGATCACCTGCCCGGCAGTCAGGGGGTTCGGGTCGGTGAGATGGAAGGCCTGGCCGTCGAAGCCGTCGATGTGAGCGATGTGGTCCATCGCCTTGGCGACGTAGTCGACCGGGACGATGTTGATCTTGCGGCCCTCGATGCCGACGCCGGGGAACCAGTGCGGCACCGCGTTGCGGGCGCGCTGCAGGAGCTTGAAGAAGTAGTAGGGCCCGTCGATCTTGTCCATCTCTCCGGTCTCGGAATGTCCGACGACGATCCCGGGCCGATACACGCGCCACGGCACCTCGGACTCCTCCCGGACGACAGCCTCCGACTCATGCTTCGTCTGGAAGTACGGGTGGTTCTCGACCTTCTCGGCCTCGTCGAACATTTCCTCGGTGAAGGTGCCCTTGTAGAGGCCCGCAGCGGCGATGGAGCTGACCATGTGGAAACGCTTGGCGTCGAGCTCCTTGGCGAGCCTGACCGCCTCCCTGGTGCCCTCGACGTTGGCGACGCGCTGGCTCTCCGCGTCGGCCGTCATGTCGTAGATCGCGGCCAGGTGGAAGAAGTGGTCGACGTCCCCCCTGAGCCCATCGATCTGATCTCCGCAGCCGAGGTGCTCCTGAGAGAGATCCCCGATCACCGGGACGATGCGGTCCTCGTCGGCACCCCAACGACTCCGGAGCTCCTCCAAGCGGCCGCGCGATCCCTCTCGCACCAGCACGTAGATGGTTCCCTCACGCTCGAGCAGCTGCTCGATCAGGTTGCGTCCGATGAAGCCGGTGGCCCCGGTGACGAAGTAGCTCATCTCACCCCTCTTCCGTCCACAACTGCAGGGAACTTACACCGACGGCGGCCGCCGCCGCCAGGTCCGTGACTGCGCAGCGCAATAATCAACGTGTGGGGTTGTTCTACGACCCAGCCAGCTCTGCAGATCCCGAGAGGGACGAGCGTCTTCGCGCCGCCGCGGCGCGGGTCGAGCTTCGGCAAGCCGAGCGGGCGGCCTGGCTCGGAGTGCGATCGCTCGCCTGCCCTGAGTGCGACGTGCCGATCGCCCTCTCTGGGCCGGTCGGCCTGTCGGATGTGATCGTCTGCGCCTTCTGCGAGACGACCGCCCCGACGCGCGAGTTCATCCGCGAGCAGGGCTGGCCGGCGGTCGACCTGATCGCACGCCTTGGTTAGCAGCGTTCCTGGCAGGCGAGTTTTGGGAACCGCATACAGTTAGTAAGGGGAATGGCCACTAAGCAGACGGTCCAACTGTTGATGCCTGAGATGGGCGAGTCGGTGACCGAGGGCACCGTGCTCGAGTGGCATGTCTCCGAGGGGGATTCCGTCGAGGAGGGCCAGACGATGGTCGAGGTCTCGACCGACAAGGTCGACGCCGAGGTCCCAGCCCCCTCCTCCGGAACCGTCACCAAGATCCATGTCGGGGTCGACGATGACGTCGGGGTCGGCAAGCCGCTGGCGGACATCGACCCCAATGGCGGCGCGCCGACAACCGCCGAGCAGGAGGACCAGACCGAGGAGCCCGCCGTCCAGGAGCCCGCGGCCAAGTCCAACGGCGCCGGGGCAACGGCGGAGCAGCCGGCCGCGAGCGACGGCAAGGCGACGACTGACGATGCCTCGGTCTCCGCCGGCCGCTCGCTGGAGGGCGGCGGTCTCGAGATCGTGATGCCCGAGATGGGCGAGTCGGTCAACGAGGGCACTGTCCTCGAATGGCATGTCGCGGAGGGCGACGCGGTCAATGAGGGCGACACCGTGGTGGAGGTCTCGACCGACAAGGTGGACGCGGAGGTTCCAGCACCCGCCTCCGGGACGATCACCAGGATCCTGGTCGGTCCCGACGAGACGATCGAGGTGGGCAAGCCGCTCGCGGAGATGACGAAGGGACCGGTCGACACGACCGAGGTTGCCAAGCCAGACGCGCCCACGCCCGATACGGCCGCAGCCGCAGGCGAGGCCGTGGCGGGTGATGGCGAAGCCGTTAACCAGGACGCCGATGGAGCCAACGCCACCCCCGTCGCCCGCCGCGCCGCGCAGGCCAACGGGGTCGACCTGAAGGGCGTCAAGGGCACCGGCCCGGGCGGCAAGATCACCAAGTCGGACGTGCTCTCCAGCGAGGGCGACGGCGCTGCGCCGGCCGGAACGGTGGTCCCGGGCGAGGCGAAGCCCCTGCGCGGCCCCGCCGCGATGCTCGCCAAGGCGATGAACGAGAGCCGCTCGATCCCGACGGCCACCTCGTTCCGAGAGCTCGCAGTGGACACCCTCGATGCGAAGCGCAAAGCGCTGAACGAGGTCCTCAAGGAACGCGGGATGAAGGTCAGCTTCACCCATCTGATCGCCTGGGCGATCGTCAGGGCCGCCAAGGAGTGGCCGGTGATGGGGCGCGCCTTCGAGGAGCGCGACGGCAAGCCGACGGTGATCGAGCCGGGCGGAGTGAATCTCGGCATCGCGGTTGACGTCGAGCGCAAGGGCCAGCGGTCCCTGATGGTCCCCTGCATCAAGGGAGCCGACTGGCTCGACTTCGGCGGCTTCCACTCCTACTACGAGGAGCTGATCACCAAGACGCGGGAGAACAGTCTCACCGCCGACGACTTCCAGGGCACCAACATCAGCCTGACCAACCCTGGCGGACTCGGCACGGTGGCTTCGGTGCCTCGCCTGATGGCCGGCCAGGGAACGATTGTCGCCTGCGGCTCCCTCGCCTATCCGGTCGAATGGAGGCACGCGCCGCCGGAGAAGATCAAGGCGCTCGGGGTCTCGAAGGTCATGACGATGACCTCCACATATGACCACCGCGTCATCCAGGGCGCCGAGTCTGGGTCGTTCCTGCGCCGGATCGAGGAGCTGCTCCAGGGCGAGGACGACTTCTACGAGTCGGTCGCGACCGATCTTGGGTTGGAGCCGTCGACAGTGACGGCGGCGCACGCGGCGTCGGCCTCGGCCCCGCCGTTGGCCGCGCCGGGGGCACCGGGAGCCCTGGGCGCTCCCGCCAAGCCGGATATGGAGCTGCTGCAGGCGGTACAGGCCGCCACCTCGCTGCTCAAGGCCTACCGTACGCACGGCCACCTGGCCGCCCGGCTCGACCCGCTCGGCTCCGAGCCGAAGGGCGACCCCGCGATCCAGCCCGAGAACGTCGGGCTCACACCCGAGCTGATGTCCCAGATCCCGGCGGAGATCCTGCGGATCGGCGTGGAGGGCGAGACCCTGCTGGAGGCGCTGCCGCGGATGCGCGAGGCCTACTGCGGGACGATCGCCTACCAGATCGAGCACCTCTCCTCCCACCAGCAACGGATGTGGCTGCGGGACATGATCGAGACCGGCTGGCATCGCAAGCCGCTCGACCCGGAGGAGAAGCACCACCTCCTCAATCGCTTGATCCAGGTGTTCGGCTTCGAGCGCTACCTCGAGAAGGCCTATCTCGGCCAGAAGATGTTCTCCATCGAGGGGCTCGACACGGTGGTGCCGATGCTCGACCAGGTCTTCGAGATGGCCCACACGGAGGGCGCGCACGACGTGGTGATCGGCATGGCCCATCGTGGCCGGCTCAGCGTCCTGGCCCACAACATCTGCCGCCCGGTCGAGGCGATCCTGGCCGAGTTCGAGGGCGCCAAGGCGATCGAGGCCGTCAAGTCGCTGGCGGCCATCCCCACGGGCGGCACCGGCGACGTCAAGTACCACTACGGGCACAGCGGGATCTACGCCACCCGCGACGACTCCGAGATCGGCGTCCGCCTCTATCCCAACCCCAGTCACCTGGAGTACGTCGATCCGGTGGTCACAGGGGCCGCCCGCGCCTCGCAGACCAGCAGACAGAACGGCCGCCTCGAGCACGACCCGATGGCCGCCGTCCCGGTGCTGCTGCATGGCGACGCGGCGTTCCCCGCCCAGGGCGTCGTCGCCGAGACCCTCAACCTCCAGTCGCTGAAGGGCTACGCGACCGGCGGAACGGTTCACATCATCCAGAACAACCAGATCGGCTTCACGACCGATCCAGAGGAGGGGCGTTCCACCCCGTACGCCGCCGACATGGCGAAAGGCTTCAACGTCCCGATCATCCACGTGAACGCCGACGACCCGGAGGCCTGCGTCGCGGCGGTTCGCCTGGCGATGGCCTACCGCGAGCGCTGGGGCCGCGACGTGGTCATCGACCTGATCGGCTACCGCCGCTTCGGGCACAACGAGACCGACGAGCCCGCCTACACGCAGCCGCTGATGGCGGCCAAGATCAAGGGGCACCCGCCGGTCAGCCAGATCTACGCGGAGGCCCTGGTCAAGGAGGGGATCGCGACCCCCGACGAGGTCGAGGAGCGAAACAAGGGGCGCCAGCAGGAGCTCAAGTCCGCCCACGACGACCTCCGCCAGAAGATCGAATCGGGCGAGTACGCGGATCCGACCGCCACCGGGACGGGTGAGCTGGATCGCACGCGAAGCCCGAGCGTCGAGACGGCGGTCCCGGAGGAGAAGCTCCGCAAGCTCAACGAGGAGCTCCTGCGGGTGCCGGACAGCTTCACCATCCACCGCAAGCTGCGCAAGCCGCTCTCCAAGCGCCTGGACGCGATGAATGAGGGTGGGATCGAGTTCGGCCACGCCGAGGAACTCGCCCTCGCGTCGCTGCTGACGGAGGACGTGCACATCCGCTTCACCGGCCAGGACACCGAGCGCGGCACCTTCTCCAACCGCCACCTCGTCCTTCACGACGAGAAGACGGGTCTGCGCTACGCGCCGATCCAGAACCTGCCGGAGGCCAACGCGCCGCTCGAACTGCACAACAGCCCTCTCTCAGAGTCCGCCTGCCTCGGCTTCGAGTATGGGTACTCGGCGCATTCACCCGACAGCCTGGTCCTCTGGGAGGCGCAGTTCGGCGACTTCGGCAACGCGGCGCAGGTGATCATCGACAGCTTCATCGCCTCGGCCGAGGCGAAATGGGGCCAGACCTCGCGGCTGACCCTGTTGCTCCCCCACGGTTATGAGGGGGGCGGCCCCGAGCACTCGAGCGCCCGGATCGAGCGATTCATCCAGCTCGCCGCCGAGGGCAACATCCGGATCGCGAACCCGTCCACGGCCGCGCAGTACTTCCACCTGCTGCGCCGCCAGGCGCACATCCAGAAGGCCAGGCCCATGGTCGTCTTCACTCCCAAGGGCCTGCTGCGCCTGCCGCGCGCGACCTCGACGCTCGAAGACCTCACCGCCGGCGCCTTCCAGTTCGTGCTTGACGACCCCCACGCCGAGGGGCGGAAGGAGCGGGTCGAGCGGCTCGCCCTATGCAGCGGCAAGATCTACTACGACCTCGACGCGGCGCCCAAGCGCGAGGAGACCGAAACGGTCGCAGTCGCCCGCGCGGAGCTCCTCTACCCCTTCGCCAAGGAGCAGCTCACCGAGCTGATCGCGAGCTACCCGAGCCTGAAGGAGATCGTCTGGGTGCAGGAGGAGCCGCGCAACATGGGCGCCTGGTCGGTCATGCAGCGCCGGCTGCCGGACCTGCTGCCCGAGGGCGTCGAGCTCGGCTACGTCGGGCGGCCGCCGCGCGCCAGCCCCGGTGAGGGCTATGCGGTCGCGCACACCAAGGAGCAGGAGCGGATCGTGCTGACGACGCTGATGGGCCGCGCCGACCCCGCCTAGGCGGGGCCGGCCAACGCGGCACGTCTGATCACGGCCACCGAGAGGGAGCGGCCGCAATCGGGACATGAGCTGAGTCGAACCCAGGAGTGGTGCTCCGCGTCGCAGCTCGAGCACCGATACGAGCGCTGCAGACGCACGAGCCTCCTCATGCCCACGTCAGGTGTCTGATCTCCATGGAATCGCTCCATGGCGGGTATCTTGCAGGGCGGGCCTCCAAAAACCTATGGACCGCCGGTATGAAGTTCGCCGTCCCGCTTCGACCGCCGGTCGAGGCCGCTCAGGCGCTAATTTCGGCGTCGTGTCCACCGCCGAGCACGCGGAAGCCCTGCCCAAGCCGGTCCCGGGCACACTGTTCCGGTGGGTGAAGTACGCCTCCTGGTTCGAGTCGTGCCTGTTCGCGGCCCTGCTCTTCTTCTGGATCGCTCCCGGGTATCACTCCGACACCGCCCTTTTCGGCCTCCTGCACGGCGTTGGCTACCTCGGCCTCTGCGCGCTGATCCTCTGGGCGGTCATGCGGCGCGAGGCGCCCTGGCCCCTGTTGGCGGCGACGCTCACACCCATCGGGCCGTTCGGCACGGTCATCGGAATCGAGCTGATCGAGCGGCGGGGATGGGGGATCGATCGGGCCGGGGGAGTTCTTCACAAAGACGGTTGACACCGCCGGACGAATCGGGGGATAATCGGCCGCAAGGCGGGAGGACGTACTAACTTCATAAAACTCGTCCCGGGGCCAGTCCCGCCTCCCGGGACGAACGCGTCGGAAATCCCTCCCTGGCTACCGACGCGCAGGCGTGGCGCGGGCCGTGTGGACCCCCTGCCTCCCGCGGCCCCGCCACGCCGCTCTTTTGCTCGGCCAAAGTCAAATAGGGGAAAGGGGGCGGCCGAACCCCGACGGCGCATTGGAGTGATGACACACAGAATTCCGGCGATCGCGACGGCCGTTGCGATGGCGCTCGGCGCCACCCTGGCGTTCATGGCGCCCGCCGTCGCCGCCAGCCGACCCGTGACGGGTCCGTACCTCTCTGGGCGCTTCGTGGTGCACAAGCTCGCCTACGAGTTCAGCCAGGATCCGTCCTGGACCCGCAACGGCAAGGTGCTCTCGTCGCAGTTCGACGCAGCCGGAATCAAGCAGATCTACCGCGCTCGACCGAACGGCGAGCACCAGGTCTGCCTGACCTGCAGGACGGTGAAGGGCCCCAATGGGCTTCCTCAGGAGCGGCCGGACGGCAAATGGATCCTGTTCGAGTCCTACGGTCAGCAGTCCGTGCATCTCGGCGGCCCTGGGCTCGGCGGCTACGGCGGCGACCTGTACGTGACGTCCTCCGATGGCTCGCATCCGTATCGCCTCACCACCGACTCCGACCCGAACGACGGCGCTCCCTACGGCCAGGCGGACGGTGTTCCCTACGACAACTTCCATGCCTACTGGTCGCCGAACGGCAGGCAGATCGTCTGGACCCACACGGAGGCGAATCCACTGTCCGAGGGAGGCGAGACCTGGTCGATCCTCCTCGGAGACTTCAAAGTGAAGAACGGCCGGCCGTCGCTGCGGAACGTACGCGTCGTTGGCAAGCCGTACGGCGCGTACGAGACGCAGCCCTGGTCTCCGGACGGCAGGGGATTCCTGCTCTCCGCCGCCGGCGGCTACAACTCGCCCTTCCAGGCCGTCCCGCCGGGGTGGGGAAACATGCGGGTCTACTACATGCGGCTGTACGGCAAAGGTGCCTCACCGGCGCACCCTCGCGTGACGAGGATCGGCGACAACGCCCCGTTCTACGAGGAGCAGTCGATCTTCACGCCGGACATGAGGACCGTGATCATGATGTCGAACCGGGCCGCGACATCCGGGTCGTGGTACGGCCTGGTCGCCGCAGCCGCGCAGCGCACGGGATTCGATGCACCGAACACCGGCTCGACCCAGACGCTCCAGTTCCTGGCCGACTTCAACGGGCCCGACTTTCGCAGCGACCTGTTCGCGGTCGACGTGAGGACGCAGGCCACCCGGAGGCTGACGTTCCAGAACAACGTCGTCCCCGAGTTCTATTGGAATCGCGATTACACGAAGATCCTGTGGAGCCTGAACGGCCAGAACACCGCGACCTACACGGGCCGGTTCAAAGGCGTGAGGCACGCCCGCCGCATGGTTCCGAAGCGAACCCCGCGAGCCCTGTATGGCGCCCCCGTGGACCTCTCGCGCGTGGGCGACCAGGCCCAGCCGATCCGCGATCCCGGCCCGACCGACAACATCTCGGTCGCCGTCCAGTCCCCGGACGACCCGGCATCTGCCTTTCCCCACGCCACCGCCCGCGGCGACATGACCACCGTCCCCCTCGCCGTCGCGACGTACTTTCCCGTCTGGGCAGCGGATCTCGCCAAGCTCGGCCAGTTGGCGGCCATCTCGTTCACGACGGACCCGTTGCAGCGGCTGGGACTGTAGGCGCTGCGACTACTCGCGCTCGCGCAGGTCCCGCAGCACGCGGTGGAGGATGCCGCCGTTCTGGAAGTAGCTGACCTCGTTTGGCGTGTCGATGCGCACCGTGGCCTCGAAGGTGACGTCATCGGCGCCGTCGCGGTGGGCGGTCACCTCGACCCTCTTCGCCTCGCCGTTCTCGATGTCGCCGACGTCGAAGGTCTCCTCGCCCGTGAGGCCGAGCGAGTCGATCGACTCACCCTCCGGGAACTGGAGCGGCAGAACGCCCATCCCGATCAGGTTGGAGCGGTGGATCCGCTCGAAGCTCTCGGCGATCACGGCGCGGACACCGAGCAGGTTGGTTCCCTTCGCCGCCCAGTCGCGCGATGAGCCCGAGCCGTACTCCTTGCCGGCGAGCACGACGAGGGGCACGCCCTCGTCCGCGTAGCTCATCGCCGCCTCGTAGATGGTGGTCTCCTCGCCCTCGCCTCCCGATGAGGAGAAGTGCCTGGTGAAGCCGCCCTCCCGCTCGACCAGCCGGTTCCGCAGCCGCACGTTGGCGAAGGTCCCGCGGATCATCACCTCGTGGTTGCCGCGGCGGGAGCCGTAGGAATTGAAGTCGCGAACGTCGACGCCCTGCTCGATCAGCCACTTGCCGGCCGGGCTGTCCTTCTTGATCGCCCCGGCGGGCGAGATGTGATCGGTGGTGACCGAATCCCCCAGGACCGCGAGGGCGCGGGCACCCTCGATCGGCTCGACCGCCTTCGGCTCCGGATCCATCCCCTCGAAGAAGCTGGGCTTCCGGACGTAGGTCGAGTCGGGCCAGGTGTAGCGGCCGCCCTCGGGAACCTCGATCCCGCGCCAGCGCTCGTCGCCGGTGAAGACGTCCGCGTAGCTCTTGGTGAACATGTCGGCGCGAACAGCCTCGCCGACGACCTCCTTGATCTCCTCGGAGCTGGGCCAGACGTCGGAGAGGTAGACCGGCTGCTCGTCGGAGTCGAGACCGAGCGGCTCCGAGGTCAGGTCGATGTCCATGCGACCCGCCAGCGCGTAGGCGACCACCAGTGGAGGCGAGGCAAGGTAGTTCGCCCTCGTGTCCGGGTTGATTCGCCCCTCGAAGTTGCGGTTGCCGGAGAGGACCGAGCAGACCACCAGATCGTTGTCGTTGACCGCCTTGGAGATCGCCTCGGGGAGCGGCCCCGAGTTCCCGATGCAGGTGGTGCAGCCGTACCCGACCAGGTTGAACTTAAGGTGGTTGAGGGGCCTGTCCAGGCCCGACTTCTCCAGGTACTCCGTCACCACCGTGGAGCCGGGCGCGAGCGAGGTCTTCACCCACGGCTTGCGCTCCAGGCCTCGCTCCACCGCCTTCTTGGCGAGCAACCCCGCCCCGAGCATCACCGAGGGGTTCGAGGTGTTGGTGCAGCTCGTGATCGCCGCGATCACCACCATGCCGTGGTCGAGCTCCACCGTTTGCCCGTCCTCCAGCTCAACCGGGACGGCGTCGCTGGTCTTCTTCACCTCCGCCACGGCGGTGAGTCCCGCCTTGCGGGGCTTCCCGGCTTCGCCGTCGTGGTCCTCGGCCGGCGGATCCGAGGCCGGGAAGGACTCGTCGATCGCCTGGTCGAGCATGTTTCCCAGCTCCTCGCCCGCGTCGGCGTTCCACTCCTGCATCGCCTCGAGGAACGCCGGCTTCGCGTTGGTGACGGAGATCCTGTCCTGCGGCCGCTTGGGGCCGGCGATGCTGGGCTCGACGTCGCCGAGGTCGAGCTCGACCGTGTCGCTGTAGGTGGGCTCCTCGGAATCGGGCTCGTGGAAGAGACCCTGCTCCCGGGTGTAGGCGTCGACGAGCTCGATCTGCTCGGTGGGCCGGCCCGTGAACTCGAGGTAGCGGAGGGTCTCCGCGTCGACCGGGAAGATCGCGCAGGTCGAGCCGAACTCCGGCGACATGTTCCCGATCGTCGCCCGGTCGGCCAGCCCGAGGCCCGAGATCCCGGGCCCGAAGAACTCGACGAACTTCGAAACGACCCCCTTCTCCCTGAGCATCTCGGTCACGGTCAGGACCAGGTCGGTCGCGGTGGCGCCCTCGCGCAGCTCTCCGGTCAGCCTGAACCCGATCACCTGCGGGAGGAGCATCGAGATCGGCTGGCCGAGCATCGCGGCCTCGGCCTCGATCCCGCCCACGCCCCAGCCGAGGACGCCGAGGCCGTTGATCATCGTGGTGTGCGAGTCGGTGCCGACGAGGGTGTCGGGGAATGCCTGCGTACCGCCGTCCACGTCACGCGTCCAGACGCACTGGCCGAGGTATTCGAGGTTGACCTGATGGCAGATTCCGGTCGCCGGAGGCACGACCCTGAAGCGCTCGAAGGCGGTCTGGCCCCAGCGCAAGAAGGCGTAGCGCTCGCCGTTACGCTCGTAGTCTCGCCTGGCGTTCACCTCGAAGGCGCGCTGATTGCCGAACGCGTCGACCTGCACCGAGTGGTCGATGATCAGGTCCACGTCGACCTGCGGGTTGATCGCCGACGGGTCTCCGCCCAGGTCCTCCATCGCGTCGCGCATCGCCGCCAGGTCGACCACAGCGGGAACGCCAGTGAAGTCCTGCATCAACACGCGGGCGGGCTTGAAAGGGATCTCGATCGACGGATCGGCCTTGGCGTCCCATCTGGCGATCGCCTCGACGTCCTCCGAGGTGACCGAGGTGCCGTTCTCGAGGCGCAGGGCGTTCTCGAGCAGCACCTTCAGCGAGTAGGGCAGCCTGGCGGCGTCGAACTTCTCCTGCAGCGCATCGAGGCGGTGGATCTCGAATCGCCGGCCCGAAACCTCGAGCTCGGCGCGTGCTCCGAAGCTGTCGCTGCTCACATATCCAGTATGACCTGTGGCGCCTAGCGGCTAACCGCTGCCTGAACCGCGCTGGCCGTGCGCTTCTTCTGCTTGCCCTTCTTCTTGAACTTGACCTTCGCGGTCTGAACGGTGTTGCCGGTCGGGTCGATTGTGGTCACCTGGACGCTGATGCCCTTGCCCCGCTTGACCGCGGCGGCGCCGCGCTTGGTGAGCTTGAGCTTCAGGGTCTTGCTCTGACCGCCGGGGATCGTCGCCTTGGCCTTGCCGATCACCTTCTGATGCTTCTTCTTGGCCGAGCGGCCCTTGGCCGAGCCCGAGGCGAGCAGCTTGACGCTCACCTGGCAGGGGTTGGCGCCGGGTGCCGAGTCGACCGGCACCTTGCCCTTGCGACCCTTGAAGATGAGCGCGCCGTCGCCCAGCGCCGCACGGAGGTAGGAGACCGAGGAGAACTGCTGGGCAATGGCCGTGCCGCAGGGAAGCGGCAGGGAGGGTCGGGCCACGACCTGGCCACCCGCCGCCCCCGGGTCCTCCATGACCGGCAGGCGAAGGTCGAGGTTCGAGACCGTGATGTCGCCCTGGCCGTTCGCGGCCCGCCCGTAGCTGTTGAGCGTGCCGCCTCCCGCGTCGCGCGGGAGCAACTCGAGCTTCGCCACGTGACCGGCTGCGAACAGGTGACCGCTCGGGTGGAGCTGGAAGACCTGTCGCGCGGTGCCGACCTGCGGTCGGAACAGCTGTCGAGCCACCAGCGTCTCGGTCCCGTTCGGGTCGACGTCGAGAAGCCTCGCCGCCATCTCCGAGTTCGCGGTCGGCGAGCTGATCTTGGCGATCACGGTCGCGGAGCCCATCAGCGTGTAGCCATTACCCGCCGCGGCCGGCAGGCGGTAGGTCGCCACGCCGGGGAGATCGTTCCCCGAGGGCGACGCGCAGGCGCCGCCGCCGCTCACCGGATCGAACTGCGTGTCCACCGTGGACGACCCGCCGTTCGCGGCGATGGTCTTGCTGCCCGCATCCTGCAGCCGCACGACGCCGTGTTGGAAGCCCGCCCAGCTGCCGGCGGTGAACGGCCCGCCGGAGGGCGCGGACGTCGGGCAGGTGAGCGTGTAGGCGGTGACGCCCTGGAAGGGCTGCGATCCCCCGCCCTTGACGTAGTAATCGAGCCAGGCGTTCTGCGCGGCGTCGAGCGCCGTGGACTCGGCCGGCTTGCCGACTGCGCGCATGTGGCCGAAGTCGCCGAAGAAGAGCGAGACCGGCGCGTTCGGGTACTGCGAGCGGGTCCGGTTGTAGTAGCGGATCGCCTCATCGGCCGGGAAGAGGTCGTCGGTGAAGCCGTTGGAGATCAGGAGAGGCGCGGGCGGCTCGGAGTGATCGATGTAATACGCCGAGTGGTGGGCCTCGATCTCATTCAAGATCGCCGTCATGGACGGATCACCGTCGTAGGGCTCGCCCGCGTCCAGACGGGCCTTCCAGGCCGTCACGTCCGCGCCGAAGTTGGTACACGGTGAGGAGTACGGTGCCTCTCCGCAGTACCGCCCTGCGGTCGCCCCCGACAGGTACAGACCGGTCTGGAACGACTCCTTCTCGACTCCGGTGCGGCCGGTGTACGGAGAGTCGGCGGCATAGTCCAGCGTGCCGCCGTTCGGCGTGAGCGAATACGCGAGGTCGCTCCACGGGACGACGGGAGTGGCCGCAGCGATCTTCATCGGGATGCCGTTGACCGGGCTGGTCCAGGGAACCAGGCTTCCGTCCGGCAGCATCGTCCGATCCTTGAGCGTGGCGAGGGCCAGGGAGAGCCCGCCGCCGTATGACGCACCGGTCGCACCGACCTTCTGGCCGTTCACCAGGCCGGCGTCGGCAAGCTCCCCGGCGAAGAACTGAGCGTCGCGGATTTCGTAGCGATCGTCCATCAGGTGGATGTAGCCGTTGTCGCAGGCAGAGCCGCCGGCGGTGATCGACGCCGGGGACCCGCAGGACTCGTGGAAGCCGCGGTCGGTCATCGAGAAGACGGCGTAGCCGCGGCTGGTGAACTCCCGGAGGCCATCCGTGCCGCCGGAGGTCCCGAACCCGATCTTCGACCCGCCGTATCCGTGGCCGACGATGATCAGCGGGTAGTTGCCGTCGGTGCCGCTCGGTACCGCGGGAAACGCGACGTTGACGTCTATCGGCGTGCCATCCCAGCTCGGAGCGGTGCTGCGCGGAGCGGTGTTGCCGCACTCCCGGACGCCATCCGCTGCGACGGTGCAGGTCACAGCCCCACCGAAGACGCTTGGGATCGCGGCCTGCGCGCTGGACGCCGCCAGCAGCGATCCGAAGATGACCGACACCAGCACGAGCTTCCGCATTACCTCTCCTGTCCTCTCAAGTCACCTGAAGACGTGTCCCTCGGCACGCCGCGCGTCTCGCGATGCGCCCATGCAGCATATCCGGAGACGAAGGGTCGGCGAATACGCGATTTTCAGCGCTTGTCGGCCTGACCTGCCGCCAGCTCGTCGGCGATCTGCTCGGCGCCGCCGCGGCGCTGCACCCGGGCCGCGAGCTCCGGGTGCCGATAGCCGAACTCGGCTGTGAAGCGCTGACGCCGCGGCGCCACGGTGATCTCGTTGCGGTTGCGCTGAATGGCGCGTACGACCGCCTCGGCCACCTTCCCCGGCGTCGTGGTCCCCAATCCCGGCGGCGGCTTCATCTCGGCGTCGGCGAACATGCCCGCCTCTCGTACGAAACCCGGTGAGACAACGGAGACGCCGACGCCATGTGGATGCATGTCCTCCCGCAAGCCGAAGGCGAATCCACGGAGCCCGAATTTGGTGCCGTTGTACAGCGACGCGCGCGGCGAGCCGACCTTTCCGGAGAGCGACGCGATGAAGACGAAGTGGCCCTCCCCCTTCTCGGCGAGCCTCGGGCCGATCACGCGGGCCATCAGGATCGGTGACTCGAAGTTGACGCGGAGCGCCCGCTGAACCTCCTCCGAGCTGAAGTTCTCGAGCCGACCGCTGGCGGGCAGGGCGGCGTTCGCGACCAGGCCATCGAGGTCGCCGGCGCGGTCGACCAGCTGCTCGGCCGCTCCCGGCTCCGCGAGGTCGGCGACTACCGCAAGGTGGCGCTCTTCGCCTCCCGGCAGAGAGTGGGCGAGGCGCTCGAGCTCCTCACCCTTCCGCGAGCTCAGAACGAGCACGGCCCCGTGGCCCGAGAGCTGCCGGGCGATGGCGCGACCGATCCCCCCGGTTGCTCCGCTGAGCAGCAGCCGCTTGCCCTCGAGGTTCACGCCCTGAACCTACCTGACCCCGTGCTGCACACGGGCGTCCACATTTGTGAGTGCACGCTCACAGGGAGTCTTGGCTCTGCTACGGTCGTTTGCAGGAGAAAAACTGGTTCCTGGAGGGAGGGAACCGGAGGAGGGATTTCTTGCTGTCTCGCTCGAGTCGCCGAGAGCACCGGCTTGGATTGGCAGGACTGCTTTTCATCATCGCCCTGGTGGTGGCGGCTCCGGCATCCGGTCAGACGGAGAGCACGACGACGGTTCCCGGCGCGCCGGAGGGGTCCTCCGCTCCCGCCAGCACGGCGACGATCCTTCCGGGCGGCAAGGCCAGCATCCCTGCCGGCGCTCCTTATTCGGTGGCGCGGGCGATCCAGGCCGCCAACCGCATTCACCGCAAGACCTACATCTGGGGCGGCGGCCATCGCAGCTTCAAGGCGAAGGGCTACGACTGCTCCGGCGCGGTCAGCTACGTCCTGCACGCCGCGGGGTTGCTCAGCTTCCCGCTCGTCTCAGGGCAGCTCGCCTTCTGGGGAGTTCCCGGCCCCGGCAAGTGGATCACCGTCTATGCAAACAAGGTGCACACGTACATGATGATCGCGGGGCTCCGCTACGACACCTCTCCCCGCGGCGAGACCGTCGACCAGGGGCGCGGTCCCCGTTGGCGCTACACGGTGCGGACGGGCTCCGGCTTCGCCGTCCGGCATTACGCCGGCCTCTAGCCGGCCGCAAACTCCGGCCGTCTGTGAGTAGGCGCTCACAGATCGGTGGGGCTTGCTACGCTTGCGCGCGCAACGACGCCGAATCTCGTTCCCGCCAGGGCGGAGCGAGAGCGGGGGAACCAAGCAGTTGGGGCGAATCCACCTGATGCGGGGTGGAAGCGCAGGCTCTTTCAGCGCCAGCCCGTCAGCTAACCCCGTAGGCCGACGAAGGAGAACGGTTTGCGGTCAAACTCAATCAGCAGCGCCAGGAAGCTGGCTTTGGCAGGGCTCCTGTTGGTCGCGTCGGTCGCCGGCGCCGCACCGGCAATGGCCCAGACCGGCGGGACAGGATCGCCGGGCAGCGTCACGACGACTCCGACGGCGCCGAGCGGGACGGCTCGGATGCAGCCCGGCGGCACCGCCCTCGCCCCGGCCAACGCGCCGCGGCCGGTGCGGAAGGCCATTGCCGCCGCCAACAGGATTCACAGCCGGCCGTACATCTGGGGCGGCGGCCATCGCGGATTCAAGTCCAGGGGCTACGACTGTTCCGGCGCGGTCAGCTACGTGCTGCACGCGGCGGGGCTCCTGCGAAGCCCGATGGCCTCCGGGCCCCTGATGTCCTGGGGTTCCCCGGGAACCGGGCAGTGGATCACGGTGTACGCCAACAGGACCCACGCCTGGATGACGGTGGCGGGACTCCGTTTCGACACCTCGTCGGCGGGCGAGTCACTGAACCAGGGTTCGGGCCCCCGTTGGCGGGTGAACATGCGTGCCGGGACCGGCTACGCAGCACGCTTCTACGCAGGCCTCTAGCCGCCACGGCTGCCGCACGAGAGGCCACCTCTCCTCCCCTAGGTGCGTCGCGTCGCCCTCACCGGGCGGCGCGGCGCGCCGTGCATCGTGCTCGTCACGAGGCGCATCAGGCTGCGCCTCGCGCTCGGACGACTTTTTCCTGCAGGAGCGGCGCTCAAAGGCGTCGAATCCAGAGATCGTGCCCATAGTCACGCGCAGACCGTTGTCGATTGCAAACGTTCTTTCACGTTTGGTAAGGTCCCGCGCCAGTTACGCCGAGTCCCATCCCTACGTGGTGATGGGAGCGGGGGAACCAAGTTTTGGGGCGAACCCACCGGATCGGATGGTGGGGGCGCAGGCTCCTTCAGCGCCAGCCCGTCAGCTAACCCCGCAGGCCTGCAAAGGAGAACTGTTAGATGCGAGACACACTTAGCCCCAAGCGTCGCCTCGCAGTCGCGGGGCTTACGACTCTGTGCATGATGGCCGTGGCAGTGCCCGCGGCCGCCCAGACGGGCGGGTCAGGCCCGCCCGGTGGCACCACTACCACCACGCCCACGGCTCCGGTCGGGCCACCCGGCCGCGCCAAGCTGCGCAAGGACGGCACTGCGCTCGCGCCCTCGGACGCACCCGCCAACATCCAGGCGGCGATCGCGGCCGCCAACGCGATTCACACCTTCCCCTACATCTGGGGTGGTGGCCATCGCAGCTTCACCGACAACGGGTATGACTGCTCGGGCGCGGTGAGCTACGTCCTGCACGCGGCCGGCCTGCTGGCCAGCCCGATGCCCTCGGGGCCTCTGGCGAGCAGCTGGGGAGCACCCGGAAAGGGTCGCTGGATCACCGTCTACGCGAATGCGAGTCACGCCTACATGATCGTGGCGGGGCTGCGGTTCGACACCTCCTCCGGAGGCGACCGCTGGAACCAGGGCAGCGGTCCGCGCTGGCGCAAGAAGAAGCGCGCGCCCGTGGGCTTCACCGCGAAGTACGCGCCGGGCTACTAGGCGCACTTCACATTGTGGCTGGGACTCCCGAACGTCAAAGGCGGGATGTCCAAGCCATGCGCGAAAGATTGTCCAACCCGTCCACGCGAGGCAGGGCCGGGCTCGGATATACCTAGGGTCCCGCGGGGTCGCGTTGTACGGTGCGCATAGCGGGTCCCGCAGCCAAGCCAGCGAAGGAGAGGGCGGTGGCCTCGACCGAGGCAGCCACGAGTGAGAGGGAGCCTGGCGCAACCGGCGCCATGAACGCCGACGTGCGCCTGGTCGGGGTGAGAAAGCACTACGACGAGGTCGTGGCGGTGAAGTCGCTCGACCTCGAGGTGAAGCGCGGCGAGTTCTTCACCCTGCTCGGCCCCTCCGGGTCCGGCAAGACCACCACCCTCCGCATGATCGCCGGCTTCGAGGAGCCTGACACCGGCCGCGTGGAGCTGGCCGGCAGGGACGTCACCGCTCTGCCGCCCTACGACCGCTCGGTCAACACCGTCTTCCAGGACTACGCGCTCTTTCCGCACATGTCGGTGGGCGAAAACGTCGCCTACGGGCTGCGCGTCAAGGGCGTCGGCAAGGAGGAGCGGCGGCGGCGCGCCTCGCAGGCGCTCGCCACCGTGCGCCTCGGCGGCTACGAGGGCCGCAAGCCGAACCAGCTCTCCGGCGGCCAGCAGCAGCGGGTGGCGCTGGCGCGCGCGATCGTCAACGAGCCCCGGGTGCTCCTGCTCGACGAGCCCCTCGGCGCGCTGGACCTGAAGCTCCGCGAGCAGATGCAGGTCGAGCTCAAGGCCATCCAGGGCGAGGTCGGGATCACGTTCATCTACGTGACCCACGACCAGGAGGAGGCCCTGACGATGTCGGATCGGATCGCCGTGTTCAACGACGGCGCGGTGGAGCAGATCGGAGCCCCCACCGAGATCTACGAGAAGCCCGACAACGCGTTCGTCGCCGGCTTCGTCGGCGTCTCGAACCTGCTCGAGCGCGGCGGACGGCAGTTCACGGTTCGCCCGGAGAAGATCTCGATGATCGAGAACGGCATGGTACCCAGCGGACTTCACGTCGAGGAGGGGACGATCAAGGACGTCTCCTACGCCGGGATGATCACCCGCTATCTCGTCGACCTCGAAGCGGGGGGATCGCTTCAAATCGTCCGCCAGAACCTGGAGACGTCCTCCGCGGATGCCCAGGCACAACGCGGCCGGAAAGTCAAAATCGGATGGCGAGCGGATCAGACCGTCGCCGTAGAGGGAGAGGAGGAAGGAAAGTGAGCCGATTCAGAGCTCGCTCCGCCTGGCTGCCCGCCGCGATCGTCGGAGGGCTCGCCGCGACCATGCTGGTGATCGCCGGCTGCGGTGGTGGTGGAGGAGGAAGCGACAACGGCACAGCCCAAAAGTCCATCGGGGCAGGTGAGGGTCAGCTGAACATCATCTGCTGGGCCGGATACTGCGAGGACGGTTCAACCACGAAGGGCGTCGACTGGGTGACCCCGTTCGAGCAGCAGACGGGTTGCCAGGTCAACGTGAAGATCGGTGATACGTCAGACGACATGGTCGACCTGATGCGGACCGGGCAGTACGACGGAGTGTCCGCCTCGGGCAACGCGACCGCCAAGCTGGTCGACGGCGGTGACGTCGCCCCGGTGAACACGGATCTGGTCCCGAACTACAAGACGATTTTCCCCGACCTCAAGAACCAGCCATACAACACGTTCGACGGGGTGAACTACGGGATTCCGCACGGACGGGGGGCCAACCTCCTGATGTGGAGGACCGACAAGGTCCATCCCAGTCCGACCTCATGGTCGGTGATCCTCGATCCCAACCAGGCCAAGAAGTACAGCGGCCACATCAGCGTCTACGACGATCCGATCTACATCGCGGATGCCGCCGTGTACCTGAAGGCCCATCAGCCCAGTCTGGGGATCACGGATCCATATGAGCTCAACGACGCCCAGTTCAATGCGGCCGTCAACCTGCTCAAGCAGCAGCACCCGTACGTCGGGGACTACTGGTCCGACTTCACAAAGCAGATCAACCTGTTCACCAGCGGTGACGACCAGGTTGGCTCGACGTGGCAGTACCAGTACTTCACGTTGCTCGCCAGCAAGGTGCCGGTGGCGGCCCCAGGGCCCGCCACGGGCTTCGTTCCCACCGAGGGAGCAACGGGCTGGTCGGACACGTGGATGATCGCCAAGAACGCGGCTCATCCGAACTGCATGTACAAGTGGATGAACTACGTGACCAGCGCGCCGGTGCAGGCGCAGATCATGCAGTGGTTCGGTGAAGCGCCCGCGAACAGCAAGGCGTGCGATCCGGCCATGGTGACGGCAGCAGGCAAGAAGCTCGGTCTGCCGCCGGACCCGAAGTTCTGCGACGAGTACCACGCGGCGGATCCGTCCTTCTGGAAGCGGGTGTACTTCTGGAAGGTGCCGGTGGCGGACTGCGGCGATAACCGCGGCGACACCTGCAAGGACTACAACGACTGGTCCGCCGCCTGGACCCAGATCAAGGGGTGACGGCGCACCCGCGGATCACCTCATGATCGAAGTGCCGTGGAAGCGGCCGGCCTGAAGGCCGGCCCCCAGAAGAGGTCGGCGGGCCGCAGGCTCGCCGACCTCTTCCATGGCCGCCCCTGGCTCCAGATTGGGGCGCTGCTCGCGCTCCCGATCGCCTGGCTGGTGATCGGATACCTGGGGTCGCTGGCGGGGATGCTGATCTCCGCCTTCTGGAGCGTGGACGCCCTCAGCGGCGAGCTGATCAAGGGCTTCACCTTTGACAACTTCAAGGAGCTCACCCAGCAATCGGTCTACACCGACGTCGCCGTGCGGACGATCGGCATCGCCGCCGCCGCGACCGTGACCGACGCGCTGATCGCGTTCCCCATCGCCTTCTACATGGCCAAGGTCGCCTCCCCGAGGGTCAAGGGGCTCCTGGTGGTGGCGGTGCTGATGCCGCTCTGGTCGTTCTATCTGGTCAAGGTCTACGCCTGGCAGACGATGCTCTCGTCGGATGGGGTCATCAACTGGGCGCTCGATCCCTTCGGCGTCAAGGGACCCGGCTATGGAACCACCGCCGTCTGGCTGGTCGAGAGCTATCTCTGGCTGCCCTACATGATCCTGCCCATCTACGCGGGGCTCGAGCGCATTCCGAACACGCTGCTCTCCGCCTCGGAGGACCTGGGTGCGAAGCCGTTTCGGACCTTCCGCCGCGTGATCCTGCCCCTCGCCTTCCCGGCGGTGGTGGCGGGATCGATCTTCACCTTCTCGCTCACCCTCGGTGACTACATCACGCCTTCGTTGGTCTCCCCGAACACCCAGTTCATCGGGAACGTCGTCTTCTCCCAGCACACCAACAACCTGCCCCTGGCCTCGGCCTTCGCGATGGTGCCGATCGCGGTGATGGTCATCTACCTGGTGATCGCCAGGCGGCTCGGCGCCTTCGAGCACATATGACCTTCTCCAGGAGCACGCGCAATCTGCTCAGGGTGGCGGTCGCCGCCGGGCTCGCATTCATCTACATCCCGCTGATCGTGATCGCCATCTACGCGTTCAACGGCGGCACCTCGCTGAAGTGGCCGCCCCCGAGCCTGACGACTCATTGGTTCGGACAGGCGATCGACAACTCGGGCGCACGCCACGCGCTTCTCACCTCGATCGAGGTGGGGCTGGTGGCGACTGCGGTGGCACTCCTGCTCGGCACGCTCGCGTCGTTCGCGGTCTCCCGCCACAGCTTCTTCGGCCGCGAAACGGTCTCGTTCCTCGTGATCATCCCGATCGCCCTGCCCGGGATCGTCACCGGACTGGCGCTCAGCAATACCTTCACCCAGGTCCTCGGCGTCCAGCTCAGCCTGCTTACGGTGATCGCCGGACACGCCACCTTCTGCATCGTCGTCGTCTACAACAACGTGATCGCCAGGCTGCGGCGAATCTCGGGGAACATGGAGGAAGCGTCGGCGGATCTCGGTGCGCACACCTGGCAGACCTTCCGCCACATCACGCTGCCCAACATGCAGACGGCGCTGGTCGCCGGGGCGTTGCTCGCCTTCGCCCTCTCCTTCGACGAGATCATCGTCACCCGGTTCACCATCGGCGCCGGGCAGGAGACACTGCCGATCTGGATCTTCAACAACCTCTTCCGCCCCCACAACCTGCCGATTGTCAACGTGGTGGCTGTGCTGGTGGTCCTGATCTCGATCATCCCGGTCTACCTCGCCCATCGCCTGACACGCGAGGAGAGCATCAGCGCCCGCGGTGGCGGCACGGTCGCCGAGAGCACCGCGATTCCATAGGTCGAAAGGGCGCTCCAGCACGCCCCCTCTAGTGTTCGAACCAGCATGACCGGCCGTCGCCAGGGAGCCGTCGCCGCACTCGCTGCCCTCTGCCTCTCGGGGGGGTTCGCCACCACCGTCCACGGTGCCGGTGAGCCCGCCTTCGACTGCAAGCAGATCCACCGCGGCACGGCCCAGATCGATCCGAACCCGAAGGGCCGCGCGCCGGTCGCGATCGGCGACTCGACCATGATCCTGCCGATCCCGAACCTGGACGCGGTCGGCTACTCCGTCAACGCCCGCGGCTGCCGCGGGTTCAAGGAGTCCATCAACATCGCGGCGCGGCTCAAGGCCAAGCACCGCCTCCCCCATCTGGTGCTGATCAACGCCTACGGCAACGGCGGGGTCAACCCTGGGCTGATCTCCCGGGCCCTCGACGTCCTTGGCAAAAAGCGCGTCCTCGGCCTGGTGACCGCGTACAACGCGGACACGGGGGAGCCGCCGGCGCCCGACACGGACATCGTCTTCAAGGCGGCCAAGCAGCACCGCCACCGGATCTTCGTCCTCGACTGGGTCAAGTACAGCCTCCCCCACCACGCCGCCGAGCCGACCCCCGGCGCCTGGTTTCTCCCCGACCTCTTCCACCCGAACTACACGGGAGCCCAGGCCTACGCGGACTTCCTCGCCCAGGCGCTGCCGCTGGCTCGGCAAGGGCGGTTTCCGCCCTTGCCGTAGATTCGGCCGCGGTTCTTGTGGCGGCCGTTGGTGGCAAGGCCGTCAGGCGATTGGAATCAGCTTCTTCAGCAGCCGCGCGAACGCCTTCGCCCCCGAGAAGGTCAGGTGGAGCCCGTCGGGCTGGAACCAGCTCGAGTGTCCGGCGCTGTAGTGGACCCAGTCGAGGACCTTGACGCGCTCGGGGTCGCGCTGGCCGGCGTTGCGGATCACCCTCGCGTCGTTCGACTCGCCCCCGCCCAGCTCCCGCGGGGTGACCAGTCCGAGCTTGCGCTTCGGCCCCAGGATCTTCTTCGCCTGCTGGATCTGGCCCCCCGTCACCGAGGCGTCGGCCCCCAGAGCCAGGACCACGAGGTGCGGCAGCTGGTGGCGACGGCGCGTCTGCCGGAGCAACCGCAGGCCCTCGGCGAACTGGCGGCAACCGCGCGCATTCACCTTGTAGCCGACCCGCGCCAGCGCGGGCAGGGCGAGGAGCATCGACGAATCGCCGACCGCGAGCGGCGGTCGCGGCACGACCTTGTGCTTCGGGCCGGCCGTCTCCACCCCACCGCAGCCCGCCTCAGCCGCGGGTGCAGAGAGCACTGAGAGGACGATCGCCAGCGCGAGCATGACTCCGATCGATGCGCGGGCGACACCTCCGTTCATCCGGGCCGGATTCTCTAGCATCGCGCCTCGCCGCGGGCGGGAGTCGAGAGAGAGGGCGGCAGTTGCTCTTCCCAACAGTCGAATTCGCGATCTTCTTCCCGATCGTCCTCGCCATCTCCTGGGCCCTGATGCCCAGACAGGACTGGTGGAAGCCGTTCATCGTGATCGCGAGCTACGTCTTCTACGCGGCCGCCGACCCTCGCTTCTGCCTTCTGCTCGCATCGATCACGCTGGTCAGCCAGCTCGCCGCCGTGGCGATCCACCGCACCGAGGACGAGCGGCTCCGCAAGTGGTTCACGGCGGGCGGCGTCGCCTTCGACCTGGGGATCCTGGCCGTCTTCAAGTACTACGGCTTCTTCGTCTCGGATGTCTCCGATGCACTCGACTCCGTCGGGCTCGGCACGCCCTTCCCCCTCGTCCAGGTCGCCCTGCCGGTGGGCGTCAGCTTCTTCAGCTTCCAGGCCGTCACCTATGTGGTCGATGTCAAGCGCCGGCAGACCGAGCCCGCCTCGCTGCTCGACGCGGCGATCTACCTGAGCTTCTTCCCCCACCTGGTCGCGGGCCCGATCGTCCGCGCCAGCGAGTTCCTGCCACAGTTGCGCAAGCCCCGCGATCCCAGCCGGGTCGCCGTCGGCGCCGGGCTGACGCTGATCGCGATGGGGCTGATCAAGAAGGTGATGATCGCCGACTACCTCGGCCGCGAGGTGGTCGACAAGGTCTTCGCCGTGCCGCAGTCATACAGCGCACCCGACGCGATCCTGGGCGCCTATGCCTACGCCGCCCAGATCTTCTGCGACTTCTCCGGCTACACGGACATGGCAATCGGGCTGGCCCTGCTGATGGGCTTCGTCTTTCCCCAGAACTTCAACAGCCCGTACAGGGCGACCGGCTTCCGTGACTTCTGGCGCCGGTGGCACATGACCCTGTCGCGGTTCCTGCGCGACTACCTCTACATCCCGCTCGGCGGCAATCGCAAAGGGAAGGTGCGCACCTACATCAACCTGCTGCTGACCATGGTGCTCGGTGGCCTCTGGCACGGCGCCGCGTGGAACTTCGTCGCCTGGGGCGCCTATCAGGGCACCGGACTCTCGGCCGAGCATGCGATCAAGGGTCGCCTCGGCCGCATCTTCCCGGGCTGGCTGCGCTGGTTCGTCACCTTCAACCTGATCGTGGTCGGCTGGATCCTCTTCCGGGCGACCAGCATGGCCAACTTCGGCGACTACATGTCGGCCCTGGTTCGCTCCGGCCCGGCGACGCTCTACTCACTCCCGGTCGTCGGCGCCATCGTCCTGGTGATCGGGCTGCAGCTGCTGCCCGAGAGGCCGATGGAGGGGATCGAGCTCCGTCTCGGTCGCCTCCAGCCCCTTCTCCTCGGCGCCGCTCTCGCGCTCGTGGTCCTGATCGTCGGCGCGACCGTGCCGAGCCAGGGCGTCCCGCCCTTCATCTACTTCCGCTTCTGATGACAGATCGCCGCGAACACGATGCACTCGAGCGGCTCGTCCCGGAGGACTTCGAGTCCATCGCGGAGATGGAGGCCGAGGCCCGTCCCGGCCGCGAGGGGGAGCCGCATGGCGACGACAGCCTGATGGAGCGCTTCGACCGCTGGGACCTGCGCCGTTTCAGCGCCTGGGACGCGGTCAAGGCCGTCACGCTGACGACGGTCCTCTTGCTGCTCTTCGCCGGCGGCGCTGTCCACAAGGCGGCCGATGAGCTCAAGCCCGGGCTCGGCCGCGACCTCATCAAGGCGATCGCCAGCCCCGCCGGCTGGGTCTCCGACGAGCTCCCCTTCGCCAACACCCGGCGGGACCTGACCTCGTGGCTCTCACCCGATCAGAAGCTGGTGGGACGAGGCTTCCAGGCCGGCGGCGGTGCTCCCTCGACCACCGGTCTCCCGCCGGTGCCGAGCAGCCCGCAGCCGCTGCACACCCTGCTCGTCACCGGTGATTCCCTCTCCACTCCGCTCGACATCGAGATCGCCCGCAAGCTGGCCGATCAGGGCGCCGGGGTGCAGGTGATCCGCGACCCTCACCTGGCCACCGGAATCTCCAACACCGGCCTGGTGGACTGGGGCAAGCTCTCCTCGACGCAGGCCTCCTCGGACGACCCCGACGCCGTCGTGCTCTTCATCGGCGCCAACGAGGGCTATCCGATGCCCGGGCCCAACGGGAAGCAGGTGAGCTGTTGCG
The DNA here is from genome assembly GCA_963745625.1 of uncultured Solirubrobacterales bacterium. Taxonomy (GTDB): domain Bacteria; phylum Actinomycetota; class Thermoleophilia; order Solirubrobacterales; family 70-9; genus DASUPK01. The sequence goes on along the minus strand of CAVUXZ010000014.1, from coordinate 235,094 downwards.
GGCCCGACTACGAGGCCATCCTTCGCTACCGGATCGGCTTGATGATGGACAACTACCTGCGGGGCGGCGTGGAGAGGATCTACTGGCTGACCGTGCCCACCCAGCGCGACCCGGCCCGCAAGCCGATTGCCGACGACGTCAACGAGGCGATCCGCCAGGCGGCGGCCCGCTACGGCGGAGCCGTCCGCGTGATCGACCTGATTCCGACCTTCACCCCCGGCGACTCCTACCGAGACTCGATCTCGATCGACGGCAGGCAGACGATCGTCCGCATGCCCGACGGCATCCACCTGAACGAGGACGGCTCCTCCGTGGCCGCCGACAAGGTGCTCGGGGCCCTCGATCGGGACTTCGACTACTAGTCGTTCTGCGTGTAGGTGCTCTTCACCCGCTTGGACGGGTTCGACACCTTGCGGCACTTGGCGGTCGCGTTGTACTGGACCTTCGGCACACCGGTCCGCCGGCCGTCCTTGCAGGAGAAGCCCAGGACCTTGTGGTCGCAGTTGCCCGCCGGCCCCCCCGTCTGGTGGCGGCACTGGTGGTAGGCCTTGATCACCTTCTCCGCCTTGGCGCAGCTGACGCCCTGCACCTTGAGCGAGGTCACGTAGGAGGCGCCCAGGTCCTGTTGCTGGCCGCTGATGTCGCAGGACGAGAAGCTCGCGGCGTGGGCGATCGGCGACGCTCCCCCCGCCTGGGCGAACAGCCCGGCCAGCAGCCCCGCAACCACGATCACTCCCGCAACGGTCCTCCGCAAGATGTGCGGAGAATAGACTGGCGCCCTCGTGAAGGTCGGTGCAACCCCTTTCATCCTGGTGGGTCTGGCGCTCTGTGTGGCCGCGATCGCGGGCTGCGGAGGCGGCGACTCGGGCAGCGGCACGAGCACCACCGCCCTCAGCACGTGCAACATCAACGGCAGGCAGCAGAACCTCGGGGCGTCCTACGTCACCTCGATCCAGGTCGGCGGGGTGAGCTGTGACCAGGCCGAGAAGGTGATCGTCGCCTACCACCACTGCAGGCTCTCCAACGGCGGCGCCGGGGGCACCTGCAAGTCTCCCGTCCAGGGTTTCACGTGCACGGAGGGGGGGCGGGAGTCCGTTCCTGGGGTTCAGTACAACGCCATGGTCGACTGCCGCAAGGGCGGAGCTGAGATCAAGAGCTCCTACACGCAGAACTTCTAGGCAAGGCGGAGGCAGCGTGAGGATCAGGCGGGGGACGGTTGTGATGCTGGCGCTGGCCTTGATCGGCCTGAGCCAGGCGAGCAGTGCTTTCGCCGTGGGCGAGCCGGCCTTCGGCTGTGGTCACGTCCACACCGCCACGGCGCAGAGGAACCCCTATGGGAGCGGCCACGGGCCGCCGCCGATCGCGGTTGGGGACTCGACCATGCTGCTGCCGATTCCCGACCTCACCCGCGTCGGCTTCGACGTCAACGCGAAGGGCTGTCGAGGCTTCAAGCAGAGCATCTGGGTCGCCCGGGATCTGCGCAACCGGGGCAGCCTTCCCAAGCTGATCCTGATCAACGCCTACGGCAACGGCGGCGTCAACGACGGCCTGATCAAGTTCGCGCTCAAGGTGATCGGGCCGAAGCGGACGCTCGTCCTGGTCACCGCGTACGACGCGGACACCGGACACCCGCCGGCCACGGACACCGATGTGCTCGTCAAGGCTGCCCGCGACCACCCGGACCAGATCAAGCTGCTCGACTGGGTCCGCTACTCGCTACCGCACCACCGGGCCGATCCCGCGCCCGGGGCCTGGTTCTTGCCCGACCTCTTCCACCCGAACTTCGCCGGCGCCCATGCTTACGGGAACTTCCTCGCGCAGGTGCTGCCGGGCGGCCCACCGGAGGCGGCCTCGAAGTCATCGGGCGGAGGCACACCGTGGTGGCCCTTCGCGGTCGGTGCTGTCATCCTTCTCGGGCTTGGGGCGATCCTTCTTCTGCGGAGGCGTGTTTGACCGACTCATGACCCTGCGACGAACGCTGCCGATCATCGCCCTGCTGATCGCCGTGCTCGCCTGCTCCCCGGCTGCCCTGGCGCGCGGCGGAGCCGGCCACAACCCGGCCACGAAGAAGCTCGAGGACGCCTTCAAGGCCGCCCTCTATGTGCGCTCGGTGAGCGTGGACGGCTGCTATCCGCCGCCGCCGCAGCTGGCCAAGGCAATCGCGTCACGCAAGAAGGGACTGAGGACCGGGGTCGCGCGAGGGGCGGGGTCGGTCCAGCGGCTGAACACCGTCTACGTGCTCAGGAGCGGCTCCGCCTGCAACCACATCCGTATGGCCCTACTCGCCGGCTCGGGCCTCTACGTCCTCAACTCGGCCCAGGGGAACATCCGCGTGCAGGGCAAGCGCAGCGGCCCGAGGACCGACCCGGGCAAGAGCGGCCCCGCGCGCGGGGTCTCGGTGATCAGCAACAGCTTCAGGCTGAGGGCGCCCAACGAGCTCGAGCGCCTCGAGTCGGTGTGCCCCGGCGGGAAGTACCCGATCGGCGGGGGCATGACCTCGTCTCCCGCGCCCGACGCGGACGGAGAAGGGATCTATCCGCACTCCTACGAGCGCCTGGGAGCGCAGCGGGGGTGGCACATCAGCGTGGTTCTCTACGACGCCAGCCCCGGCTCCACCACGCCGCGCAACGTCACGCTCCAGACCATCTGCGCCCGCGGCCTCGTGCCCGCCAACCCCTCGCCGCACAAGACCGTCTTCATCCGGACCGGTGAGACCAAGACCGCCACCGCACGGTGCCCCAAGGGCCAGTACCTGATCACCGGCGGCTTTCAGCGAACGGACTTCACGGTCTATGGCGGCAACTACATAACCGAGTCCCGCGCGGACGGTCCGAGGGCCTGGCGCGTGACCGGCTCGGCGTTCCACGGCAGCGGCGAGCTCACCGCGATCGCGTACTGCGTCAGGCACAGGGGCCCCATCCTGACCGAGACCTCCGCGTCGACCGCGCTCGACGCCTCCTCCCTGGCTACGGCGACGACTCCTCTCTGCCCATCCGGGCTCACCCTGGCCAGCACGGGCTTCAGCCTGAACGGGTCCTCCAACGGCTTCTACGCGGGCAGCTCACTCAACTCCGACCGCACCACCTCGGCGAGCGCCTTCGGCTACTTCGGCCCGGCGTCGCAGCTCACCGCCTACGGGTACTGCCTGCGCGCCAAGTAGGCCTCGCGCCACATCCGCGCTCTCGCGCCCGGTCGCGCCTAGGCGTGGTTCAGCATGACGTGCTTGATGTGGGTGTAGTCCTCGCAGGCGTAGACCGAGAGGTCCTTGCCGTAGCCGGACTGCTTGTAGCCGCCGTGCGGCATCTCGGCCACGATCGGGATGTGGTCGTTGACCCAGACGCAGCCGAACTTCAGCGCCTTCGAGACGCGCATCGCTCGGCCGACGTCCTTCGTCCACACCGATGACGCCAGGCCGTACCGCACCCCGTTGGCCCACTCGATCGCCTTGGCCTCGTCCTCGACGGACTGGACCGTGATCACCGGGCCGAAGATCTCGTCCTGGATCATCCGGTCGTCCTGGTTCGGGCCCGCGACCACCGTCGCCTCGAGGAAGTAGCCCGGCAGGTCCGGGCGGTTGCCTCCGGTGACGATCTCGGCGCCGTTCGCGTCCTTGAGGAAGCCCTCGACGCGGTCGCGCTGGCGCTCGGAGTTGACCGGGCCCAGCACCGTGTCGGGATCGAACGTGTCGCCGGTCTTGTAGTCCTTCGCCTGCTCGGCGAGGCCCGAGACGACGTCGTCGTAGACGCCCTTCGAGGCCAGCACGCGCGTGGCCGCGGTGCAGTCCTGACCGGCGTTGAAGTAGCCGGTACCGGCGATCGTCTCCATCGCGAGCTCCATGTCGGCGTCGTCGAAGACGATCACCGGGGCCTTGCCGCCGAGCTCCAGGTGGACCCTCTTCAGGCTGTCCGCCGCATGCTCGGCGATCCACTTGCCGGTCGCGGGTGAACCCGTCAGCGAGACCATGTCGACCTCGGGGTGGGTGACCAGCGAGGAGCCCGCGGGGTCACCGTGGCCGCCGATGAAGTTCATGACACCCGGCGGATAGATCTCGGCCGCCAGCTCGGCCAGGATCTTGAGCGTCGTCACCGGGGTGGTCTCGGCCGGCTTGAGGACGAGGGTGCACCCGGTGGCGAGCGCCGGGCCGATCTTCCAGACGGCCATCATCAGCGGGTAGTTCCAGGGGGTGATCTGACCCACCACGCCCGCAGGCTCGCGGCGGATGTAGGAGGTGTGGCCCTCCATGTACTCGCCGGCGGCACGCCCTTCCATCGTCCGGGCGGCTCCGGCGAAGAAGCGGAGTTGGTCCACCATCGGCGGGATCTCCTCGTCGAACATCGCCTGCCGCGGCTTGCCGGCGTCCCTGGTCTCCCAGTCGGTGATCTCCTCGGCCCGCTGCTGGAACCCGTCGGCGAGCTGCAGGAGCAGCTGCTGGCGCTCGGATGGCGTCGTGTACTGCCAGGTCTCGAACGCCTCGCGCCCCGCCTTCACGGCCCGGTCGACGTCCTCCTCGGTGGAGAGGGGGGCGTGCGCGATCACCTCGCCGGTCGCCGGGTTGACGACGTCCTCGGTCTTGCCCTCGGCCGGATCCGTGAACTTGCCTCCGATCATGTTCTTCAGATCGAGGACCTCGGTCGACTCCTTGTTCTGCTTCTCCGCGGTTGCGGTGGCCATTACTCCTCCTTGGTCAGACTTTCTGTTTGCTGCCGAGCACGTCCTCGACCGGCGTGTGATCGACGCCCACGGCTTCGGCGACGGCCGGATGGGTGACAGTACCGCCGGTGACGTTGATCCCCAGCCTCAGGCCGGGGTCTCGGCGGGCGGCCTCCGCAACGCCGTGGTCCGCGAGGGCCAGGACGTAGGGAAGCGTGGCGTTGGTGAGTGCATAGGTCGAGGTGATCGGCACGGCGCCGGGCATGTTGGCGACGCAATAGTGCGTGATCCCGTCGACCTCGAAGACCGGGTCGCGGTGGGTGGTCGGGTGTGAGCTCTCGAAGCAGCCCCCCTGGTCGATCGCAACGTCCACGAGCACCGCGTTCTTCTTCATCAGCTTGAGCTGCTCGCGGCGAACCACGTAGGGCGCCCTGGCGCCGTGGACCAGGACCGCGCCGATCACCAGGTCGGCCCGCGGCAGCATCTCCTCGATCGCCAGGGTCGAGGAGTAGACGGTCGAGGCGCGGCCGCCGAAGGCCGTGTCCAGCTCGCGCAGCTTGTCGATCGAGACGTCGAAGACGAAGACGTCCGCCTCCATCCCGATGGCGATGAAGGCCGCGTTCATCCCCACCGCGCCGCCGCCGATCACCATTACGGTCGCGGCGGCCACCCCGGGAACTCCGCCGAGCAGGATGCCGCGGCCGCCGAGCGGCTTCTCGAGGAAGAAGGCGCCGGCCTGGGTCGCGATCTTGCCGGCCACCTCGCTCATCGGCGCCAGCAGCGGCAGCCGGCCCTGAGCGTCCTCCACGGTCTCGTAGGCCACGCAGGTCGCCCCGCTCGCCTGCAATGCCTTGGTGAGCTCCGGAGCCGGGGCGAGGTGCAGGTAGGTGAACAGGGTGTGCTCCGGCCGCAGCGTCTCGACCTCCACGGGCTGGGGCTCCTTGACCCCGAGGATCATCTCCGCCTGGTCGAAGAGCGCCTCCGCGTCAGGCAGGATCTCCGCGCCCTGCGCGCCGTACGCATCGTCGGTGATCGAGCTGCCCTCGCCGGCGCCGGCTTGGATCAGGACCTCGTGGCCGTGCTCTTGGAGCTCGCGCGCCCCGGCAGGGGTGAGGGAGACGCGGTACTCGTCGTCCTTGATCTCGGTTGGGACGCCGACGCGCATCAGGCCGTCCCCCTCGAGAGCGCCTGCGCCTTCTCGAGCGGTGAGCTGCTCACGTCGATGCGGACGCCACGCGCCTCGAGCTCGGCGAACATCTCAGCCGGGTCGACGCAGCTCTCCGGGGGGAGCGCCCCGCGCTTGGTAATGCTGCCACGGGCCAGCAGCCTGACCGCAGCAGCCGCCGGCGACGCGGTTGAGACGATGCCGCCACCGAGGCCCCAGGCCTGGTTGGGCGGAGTGACGCTGCGGGCCCGGACCACCGTCTCCGGTCCGGCGACCTCGACGATGTGGATGGAGAGCGTGTTTGCTGAAGGGGGCGAAGCAGAGCGTGCAACTTCGGCAATCCGCTCCTCGCTCGCCCCCTGCAGCTCCTTCAGGCTCTCGAGCACCTTCGGTGATAGCGAGAGCGCAAATGTCACGTTCGGCGCCCCGAAGGAATCGCCGAACGTGAGGACCTCCGAATGGAGGGTGAAGATCGTCTCGGCCATTCCGATCGGCTCACCGAAGTCGGCACTGGGGCCCTCCTGAAGCGGCTTCATCTCCTGGGGCCGCCCGTTGATCAGCGCCATCGGCGCCATGGTGATCTCGTCGAGCAGCGTCCGCACGGCGTAGGGAAAGCTCAGGCCCTCCGCCGGGTCGAGGTCGCGGCCGGCTGCCAGGACCAAGATCGAGATGGGCTTTCCGGGCAGCTCGCGCACGGCTCGCGCAGCCAGCAGGTTGGTCTTCCCGGGGGCCGAGCCGATGCCGAGCAGGGCGAGCCTGTCTCGCTGCTCGAACTCCGTGGAGAGCTTCAGCTGCTCCTCGGTGACGTGATAGAGCCCGCCGAGGTCCATGTAGTGGCAACCGGCGTCGAGGCAGGCGCGCATCGCGGCCAGGTTGATCCGGTAGGCAGCCGAGTTGACGAGGACGTCGACGCCCTCGAGCTGCTCGGCGAGGTTGGAGGTCGCATCCGCCTGGCGCGCCTCGGACTTGCCGCCGCCATGCTCCGCCGCCACCGCCTCGGCCCGCTCCAGGTCGATATCGAGGAGACGCATCTCGGTGACCTCCTCTGAATCGGCCAGGTCGCGCACGATCGCCGGTGCGATGGTCCCCCCGGCTCCCAGCACGGCCACCTTCATGTGATCAGCTCCCTCGCCCGCAGCGCCAGCCAAAGCTCGACGCGATGGTTCGCGCGGCTCAAATCGCGCCCGGTGAGCTCCTCGATGCGCTTGATCCGGTAGCGAAGCGTGTGCCGGTGGCAATAGCAGTCGCTCGCCGCCCGCTCCCAATGGCCGTTGCGGTCTATATAGGCCTCGAGGGAGCGCAGCAGCTCGCCCGCATAGCGCTCGTCGGAGTCCTCGATCGGCCCAAGGACGCTCTCGCAGTAGAGTCGGAGAGCCTCACCGTCCTGGACCGAGAGCAACAGCGTGAACGCGCCAAGGTCGCTGTGGGAGGCGACGTCTGGCGCGGCGCCGTTGGCGAAGGCGGTCGCCTCGAGTGCGCAGCGCGCCTCGTGGAAGGAGTGGCGGACTCGCTCGGTGGGCAGCGAGCGGCTGGTGGCGGCCCTGGTCGGTCCGTGGGCGGCCTCCAGCGCCTCCCGGGCCTCGCCCGCGAGCTCGAGCGGGTCACCCTTGGCGCCGTCGACGACGGCGCAGAGCAGCTCCCGGCGCCCGGCCGGGTGCGGCGCCACCAGGGCCGCGCGGCCCTGGCTCGCCAGATACTCGGCGAGGGTCGGCTCGGCGGCCGCGGCGTCGCCGAGCTGAAACGCGAGCACCACCGAGCGCTCGCCGATCCCGAAGGGAGCGAGGCGGTCGCGGATGTCGTCCGGCGCGAGTCGTCCCGAGAGCGTCGCCGCCAGTACCTCGCCGGAAAGGCGGCGCTCCGTCTCCCTGGCGACCTGCTCGCGCATCAGCTCCAGCGCCACGACGATGGCCGCCTGCTGAACGCAGAGACGCTCGAAGTCCCCCAGCTCCCCCGAGCGCCGCACCACCACCAGCCAGGCCTCGGCGGCGCCGGCCCTCGGCGACACGGGGTGCGCCAGAGCCCGGCCCCGGAGGTCCGACCGGCTCGGCACAAAGGGAGCCGCCGCGTTCCCGCGCGGCTGTACCTCCGCGCGAACGGCATCGAGCAGGTACTCGGGGAGCCGCCGCCCCCCGCTCGCAAGAACCTCGCCGCGGGCGTCCAGCACGACCGAGCTGCCGCCGATCGCGGCAGCGATCTCACGGGCGACCTCGTCGAGCCCGCCGCCCTGCAGGACCAGCCGCTCCAGGCGCTCGTTGACGGCGATCCCTCGCGAGAGCACGTCGTATTGCTCGTTGACCAGCCGACTGAACGCCGCCTCGGTGATCGCGATGAAGGGCGTCTCATACGGGATCTCGAAGACCGGGAACCCAGCGGCCTCGGCCTCGGTGAGCACCGCCTTCGGAACCTTGGCGTGATCGAACCCCGTGCCGAAGCCGAGTCCCGCGACGCCCGCGTCGGCGAGCAGACGGATGAATTTCCGCTGCTTCTCCGCGTTCTCGAGCCTGATTCCGGTGGTCATCAGGAGCTCGCCGCCGGAGAGCCACGGCGTCGGGTCGAGCAGCTCAGTGATGTGGACCCAGCGAATCTCCCCCTCAGCCGCGCCGTCCTCTCCCGCCAGGACCTTGAGGCCTAGCTCGGAGGTGAGGCTCTCGACGGTGAGCATCTAGCTCCGGAGGCGTCGACCTGAACGCGGTCCGCCTCCGTGACCTACACGGCGGGATGACTCTTCCAGGACTGGACGAAGAACGTCGACGATCTCCTGGAATTGCTCGGTGTCGGCGATCAGTGGCGGGGAGAGCTGGATGACCGGGTCCCCGCGATCGTCAGCGCGGCAGATCAGGCCGCGCCTGTAGAGCTCGCCGGACATATAGCCGCGGAGCAGGGCTTCCGACTCCCCGTCCTCCAGCGACTCCTTGGTCTCCTTGTCCCTGACCAGCTCGATCGCGAAGAAGTACCCGTCTCCACGTATGTCTCCGACGATCGGGATGTCATAGAGGGTCTCCAGCGCCGCCCTGAACTCGGGCTCCTTCTCCAGGACATGGCCGCAGAGGTCCTCGCGCTCGAAGACGTCGAGGTTCGCCATCGCCGTCGCGGCGGCCACCGGGTGCCCCCCGAAGGTCGAGCCGTGCGCGAACATCGCGGTCTCCTCCGCGAACGGCTCGAACACCTCGTCGCTGACGATCATTCCGCCCATGGGCACGTAGGCGGAGGTGAGGGCCTTGGCGACCGTGACGATGTCGGGCTGGTAGCCGTAGCGCTGGCAGCCGAAGTAGTGACCGAGACGCCCCCAGGCGCAGATCACCTCATCGGAGATCAAGAGCACGTCGTAGCGGTCGCAGATCTCGCGAACCCGCTGAAAGTAGCCGGGCTGCGGCGGGATGCAGCCGCCGGCGTTCTGGAGCGGCTCGAGGATCACTGCGCCCACCGTCTCCGGTTCCTCGAAGAGGATCGCCTCCTCGATCTGGTCCGCCGCCCAGAGCGGGTCGCGATCGGCGGGCCAGCGGTAGCTGTTGGTGTTGGGAACGTGAACGCTGCCTGGGGCGAGTGGCTCGAAGTTGCTGCGGAGCGCCGGGATGCCCGTCGCGCTCAATGCCCCGAGCGTGGTGCCGTGGTAGGCGATCTCCCGGGCGATCAGCTTCGCCTTCTGGCCGTTGCCCCTGGCGCGGTGGTAGCTGCGGACGAGCTTCATCGCAGACTCCACCGCCTCGGAGCCGCTGTTGGTGAAGAAGGCCCGGTTCAGGTCGCCCGGGGCGAGCGAGGCGATCCGCGTCGCCAGCTCGATCGCGCGCGGGTGCGCGTAGCTCCAGACCGTGATGAAGTCGAGCTCGCGGACCTGAGCGGCCATCGCGTCGCCGAGCTCGCTCCGGCCATGGCCCGAGTTGACGCAGAAGAGGGCGGAGAGGCCGTCGAGGTAGCGATTGCCGTGGTCGTCCCACACATAGCAGCCCTCACCGCGGACGATGATCGGCACCTCGTGCTCAGGACCGAAGCCTCCCATCCGAGTGAAGTGCATCCAGAGGTGGCGTTGCGCCTGCTCCTGAAGTGTCTTCGCCTCGGCCTTGGCCTGTTGCGGGGCGCTCGTAACTGCCATTCACTCCTCCTCTCTATCTAGCCTCACCGTACAAAGCTACCCCCAGCTGCTCGGCCCTACAAGCGGAAATGTGTGAAATAAGCACCAGTCCGGTTGTACAAGCCGTACAACGGGCGACCCCGCTTTTGGGGCTTTCGCCACTTGCGACGATCTGGCGTGTTCCATAGCCTCGCGCCACCGCGGTGGCCAATCGGGCTCGAACGGGCCCGCTAGGGAAGGAGAAGTGGATGGAGAGCGCTTCAGTCGCAGCCGGCGGACCGAGTCATGCCAAGGAGGGCGACAAGGGTCTGAAGACCGGAGCCCTGGGCTACCTCTCGAACCTCGTCATCTCCACCGCTTCGGTGGCGCCGGCGTACAGCCTGGCGGCGACCCTCGGGTTCATCGTCGCGGTAGGGGGCATGGGCGCCCACGCGCCCGCGGTCATGATCGTCTCCTTCATACCGATGCTTTTGATCGCTGCGGGTTACTACTGGCTCAACAGAGCGGACCCGGACTGCGGCACCAGCTTCACCTGGGTTACAAGGGCGATGGGCCCCCGGCTCGGCTGGCTCACCGGCTGGGCGATCATCGTCTCCGACGTAGTGGTGATGGCCGCCCTGGCCTACATCGCGGGTAAGTACACCTTCCTCCTCTTCGGCTTGGACGCAGCGGCCAACAGCCTGCTGGACGTGAGCATCGCAGCCGCAGTCTGGATCGGAGTGATGACCTGGATCTGCTACGTGGGCATTGAGCTCTCGGCCCGGATCCAGTACGTGCTCCTGACTGCGGAGATAGTGATTCTGGGCGTCTTCTGTGCCATCGCCCTGGGTCATGTCTACATCGGACATCAGGGAACCCCGGTCGAGCTCTTCTGGTTCTCACCATTTGGGCTGCCAGGCGGCTGGAGTGCGCTGGTCGACGGCGTCCTGCTCGGCGTCTTCATCTACTGGGGCTGGGACAGCGGCGTCTGCGTGAACGAGGAATCCCGGGACAGCGCCAGCGGCCCCGGGAAGGCGGCCGTCATGAGCACGCTGCTGCTGGTCCTCATCTACGTCGCGGTTTCGGCGTCCGCTCAGTCGTTCGCCGGCACGATCTTCCTGAAGCACCACGGTGACGACGTGCTCAGCGCACTGGGCGGAGACGTCTTCGGAACGCCATGGGACAAGCTGCTGATCATCGCCGTGCTCACCTCGGCATCGGCGTCAACCCAGACGACGATCCTGCCAACGGCGAGGACAACGCTCTCGATGGCGCGCTTCGGCGCGATCCCCAAGGCGTTCGGGCGCATCCATCCCAGTCATCTCACACCTGACGTCTCGACGATCGTGATGGGTGCCGTTTCCCTGATCTGGACGTTGTTCATCATCAATGTCAGCCAGAACGTGCTCGGGGACTCGATCAGCGCCCTGGGCTTCCAGATTGCCTTCTACTACGGGATCACCGGCTTCGCGTGCGCGATCTTCTATCGCAAGCAGCTCGCGCGTAGCTTCCGCAACTTCTTCATGGCCGGTCTCGTTCCGTTCGTCGGAGGCCTGATGCTGACGGGCATCTTCATCAAGGCGGCCATCGACTACAACAAGGTGGAGAATACGTACGCGGGCAAGTTCCTCGGGTTCGGCGTCCCGGTCGCAATCGGCATTGGCATGCTCCTCGTCGGAGTCGTGGTGATGTTCATTGCGAACGTCGTCTATCCCAGCTTCTTCAGACGGAAGCCGGAGACCGCCGACCCCGGGATTCTCGAGGGAACTGTCAAAGGCGAAGCGTCCGTGATGTCGGACTGAGGGGAGAAGTCGAATGAGCGAGATAGTGATTGGTTACGACGGCTCCGATTCCTCGAAGTCGGCGCTTGCCCAGGCCTTGGACTTCGCCAAGGCGCTCGGCGACAGCATCGTGGTGGTCTTCGGCGCTGCGCCCGGCGGATATGGCGGGGGCGAGGTTCCGGAGCAGAGGCGCGCCGTCGAGGAGTTCGGCAGGAAGGTCACGGCTGAGGCGGTTGAGGCCGCGAAGGCCACGAAGGTGGACTGCACAGTCGAGATGATCAACGAGCACTCTTACGAGGCGTTGATCACGATCGCCGACAAGCACGACGCGCGCATGATCGTGGTGGGAAGCCACGGAGACAGTCCGATCAAGGGTGCGATCCTCGGCGAGACCCCTTACAAGCTCGTGCAGCTTTCCGACAGGCCGGTGCTGGTGGTTCGCGCCTAGCGGCGTTTGCCTGCGTGCAGGAGGTTTGAGTGACCTCCGATCGAGGTAGTTTCGCCAGTGTGCGGACGGGGGAGCTCGCGATCGAGCTAACCGATGCAGGAGTGGCAGTGCTGACCATCTCTGGCGAGCATGACTTGAGTACCGCGCCGATCCTTCGGCGCAGACTCGATGGTCTGCTTGACGAGGGCACGGCCACCGTCGTCGACCTCTCGCCCGCCACGTTCATCGACTCGTCCATTCTCGGGGTGATTCTCGACGGACGCCGCCGGGCCCGCGACGCGGGAATCGGCTTCGCGGTCGTCCACGCAAACGGTGCCGACGCGGTGGACCGCGTGCTCGAGGTGACCGGCCTGCGGGCCGAGCTGCCCGTTCACGCCCACAGGGAGGAGGCCTTCTCGGAGGTTGCCACGGCCTCCGGGAAGTCGCCGGCATGAGCAAGGGCGGGTTCGAGCTCACGCTGCCGGCTACCGCGGAGAACGTGATGGTGGTCCGGCAGGCGATCGCCGGGTTGGGTGAGGCCCTCGATATGCCCGCGTCCCGAGTGGCCGACCTGAAGACCGTGGTCACCGAGGCCTGCAACAACGTCGTCCTGCACGCCTACGACGACGTGCCGGGGCCGCTCCACGTGAGCGCCGAGCCGCAAGACACCGAGCTGGAGGTCAAGGTGTCAGACGAGGGCCATGGCTTTCGCCCGCGGGCGAACGAGGGCGACGCATCTCTTGGGCTCGGCCTCCCCCTGATCGCGGCCCTCTCGGACGGCTTCGAGATCAGCCGTGGGACGGGCCACGGCAGCAGCACCAGGATCCGCTTCGGCTACGCGCCTCCGGAGCTCGCCAACAACGGAAAGTCCACCGAGGCGCCCACGGAGCTGGCGATGGAGCTGACGCCGGGTGTGACCGTGAGGCCGGTGCTCGCTCGGGTGATGGGCGCCTTGGCGGCACGTGCCGAGCTCTCCGTGGACCGCCTCGCGGACACCGTGCTCCTCGGCGACGCGGTCTCGGCGTCGGCCGAGGGGAACTTCTCCGAGGGCCGCATGGGCATCTTCGTCAAGGACGGCGACGGCAGCCTCGACGTCCGGGTCGGCCCACTGGTCGACGGTGCCGGCGAGCGCCTGATGTCCGCGATGGAGGTTCCCGGGGCCGGCTCGCTCAGCAACCTGGCGAGCAACATGAAGGTCTCCACCGAGGAGACGCCCGAGGGCGAAGAGGCGGAGTTCCTCGTCTTCGAAGTCAGTCGGTAGCCCGGCTTCGCCAGTGGGTCGCGGCGACGAGCGACGCCGCTACAGCTCTTCCTCGGGGATCCGCTGGCGCAGCTTCTCGACGGTGGCGCGCAGGATCCGCGAGACGTGCATCTGGGAGACGCCGACCTGCTCGGCGATCTCGCTCTGCGTCAGGTCTTCCACGAAACGAAGGTGGAGAACCTTCCGGTCGCGCTCGGAGATCTCCTCGAGCACCGGCCCGATCGCCTCGCCGTATTCGACCGTCTCGAAGGAGAGGTCTTCGGCGCCGATCCGGTCGCGGAGAGGGCCCGGCTCGTCGCCGTCGCCCATCGTGGAGGTGGCGTCGAGTGAGATCGCGTGATGCCCTTGAGAGGCGTGCATCGCTTCCAGCACCTCCTCGTCGGTTGCCTCGATGCGCTGCCCGATCTCCTGGACCGTCGGTGAGTGACCGAGCTTCGCCGGCAGCTCTGACATCGCCCGCTCCACCTTCAGGATCCGCTCCTGGACGTCGCGGGGAACGTGGACCGACCAGCCGCGGTCCCGGAAGTGCCTCTTGAGCTCGCCGAGGATCGTCGGCACGGCGAATGTCGAGAAGGCGGTGCCGCGCTCGGGGTCGAAGCGTTCGATGGCCTTGACGAGCCCGACGCTCGCCACCTGGACGAGGTCGTCGAAGGGCTCGGCGCCGCCGGAGTACCGCGCGGCGAGCCGCCTGGCCAGCGGCATGAACCGATCGACGAGCTCCTCGCGGACCGTCGGTGAATGGTCCTGCGCGTAGCGCACGAGCAGTTGGCGCTCGTCGACCAGCTGCTCCTGTGGCCCAGGAGACGGGGTCTGACTCATTTCGATGTCCGCCAAGGCAAACTCGTTCAGCGGTGGCACCTCGTCGCCCGTGGCCTCTGTCGCCCCTGGGGGGCGCGGGTGCAGCCGCCCACCAAGCGTAGCTACCCAGGTTCGGTGCGATTGAAAACGTCGGTTTCACTCCGGACAGCGCGGGTAGCGCAGGAGTTGATCCAGGCAAACGCGAAGGAGTGATTTCGAATGCCACCCCGCGGCGTCAAGAAGGACACCAAACGTGCCAGGCAGTACGAGAAGATCAAGAAGAGTGCGCGCGGCCGCGGCGCCTCGGCCTCACGCGCCGAGGAGATGGCCGCTCGCACCGTCAACAAGAACCGGGCGCGCTCCGGCGAGTCACGAACGCGGTCGCGCAGCTCGACCAAGGGATCCTCGCCGCAGAGCCGCGGTGGGCGGAAATCGGGCACCAACCGGCAGAAGGGCCAGACCAAGGAGCAGCTCTACAACCAGGCGAAGCGCCTGCGAATCGACGGTCGCTCGAGCATGAACAAGAGCCAGTTGCAACGAGCGGTCGCCGCGAAAAATCGCTGATCTGGTTCCCCGGGTTTAGGTAGCTGGAGGCAGGGGTACGCGCTGTTTGAGTCGAGGCAGCGGGCGGGCGTTCGGAGACCCCCTACTCCGGCGCCCGCCCACATATGTCAGTTGCCTCGCCTCCGCCGGGTTTCAGCCTCGGCGCAGGCGGGCGGATAGGGCGGCCGGTTTCCTTCTCCCCCTGGCCGTCCTGACCCCGCCTTGCTCTCAGGGACGCGGGTCCGACGCCGGTAGCCGCCTACTGCTCGCTGCTGCGGACGCAGCCTCGCCGCCTCGCCGGGACATTGGGCCGACGCCGGCAGTCGCCTACTGCTCGCTGCTGCGGAGGCAGCCTCGCACGGCGACCACCGTCGCCGGCCCAATAGCATCGGCTCGTGGCCGATTTCGAGACCCGACTGCTGATTCACGGTGAGCAGGTCTCAGGCGATGGTCTGGTTCTCGAGGTCGAGAATCCCTACACCGAGGAGGTGATTGCTTCGGTGGGGGGTGCCGGTGATGAGCAGGTCGATGCTGCGATCTCAGCCGCCCGCGAGGCGGCGCTCGACTGGGCCAGGACTCCGGCGGTTGATCGCGGTGAGCTTCTGCGTGAGGTCGCAAATCGGCTGCGGGCGCGGATCGACGAGCTGGCCGAGGTGATGACGCTCGAGGGCGGCAAGCCGCTGGTCGAGAACTCCGACGAGATCGGCTGGACCGCCGCGTGCTTCGACTACTACGCCGAGATCGGACGGGATTCCGCGGGCCGGGTGATCCCCTCGATCGAGTCGAGCCAGCTCTCGCTGGTGGTGAAGGAGCCGCTCGGCGTGATCGGCTGCATCGTGCCCTGGAACTATCCGCTGCTGCTCCTCGCCTGGAAGATGGCGCCGGCGCTGGCGGCCGGTAACACGCTGGTCTGCAAGCCCTCCGAGCTGACGCCGATCTCGACGCTGATGTTGTCCCCGTGCCTGGACCACCTGCCACCGGGCGTCGTCAACCTGATCGCCGGCGGGCCGCCGGTCGGCGCGGCGATCACGGGCGACCCCAGGGTCGACGGCGTCGCCTTCACCGGCTCGGTGGCGACCGGCAAGGAGGTCGCTCGGGCCTGCGTCGACCGGATGGCCCGCGTCAACCTCGAGATGGGAGGAAAGGACCCCTTCATCGTCTGCTCTGACGTCGCCGAGCGGATCGACGTCGCCGCCAAGGGCGGCGCCTGGGCGGCCTTCCTCAACTCCGGCCAGGTCTGCACATCGGCAGAGCGTTTCTACGTGCTGGATGACGTCTACGACGACTACCTGTCGGCGCTCGTCGACTACACCAGGAGCCTCGTGATCGGTGACCCGATGCAGAGCGACACCGACATCGGGCCGATGGTCTCAGCCGCCCAGCGCCAGAAGGTGGCCGATCAGGTGGAGGCCGCGGTCGGCGCCGGCGCCGATCTCGTGGTGGGCGGCGACGACGCGGGGCACGAGCGTGGCCACTTCTTCTCTCCGGCGGTCGTCACCGGTGCGCCGGCCGAGACCGATCTGCTCCGGGAGGAGACCTTCGGGCCAGTCGCGCCGCTGGTCCGGGTCGGCAGCTTGGACGAGGCGATCGAGCTGGCGAACTCCACCCCCTATGGGCTCGGTGCCAACATCTACACGGAGGACTTCAAGACGATCCTGCGCTGCATGCGCGAGGTGAAGGCGGGGACGGTCTGGTTCAACGATCCTCTGACCGACAACGACGCCGGTCCCTTCGGAGGCTTCAAGCAGTCGGGGCTCGGCAGGGAGCTTGGCCGCGAGGGGCTCGAGGCTTTCCAGGAGACCAAGCACGTCCACATCGAGAGCGAGGTCGCTCCGAAGGAGTGGTGGTACCCGTACTCGAGCTACACCGGCGGCGAGCCGCCGCATGGGGCGTAGGGGTGGCCGACCAGACCGAGGCCCCCTACCTCGACGCGGTCGTCGAATACGTGGCGCGCGATCCGGGGCGCTTCCACATCCCCGGCCACAAGGGGACCGGCGCCGACCCCGAGCTGATCGAGGCACTGGGAGAGGCGGCGATCCTCCACGACGTTCCGCCGAGCATCGAGGGGATCGACGTCGGGCCCGAGCCGACGCCCTTCCAGCGCGCGCAGCAGCTCGCGGCCGACGCCTGGGGCGCCCAGCGCAGCTGGTTCCTGGTCAACGGAGCGTCGGGCGGAAACCACGCGATCTGCATGACCCTCGCTCACGCGACCGGCGAGCTCGCCACCGGGCCGCCGCACCGAGGGAGGGTGGTGGTCCAGCGGAACGTCCACTCCTCGATCATCGACGGACTGGTGCTCTCCGGCCTGCGCCCGACGTTCGTGGCCCCGGAGATCGACAATCAGCTCGGCATCGCGCACTGCGTCACACCTGAGGCACTCGACGCGGCGCTCGAGTCCGATCCCGAGGCGAAGGCCGCGATGCTGGTCTCGCCCACCTACTTTGGGGCCGTCGCCCGAATCGAAGATCTCGCCGCCGTCGCGCACGCCCGGGATGTCCCGCTCGTCGTCGACGAGGCCTGGGGATCACACCTCTACTTCCACCCGGCGCTGCCGACCGGCGCCCTTCGCAACGGAGCGGACCTGGTTCTCTCAAGCACCCACAAGATCGTCGGCAGCCTGACCCAGTCGGCCATCCTCCACCTCGGGAAGGGCGGCAAGGTCGACGAGGACCTGATCGACCGATCGGTGACGCTCGTCGAGTCCACCAGCCCCAACGCGCTGCTGACGGCCTCCCTGGACGCCGCTCGGCGATTCGCCGCGACCCGGGGACAGGAGCTGCTCTCAGGGACGCTTGAGTCCTTGGCGAGGACCCGCGAGGAGATCCGCAAGATCCCCGGCTTGAAGGTTCTCGACGAGCGGCTCGCCGGTCGCACCAGCGTCGCCGCCTGGGATCCGCTGCGGCTCTCGATCGACGTCAGGGGGACTGGCGTCACCGGCCATCGCATCGCCCAGCTGATGCGGGAGAAGGACGACATCATCGTGGAGCTCTACTCCGAGAACGTGATCGTCGCCGTCTCCGGGATCGGCGAGACACCGACCGCGCCGTTGGAGCGCCTGGTCGAGGGGCTTCGGCACGCGGTCGAGCAGATCGGGCCGGCCGATGTCGAGAGGCGGCGCGCGTTCGCCGAGCCTCCTCCATGGGGGCCGCTCGACCTGGCCCCGCGCGACGCGTTCCTGGGGCCGCAGGAGGTGGTGCCGTTCGACCGGGCCGAGGGCAGGATCGCGGCCGAGTCCCTCGCCGCCTACCCGCCCGGCGTCCCCAACGTCCTTCCCGGCGAGCGCCTGACTGGCCCGACCATCGCCTACATCGCCGATTCCCTTGCGCACGGAGGCCTGGTCCGCGGCGCGAGCGACCGCACTCTGCGGACGATTCGGGTGGTGACCGAATGAGCGAGGAGCCGGCCTGGGGTGTCGACTCCGAGCACGGGCGGCTGCTCGACGTCCTGGTCTGCCCGCCGGACAGCTTCCGCTGGCGCGAGACGAGCGCAATCACCCGGGCCACCCTCGAGGAGGGTCATCGCTTCGACCCGGAGGTCGTCGCCAAGCAACACGCCGGCCTGGTCGCCGCCTACGAGGAGGGGGGAGTCCGCTGCCACTTCCTCGATTCCGAGCCGGCTCTGCCGTATGAGGTGTTCACGCGCGATTCGAGCACGATGGGACCGAAGGGAGCGGTGATCACCCAGCCGGCTCAGTGGTGGCGCCGCGGCGAGTACGCGCCGGCGATCCGTTTCTACCAGCGGGCCGGCATCCCGATCCGCGGCATGATCACGGCCGGATCGCTCGAGGGCGGTGACGTGATGATCGTCGAGCCCGGCGCGGTGCTGATCGGCACCGGAGAGGGCCGGACCCAGGAGGTCGCGGCAACCCAGCTGGCGGCCTGGTACAGCGAGGACGGTTGGGAGGCCCGCGTCCAGCCGTTCCCCGAGCGCTACGTCCACATCGACGTGCTGGTCGCGGTGCTGGCGGAGAAGCTGGCCGCGGTCTGCTCCGACGTGCTCCCGAATGATGCGGTCGAGTGGCTGCGCGCCAAGGACTTCGACCTGATCCACATCAGCGAGGAGCAGGCCTTCACCCTCGGCGTGAACGCGATCTCGCTCGGCGGCGAGCGGGTCATCTCGGCCGCCGGGGCCGTAGAGCTCAACGCCGCACTGCGCTCCCGCGGGCTGGAGGTGATCGAGCTCGACCTCTCGATGTTCACGTTGGGCGGCGGTGGCCCCCACTGCCTGAGCCAGGCGCTCCGAAGGGAGCGCGTGGGGTGAGCGATGGACCGGCGATCGACGCGGAGCGCGTGATCGCCGACCTGCGCGAGCTGCAAAGCCGGACGGGAGATGGGAATGGCGCGCAGCGGCTCTGCTGGGGCGACGGGTGGCGGCGGGCACGCGAGTACGTGCGCGAGCTGCTCGGCGAGATCGGGCTCGAGCCCGAGGTCGACGAGGCGGGAAACGCCTGGGTGTACCTCCCGGGCGAGGCCGAAGCGGCGCTCGCCGTCGGTTCCCACGTCGACTCCGTTCCGGACGGCGGCTGGCTCGACGGCGCCCTCGGCGTGATGGGGGGGCTCGGTGTGCTGCGGGCCTGGGTGGGCGCGGAGGACAAGCCGCCGCGGACTCTCGCGCTGGTCGATTGGGCCGACGAGGAGGGGGCCCGCTTCGGGCGGAGCCTGTTCGGCAGCTCGGCGGCGGCGGGCACCCTGGATCCGGCCGCGCTCGCGAACGCCCGGGACGCCGAGGGCCTGCGCGCCCCGGGCGTTCTGGCCGAGAACGGCGTCCACCTCGAGCGGGTGCTCGAATGCGGTTCCCGGCTGGAGAGGCTCAGCGCCTACCTCGAGCTCCACATCGAGCAGGGACCGACCCTGGAGGCGGAGGGGATCAGGGCCGCGGCGGTGACCGGGTGTGCCGGGGTCGAGCGCCACCGCTTCGTGGTGCGGGGTCGCGCCGCTCATGCCGGCACGACGCCGATGGATGCCCGCCACGATGCCGGGCTCGCCGCAGCGGCGGCGGCGCTGCGCATCGAGGAGATCGCCCGGCAGGAGAGCGGCGTCGGCACGGTGGGCGTGGTCGACTATGAGCCGGGGATAGTCACGGCAATCGCAGGGGTCGCCTCGATGCAGGTGGACCTCCGCCACCCCGACGCTGAAGCCCTGTCGCGAATGCTCGCCAAGACTCGCGAGGCGGTGGCCGAGAGCGCAGAGCTGCGGGGATGCGAGACCAGTGAGGAGCCGATCTGGAGCATCGAGCCGATCGCCTTCGACCCCGCCCTGGTCGCCTCGGCGCGGGACGCCTGCGAACAGGTCACGGGAACGGCCTTCGCGCTCCCCAGCGGAGCGCTGCACGACGCTGCCTCGATGGCGGGGCGGATGCCCGCCGCGATGATCTTCTCGCCGTCGATCGGCGGCGTCAGCCATGCGCGCGAGGAGGACACCGATGAGGACGACCTGCGGGCAGCGATTGAGGTGTTCGGGGTCCTCGTGAACTCCCGGCTCTCCTAAACCCCTGCACAACTGCAAGAAGGCTCGCGTGTTGGTGGGTAGGACGCCGTTAGCTTCGGCGTCACTCGTCCGATATGGCAGGAGTCGCCACAAACCCGCCTGGGAGCGCATCACGCCGCGCTCGTCGCGCGATCTTGCTGGTCGCGGCGGCTGCCGTGCTCGCACTTGCGTTCGCCGGCGCCGACGCCGCGCCCGCCTCGGCCGCGAAGACAGCCGCGGGATGCCCGGCCCCTCCCTACGGCCTCGCACCCACCGGGTCCGCTGCCAACCGTTTCACGATGTTGATCCGGATCAACACACAGGGCAACGTCAACACCTGGACGCAGTTCAACACGGACCCGAACCATGAGGGCCTTGCGCCGTTCGTCCGCCCGCAGGACATCTTCGTTCTCAACGCACGGTTCACGGGCAGCGGCCAGTTTCCGCCGATGACTCCATCCGTCGCCGTCGGCCTCGCGTCCTCACTGCGAGCCACCTTCCCGTGCAATCGGATCATCGACCTGAACGGATTGAGCTTCGATCCCACCCAGGCCGGCTACGCGTTCACCGGGATCGACGACCCGAACGTCTTCGCGCTGATGACCGACTTCGAGCAGGACGACTGGAACAGCGGGCGGGTGACCGACCCCGCGCGGCCGCCGTGGGCGAACAAGTTCGCAATGACCTTCCCGAGGACCAAGGGGTGGAATCTCGGCCTGGCATCGACCACTGCCGCCAACCCGGTCGGCGTGGGCAAGCGCACGGGCCTGGCACCGCAGGACTTCGCAGACTGGAACTACGGCCAGATCGCGCAGGACCTCAACAAGAAGAACCTGCGACTCGGCTCCCGCAAGCTCGGGCCCCAGAGCGTGCAGACCCAGGACGCCTGCGCCGAGGGCGGCGCCGCCGGATTCGGGGCCCGGGCCAAGGCGCTCCGCCTCCAATACAACTTCAAGTTCATCACCAAGAAGATCAAGGTCCCAGGCAAGAAGAAGAAACGGAAGAAGACGATCCGGCTGCCACTGAAGAAGAAGGCGAAGCCGGTGCTGAGCAACCTGGCGATGGAGATCTCCTTCACCGACAGCCCCCAGGCGAGCGCGAGGCAGGCGATCCTGAGCACGTCGCCCGCCCAGGCCGCGGCATGTGTCCGGCCTGGGCTCAAGCAGGGAGTCGGAGCGTTCTTCCTCTTCGCCGCCGAGGACGCGATGCGCCTCTTCTTCCTGCAGCCCACGATCGCGCCCTTGCGGGCGCCGATCGGCGCCACCTCATCGTCGGGTGGCACCGGCGGTGTCGGCAGCCCGGGCTAGACCAGCATGAATCGGGTTGCCGCTTACGCGACACCCTCGCGTAACACGACCGTCTTCGCGCGCAGGTCCGAAAGGGCTTCTGCCGCGTCGCCCCAGGGGACCTTGGTGACGGTCATCGGGTCGGGATCGAACCTGCCCTGGCGGACCAGCTCGAGCACTTCCGGCATCAGGGGGCGGACGTGCGGCCGCCCGGTCACGAAGGTGATCCCCTGGGTGAACATGTCGAGCAGGGGCAGTGGCGTCGGCTGGAAGTAGATCCCGATGCTGGTGCAGATCCCGTCCGCGTCGGTCGACCGCAGGGCGCAAGCGATGCCGGCGGCGTCGGCGCTCGCATCGACCGTGACCGGATAGAACCCGGCGCGATCCGGGAACTGATCGTCGAGGACGTTCGCGCCGAGCTTCTCGGCCAGTCCGCGGTCGCGCTCTCGGCCGCCGACCACGTCGACGCGCTCGGCCCCGAGCGCCAGCGCAATCGCGATCGCATAGAGCGCAATCGAGCCGGCACCCATCGCGATCAGGACGGGTGATCCGGGTGCCCGCTCGAGCGGACCTGCGACCGTCCGCCAGGCGTCGGGGATGTTGTCGGAGAGGCTCGCCACCGCTGTGGGTGCAACGCCCTCGGGAATCGGGACGAGCATCGCGTCCGCGTAGGGCACCTTGACCGCATCGCTCGCGAAGCCACCGTAGGACTGGGGTCCGACCGGCAGCCCGTACATCGAGAGACGAGGGACCGACTCGCAGTTCCCGGAGCGCCCGTCGAGACAGGCCGCGCACTCTCCACACGAGACCTGGAAGGGAACGCTGACCAGGTCGCCGGGCTCCACCGAACCGACACCGTCGCCGACGTCGGTGACCTCGCCGACGCACTCGTGCCCGAACGGGAAGGGATTGGCGACCGGCGCGATTCCCCTGACGAAGGCCGCATCGAGGTCGCAGGTGGCGAGGGCGACGGGACTGACGATTGCCTCGCCGTCGCCCTCGAGCTTCGGGTCAGGGGCCTCGCGCCATTCGAGCCTTCCCCTCTCGATGAACTCGAGCTGCCTCACGCGGGAATCTCCTCACCCGCCTCCGCGGCGGCCGGCACCTTCTCCTTGCCGGAGCCCTCTTGATCCCGCTCGGCCTTGGCGGCCTCCACGAGCTGTTGGAAGCGGACCACCTGGCCCGCGGCGCCCCAGTTCCCATCCGGCACCTCGTGGATCAGGGTCCAGACCCGGAGACCGGCGTCGGCTCCCCAGCCTGTCTTCTCGAGGACAACCTTCGTGACGTCCTCGACCAGGCCCGCCTTACGCCGATCGCTGAGAGCGCCGCTCGGCACGGTGATCTCGACGACCGCGTGCGGCTCGGCGACGCCGTCGGGGGTCTGGATCGAGTCGGCCGGCAGGGCATGCACGTGCGCCCAGGTGATCGAGCGGAAGAACTCGGTGTCCGGTGCTCCCTCCCAGTGGAGCAGGGTGGCGCCCAACTCGCGCGCCAGCTCCTGCTGGTCGTCGTTGGAGAGGGCTTCGGCGGTGATGGTCAGGTCGAGCTTCGGCATCGTGTGCTCCTCAGGGCCGCGCCGCGAGCCGCGGCGACACGGGTTTTGGGTTCAGAAGCCGCGCCGCGAGCCGCGGCGACACGGGTTTTGGGTTCAGAAGCTGGACGCAAGGCTATAGGGTTCGGATTCCGAACGTAGCCTCGCTATGCTGGGCCGGGATGCGCGCCGCCGACCTCGCCGAACAGAACTGCTCGATCGCCCGTCCCGCCGCCCTGCTGGGCGACCGCTGGACCTTGGTGATCCTTCGCCAGGCCTTCAACGGCACCAAGCGCTTCGAGGACTTCCAGGGCGCCCTCGGCATCTCCCGCTCGCTGCTTTCCGAGCGCTTGGGCCGCCTGGTCGAGGCCGGCGTCCTGCGCCGCGAGCCCTACAAGGACGAGGTGCGCACCCGCGACCGCTACCGCCTCACCCAGATGGGGCTCGACCTCTACCCCGTGCTGATGGCGCTTCGCGAGTGGGGCGACCGCTATTTGGCCGAAGACGGTCCGCCCCTCGAGGTGCGCCACCGTGGCTGCGGTGGAGAGCCGACCCTCGATCTGCGCTGCTCGAAGTGCGGCGAACATGTCGGCGCGCGTGACGCCGAGGCCTTCCCGGGCCCCGGCGTCAAGGTCGCCGCCTAGTCAGGCGCGGTCTGCCGGCTTCCGGACCGGCCGCGGGAAGTAAGAGGTGCCGTCGTCGGGGTAGCGCTGGAGGTAGTCCTGATCCTCGGCCTCGGACTCCCAGAAGGGGCCGGCCTCGCTGACCTCGGTCACCACCTTGCCGGGCCAGATGCCTGAGGCGTCGGCGTCGGCGATCGTCTCCTCGGCGACCTGGCGCTGCTCGTCGCTCGTACAGAAGATCTCGGAGCGGTAGTCGGAGCCGACAAGGCGTTCGCCAAGGTCGGGTCGGTGGATCTGGAAGAAGAACTCGAGAAGGTCCCGGTAGGAGATGCGCTCGGGGTCGAAGACGATCTCGACCGCCTCGGCGTGACCCGGATGGTTCACGTCGGTCGGGTTGTCGTTCTCCCCGCCGGTGTATCCGACCCGGGTCGAAATGACTCCGTCGCGGTGGCGCAGCAGTTCCTGCGCCGGCCAGAAGCAGCCTCCGGCGAGGATCGCGGTCTCGGCGTTGTCGCTCATCGCGTTGTACTCCCCTTCGAAGTTCTGGGAACGACGCCTACGGGTAGTTCCGGCAGGGCTCGCCGCGCAGCCCGGGGCACGGAGGCAGCGGGGTGGGCGCCGAGACTCCCGGCACCAGCGGGAGAATGAGACGGGACGGGTGCTTGTGCGAGAAGGCGACGGTGACCTTCGCGTCATGGGTTGGGACCGCCTCGTCGAAGGCCCAGATCGGTTGGTCGCCGACCGGAGCGCTCACGGTGACGCGAATCCGCGAGCCCGCCCGATAGACGTGGCCCTCGTAGTAGAGCGGGATGATCAGCTTCGTCAGCTTGCCCTTGGGGACCTTCGCGGTGTCTCCAGGGCCCTGCTTCAACACCGGCTCGACCGGCGAGCTGAGCTTGGGGTTGAGTTTGCGGAAGCTGCTCCGTAGATAGCCGCTCTGGACGTAGGTCTCCTTGCCGTCCGGGCGCACCTCGGAGACCGTGACCTGGAGGTCCACTACCGGGACCGAGGTGCGAATCCAGGCATGGACGGCGCCGCCGCCGATGATGCCGGCGTCGTGCGCCAACGGCGGCGTGATGAAGGAAGCGGCGGTCCCGGCCGGCGGCTGGCGCCAGTCGAAGTTCGGATGGGCGGTCCAGAGATCCCCGCCCCCGGTGTCCGTGCCGGCGAAGTCGTTGGCCGGTCGCGCGCCCTTGTTCCAGATGAAGGCCTGGCCGCCGCCCTTGCGCCCCTTCTTCGGTGGCTTGCCGGTGAGCGAGCCGTCGGCACCGAAGAACCAGGATCGCGCCCGCGTGCCGGGGATCGGGAAGCGGCTGAAGTCGCGCTCGAAGGCGGGGTACGGGGACCCGGTCGAGCCGCCTGCCCCGTTGTCGAACATCACGCGGATGGACGGCTGCGCCTGGAACGCGTCCAGGGCCGCCTGGTAGGTGGGCTGGTCCTGGATCGGGTCATGGGGCAGGGTCACGCCGGGCACTCCCATCGCCGTCTGGTAGATCAGCGGCGCGAGGGCGGCCGTGCCCGGAGGGTACTCCGGTCTTCGCTGGGCCACGTAGAGCTCGAGGAAGTCGAACAAGCGGTTGAAGGTCTCGGGATCGATCGAGTCGATGTGGAAGCCGTTGGTGAAGGTGAACCACTTCCGGCGGGTCCCGGTGAAGCGTTCCGCGAGGTACGGACAGTGCGCGCCGGTCTGCTCGTCGTTGAACTGGCAGGCGAGGAATACCGGGACGTTGATGCGGTTCACGAATGTGGATGGATTGATCGGATCGGCGACCTTGGGCCGATAGACCTGGTTGCGGGGGATTTTGTTGATCAGGTCCGCGTGGGCGGTGTGGAGCGTCTGATTCGCCTTGCAGATCTGGTCGCTCTCCTGGATCCGCTTGTACGCCCAGCCCTGACCATCCGTGGCCGTCGCCGGCTTCGCGTCGTCCACGCGGTCCTGGACCCACTTGACGGTGAACCCGGTGTTGAGCAGCCCGCCCGGGTACAGCGTGGTCGCGGAGTTGTCGATCACCGAGAGCGGCGTGATCGCGGCGAGATGGGGCGGCCTGGTCGCGCCGACGAATAGCTGGCTGATCCCGCCGAAGGAGATGCCCGCCATGCCGACCCGGCCATTCAGGACCCAGGGCTGGCGGGCAACGGTCTCGACGACGTCGTAGCCGTCCAGGCTCTGCAGCTTCTCGAAGAAGTCGAAGGCGCCGCCGGAGCAGCCGGTGCCGCGCATGTTCACGTCCACCACGGCGAATCCGAGCAGGTTGAGGATCTGGCTGATGCCGCTCTCGGCGCCGGCCGGGTTGGCGTAGCCGTAGCCCGAGTACTCGACCAGGGTCGGGTAGGGGCCGGCAGAGGCGGGGCCCGGCAGCCTCACGTCGACCGCCAGGCTGGTTCCATCCCTCGTGGTCAGGTATCCGTAGCCTCCGGCGGGCAGCGTCTGGTTGTAGATCGACGGGTCCTTCGGCGCGGAGCGGTCGCTCATCACTCCGACGGGCACGGAGAGCGAACCGTCGGCGGCACGGACGCGGTAGCCCTTCCCGGCCGCGACCCGGCGGAAGAGGACGCCACCGAGACTGCCGACGGGTTTCTTGGAAACCGTCTTGCCCTTGCGCACCAGGCGCAGGCTGGTCCCGGGCTGGGCGCCGGTGACGTAGACCTGGTTGACACTGCCGTGGACGGCCAGGGAGTTCGCGGCGGACGCCGCCGAGGGCACCAGCAGGACGAGGGCGAGCGCGGCCAGAACCGGCGCGCCGATCCGCTTCGGGATCCTCTCTCTCCCCGCCCTGCTCATTCCCTCGCCTCTCCTTGGCCTAGGTCCCTGGGGACCGCAAAGCATATTGAGGAGGAGCGCTCGGCGGCTTGACGTCCCTACCCCGTGTGCACGGGGCGCCGTCCTCATTCCCGGTCACGACCACGCCCGCAACCTTGTCCTATAGCGGGTACTGGCCGAGCTCGTTGCGCTCGTTGTAGGTCCCGTCGAGCCGCTCGATCACCATCTGGCAGACCGAGGAGCGAACCCCGAACCAGATCGACATGCCGATCAGGAGGATGTCCGCGGCCTTCACCCTCTCCAAGATCTGCGGCCACTCGTCGCCATCGCCCTCATCCGGAGCTGACGCCGAACTTGACGTCGTAGTCGACCGGCCGCAGCAGCTCGGCCTCGACGCCGTGCTCGGCCAGGATCCCGAGGACGCGGTTCATCAGCGCTTCCGTGTTCGGATTCCTCGGGCGACTTCTTCAGCGTGCAGTCGATGCCAAGCGCCTTCAGGCCGACGCCAGCGTCGGCGCCGAGTGACTCAGCCATTTCCTCCTCCTCTCGTTGGACGTTCTGGGCGCAACCGCCCGTCACCGTCAAGCGCATTGAGGTGGGCTGATGGGCGCGGCCCTACTCCGACAGCCCGGCGGCTTCGAGGGCTTCCTGGCGATCGTCGAACCACTCAGCCCGAGCGAACATCCCGTCTCGGAAGGTGAAGACAACCCAGTAGTCGTATTCAACCTCGACGCCGCTGGACTTGCCACGCAGGTGTCGGCGCATGCGAGCTGCGATCCGGTCGCCGCCATCACTGACCTCGTCAAGCTCATAGGTACCGGGCTCCCATTGCTCATCGACGGTCACGAAGAAGTCCCACACCGCATCGCGTCCCTGGATGTCTCCTTCCGGCCAGTCGCCTATGGGCACGACCTCGACGTCGGGATGAACGAGGGCGCACCAGGCGTCCTTATCGCCGCGTTCGAAGGCGGCCTGCGACTGACGCATCCGGTCGACGTTCTCCTCCGACATCGCCCACGCAGTATCTCGCGGGAGGGAGGGTGCGAGCGCAGAACGCCTTCGTCTGGCGGTGGCTCAATCGTTACGGACTCGGGCGAGCTGGGATCAAGCGGTCGGTAGTGTCCGCCGCCGTGGCCAGCTACGACCAGATCAAGGACCTGCCGCTCCAGATCGACTCCTACGAGCTCCAGGGCCTCGAGTTCCACCCGCCCGGCACGGACTTCGACCGGCTGACGACGATCATCCACCTGAAGGGCGGCAACCAGGAGGGGCTGGGCGAGGACGTCGTCTACGACTCACTCGATCACATCGCCTTCCAGGACGCGGGGCAGTCCCTCGAGGTCGCCGGTCAGCACACGATCGCCTCCTTCTCGGAGCTGCTCGAGGGGTTGGACCTGTTCCCGAGCCCTCCGGAGCGCGAGGTCTCGGTCAACTACCGCCGCTGGGCATTCGAGAGCGCCGCCCTGGACCTCGCGCTGCGCCAGGCCGGTAAGTCCCTCCACGAGGTGGTCGGGCGGGAGCCTCGGTCGGTCACCTTCGTCGTCTCGATGCGGCTGACCCCGCCGGGCTCTGACGAGGTTTCCACCATCGAGCCCGTCCGCCGGCGGCTCGAGATCTATCCCAACCTGCGCTTCAAGCTCGATCCGACCAACGACTGGAGCGGCAAGCTGATCGAGCAGCTGGTCGACACCGGCGCTGTCGACTCGCTCGACCTGAAGGGTCAGTACAAGGGCACCCCGGTCGACGTCGACACCGATCCCGAGCTCTACCGGAAGCTGATCGAGGCGTTCCCGAAGGCCTGGCTCGAGGATCCGGATGTCAATGACGAGACCAAGCCGATCCTCGACCCGGTCGCCGGCCGCATCACCTGGGACGCGCCGATCCACTCCGTCGACGACATCCGCTCCCAGCCGTGGCCCCCGAAGATGGTCAACATCAAACCGTCGCGCTTCGGCCCGCTCAGCGCCCTGTTCGCGGCCTACGACTACTGCGACGAGGAGGGGATCGGCGCCTACGGTGGCGGGCAGTGGGAGCTCGGCCCGGGCCGCGGGCACATCCAGTATCTCGCCTCCCTCTTCCATCCGGACACGCCCAACGACGTGGCCCCCTCCGGCTACAACACCGCCGGCACCGAGCCCGGTCTCCCGTCGAGCCCGCTGGAGGCGATGCCCTCGGAGACCGGATTCCGCTGGGGCAAGTAGTTGAGCCAGAAAGCCTGCTGCCCGTGGCGGAGATTGCTCAGTTGGCTATGACGGTGAACTTCTTGAAGGGCTGCGTGATCTTCCAGACCGATCGCGTGCCCGCGTTGAAGTAGGCGACGTCTCCGGCCCGCAGTTCGATCGATTCTCCACTGTCCAAGAGCTCGACTGTGGCCGCGCCTTCGACGACATGGAACGCCTCGTCTGCCTCGAACAGGTAGTCGTAGGTGGCGGGATCCGAGCGCCAGATGCTCGCATCGAGCTTGTCGGCCCGCTCGCCGCCGGCGGACTCGATCTGGTGAAACTCTCCCACCTGGATCCCATCGATCATGTCCGGCTCATAGCCGTCCGTATCGACGCGATCGACCACGTACACGTCCTTGGCGGTCCCCATCTCTCTCCTCTCTCCGGTTCCGCCATCAATTCTCAATCAGGGGATGGACCCGGTCAACCCCCTCGCGCTGTGCGGGGGAGCTACCTCGAGAGGCATTGCCGGATAGGCTCCAGCCATGGCTGATCAGAGCTTCGCCGACGCACTCAACGCGCAAGTCTCGAACGAGTTCGCCGCCTCGCAGCAGTACATCGGGGCCGCGGTCTACTACGACTCCGAGACCCTTCCTCGCCTCGCCGCCTTCTTCTACCGCCAGGCCGTCGAGGAGCGGAACCACGCCATGAGCATGGTCCAGTACCTGCTCGACACCGACGAGGAGGTGCGGATCCCGGACATCAAGTCGCAACAGACGCGTTACGACGACGTCTCAGGGCCGGTCAAGATGGCGCTCGAGCAGGAGAAGCGGGTCAGCGACGAGATCAACGATCTCTTCAAGCTCGCGCGCGACCAGGGCGACTTCCGCGGTGAGCAGTTCCTCGCCTGGTTCGTCAAGGAGCAGGTCGAGGAGGTCTCTTCGATGATGGACCTGCTCAACGTCTGCGAGCAGGCCAAGGAGAGCCCGTTGCTGATCGAGGATTTCCTGGTACGTGAGCAGATCGGCGACCAGGGCGACGACCCCGCCATGCCGCCGACCGCCGGCGGCGCCCTCTAGGCGCCTGGCCATTCACGGCGCATCGCCTCGGCCTCAGCGCCTCCGGATCGACGGCTCCGGGCCGCGCTGGCGTGCGAACACGACCACCAGGACGAGCGGGGCGAACCAGATCACGTAGGGGTAGAACCAGTGGTTCGCCGTCACCTGGACCGCGATCAGGAGCGCCGCGGCGAGCGCCGCGACCTGGACGGTGCTGCGCCGCTCGGGGACGAAGAAGAACAGGGCCGCCAGGCCGACGGCGAACACCTTGCTGACCGTCTGCAGGAAGTGGAGCGACGGCGCCTGCCCCCAGACGCTGAACGGCGAACCGCGCGAGGCCTGGTAGCCGAGCGAGCGGTCATAGAGCTCGCGGAACCCGCCATCGGGCAGCAGCGGGATGGTGACGATCACGGCGGTTGCCAGGAACCCGACAGCGAAAGCGATCAGCGGCCGGGCCCTCCGCTCCCCGTGACCGGCGGCGAACAGGGGCGTCAGGATGAGCGGGCCGAACTTGGTGAGCCCCGCCAACGCTGACATCGCGCCACGGGCCGGCGGCGAGGCGAGCACAAGCAGGCAGCAGACGACCAGAAACGCGACCAGGCCGTCGTTGAAGCTCGACGCGAGCGTGTAGAGCGTGAACGGGAAGGCGAGCCAGGCGTAGGCGAGTGCGATGCCCAGGGTCTGCCCCTCCGGCCCGACTCGGATCCGGCGCCCGAGCGCGAACAGGGCCAGGGCGGTGAGCAGCTCGAAACCGAGGGCAGCCGCCCGCGCAGCCGAGACCTCGTCCCAGCGGCCGCTCCACGGAAACGCCTGCTCGAAGGGCACATAGGCCAGGTAATTGACCGGGCCGTAGACGTCGCCCCGGATCGGCATCCCGGAGGACGCGCCTTGGCCGTAGACGTCGTCGCCCTTCACCAACCGGTCAGCGCCGATCACCCCGGCGAGGCCGACGTCGATGACCTTGCCCTCGGTGGCGATGTAGGTGGTGTGGAAAGCGACGAGCGTGACGATGCCCGCCACAAGCCAGCTCCGAGGCGCGAGCGGCAGCAGTCGCTCGCGCTTCTCGGTGGGCCGCATGCCGGCGACGAGCATCCGCAGGAAGACGTAGGCCAGCACCGGGTAGATCAGCGCCACCGAGGCGCCGATCTTCGCGTGGTTGAAGAAGGCGAGGGAGACGCTGAAGCCGAGCAACGCCAGCAGGTCCAGATGGATCAGCCGGAGCGGCCGCCTCGGATCGACGAACGGAACGAGGAAGAGGGCGCAGAGGGGCAGCCAGATCCACCAGCTGCTCGCCTTGCCGGAGACGGCACCCCGATACCCGCGGGCGAGCTTGGTGTCGACCTGCGTCCCGGTCCACCTCTCGAGTACGCAGCGGCCCGCGTCGCCGATGACCACCTGGCCGATGTCGTTTCCCTCCCCGTCGAAGTAGTCGACCTGCCACTGCCGCGGAAGGCCGGGGCCCGTGCGCGTGCGCGTCTCGAAGCGGCGGACGGATCCGCGCGGGGTGAGAGCCTCGGTGGCGATCGCCGTCGCCTGACCGGAGGTGAGCCGGAAACCTGGAACCCGGGCGCCGGGGGCGAGCGACCGCGACAGCGTCATCGTCTGCCCCCCGAAGGGAGGCTGATCGGCGGGATCGAAGGAGCCGGAGTCACAGGCCCGCGCCGCCGGGGCCGCCACGAGCAGGGCGGCGGCGATCAGGGCGAGGAGCACTGGACGCATGACCGGCGCAGTTTCTCCCATTCATTCACGGTGGACGCGACGGGCCCCTCCGTCACCTTCACATCCGGCCCAGCGGAGGGCGCCACCATCGACGCGTGAAGTTCCCGGTCGCAGGCCCCACGGGCCAGGGCGCCGCAGCCCTCAAGAAGTGCAAGAAGAAGTCTGCCAAGGCCCGCAAGAACTGCAAGGCCAAGGCGAAGAAGCTGCCCGTCTAGCGCGACGCGGCTGAAGCCGGGAGCCGAACCGACTGCAATGCGATCGCGGGCGCACACGCCGAGAACTCGTCGCCGCTCGGCATGTCGCGACGCAGCCCCTCGAAGGCGATGCCGCCGACGATCAGTGGCAGCCAGAACAGGATGATCCGGTAGGCGAGGACGGCCGCCGCGGTTGGGGCCGCCGCCGCCCCGTAGACGATCAGCGCCCCGATCAGCCCGAGGTCGATGCCGCCGATTCCGCCCGGGACGGGCAACGCGCCCCCGAGCTGGCCGATCAGGTAGCCCATCAGGATCACGGTGATCGGGGGCGAAGCGCCGAAGGCGTGGAACGTCGCCCAGAGGACGGCGTTGTCGAAGGCCCAGTAGCCGACCGATCCGGCGATGACGCCCGGATGCCCTGACCGCAGTATCTGCCGAGCCTCGGCCACTCCGTCGACGATCGCCACCCGCGTGGCGCTGATTCCCCGGCGCGTACGCGAGGCGTCCGCCTCGGGCAACTCGCCCGGCCCCAAGCGGGGAAGAACCGCCACTGCAACGATGCTGAGCGCCGCCAGGGCGGCGGGGAGGGCGGTGAGCCAGAGCGACAGGTCCGGGCCGAGCAGACCGGCCGCAAGCACCGCGCCGAGTAGGGCGACCGCGAGGAAGTTCACCCCGCTCTTGATCAGGAAGAAGGCGACGGAGCGCCGCGCGATCCGCTTCCCATCCATGCCGCCGCGGTGGAGCACCCAGGCGCCGAGGGCCAACCCGCCGGCTCCGCTCGCCGGGACCAGCGAGCCCATGGCGAGCTCGGAACCGGCGATCTGCCAACTGCGTCGCCGGCTCAGCCCGGTGCAGAAGACAGGCCCGAACATGACGAAGTAGGAGACGAACGAGAGCGCCTCGAGCGCGAGCGCCGCCAGCAGCCATCCCGGTTTGGCCCTGACCAACAGATCCCGCACCTCCCCGAGCCCGGGAGCGAGCAGGAAGATCGCGACCAGCACCACAAGTGCCGCGATCGCCTGCAGGGCGCGCCGTCGCAGGTTGCTCGACTGGAACTCCTGCGGCAGGTTCTCCGATGGGGGAGTCAGGACCGTGATGTCGACGTCGTCGGTGATGTACTCAGGATCGCCGACAGGAAGCATCGGCGAAACCCAATTAGTTCCTGCGCGCCTTTGGCTTCAGGACCAGCGGGGCGCTGAGCGGCGCCGTGGTCCCGATCGAGTTCGCGACGATGCCGGAGAGGGTCGCCGCCATCTTGCCCCTGGCGAACAGCGCCTTTCGCCCCTTCTTGGAGAGCTGGACCGTCAATGCTCCGGTGGCTCCGCTGACGACTGTCCCGGCGACCTGCCCGATGGTGACCGTCTTCGAGGATCGCGCATTCTTCTTCGAGCTGCTGGCAGTTACGACACCGGCGGCCACACACCGATCGGGTGCCGGCGTCGTGCAGGAGAGCGGCAGCTGACCGTTGCCCGAGTGCTTGATCTTCACCCTGGTTGCGCCGAGGCTGAACGTGGTCGGCGGCATGAACTCGTAGGCGCCGATGTCGGTTCCTCCCCCAAACGCCCGTGGGTTGCCGGCGAAATCGAGTGGTCCGTTGAGAGGGTCAGAGAGGCCCGCGTCGATGGTCGGCGATCCGGCGCTCTCGCTGAAGTCCCCGCCCGCGCCGTTGGCGAATTGCGGGGCTGTGCCTTGGTGCGGGTCGCCTGGAGCATCCTGGATCACACCTCCGCTCGTCTGAGTCGAGGTCGCATAGTTCGAGTGGTGAAAGGTGATCGTCGCGCTCGGCCCGAATGCTGATACGTCGCTTCCCCCCGCGGTGTTCCGTGCGATCGCGTTGTAGGCGTCAAACGTCACGGAGCCGGGCGCCTGGTGGCTGACCGTGATCGCGGCGGCGGCCGGGTTCGTCGCGATGGCCGTGACATCCCTGAGGGTCAACGCGGACGTACCGCCGTTTGAGGTGACACCCAGGGCTGCGGTCGGACCGCTGGAGACGAAAACGCTGTCGCGTATCAAACCGCCGTAGCACTGACAGCCGAAGTTCCCATTCGAGGCGGAGTGCATCACGACTCGCTCCATCAATCCCCCGCTCAGGTTCACGAGGTTCGTGGTCCCCGCCTCGAAGTCGAGGTAGCTGATCGAGCCACTCGAGATCTGCAGCTGGGCCAACGGATCGGACTGGTTGACCACCGGCCGGGGCTGGGTGAGCACCCCGTGAATGTTCAGGTTCGGAGCACCCTGCATGACGAAATCCGAGAAGGAGTAGTTCCCCGGCTCGACGATCACCTCCTCCCCGGCGCTGGGCAGGTTCGGACCGTTTCCCTGGATCGCGGTCTTCAGGTCGCACGCCGTCGCAACCGAGTGGCAGTCGTCGGCAGAGCTGCCGCTCGGGGCGGCGTAGCGGGTCGCGAGCGACTGGGCGGGCAGGGCCAGGGCTACGAGCGCAACACCCGTGACGATCCCCCGCCGCCCTCTCAGAACCGCTGCTCGACTCACAGAAGCCTCCCCTCTATGGGCGCCTCCCGCGCGCAGTCTAAATCGTCAAGCGGCCGTGGGTCTTTCGCGGCCGTTAAGCCGGTCTGGGAGGATCAGTACATCGCCACGAGGCAGGACACGCGGATCACCGGGCTGGCGGAGGAGCGCCTGGAGGCGCTGCTCACGGATGCCGGCGACTTCTTTGAGGATTGTCTCTGGGAGTCCGAAACCAGCGCGGTCGCCCGCGAGGTGCTCGCCAATGAGGGCCTCGACGAGAAGGTCATTCGCGCCTTCGGCGTCGGCTACGCGCCGGTTGGTCCCGATCAGTTGATGACCCATCTTCGCGATCTCGGTTACTCCACCCGAGAAGTGGTGGCGTCCGGACTCGCGACCCTGTCTGTGCGGGGGCGTGCCCACGCCCACTTCCGATCCCGGCTGATGTTTCCCGTCAAGGATGCCGACGGACACATCCTTGGCTTCGCCGGGTTTGGCACCCACGTGGGGCCCTCCTGGGCGCTCTGGATCACGTCCCCCGACGTCGGGCTCTACCGTCGCTCGGAGGCCGTCTACGGACTCGATCTAGCCGCCCCACAGGTTGCCGCTGCGGGCACTGCGCTCGTCAAGCGCGACTGCATCGCTGTGCTCCGGGCGCATCAGGACGGCAAGAAGAACGCGGTAGCGGTGCATACCCCATGGGTTACGCCCGACCAGATGCTGGCGCTCGCTGATGGAGTCCCAGGCGGCGTCAACGCCCTCGAGCTGGACCTGCCGCCCGGGATGAGCGTGGATGCGGAGGAGGAGCTCGCGGCCCTGACGGCAGTCCCGGAGCGCGCTCGGCCCGCCTCCGCCGAGCGCGGCGGGCAGGCGCCGGCGTCCCGTCTCAAGGCGAAGAGAGTCGCCATCGTGATCGCCACCGCCCTGGCAGCCGTGAATCTCTGGACGGGTGCGCCCCTGCTCGCGATCTGGGTCGGGTCCCAGGCTCAGGGCGGGCGGGTGCTCAGCCTGACCGGCGTCGTCACAGTCCTGGCAGTCCTTGCCGTGCTTGCGTTCCTCGTCGGCTGGGCGCTCTCCTGGTTGAGCGCGAAGTACGACGAGCTGGTCGGCAGGCCGCCGACCCTTGCTCGCACCTCCCCGTGGCAACGCCGCATGCGCGGCGAGCTGGACGAGCACCTGCGAACCCGCTACTCACTGAGTGCCCCCGAGAGAATCGTCGCGGCCAGCGTCGTCGTGGGCGTACTCGCGTTCGAGGTGTGGTTCTTCTTCCTCGCCGGGTCATCCCTGCCCAACCAGTGACGAGAACGGGAGCGACGGGACTCGAACCCGCGGCCTCCGGCGTGACAGGCCGGCGCTCTAACCAACTGAGCTACGCCCCCGAGGGCTGGTGGCGGAACCTCCGCCACCGGTAACGCAGGCTAGCCGCTCAGCTCGGAGACGTCGGTGGCGACGGGACCCTTGGGGCCCTCCTCCGACTCGTAGCTGACCCGCGCGCCGTCGTCCAGCGAGCGATACCCGTCGCCCCCGATGCTCGAGAAGTGGACGAACAGGTCCTTCCCGCCGTCGTCCGGAGTGATGAAGCCGTATCCCTTCTCGTTGCTGAACCACTTGACCGTACCTTCAGCCATCGATGCCTCCGCGTGTCTTTGATCCGGGGATTGACCCCCCTCTGCTGGCGCGGGAACCTAGCGAACGCGGGGGTGGGATGACGCCATGACGGACTAGGGTGGCCCGCATGCGACTGGTGAGCTATCGGGGAGACGGCGGCCCGCGCGCAGGGGTGCTGACCGGGGACGGTGTGCTCGATGCAGCTGAGGTCCTCGGCGTCGATGCGGCCAGCGTCAGGGAGCTGATCGCCGACGCACTCGTCGAGGATCTGGCGAAGGGCCTGGACGGAACCGACGCATCGCCGGTCTCCGGAGCCGAGCTGCTTCCTCCGCTCCCCGACCCGGACAAGATCGTCTGCATCGGCCTCAACTACCGCTCGCACGCAGCCGAGGCTGGGATCGACCCACCGGAGCAACCCACCTTCTTCGCCAAGTTCCGGAACGCGCTCGCCCCGCCCGGCGCCACGGTCGAGCTGCCGGCGGCGAGCGAGAAGGTCGACTACGAGGCCGAGGTCGCCTTCGTGGTCGGGACGCGCTGCAGGGAGGTCGACGCCGCTGATTCCCTGGACGCGATCGCCGGCTACATGCTGCTCAACGACCTCTCCGCCCGCGATCTCCAGTTCGCCACGCCGCAGTGGATGCCCGGCAAGGTCTTCGACGGCTCCGCGCCCTGCGGGCCCGCCCTCGTCACGCCCGACGAGGCCGGTTCCCCGGATGAGATCTCCTTTGCGCTCGATCTGAACGGCGAGCGCATGCAGGAGGCCTCGACCTCCGACCTGGTCTTCTCCGTCCCGGAGCTCGTGGCGAGGCTCTCGCGGTGGATGACCCTCGAACCCGGGGACATCGTCTCCACCGGCACCCCCTCAGGGGTGGGCAGCATTCGCGAGCCGCGCGTCTGGCTCAAGCCCGGCGACGAGATCGCGATCTCCTCGCCAACTCTGGGCGAGCTGCGCACCACCATCGCCTAGCGATCAGGAACGTTCCTCGACCAGCTTCTCGATGGAGCGGTAGACCCCGGGCGCGTCCTTCTTCAGCCTCTGCACCTCGAAGTGGCCCAGGCTGATCAGCCGCATCCTCGAGGTGGCCGTGACGGTGGCGCTGCGCATCGAGTCGTCGAGCATCCCCGCCTCGCCGAAGACATCGCCGGGGCCCAGGTCGGCGATGTGCTCGCTGTCGCGGGTCACCTCCGCGGTTCCGTCCTCGATCGCAAGCAGCTCACGTGAGAAGCCGCCCTCGGAGACCACCACCTCGCCCTCCGGGATCTCCTTCGATTGTGCGAAGGCGGCGACCTGCTTGAGCTCCTCGTCCGAGGCGTCCGAAAACAGCGGGATCCGCTTCAACTGACTTGCGTCCACGCCGCCAACGTATCCGAAATATCCGAAATGTCATGGATAGAGTTGGGCCGCCCACCACAGAATGGGGAAGAGGAGACATCGGATGGGGTTGATGGACAACATCAAGAAGGCTCAGGAGATGGCGCAGCAGGCTGCGCAGCAAGGGGGAGCCGGCCAGATGAACCCCTCCGCCGGGGATGTCGAGTACGCCAACCTGGCGATGAAACTGAACCAGAACGGGCTTCCGGGAGTCGCCACGATCAACTCGATCACCGAGTCAGGCGAGGGGTCCGACCCGGTCAACAAGGCCTATGACATCGGCATCAGCGTCGATCTGGAGAACGGCCAGAGCTACGACACCACCGTCCATCAGTACCTGACCCAGGATGCGGTCAACGCGTATCAGCCCGGCGGCAAGTTCCAGATCAAGGCCGACCCGGACGACACCAGCAAGGTGATGCTCTACGGGCAGGCCTAATTCGGCGGCCGTGTTTGTGGGCGCCGGTTAGGCAACTTGACGGTGACGCTCTCCGAGGTACTCAACAGTCCCGCCTGGGAGTTCTCGCAGACCTGGGTCGAGCGCCGGATCGCGGTGATCGGAGAGGAGAAGGGGACCGCCGATCCCGAGGTCCTGCGGCGAGCCGCGCGGATCCTGTTGATCTCGAGGATCGGGCTGATCCTGCTGATCGCGGTGATCTTCGACATGGTCGTGAAACCGTCTCTGAGCCGAAAAATGGCTCCAGGCACGCTCGTCGCCTGCCGATAGGTGACTAGGCGTCTGAAATGCCCCTGCTCGCATCCATCCAAGACTTCTTCTTCGAGTGGTACCCGGTCTTCGGGGTCTTCTTCTCCGCTGGCATCCTGGCGGTCTTCGTCATCCTGCTCCGCAACACGATGGGGTCGACGCGTCCCGAGTCGGTCAAGGCCAGCAAGACGGGGACCGTCCGGTGGGAGGACGTGCAGGGGGTCGACGCCGCCAAGGAGGAGTTGGTCGACGTCGCCGAATGGCTCAAGGATCCCCAGCGGTTCGAGGCGCTCGGCGCGAGGGCGCCGCGCGGAGTGCTGCTCTACGGGCCGCCCGGAACCGGCAAGACGATGCTGGCCCGCGCCGTTGCCTCGCACGCCGGTGTCGATTTCTTCGCCGCGTCGGGATCGAGCTTCGTCGAGATGTTCGTCGGGCGGGGCGCGGCGCGCATCCGTCGCCTCTTCAAGGAGGCGCGCCGCTCCGGACGCGCCGTGGTCTTCATCGACGAGCTCGATGCGGTGGGTGGCCATCGCGGCTCGGGCGCCGGCGACGGTGGCACCTCGGAGCGCGAGCAGGCCCTCAACCAGTTGCTCGTCGAGCTGGACGGCTTCGAACGCGACCCTGGCACGGTGATCGTTTTGGCGGCGTCGAACCAGATCGACAAGCTCGACAAGGCGCTGCTCCGGCCCGGGCGCTTCGACCGCCAGGTGCTGGTCGCCCCACCGGATCGCGACGGGCGCCAGGCCATCCTGCGCGCGCACGCGAAAGACAAGACCCTTGCCGACACCGTCGACCTCATGGACGTCGCTCGCAAGACCACCGGCCTGACCGGTGCGCAGCTCGCCAACGCGTTGAATGAGGCCGCGATCATCGCGGGCCGTGCCGGACGGATGGCAATCGCCCGCGAGGACCTCGACGAGGCCCTGCTGCGCCAGTCGGTCGGCTCCCAGCAATCACGCCGGCTGACGGAGGTGGAGCGGCGGATCGTCGCCTATCACGAGGCGGGACACGCCCTCTGCCGCCGGCTCTGCGGACTCGATCCGCCGGAGATCCTCAGCATCGTTCCCCGCGGGCCGGCGCTCGGCTTCGTCGGGCATTCGCCCAGCGAGGACCGCTACCTGCGCTCGCACAAGCAGCTGATGGACGAGATAGTGATCCTGCTCGGTGGCCGGGCTGCGGAGGAGGAGGTCTTCGACGAGGCCTACTCCGGCGCCGCCGACGACCTGGCCCGAGTCCAGAAGATCTGCGTGCAGATGGTCACCGAGTTCGGGATGACCCTCGCCCATGGCCCGCCCGACAGTGCGCCACTCGCCCAGCCGACCAGCGACTATGCCCTCTCTGACCGAACGCGCCGGGAGGTCGACGAGAACGCCCAGGAGCTCGCCCACATGGCCTACGCGCGCGCCCGGCAGCTCATGCAGGTGAACCGAGACTGCCTCGACGACCTCGCCAGTAACGCGCTCGAGCGCGAGACCCTCACCCGCGAGGACCTCGACGAGATCTTCGACGCCCACGATCTGCGCCGGACGCTGCTGCCCAAGGGCGAGCAGTCCGAGGCGCGCAAGCTGATCGCCAAGGACCGCGCCCGCTCGACCGGTGCGCTGATGCCGCAGCACACCCGGCCCGATCCGGACGATTCCGCGTAGTCGAGCCCAGGCGCGGTCCAAGGCGGAGTGTTCAGACGGTGCGGGTTCCCCGTCCCATGAAGAAAATCAGCAGCGCGACGATCGCCAGCGCGAACAGGACCGGGTGAATGATGGCCCCACCAGCGATCGCGATGACCAACAGGACGATGCCTGCGATTAACCACAGCATGAGCTCTCCTCCTTCCTTGGCCTGACTTGCTCCCGAGCACGTATACCCGGAGCGCCGCGGCGCAATCTGGTCTGGCTGACCAGCCAGGAGGAGGCAAGAGATGGGCGGTGCCGGGCTCGAACCGGCGACCTCCTGCTTGTAAGGCAGGCGCTCTCCCAGCTGAGCTAACCGCCCTGGAAGGCACGATTATTGCGGCTGCGCCGTATTCGGCCGGGAGCGGTGGACCGGCGCAGGGCGCTAGCCGCGTGGCGTCATAGGGTTCGGATCGTGAGGGTGCTGATCACCAGCTCGCGGATGCCGTTCGCGCTCGACGCGATCCGCAAGCTGGGCGAGACGGGACACGAGGTGTTCGCCTGCGACAGCTACGCGGCCTCGCCGGGCAGCCACTCCCGATACCTGATGGATCACTTCACGACGGCCTCGGCCTCGGCCGACCCGGAGCAGTTCGCGTCCGACGTGGAGCGCATCGCCGACGTGAACCAGATCGACGTCGTGGTGCCGATGTTCGAGGAGGTCTTCTACCTGGCCGCCCAGCACGTGCGGCTCTCCAAGGTGACCCGGCTCTACGCACCGTCCTTCCGCACCCTCGCCCAGGTTCACGACAAGGGGACTTTCCAGGAGCTCTGCGACCGCCTCGGCCGTCCTGGCACACACACGCAGGGAGCTCGACGACGCGATCGGGCGGTTCCCCGAGTATTTCGCCCGGGCGGCCTTTTCGAGGGGTGGGGTCGGACTGCTCACCAACACCGGGCCACTCGCAGGCCATCTGAGCCCCGACGATTGCCGCCCGACGGAGGCGAATCCCTGGCTGGTCCAGGAATTCGTCGGCGGGCCGATGCACTGCACCTACTCGGCGCTGCACGACGGGAAGGTCGCCTCACACATGTCCTACCGGGCGCCGCGGCAGTGGGAGCACTCGACCGGGATCCAGTTCCTCTCGGTCGAACCCGAGGACACGCTTCCCACCGTCGAGCGGCTCGGCTCGGAGCTGGGCTGGAGCGGCCAGATGTCCCTCGACTTCATCGAGACCAGCGAGGGTCTGGTGATGATCGAGTGCAACCCGCGCCCGACGGACGGCGTGCTGCTGATGGAAGCCGGGGAGCTCGAGCGGGGCCTGCTCTCGCCGCAGGACAGGACCCTGTTGGTCCCCGCAGGACGCGAGCAACAGCTCGACTTCGCGGTCTTCGCGCAGATCTTCATGGAGCCGCTGCGCGAGGCACCGAAGACGATCCACGACCTGGCGAAGATCCCCGGGACCGACAAGGGCTGGCGAGACGCGCTGCCGAAGCTCTACTCGTTCCTCGCCCTGGGGCGCTTCGAGCGCCTCAGCCTCCGGGATCGCGAGCAGCTCTTCGTCGCCATGGCCGATGGGATCACCTGGGACGGCCAGGCGATTCCCGGCCTGCCGGCGGACGACGCCGCGTATCTCCACCGGCTGACCGGCTGACGGCTTCGCTCTCAACGGCGGCCACAAAAACCGCCGCCGAATCTAGCCGCGCTGCCAGAATGGACGGCGATGGACCGCTCGATCCTCTGGAGGGCGGCCGCCGCTCAGCTGGTGGCCGTCGCGGCAGTCTCCCTGATCCTGGCCGTCAGCCTTCCCCACTCCTTCTTCGACGACTGGGGGTGGATCACCGGTCCGGTCGCGTGGCTCGTCTGCGCTGCGCTGACTGCCTGGGCGCTTCACCTGAATGTCCCTGGCGTGCTCCTGGGCGCGGTCCTGGCCGGGATCCCCAGTGCGATCGCGGTGGTGGCGGGAGTCCACTGGCTGGGAGTCGCGATCGCGGTGGCGGCCTTCGCCGCCTGGTGCGCCTGGCTGGCCCGGCGGCCGGGAGGGGCGGTGTGGACCTAGGGATCAAGGGACGGACCGCCCTCGTCATGGCCGCCAGCAAGGGCATTGGGCGCGGCATCGCAGGAGCGCTGGCGCGCGAGGGCGCCCGCGTTGCCATCTCGAGCCGGTCGGAGGACTCACTGCGGGACGTAGCTGAGGAGATCGGCGGGGAGGTGCAGGTCTTCCCGGCGGACACGGATGATCTGGATCGGCTGCGCGTGTTGCCCGGAGAGGTGTCCCAGGCGTTCGGTCCGGTCGAGATTCTGGTGCTCAACACCGGCGGCCCGCCGCCCGGTGGGGCGCTCGACAACTCCCTGGAGGAGTGGGAGGCGGCCTTCCGCTCGCTTGTCCTGGCGGCGCGGGTCCTGACGGAGACGGTGGTGCCCGGGATGCGGGAGCGGAGCTGGGGCAGGATCGTGAACGTCTCCTCCAGCTCGATCCGCGAGCCGATCGCCGGGCTGACGCTCTCCAACGCGAACCGGCTGGCGGCCCTGGGGCTGCTCGAGACCCTCGCGGACGAGGTGGCGGGCGACGGGATCACCGTCAACACGGTCGCGACGGGGATGTTCGCGACGGAGCGGCTCGCCGACCGACATGGATCGCTGGAGGGGGCGGAGGAGGGAGCGCGACACCGAGTCCCGGCGAAACGGCTCGGGCGGCCGGAGGAATACGGGGACCTGGTGGCGTTCCTCTGCTCGGAGCGGTCCGCCTATCTCACCGGAGCGGTGATCCCGCTCGACGGCGGCTTGCTCCGCTCGGTGTAGCTCAGGCCTCGTTCGCCTCGAGCCTCAGGCGGGAGCGGCCCGCGGCGCCCGCCGGAACGCCAGCAGCAGCCAGACGCCCCCGGCGACCATCATCGCCAGGCTGATCAGCTGAGCCTGGGTCAGGCCTAGGGCGACGTCGCTGTTGCGCCGGATGAACTCCACCAGGAAGCGCTCCGTGCCGGCCAGCAGCAGATAGAGGGCGAAGAGCGTGCCGTTGGTGAAGCGGTCGCGGAGGCGCCAGAGGACCAGGGCGACGAGCCCCATCGTCAGGGTCTCGTAGACGGGGGTGGGATGAACGGTCTGGTCGGTCGGCTTGGTCCCGTCCGGATAGGCCATCGCCCATGGACCGCTCCAGGCCTTGCCGTAGTCACCG
The DNA here is from genome assembly GCA_963745625.1 of uncultured Solirubrobacterales bacterium. Taxonomy (GTDB): domain Bacteria; phylum Actinomycetota; class Thermoleophilia; order Solirubrobacterales; family 70-9; genus DASUPK01. The sequence goes on along the minus strand of CAVUXZ010000014.1, from coordinate 192,687 downwards.
TCGCCGGAGAGCTGGCAGCCGCAGCGGCCGATCGCGTAGCCCAGGGCAAGGGCCGGCGCGGCGACGTCGAGCAGAGCGAGCGTGAGGAACCCGCGCCACCAGGCCCAGAGGAAGACGCCGATCGCACCCCCGATCGCGCCGCCGTACCAGACCAGGCCGGAGCCGGAGAAGATGTTGGCGAGCAGATCGTGCTTGACGTCGCTGTAGTTCTCGATGATGAAGTCGAGGCGGGAGCCGACGAGCCCGCCGAGCAGCGCGGCGAAGCCCATCTCATAAGCCCAGTCGACCGGCTTGCCGATCTCCCCGAATCTCTTCCAGACCAGCGCCCCCGCGGAGATGAACGCGACGGCGAAGCAGATCCCAAAGGTCTGCAGCGTGACCGGTCCGAGGTGGATCTGAGGGAGCATCGACGGGAGGCTAGTCGAGCGCTGTAAATAGCCCCGGCGGGAATTGAACCCGCGTTCCCAGGTTGAAAACCTGATGTCCTAGCCATTGGACGACGGGGCCGTCGGCGGGAATTGTAGAAACGTCGGTATTCAGGCCAGCAGCCGCTCGAGCAGGGCCTTCTGCGCGTGCAGGCGGTTCTCCGCCTGGTCCCAGACCGCAGAGCGTTCGCCGTAGAGGACCTCGGCAGTGATCTCCTCGCCGGGGTGGGCGGGCAGGCAGTGGAGCGCCACGGCGCGATCCGAGGCAGCGGCGAGCAGCTCCTCGTTCACCTGGTACGGGGCCAGGTCCGCCCGGCGCCGGTCGGCCTCCGCCTCGTCCCCCATGCTCACCCAGACGTCGGTGTAGATCGCATCGGCATCGGCAGCGGCGGCCTTGGGATCGTCGGTGGCTTCGGCCAGCGCGTCGTCAAGGCCATATCCCCCGGGGCTCGCAATCACCACATCGACGCCGGCGGTCCCGCCGAGGATCGCCAGCGACCGCGCCATGTTGTTTCCGTCCCCGACGTAGGCGAGGCGCAGGCCGTCGAGGTCGCCGAAGCGCTCCCTCAGCGTGAGCAGGTCGGCCAGCGCCTGGCATGGATGGTGCCTCGGCGTGAGGGCGTTGATCACCGGGACGCTCGACCCGTCGGCGAGCTCGCGGACCCGCTCGTCGGATCCGGATCGGATCACGATCCCGTGCAGGTACCGGGAGAGGATCCGGCCGGTGTCCGCGAACGATTCGCCGCGCGACAGCTGCAGCTCGTCGCCACGCAGCACCAGCGGCGTCGCCCCCAGTTCGGCGACCCCGACCTCGAACGAGACCCGTGTCCGGGTCGACGGCTTCTCGAAGACGAGTCCGACCGAACGCCCCGCCAGCGCCTCGGCGCCCTCGCCACGATCACGCCCCTGCTTGAGCTCCTCGGCGCGCTCGAGCAGCGCCAGCAGCTCGGTACGGTCGAGCTCCTCACCCGTCAGGAAGTGGTTGGCTGGAAGATGTGCCGTCGGCGGATTCATCGAGCCGCCGATACTAGGGCCGTGCAGCTCACCGCATTGACATGGAACTTGTTCCACGGCAGGGACTGGCCGCCCGAGCCGGAGCTCCAGGTGCGCGCGCACAAGGGCAGCTTCCGTCGCGGGCCCCGACGCGGCAAGGCCTACGAGCAGACGAACTGGGACCTGTTCGACCAGTTCGCCTCACTGATCTCCGGTACCGACTGGGACGTCGCCCTTTTCCAGGAATTTCCACCCAGCTGGAAGGCCAAGCTCGGCCGCGCCTGCGGCGCCGAGGCGCACCGCGCCTTCAGCGGGCGGAACTGGCTGCAGCCCCTCACCTCGATCATCGGCCGCTGGCGACCGGACCTGATCGGCGCCTGGGAGGGCGGATCGGACACGACCCTGATCCGCCCCGCAGCGGGTGGCATCGCCGAGCGCCGACGCGTGGTCCTCACCCGGAGACCCGAGCTCCGCGTGATGGCCCTCACCCGGCTCGGTGCGGGCCCCTGCGTCGCCAACCTCCACGTCAGCACCAAACCCTCCTCCGCGGAGCGCGAGTTGCTCGATGCCGCCCGCCACGCAACGGAGTTCGCCGGCTCTGACCCGCTGATCTTCGGTGGCGACTTCAACGTCAGGCCAAAGGCGAGCAAGGTCTTCGATCAGCTCGAGGAGCGCTTCGGTCTCGCGCCTTGTACCGCCCCCGACCGCCTCAGCCACCTGCTTGTGCGCGGGCTCGAGGTGGTCGAGCATCCCGCCGCCTGGCCACCCGATGCGCGCGACGTCGTCGACCCCGACACGGGCCTCAAGATCCGCCTGGCCGACCACAACCCCGTGGTTGGAAAGTTCGCGACTGTGGGATAGTGCGGACGATGGCCAGCTCTCCCAAGGGCAAGGAGGAGAACACCCGCGCCGAGCAGAGCGTGCAGGCGTTCCGCGACGCGCTGGATAAGACCATCACGATCTCGCGCGATCGCCTCCAGGAGGTCTTGGACGACGCCGTGAAACGCGGCCGGATGACCCGCGGCGACGCCGAGGAGATGGTCAGTCGCCTGGCCACGCGCGGACGCGAGCAGGCCGAGGACCTGCTCGCCCAGCTCGAGCGCGTCCTCTCACAAGTGCGCGAGGCCCCCGACCGGGCCCGGCAGGAGGTCTCAGGGCGAGCGAAGAAGGCGCGCAAGCGAACCGTCGCCGCCGTCGAGCGGCCGCTCGCGAGCGCCGACCGGGTGCGCCGGGCGGCCCGCGTCCCGGGCTTCCCGATCACCGCCTATGACCAGCTCTCGGTCCGTCAGATCAACCGGCGCCTCCAGGACCTCAGCCCGCGGGAACTCCGCAAGGTCCGCGACTATGAGCGCAAGAACAAAGCCCGCAAGGGTGTCCTCCGCGCTCTAGACCGCAAGCTTCAGACGTAGAAGCGACTACTTCAGCGCCGTGCGCCGCTCGTCGACCTCCTTGGCGATCTCATCGAGCGCCTCCGGCGACGTCTGCGCCCGAACCGCGAGCTTGGCGAGCTCCTTCCGGACGTCCTCGGTCGCCTTGTCGAGTGTGTCGCGCCACCCTGAGATCTGGTCCTGTGCCTTCGAGCTGGCGTCGCCGGAGACGTCGCGCAGCTGCGCCACAGCGGAGTCGATCCTGGACCGCACGTCCCCGGTCGCCTTCTCGCCGGCTGCGCGCAGATCGTCGATCGCCTTCTGGACCTGGTCCCTGACGCCACTACTTTCGCTTGATTCCATCTTGGACCTCCTGCTCGGGGGTTTTCCCGCAAATTCCGCGCAAGCCTATACGCCGACCAGCTCCGAGGCGAGCCGGTCGAAATCAAGCGATTCGGCAGTCGCCTCGGCGAGCAGCGGCTCCGCCTCGAGCCGCTGGCCCTGCGACCAGAGACCCCGCAGCCAATCCCCCGCCTCGCGATCCTCGAACCACGCCTCCCCAAAGCGCTCCGTCAGCGTGGCGCGCCAATTCACCTCCAGAGCCCATGCCCGCAGATAGCAGGCAACGTAGAAGCTCGAATCGACGTCCGAGAGCCAGGTCTCGCGCGGCCACGGCACCCCGATCCGCTCGCCGAGCAGGGCCGAATAGCGCTCCGGCATCGCGGCCAGATCGGTTCCCGGTGAGTGCAGCTCGACCTCGTAGGCGATCTTCGCCGAGTAGCGGCGCAGCATCACCAGCCGCGCCGCCAGAGCGTGCTCGATCGCGGCCTCCACCTCATCGATCCCGATCGTGCCGGCGAGCCATTCCCCGCTCGCCGTCAGACCCTCGAACAGGAAGGCGAACGACTCGGTGACAGCGTTGTCGCCGAGATGCCGGTACTCGAACGCGAGCTCCGCATCGGTGCATCCGTAGTGCTCCGCATGACCGGCCTCGTGGAAGAGCGCCGCGTAGTCCTCCCGCCCGCCGATCGGCGGCAGCACGAGGTAGACCTCCTCCGGCACCCGCGGCGTCGAGCAGAAGGCGCGCGGGCTCTTCGTCGGTCGCATCTCGGTGTCCAGCTTGACGTTCGACTGGGCATCCATGTCGATCCCGAGCCCCGCCAGTGTGCCCCGTAGCGCCGGGACCATCCGCTCGGCTGGGAAGAGCGAATCGAGGTGGGAGGCCCGAAAGAAGCGGACCAGGTCAGGCCGCCTCAACTCGCCCAGGCGCCGTCCCACCGTTCGCTCCAACTCAGGATCGACCGTGCGCGCGTAGCCGTCCTCCGTCACCGAAGCGAACCGGTCGAGTCTCCCGGCCAGCTCTCTGAGATCGAGGGCGCGCACGTCCGAGTATGCGTCGAGGTACGACGGCCAGCCGAGCTCCGCACAGGCGGCATGCGATCTCTCGAGCCCCTCCAGATGCAGCGGATTGAGCTGATCGACCAGCACCGCGTTCCGCATCTCCTCGATCTGGGCGCGGCGGTCTGCATCGGGCTCGTTCGCCTGAACCACCGGGGCCATTCGATAGGGGATGGTCTCCCCTTCCACCTCGACCTCGAGGGACGCCTCGAGATCCGCCGTACGGGCCTCGAGGTCGCGAGTGATCGCACCGAGATGCCCGTCGAGGGCGAACTGGTGCAGGTAGCGAAGCCGTGTCTCCTCGTCATTGCCGTCAGACGGATCGCGCTGGGGCACGCCCTCGCATCTACGGCGCGCCTCGCCGACCCGGTCGACCGCCTCCCGCTCGAAGAGCCCGGCGTGCCTCTCGTAGATCGGCTCGACGGCGAGATCGGGCTTGTGGCCGGCTCCCTGCAGGTAGTACTCGCGGCCGATCTCCTCGAGGAAGACCTCCGCCTCCCGCCGGTATTCGTCGAGATCCCAGGCCACGCGCGGCTGCAACGATAGGCCGCATGGCCGGTGAGACTGCAACCCAGGAGCGCCCCGCCCGCGGTGAAGTGCTCACCCTCGACATCGAATCGCTGGCGTACGGCGGCAAGGGCGTGGCGCGGCTCAACGGCTACGTCGTCTTCGTCGCGGGAGCGCTTCCCGGCGACCGGGTCACCGCCGAGGTCACCCGGGCCAAGCGGGGCTATGCCGAGGCCTCGACGACGGAGATCGTCCGCCCATCGGCCGACCGCGTGCCACCGCGATGCGACCACGGCGGCGAGCCCTGTCCTGGCGCCCCCTGGCAGGGCCTTGCCTACGAGGAGCAGCTCCGCCAGAAACAGTCCCAGGTGGGGGAGGCGCTGGTCAGGCTGGGCGGCCTCGAGGGCTTCGAGCTGGAGCCGATCGAGCCCGCCGTTGAGCGCTGGCGCTACCGCAACAAGCTCGAGTACTCCTTCGGCGAGCGCGACGGCGAGCTCGTCCTCGGCTTCCACGCCCGCGGCCGCTGGAATGAGATCGTCGACGCCGAGGACTGTCAGCTCGCCTCGGAGCGCAACAACGCCCGCCGCAACGAGCTTCGCGACTGGGCCCGGTCCGCCGGGCTTCCCGCCTACGACAAGCGCACCCGCGAGGGCGTGCTCCGGAACCTGGTCATCCGCGAGGGCCGCCGCACGGGCCAGCTGCAGAGTCGCCTGGTCACGTCTCCCGCCGAGATCCCCCGGCCTCCAGTGGACCTCCACACGATCGTCGAAGGGCCTGGCAGCGGCACCGACGGCCCCACCGGTGCGCTCGGCGCCGAGTACCTCGAGGAGGAGCTCTGCGGCATGCGCTTCCGGGTCTCCCACCGCGCCTTCTTCCAGACCAACACCGAGATGGCGGACCGCCTCTACGCAATCGCCCGGGAGATGGCCGGGCTGACGGGCTCCGAGCGGGTCTTCGACCTCTTCTGCGGGATCGGCACCCTGGGCCTCGCTCTGGCGGGACAAGTCGGTGAGATCTGGGGCATCGAGATGGTTCCCGAGGCGATCGTGGACGCGGAGGAGAACGCACGTCTCAATGGGATCAAGATCGCCCGCTTTCGCACCGGAGACGCGCGCAAGGAGATCCGGCCGCTGCTCGCCGAGGCCGGCAGCCCGGACGTCGTGGTCGTCGATCCGCCCCGCGCGGGCCTCTCCAAGAAGGTGGTGCGTCGCCTGATCGAGTGCGACGCCCCGCGGATCGTCTACGTCTCCTGCAACCCGACCACCCTCGCCCCCAACGCAGCTCAGCTCACAGAGGCCGGATATAGGCTGCGCCGCGTGAAGCCGGTCGACATGTTTCCCCAGACTCCGCACATCGAGTGCGTCGCGTTGCTGGAGAAGGCGTGAGCAGCCGAGGGTTCGGAGTCACTGCCGGGCTTGACCCCGAGATCGCCGGCCCCCTGGCGGCGCGCTGCCAGGAGCTCGGCTACAGCTCAATGTGGTCGAATGACCATCCCGGCGCGAGGGGCCTCGAGACGCTCGCCGAGTACGCGAAGGGAGCCGACCGCATCGACCTCGGAGTGGCCGTGATCGCTCTCGACCGCCAATCGCCGGATCAGATCGCGTCCGATATCGATCGCCTCGGCATCGACCGCGGCCGCCTCTGGCTCGGCCTCGGCGCTGGCTTCACCGAGAAACCGCTGACCACGATGCGAGAGGCGCTCCCCGGCCTGCGCGAGGCACTGCCCGGCGTGCGGCTCGTGCTGGCAGCGATGGGGCCGAAGATGTCGGCCTTCGGCGGGGCCCAGTGGGACGGCGTCTTCTTCAACTGGATGACCCCCGAGTTCGCGGCACGGACGCGGGAGCGAGTCGAGGAGGGCGCCCGGGAAGCCGATCGGGACACCCCGCCCATCTTCGGCTACGTGCGGACGGCCGATGGGCCCGACGCAGAGGGCAGGCTGGCCAAGGACGAGGCGTCCTATCGCGACATGCACCAGGGCTATCGCAGCCACTTCGACCGGCAGGGCGCTCCGGAGGGAACCGTAGGTATCGCCGCCGAGAACGCCGGCGTCGCGCAACAGGAGCTCTCCCGCTACCGCGCCCTTGACACCGTCGTCGTCCGAGCTCTGGCCAGCGCCACCCTCGAGGACATGAGCGCGCTTGCCGAGGCCGCAGCACCCGGCGTCTAGGCGCCGTCTGCTTCTTCAGCCTCCTCGACCGGAACGACCTCCGCCGCGCAGGTCGTGCAGAGCACGAGCCCGCTGGGGGGTCCCTCGGTCAGAGCCGTCTGCTTCTCGGCATCGGTGAGCTTCGCGCCACAGTTCTGGCAGCGATCCGGCAACTGCTCGATCGTTCGCTCCTCCAGCTCCACGGGGCTGAGTCTATTCCCCGAACGAGCGCGTCTAATACGGCGGCAGCTTGTCGTACCACTCGCCGAGCACCCGGAACGCCGACCAGAAGCGCTGCTTGGAGTCGTCGGTATCGAGAGACTCGTCGATGTCCGGCACATAGAGCGCGTCGATCGTCGGGGTGAGGCGCTGCACGTCACCCTCGAGCGACTCAATCCGGTCGGCGAGGGGCAGCTCGAGATCGTTCAGCACCTCGAGCGCCTCGGCTCCCATCACCACCACGATCCGCGGCTGAACGATCGGGATCTCCTCGGCGACTCTGGCGATGCAGGCCTCCGATGCATGGGTCGGGTCGGTGAGCGGGCACTTCACGCAGAGCGTTCCGAACACAACGATCGGGTCGATCGCGAGCCGCTTGAAGCTCTTCATCAGGGCGTTGCCCGCCCGGCCGTAGAAGGCAACCCCCTCCTCGATCTCCGAGGGGGTCGCGGCGCGCTTCAGCATGAGGATGTCGGCCTGGGGATGGCCGGAGCCCTGCACCGGCATCACGTTGCCCCGGGGGCAGTCCTCGCAGGTGGCCAGATCCCTGCCCAGGTCGTTCAGCTCCCGGATCGCGCGTTCCAGGTACTTCTCGCGGATCTCATCGTCGGTGATGGATGACACGGCCCCTTGCCTTTTCTTCGGCCCGGCCCCGGCCCCTTGGGCATGCATCAACTCTTGCTCGCGGCACGGCGGCGCGGCTTGCGACGACCGTCACGTTCCGCCAGGGACCGCCCACCCCGCCCGCCGCTCGTCTGGAGGAACTTGAGCGCCTGGACGTAGACGAGGTTCTTGTGCTTGCGGACGATGTCCGCGTCCCGCATCGACTCGAGGAACTCCTGCGGGCCATCGAAATCCCGTAGACGGATCTTGACGCTGCCGAGTCCCTGGGCGACATGGCTGTCCGAGCCGGCGCCGGGGACGATCGAGTACTTGCGGGCGAAGCGCACCGCCTCCTCATTGAAGGCCGAGAAGGCGACGCGCGGGTTGAAGACCTCGAGGATGTCGATCTCGTCGACGATCTCGAGCAGGTGCTCGTAGTCGGGCACCGAGTGCAGCCGGTCGAACGGATGCGGGACGTAGACGAGTCCTCCCTGCCGGCGGATCTCGGCGATCGTCTCCGCCATCGACATCCCGCGCTCGATCCGCTCGGTCAGGAACAGGCCGATCACCTCCCCCTGGTGCGCTGTCTTCACCTCCTCCGCCAGGATCACCTTGATCCCGCCGATCCGCTCGGCGATCTCGCGGGCCTCCAGCGCGCCGGAGATCTCGTTGTGGTCTGTGATCGCGATCGCGCCGAGCCCCTGCTCCTTTGCGGTCTCGAGCAGCAGCTGGGCGGGGGTCGCGCAGTCCGGCGAGTGATCCGTATGCATGTGCAGGTCACAGTGGATGTGGTCGCGAGACCGCAGACGGGTACGGATCGCCGCGTTCCCGTCCGGATCCTGGCGCCTCCCGGTGAGCCGGCGGTAGACGGCCTCGAGATCGTCGGTCACCTCGGCCCAGGGCCGGGCCTCGCCGGACTCCCGGGCGGTGGCACGGAAACGCTCGCGCAAGGCCGCGTCGCGACATAGCCTCTCCAGCTGGGCACTGAGCGTGAGCACGTCGCCGAATGGGAAGAGCAATCCGCGCTCGCCCTCGCCGACCAGCTCGCGATAGAGCTCGAGATCCGAGACGACAGGCACCGCGCCCGCGGCGAATGCCTTCCGGACGACGCCCGGCGCCACGCGCACGCCGCCGGATGCGAGAACGGCGATGTCCGCCCCGGCCAGGAACTCGCCCGGCTCGCCGTCCCCCGGCCTGACGAGGCGGAGACGCTCCCTCAGTCGCCTGCTGACACGGACGAGCGGATCCGTCGGGCCGTCGAACCAGATCACGCCCTCCCAGTCGAGGTCGTCCGGGAGCTTGCGCAGGGCGCGCAGCAGCAGCCGCAGAGCGCCTCGCTCCTCCTCGGCGCAGTACGTGATTCGCACCCGCCCCGCCGGAGGCGGCCCGAGCGCCGGCTCGGCGGCGTCGGCCCCCGGCCTGACCAGCTGGTACCGGCCCGGGAAGAAGCGCTGCAGGAGCTCGCCGGTCGCGTCGTTGCTGGCCAACCGCTCGTCGATGCGCCCGAAGAACACCTCCACCAGCATCCGCGCCACCTGCGTGGAGAGGACGCGCTCTACTGGATCGTGGAAGCTCGCCACGTTGAGCGATTGCGAATGCCGCAGCGCCGCGGATCCGGTGCTGGGGGCGAAGGGCTCGTGGACGTGCACCAGGTCGAGCGGCACGGCGCCCAGCAGGCGCTCGAGCGCCCCGCTGATGTCGAGCGGCAGCGGCGCGGGCCGGCGGCGCGGGCCGCTCGGAAGCGGGATGCTCTGGCCGATCGCCACCACCCTCGGGTTCTCCCCGCTGAGCAGCGCGCCGGGGTCTTTCCCCGCCTCACGGATCAGCCGCCGGCTCTCGCGGATGGCGGTCCGCGACTCGGACGGCGCCACGATCAGCACCCGATGTCCTCGCGCAGCGAGCTCCTCGGAGGTCCGCCTGACGAACTCGTTGATCTCATGCCGCGCCCCCCAAGGATGAGGGCTCACCTGAGCGATGGAGAGGGACTCGCCGCCCACCAGCCGAGCTTAGGGGACGGCGGGACGCAGGGCCGACGGCGGCAGCCGCCTACTGCTCGCTGCTGCGGACGCAGCCTCGCACGACGGCCACCGCCGCCGGCCCTTGAGTACCGCGACGCCTAGGACTTCGATTTGGCCTTGGTCTTGTTGTTCGCCCTGCCCGCAGGCGCGCCGCGCTGCCGGGCGTACTCGCCGATGAACTCCTCGGTCATCTCGCGCGCCACCGGATCGGGCCGCTGGTTGTGCGGCGACTTCATCAGGTAGCTCGAGGGGCCATCCAGCTGGCCCGTGAGGCCGTGGTTCAGCGCCAGCTTCACGATCCGGACTGCGTCGATGACGATGCCGGCTGAGTTCGGGGAGTCCCAGACCTCCAGCTTGAGCTCGAGGTTGAGAGGGACATCGCCGAACGACCTGCCCTCGACCCTGATGTGAGCCCACTTGCGGTCGGTCAGCCACGGCACGTAGTCCGAGGGGCCGATGTAGACGTCCTCGGCGGGCAGCTCGTGGTCCATTATCGAGGTGACCGCGTTGGTCTTCGAGATCTTCTTTGACTCGAGCCGCTCGCGCTCGAGCATGTTGTAGAAGTCCATGTTCCCGCCGACGTTGAGCTGACTGGTGCGCTCCATGCGCACGCCGCGGTCGGCAAACAGCCTGGCCAGCTGGCGGTGAACGATCGTCGCGCCGACCTGGGACTTGATGTCATCGCCGATGATCGGCAGGCCGGCCTCCTCGAAGCGCCGATCCCAGTAGTCCTCGCGGGCGATGAAGACGGGCAGACAGTTGACGAAGCCCACGCCGGCGGCGAGCGCCTGCTCGACGTACCACTTGGTCGCCTGCTCGGAGCCGACCGGCAGGTAGCAGACGAGCACGTCCGTCAGGGTGTCCTGGAGGATCCCGACGATGTCTGCGGTCTGGCCCGGGGCCTTGGTGATCTTCTCCTTCAGGTACTTGCCGAGGCCGTCGTGGGTCATGCCGCGATGGACCTTTACCCCCAGGTTCGGCACCTCGGAGAACACATAGGTGTTGTTCTGGCCGGAGAAGATCGCCTCCGAGAGGTCCTTCCCGACCTTGTCGGCATCGATGTCGAATGCGGCTGTGAACTCGATGTCGCTGATGTGGTAGCCGCCCAGATCCACATGCATGAGGCCCGGAACCTGCTCGGCGGGATCGGCGTCCTGGTAGTACTGGACGCCCTGCACGAAAGAGCTCGCGCAGTTGCCTACGCCGACGATCGCGACCCGGACCTTCTCGTCCTGGCCGCCATTGCGGCTGGCGCCGTTGGCTCTTCCATTCACGGTGCTCATCTCTGGGAATCCTCCTAGGTAACGAGACTCAGCTTTGAAATCACACTTGCGCTGCCGCCTGGTTACACGTCGTCGGCGGGAACGGAGTTCTCGACGGGCGCCTGCTGGACATCCGCGCCGCGCATCTTGAGCTCGTTCCTCACGTGCCATACACGCTGTACCACGGTGACAGCCGTCAGCGCCGCCATAGCGTAGATGGCCGGGGCGAGCAGATCTGCATCGAACACTCCGGCTCCCTTCGCAAAAACGAGGCCGATCGAGAGTATGACTACCCGGACCGGGCGCGTGGCCAACCCGACCTTGCACTCGACGCCAAGCGCCTCGGCCCGCGCCCGCGTGTACGAGACCATCAGCGAGCCCAGCACCACGACCACGCACATCGCGGCGGCGAACTCGTCGCCGGAGAGGGCGAATCGATAGGCGACGGCGGTGAGCACCAGCCCCTCCTCAACCCGGTCGAGCGTCGAGTCGAGAAAAGCGCCGAAGAGCGTTCCCTTGCCCGAGGCGCGCGCATAGCGCCCGTCGAGCGTATCCATCACCGAGCCGATGATGAAGGCGACGCCACCGAGGAAATAAAAGCCCTGCCAGATCAGCACGGCGGCGGCCAGGTTGCCGATCAGGCCGACCATCGAGATCGCGTTCGGGGTGAGGCGCGACTCGATCAGGCGGTCGCGGACCGTGGCTGAGAGCTCCGCCGCGGCGGTCGGTCGAGCCGCGGGCGCGGCTGACCCGTTGCGGGGAGGGTCTCGCTGGTCGATGCTCATCGGGGATTGGCCCTACGCGGGCGCTGCCTCGGGCTCCGGCTGGGGTTCCACTTCTCCAGACGGTGAACGGCGCTGGAAGCCGCCGAACGACCAGTCCGGATTGAGCCGGGCCAGGAGGATAGCGACGCCTGTCGCGACCGCGGCCGTGAGCAGGCCGAAGACGACGTCGAGCCAGAAATGGTTGCCGCTGGCGACCACGACGAAGGTCATCAGCAGTGGATAGGCGAAGAGCAGCCCGCGAATCACCGGTGGGCGTACCAGCATCGCCAGCGACCAGGCCAGGATCACCGAGAGGCCGACGTGCATCGAGGGCACGGCCGCGAACGGATTGAAGAGAGGATCACCCGGGCTCGAGAGCAGCGGGTTGTTGCCGGTTATGTGGGTCGAGGGATCGAGTCCGAGCTCGGGGAGGAACCGCGGCGGCGCGGTCGGGAAAAGCGCATAGCCGATGACGGAGATGGCCATCGCGGCGAAGACCGCATTCCGGACGAAGCCGAAGCTGCCGCGGTAGCCGAAGTAGAGGACGGCGAGCATCAGGCAGCTCCCCTTGAAGTGGAGGTTGGCGTAGCCCCAGCGGGCTACGTCGGCCGGCCAGCCCGCGTGCACCGCCCAGTGCTGGACGCTCGGCTCGATCAGCAGGCCGAGCGAGCGCTCCGTGCTGACCAGGTCACGGGCGTGGGAGAACGAGAGCCCCATGCTGCCGTCGACCGCGCCGCGGGCGTGGCGCCAGGCCCAATAGGCGGCGGCGAGCAGCACCAGCTGGATCGCGAGGTCCAGCGGCCCGCGGGGGAGGAAACGTCGACGCAGCTCGGCGATGGTCACCGGGCCCCGCCCATGCGGGCGATGGCGGCCGCCCGCCCCGCCGAGGACTGCGCCGTCCCGTACTGGATCACCGGGTCCTGGTGACAGCGCGGGCCCGAGCTGACGGCCCGCCAGGGCGTGAAGTCAATGCCGACGCGGAAGCGACCCGGCGTGGTGACGTCGATCATCGTGTAGCCGCCCGGCGCCTGCTCGACGCAGCCGCTGCCGTGCTCGATCGACCAGTAGGGCGTCCAGTGCACCCGGACGAGCACGGTGCCCGGCTGGCTCGCGTCAACCACGAAGCCCTGGGGCGTCAGCTTCACCATCGTTCCGCCGATGGCGAGCGGCGACGGATGCCGCACCGCGTAGACGGTCCAGTTCTTGCTGTGGAAGACCTGCTCCAGGTAGGAGGGCGGGCCCTTCTTGATCAGCCGCTTCTCGCCCAGGGCCGCGTAGTCGAGCGGCGCCCGAGGGACCGCCACATAGCCGACCCCGAGGTCGTCGAGCCAGCTGCGGTACTCCGCCCCGGTCAGCGGGGCTGACTGGTAGAAGAGCGGATTGAGCTTGCGGTCGAGCTGGCGCTCCCAGCCTCTTGCTATGTAGATCCCGTTGGGCACGTAGGCCGACTCCCAGTGATGCTCCTCCGGGAGAACCTCCACCCGCTGGGAATCGCGATGCGGCTGACCGCGCAGGAAGTCGATGAGTGGTGCGTAGTAGCCGGCGCTCACCGAGGGCTGCGCGCTCACCTCCTCCAGGTCCCGCACCACCGGCGACCACTGCCAGTAGATCAGGACCGGCACGAGCAGGATCAGCGCGAAACGCTGGCGGCGCCAGAGGCCGAAGGCGAGGACCGGCCCGAGCAGCAGCGATCCCATTCGGGTGGCGTTTCCGCCCATCGGGGTCTGGATCAGGAAAGCCGCCGTCAGCGCGGCCCCATAGGCGGCGACGCCGTAACGGAGCAGCCGCTCCTCGGGCGGGAGCGCGACGAAGACGGCAATCGCCACCAGGATTGCCGGCTCGTAGCTCGAGAAGTCGAAGGGCTCGGTGCCTCCCTCGGGGAAGGCCGCGGAGATCAGCAGCGCGACGCCGACGCTGACGACGGCGAGCTCGAGCCCCCTGCGGCTGCGTTCCGCGATCGCGTACGCGACCACTCCGCAGGCCAGGAACAGCGAGGCGACCGGGCTCGCCAGGGGAGTCGCCGCGGCGAACAGGATCGCCAGCCAGCGGTGACCCCGCTGGGCCGCGAGCACCGCGCAGAGCGCGACCGCCACGCCGAGAGCGAAGGTGAGGCGCCCGGTGAACAGGCTGATCGCCGTCGCGGTCGCGAACCAGATCACGCCGAGGCGGGCACGCTCGTCGAAGCGGTCGTACGCGATCGACGAGAAGAGCAGCGCCGCAACGATGGCCGCCGCCACTCCGACCAGCCGCGGCCCGATCAGACCCCCGAGCACGGGTAGCAGAACCCCGTAGCCAGGGAGATGGTGGCCGCCGAACCAGCCGTTGTCCCAGGTCACCAGCCCCTGGTTCGCGAACAGGTCCGACCGGTAGATCTGGGCGGCGTGATCGGCGCTGTCCGGCTGGATGATCAGGTAGGCCACGCCGAGGGCAGCGGCCACGAGGCCCGGCTCGCCGTAGCGGCGAAGCATGTCTCGTGCGCTCAAGCTGTTGCCGGCCGCCAGGACCATGCGGCGGGCCGGACGCGGGCCAGGATGAGCCTCGCAGTGACGGCCGACAGCACTGCGACGAGCAGGCCGAAGGCGCCGTCAACCCAGAAGTGGTTCGCGGTGACGATGACGACCCAGAAGACGAGCACCGGATAGGCGCACCAGAAGATCTTGCTGATGGTGTGCCTCGAGATCAGGGCGCCGGTGACGCCGATCATGGTGGAGAAGGCCACGTGCATGCTGGGGATCGCCGCATACGGATTGATGAACAGCTTCACCAGGCCGGAGTCGTGATTGACCTGGGCGTACTTCGTGACCGTGTCGGTGAACTCGTCGAACAACCGCGGGGGCGCCGTGGGCAGGAGCGCATAGCCGATCACCGCCAACCCCATCGCGACCATGAACATGTTCCGGACGAAGTAGAAGTTCTGGTTCCTGAAGATGTAGAGCCAGACCAGGAACGCGGTCGTCACCACGAAGTGGCTGTTCATGTACATGAAGTTGGCGAAGTCGATGATCCAGCGGTGATCGATGAACACCTTCTGCAGGTTCGGCTCGAAGAAGGCGTGGATGCTCTTCTCGAACGAGATCACGTGCTGCCCGTTGGCGATGGCGGTCGCCCGCTGGCCGTCGGCGACGCCACGCACGGCCTCGTAGCAGAGCTCCGCGACCACGAACAGGCTGAGCTGCCGGGCCGCGTCGCCGTAACCCTGCGGTAGCCAACTGCCGGTTTTGTCGATCGCCGCACGCATGACCGGAAGATTCTAGTAACCCGCTGAGGACACTTCGTCACGCGGGCCGGAACTCTTCGTCGCCCTCGAGCCACCAGATCACCCGATCGACGACCTCGGGGGCGTCGATCCAGGGCCAGTGCCCGGCTTCGGGGAGCTCGATCAGCTCCGAGTCCGGCAGGGCGGCCGCGTAGGCGGCGCCGAAGCGACTGGAAAGGTAGCGGTCCTTCATGCCCCAGACAACCAGCGCCGGGCAGCCCAGCGACCCAAGGCTCGCCCCTGCCGCCGCCAGACGCTCGGGGTCCGCGGAGCGGTAGAGCCGCAGGATCGCCCGGACACCGGCGGGGTCTCGCAGCTGTGCGAGCACCTCGTCCACGAACGCGGCCTCGTGCCGGCTCCAGTCCGCACGTGACTCGCGGAGACCGAGGTCGACCAGCCGTCTCGTCGCCAGGCGACGCGAAAGCTCGCCGAGGCCTCGCGTCCTCCAGATCCGCGCGGTCCGGTGCCAGCGGTAGCCCGGCAGCAAGGCCACGGCATTGATGATCACGAGGCGCCTCACTCGCTCAGGCTCATCCTGGGCGGCGATCAGCCCGACCGTCCCCCAATCGTGCACGACGAGCGAGTACTCGTCCACCGCCATCCGCTGCAGGAAGCGGCTCGTGAACCTGGCGAGCCCGTACATCGAGTAATCGAACTCCGCCGGCGAGGGCCGTGCCGTGTGCCCCCAGCCGGGGAGGTCGAATGCCAGGGCGGGGCCGTCGATGCGCTCGAGGAAGGGCTGCCAGTCCGCCGAGTGGCTGGGGTTCCCGTGGACGAAGACGGCGGGCGGACCGTCTCCGCTCACGCTGCGGAAGAAGGTGGAGACGCCATCCACCAGCACGGTCCCCGTCTCGATCTCGGCCACGGTGGGCGCGGACGATATCCACGCCGGTCGCCACGAATATCCTCGCGTCATGCCGCTACCCACCAAGGTCGTACTCGCGGACGGCAGGGCCGCCACGCTCCCTCCGGGAACTCCGCCGCGCGTGCCGAAGCGCGACCCGGACTGGAGGCGACCGCCGCGACGGCGCGTGCTGGCGATCCGCGACCGGCTCCGCGAGATCTACGGGCAACCCGTCAATGAGCCACACGGGCACCCGATCGCCGAGCTGGTGCGAACCGTGCTCTCCCAGAACACCAACGACCGGAACCGGGACGTTGCCTACGCCCGCCTCCGCGAGCGGTTCCCCACCTGGGAGGAGGTTCGCGACGCGCCCGCCGAGGAAGTGGAGGAGGCCATCAAACCCGGCGGCCTGAGCGTGACCAAGGCCCCTCGGATCCAGGAGATCCTGGAGCGGCTGGGCGACCATCCGGACCTGGACTGGCTGGCGGAGGCGCCGCGCGAGGAGGCGCTCTCCTACCTCGACGACCTCCCGGGCGTCGGTCGCAAGACGGCGGCCTGCGTGATGATCTTCGCCTTCGGCCGCCCCGAGATCCCGGTCGACACCCACGTGCACCGGGTCGGAGGGCGCCTCGGACTCTTCCGGCTCGGCGCTCCCTTCGAGGAGGCGCACAACGAGATGCTCGCCATCACCCCGCCGGAGGACGCCTACGAGCTCCACGTCAACCTGATCCGGCACGGGCGGGCAATCTGCCGCCCCCGCCCCCGCTGCGGCGAGTGCGGGCTGCGCCGGATGTGCCCCTTCTTCAAGAGCGGCGCGGCGGACGCCTATATGGTTCCCCGCGCGAAATGAAGCGGAGCACCTTCGTCATGTTCGGGCTGGTCGTGCTGCTTCTGGGGGTCGGCGTCCCGGCCTGGGCGTTCACCCACCAGGGCTCGCAGAGCTCCTCGCCAGAGGAGGTCGCGGCCAGCCTGCAACCGGGCAAGGACCTGTTCGTGACCAACTGCGGCGCCTGTCACACCCTGGCCAAGGCGGGCACCGACGGCGTCGTCGGGCCTAACCTGGATGAGCTGCTGGCCCCGCCGAGCGCCAGCGCCCCTGCGCCGGCGACGATCAAGCCGCGAGTGCTCAGCGCCATCAACAACGGGGTCAATGGCCGCATGCCCAAGGGCGTGCTCAGCGGTCAGCAGGCCGACGAGGTCGCCACATTCGTCTCCCAGGTCGCCGGCACGGGTCAGTAGTACCTACGAGTTCTGAGCTGGATTGCGGATTCACCCGCAACTCCGACTGAAATAGGGTTGTTAGCAGGGCAGAGAGGAAGGACTCGAGGGTCCGCACGCACCGACGCGTGGGCAAGGGCCCCGACGGAAAGGAGTTTCTTTGAGTCACGCACATCGGCGCCCGCGGGCGCGGGGGCGCATCGGACTGGCGTTGACGGCAGGGCTGGTTATGGCCCTCAGCCTGACGCTGCTCCCGGGCGCCGCCGACGCGAAGGGCAAAGGCAACAAGGGCGGTCATCAGCTCACCGTGATGACCCGGAACCTGTATCTAGGGGCGGACCTGAGCCCAGCGCTCAACGCCACCACGGTGGACGGCGCCGTCAATGCCGCGTACCAGATCGAGCAGCAGGTGCACCGAACGAAGTTCCCCTCGGTGCGCGCGGCGCTGCTTGCCAATGAGATCCGCAAGCAGAAGCCCGACATCGTCGGCCTCCAGGAAGGCGCCTGGTGGCGGACGGGCCCGTATGACCCGAGCGCGATCACCGGCTCCCCCAAGGCCACGCAGACCGACCCGCAGGGCGGTGACTTCCTCACCGACCTGCTCACCCAGCTCAACAAGAAGAGCGGCAAGAAGGGCAGCGCAAGTGCTGCGAAGAAGCAGAGCAAGCCGCTGCAGTACAAGATCGCGGTCGTCAAGACCGAGTTCGACTACGAGCTGCCGGTCAACCAGGGCACAGGCGGTCTTGGTGCCTGCGCCACACCGGGTGTTTGCCATAACGAGCGCCTCACCATGCGCGACGCGATCCTGGTCCGCAAGGGCGTCAAGATCAGCAACGCGAGCAGCGGCACTTTCAACACCCTGCTGCGCGTCAAGGTGGGAGGTGTCCTCAACGTCGACGTGACTCGCGGCTGGGCCGCGGTCGACGCCAAGGTCAACGGCAAGAAGGTGCACGTCGTCGACAGCCATCTGGAGGCGTTCGACAGCGCCGCCAACAACACCGGCAGTGACGGCAAGACCTACCCGAAGGGCGGGATCCGCGAGGCTCAGGCCAAGCAGCTGATCGCCCCGGGGGGTCCGACCACCTCGAGGCTGCCGACGCTCCTGGTCGGCGACTTCAACTCCGATTCACCGGTGCACGGCGACCAGGTGGACCCCGGCGACGCACTCGCGTACCGGGCTCTGCTCGCCGGCGGCTGGAGCGAGCGGGCGTTCACGCCCCCTCCGTTCGGATGTTGCCTGCAGGACCCGAACCTGAGCGATCCGAGCACCGCCGGGATCACTCACCGGGTGGACCACATCATGTCCAACAGCAAGAAGATCAAGTTCAAGAAGGGCGGTCTGACGACCACCTACGCGAACGGTCTGTGGTCATCGGACCACTTCGGCCTCTGGAGTCGTCTCCAGGTCAAGTAGGGCCAGGGCCGAAGCACGAGCTGAGAGAGGCCGGGCCCGCGCCCGGCCTCTCTTTTCCGGATTCACGTCCACGGGGGTTTACATCCCCGCATACATCTGCCACACTCTCACTTAGATTTCTTGAGCGGCGCACCTGAAGGCTACGCTCGAAGGCCAATCCGAAGCTTTGGAGGAATGAAAGTGGCGAAGACGATCGGAATCGATCTCGGCACCACCAACTCGGCCATGGCGGCCATGGAGGGTGGCGAGCCGGAAATCATCGAGAACGCAGAGGGCGGCAGGACGACTCCGTCGGTCGTCGCCTTCACCGACTCGGGCGAGCGCCTGGTCGGCACGGTCGCCAAGCGGCAGGCCGTGATGAACCCCGAGAAGACGATCTTCTCGATCAAGCGCTTCATGGGGCGGAAGGAGTCAGAGGTCAAGGAGGAGGAGACGATCGTCCCGTACAAGGTCGTCGCCGGCCCCAACGGCGACGTCCGCATCGACGTGGACGGCAAGCAGTACTCCCCGCCGGAGATCTCGGCGATGATCCTGCAGAAGCTCAAGGCGGACGCAGAGTCGAAGCTCGGCGAGCCCGTCGACTCGGCCGTGATCACCGTCCCGGCCTACTTCAACGACGATCAGCGCCAGGCGACCAAGGACGCCGGCAAGGTCGCCGGCCTCGACGTCAAGCGCATCATCAACGAGCCGACGGCGGCCGCTCTGGCCTACGGGCTCGACAAGGAGGCCGCCGACCAGAAGATCCTGGTCTTCGACCTCGGCGGCGGCACCTTCGACGTCTCCGTCCTGGAGATCGGCGACGGCGTTTTTGAGGTGAAGTCGACCGCGGGTGACAACCACCTCGGCGGCGACAACTGGGACAAGGCGATCGTCGAGTGGCTGGTCGCCGAGTTCAAGCGCGACCAGGGCGTCGACCTGTCTGCGGACAAGAACTCCCTGCAGCGCCTCTACGAGGCCGCGGAGAAGGCGAAGATCGAGCTCTCCACCACGCAGGAGACGCAGATCAACCTGCCGTTCATCACCGCGACCGACGCCGGTCCGAAGCACCTCGACATCAAGCTGACCCGGGCGAAGCTCTCCGAGCTCACCTCGGATCTGCTCGAGCGGGTGGTCGGCCCGGTTAAGCAGGCCCTCTCCGACGCCGGCACGGACATCGACCACGTCGTCCTGGTGGGCGGCATGACCCGCATGCCCTCGGTCCAGGAGAAGGTCAAGGAGCTGACCGGCAAGGACCCGCACAAGGGCGTCAACCCGGACGAGGTCGTCGCGATCGGCGCCGCCATCCAGGCGGGCGTATTGGCCGGCGACGTCAAGGACGTACTGCTGCTCGACGTCACCCCGCTCACCCTCGGCATCGAGACCAAGGGCGGCGTGATGACCAAGCTGATCGAGCGCAACACCACGATCCCGACGAAGAAGTCGGAGATCTTCTCGACGGCGGAGGACAACCAGCCGTCGGTCGAGGTCCACGTGCTCCAGGGTGAGCGCGAGATGGCCTCCGGCAACAAGAGCCTGGGCAAGTTCCAGCTCACGGGCATTCCGCCCGCGCCGCGGGGCGTGCCTCAAGTCGAGGTGACCTTCGACATCGACGCGAACGGCATCCTCAACGTCTCCGCCAAGGATCTCGGCACCGGCAAGGAGCAGAAGATCGAGATCAAGGGCGGATCCGGGCTCGATGAGTCCGAGGTCGAGCAGATGATCAAGGACGCCGAGTCGCACGCCGACGAGGACCGCCGCCAGCGCGAGCTGGCCGAGGCCCGCAACGTTGCCGAGAACGCCGCCTACCAGGCGGAGAAGCAGCTCGGCGAGCTGGGCGACAAGGTCGACGCGAGCGCCAAGGACGAGATCGAGACTGCGATCAAGGACGTGAGGGACTCCCTCGCCTCCGAGGACGTGGGCGAGATCCGGTCCCGCTCGGATGCGCTGCAGGCGGCCTTCCAGAAGGTCTCCGAACAGATCTACGCGCAGGCGGCCGAGCAGCAGGAGGCCTCCTCGACGGACGGCGCCTCGCAGAACGGCGCCGGCGACGAGGAGGAGGTCGTGGATGCGGAGGTCGTCGACGACGAGAAGACCTCGTAGGGAGCGCGCATGACTGACGATCAGCGCGATGCCAGGGCGCGCGAAGGCGCGACCCGTGATGTGAAGGGTGATGAGGAGGTCGTCGACGCGGAGGTCGTCGACCACCCTCCACCCCCGAGGAGTCCGACGGAAACGGCGCCGCGGATCAGGTCGAGCGTGATCTCGACGAGCTCAGTGCAGCCAAGCGCGAGCGCGACGAGTACCTCGAGCTGGCCCAGCGAACGCGGGCGGATTTCGAGAACTACCGCAAGCGGGTGGCGAAGGAGACCTCCGACGCCCTCGCCCGCGGCAAGGCAGAGCTCGCCCGCGAGCTGCTGCCGGTGATCGACAACCTGGAGCGGGCGCTGCAGAGCGGCAGCGATCCCTCGGCGCGCGAGGGACTGGTCCGAGGAGTGGAGCTCGTGCTCGAGGAGCTCCGCGCCAAGCTCGGCAACGCCGGCGTCGAGGCCTTCGATCCGACCGGCGAGAAGTTCGACCCGAAGCTGCACGAGGCGCTCTCTGCGCAACCCGCCGATGGCACCGAATCCGGCGTCGTCCTGGAGACCGTGGAGAAGGGCTACCGGCTCAACGGCCAGGTGCTGCGCCCCGCGCGCGTGGTGGTGAGCAGGTAGTGGCCTCGGCTCCGCGCGACTTCTACGAAGTGCTGGGTGTCTCCAAGTCCGCCTCGCAGGACGAGATCAAGAAGGCCTACCGGGAGCTCGCCCGCAAATGGCACCCCGATCGCAACCCGGACGATGCGGAGGCCGAGGAGCGCTTCAAGGAGATCCAGCAGGCCTACGACGCCCTGTCCGATCCGGAGAAGCGGAAGCAGTACGACGCGGGCGGCCGATTCGCCGGCTTCGGCGCCGGAGGGTTCCCGGGTGGCGGTTTCCAGGGTGGAGGGAACGTCCCCGGCGGTGGCTTCGCCTCCGATCTCGGGGACATCTTCTCCTCGTTCTTCCGAGGTCGCGGTCAGGAGGGGCCGCGCGAGCAGCGCGGGCGAGACCTGGAGACCGAGGTGCGCCTCTCCTTCGATCAGGCGATGCATGGCACGCAGATCGCCGTCTCGATTCCGACCACCGGGTCGTGCCCGACCTGCCACGGCAGCGGCGCCAAGCCGGGGACCTCGCCGCGGGTCTGCCCACGGTGCGAGGGGACCGGCATCGACGCCCAGAGCCAGGGGCTCTTCTCGATCTCACAGCCCTGCCCCGAATGTGGCGGTCAGGGCGAGATCATCGACGACCCATGCCCTACCTGCCAGGGCAGCGGCATCACCGAAGAGACCAAGCGCTACCGGGTCAACATCCCGGCCGGCGTCCATGACGGCAGCCGGATCAGACTCGCCGGCAAGGGTGAATCCGGATACCGGGGCGGGCCGCGGGGCGATCTCTATGTCACCACCCGAGTCGCGCCGTCACCCGTCTTCAAGCAGCGTCCGGACGGCAACCTCGAGGTCGATCTGCCGGTGACCGTCGCGGAGGCGATCCAGGGAGCGGAGATCGAGGTCCCGACCCTCGACGGCACCAAGACCATCCGGGTCGCGCCCGGCACCCAGCATGGGTCGGTGCAGCGCCTGCGTGGAGAGGGGCCTCCGCGCCCAAAGGGCAAGGGCCGCGGCGACATCTACTACCGCATCCGGATCGACGTACCGGAAGAGCTCAACGAGGAACAGCGGGAGGCGGTCGAGAAGCTCGCCGAGGCCCTGAACGGCCAGAATCCGCGCGCCTCGCTGCTCGGGCAGACGGCTCGGTCCGGCGCGGAGGGGAAAGTGAAGGCTGATGGCTAGCGGCTCGAGCAGAAGGAAGCCGAGCGAGGGCGAGCGGATCGACCAGGAGCGCGGCGTCTTCATGATCTCGGTCGCCGCCGAGCTCGCCGAGATGCACCCGCAGACCCTGCGGATGTATGAGGCGCGTGGCCTGATCACCCCCAAGCGCTCCCCGAAGAACACCCGCCTCTACTCGCAGGCCGACGTCGAGCGGCTGCGGCGGATCCAGCAGATGACCAGCCAGGAGGGCCTCAACCTGGCCGGCGTCGAAACGGTGCTCGAGCTCGAGCGGCGCCTGGAGCGGATGCGTGCCGAGATTGCGAGGATGCGCAAGCAAGCGACCGAGATGGAGAACCGGATGACCCAGGAGCTTGAGAAGCTGCGCCGATCGCTCGGTGGCGAGCTCGTCCCCTACGGCGCCTACGAGCCCGAGAGGCTGGCCGGGTCCCGCGAGTCCACCCGGATACCGATACGTAGGCGCAGCGGTTAACCGGCTTCGCCTAGGCCGATCGAATCATCCATCACCGCGAAGGAGACGTCGCCGCGCGAGGCGGCGAATTCCTGGGCGCGACGGATGGCCCTCGGCGCCGGGTAGTCGATCCGCGGCCAGCCCTGCCTCGCCGAACCGGGCTGACCGTTCGTCTGATGCTGATCGGCCGCGGAGCGACCGCCCGCCGCCATGGGCGCGAACAACACCACGGCGAAGAGCACGACGCGAATCTTTCGGAGCATCGCCGCGGGAATCCCGACGCGCTCAGCGTAGGGACGGGCTAGGAGGCCGACCGGGTGCCGTTGCGGGCGAGCTGGGGATCGAGGCCGGCGTCCTGGAGGGCCTCTGCCTGATCCAGATAGATCCGCCAGTAGGTGATCTTGCCGTCGCGGAAGGTGATCGTGTGGGCGTCGCGAGTCTCCACCTCCAGGTCGTCCCGCTCGCCCCTGCTGCGCGTGCGCAACAGGGCGACGACGCGATCGCCCGCGGGGAGCAGGCGGAAGTCCCGGATCTCGACGTCCTCGAAACCGCTGATCAGCATTTCGATCACCAGGCTTACCGCCTCGCGACCCCGATAGGTCCCCGGCGGAAGATCGGGGTCGTAGACCTCGGCGTCGTCCCAGTAGTACGGGAGGACCCCGTCCACCCCGTCGCGATTGAACGCCTCGATTACGCGTTGAAAGATCTCGACGTTGGTCATCACAGTCTTCCTTGACCCCATCCGCTCCATGGCCCATCCTAGACGGGCAGGTCAGGCGTCGCCACCCTAAATTCGGAAGCCCGACACCGGCGCCCGAGCCTTCCACATATCTAAGTCACACTGACATAGATTTCTTTGGCTTTCTTGACTAAAGCAGCTACCATGACCCGAGATGCAGCCTGACCGATTCACAGTCAAGTCCCAGGAGGCCGTGGCCGCTGCGCAGCGGCTTGCCTCGGAGAACTCGAACCCCGAGGTCGCCCCGCCCCACCTGCTGGGAGCCCTGCTCGAGCAGGACGAGGGCGTCGTCGTGCCGGTCCTGCAGCGCCTCGGCGTGGATGCGCAGGACGCCCGGGCCCAAGCCCGGGAGGCGATGGGCAAGCTCCCCAAGCTGAGCGGCAACACCGTCCCCGAGGTGCGTCCCTCCAGCGAGTTCGTCTGGGTGCTGCAGCAGGCGGAGAAGGAGTCCACCGGTCTCGGCGACGAGTACATCTCGACCGAGCACATCCTGCTGGCGCTGGCGGAGTCGAAGTCCGGAGTCTCGGATCTGCTCCCGGACCGCAAGGACCTGGTCCAGGCGATCTCCGAGGTGCGCGGCCCGCATCGCGTCACCTCACCCAATCCCGAGGACACCTTCGGCGCGCTCGAGAAGTACGGGCGTGACCTCACCGTGGAGGCGGAGAGCGGGAAGCTCGACCCGGTCATCGGCCGTGACGAGGAGATCCGCCGCGTGATCCAGGTGCTCTCGCGGCGGACGAAGAACAACCCCGTCCTGATCGGCGATCCCGGGGTCGGGAAGACCGCGATCGTCGAGGGGCTCGCCCAGCGGATCGTCTCCGGGGACGTGCCGGAGTCCCTCCGTGACCGGCGCGTGATCGCGCTGGACATCGGAGCGTTGCTGGCCGGCTCCAAGTACCGCGGCGAGTTCGAGGAGCGGCTCAAGGCCGTCCTCAAGGAGATCCAGGCCGCCGAGGGCCAGATCGTCCTCTTCATGGACGAGCTCCACACCATCGTCGGCGCCGGCGCCGCCGAGGGCGCCGTCGACGCCTCCAACCTCTTGAAGCCGATGCTGGCGCGCGGTGAGCTGCGCGCCGTCGGCGCGACCACCCTCGACGAGTACCGCAAGCACATCGAGAAGGACGCCGCCCTCGAGCGCCGGTTCCAGCCGATCTTCGTCGGCGAGCCCAGTCCCGAGGACACCATCGCGATCCTGCGTGGGCTCAAGGAGCGCTACGAGGTCCACCACGGCGTCCGGATCACCGATGCCGCGATCGTCGCCGCCGCCACCCTGTCCTCCCGCTACATCGCGGACCGCTTCCTCCCCGACAAGGCGATCGACCTGATCGATGAAGCCGCCTCGCGGCTCAAGATCGAGATCGACTCGATGCCGACCGAGATCGACGAGGTCGAGCGACGCATCCAGCAGCTCGAGATCGAGCGCGAGGCGCTGAAGAAGGAGAAGGACGAGGTGTCTGCGGACCGGCTCGCCGCGATCGAGGCCGAGCTCGCCGACCTGCGCGAGCGCTCCTCGGAGATGAAGGCGCGCTGGCAGAACGAGAAGGGCGCGATCGACGGGATCAAGTCGGCGAAGGCGGAGCTCGACGAGACGCAGCGCGAGCTCGAGCGGGCTGAGCGCGACGCCGACCTCGAGCGCGCTGCCGAGCTGCGCTACGGCCGCATCCCCGAGCTGGAGGGGACCGTGGAGGAGCAGGAGGCGAAGCTCGCCGAGCTCCATCGCGACGGTGGCTCGATGCTGACCGAGGAGGTCACCGAGGAGGACATCGCCGATGTCGTCTCGAAGTGGACGGGGATTCCGGTCTCCCGCCTGATGGAGGGCGAGGTCGAGAAGCTGATCCAGATGGAGGAGCGTCTGCACGAGCGCGTCATCGGCCAGGACGAGGCAGTCGAGGCCGTCTCCGGCGCACTGCGGCGCTCGCGCGCCGGGCTCTCCGACCCGGACCGCCCGATCGGCAGCTTCCTCTTCCTCGGCCCGACCGGCGTCGGCAAGACCGAGCTGGCGCGGGCTCTGGCCGAGTTCATGTTCGACTCCGAGCAGGCGATGGTTCGCATCGACATGTCCGAGTACATGGAGAAGCACGCCGTCGCCCGGCTGATCGGCGCGCCTCCCGGTTACGTCGGCTACGAGGAGGGCGGCCAGCTCACCGAGGCCGTTCGCCGCCGGCCGTACTCGGCGATCCTGCTCGACGAGATCGAGAAGGCCCACCCCGACGTCTTCAACGTCCTGCTCCAGATCATGGACGACGGCCGGCTGACCGACGGCCAGGGCCGCACCGTCGACTTCAAGAACACCGTGCTGATCATGACCTCCAACGTCGGCAGCCAGTTCATCGCTGCCGAGGCCGTGGAGGAAAAGGCCCGCGAGCAGGTCGAGGAGGCACTGACGCAGACCTTCCCCCCGGAGTTCCTCAACCGGATCGACGACGTCGTGATCTTCCACCGCCTCACCAAGGCTGACCTGGGCAAGATCGTCGACATTCAGGTCGCCCAACTGGCGCGACGGGTCAGCGAGCGCGGCATCGAAATCGAGCTCACGGAGAGGGCGCGTGAGCTGCTCGGCAACCTCGGCTTCGACCCCACCTATGGCGCCCGCCCGCTGAAGCGGGTGATCCAGAAGCAGCTCGTCGACAAGCTGGCGCTGCGCCTGCTTGAGGGCGAGTTCGCCGAGGGCGACACGGTCAAGGTGGACGCGGCCGACGGCGAGCTCACCTTCGAGAAGACCAAGCCGGCAAAACCCACCGAGAAGCGCGAAAAGGCCCCCGCCTAGGCCTCCCTGCAGTTCGCGTTCCGGCCAGCATCCGGTAGCGGTTCAGCCGATCAATCGACCAACTTCTCGGTATCGGGCTAGCTCCCTGACTGGACGAATAGGTCAATGATGAGGCTTCATCCAACGGGAATCCGCGAGGCCGCATGGGGCTTCGAGGAGAGGGTTCTGTGGCGCGGCAGCGACGCCTCCCGTGACGCGATCGAGCGCACGGGTAGGGCCATGGAGCCGCTCCAGAGGCTGATCCAGACCAGGCTCACCTGGCCGGTCGGCGACGCGCTCCGAAGGCGGGGCGGAATGACGCGCGCGGCGATCGCTGGCGGGGCGGCGACTCTGGCGGTCGCCGCGGTGGCTGGTGGGGCGATCAGCGCCTCGAATCATCATCCGGCCGCCCACCACACGCTTCCGGCCGCCTCCGTGACGGCGGCGCCCGCCCGCTCCGACGCGGTCGCTCTGCAGGGGGTCACTCCCCAGTTCCAGGCCGGGCATGCGGCGGCGGCGCCGGCGCAGCCTCCCACCAAGGCCACGGCGCCTCCGGCCCAGGTCGCCTGGCAGTTCGCCCAGGCCTTCGTCGGCTACGAGGTCGGACAGTCGAGCAAGAAGACGGAGACCGCCGTCGAACGCGACCGCGACGAAGCCGCTTGCCAGGACGCTCGCCAAAGATCCGCCGCGGCTCCCTGCCAGCGGCAAGGTCCCGCGGGCCCGGGTCCTGAATGTCGTGCTCGGCGGTGCCGGCAAGGAGCAGGTGACCGCCAGCGTCTCGCTCGTCCGGCTGCGGGCGATCAGCGAGGTTCGCCTCACCCTGACGAAGACGGGCGACGAGTGGCGGGTCGCCCAGGTCCTGGGCTGATGGGACGGGTCAAGAGGGTCATCGCAGCGACGGTCGTGGGCGCGGCGATCGCCGCGCCCGTGGCCGCGGCGCAGACGACCACCACCGAGCCCGACCCCACCACGACGACCACGGACACGGGGCCGCCTGTCCAGCCGGCGCCGCCGGCGCCGCCGGCGCCGATGCTGCCACCCGCGACTAAGACGCCCAAGAAGCAGGTCGAGCCACAGCACAAGGCGCCGCAGACGCCCCCGGCGAACGGGGGAGCGAAGCCGAAGGGCGGCGAGAAGGAGAAGGGCGCCGCGAAGGTGGGCGGCAGCGCTCCGACGCCACCCGCTCCGCTGATGCCCACCGCGTGCGGGCCGGTCGCCGTCCCAGCCTTCCTCGGCCCGATCTACCAGGCCGCCGCACAGGCCTATGACCTCGGGCCCGCCGGGCCGTCGATCCTCGCCGCGATCAACGAGATCGAGAGCGGTTTCGGCCAGAACCTCGGTCCCTCCTCCGCCGGCGCGGAGGGCTGGATGCAGTTCATGCCCTCCACCTGGGCGACCTACGGCGTGGACGCCGACCACGACGGCACCGAGGACCCCAACGATCCGAACGACGCGATCTTTGCCGCCGCCCGGTACCTCCGTGCCGCCGGAATGCCGGAGGACCCCGAGGGCGCCGTGTTCGCCTACAACCATGCCGACTGGTACGTCGCCGAGGTGATGGCACGAGCGGCCTGCTTCAACGGGATCGGGAACGGCGCGGTCGGCGGCCTCTCGCTGATCCCGAAGCGCCAGGAGCTGGTCTGCGCACCGGCGGCCGGCGCCCGCGAGTCGATCCCCGACGACTACATGAAGGCCTTCCAGGACGCAGCCGGGCACTATGAGCTCGGGCAAACCGGTGTCTGGGCTCTCGCCGCCGTCGCCCGCGTCGAGTCGAACTTCGGCAAGGGGATGAGCGCCGAGCAGCTCGCCTCGACCGGCCCGCTCGGCATCAGCGAGGACAACTGGAAGCGCTACGCCGTCGATGGGGACGGCGACGGCAAGGTCAAGCACTCGAGTCCCGCGGACTCGGCGGCGACGCTCGCCCGGATGATCTGGGCGGCGGGCGATCTGCGAGCCGGGCTCTTCCAGCACAACCACGCCGAGTGGTACGTGGACGCCGTCCTCAAGGACGCGGAGGCGATGGCCGGCAGCTGCCAGGTCAAGACTGTCGCGTACTCGGTGGCGCTTCCGGGGCCGACGAACGCCCCGATCAACTGGGCCAACGTCGAGCTCTCCAACCAGCTCGAGATGGTCGACATCCAATCGGGCGCGATCGACCCGCGGATCCTCAACATCCTCGGCGCCATCAGCCAGCAGCATCAGATCACGATCTCCGCACTGCGCTCCGACCACTCAAAGCTCACCTCGAGCGGCAACGTCTCGAACCACTACTACGGCCGCGCCATGGACATCGCGGCCATCGACGGCGTGCCCTGCACGGACGTGTCACCGGACGGGCCCTGTGGCACGATCGCCCGCCAGCTCGGCGCCCTGCCCGCCGGCCAGGAGCCGACCGAGCTCATCTACTGCTTCGATCCCGACGGCCCTGCCAACCCCAATGGCTTTGCGCAGGCCGACCACTGCAACCACGTGCACGTCGGCTTCGACGCCTAGGGTCCGCGACCTCGATCCCTTCGGCACGTTCAATCCCTGCAGGTAGCGGGCCCGCTTGACGGCAACATGTCCGGTCGTGGTTCACAGGATCGCGGCCAAGGGATTCAGCGAGGGCGCGCAGGCGTATGAGCGCGGTCGCCCCGGCTACCCGCCCGAAGCGATCGCCTGGCTGGTTGAGAGGCTCGGCCTCGACACGAGTGCGAATGTCCTGGACCTCGCGGCCGGGACCGGCAAGCTGAGCAGGGAGTTCCGCGCCTCAGGCGCCGAGGTGATCGCGGTCGAGCCGCTGGCGAGGATACGAGAGCTGATCGAGCCTCCGATCCATACCCTGGAGGGGAGCGCCGAGCGAATCCCGCTGCCTGATGGCTCGGCGGACGCGGTGACTGTCGCCCAGGCCTTTCATTGGTTCGACGGAGAGACGGCACTCGCCGAGATCCACCGCGTCCTGCGACCCGCCGGGCGCCTCGCCCTGGTCTGGAACGTGCGGCTTCTCGAGGACCCGGGGCAGGCCGCGGTCGAGGAGCTGATCGCTCCGTACACGGGGGGGATCCCGCGCCACCGCTCCGGGGAGTGGCGCGGCCCGATCGAGGCCACAGAGCTCTTCGGCCCGCTCGAGGAGCGGAGCTTCCCCAATCAGCAGCGCCTGGACGCCGACGGTCTCGCCGACCGCGTCGGCTCCACAAGCGCGATCGCGGCGCTCGACCCGGCCGAGCGGGAAGGCCTGCTGCAGAGGGTCCGCGGCCTCGCTGCGGACGGGCCATTGGCGCTGCGCTACCGCTGCGAGATCCAGGTGGCGCGCCGCGAGCCATAGGGTTTCGACCATCGCCCGCACCTTCGACACCGAGCGGCGTGGCCGCGTCCTTGTCGTTCGGATCGACCACCCGCCTCACAACTTCATGACAGCCGAGATGGTGCGCGAGCTCCAGGAAGTCGTCCGCTGGGTGGATGGCGACGACTCGGTCGGCGCCGTGGTGATCACCGGCAAGCCCGACGATCTCTACATCACCCACTACGACGTCGGCGAGATCCTGGCGAGCGTGCAGCGGGCAGGGATCGCCGCGCCACCCTGGCTAACGGGCATCATCCTGCGGATCGCCGGCGTGGTTCGCATGATCCCGGGCCTCCGCGACCTGGCCGGGAGGACGCCACTCGCCGCCGTCTTCGAGCTTTACCGGATCCACGACCTGTTCCTGAAGATGAACCGCTCCGACGTGGTCTTCATCGCGGCGATCAACGGGCCGGCGACCGGTGGCGGCTGCGAGACGTCCCTGGCCTGCGACATCCGCCTGATGGCCGACTCGGACATCGCCATCGGCCTGCCGGAGATGACGATCGACTTCAACCCGGGAGCCGGAGGGACACAGCGCCTGCCACGGGTGGTGGGCGTCGGCCGAGCGATGCAGATGATGCTCGAGGGCCGGGTTCTGAGCCCGCGGGAGGCGCTCGACTACGGGCTCGTGCAGGCAGTCGTGCCGGCGGACGAGGTCAAGGAGGCCGCCATCCGCACCGGTGAGCGGCTGGCGAGGCGCTCCCCGCTCGCGATCCGCTCGCTGAAGCGCGCCGTCTACGGTGGCGGCTCCCTGCCGCTTCATCGTGGGGTCGGCGTGGAGCGGAAGTGGTTCATGGTCTCTTCAGCCGGGGACTCCTCGCAGGCCAAGATGGCGGCGATGAGCAGGCAGGTCGAGGAGAAGAGCGTCTCGCCCTGGGCCAGCGCCGAGGGACTATTGCCCTGGCAGGAAGGGACCGCCGCCGAGGCGAAGGGGGAGGAGGGTTAGCCGGACCCGACGCCGGAGGGCCGCCTCGCTACCCCGCGAATCAGCGGCCGAACGAGCGGCGGCGCCTTCGGGAGCTTGCCGCGCTCCAGGCTGTCGATCCAGAAGCCGGCGTCGGCGATGGCCTGGTCGGTGGGGCGGTTGGGATGACAGCCACCGGCGATCAGGCCCCAGGGCTTCTGCAGCACGTCCTGCCAGCGTCCGAGGCCGGGCCGGGTGCTGCGCACGTGCTCGAGATACAGCAGCCGGCCGCCCTCGACCAGGACGCGGCGAGCCTCCGCCAGAGCCCGGTGCTGGTCATCGACCGTGCAGAAGACGAGCGTCCCGACCACGGTGTCGAAGGAGCCATCATCGAAGGGAAGCTCCTCCGCCGGCGCCTCCACGACCGTCGGGTTAGTCGCCGCAGCCGGCTCCTCCGCCAGTCGCTCCCTGAGCCGCCGGGCCATGTGCGGATCCGGCTCGGTCATGACGAGCTCGGTGACCGCGTCCGTGTAGTAGGGGAGGTTGTGGCCGGTCCCTGCGCCGAGCTCGAGCACACGCCCGGAAGCATTCGCCAGCAACTGGCGGCGCATCTCTCCCAAGCCGGCGCGCTCAGTGCCGGCCGTCATCCGGTCATAGAAACGGGCGAAGATCGGGTGCTCGCTCATGCCCTGATCATCGCCCAAAGGTCGGCCGGGATTGCAGATCGGGGACGAACGTGAGAGAAAGCAGGCCTGCGGCAACAATTCCGAGAAGAGGAGAGGACATGCCGACATTCGTAATGCTCACCAACCTGACCTCCGAGGGAGTTCAGACGCTCAAGAACAACCCGAGCCGCGTGCAGGAGGTCAACAAGGAGGTCGAGCAGCTCGGCGTCACTGTCAAGGAACAGTGGGCCACGCTCGGCCAGTACGACTTCATCACGATCGTCGAGGCACCCGACGAGAAGACCATGGCCAAGGTCTCGGTTGAGCTCGGCTCGCGCGGCACCATGAGCAGCCAGACCCTGGCCGCGATCCCGGCCGAGGAATTCGCGAGCAACCTTTGAGGGTTCTCGTCGTGGGCGGAGGGGGCCGGGAGCACGCGATCGTGCGGGCCCTCGGTCGCTCCCCGCAGCGGCCGGAGTTGATCTGCGCCCCCGGCAATGCCGGGATCGGAGCGGAGGCCCGTTGCCTCGACGTCAGCGCGGAGGACGTGGACGGCATCGTCAAGGCGGCGGCCGAGGAGGAAGTCGGCCTCGTCATCGTGGGCCCGGAGGCCCCGCTGGTCGCCGGCGTCGTCGATGCGCTCGAGAGCGAGGGAATCGCGGCATTCGGACCGAGCGGAGAGGCTGCCCGGCTCGAGGGATCGAAGCTGCACGCCAAGGAGCTCATGGCCGAGGCTGGGGTGCCGACCGCATCCCACCAGGTGCTGCTCTCGCGCGAGCAGGCACTCGATGAGATCGCCCGCGGGTCCTTTCCCGCCGTCCTCAAGGCCGACGGACTCGCAGCCGGCAAGGGCGTGATCATCTGCGCCTCGGAGGTGGACGCGCGGCAGGCGATCGACGTGTTCTTCGAGGAGCGCCGCTTCGGCGACACGGAGGTGGTGATCGAGGAGTTCCTCGAGGGAGAGGAGCTCTCGCTGCTCGCCCTCTGCGATGGGGAGAGCGTGCTCCCCCTCGCTCCCGCCCAGGACTACAAGCGGATCTACGACGGCGACAAGGGACCGAACACCGGCGGGATGGGGAGCTACTCGCCAGTGCCGGGATTCGACGACGCTGAGACCGAGCGAATCACGGACCTCGTCCACCGCCCGATCGTCGGAGCGATGAAGCGTCGGGGCACCCCGTACCACGGCGTCCTCTATGCGGGATTGATGCTGACCGCCGCGGGGCCGAAGGTGCTCGAGTTCAACTGCCGCTTCGGCGATCCGGAGACCCAGGCGGTGCTGCCGCGGCTGCGCTCCGATCTGCTGGATCTCTGCCTGGCCTCTCGCGAGCCCGGCGGGCTGACCGGCGCAGAAGGGGATTTCGGGAACGACTGGGCCGTGACCGTGGTCCTCGCCTCGGCCGGCTATCCGGCGTCCTCGTCGAAGGGCGACGTGATCACGGGCCTCGATCAGGCGGCTGCCCTAGAGGGAGTCGAGGTGATGCACGCGGGCACCGCGCGGAGGGACGGGGAGATCGTGACCGCCGGCGGCCGCGTGCTCAACGTGACCGGCCTCGGCCCGACGGCGGCGGACGCCCGCCGCCGCGCCTACGATGCGGCCGAGCTGATCAGCTTCGAGGGAAGACAGCTGCGCACGGACATCGCCGCGCGGGCTGCGGATCGTGCTGCCGCGTAGTGATCAAGAGGAGGGATGACGACGAATGGAGGAGCTGATGCCTGAGGGCGAGGTTGCCGCCGAGACGATGCCCGAGGTCGAGGAGGCGTTCGAGGAGATCGAGGTCGACGCCCCGATGGTCGGGATCATCATGGGCTCGAAGAACGACAAGCCGAAGCTGCAGCCCGCCGGCGAGGCTCTCCGGGACCACGGCATCCGCTACGAGGTCCGGGTCCTGAGCGCACACCGCGATCCCGAAGCCACCAGCGAGTACTGCACCAACGCTCGGATGCGCGGCCTCAAGGTGATCATCGCCGGGGCCGGAATGTCCGCGGCGCTGCCGGGCTTCGCCGCCTCCAAGACCGACCTGCCCGTGGTCGGCGTGCCGATCTCGGGGAAGACCCTGGGCGGGCTCGACGCGCTGCTGTCCGCCGTGCAGATGCCCCCCGGCGTACCGGTCGGCTGCGTGGCGATCGACGGCGCCAAGAACGCAGGGCTGCTGGCCGTCCGGATCATCAACGCCTGATGCGAGGGCGCCCCGCAGGCAAAGCCGAGGGGCGACCCGTTTCGTTCTGCTTGGTCGTCAGAATCAGAACGTGATCCCCCGCTATACACGCGAGGAGATCGGCGCGGTGTGGACGCCCCAACGCCGAATGGATGCCCTCCTCCAGGTCGAGCTCGCGGCCGTCGATGCGTGGGCGGCCGAGGGCGTCGTCCCCGACGCGGATGCCCGCGCCTGCCGGGAGCGAGCGTCGTTCACGGTCGAGGCGGTCGAGGAGCGGGAGCGGACGACGGGCCACGATGTGGCCGCCTTCGTGGACGTCGTCGCCGAGTCCATCGGCGAGCCCGGTCGCTGGATCCACTACGGACTCACCTCCTACGACGTCGTCGACAACGCACTCGCGCTGCAGCTCAAGCAGGCCGGCGAGATCATCGTCTCCGGCGCCCGCTCTTACCGCCACGCCCTCGTCGAGCGAGCTCGCGAGTTCGCGGGGACCCTCTGCATCGGGCGAACGCACGGGGTGCACGCGGAGCCGACGACATTCGGCCTGAAGCTTGCGTCACTGGCGTTCGAGGCGGACAGGAACCTGGCTCGCCTGGACGATGCGTTCAAGCAGGTCTCAGTCGGCAAGATCTCCGGGGCGGTCGGGACCTATGCCTCGGTGTCCCCGCTGATCGAGCGACGGGTGATGGAGGAACTCGGCCTCGCGGCCGAGGACGTCTCGACCCAGGTCATCCCCCGCGACCGCCACGCGGTGCTGCTTGCTCGCATCGCGATCGCCGGGGCGGGGCTCGAGCGCTTCGCCGTGGAGATCCGGAACCTCCAGCGCACCGAGGTGCGCGAGGTCGAGGAGCCGTTCGCCAAGGGCCAGAAGGGATCCTCGGCGATGCCTCACAAGCGCAACCCGATCATCGCCGAGCGCCTCTGCGGGCTGGCGCGCGTGCTGCGCGGCTACGCGCAGGTCGGATTCGAGGACATCGCGCTCTGGCACGAGCGCGACATCTCACACTCGGGGGCCGAGAGGATCGTCCTGCCGGACGCCACCATCGCCCTCGACTACATGCAACACCTGGCGACCAATCTGGTCGAAGGGATGAACGTGCACACCGACCGGATGCGCGAGAACCTCGAGCTCACCCATGGCGCCCTCTTCAGCCAGCGTGCGCTCACCGCCCTGGTGGAATCGGGCATGACCCGAGACGATGCCTACCGCCTTGTCCAGGAGTCGGCGCAGCGGGCCTGGGACGAGCAGACCAGCTTCCGCGAGCTGATCGCCGCCAAGGCTCCGGAACTCGACCTCGACGCCATCTTCGACTATCAGGCCTACGTCGAGCACGTCCCCGAGGTGATCGCTCGCCTGGATAGGCTTGCGGCATGATCCTCTACACCTGCGGACAGCGGGACAAGCATGCGGCCGTCGGGCACCCCTGCGGGCGAGCGGCCAAGTCGCTGGATGACGCGGGCTACGAATACGAGATCCGCGACTTGCCGGGTTACCGGCTGATGCCCTGGACCTGGGGAGATCGGCGCAGCGGACGGGAGGAGGTCAAGGAGCTGACCGGTCAGATCAACCTGCCGGTCCTGCTGCTCGACGAGGGAAAGACAGTGGTCGGCTCCGGCGAGATCGTCAAGTGGGCGAAGTCGCATCCACATCTGCAGGCGGAGGTCGGGGGCGGTTGACCACATCGCTCGCCGATCTGAAGCTCGCCGCCTCCGGCAAGGTCAGGGAGATCTACGAGGACGGAGGCGAGCTGGTCATGGTCGCGTCCGACCGGATCTCGGTCTACGACGTGATCCTGCCGACGGAGATCCCCGACAAGGGCAAGGTGCTCACCCAGATGTCGTTGTTCTGGTTCGAGCTCACCCGCGACATCGTCCCCAACCACTTCATCTCCGAGGACGTGCCCCCGGAGGCCGCCGGGAGCGGGATGCGAGTCCGCAAGCTCGACATGTATCCGATCGAGTGCGTCGTGCGCGGATACCTGGCCGGCTCGGGCTGGAAGGAGTACCAGGCGTCGGGCTCCGTGTGCGGCGTGGCGCTTCCGAAGGGACTCAAACTTTCGTCCAAGCTCCCCGAGCCGATCTTCACGCCGGCGACCAAGGCGGAGGTGGGGCACGACGAGAACATCGACTTCGCCCGCATGAGCGAGATCGTGGGGGCAAAGGTCGCCGAGAAGCTTCGCGACATCAGCATCGCGATCTACAAGGCCGCGGCCGCGCACGCCGAATCGCAGGGACTCATCCTCGCGGACACAAAGTTCGAGTTCGGCGAACGCGGAGGCGAGATCGTCTGGATCGACGAGGTCCTGTCGCCGGATTCTTCCCGGTACTGGGACGTCGAGACGTACTCAGGAGGGGATCGCGCAGGACAGCTTCGATAAGCAGGTCATCCGCGACTACCTCGACTCCATCCGATGGGACCGCAATCCTCCGCCGCCCAAGCTGCCCGAAGACGTCGTCGAGAAGACCAGGGCGAAGTACGTCGAGGCCTACGAGAAGATCACCGGCCGCCGGCTCGACTGAGTGATGCGAGGGTGCGCCGCAGGCGCAACCCGTTTGTGGCGAAGCCGTCCTGCGCGTCGTTAGGCTGACTGCGTGAGAGCCAAGGTCCTGATCCGGCCGAAAGAGGGCATCCTCGACCCACAGGGGAAGGCCGTCGAGCGCGCGCTTCCGGCGCTCGGCTTCGAGGGCGTCCACGACGTTCGCGTCGGGCGGCTGGTGGAGCTCGAGACCGACGACCCGACAAAGCTCGACGCGCTCTGCGAGAAGCTGCTCGCCAACCCGCTGATCGAGGACTTCGAGGTCGAGCTCGAGCAGTGATCGGAGTCATCCAGTTTCCGGGCTCCTGTGACGAGCGCGACGCGCTCGACGCGGTTGAGCGCGTCGGCGAGGGTCGCCTCGTCTGGCACGAGGAGACCGACCTCTCGGACCTCGATGGGGTGGTCGTCCCGGGAGGGTTCTCCTACGGCGACTACCTGCGGGCCGGGGCGATCGCCCGCTTCTCGCCGGCGATGGAGGCGGTGGCGCGTTTCGCGGCAGCCCGCGGAGCCGTACTCGGCATCTGCAACGGCTTCCAGGTTCTCTGCGAGGCCGGCCTGCTGCCCGGCGCCCTGCTGCCCAACGAGGGGCTGCGGTTCATCTGCCGCCAGGTCGAGCTGGTGGCGGAGGATTTCAAGGGGCCGTTCGGCTCGGGGATCGGCCCAGGGGACCGCCTCTCGATCCCGGTCAAACACATGAGCGGGCGCTACTTCGCGCCGGACGACGTGCTCGACCGGATGGAGGCGAATGGCCAGATCGCCCTCCGCTACGCAGCAGGACAGAACCCGAACGGCAGCGTCCGGGACATCGCCGGGGTGGTCAACGATGCCGGCAACGTGCTCGGCCTCATGCCTCATCCCGAGCACGCGGTCGATCCCCTCACCGGGTCCGATGACGGGCTCGCCCTGTTCCGGGCGCTCGTCGGCGCCCCCCAGGCCGTCGCGGCGTGAGCCCGGTTTCCGAGAGCAGACACCGGGAGCTCGGGCTCACCGATTCGGAGTACGAGCGCATCACGCAGCTGATCGGCCGCGACCCCAACGAGGTCGAGCTTGCGATGTTCTCGCTGCTCTGGTCCGAGCACTGTGCCTACAAGCACTCCCGCAAGCTGCTGGCGCGCCTCCCCACGGAGGGCGAGCGGGTGGTGATGGGGCCCGGCGAGAACGCCGGGGCGGTCGACGTCGGCAACGGCTACGCAGTCGCCTTCAAGGTTGAATCCCA
Source organism: uncultured Solirubrobacterales bacterium (assembly GCA_963745625.1). Lineage (GTDB taxonomy): Bacteria > Actinomycetota > Thermoleophilia > Solirubrobacterales > 70-9 > DASUPK01. The sequence continues at coordinate 155,673 of CAVUXZ010000014.1, read as the reverse complement.
CAACCACCCGAGTGCCGTGGAGCCGTTCCAGGGCGCGGCCACCGGCGTGGGCGGGATCCTCAGGGATGTCTTCGCGATCGGGGCCCGGCCGATCGCTGTGCTCGATTCCCTGCGCTTCGGCGAGCTCTCATCCGAGCGATCCCGATACCTGTTCGAGGGGGCGGTCGCCGGGATCGGCCACTATGGCAACTCGATCGGGGTGCCGAACGTCGGGGGCGAGGTCTACTTCGAACCGCCCTACGAGCACAACTGTCTCGTCAACGCGATGTGCGTCGGGCTGGCGCGGACGGACGAGATGATCCGGTCGGCCGCGGCCGGTCCGGGGAACCTCCTGGTGATCATGGGCGCGTCGACGGGCCGGGACGGGATCGGCGGAGCCTCTGTGCTCGCCTCGGCAGAGCTCGAGGCCGGAGACGACTCGAAGCGGCCGAGCGTCCAGATCGGCGACCCCTTCGAGGAGTCCAAGCTGCTCGAGTGCTGCCTCGAGCTGCTCCAGCGCGGCTTGCTGGTCTCGCTCCAGGACCTCGGCGCGGCCGGGCTCACCTCTTCGGCCGGCGAAATGGCGTCGAAGGGCGGCGTGGGAATCGACATCGACGTGGCGCGTGTGCCACTGCGCGAGCCGGACCTCGAACCCTTCGAGGTGATGATCTCCGAGTCCCAGGAGCGGATGCTGGCGGTGGTCGAGCCGGGGCGGCTCGACGAGGTGGCGGCCACCTGCGAGCGCTGGCAGACCGGGTCCGCCGCGATCGGGGAGATCACCGATGGGGATCGGCTGCGGATCCTTGATGAAGGCGTGGAAGTGGGAAACGTGCCGGTGGCGGCCCTGGTCGACGAATGCCCGCTCTATGACCTCGAGCCCGAGGAGCCGGGCGGATGGATCTACGGCAACGACGGCTCCCTCGATGAGGACGATCCCTCGGCGATCCTCTGCGCCTTGCTCGGCACCCCCAACATCGCCTCGAAGCGCTGGGCGTTCGAGCAGTACGACTCGGTCGTGGGCTCGCGCACCGCTCGGCGGCCGGAGGAGGCCGACGCCGCGGTCCTGATGCTGCCCGAGTCAGACCGGGCGATCGCGGTGGCGATCGATGGCAACGGCCGGCGCGTCGCCTGCGATCCCTATGCGGGCGCGATCGAGGCGGTGCTCGAGTGTGCGCAGAACCTCGCCTGCGTCGGCGCCGAGCCGCTGGGCCTCACCAACTGCCTCAACTTCGGCAATCCGGAGAAGCCGAACGTCGCCTGGCAGCTCGACCGGGCCGTGCTGGGCCTGGCCGATGCCTGCCTCGCCCTGCAGGTCCCAGTCGTGGGCGGGAATGTCTCCCTCTATAACGAGACCGAACAGGGTCCGATCTACCCCACGCCGGTGGTCGGAATGGTCGGCGAGTTGCCAGACCCCTCCAAGGCGCCCGGCCTCGCTCCGCGTGATGGCGACCGGCTCGTCTTGGTCGGTCCGTTCGCGCCCTCGCTGGCGGGCTCGGAGCTCGCGAAGCACCGCGGAGAGCTCGACGCCGGACTACCGCGGCCGCCAATCGACCGAGTCGGCGCCGCGCTGGCGTTGGTCAGAGAGCTGGTCGGGGAGGGAATCCCGTCCGCAGCTCACGACGTCAGCGACGGCGGTCTGTCCTGCGCGCTCGCCGAGATGGCTATCGCCGCCGCCTCAGGGGTGGAGGTGGACCTTGACCCCCTCGTCGAGCTGCACGGCGGGTCCGGCGAGACCTGCCTGTTCGGGGAAGGGCCCGGGGGAATAGTCCTCGCGGTCGCGGAGCCGGCCCTCGCCGGAGTCATCGACCGCGCCGGGAAGGCCGGGGTCGACGCGCTCGACCTCGGGACGGTGGGTGGTGATTCGATAGCGATCGCGGCCGCCGAGCGCGACGTCTCCGTTTCGGTGACCGACGCCGGGCATGCCTGGCGTTCGCTCTCCGAACGGGTCTGATCGGGGGACACCGCGACGGATGGGCTGCGGCCGTGTTCGGGGTACAGATGCCCGACGCTCGTCCAACGAACGGAGCCGGCCGGCCAGGGAGCCGTCGCAAGGCCGCGATCGTGGTCGCAGGCCTGCTCGTGACGGTCACCAGCCTGATTCTGCCGTCACTGGCCAGCGCAAACTTCGTCTACTGGGCGAGCAACGGCGGGACGACCATCGGCCGGGCCAAACTGAACGGCACCGGCGTCAACAACGCCTTCATCAGCGGCCAGAGCCCCGTCCGGGGCGTCACGGTGGACTCCCAACACATCTACTGGACGCAGGGCGCCGGCGCGACCAGCGCGATCGGCCGCGCCAACCTCGATGGCAGCGGCGCGAATCCCAACTTCATCCCTCACGCGTCGGGTGTCCAGGACTTCGACGCGGTTCCATCCGGGATCGCCGTCAACCCCTCGGCGGTCTTTTGGAACAACACGGGCAGCGGGGAGATCGGCAAGGCGAACCTCGACGGAAGCTCCCCGACCGGCGCCCTGGTGCAGACCGGTCCACCCGTCTCGTGTGGCATCGCCGCCGACCAGAACTTCGTCTACTGGCTCGACACGGGCATGGGCCGGATCGGCAGGGCGACGGTGAACGGCGCGGACCGGCAGCCCGGCTTCATCGGCGGCGTAACCGACACTGGGGCGTGCGGGGTCGCCGCCGACTCGAGCTTCCTGTACTGGGGGTCGAGCGCCAAGGCGATCGGGAGGGCTCCGATAGGCGGCGGGACCGCGAACAACAGCTTCGTCTCGAGCGCCGTCTCCTCCAGCAACGACGTGTGCGGGGTCGCGGTCAACTCCCAGTACGTCTTCTGGGGCAACTCCGGTGCAAGCGACTTCATCGGTCGCGCCAACTTGAGCGGCGCCGCCCCCAACGACAGCCTCGTGGTGGGCCCGACGGATCCATGCCTCCCGGCCGCGGCGCCCGCCAACAAGATCACGGTCACGTCGATCACGAAGAAGAAGAAAAAGGGCACGGCGACGATCAGCGCCAAGGTGCCCGGCGCCGGACAGGTGACGTTGAACCAGGCGAGCACCCCGCCCGACACGAACGCCGTCGCGTCCTCGGTCAAGCAGGTCGGTCTGACCCTCACCCAGGCGTCCTCCTTCGAGCTGCCGGTCAAGCCCAAGGGCAAGGTCGCGAAGAAGCTCAAGAAGCAGGTCAAGAAGAAGGGGCGCGGCAAGGTCAAGGTGAAGGTCTTCATCCACTTCGCGCCGGCCGGCATCGCGGGCGTTCCCAACACGAAGCAGGTCACCGTCGAGCTGATCAAGCAGGGGAAGAAGAAGTAGCGGACCCGAAAAGGTGGGGCCCGAAACCCGCGATTTTGCGGCGGATTGAGGCTCTTGGCCCCTCCGTGCCCGCTGCTACCCTGCGGGTGCGGGCTGCTCTCCTGTCCCGCTACTTCGATCTCCAGAGGTTGAGACACCTCCACAAGACGTGACCGACGCGCGCTTCGACGTTCCCGATCGCGATGGTCCGCGCGATGAGTGCGGCGTCTTCGGCGTGTACGCGCCCGGCCGCGACGTCGCCCGTCTCGCCTACTTCGGCCTCTACGCGCTCCAGCATCGGGGGCAGGAGTCGGCGGGGATCGCCACCTGCGAGGGCGGCCACATCACCACACTGCGAGAGCTCGGGCTGGTCTCACAGGTCTTCGACGAGGAGAAGCTCCGCGCGCTGGCCGGCGACATGGCGATCGGACACGTCCGCTACTCGACCACGGGCGGCGGCGCCTGGGACAACGCCCAGCCGGTCTGGCGAGACGACGGCCGGGAGCTGGCCCTCGCTCACAACGGGAACCTGACCAACGCCGTCGAGCTCTACAACGAGCTGACCGAGGCGGGGCTGCATCTGCGTGGAACCTCCGACTCGGAGATCATGGCCGCGCTGCTCTCCCGGACGGCCGGCGAGGGGGACGAATGGATCGAGGATGCGGTCGCCCAGGTCATGCCGCGGCTCGAGGGCGCGTACTCGACGGTCGTGATGACCAAGCACGCCGTGGTCGCCTTCCGCGACCCGCACGGGGTGCGCCCGCTCGCCCTCGGCAAGATCAAGCCGGGCAACGGCTTCCCGGAGTGCTTCGTGGTCGCCTCGGAGAGCTGCGCGTTCGACATCATCGGCGCCCAGATGATCCGCGAGGTTCAGCCGGGCGAGATGGTCTCGCTGACGGCCAAGGGCCTCGAGCTGAAGCCGGTGATTCAGGGAGAGCGCCCCGCCCAGTGCGTCTTCGAGCACATCTACTTCTCCCGCCCCGACTCCCGGTTGGAGAACCGGGTCCTGCAGGAGGTGCGCGGACGGATGGGCGAGCTGCTCGCGGAGGAGGCGCCCGTCGATGCCGACCTCGTCATCTCCGTGCCCGACTCCGGCAACCCGATGGCCAACGGCTTCGCGCGCGCCTCGGGACTGCCCAAGGACGACGGGCTGATCAAGAACCGCTACGTCCAGCGAACCTTCATCCAGCCGGGGCAGGAGCTGCGCAAGCACGGGCTTCGCATGAAGTTCAATCCCCTCCCCGAGATCGTCGCGGGCAAGCGCGTGGTCGTCGTGGACGACTCGATCGTCCGGGGCAACACCACGCGCCAGATCGTGGCGATGCTCAAGGATGCGGGCGCGAAGGAGGTACACCTGCGGATCTCGGCACCGCCGATCCGACATCCCTGCCACTACGGCATCGACATGTCGACCCGCGAGGAGATGATCGCTCACGAGCGCACCGTCGAGGAAATCGCCGAGGAGCTGGGCGCCGACTCGCTGGCCTATCTGTCGATGGACGCCGTCTACGAGGCGGTCGGTACTCCGCGCGAGAAGCACTGCGACGCCTGCTTCACGGGCGACTACCCGCTCGGCGATCCCGAGTCGGCGAACGGCAAGTTCGCGCTCGAGGACATCGCAGTCGTCTCCGCCGGCCGTTGATGCGAGGGTGCCCGACAGGGCAACCCGTTTAGTTGGTGCAGTGTCCGCCGAGAACGGAGAGCTGCTGAGCGACGCGTTCCAGATCGTGGTGCTCGCCTCGGGCGGGGGGACCAACCTGCAGGCGATCCTCGATCAGCTGCACGGCGGCGAGGAGGGAATCGAGGTGGTGGGGGTGGGCTCCGACAAGCCGGATGCGACGGCTCTGGAGCGCGCCAAGCTGGCCGAGGTCGAGACCGCCGTCTTCCCTGCGGGTGACTATGAGGACCGGGCGTCGCGTGACGCCGCGCTCGGTGACTGGATCGAGGGGACCGAAGCCGACCTGGTCGTCCTGGCCGGATACATGCAGATGCTCTCGCCAGAGTTCGTCGAGCGTTTTCGCGGCAGGGTCATCAACGTCCATCCGGCTCTCCTGCCTGCGTTCCCGGGAATCGACGCCGTACAGCAGGCGATCGACCACGGAGCGAAGATCACGGGGGTGACCGTCCACTTCGTCGACGAGGGGATGGACTCGGGACCGATCATCTTGCAGCGCCCCGTGCCCGTTGCGCCAAGCCGGGAGTGGGCTGAGACGGAGCAGGCGATACATGCGACCGAGCACGCCCTCCTGCCTGAAACGATCCGCCTGATCGCGGCGGGCAGGGTGCGGATCGACGACCAAAATCCGCGCGTGGTTCACATCGAACCTGACTAGACGGGGTGCTCCTCGGCTTCGCCTCAGAGCACCCTCGCATTTAGACTCGCCTCTCCGTGTCGACCCCCTCTCCCGAGATCGCTCCCGAGCCGGCGGGCGAGTCGCTGCCGGTGCGGCGGGCGCTGGTCTCGGTCGCCGACAAGACCGGGGTCGCGGAGTTCGCGGCCGGGCTCGCGAAGCTGGGGGTGGAAGTGATTTCGACCGGCGGAACGCTTTCGGCGCTCCGTGAGGCCGGGGTGGACGCGCGGCCGGTTGAGGACCTGACGGGATTCCCGGAGATCCTCGATGGGCGGGTGAAGACGCTGCACCCGCATCTGCACGCCGGTCTGCTCGCTGTGCGAGACAACCCGGAGCACTCGGAGACCCTGCGCGAGCGCGAGATCGAGGAGATCGACCTGGTCTGCGTCAACCTCTATCCATTCGAGCGGACCGTCGCCCGCCGCGATGTGGCCGAGGAGGAGGCGATCGAGAATATCGACGTCGGGGGCCCGACGATGATCAGGGCGGCGGCGAAGAACCATCGCTTTGTGGCGGTGGTCGTGCGGCCGGAGAGCTATGACGCTGTACTCGACGAGCTCGAGGAGACCGGAGAGCTTTCGGCCGCGACCCGGCACTGGCTGGCGAACGAGGCCTTCGCCTATACGGCGCGCTATGACGCGGCAATCAGCCGCTGGTTCGGCCGCCGGTACGAGCAGCTGCCGACCTACTGGGTGACGGCATGGGAGAAGGAGCTCGACCTCTCCTACGGCGAGAACCCGCACCAGCGGGCGGCGCTCTACGTGGAGCCGCGAGTTCGCTCGCACGTTCTCTCTCGGGTCGCAAAGCTGCACGGCAAGCCCCTCTCCTTCAACAATGTCCTCGACCTCAACTCCGGGCGCTCGCTGCTGGCCGACCTCGACGGTCCCGGCTGTGTGATCGTCAAGCACAACAACCCCTGCGGGGTCGCTGAGGCCGATGGGATTCAGCAGGCCTACGAGGCGGCCTTCGCGACCGATCCGATGTCCGCCTTCGGCGGGGTGATCGCGCTGAACCGGCCGGTCGACGAGGCGCTCGCGCTGCGCCTGCACGAGCAGTTCATCGAAGTGCTGATCGCCCCCGGATACGAGGAGGGTGCGCTGGAGGTGCTCCAGCAGAAGGAGGCAATCCGGATCCTGGAGGACACCGAGCGCCGCACGCACCAGATCGAGCCGGACATCAAGCGGGTGCGTGGCGGAATCCTGGTGCAGGACGCCGATGGCTCACCGGAGCCGCGGGAGCTGATGGAGGTCGAGACCAAGACCCAGCCGACCGAGGAGCAGTGGGATGACCTGCTCTTCGCCTGGCGGGTGGTTCGTCACGTGCGCTCCAATGCGATCGTGCTGGCCCGCGACCGCGCCACGCTCGGGATCGGCGCCGGCCAGATGAGCCGGGTTGACTCAGTGCGGCTGGCGATCGAGAAGGCGAAGGACGCGCGCGGCCCCGATGCGGAGCCGCTGCTCGCCGGCTCGGTGGTCGCCTCCGATGCCTTCTTCCCCTTCGCCGACGGCCCCAAGGCGGCGATCGACGCCGGGGCGACGGCCGTGATCCAGCCCGGGGGGTCGAAGCGCGACGCCGAGGTGATCGAAGCCTGTGACGCGGCCGGGGTGGCGATGGTCTTCACGAAGCGCCGCCATTTCCGGCACTAGTCATCATCGATCGGAGTGCCCCCTCCGGGACTCGAACCCGGTCTGCAAGATTAAAAGTCTTGCTGTCTAGCCTGTTGACGTAAGGGGGCGCGGGAAGTCTAGGCGGCGCATCGCGGACGACTAGAGTCCGAAGTGGCATGAGGATCTCGGCCAAGGTCGACTACGCCGTGCGGGCGGCGATCGAGCTCGCCGCCGCCGGCGGAGACCCGATCAAGGGTGAGGCGATCGCCGACGCCCAGGACATCCCCCTCAAGTTCCTCGAGAACATCCTCGGCGAGCTCAAGCACACCGGCATCGTCGCCAGCCGCCGCGGCGCCCAGGGCGGCTACTGGCTCGCCAAACCCGCCGACGAGGTCAACCTCGCCGACATCGTTCGCGCGGTCGAGGGCCCCTTGGCGAGCGTCCGCGGACAGGGACCGGAGACGCTCAGCTACAAGGGCGAGGCGGAGCCCTTGCAGAAGGTCTGGATCGCCCTGCGAGCCAACCTGCGTGCCGTGATGGAGGACACGACCCTCGCCGACGTGGTCGGCGGCGAGCTGCCCGCGGCCGTCCGTGAGCTGAGCGAGCCGGCGGAAGCCTGGAGTCAGCGTTAGCCGTCGTCCTCGGCGACGCGACCCGATGACGGCTCGCCGGCTCGTTCAGCTCAGCGGAACCTGACTACGCCACCTCCGGCTGGGTGGTGACCCTCGATCCGGCGCCGTCCGGTGCGAACACACGCGTGGACCGGGGGCGCACGAAGACGATCTGTCCCTCCTTGAGCTCGAGCTGATCGACCTCGTCCCGGGTCAGCTGCACCGAGAACTGCTCGCCGTCCGTGAGCGTCAGCTCGACCCTCACCTCGAAGCCGAGATGGACGACCCGCTCGACCATCGCCTCGATGGTCTGCCCGTTCGGCTCGTGCCGGATGTCGACGTCGTGCGGCCGCACCCACGCCTCGCCCAGGCGGTGCGCGGGGCCGACAAAGCCCATCACGAACTCCGAGGCCGGGTTCTCATAGAGGTCCCGGGGGCCACCGGACTGCTCAACCTTGCCGTCGTTCATGACGATGATCTGCTCCGCGACGTCCATCGCCTCCTCCTGGTCGTGGGTGACGAAGATCGTCGTTACGTGCACGTCGTCGTGGAGGCGGCGCAGCCAGGTGCGGAGCTCCTCGCGGACCTTCGCGTCCAGGGCGCCGAATGGCTCGTCGAGCAGCAGCACGCGGGGCTCCACGGCCAGCGCCCTCGCCAGCGCCATCCGCTGGCGCTGGCCGCCGGAGAGCTGGTTCGGGAAGCGCTTTTCGAACCCCTTCAGGTGCACCAGGTCGATCAGCTTCTTCACCCGCTCGCGGATCGTGCCGCTGCCCTCGCCCTTGATCTTCAGGCCAAAGGCGATGTTGTCGAACACGGTCATGTGCTTGAACGCGGCGTAGTGCTGGAAGACGAAGCCGACGTTGCGGTCCTGCACACGGGTCTCAGTGTTGTCCTCGCCGGAGATCAGCACCTGACCCTCGTCCGGCTGCTCGAGGCCGGCGATCACCCGCAGCAGCGTCGACTTGCCGCTGCCGCTCGGGCCGAGAAGGGCCGTCAGGCCCCCGTCGGGCACGTCGATGGAGACGTCGTCGAGGGCGACGAAGTCCCCGAAGCGCTTGGTCACGTTCTTGACGGAGATGGCCATCTCAGGCCTCCTTTTCAATGGGCTGCGGGACGAAGACCCCCGGACCGGGCGGCACGTGATCGTCCTCATCGCCCTCGGCAGTCCGTGCCGAGCGCTTCTGGAGGAGATTCATGCTGAACAGCACCGCCATCGCGAGGATCGCGAGCACGAGCGCGGCGGCATATGCCCCCGCCAAGTTGATTTGGTCGAACTGCGTTTTGACGAAGAGCGGCAGGGTCTGGGTCTTGCCGCTGATGTTCCCGGCAACGACGCTGACCGCACCGAACTCCCCGAGCGCCCGGGCCGTCGCGAGCACGACGCCATACGTGACGCCCCACCTGATGGCCGGGAGAGTCACCTTCCAGAAGGTCTGCCAGGGAGATGCGCCCAGCGTCTCCGCCGCCTCCTCCTGGTCGGTGCCGATCTCCTGGAGCACGGGCATCACCTCGCGCACGACGAAAGGCAGCGATACGAAGATCGTGGCCAGCACCATGCCAGGGGCCGAGAAGATGATCTGGATGCCCTGGTTCATGAACCATTCGCCGAACCAGCTGTTGCGAGGGGCGTAGACCAGGAACAGCGCCAGGCCGATGATCACCGGGGAGATCGCGAAGGGCACGTCGATCATTGCGTTGATCAGCGACTTCCCCCGGAAGTTCTGGCGGACGAGCACCAGCGCCGTGATCACTCCGAAGACCGTGTTGAGGGGGACGGCAATGCCGACGCAGACGATCGTCAGCCAGAAGGCGTGCAGGCCATCCGAGCTCGTCACCGCGTCGATTGGCTGGCTGAGCCCGTGCTCGAAGGTCCTGTAGAAGATCAGGCCGACGGGCACGATCAGCAGCGCCGCGAGGTAGAGCAGGGCAACCGAGCGAAGACTGAGGTGGGCGGGTCGGCTAAGCGCGCTCATGCCTGGACCTCCAGCGTGCGAAGAAGTTGATCGCGAACAGAACTCCGACGGCGATCACCAGGAGCAGCACCGAGACGGCGGCGGCTCCGGAGTAGTCGCTCGTCTCCACCCGCCCGAAGATGTAGACGGACGCGGCCTGGGTCTTGAAAGGGATGTTGCCTGTCAGCAGGACGAGCGAACCGAACTCCCCGATCGCTCGCGCGAAGGCGAGTGCACAGCCCGCGATGATCGCCGGAGTGAGGTTGGGAAGAAGGATGCTGCGGAAGATCCGATGATTGGGCGCGCCGAGCGAAGCGGCCGCCTCCTCCATTTCGCGGTCCACTTCCATCAGGACCGGCTGAACCGCGCGTATGACGAAGGGAAGTGTCACGAACAGCAGCGCCATGACAACCGCCACCCTGGTGTAAGCCGCGTGGATCCCAATCGGGGAGTTGGGCCCGTACAGGGCGAGCAGTACCAGGCTCGCCACGATCGTCGGCAGGGCGAAGGGCAGGTCGATCACCGAGTTGACGAGCCTCTTCCCGGGGAACTCGTCCCGCACGAGGACCCAGGCGATCAACGTCCCCATCACGGCGTTGATCGCGACGACGATCACGGACGAGATCAGGGTGAGCTTGATCGCGGCGACAGCCTCCTTGTCGGTGATCGCGTCGAAGAAGTGCCCAAGCCCGTCCGAGAAGCCACGGCTGACCACCGCGGCGAGCGGAAGCAGGACGATGACGCTGATCCACAGCAGCGCGGCCCCACGGGCGAGGGCCGCCCCGCCGAGGGTGGGACGGAAGCCCACCCTCGGCGGTCTGGCTACAGCTGTGTCCGCTGATGCCATTTGGCGCTCGCTCCAGCTGCCTAGCTCGTCGGGTTGCCGAGATCCTTCTCGGCCTGGATCACCCAGCCGTTGTCCCCGAAGAACGGATCGGAGACCTTGTCCCAGCCACCGAACTTGTCGATGGTGAACAGGCCCGACGGGGTCGGGAACTTGCTGGCGTTCTTCTCTGCCACGGACTTGACGACCGGGCGATAGCCCGCGTCGGCGAAGTCCTGCTGGCCCTGGTCCGTGTACAGGAAGTTCACGAACTTCTGGGCGGCCGACGGCGCGTCCTTGGTGACAGCGATCGGGTTCTCGATCAGGATCGTGCTGTCAGGCGTGACGTACTCCAGGTCGATCCCGTCCTTCTTTGCCTGGATGGCGTCGTTCTCATAACCGACCAGCACGTCGCCCTTGCCGCTGGAGAACGTGTTCAGCGAGTCACGAGCGCTCGAGTCCTGAACGGACGTGTTGGCGAGGACCTGCTTGACGAAGGCCTGGGCCTGCGACGGGGACTTGCCCTCGGCGATCTGCGACCCGTAGATGGCCATGATGTTCCAGCGGGCTCCGCCGGAGGTGGCCGGGTTCGGGTCGATCACGTCGACGTCCGAGCGGGCGAGATCGTCGAAGCTGGTGATGTGCTTCGGGTTGCCCGGACGGACCATCAGGGTCACCACCGAGTCGGTGACGATCCCCTTGTACTGGTTCTTGTCCCAGTCGGACGAGACGATTCCCGCGTCCACGAGCCGCTGCATATCGGGCTGCAGCGAGAACTCGACGACGTCCGCGGGCTGGCCGGACTCGACGGCCCGGCTCTGGTCACCGGACGCTCCGAATGAGTTGGAGAAATCGACGTCCTTGCCGTCTGACGTCTTCTTGAACCCAGGCTGGAGGCTCTGCTCGTAGACCTGCTGTGGAGTCGAGTACGCCACCAAGTTGAGAGTGCTGCCGCTCGATCCGCACGCTGCGATGCCGACGGTCGCTCCGAGAGCGACCACGGCGATCCCCAGGCGGGCGACGAGGCGCCCCGGATGGCGCTTCTTCATTCCCTTGCTCATAGAGGCTTCCTTGTGGCCTTTCTTTATTGATTTCGTTGACAAGCGCGGGCAAGGTACCAGAGTTCTCGACTTTGTGGATCAAGAACCTCTTCATTCCCTACTGGATTGGGGGAAATGCCATCAACCCACTGGAGAAGCTGGGATTAGGGAAGGCGCACGGGAGGGAGTCCTGCGCATGAGGGCGATGATGATCATCTGGCTCACGGTGATCGCCACCGGTGTCGGCCAGGCGATTGCCGGCCACATCCTCCACAACGAGGACGCGATGGCCCACCACGGAACGACGATGACGTTCTGGCGCTACATCGTCTCCTCGGGAGCGAATCATGGGAGGAGCGGCTAGAAGAGCTTGGTTTGGGAGACCTGTGGCTCAGCGGCGGCCTCCGCACGGCGGCGGCGGCGAGCCTCCAGCCGGGCGCGACGGCTGTAGCGCGGATCTTCGGAGAGGTTGGGGGCTCGAACCAGAGAGCCGAGTCGCTTGCGCTCGGCGTTCGGCGCATAGGCACGGCCGTCATAGAGCTTCTCGTAGCGGGGCGTGAGGTCCGGCCGCGCCGCGGAGAGCCAAGACATGAAGACCTCCTTCACTCCCGGCCTCAGATGCAGCGCGATGCCGTTGACGAAGGTGGCGCCGGCCTGCTCGGCGATCGAGACGATCTCCTCGACCAGCTCGGGCGAGTCGTTGATCCCCGGCATCAGCGGCGCCACCAGGACGCCTGACGGTATCCCCGCCTCGTTGAACTTGGCGACAGCCTCGAGCCGCTTGCGGGGATGAGGTGTGTGCGGCTCGGTCTCGCGCCAGATCTTCTCGTCCAGGGTCGGCACCGAGAAGTTGACGCTCACGTCGGCGACCTCGGCGAGCTCGAGCAGAGCGTCCAGGTCGCGGAGGACCAACGACGATTTGGTCAGGATGGAGGTCGCGGTCTCTGCTTCACGGAGCGCCTCGATCATCGGCGGCATCAGCTCGTACTTCCCCTCGGCCCACTGATACGGATCGGTGTTCGTCCCGAATGCGACCAGCTCCCGCTTCCAGCTCGGCCTGGCGAGTTCGGCACGGAGCAGCTCGGGGACGTTGACCTTGACGACGATCTCGCGCTCGAAATCCCGGCCGGCGCCCAGGTCGAGGTAGGTATGCGTGTTCCGGGCGAAGCAGTAAACGCAGGCATGTGCGCAGCCCCTGAAGGCATTGACGGTCCAGTTGAACGGCAGGTAGTCGCCGGGCACCTTGTTGAGCGCCGACTTCGCGCGAACCTCGTGGAAGTTGATGCCGAGCGCTTCCGGGGCGTCGAAAGTCCTGATCCTCTCGACGTCGAGTCCTGGCAGGCTCCGTCCCTGCTCCCAATCGATCCTCTGTGAATCCCAGCGCATCTCTATTTCCAGTCTTGCAACTCTCGGTGGTTGAATCGAACATATGTTCTTATACGGACCGGTCGACTGCCCTGATTGAACGCCGGGTAGGAGCGTTTCGTGAGCCAGATCCAGCTTCCCCTGACCGGCGAGGAGACCAGTAGCGCCGAGGCCCTGATCCCCGAGCACCCCACCCTGAAGTCGCTGCGCGAGGCCGGCGCCGGGTGCAAGGCATGCCCGCTGCACGAGAACGGCACCCAGACCGTCTTCGGAGAGGGACTGAAGCGGGCCCGCCTGATGCTGATCGGCGAGCAACCCGGCGACCGGGAGGACATCGAGGGCCATCCCTTCGTCGGGCCGGCGGGCAAGATCCTGGACCAGGCCCTCGAGGGGGCGGAGATCGAGCGCGGGGACGCCTACGTCACGAACGTCGTCAAGCACTTCAAGTGGACGCCGAGGGGCAAGCGGCGGATCCACCAGGCCCCGCGCGCCGAGGAGATCAAGGCGTGCGCACCCTGGCTCGAGGCCGAACTCGAGGTGGTCGACCCCGAGCTCATGGTCTGCCTGGGGGCCACCGCGGTGAGAGCGGTGATCAGCTCGAAGGCTCGTGTGATGAAGGACCACGGAGAGCTTCTGGAGTCCAAGGTCGGCCGCACGGCAATGCCGACTCTCCATCCATCCGCCATCCTGCGTGCGGACCCAGAGGATCGCGACGACGCGCTGGCCCTGCTGGTCGGAGACCTGCGCACAGCGCGCCGGCACCTGGAAGCCTGACCCGACGTGACCGACGAGCAGCCCAAACTGCACCCCGCCGAGCACCGTGCCTACCGGGAGCTGTACGCGTCCGCACGCCATCTGACCGACCGCTGGAGGCGGCTGACCGCCGCGCTCGACGGTATGCCCGTGGCAGAAAGCTTGGAGCGGGGCGCCTCGGAGGCAGAGCGCCTGCTCGAGGAGCTCCGGCCACGTACCGAGGCCTACGGGCTCCGCGGCTGGCCGATGGCACAGGGCGTCGGCGCGCGCTTCGCCGATCTGCGCACCGCTCTCACGGATCGCGGGGGCGACACGGGCATGGTCGTGCGCTTCGCCGTCCTGGACGCCGAGCACCTGACCACGCTGCTTCGCCAGCTCGCCGAGCTGGCCCGAGTGCGCCAGGACCGCGACCTGGCCGGGTTCTGCGAGGAGTGGGCCGGCCGATTCGAATCCGAGCTGAACGCCGTGCGCGAGGCGGCGGTGGAGCTCGGGACAGACCCCGACCGGGTCGGTGCGCCGGTCGACGACTCCTTGGTAAATCGCGCAGCCCACGGCGTGGGGTGGGCGTTCGGCGCGGTCGGCGAGGGGATCGACCAGGTCGCAGGCCGCAGGCGCCGCTAGAGAGAATCCGCCGGCTAGGAGAGGTCCGGCCGGCCCTCGAGAGGCGTCGAGGCCTCGGCGTGGAGCCGCCTCGGAATCCGGCCGGCCTGACGGGCCGCCCAGCCCGCCTCGACCGCTGCCCGCATGGCGGCGGCCATCCCGGCCGGATCGTCGGCTCGCGACACCGAGCTCGCCAGCAGCACTCCGTCGCAACCCAGCTCCATCGCCAGCGCGGCGTCCGAGGCGGTGCCGATCCCCGCGTCGAGGATGACCGGGATGCTCGCGTGCTCCGCAATGATCCGGATGTTGTACGGATTGCGGATCCCCATCCCCGAGCCGATCGGCGACCCGAGCGGCATCACCGCCGCGCAGCCGAGCTCCTCCAGCCTGCGCGCGAGAATCGGGTCGTCGTTGGCGTACGGGAGAACCGTGAATCCGTCGTCGAGCAGGGTCTCCGCAGCCTCAACCAGCTGCACGGCATCGGGGAGCAGCGTCCGATCGTCCCCGATCACCTCGAGCTTGACCCAATCTGTCTCGAATGCCTCGCGGGCGAGCTTGGCCGTCCGGACGGCGTCGCGGGCGGTGTAGCAGCCGGCCGTATTCGGGAGGGCGAACAGATCGAGGCCGCGGATCAGGTCGAGGACCGATCCCTCGGCCTCGGGGTCCACTCGCCTCAGAGCCACGGTGACGATCTCGGTGGCCGACGCGATCAGCGCCTCCTCCATCTGCTCGAGCGAGCGAAAGCCGCCGGTGCCCACGATCAGCCGGGAGCCCCAGCTGCGGCCGCCCAGCTCGAAGCCGCCCTCTGCGCCGCCCTGGATCGCAGCGAGGACCTCGATCCTCTGGCCCTCGCGAAGCCGGGTCGCGTCCCACTCGCTGCGCGGCACGACCTCGCCGTCCACGGCGACCGCCACGCCGCGCTGCTCGGCGGGCGCGCCCGATGCGTCGATCGCGGCGGCAACGGTGGCGCCGTCCGGCAGAGTCGTGTGCTCCCCGTTGAGCTCGACGTTCATGCGGGCTCCATGGCTGTCTCGGCGGAGCGTCCGGCAAATCGCCTCGGCGAGAAAGGAGCCAGATCGATCTGGGGATCGCGGCCGGCGAGCAGGGCGGCGATGCAATCCGCGGTCAGCGGCGCCTGCAGGACGCCGTTGCGGAAGTGGCCGGTGGCGATCAACAGCCCCTCCGAGGCGCTCTCTCCGATCAACGGGGAATTGTCCGGCGATCCCGGGCGCAGTCCGGCGGTCGTCTCGATCAGCTCGAGCTCCGCGATCTCCGGAATCACCCGATACGCCTCGCGCAGCAGCTCGTGGACCCCGCCGGCCGTGACGGTTGTGTCGAAGCCTCGCTCCTCGACGGTCGCCCCGACGACCAGCCTGCCGTCCCCGCGGGGAACCATGTAGACGCGCTCGCCGGCGACGATCCGCTCGCAGATGGGTTCGCTTGCAGGGCCGCGCAGCGTCACGATCTCACCCTTGACGGGACGGACGGGCGGCCTGGCCTCAGGCGGAATCCACTCCATCCGTCCGGACCAGCAGCCGGCGGCCAGCACCAGCTTCGCACCGCTGAAGCTCCGGCCGTTCGAGGTCTCCACTCGCCAGCTGGGGCCATCCCGCTCGGCCGTCATCACCTCCGCACCCGTCTGAACGGGGACCTCAGCCCGCTCCAGGGCAACGAGCAGCGCGGCCGCGATCCGTCTTGGGTCGACGCTTGCCTCTCCGGTGACCTGCGCGCCACCGCGGACGACGGTGGCAAGCCCGGGTTCGAGGTCGCGGCAGGCACGTCCGGAAAGCCATTCCGAGGAGATCCCGAGCCGCCGGTGGAGCTCGTAGCGGCGACGAAGCTCCTCCGCCTCGTCGCGGTCGAGTGCGACGTGGAGAGCTCCGTGCTCGGCGAATCCCAGCTCGAGGCCGGACGCCCGCTCGAGCTCGGGGGCGAAGTCCCTCCAGCGCCGCAGCGATTCAAGGTTGAAGGCGAGAAGCGCCTCCTCGCCCCAGGACGCCTCGCCGCCCGGGGCGAGCATGCCGGCCGCGACGCCGGTCGCGCCGGAGGCCGGATGGTCGCGCTCGAGCACGCCGACGCGCGCCCCCTGTCCCGACGCGCGCCAGGCAGAGGCCAGCCCGATCACGCCGCCGCCGACGATGATCGCGTCGAATCCCTTGTCTCTGTCTTGAGCCATCGCGCTTGATGCGAGGGTGGCTCCGTAGGGAGCAACCCGTTTGATCATGGGCCGAGGCGCTCCAACCTCCCTGCGCCGGCATTACCCGGATCAGGTTCAGACGGTCGGCGGCGCTTCAGCCGCCCTCTCAGCCCGTTGGTGGGCTCCCGTTGCCCATCCATCGTACCCGCTGATCTACGCTCCTCTGCGGAGTGAACGACGCCGCCGACCCGACTCATCTTGCGCCACCCGAGGCGATCGGCGAACTGCGTCGCCAGCGATTGTGCTGGGCTCGCCTCTACTTCGTCTGCGACGCCCTTCCGCACGGCCGTGACGCTGAGTCGATGCTGAAGGCCGCGATGAGCGGCGGGACGGGCATGATCGAGCTGCGCGACCGAGAGCACCCCCGTCGGGTGATCGAGCGCTCGGGCCACACCTTCCGGCGGCTCGCCAACACCTACTCGGCGCTCTTCATGGTCAACGACGACCCCCATCTCGCGCTCGAGCTGCGCGCCGACGGCGTCCACGTCGGCCAGGACGACATCGACCCAGAGGAGGCGCGACGGATCATGGGGCCCGACGCGATCATCGGCCTGTCCACCCACAGCCGCGAGCAGATCGAGGCGGCGGCCACGAAGCCCATCGACTACGTCAGCGTCGGCCCGATCTGGGAGACGCCGACAAAGGAGGGCCGGCCGGCGACGGGCCTCGAGCTCATCCGTGACGCAGCCGAGATCGTCGCCAAGCCCTGGTTCGCGATCGGCGGAATCGACGTCGGCAATGTCGATGAGGTCGTTGGCGCGGGCGCCTCGCGAATCTGCGTGGTGCGGGCGATCCGGGACGCCGCGGATCCGCGGGCGGGCGCCACAGCCCTCTTCGACTCCGTCGATCCGGCTGTCCGGGAGGAACTCGGGACCTGATGGCGGGCGCGCGGGACAGGAGGCGCGCCGAACGCCAGAAGAGAAAGCGACGCTCGGGGGACCGGCAGCCGGTCCCGGGCGACGCGCAGACACAGCCGACGCAGAACGCGGCGGAGTCCAACGGAGGCGCAGGGCAGACGGAGACCTTTCAGGAGCGCATGGCTCGCCGCTACGAGGAGCGCAACGCGGAGGCCCGCGCGAAGCTCGAGCCACTGGAGCAGGGCGAGCGGCCGACGGCGGTGACGGTCGGTGCGATCGCCTCGGCGGTGCTCGCGATCGTCTTCACCGTCTCCGCCGGGCTTGCCATCGCGGGCGTGGATGCCGGCGGGCGTCACATCAAGGCGCTTCCCATCATCGTCTTCGGGACCGTCCTCTGGGCGATGACGATCGGCATGTGGCGGACCCACTACTGGGCGGTGCTCGGCTTCCAGACCGTGCTGCTCCTGGTGATGCTGGCGAGCGCCTTCGGCCTCGTCGTCGTCAGCTCCGTACTGCAGGCCGTCGGCACCTTGCTGCTGCTCGCCGGCTCGGGGACACTCTTCTACTTCATGATCCGCGCGATGGGCCGGATCCAGATGCCCTCGCCGCCCGGAGCCGACTAGGTCGTCGAGGCAGGATTTGGGCCTCCGATAGAGTCGAAGCGATGGCCGAATACGACGTGATCGTGATCGGAGGGGGCCCGGGCGGCTACGTGGCGGCCATTCGCGCCGCCCAGCTGGGTCAGAAGACGGCGGTCGTCGAGCGGGACAAGGCCGGCGGCCGCTGCCTGAACTACGCCTGCATCCCGGCCAAGACCGTCCTGCACACCGCCGAGATCTTCCATACGGTCAGCTCGGACGGCGCCGACCTCGGCATCAAGGCGAGCGGCACATCGATCGACTGGAAGGCCCTCCAGGAGCGCCGGACAAAGGTCTCGAAGACGCTCGAGGACGGCGTCCAGTTCCTCTGGAACAAGAACAAGGTCGAATTCCTCCATGGCGAGGCCTCGCTCGCCGGCGGCGGCAAGGTCAAGGTCGGCGATGACGAGCACCAGGCCAAGGCGATCGTCCTCGCCACGGGGTCGGTGGCGCTGCCAATTCCGGGCGTCGAGTTCTCGGACCGGGTGATCGACACCTGGGGCGCCTATTCACTCGACTCGATGCCGAAGTCGTTGGTGATCGCAGGGGCGGGAGCGTCCGGATCGGAGATCGCCTCCGCCTACTCGCGCCTGGGAACGGAGGTGACCCTGATCGAGATGCTCGACCAGATCCTGCCGCTCGAGGACAGGGACATGGCCCGGGTGGTGGAGCGCCAGTTCAAGAAGGACGGCATGGAGGTGCTGACCGGTACCAAGGTCGAGGCTGTCGATGGGCAGAAGTCGGGCGTCAAGGTGAAGGCGGGAGACAAGGAGATCAAGGCGGACTACCTCGTCATCGCTGGGGGACGCAAGCCCGACACCGACCCACTCAACCTCGATGCCGCCGGCGTCAAGACGAACGACCGCGGCCAGATCGAGATCGACGAATACCAGCGCACCTCGGCCGACGGGATCTACGCGATCGGCGACCTGGTCCGTGGCCCGGCTCTCGCCCACAAGGCCGAGGACGAGGGCGTGATCGCGGTGGAGACCGCCGCCGGTCACGAGACGGAGCCGCTCAACGTCGACCTCGTCCCCGGCGCGACCTTCACCCATCCGCAGGTGGCCAGCGTCGGCATGACCGAGGAGCAGGCCAAGGAGGGCGGCCGCCAGATCAAGGTCGGCAAGTTCAAGCTCGGCGGCGCCGGGGCCTCGGTCGTCTACGACGACCGCGCCGGCCTGGTCAAGATCGTGGGCGACCCCGAGTACGGCGAGATCCTCGGCGCCCACATCGTGGGGAACATCGCCTGCGACATGATCAGCGAGATAGTCAACGTGATGGCGCTCGAGGGCGGCTATCCGGAGCTGCAGCGGATCATCCACCCGCACCCGACGATGTCGGAGGCGGTACTCGACGGCGCCCGCGCCGTCGACGGCTGGGCGATCCACGCCTAGAGACTCATGACGACCAATCGCCTGGAGGCCTTCAGCGACGGGGTCTTCGCAATCGCGATCACGTTGCTTGTGCTCGAGCTGAATGTGCCCGGCGGCGAGAACCTCTGGCACGACCTGAAGGAGGAGTGGCCGTCGTTCGCGGCGTTCTTCGTCAGCTTCTGGGTGATCGGGATCATCTGGGTGAACCATCACGGCGTCCTCGACCACCTCGCGCGAGCGGACCGAGGCGTGCTGTACCTCAACCTGCTGCTGCTCTTCACGGTGGTCTTCATCCCCTTCCCAACCGCGCTGCTCGCCGAGCACCTCAAGTCGGGCGCGGACGAGGAGGTGGCGGCGATCGTGTACAGCGTCGCGTTCCTGGCGATGTCGCTCTCCTACGGTGCGCTCTGGGGCTACATCACCAGGCGAAAGCACCTCTTGGGAGTCGAGCTGACCGACGAGCAGGTCAGCCGCATCACGAGACGATTTCAGATCGGAACACCCTTCTACGCACTCCAGCTCGCCTTCGCCTTCATCAGCCCGGCCGTAGTGCTGGTGATCAACGCCTTGCTCGCCGTCTACTACATGGTCGCGGGCATGAAGAGCCCCATGGCGGCGGAGAGACCGACCAGATCATGAGCGAGCGGGCGGTCTTCTACTACGACTTCAACTCCCCCTACGCGTACCTGGCGGCGGAGCGGATCAGCGGCCTGTTCGCCGAGGCAGGAGTCGAGCAGCCGGAGTGGCAGCCGATCTCCTTCGGCCATGTGCTGAAGACGACCGGCCGCCGCCCCTGGTCATTCGAGGAGGACCGCAGCGCCGACTTCGCGGAGATCCAGCGGCGGGCTGACAACCGCGGCCTGCCCGAGGTCGTTTACCCGGAGGGCTGGCCGATTGAGAACTACTCCCTCAACCCGGTCCGAGCGGCCATCTACGCGAAGGAGTCGGGCCGGGTCGTCTCGTTCTCGCTCGCCTGCTTCCGGCAGGTGTTCGCTGCGGGCCGGGACATGAGCGACGTGGACAACGTCCTGGTCGCCGCCGCGGCCTGCGAGCTCCATCCGAAGGCGGTGCTCAAGGGCATTGAGACCCAGTCGGTGAAGGACAAGCTGCGGGCCGCCACCGATGGGGCGATCGAACGGGGGGTCGAGGGGATTCCCACGATCGCCGTCGGCGACCGGCTCTTCTGGGGGGACGACAAGCTCGAAGACGCGGCGAGGGCGGCACAAGAGGAGTAGCCTCGCGGCTTGTGGCATTGAGGCAGTTGCCACTTCGTCCGTTTGTTCTTTCCCTGGTTGCGACCGCCGGCCTGCTGCTTGCGCCCTCCACCGCATCGGCGGCGTGGACCGTTCCCCCAACTCCAAACGCGGAAGGAGCTACCGGCACGCAGCTGAACGCTGTCGACTGCTCGTCGGCGAACTCGTGCATGGCCGTCGGCTCCACAAGCGTCTTCAAGGGCGCGTTGGGGGGCCCCGGCACGGTGACCTATTCGACGGTGGCCGAGCGCTGGGACGGCACGAGCTGGCAGATCGTGCCGACCCCGGACCCATTCAGTGCGACCTTCATCTCGCTGAACGGCATCTCATGTCCGCGGCCAAACGTCTGCTTCGCGGTCGGCAGCTCGGGCTCGGGCTCGTCCTCGGCGCCCCTGATCGAGCTCTGGAACGGGACGAGCTGGTCGCATCAGCAGAGCCCGGACGTCGGAAACGGCGGCCTCTCGGCCGTCTCCTGCTCCGGGCTCCTGGCCTGCACCGCTATTGGAGGATCCGACGCCAGCGGCACACTTGCGGAGCGCTGGGACGGCACCGGCTGGCACGTCCAGTCCATCCCGGACGCCCCGGGTTCCCAGTCCAGCGTTCTGTCCGACGTCTCGTGCCCCCTGAAGCGGACCTGCACCGCCGTCGGTCAGACGAATGGTCTGACCATACCGCTCGCGCCGCTCGTCGAGCGCTGGTTCGGCCGCGTCAACTCGTGGGGGCTGCAGGCCGCGCCGAAGCCCGACGGCGCAGACATCGCTCAGTTCAGCGGGGTATCCTGTCCGGACGGGGTGTGCTTCGCCGTCGGAGCGTCTCTTGGCCCACCTGGGCCGTTTTTTGAGCGCGATGTCACGACCTTGGCCGAGCGCCGTGTCGGCTCGCGCTGGTCGGTCATGCCCACCCCGAATCCGACGCCGCAGCCGGGCTCGAGAGTCTTCGCAGACCTCTTCGACGTCAGCTGTCCGGGACGACAAGCGTGTCACGCCGTAGGGGAAGGGTTTACGTCAGGCGGTCAGATCGCGATCGCCGAGCGCTTTGACGGGCGGAGCTGGCAGCTCGAATCGATCCCGTACCCCTACAGCGGGTCCCCGTCTCTCAGTGACGTCTCCTGTCCGAGTCGGCTCTTCTGCATGGCCGTCGGCAGCGTCTTCGCCGGCGTGCAATTCAGCGGAACGGTGGCCGCGAAGTGGACGCCCTGAGCCGGCCTTCCTGAACTTCGTCGCAGCGAGATCTCGACCGGCCCGAGCCCCGGAGTAGGCTGAGCCAGTGGCCCAGAGCAAGACGAAGACGACGCGACGGGCGACCGGATCGTCCGACGGCAAGGCGCCGGCGCGCAAGACGAAGCTGCCGGACGAGGCCACCTGCCGGGAGCTGCTCAGCCAGATGGCCCTGATCCGCCGCTTCGAGGAGGAGGCCGGTCGGCAGTACCAGCGCGCCAAGGCCGGCGGCTTCCTCCACCTGGCAATCGGTGAGGAGGCGACGATCGTCGGCACCACCTCGGTGATGCGGGACGACGATTACCTGATCGGTACCTACCGCACCCACGGCCACGCGATCGCGCGCGGGACCGACCCCAAGCGCGTGATGGCGGAGCTCTTCGGACGCGTGGACGGCACCTCGGGGGGCCGCGGCGGCTCGATGCACATTTTCGATGCGGAGCGCCGCTTCATGGGCGGCTACGGGATCGTCGGCGGCAACCTTCCCCTGGCCGCTGGTCTCGCCCTGTCCTCCGACTACCGCGGCACCGACGAGGTGACGGTCTGCATGTTCGGCGACGGCGCTTCCAACACCGGCAACTTCGGCGAGACGATGAACCTGGCGGCACTCTGGAGCCTGCCGGTCGTCTTCCTGGTCGAGAACAACCTCTACGGGATGGGCACGGCGCTGGAGCGGCACTCGGCGGTCCCCGACCTCTCCCACAAGGCGGAGGGCCTGGGAATCCCGGGCGTCCGTGTCGACGGGATGGACGTGATGGCCGTCCGCGAGGTGGTCGCCGAACACATCCGGCTCGCGCGTGAAGAGCGCAAGCCGACCCTGGTCGAGGCGTTCACCTACCGATACCGCGGCCACTCTGCAGCCGATCCCGAGGTCTACCGGGAGAAGGAGGAGGTCGAGGAGTGGCAGCGCAAGGACCCGATCGAGAGCTTCGCCCGCCGCTTGATCGAGGGGAACGTCCTTTCCCAGGACGAGATCCAGGCGATTCGGGACGAGGCCGACAACCTCGTCACGGAAGCGGTCGAGTTCGCCGACAACTCGCCCGAGCCGCCGCTCGACTCGCTTTATGACCACCTCTATGTGCTCGGCGACCAGGTGCCAGGCTGGTACGGGGTCGACGAGCGCTCACCCGACTCGCACGCGGCCGAGGAGGAGCGCGGTGCGAGTGAGCGGGCTCGTCAACTCGCCGAGCGCGGCGCGGAGTACGCGGAGGACGAGGAGCTGCGGGAGGCAGAAGGTGACCAACCGGACACTCGGCCGGAGGACGTGCACTGATGCCGACGATGCGGATGCGCGAGGCGCTGCGCGACGCGATGGCGGAGGAGATGCGCCGCGACGAGGACGTGTTCGTGATGGGCGAGGACGTGGCGGTGTTCCAGGGCTCCTTCAAGGTCACCGAGGGACTGCTCGACGAGTTCGGGGAGAAGAGGGTCCGCGACACGCCGATCTCCGAGAACTCGATCGTGGGGATGGGGGTCGGCGCCGCGATGGGCGGCCTCCGGCCGGTCGTCGAGATCATGACCGTCAACTTCGCGCTGCTGGCCATGGATCAGATCGTCAACCACGCGGCCGCGATCCCGTACATGTTCGGCGGCCAGGTGCGCGTGCCGCTGGTGATTCGGATGCCCGGCGGCGGCGGCCACCAACTCGGCCCGACTCACTCGCACAGCTTCGAGGCGATGTTCCTGCAGATCCCGGGCCTGCTCGTCGCCTGTCCGTCGACCCCGGCCGATGGGAAGGGGCTGCTGAAGGCCGCGATCCGCGACGACAACCCGGTGATCTTCATCGAGCACGAGACGCTCTACGGGCTGCGCGGAGAGGTCCCGGAGAACGGCGACAGCGTCGTCGACTTCGGCGAGGCCGCCATCCGCCGCGAGGGCTCCGGCGTCACCATCATCGGCATCCTGAGGATGGTGGAGGTCGCGCAGCAGGCGGCCAAGACCCTGTCCGAGGAGCACGGCATCGAGGCGGAAGTGATCGACCCGCGCACACTCCGCCCGCTCGACCTCGACACGATCCTGGAATCGGTGCGGAAGACGAACCGGGTCGTGATCGTCGAGGAGGGCTGGCCGCACGGCGGGGTGGGCGCCAACCTCGCGGCCCTGATCCAGGGCCAGGCCTTCGACTATCTCGACGCACCGATCGAGCGCGTCACCGGCGCCGACGTGCACATGCCCTACTCGAAGCGGATGGAGCAGGCGGCGATCCCGCACGCGGAGAACGTGGTCAGCGCGGCGCTGCAGACGGTCGAGGGGAGCCGCTGATGGTCGACATCGTCATGCCGCGGCTTTCCGACTCGATGGAGGAGGGCACGGTCCTGCGGTGGCTCAAGGGCGTCGGCGACGAGGTTGCCGTCGGCGAGGAGCTGGTCGAGATCGAGACCGACAAGGCGAACATGGTCTACGAGTCCGACACGGCCGGCGCGCTCGTCGAGATCCTGGCCCAGGAGGGGGACACGCTGCCCATTGGTGATCCGATAGCTCGTGTCGGGGACGCGAGCGAGGTGGGTGACGGGGGCGGCGGAGGGGGCGCGTCCCGGCAACACGCACCATCCACAGAAGAGCAGGGCGCCAATGGTTCGGATGGCGCAACGTTGCCGGGCCCCGCCCCCACCGCCGCCCCTGCCGCAAGTGCTCCCACTCCCTCCCAAGCAGCGGCATCTCCGCGAGCGCCGGCGCCGACTCCTTTCCCAGCCGCAGTCGGTGGTGACGGCCGGGTCAAGGCTTCTCCAATTGCCAAGCGGATTGCTCGCGACCGCGGGCTTGACCTGCAGGGGCTGTCGGGCTCTGGGCCGGGTGGTCGCATCGTCAAAGCCGATGTAGAGCGAGCGCTCGCAGCGGGCGTTGCCGCGCCTGCAGCTGCTCCGGCGCCCGCCGCGGCACCGCCGGCCGCCCCAACTCCCGGCGTCTCCGAGAAGCCCGAGACCGCCAAGGGCCAGGTCGAGCTCGTCGAGCTCACCAAGCTCCAGCAGACCGTGGCCCGCCGCATGGCGGAGTCCAAGGCGACGGCGCCGCATTTCTACCTGCAGGCCGAGCTCGACCTGACCGCAGCGGTCGAGGGCCGCAAGCGCCTGAAGGAGATGGCGAAGGAGGGCGAGGGCGTCCCGACCTTCAACGACATGGTGGTCAAGGCTTGCGCGCTCGCGCTGCGCGAGTTCCCGCGGGCCAACGGCGCCTACCGCGACGGGCGCATCGAGCTCTATTCGCGGATCAACGTCGGGGTGGCCGTTGCGGCGCAGGACGCGCTCGTCGTCCCAACGGTCTTCGACGCGGACCGCAAGGGGCTGCACCAGATCTCGACGGAGACCCGCGCCCTGGCCGCGCGGGTCCGCGACGGCTCGATCACCCCTCCCGAGCTCTCGGGCGGCACCTTTACAGTCTCCAACCTCGGCATGTACGGCATCTCCAACTTCAGCGCCGTGATCAACACGCCGCAGGCGGGCATCCTGGCCGTCGGCGAGCTCAAGGCCAAGCCGGTGGTCACCGAATCCGGCGAGTTCGAGGCGCGCCAGCTGATGGGCGTCACCCTCGCCTGCGATCACCGCATCCTCTACGGAGAGGACGGCGCGCAGTTCCTGGCGCGGGTGCGCGAGCTCCTCGAGGAGCCGCTCGGGCTCGCGCTCTAGCGGCCTGTC
Organism: uncultured Solirubrobacterales bacterium; assembly: GCA_963745625.1. GTDB lineage: Bacteria > Actinomycetota > Thermoleophilia > Solirubrobacterales > 70-9 > DASUPK01. The sequence goes on along the minus strand of CAVUXZ010000014.1, from coordinate 130,176 downwards.
ATACGCCGGGGAGGGCGTCAATCAAAAACAGCTTTTCCGCCCGCGCCGACGACCAGAGGCTCCCGGCCGTCCTCGAAGCGGGGTCAGCTCACCGACTGGATCGAGCGGTACGAGCGGGCCTGGCGCTCGCCCGGGACGGACGGTCTCGCCACGCTCTTCACCGAGGACGCCACGTACTCCACCGACCCTTACGAGAATCCGCATCGCGGCCTGGCCGCGATGGGCACGATGTGGGAGGCGGAGCGACTCGGCTCCGACGAGGAGTTCGAGATGACGAGCGAGGTCGTCACCGTCGAGGGCGATACTGGCGTCGCTCGGGTCACCGTCCGCTACGGCCCGCCGCGCGACAAGGATCGCCACCGAGCTCACCGCAGGCGAAAGGAGTACCGGGATCTCTGGATCGTCCGTCTCGACGAGGAGGGGCTCTGCTTCCACTTCGAGGAGTGGCCGTTCTGGCCAACCGACCAAGGAGAGCACCCGCGGCCGGTGCCTGACGCGTGTGACAATTGGGCTGTGGACGACGTGCTGATCGTGCGCTGCGGACTGGTCCCGTATGAGGAGGCCCGCCGACTGCAGAAGCGGATCGAGGGCGCCCGCCAGGCCGACCGGGTCCCGGATGTGCTTCTTCTCCTGGAGCACCCGCCCGTCTACACGAAGGGTCGTCGGACAGAGCCGGGCGAGCTCGGCATGGGCGAGGACTGGTATCGCATGCAGGGGATCGAGATCTGCGAAACCGATCGCGGCGGCCGGGTCACCTACCACGGCCCTGGCCAGCTGGTCGGCTATCCCATCGTCTCACTGCGCCCCTATGGCGACAACGTCCACGAGTACGTCCGGAAGCTCGAGCGGCTGATGATCGACTCGCTCGACGCGTACGGGGTCGAGGCCGAGGTGATCGATCGCCTCACCGGCGTGTGGGTCGGCGGCCGTCCGCCCGAGGGGCGGAAGATCGGCTCGATCGGGGTCCACGTCAACCGCGGTGTCACCACCCACGGATTCGCAGTCAACGTCAACAACGACCTGCAACCCTTCGAGTGGGTCGTCCCCTGCGGGATCGAGGATTGTCGGATGACCTCGCTCTGCCGGGAGCTGGGAACGGAGCAGGAGATGGACGCCTACATGGACGTCATCGCCGAGCGTTTCGGGGAGATCTATCAGCGCGGCCCGGTGGCGGCGGAGCGGGGGGCGATCGCCGAGCTGATCGGCGAGACGGCCCCGGTACGGTAGGAGCCATGGCCGAATCCGTCGCGGATCGCCTACACGTCACCCGCTCCCGGGCCAACCCGGGCGGGCGGACGCCGGACACCGACGGCAAGATCGCGTTCCGCTCCCGAAAGCCGCCCTGGCTCAAGGTCCCGGCTCCCGGCGGACCGACCTACCGCCGCCTGAAGAAATCGATCGAGCAGGACAACCTCCACACGGTCTGCCAGGAGGCCAACTGCCCGAACGTCGGCGAGTGCTGGGAGCGCGGCACGGCCACCTTCATGATCCTCGGCGACGTGTGCACCCGCCGCTGCGGGTTCTGCAACGTGCAGACGGGCAAGCCGACCTGGCACGACCCGCTCGAGCCGCTGCGGGTGGCGAACCAAGTGAAGCGGATGGGCCTCCGCCACGCGGTGATCACCTCGGTCGACCGCGATGATCTGCCCGACTACGGCGCCGGTGCCTTCGTCGGCGTGATCCGCTCTATCCGCCGTCTGGCGCCGGGGTGCAAGGTGGAGGTCCTGACCCCCGACTTTCGCGGCCAGGAGATGCCACTCGCCAAGGTGATCGCCGAGCGTCCCGACGTCTTCAACCACAACGTCGAGACCGTGCCGAGGCTATACCCGATGGCCCGTCGGGGATCGGACTTCCTGCGCTCGGCGCGGGTCCTGCGGATGGCGAAGGAGATGGCGGGTACCGAGGTCGTCACCAAGTCCGGGCTGATGGTCGGGCTGGGCGAGGAGTTCGACGAAATGGTCGAGGCGTTCTCGATCCTCCGTGACCACGGGGTCCAGGTTCTGACCGTCGGGCAGTACCTGCGGCCGACGGAGAAGCACCTGCCCGTCGACCGCTACTGGCACCCGGACGAATTCGCGGAGCTGGAGAAGGCGGCCTACGGGCTGGGGTTCGCGTCGGTCGCCTCCGGGCCGCTGGTCCGCTCGAGTTACCACGCGGACGAGCAGCTGCCAGCCGCCGCCGCTCTTCCTTAAACGGGTTGCGCTGACGCGCACCCTGGCATCAACGCACCTTTACCTGCAAAGACGTGTTTTGGGGCCCGTAGCCTCGAATTCATGCGTATTCGCCGACGCAGAAACACGCTTGTCCTCGTAGCCGCAGTCGCGGTGCTGGGTCTGATCGGCCCATTGGCCGGTGGCGCGTCGTCCCAGACGAGCGACACCAACACCGGCCACAAGAACCCGCTCGCCGGCAACGGCATGTGGATCTGGTACCTGAGCCACTCCTCGCACGGCAGGCTGGGCGCGATCGCGAAGAAGGCACGTGGGCATGGCATCAACACCGTCTTCATCAAATCCGGCGACGGCACCTCCTACTGGAGCCAGTTCTCGCCGAGCGTGGTGAGCGGCCTTCACGCTCGCGGGCTGGACGTCTGCGCCTGGCAGTTCATCTACGGCCAAAAGCCCGGCAAGGAGGCGCGGGTGGGCGCTGCCGCGGTCGCCAACGGCGCCGACTGCCTGGTTCTCGACGTCGAAGGCCAGTACGAGGGGAAGTACCCACAGGCCTCGTACTACGTCTCGTCGCTGCGCTCGCAAGTCGGTGCGGACTATCCCGTCGGGCTCGCAAGCTTCCCTTACGTCGACTATCACCCCGCCCTGCCCTATTCGGTCTTCCTGGGTCCCGGCGGCGCGCAGTACAACGTCCCGCAGCTCTACTGGAAGGACATCGGGACCACCGTCGACCAGGGGTACATCCACACCTGGGTCTGGAACCGGATCTACGGGCGGCCGATCGCACCGCTCGGGCAGGTCTACAACAAGCCGAAGGCCGGTCAGATCCGTCGCTTCCGCGCGCTGGCGATGTCTCACGGCTTTGACGGGGTCAGCTGGTGGTCCTGGCAGTCGGCCGGCAAGCGGCAGTGGAATGCGGTCGGCTCTCCGGTTTCGCCGGCCGCGGCCGGGCCGTACCCGAGCTACCCATTCCTGCACGTGGGCTCGAAGGGCGACTTCGTCGCCTGGGCTCAGCAGCTGCTCGCCGGCGGCGGTTACTCAGTCCCGATCAACGGCTATTTCCAGGCCCCGACGCAAACCGCCGTGTACGCGTTCCAGGCGGACCACGGCCTCGCCCAGACCGGCAACCTCGACGTCCCAACCTGGAGCCTGCTGGTGCAGAACAAGCCGCTGGCCGTGACCTGGACCAAGGGTGGCGCTGTCGCATCGCGCTCGCACGGCCGGGCCATTCTGCCTTCGCCCAAGTCGGCCCGGCTGCCGGCGCGGCGGGACGAGATCCCGCCGCCCCGCGAGCGGCACTAGAGCCTCGTCTCGCGCATAGTCTTGGCGGCGCCCGGTGCTGCCGCTGAAGGACAACATCCCGACCTCGCGGTTCCCGATAGTGACGCTCGGCCTGATCGTCGCCTGCGTCATCGTCTTCATCTGGCAGCTCGACTTCCCGACCAATCAGCGCCTCGACCAGGCGGGATTCGGGTCGATCGACCAAAGCTCGCTGGAGTACGGGGCGATGCCGTACCGGATTACCCACACCGACAGCGGCGACTGCAGCGTTGGGGCGGTTGGCGAGACCGGCGCCGGGTTCGAGGCCGGCGTCGTCTGTCCGGGCACCAGGGACTACTCGGAGGCGGTGGCCCGCAGCGAGGCGAACCCGGACTCGAACCTCGGGCCCTTCCAGATCGACCAGAAGCCGTGGTGGGTGACGCTGTTTTCCTCGATGTTCATGCACGGCGGGTTCCTGCACATCGCTGGGAACATGCTGTTTCTCTGGGTCTTCGGCAACAACATCGAGGATCGGCTGGGCCGGGTGAAGTTCCTGCTCTTCTACCTGGTGGCGGGGCTGATCGCCGTGTACACGCAGGCCGTGATCGATCCATCGTCGACTGCGCCGACCATCGGCGCGAGCGGCGCGATTGCCGGCGTCCTCGGCGCCTACGCGTGGCTCTTCCCGCGGGCCAGGGTGCTGACCCTGATCTTCATCATCTTCTTCGTCACCCTCGTCGAGATACCGGCGTTGATCCTGCTGGCCCTCTGGTTCATTCTTCAGTTCGTTCCGGCCCTGGGACAGGTCGCGGTCAGCTCCGGGGGCGGCCAGGGCGTCGCCTACTTCGCCCACGTGGGCGGTTTCGTCTTCGGTTCGGCCGTGGCGGGGGCCATGCTCTACGCGATGCGAAGACGCCGAACCGAGCCACGCTTACCCGGCTACTGAGCCAAATTGGACCGAGACCTCAGGACTGCCCTGCTGCTGCTCGGCCTGGTCTTCTGCGGGTTCTTCGCGGCGGTGACCATTTACGTGATCGTCGACACCGGGCTGCGGCTGAGGACCTACGGCGACATCGGCGCGATCGGGCTCTACGGCATTTCGCTGCTGATCGTGGTGATGATTGCCGCGGGGCTGATCGGCGCGCTCAGGAACCCTCCCGATGACTAGGAGGATCCTCGCGATCGTCGGGGTGGTGCTCGTCTTCGGCGCCACCGCCGCGATCGCGATCGCGATCTGGCCGGAGCGTGCAGGCGAAGGCGGGTCGCCGTCGACGGGGCAGCCCGCGGCGCGCGCCTCGACGAACCGAGGCGCCGAGTCGGGTGAGGCCGGGATCCCTTCGGTCACCACACCGGACATCGGAACCGCGCCGCTCACGGTCGATACGCGCTTCGCGCTGCAGCCGCTCAGCGGGCGCATGCCGGTCCGCTATCGGTTCAAGCATCCGCCGCTGGCCGGCGTGCTCTTCGACGTCAAGACCGGGAGGGTGCTCTGGCAGAGGCAGCCGCGGCTCGAGCATCCGATCGCGAGCCTGACCAAGATGATGACCGCGCTGATGGTGGCGAACCGGAACCGGCCGGGGGAGCGGGTGAGGATCTCCCAGAAAGCGGCACACACATCCGGTTCGGCGACCGGGCTGCTTCCGCGGGGCAAGAAGGTGCCACTCGAGCCGCTGCTCCAGGCCCTGATCATGATCTCCGCCAACGACGCGGCGGTCGCGCTCGCGCAGCACGACGGCGGCACGGTGACGCGGTTCGTGAAGGAGATGAACTTCCAGGCGAGGTCGATGGGGCTGACCTGCACGCACTACTCGACGCCCAACGGCCTGCGGGATCGCAACAACTACTCCTGCCCGCTCGATCTGGCGGAGCTCGCGCGCGCCGACTTGGCCAATCCGCGGATCGCCAAAATCGCTCAGACCCGCACGGCTCAGCCTGGCTTCCCGATCAAGGGCAAGCACCTCTACCTCTACAACAACCACTACTTCCTGCAGCACGGGCTGGCGGGCCTGCCGCAAGCCCAGGTCACCGGGCTGAAGACGGGGTTCACGGACCCGGCGGGGCGCTGCTACGTGACGACGGCGCGCATCGGTGGCCATCAGCTCGGGGTCGTCCTGCTTCACTCGCCCGATCCGATCACCCAGGTGCCCGCGCTGCTTCGGGCCGGTTTCGTGGCGGAGGGAGCGGCGACGCCGCTGCCGCAGCCCCCGAAGGCCAAGCAGCCGCCGAACGACTAGGCCCTTCGATGCCGGAGCCGACGCCGCCCTCCGTCTGGTCACGCTGGCGAGCGCCCTCGAAGTACACCCTCGCGTGCGTCGCGCTCTGCCTGGCGGTCGGAATCCTGGCAGGGGTGGACCTGGCGCACACGGAGTCGCGGCTGCCGGACTTCCCCTCCCGCGCCTGCCAGCCGAACGAGGCGAGCTGCTTCAACGCGCAGCTCAGCGAGGGGCTCGCGCGCGACCGGGCGGCGGACCCGCTGCAGCGCCAGTACGACTCGCGGGCCTGGGTCTACGCGTTCGCGATTCTGGCCATCGTCGCGATCGCGACCGCGTGCGGCCTGCGTTCGAGGGCGCGTACGGAGTGGCTGCGGATCTTCACCAACCTGGGTGTGGTGGGAGTCTGGCTCGGGATAGGGGCAATCGTGCTGCTGTTGCTGACTGACGGGAACTCAGTCCAGCCGCCCCCGGGGCCCGTGCTGATGCTGCCGGTCGTCTTGCTGGTCGCCGCTGCGGCGGGGACGCTGATCGGGCGATCCGAGGGCTGGGTCGAGCAGCCGCAGAACGGGGTGCGGGAGCGGGTGATCCAGATCGGCAAGCATGCGATCCACATCGGCACTGCCGGGCAGGTGAAGCGGTCCCGGATGGAGGAACTGGCGCGGTGGCTGGCCAACACGTCACTCGGCCTCACTGCGATCACAGGCGTGCTGGCACTCGTCTTCGTCCTTGCCCAGCCCGACTGCAGCACCGGTGGCGGGCCACCGCAGTGGACCGACCTGATCGACTCGGTGGCGGCAGTCGCCGCGATCGCGGCGATGGCCGCGGGAGTTGGGGCGTTGATCCTGCGGCGCTGGATCGCCGCGCTGATCTGCCTGGTCGTCTGCCCGGTCGCGCTGCTCTCGGTGCTGCTCAGTACCTGCGCGCTCTCCTGATCTCGTCCGCCCTTTGCGGAGCGGCCTCGCGGGTATATGAATATGGGGCGCGATGACATCCGTTCTCCACACGCTGGCGATGCAGAACACGACGCAGCAGTCGGGTGGGAGCCTTGGGGTGTCGATCGAGATCATCGGAGCCACGGTGCTCGCCTGCGCACTGCTGACCGCCACGGTGCTCCTCCTGACCAGGTTCCGGCGACGCCGCGACCCCATGGTCTCCCGCGAGCAGCACGTCAAGGAGCAGATGCAGGAGCTCTGCCCGCACGGCTGGACGGCGCGCATCGTGCTCTACGGCGAGGGCGCCCCGCTGCCGGACGACGCGCCCTCGGCCGGCGAGCGTCGCGTTTGTCTGGAGTGGACTGAGTACGACGAGGATGCGGCCGGTCACACCCAGGTCGCGGTAGCGCGCCGGATGTGGTCCCGCACGATCACGGGTGCCCTGCGCGGGATGCTCGCCGACCGCGAGCTGGATGCCGAGCTGGAGAAGATCGAGCGAAAGGTCATCGAGGACACATCCGAGGGCGGCGGAACCGGCCCGCCGGCTGCAGGCCCGCACGGCAAAAACCAGCCCTGACCCCCTAGCGCGCTGAGGACTCGTTCAACACGACGGCCTCGCGGACGAGCGCTTCGAACGCAGTCTCGTCGATCCGGTCACCTTCGTGCAGGTCGATGGCGCGTCGGGCATTGCCGTCAAGACTGGAGTTGAACAACCGCTTTGGATCCTCGAGCCGCGCACCCTTGGCGAAGGTCACCTTGACGTGGCTCTTGTAGGTCTCCCCTGTGCAGATCAGTCCATCGTGGGACCAGACGGGCACACCTGCCGGGGCCGAGGGCTTTCTCCACTTCACCTCCTCGACGACTTCGGGGTCCGCTTGCTTGATGAGCCTTCGGATCTTTGTGAGTGTCTCGCCACGCCAATCGCCCAGCTCCTTGATTTTCGCGTCAATGAGCGGAGAGGGAGACTCACGGCTTTTCGAGTTGTCGGTCTTCTTCATCTCGTGCCCTCAGTGGAGCCAGCCGGGCTCGAACCGGCGACCTTCGCGTTGCAAACGCGACGCTCTCCCAACTGAGCTATGGCCCCGTGGGCGCTCGATTGTAGGACTCGCAGGCGCAGCCCCGTGAATGTTCCTTGTGAGAGACTGGCCAGGCGGGCGCAGGCGGCCCCAGGAGAGGTGATGGCTACCAAACCCAAAGAGCCGCGGACCGGTGGACATAGGCAGGCGACGGACAAGTCGCCGACCGCCGTGGACGAGCGCAAGGAGCGCAAGGCGGCAGCGGGCGAGGCGAAGCCGGCACAGCGAGCCGAGGTTTCCAACCTCGACATCGTCCGCCACTACTTCGACCGCGCCGTCGAGCGACTCGAGCTTCCCGACGACATCCGCACCGTCTTCTGGACCCCCTACCGCGAGGTCACCGTCCAGATCCCGGTGAAGCTCTCGGACGGCAAGGTCCACACCTTCTCCGGCTACCGGATCCAGCACAACGGCGCCCGCGGCCCCTACAAGGGCGGCATCCGTTACCACCCCGAGGTCGACGTCGACGAGGTGCGCGCCCTCGCCTCGCTGATGACCTGGAAGACGGCCGTGGCGAACATCCCCTTCGGAGGGGCCAAGGGCGGCGTCAACGTCCCCGCCGACCAGCTCGATCGCTCCGAGCTCCAGGCGATCACCCGGTCCTTCATGGACAAGATCCAGAAGATCCTCGGTCCGACGCGCGACATCCCGGCCCCCGACGTCAATACCGACGCGCAGGTGATGGCCTGGATGATGGACGAGTACGGCAAGCTCCACGGCCACACGCCCGCGATCTGCACCGGCAAGCCGATCGCGCTCGAGGGCTCCTACGGCCGCGAGCAGGCGACCGGCCGGGGTTGCATCTACATGTTCCGCGAGGCCGCACCCCAGATGGGCCTCACCCCAGCCGACAGCACCTTCGTCGTCCTGGGATACGGCAACGTCGGCTCCTGGGCGGCCCGGATCCTCCAGCAGCTCGGCTCGAGGATGGTCGGCGCCTCCGATGCGACCGGAGCGATCCAGAGCGAGGCCGGCATCGACGCAGACGATCTCGCCCACCATCTGCGCGAGAGCGGAAAGCTCACCGAGTTCCCAGGCGCCGACGTGATCAGCCCCGACGACCTCCTGGCCATCGAGTGCGACGTCCTGATCCCGGCGGCGCTCGGCGGCATGATCCACGAGCGCAACGCCGACCGGATCAACACCAAGATGATCATCGAGGGCGCCAACAGCCCCACCACTCCGGCGGCCGACGAGATCCTGCGGGAGAAGGGAGTCCACGTGATCCCGGACGTGATGGCGAACGCCGGCGGAGTCGTCTGCTCCTACTTCGAGTGGGTCCAGAACCTCCAGCACTTCCGCTGGTCCGAGCGCGAGGTCAACGACAAGCTCGGCGGGGTCATGCGCCACGCCTACCGCGACGTCGATGCGCGCTCGAAGGAGGAGCGCATCTCGCTGCGCGAGGCCGCCTATCTGGTCGGGATAGAGAGGGTGGTCGAGGCGAGCCGCACGCGCGGCTATGTGTGAGGGTGCGCGACTGGCGCAACCCGATTGACTCAGTCGAAGTCGAAGTCCTTCGGCGGGCCCTTCTCGAACCAGAGCCCCTCCTCGCCCTCCTCCTCTTCCCACGCCTCCTCCGGATCGGCGGCTCCACCCTCGTGGACCTCCTCGTCCTCGAGCGCGGGCCTCACCTCGGTGCGCTGCTCCTCGGCCGGGGGCTCAGCGGGAGACGATGGCTCTCCGCCAGAGATGGGCTCCTCCACATATGGCTCCTCCTCCTCGAGGTACGGCGCCTCCTCCTCGGCCGGACCGAGGGCCTCGAAGTCGTCCTCGGGCTCTGAGGCGGGCGACTCGGACAACTGGTCCTCGTCGGTCTCGAAGTCGTAGAGGGCCGGTCCGCCCGAATCCTCGCGGGGCGGCTGCTCGGCGGAGGGCTCCTCCTCGATTGGAGCGGCCTCGCCGGCCGACTCGACGCGCTGAGGCTCCGGCTCCGGTGGGGGCACGGGCGGCACGCCACCGGTCTGCCCGGGAGGCGGGTGCTCCTGAGTGGGAACGTCGACCCTGCCTCGAGCCCGGCCCGGCGGCTCCGGACCGGCGTCCGGAGGCGGCGGCGGCGGGTCGGGGACGGTGCTCTCGGGCTCCGGCGTGAGGGGACGGTCGGACTCCTCGGGGACGACATGCTCCGGCGGCGCGGCTGGCTCGTCGGGGGACACCGGCTCGGAGACGTCCCGTGGCGGCGGAAGGTCCTCATGGGGCGCGGCCGGGGGCGCCGCGCTGTCCTCTGGGAACGGCTCCTCCTCCGCGATCAGGTCCTCGAGCGACTCGGAAGGCTCGGGGGTCTCTGGCTCGGAGGAGGGCTCGTAACCCTCCAACTCCGATTCGGTGGCTGGCTCGTAGCTCTCCGGCTCAGGCTCGCTGGAGGGCTGATAGCTCTCCGACTCCGGCTCGCTTGCAGGCTGATAGCCCTCCAACGGGTCGTCGAGACGCTCCTGGCCCGGAATCTCATCCTGGCCGGGCAGCTCCGTCTGGCCCGGAATCTGGTCGAGGCCATCGGGCGGGCTGATCGGGTCCGCCGGAGTCCCGGGATCGGGCGGCTCGGTGCTGGGCTCGGACGGCAGCAGCGCCTCGGGCTCGACCAGCCGGGTGGGCTCCTCGCCGCCGCCCAGATCCGGCTCGCTCAGGCCGCTCGGGCCTTCGGGCTCGACCAGGGCGCTCGGACCGGCGAGAGCCTCAGCGGACTCACCCTCGGTGGCGCCGCCGGGGGAGACCTCGTTGAAGAGCTCGCCCGCGGCAAAGGGATCGGGGCGATCGGCCGAGCCGAAGGCCTCATCCTCGATCTCTCGGATATCGGCGTCTCGGGCGCCGTGCTTGCGCTTCAGATCGAGGTGTTCGCGAATCGCGTCGTCGAGTATGCCCATGATGCGCGGTCTGAACCCGCCCCTCGAAGGGTCAAGCTTAGGCGCTGCGGCTCCCATGTGATAGCTGGATCCACGCCTGGGCTCTGCACCCAAGCGACCAATTTAGGGCCGTTTGCGTCCTGCCCTCCGATCGGACGCCCGGAACCGCCGCGGGCGCCTGTGCGGGTCCTCGCCCCCAGGTGGGCCCGGGCGGGTGGCAGGCGCGGTGCGCAGCTGGTTCTTTCCCGCCCGCTTTGCCCTGAGCAGGGCGCGATCGGCCGCGTCGATCAGCGATTCGAGGTCGCTGGCTGAGTCCGGGATCGTCGCCACGCCTACGCTGATCGTGACCCCCATGGAGCCTTCGTCGCGAAGCGGCACCGTCGTTGACCTCATCCGCTCACCGAGGCGCTCGCCCAGGATCGTCGCTCCCTCGCGTCCCGTCTCCACCAGGATCAGGGCGAGCTCGTCGCCGCCGTAGCGGGCAGCCACGTCGATCAGGCGGGTGGCTTCGCGCACGACGTCGGCCACCCTCTCGAGCACGATGTCCCCCTGCATATGGCCCTGACGGTCGTTGATCAGCTTGAAGTCGTCGACGTCGAGGATGATCAGCGAGATCGGATGACCGAAGCGCAGCGCGCGGGAGACCTCCCGATCGAGCGCCTGCGCCATGTACCTGCGGTTCCAGAGGCCGGTGAGGGGATCGGTTACGGCCTGCGCGGCAACCCGCTGGTGGAGGCGAGTCAGCGTCCGGGCCAGCGCCCAGGCGAGCGCCACCGCCGCCGCCATGAAGATCACCAGGATCGCAAGCGCCGGGCCACCGATCCCAAGCAGCCCCCCCGACTTGGGCGGCCCCAGCAGGAGCAGCGTCTCGCCGTCGCGCTCGTTGAGGGTGATCGCGTGCCCACGGTAGTCCTGCCCACCGGCGTTCAGCTCGGCCGTCTGATTTGCCTCGACTGACCGGGACGGCGGCGGCACGGTGGAGGCGAGGACGGAGCCCCCACGGCTGAGGACGAGCTCACGGCCCGTGAGCTGCCGGACCTGCGCCAGGTAATGCTGAGCGGTGATCGTCGAGACGCGAAGGGCGCCGACTGGCCGGGCCTCCTCGGTCAGACCAACCTGCGCAAAGGCCACAGCATCGGGTGACCCGGCCTCGGCCATCTGGCGCCCAGCGTTGTCGAGCACAGCAACGGTCTCTATTCCAGGCTGAGCCGCCGCGCCGTCCGTGAAGGCGCTCAGCGAGCTCTGGTCCCCAGACCTGAGCGCGGTCGCGAGCTCCGGGCCGGCGGCGAGGCGTCGCGCCTCCGCCGTGGCCTCCTGCGTCCGCTGCGAGTAGAGGGAGACCGCGGTCTGCAGGCCCGCGGCAAGCCGCGCATCCGCCTTGCCCGCCTGCGAGTCGTTGCTGACGAACAGCACGATTGCGATCAGTGCCGCCGTAGGCACGATCGCAATCAAAAGGAAGAAGAGCGCCAGGCGCCGTCCGAAGCTCACCCTGAGACAGCGTATCCTTGGGCCCCGACTCGTACGGCATCCCCGCCTGCGGGCCGAATCGAACATATGTCCCATTCCACGCGGGGCTATAGCTCAGTTGGGAGAGCGCCTGGATCGCACCCAGGAGGTCGCCGGTTCGAGTCCGGCTAGCTCCACCTCGAAGCCCCTGCTTGTGCGGGGGTTTCGTCTATCGGGGGCTCGATCTGCGATCCCGGAGGTAACGCGGTGGTAACAACCTCGACCGAAAAGCGCGGCTTTGCATGGAAAGCGGCACTCCGCCGAGAGATACTGCGTGGCGATGTCGGAGGAGAACATCGAGGTCCTGCGCCGGGCCTACAAGCTCGCTGAGGCCCGAGGAGCCGAGGGGTTTCTGGAGTTCGCAACCGATGACATCGTCTGGATCAGCGACCCGCGCTTTCCCGGCGGGGGAACGCACAGCGGTAAGGAGAACGTTCGCCGCTGGTTGACAGAACTTTGGATCTACGAAGATGTTTCCATCGCCGTCGAGGAGATCATTGACCTCGACGACGGAGCGCTGGGCATTGCCCGGTTCCACGGGGTCTCTACGGATGCCCCTCCGGTGGACTGGCCGTGGTGCCACCTCGTCGCGTTCAGAGATGGACTGATCAGTCAGGCGCAAAGCTTTCTTGATCGAGCGGAAGCCCTCGAAGCCGCCGGGCTGTCGGGGTAGCGCTTTGGACGAGAAGCGGCTAACCGGTCAGCCCGGCGGCTTCAAGCGCCTCCTTCTGAGCCGAGTACAGAAAGAGCCGAACCACCTTGCCTTCGCACAGGTGCACAGGCTCGCACCCAGGACGGGGTAGGGTCGCCAGACACCGACAGGGGGCGTATAGGAGGAGACATGGCAACTGATGAAAACGTGGCGATCATGCAGCGCGCTTACGACGCTTTCAACGCGGCTGACATCGACACCCTGACCGAACTCTTCGACGAGGACGTTGTCTGGCACCTGCCTGGGAGAAGTTCGATGGCCGACGATTACCAGGGCCGCGACGCGACTCTCGCCTACTTCGGCCAGATCGGGGAGAGGACGGGGGGCACCTTCCAGGCCGAGCTACAGCAATTGTTCGCCGGCGATGACGGCCGGGTGATCGGCCTCCAGCGCAGCACCGCGGAGCGAGACGGGAAGCGCCTGGATGTCAGCAATTGCATCGTCTTCGAGCTCAAGGACGGCAAGGTCGTCGACGGCCGGGAACACTTCAATGACCTCTACGCCTGGGACGAGTTCTGGTCGTAGGCCCTGCTGGAATTACACCTGTCGGTGGCGCCCTCCCATCCTGCGCGAGAGGGCCGGCGTCAAGGAACGCTCACCCCGAGCTCGCATGAAGAGGACGCTGATCGAAACGCCCTCGGGCCCGGCGCGCGCCTACTTGCATCCAGCCTCGCAACCGAAGGGCGGCGTCGTCATCGGTCACGGAGCGGGCGGAGGCGTGGATGCGGTCGACCTGGTTGCGGCGACCGAGGCGGTCCTCGATCAGGGACTCAGCGTCGCCCTGGTCGAGCAGCCCTACCGCGTCGCGGGCCGACGCTCCCCGGCCGGAGCCAAGCAGCTCGACGCCGCCTGGATCGCCGTGCTCGAGCACCTGCGAGCGAACCAGCTCGCTGAGGTGCCGGTGATCGTCGGTGGCCGCTCGCTCGGCGCTCGCGTCGCCTGTCGCACCGTCGAGCAGACCGGCGCGGTCGCGGTCCTCTGCCTCGCCTTTCCGCTGATCCCGCCTCGTCGGGGCGACAAGCCGCCGCAGAGCCGCCTGCCCGAGCTGGAGGCGGTGCAGCAGCCTGTCCTCGTGGTCCAGGGAGCGAGCGACCGTTTCGGCATGCCACCGCCTGGCCCGAACCGTGAGGTGGTCGAGGTCCCCGGGGACCACGGCCTCAAGGCGGACACCGAGGCCGTGGGGGCCGCGGTCCGGGACTGGCTCTCAGTTCTTTCCCTCCAGCCGGCTCAGCGCTCGTAGGCGAGCTGCCAGGTCCGGAGATAGGCCTCGGCGGAGCGGAACAGGGTCCGGAGCGCCGGGGCTCCGCCATGCTGCTGCATGTCGGCGAGCAGGTCGGCGATCAGACCGTAGTGGGCGACCCCATCCGTGTTCAGATCGAAGGTCCGGCTGCCAGTCTGCTCCCGTCCGAAGAGCACCTTGCCGCGATAGGAGCGGAACGGATAGGTCAGGGGGGATCGGGCAGCATCCGGCCGCGCGCCCGGCAACGATGAGAACCCGCCCGTGTCCGTGCCGAGGCCGACGGCGAAGTAGTGGTGCTTGCTGCGATCGGCCCGCATCGCCTCGATCTTCGCCGCCAGCTGCGGTGCCGTATCGAGGGTCGCGGAGGCGAGGCCGCCAAGGTTGTAGAGCTCCTTGAGCTGGGCCGGGGTCCACTGCCCGCCGGTGCCGGTGTGGCTCGAGACCAGCGGAGACCGATGTCGCCTGGCGATCCTCAGCACGCTTTCGCGCGCCCATTCGCTCATGTGGTCCACCTCGATCAGCATGTGGTTCGCCATCAGCCTCTTGATCAGGTAGGCGCCCAGCGGGGTCAGCCCCTCGGCGTTGCACTGCTCCCCCGGCGGGTAGGTGGGCATCCCCGCCTGCGCCAGGGACTTGGCGGCGGGGAAGAAGCTCGACAGCACGTTCAGCTCCAGGGAGCTGAGTGTCCGCAACGTCTCGCCCTGCCCCGGCTCCGGACAGAGGCCCGTGCGGAAGTAGTGACCTGTCTGGAAGGCCTCCAGCAGGTTGATGAAGGTCCCCTTGTCGCCTCCCTCGAGAGCAGCTCCGCCGAACGCGTTGTCGACCCAGTGCATGGGGAAGACCGTGCGCACCCCCAGCCGGCGCGCCGTTTGGATGCCGCGGTCGATGTCTCGCCGACCACACTGCGGAACGCCCATACGCTCGCTGCAGCCGAACAGGTTCGACGACTCGATCCCGATCAGCACGGCCATCCTGCCGCGCTCGATCACGCGGCGCGCCTGACTCGGGTTGTAGACCAGGCGGAACCAGCCCTTGCCCCGGCCGCCGGCCTGCGCGTCGACGTAGCTCTGCAGCCCGCGGAGTGTCTGAATCTGCTGGCGGACCGCCGTGGTCTCGTCGCAGGAGTGCACCTTGACCGGCTCGATCTCGCAGATCGGCTGATCCTCGACCGTCTGGGCGACCACCAGCCGCTCGCCCGCCATCCAGTCGCGCATCAGCCAGCCGTAGTAGGTCTGCTGATGCGTGATCGTGTCGCTGATTGGCCAGCCGGCGAAGGTGGGCCAGCCGTGGGTGTCGTGCGTCCCGAAGGGCAGGCCCGTGCGCAGCAGGTTGCCCGTGACGTCGAGGCTGCCGTCGGCGCCGTGCTCGTCGGCGTCGTGGCCCAGGGCCTGGGTGATCCCGTAGCGGTCGAACGGCTCGCCGTAGATCACCGCGCCGCCGGCGCGCTCGTTGGCGGTGATGTGCAAATGCATGTCGGCGAAACCGACGACGTCCCCCTTGCGGTTCGTGCCCTTGAAGGGCCTGCCGGTCGCGTCCAGGCCGGCCTCGGGAAAGGCCGTGCACGAACCACTCGCCTCGGGCTGGAAGAGGCTCCCTCGGCTCTTGGCGTGCGCGCCGAGCAGGCTCAGGCTGCCGTCCGTATTCGCACGGAGGAGCTGCCCGATGGCCTGCGATCGAAGCTCGATCGCGCGCCGCGCCGCCGGAATGACCCGCCACTCGGAACCCGGCCCCGGCGAGTCAGCCCGAGCCAACCCTCCGCCGCCGACACCGAGCAAGCCTCCAGCCTGGTCCTGAGGGAGGAAGTCCCGGAGGGTCGTGGGCTTCCAGAAGAACCCCGCCGGCGCGGATCCGTCCGCGCGGTATCCGGCGCCGGCCGGGCCGACGAAGCGGCCCGTCGCCACGGAGCGCAGCGAGAAGCAGGCGTTGGCGAGACGGGGCTCGTGCGGAGCACCGTGAGCGGCCAGGCCGCTCGACGGAACCACCAGCGTCCCGACCAACGCCATCAGGGCCAGACCTCCTGTCACGACCCGGCGCATCAGGCCTCGAACTATCTCACTCGTGCAACTCCGCGAGGCGCTCGGCCTCGTCGCCGAGCTCCCGGCGGGCAGCGGCATCGAGCTTGCCGAAAGGCTTCGTCTTGACCCTGCCCTTCTCGTAGCTCCAGGTCCCGGCCACGCGGCCGTCGACGAGGAAGGTCGGGACGGACTGCGGGGTCTTGGTGTTGAAGACCTTCGGGCGGTGCTCCTCGGGCAGGATCCCCGTGCGCCGGGCGTGGACGAGCAGGGTCGCGTCCCAGGTCGGCAGGAACCTGGCCGGTGCGGGGGTCGCCGGATCGGGCAGCGGCGCCCTGCGAAGGTCGAGCAGCTCGGCGCCATCTTCGGTCTCGAACCTACGCAGCTTGAGCCGGTCGAGCGCAGGCTCCACGCGCTTGGGATGGAGGCCGGCCCAGTTGGCCATCTCGACCAGGGTCGCCGGGCCGAAGCCGCCGAGGTAGCGCCGTACCAGCAGCTCGATGCCAGCGGACTCCTCGAGCTTCGGCGACGGCCCGAGCCAGTGCTCGGCCGCGGCGTAGAGGTCGGCCCGGCGGCGCTTCCAGGTGCCCGCGGGCGGCACCCGGACCAGGTCAAGCCACATGTTGACGCCGTTCGTGATCACGCTGTCGGACCCGAGCAGCTCGTGGATCTCCGCGCGGCTCATCGTTCCGTCGCCCAGCCGGCCGCGCAGCTTGCGGGCCGCGGAGGACGCCTGCCTTGCGGTGTAGCCGAGCCTCGCGCGGGCGTCGACCCATGCATCTCGCCGGGCACGCCTGATCCCGATCGCCGCGTGCCAGTAGTCCGTCTTTGAGGCCAGGTGGATGGTCGCGCGCATCAGCGTGCCCTGGGCGACCGAGCGGCGCTCCAAAGCGCGATCCAGCTGCTCGCGTTCGAATCCGTCCATCCGGGTCCACAGCCCGATGTACATCGAGGGCGCGTACTGCGCTTGCAGCGTGCCCATCCGGTCGAGGACCTTCGGGAGGGGCGTCGCGACGCGGTCCAGCAGCATCTGACGGCTGAGGAGCGCCCGGTTGAGCTCCTGCTCCGTCAGTACCCGGCGTCGCGGCACTTCGGCAGGGCGGTCTGGTTGAGCGGCGGGCTGTGGGCGGCCGGGCTTCGGCAGAACGACGCCACCCGGTCCCCGCACAGGGTCGAGGCGCTCGCCCCCATCGTGCTCGGGACCTCGACGCGAATACAGCCGGCGGGCGTCGAAGGGCTGCTTGAGCCGATTGCCACGATCAGCGCGGCAATCGCTGCCACCACCAGCAGCCCGGCGGCGACCGCCACGATCCGGCGCTCCCGCCCGGTCGTCTCCCGCAGGGGCGTGTTGACGCGCTGGTAGTGGCCTTCCAGGGGCACGAGCCCAGTCTAGGCGTGCCCTGAGCAGGGAGCTTCGACCGAGTGTCGAGATTGCGGAGGGTGATTTCCACCCTTTGGAGGTAGGAGCTGGACCCCCCGTCCGGCACCCTGCAGCACGGCTTTACCCGTCCGGGCGTCGTTGTGACGGCCAGGCAGGCATCGCCTCTTGCTCGATACCGAAAGAAAGGAGAAGCGTAGGTATGCCTACCTGGGTGCCCTATCCCGATTTTGTGAACCCCGGCGACAATGCCTGGCAGCTCACCGCGGCGACCCTGGTCGGCCTGATGAGCGTGCCCGGCCTCGTCGTCCTGTACGGCGGTGTGATGCAGAAGCGCTGGTCGGTGAACTCGATGATGATGGCCTTCGTCGCGTTCGCCCTGGTGCTGATCGTCTGGGTTCTCTACGGGTTCAAGATGGCCTTTGGCAGCCCCCTGCACATCTTCGGGGCCGACAGCGGGTTCTTCAGCGCCATGTGGGGAACTCCGGGCTCGGTCCTGGGGACGGGTGCGGAGCAATCGCAGGCACTGATCCCTTCGATTACCACCGGGCCGGCGTTCAACTTCTCACAGCCGACGCTGGTCTATTTCCAGTACGTGTTCGCGGCGATCACGCCGATCCTGATGCTCGGATCGGTGCTCGGCCGGATCAACTTCCGCGCCTGGATCCCGTTCGTGATCCTCTGGTCGAGCACCGTCTACACGGTCAACGCCTTCCTGATCTGGGGCGGCGGCTGGTGGGCGGCTCACGGCGCGCTCGACTTCTCGGGCGGCTACGTGATCCATCTCGCGGCCGGCGTCTCAGGGTTCGTGGCGGCGGCGGTGATCGGGCCTCGGCTGCAGCGTGACCGCGAGATCGACGCCCCGAACAACCTGTTGATGGTCGCCACCGGTGCGGGCCTGCTCTGGCTCGGCTGGAACGGCTTCAACGGCGGTGACCCGTACTACGCGGGTGCCAACGCGTCGCTGGCCGTACTCAACACGAACCTGTCCTGTGCCGTGGCGTTCCTGTCCTGGGTCGCTCTCGACTACGTCACAGGCCACAAGCCGAGCCTGATCTCGAGCGTCAACGGGATGATCACCGGGCTCGTCGTGATCACGCCCTGTGCCGGTTTCGTCAACGGCTGGGGCGCGCTCTGCATCGGGCTGATCGGCGGAGCGATCGTCTACTTCGCACTCAACTACCTGAGCAGGATGCGGCCCTTCCGGAACGTCGACGACACCCTGGGCGTCATCTACACGCACGGGATGGCGGGACTGGCCGGCGGGCTGCTGCTCGGGTTCTTCGCCGACCCGAACATCATCGTCTACACGGCGACCGGTGGCGGGGCAACCGATCTGCCCGGAATCGCGGGCATATTCAACGGAGGCAACGCCGAGCTCTTCAAGGACGAGCTCGTCACCGGTCTCTGGGTGATCGGGTTCTCCGCGCTCGGCACGTTCATCCTGCTGAAGCTGGTGGGATTGTTCGTACCCCTCCGCATGGAGGAGGCCGACATGGAGGAAGGCGACATCGCCGTGCACGGGCACGAGGTCTACCCCTCGGACGTGCCGTCGCTGGCCTATCCCTCCGGGGCAACCAGCTAGGGCGGAAGCCCAGCGGCGGTCAGGCCGCTCCACCCGGGAAGCGAAGGGCGAAGCCCGGAGCGACTTGGGTGGGGCGGCCGCCACCGCCGCGATCTGACGGCGAAGCCGGAGATCAGAGCGAATACTGCCGGGCGGTGTCCCGGAGGATCTCCAGCATCGCCGCCGCCGCCGGGAGCGACACGCCGGCTCCGGGCGTGGCGGCAACCACGTGCCTGACCGGTCCGCCCGGCTGCAGCTCGCGAACGGCGATGTCGTAACTGACCGTCTGGGAGAGAGCCAGCTGAGGGATCAGCGCGACCCCGACGCCCGCCGCAACCAGTCCCTGCACGGTCAGGTAGTCGTCGCTCTCGAAGGAGACGCGGGGCTCGAAGCCCGCGGCCCGGCAGATGCGGACCACGTGGCGGGCACAGGCACTCGCCTCCGAGGTCTGCACCCAGGCCTCGTCGGAGAGGTCGTCGAGAGTGATCTGATCGGCGCGGGCGAGCCGGTGCCCCTTCGGCAGCGCGAGCTTCATCGGATCCTCGAACAGCGGCGAGCTCCGCAGGCCAGGGCCGAGCTCGCCGGTGCCCTCGAACTCGAAGATCAGCCCGAGGTCGAACTCGCCGTCCCTCAGTCGCGGGATGAGCTCCTCCGGCTCCCCCTCGACCAGGCTCAGGGTGACGTCCGGATACCCGGACCGAAAGGCCGCGATCGCGAGCGGCATCAGCGTCGCGCCGGCGGTCGGAAAGGAGGCCATGCGCAGCTCCCCGCCCGCAACCCCGGCGATCGCGCCGAGCTCCGCTTCCGCGGCGTCGAGCTGGATGAGGATCCGCCCGGCGTGCTCTGCGAGGCGCTCCCCCGCGCTCGTCGGGCGCACCCCCCGCCGGTCACGCTCGATCAGCGGCACCCCGGCCTCGGACTCGAGCGTCGCGATCGCCTGGGAGACCGCGGACTGGGTGTAGTTGAGGGCGCTGGCCGCCTCGGAGAACGACCCCTGGGCGAGAACCTCACGCAGCACCCTGAGCCTCTGTACGTTCAGCATTAGCATTCCTAATTCTACGGATTACTAGAAGTACTTGTGCTAATGGCAGGTCCCGGGCACCATCCCATCGAACTTCGGATCGCAAATCTCAGGAGAGGAGACCGCAATGGCCAAGATCATCGTTTCCTACGACGACACGGACAACGACCGTGACGCGCTGGCGCTTGGCGGGACGCTGGGGGAGCTGGGCGGCGACATCTCGCTGGCCTACGTGCGTCACACGCAGCAGCCCGACAGCGCCCGCGAGGCGCTCGAGGAGAAGGAGGCCGAGGAGCTGCTCGAGAACGGTGCCGAGGCCCTGGGCGACGAGAAGCTTCCGAGGCACGTCGTGGTCCACGCCTCGACCGGCGCAGGGCTCTGGGAGCTCGCCGAGAGCGAGAAGGCCGACGTGATCGTCTTCGGCTCCGACTACCGCACCGCGAAGGGCGCGGTGATGCCGGGCACCTCCGCAGAGCGGATGCTGACCGGTGGCCCCACCGCGGTAGCCATCGCGCCCGCCGGCTTCCGCAATCAGCCGGTGGAGATCAAGAGCATCGGCGTGCTGCCCGAGGATGACGGCGACGACGCCGCCTTCGAGACGGCCAAGAGCCTCGCCGACGCGCTCGCCGCCACCGTCGCCGAGCGGCCGGAGGGCACCGACCTCCTGATCGTCGGCTCCTCCCCGGCGTCGCCCAAGGGCCACGTCAACCTGAGCGCCCGGGCCGGCTACGCGATCGAGACGTCCAACGTCCCGGTGCTGGCGGTCGCGCGCGGCACCCAGGTGAGGTTCTCCAAGCCGAGCCTGGTCAAGCGGGTCCCGGCGAAGGTCTGAGCACTAGCGCCTGAGCCGGCCGGCGAGCGCCTCCAGGGAGGCCTGGTCGGTCGGCTCTACACGCATCACCTCGGCACCCGCCAGCTCGGCGGGAATCGCCGCGTCTCCGAGCTGGACGAAAACCGCCCTGGCGCCGAGCGCACCCCGGGCCAGGCCCGCGTCGAAGAGCCAGGAAGGCGAAGGAGCGGTCCCCTCGACGACCAGGACCGCGGCGTAGCCGGGCCCGCCGGCGCGAGTAGGTGCTCCCAGGACGCGCCCGCGAAGCTCGGCCCAGGGGACGGTGCTCAGCTCGAGTCGCTGCAGGATTCGCCGGACGTCCGACTCCGCGGGCCCGTCGGCGAGCACCGCGACGAGCGGGTCGCCGGACGGCGCCGTGGCCGCGTCCACGAGCCTGCGGGTGACGTTCTCGGAGACCTTCTCGGCGTTGGACCAGCCGCGGCCCATCGAGAGGTCCGTGTCGGCGAGCTCCGGCCCCTCGAGGATGACCAGCCTCGAGTCCTTGGGCTCGAAGTCCTTCTCGCCGAGCCTGATCCGCCGCCCGCGCAGCCAGGGGTCGAGGATCTCGGCGCGCACGGTCGCCTCATCGAGGTTGAACGCCCTCGCCCGCTGTCTGAAGCCGCTCGAGATCTCCACGTGAAACGGCACTGGCCCCGACTCTATGGCGCTCTCAATACCCTTGCGGAGATGAGAATCGACGAAATGCTCGCCTCGAGCCGGCCGGTCTTCTCGGTCGAGTTCTTCCCTCCGAAGACCGAGGAGGGACGGGAGACCCTGTTCGAGACCGTGGAGGTCCTGCGCAAGCTCGACCCCCACTTCTTCTCGGTGACCTACGGGGCCGGCGGAGCAACGCGCGAGGGCACGCTCGAGACCACCCGAGCGATCAGGGATCAATACGACTCGGAGGCCATGGCGCACCTGAGCTGCGTGGGCGAGACCACCGAGAGCCTGCGCGAGCTGATCGACCGGATCGCGGACGCCGGGATCGAGAACATCCTCGCGCTCCGCGGCGACCCACCGCGCGGCGAGAAGGACTTCGAGCAGCCCGAGGGTGGGCTCGCGAGCGCCGCGGACCTAGCGGCGCTGATCAGGGAATCGCATCCCGAGATCGCGATCGGCGGCGCCTGCTTCCCCGAGGTGCACCCCGAGGCCCCCGGCCTGGAGGCGGACCTCGCCTATCTGAAGACCAAGGTGGAGAACGGCGCGAGCTTCCTGATCACCCAGCTTTTCTTCGACAACCAGCTCTATTTCGACTTCGTGCCGGCCGCACGCGCCGCGGGGATCGACGTGCCGATCATCCCCGGGATCATGCCGATCACCGGGTTCCGCCAGATCGCGCGCATCTCGGAGCTCTGCGAAGCGACGATTTCGGCGCCGCTCGCCTCGGCAATGGAGGCCCTCGACGGCGACGAACGCGCCGAGTTCGAGCTTGGCGTCGCCTATGCGACGCAGCAGTGCGCCGACCTGCTGCGCCGGGGAGCCCCGGGCGTTCATCTCTACGCGCTCAACCGCTGGCCGGCCGCCCGGGCGATCCTGGGCGCCCTGCATGTCTCGAGGCCCTGGGAGGAGCAGCACGCGGGCGCCGGGACCGCCTGAGGCTCCACCTACACTCCTCCCGTCCGTCCGATGCCCGAGTTCGACTACGACAACCACCGGATCTCATATGACGAGTATGGGGAGGGTGACCGGCCGCTCGTCCTGATCCACGGCCTGCTGCTGAACAGGCGTATGTTCGACCGGCTCGGCCCCGAGATGGCCGAGCGGGGAAACCGCGTGATCACGATCGACCTCCTCGGTCATGGCCGTTCCGACCGTCCGCCGGAGATGTCGCACTATTCGATGACCTTCTTCGCCCGCCAGGTCGAGGCCCTGCTCGACCACCTCGAGCTCGATCAGGCCGTGGTCGGGGGCACCTCGCTCGGCGCCAACACGACCCTCGAGCTCGATTACCTGGCTCCGGAGCGCGTCAAGGCGATGATGATCGAGATGCCGGTGCTCGACAATGCCCTGCTGGCGGCGGCGGTGATCTTCACGCCGATGATGGTCGGCCTGCGCTTCGGGGAGCCGCTTCTGCGGCGGCTCGCGTCGGGCGCCAGGAGGATCCCGCGGACCAATCCGCTGCTCGACATCGGCCTCGACTGGTTTCGGCAGGACCCGGCGCCGTCGTCGGCCGTCCTCGAGGGGCTCTTCCTGGGATCCTCGGCGCCCCACCACCAGTTCCGCGTGCAGATGACCCAGCCCACGCTGGTGATCGGCCACCGTGCCGATCCGCTTCATCCCTTCTCGGACTCGGGGATGCTGGCCGAGGAGCTCCCGAACTCCCGGCTGATCGAGGCCAGCTCCATCCTCGAATGGCGGCTTTCGCCGGAGCGCCTCGACAACGAACTGGCGACGTTCCTGGACGACGTCTGGGATGGGCCTGCGGACTCGGCGCCGTCGAAAGTCGCCGCCGAATCCGCGGGATCGCGGTAAGCGAGGCTTGAGCGAGCTCCGCTAGCCTGATCGCCCGCTGATGGCCTCTCGCAAGGAAGAGAAAGAGCGCCTCCGCGCGCAGCGGCTCGCCGCCGAGCGAGCGGCCCAGTCCGGTGGGCGCACGCGCCTGCTGGCCGGGTACGTGGTCGCTGGGGTGCTGGCTCTCGCGGTGATCGCGGGCCTGGTCGCGGTCGTCTCGAGCGGGGGCGGAGGAAACAACGGGGCGTGCAGCAACGCGCACATCCAGAACACCGGCAGCTTCTCGGGGCTTACGCCCGACTGCCGAAAGGGGACACCCCCGCCGCCGCTTCAGTTCGCGGACCTGCAGATCTCGGCGCAGAAGGCGGGCTGCGAGGGCAGGCTCAACCTCCCGGACGAGGGAAACACCCACGTCCCCAACTCGACACCGGTCCATTACGGGACCACCCCACCGACATCCGGCAACCACAACCCGATCCCGATTTCGGACGGCGCGTACACCACGCCGATGAGCGCTAATCCCGATACCAAGGGGATGAACATCCGCGATGAGGTCCACGCGATGGAGCACGGCCGGGTCGAGATCCACTACAAGCCGACCCTGCCGGAGAGCCAGCAGCTGGCGCTGAAGGGTGTCTTCGATCAGAGCCCGGACGGCGTACTGCTCTACCCGGATCCGAACATGCCCTACGACGTCGCGGTCACCGCTTGGACCCAGATGGTGGCCTGTCCGAACTACAACCCACTCGTTCTCGACGTGATCCGCAACTTCCGCGACACGTACATCGGGAACGGCCCCGAGCAGCAGATTCCTATTCACGTCGGGTGACTCGAAACCCGGGGGCCGGGCATGTGTTCCCTGGGAGCATGCGCAAGAAGGTCTCCCTGGGGGTGTGCCTGGCGCTGATCACGGTCCTTGCCTGGGTCGCCGCGCCCGCGCTCTCGCTGCGCCCCTACATCCCCGGCGCCGTCGACTTCCAGCGCGCGATTCCGGCCGCGAAGCGGATGGCTCCGGCGGCGGTGGCAGACGCTCGCTCGGCCCATCCCCGCGAGCGAGTCCCTCGCTGGATCTCGCCGCCGGTCAGGGCGGAACACCGGTTCGATTTGGTCGGCGTGGCTGGCGAGATGCAGGCCGTCCAGATCCGGGTGCGCGACGACGGCGGGCCGTGGAGCGACTGGGTGGACCAGGAGGACGGCACTCCGATCTACGTCAAAGGCGCGGATTACGCGCAGGTCCGCGCTCCCTTCCGCCCACGGGGTGAGCTGCATTTCGTGAACGTCTCCGGGACGGCCGGGAGTTTCGCCGACCGGCTGGTCAACTCCGCGCGCAGCACGATCAACACCGCTTTCATCTCCGTCGCGTCGACGCCGCTGGCCCAGGCGATCGCACCGAAGCCGCACATCGTCAGCCGCGCCGCGTGGGGAGCCGACCTGGCGAGCGGCGGCTGTCCTCCACGCGGACCACCCGAGTACGGCACCGTTCGGGCGGCGGTCATCCACCACACCGTGAACGCGAACGACTACACGCCAGCGGAGGCGCCCTCAATCGTCCTGGGCATCTGCCGGTTCCACGTCTATGGCAACGGCTGGAACGACATCGGATACAACGCGCTCGTCGACCGTTTCGGGACCATCTACGAGGGTCGTGCTGGTGGCCTGAAGCGGCCGGTCATCGGCGCCCAGGCGCAGGGCTTCAACTCCGAGACGACCTCGATCGCCTCGATCGGCGACCACACCAGCGAGGCCCCGACGCCGCAGGCACAGCGCTCGATCATCCAGTTCCTGGCCTGGAAGATGGCGATCAATCGCGTCTACCCGGTGACCGGCACGGTCCGGCTGACCTCGGCGGGCGGCCCCGAGAGCCGCTATCCGGCAGGGGCCGTGATCACCGTTCCCCGGATCGTCGGCCACACCACGCTCGGCCTGACCGCCTGTCCGGGCGGGGCGATGATTCCTCTGATCCCACAGATCACCGCCGCCGTGCAGAAGCGGATCAAGCACTTCGCGAAAGGCAAGCGGAAGAAGAAGCACGGCAAGCAGCACGCCGGCGGGCTCCCGGGCTAGGAGCGGTAGGCGGGAAAGAACCCCTCCGCCGCCGGGTCGGCCCGCGCGGCGAGCCGCTCGTAGGTGGCCGAGTCGCAGATCAGCTCGTGCGTACGGAATGGAGCCTCGCCGTTGGCGAAGCCGCGCTTGAACTCGTCGAGCGAGTCGCCGGGGGCGAGGCCGCCGCCGAGGTTGGCGGGGAGGCCGAGCTCGGACCCCAGGGAGATCATGGCGGCGAACAGGTTCTTCATCGGGGAGTCGCCGAGCGCCTCGTCGGCGGTGCCGCCCAGGTAGTAGTGGAGATAGCCGTCGCCGGCCACCGCGATGGCGCCAGCGAGGGGACGATCGTCCCTGGACGCGAGGGCGAGCCAGCTCCCCCCGCCCGAGAGCAGCCGCTCGAAGTACTCGCTCGCATAGAGGTAGCGCTCCGCCGCGCCGGTGCGCGCCATCGTCTCCGCGTAGGCCCTCTCGAACGCGTGCCGGGCCTCGGCCTCGGCCTCCGGCCCGGCGATCAGCTCGACGGACCAGCCGCGGCGTTCGTTGCGGCGGATCTGCTCGCGCAGTCGCTTGCGGATTCCGGAATCACCGTCGGCGACGTGGACGTGATTGCGGACGGTGCCGCCTTGCAAGGTGGGGTCCTCGCCGATTCGGCCTCGGACGAAGGCGCTCACCAGGCCGGTCTGAGACCAGTCGAGCCGATCCGGGTCGATCGGTTCGCCAGGGGCTCCCGACCCGCCCGGATACCCATACGGCGAGATCGCGTCGATCCGGTCGCCCTCCTCGATCGAGCGGACGATCACGGGCAGGCGCAGCTCGTCGCCGATCGCGAGGGTGTGGGTGACGCGCTCAGCCGCGAGGAAGGCGAGCGAGCGGAAAAAGCTCTCCGGGTCGGCGGCGGCGGCTCCGCCGTCCGCGATAAGCCTGGCCTCCACCCGGCTCAGTCCTCGGGCGGCTCGGGGAGGTCCTCGCGGAAGCCGCCCCAGAGCTCGACGTCGATCAGCTCGTCGCCATGGCGGACCTGCTCGCGGAGCACGCCCTCCTGCTTCCAGCCGTTGTAGATGACCGCCTTCTTCGCGGCCTCGTTGGTGGCCGGGATGCGGCCATAGACCTTGTGCGCGCCGAACTCCTCGAAGGCCTTCAGGTTGGTGAGCCTCTCCGCCTCCCTGCCGACGCCCCGGCCGCGCACCCGCTCGTCCCCCATGATCGCTCCGAGCTCCGGCGCCGTCTCGCGGCGCAGACCGTAAAGCGCCGTGTAGCCGACCGGCTCGTCGATGCCGTCGACCTCCACCGCCCACTTGCGGTCCTCCGCACCCGGGTCACCGGCCTGCTCGATCGCCCGCTCCACCCAGCGGCTGGCGTCCTCCTCGGTGAACTCGTCGCGGTGCTCGAGCAGATTCGCGGTCGCGGCGGGAGAGTTGAACCAGCGATGCACGGCATCGGCATCCTCGGGGCGAAAGTCCCTCAGCGAGATCCCCCGGGCCATCAGCGCTCTCCGGCCTGTTCCCGCTCGGCGGCCTTGCGCAGCGGCGACTCGGGCGATGAGCCCGCGTAGGGGTCCGCCGCGACGCTGCCGACTCCGCCCAGCAGGGCCCTCGGCGTGCGCGCCAGGATCTTCAGGTCGAGCCGCAGGGAGCGATGCTCCGCGTACCAGACGTCCAGCTCGATGCGCTCCTCCCACGGAATCCCGGCGCGGCCGTGGATCTGGGCCCAGCCGGTGACGCCGGGGCGGAGGTCCAGGCGGCGGCGCTGGCGGGGCGTGTAGAGCTCGACCTGGGCCGGAAGGGTCGCTCGCGGCCCGACGATCCGCATCTCGCCGCGCAGGACGTTGAAGAGGTTGGGGAGCTCGTCCAGCGAGAAGCGGCGGAGCAGGCGACCGATCCTGGTGACGCGGGGATCGGCCGAGGTCACCGCCGTGCCCACCCCGACAGGGTCGGCTCCCTCGCGCATGGTTCGCAGCTTGAAGAGCTCGAAGATCACCCCGTCCCTGCCGACGCGGCGCTGGCGGTAGATCACCGGGCCGGGAGACTCGAGGCGAATCGCAATCGCGGCCGCCGCCAGCACCGGCGAGACCAAGATCAGGCTGGCGACGGCGATCACCAGGTCCGCGGCGCGCGGCAGGCCCTGCTTGGGGCGGCCCATCGCTTCCGGGAGGTCGAGCCGCTGCTGCGCACCGTTGGGCGAGTTGCCGTCCGTCGCGCTCATCGGGTGCCCTCCACCTTCTCCCAGCCGATTGGCACGGTCCCCGCCCGCAGGCGGTCCCAGAGTCCCACTGCGATGGAGGCGGTCACGGTGACGTAGTAGTAGGCGATCCGGAACGGGAGGGCGGGGACGAATCGCCCGAGCAGGGCGGCGAGCAGCACCGCGAGTTGGACCGCCAGGGTGACCGTGTAGACCCAGCCGTGGCCGAGCAGCGGGATGTTGACCGCGAAGGCGATCAGATGAAGCCAGGGCGTCAGGTACCGCAGCAGGCGATGCGAGTAGATCTCGAGCGCGTACACGGGCCCGTACCCGCGCGGGTCGAGCATCCCCCAGCGCAGCATGACGTCCCAGAGGCCCCACATCATGCGGCGCTTGCGGCGGAACTCGCCCTCCACCGTCAGAGCCATCTTCTCCTCGGCGATCGCCTCCGGCTCGTAGACGGCTCGCCAGCCCCGCTTGGTGAGCTCGAAGGGGAAGCCGATGTCCTGGCCACGACTCGGGTCGAGCTCGATGTACGCATCGCGGCGCACGGCGTAGATCGCCCCGTTCCCGGCGGTGATCCCCGCCAGGCGGGTCTCCCTGGAGCGCACCGCCATCTCGTAGCGCCAGTAGAGGCCTTCCTGGTTGCCGCCCTCGCCGCCCTCGAAGCGGACCTGCCCACAGGCGTAGCCGACCCGTTCGTCCGCAAAGCGGTCGGCCAGGACCTGGAGCGCGTCCGGGCGCCAGTAGCTGTTGGCGTCCGAGAAGGCCAGGATCTCGCCCGTTGTTTCACGCACCGCCCGGTTGAGCGCAGCCACCTTCCCGCCCCGGGCCAGCTCCAGCACCCGGTCGGCACCGGCCCGGCGGGCCAGCTCCACAGTCCGGTCGCTCGAGCCGTCGGAGGCGACCAGGATCTCGAGGCGCTCGGCCGGATAGTCGAGTGCCCGCGCGTTGGCGATCTTCCGCTCGATCACCTCCTCCTCGTCATAGGCGGGGATGACCAGGCTCACTCGGGGCAGCTCTCCTCCCGGCTTGCCGGGCGCGGCCTCGTTCGGCCACGCGCCCTCGCCGAAACTCGCCGCGAGCGCCCAGAGCAGCAACGGATATCCCAGGTGGGCGTACACGATCAGGCCGGCAGCGACCCAGAAGACGATCTCGAGTGCCATCAGCGGGGGATTATCGGAGGCTGGAGCTGCCGAGGAGCTCCCGGTAGAGGCCCATCGTCTGTTCGGCGATGCGGTCCCAGGAGTAGGTCGTTGCGGCCTCGCGTGTGGCGGCGGCGCCGAGCGCCTCGCGTGCCGCGCGGTCGATGAGGAGCTCGCGCAGGGCCGTGGCCAGCGCTTCCGGGTCGTCCGGTGGCACGAGCCTCGCCGCCCCTCGCTCCGCGATCTCGGGGAAGCCGCCCACCGAAGTCAGGACGAGAGGGCGCCCGAACGCGAGCGCGGTGTAGAGCACGCCGGACTGCTCGATGTTCCGGTACGGCAGGACGACGAGGTCGGCACGCCGCATGAAGGCCGGGATCTCGTTGTCGGGGATGAAGCGATCCACGAAGCGGACCGTGCCCGGCACCTGCCGGGCGAGCTCACGCAGCCCGTTCATCGCCATGCGCGGCATGCCGGCGATCCAGAGCTCGGCGCCTTCCACCCCCTTCATCGCCTCCAGGAGGACGTCCGTCCCCTTGTAGGGACGGACGAGGCCGAAGGCCAGGATCACCGGTGCGTCCACGGCCTCCAGCTCCGGCGGCAGGGGTAGTTCATCGGGCTGTTCGGTGAGGTAGGTGAAGGCGCCGTGGGGGGTCACCCGCAGCCGCTCGGCCGGGACTCCAAAATCGGCCTGCAGGCGGCGCGCCCCATGCTCGGAATGGACGACGACTGCGTCCATCTCGGCGAGCATCCGGGTGAGCGAGCGGCCGATCCGGCTGCCCGCCTCCGGCAACCGCCAGTGCATCGTGTAGACGCGCGGGCGCTTCGCGGGGAGAAGGCGCCGGTCGAGCGCCGGGATCGGGAGCCACTGGTAGTGGATGAGATCCGCCTGCTCGGCCACCCGGCGGTAGCGCCACATGTCCGGGATGTGCGCGGCCGCGCGCAGGAGTCGGCGCCGGCGGGGTCCGGTCCCCGCTCGCGAGCTGCGCCGATAGAAGAGCTCGCGCACCTCATAGCCCTGCTCCCGGGGCACGGGCCCGTACGGGAAATGGCAGGTGATCAGGTCGACCTCGGCTCCGGCCCGGGCGAGCGCGCCCGCCAGTGCGTGGTCGTACGGTGGCGTGTAGGCCGGTGGATCGACGATCTGCACCCGCATGGGCGAGCATTGTCGCCGTGCTGGTCTCCTATTGCGTGGTGAACACCAACGGGCGGGAGCTCCTGCTCAGATGCCTGGACGCGATCGAGCGCACGATGCCACCCGATCTCGAGCACGAGATCCTGGTGCTCGACAACGCCTCCGACGACGGCTCGGCGGACGCGGTGCGCGAGCTGCGGGGTGAGATCAGGCTGATCGCGCTCGAGCGGCGCGAGGGCAAGGGGGCCAACGACACTCGCCTGCTCCAGCAGGCACGAGGCGAGTTCTGCCTACTGCTCAACGAGGACTCGGAGCTCCAGCCGGGAGCGGTCGCCGCGCTTCTGGGAGCGCTGCAATCGGACCGGAACGCCGCTGCGGCGGGGGCACAGCTGCTCGCCACCGACGGCCGGGAGGTGCCCTGCGCGTGGCGGCTGCCGAGTGCGGAGACCGCACTCGCCGGCGCCCTCTTCCTGCACCGCCGGGTGACGGTCGAGAGCGGCGGTGAGGGGACCCGCCCGGTCGGCTGGGTGCAGTCGAGCGCGATGATGGTCCGGCGCGAGGCCGCCGAGCACGTCGGCTGGCTCGATCCCGACTTCTTCGTCTACTCGGACGAGACCGACTTCTGCAAGCGACTCTGGGACGCGCACTGGAAGATCCTCTACGTGCCGTCCGCCCGGGCCGTGCACGACGACCAGATGGCTCAGGATCTCTCCGGGACCGAGAGGCGAATCGTCGAGTACCACCGCAACCGTGACCGCTACCTGCGCAAGCACCTCGGCCGGGTGGAGGCTGCTCTGATGCGGCCGCTGCTCGCCTGGCCGTACCTGTTGCGCGCAGCGGCAGCCCTGGTCCTGCCCGGGCATTCGGCGCGCCGCTACTGGCTGCACGCGCGGCAGGCACTGTTCCCCGGGCGTGGTCAGGGCATTCGCGAGGCGGCCGAGGCGTACAACCGGGCCCTGGGCTCCGGGGCTTAGGGTCGTAGCCGATGAGGATCCTCGAGGTGACCCAGATGTGGCCGAGCCCCGAGCAGCCCGACCTGGGCAGCTTCCTGGTGCCGCTGACGAGAGAGATCGAAGCCCTCGGTCACGAGGTCGAGGTCTCCTCGATCAGCCAGCGCGGGGGCTCGCGTTCGAAGTATCTGCGGCTCGTTCGTGAGGCGCGAGCCGCAGGTCGCCGCTTTCGTCCGGACGTCGTCTTCGCCCACTTCCTCTTCCCCGCCGGCGCCGCGGGGGCGCTCGTGGCCCGGGCTGCCGGTGCCCCGCTGGTCGTCATGGCCCACGGACAGGACGTCGCCAACATCGGCCGCATCCCGGGCGTCAGCGCAGCCACCCGCTGGGTGCTGGGCCGCTCCTCGGGCGTGATCGCCAACTCGCGCTGGCTCGCCGATGGGCTCACCCGGCGGATCCCCGCGGCTGAGGCCAAGACCGAGGTGATCGACTGCGGAGTCGACCTGGAGGCGTTCTCGCCGCGCTCGGGCGACGAGGCGCGCCGCAACCTCGGCTGGGACGGCGACGGTCCCGCCTTCCTCTGTGTCGGCTCACTGATCGAGCGGAAGAACGTCGTGCGCCTCGCCGACGCGTTCGCCTCGCTGGGGCGGGGGCGGCTTGCCTTCGTCGGCGACGGACCCCTGCGGGACAAGCTCACCGACATGAAGGGCCTCACCCTGGCCGGGCGGATTCCGCAGTCCTCGGTGCCCCAATGGATCGCCGCCTGCGACGTGCTCTGCCAACCCTCGCTGTCGGAGCCCTTCGGGCAGGCATCGCTGGAGGCCATGGCGATGGAGCGCAGCGTCGTGGCGACGACCGTCGGCGGTCCGTCCGAGTTCGTCACCCCCGAGGCCGGCGTCCTGGTCGACCCCGAGGACGAGGCCGCCCTGCGCGAAGCCCTGGAGCGGGCGGCCGCGCTGCCTTCACCCAATTCTCCCGCGCGGGAAGCGGCCGCCGAGCACGACGTGAAGCGCCAGGCGGCCCGGATGGCGGCGGTGCTCGAGCGCGCCGCCGGCTCGGCCAGCTAGCGGATCGCGTCCTCGTCCCGTTGCTCGGCCTCGATGGTCTCGCGGGTCAGACGCGGGCTGCGGCCTGGGCGCTCTTCCTCCTCTCCAAGCTTCTCCGCCCTCCCGGCCTCCCCGGAGGGCGTCTCGCGCAGGTTGGTGAGCGCCGCCCTGACCGTCGCCGGGCTCAGCAGGCGGCCGGCGGCCTCGCGCTCCTCGTCGTTGAGGAAGCCCGTCACCCAGAGCAGCAGCGGATAGGCCAGCCACAGGGCCATCCGCCCGGCCAGGCCGCCGATGCCCGAGGTGGGCATGAAGATCTCTCCGAGCGCGACCAGCACCGCGGCCAGGCCGAAGGCCTGCGCCAGCCGGATCCACTCGTAGGGCACCTTGAAGAGCCGCTGGGTGAAGACGTACATCAGCACCAGCACCACGGCATAGGAGGCGACCAGCGAGATTCCTGCGCCGACGATCCCGAGTGAAGGCAGCAGCGCCAGGTTGAGGCCGATGTTCACCACGGTGCCCGCGCCGGTCGCCGGGAAGTTGAACTCCGTCCGGCCGGTACGGCCCAGGATGATCACCAGGACGAGATAGAGCGCGTAGAGCATCACCCCGGTCGAGATCAGTCCGATCGTCTTGTAGGAGTCGAAGAACTCGGGCGCGGCGAGGACGCGAACGATCCAGCGCGAGAGCAGCCACATGCCCGCGACCACGAAGGTCGTCACCGAGACGAACCAGGTGACGATCACCGCGTACGTGCGGCGCGCCTCGTCGTCGTCGGTGATCGAGTAGGCGAGCGGCGGCCAGGCGAGCTGGAACCCCTTGACCAGCACGTTGACGGCCTGGGCGAACTTGACCGAGAGGCTGTAGAGGCCCGCGTCACCCAGCCCCACGATCCGGACGATCAGCACGCGGTCAATGAAGTTGAGCGAGTAGAGGGAGAGCTCCGCCGGCATCGTCGGCAACCCCCAGCGCAGCATCCGGCGCCAGATTGCCCAATCCGGAACCACCCCGAGGCGGTGGCGTTGTGAAATCACCAGTCCCGCCAGGAACACCGCGCCCGTGCCGTACTGCCCCCAGAGCAGTCCGCTGGCGCCCTTGTCCTCTCCGACCACCAGCCAGACCGTCACCGGGATCGTCACCAGGACGTTCGCGACGGTGAAGGCGAAGTAGGCCTTGGCGCGCTCGTCGAGCCGGTAGAGCGCGGTCAGGAACTCGAACATCGTGAAGACCCAGAGTCCGAAGATGGCGATCCGCATCAGGTCGGCATCGGAATGGCCGAGCAGCAGCCTGGAGAGGGGCTCGGCGAGGGGAAGGGCGAGCGCGAGGCCGATCGTCGTCGTCCAGAGCAGAGAGGCGAAGGCCGTCCTCACGACCTCGTCAGGCCGCTCGTCAGCCTGGTAGTAGAAGCGCAACAGCGCCTCGATGATCCCCAGCCGGATGACGATGCTGGCCGCGATCACCCCGGTGACGAGCACCTCGGCCGCGCCGTAGTCGGCCGGCGTCAGGTAGCGCGTGTAGAGCGGCAGCAGCGCGACCGCGATCAGCTTCGAGATCACGCTCGAAGCCGTGTACGCGGCGCCGGTGGTGGCCAGGCGGCGAAGGTATCCCGTCATCGGCCCGGCTTGAAGATCAAGGCGCCGCTTCGGCCGGTGGAGCGGATTCAGCCCTACGGCCGCGCCGCGGCCACTCGCCGGCGCCGCCCTCGGCGGCAAGCACTCCTCCCACTGCGAGCAGTGTCCAGGTGAGCGGGTCCGTCAGGTAGGCGGCGTAGCCGATCGTGTGGACGAGCAGCGCCGTGAACGCAGCTGCGATCCCGATCCTCCCCGGAGTGAGCTCGACCCTGTCGCCCTCTCCCAGGGATCGGAAGCGGGCTCCCATTCCGGGCGCGATCGAGCGCATCCCGTCGAAGACCGTCCACAGGGCCGCCGCCAGCAGCGCCAGGTAGCCGGCGATGCCGATCACGCCCTGCTCGGCCGCAACGGTGACCGGCTCGGTGTGTGAGATCGTCGTGTCGCCCGGGGCCACATGCTCGGCCTTGGCGAAGGCCTTGGAGAACGACGCCGACCCATAGCCGTAAAGGGGCCGGTGCCGGGCGAGCTTGACCCCTCCCGAGACCAGGCTGCTGTGCCCCTCGGTGACGTTGCGGGCGGACTCGTGGGAGCCGCCGGCGAGGAAGAGGACGCCCAGCACGATGGCGCCGAGGGCGAGCGGTGTGCCGATCACCGCCAAGCGCACGCTCCAGCGCAGGGCGGCGAGCACCGCCAGGCCGATGAAGAGGGCGATGAAGCTGGTCTGGGAGAAGGAGAAGACGAGGCCGGCGAAGACGACCGCGACCACGGCGGCCAGGCAGAGCGCGATCCGCTGGTTCGCGGCCCAGATCAGCCCGGTCGCCCCGAGCAGGATCGCCAACACGAGGTAGCGGCCATAGATGTTCGGATCCCAGAAGAGCGAGTTGACCCGGAAGTAGAAATGGAAGTCGTTGGAGGCGTCGAGCTTTCCGTTCCAGAAGATGTGCTGGCCCGCGTACTGAACGATCCCGATCCCGGCCAGGATCAGGCCCTCGGCGAGGACCACCGCGAAGGCCCACTTGATCAGGCGCAGGTCCCAGGTTGCCTCCGCCAGCAGTGAGAAGAGGATGGCGAACGGGACCAGGAAGAAGCCGATGTTGCGCGCTGCGAAGGCGACGTCCTCCGAGTAGATCGTCTGCAGCGCGTAGAGGCAGATGACCAGCACCAGGGCCCAGACCAGCGGCTTCGGCAGCTTCCGCAGCCTGGTCTCCCCCCGAACGGTCGCAACCACCGTTGCGACCACGCCGGCGCCGATCACGACGTAGAGCGGCACCAACAGGTTGACCGCCTGACCGCCCGCCACATGCAGCCGTATGCGGAACGGCAGGGTCGCCACCACCAGCAGCGGCAGCAGGATCGGCCAACGGAGCATCGCGGAGGCGCCGAGGGCAAGAACCAGGATCCCCGCCACGACCGCCCCAGCGAACTCAAGATGGTGCTCGCGCAGGTTCCGGATCTCGTCCCAGCCCTGCCCGGCGACCAGCGCCGTGGCGAGAATGCCCGCCAACACGAGGCCCGCGGCGCGGAGACGAGGATCGGATACGAGGAACGAAGCGGAAAGCGCGCCGGCTGCCGCGAGACAGCCGATGACCTCGAGCGCCCCGCTCACGAGCTCGCCCCCCGCACCGCGATGGTCAGGTGCTCGCCCGGAGTCAGGACGCGATCCGCGCTCTGGAAGGAGAGGCGCATCCGATAGACCCCCGCGGGGACGGGGGTGCCCGAGGCATCGGCTCCGTTCCAGTCGAAGCAGTGCGCTCCCGCCTTGGGCTTATCGGGCGCGCTGTCGCTGCCGCTCAGCAGGGCCGCCTCGGCGAGCACGCGCACCTCCTGGTCGGCGGCGTTCACAACTGCGACCTGCACGGTGTCGTTGCGGGTCAGGTTGAAGCAGATTCGATAGCCGCCGTCGCGCCGCGTCTTCAGCTTGGTCGAGCTGACAACCGGTCCCTCGTCACGAAGGTGCTGCGTTTCGACGATCGCCGCCGCAGTGGCCGCCAGCAGGATCGCCACCGCCAGAGCGGAGATCAGCACGGCCGATCGACCGCGCTTGGTCAGATCCCCGAGCCGGTCGTGTCACTGGCCCCAGTCCCGCTCGACCCTCCGGCCTTGTCATCACCGAGCACCACGGCGACCGGGTTCCCCTCCGACGCCTGCCGAACCTCGTTGTTCATCGGCTGCGTCTTGGAGACCCCGACGATCTGGCCGATGATCGGGGCACATTCCTTGCCGTCTGACGGGTCGAACATGACCACACTGACCGGGAACGGGGTCGATGTGTTCCCCACGGGACCGACCTTGTACTGCGCCTGCTTCAACTGGCCGGCCGAGGAAGCGGCGAGGCCGGGCGTCGCAGTCCCATTCAGGACCGCGACCTTGGTCTGGCCGGGCGGGCAGGGCCCCTTCTTGGCCTGCCCCGAAGACGCGGTGGTCGAGTCGGAGCCGTTGCCGGTGATCCTGGTGACGGCGTAGGCGCCGCCGGCGACCAGGATGATCGCGCCGACCACGATCGCCGCGAGGGACAGCGGCTCCGAGAGCCAGGCGGGCCGCTCACGCCCTCCGCCGGGCCGTCGGCGGCGCTGCTCGAAGCGCTGGCGTCGTTCCGCCGCCTGCCGGGCGAGCTCCGCCCTTCTGAACGCCTCCGCCTCGTTGGGCGCCGTCGCCGCCGCGGCGGCCGCCGCCTTCTGGGGTTCTTTGGTGGCCACCGCGCTCGCCGTCGTCTCCGCCGGAGCGACCGCCTCGCCGTCGGCGCCACCCTCGACCAGGAAGGTGGCTCGTTCCCGCAAACGGCGCACGTCGCGGGCCTGGGCGAAGTAGAGCAGGGCGAGCAGGGCAAGCCCGAGGAACGAGGCGATGCCCGCGACTGCTCCGACGTCCTTCACGAGGCTGCTCATGGCCGCGGCGCGGGATGTTAAGGGGGTTTGTGCCTAGGCGGTGAGGTCGTCCACCGGCAGCGCGGTGGCGCGTCTGGACGAGACCAGCTCCACCGTCTGCTCCGCCAGGTCCGCCTCGTCCCCATCGCTGACCAGCGCCTCGAGGCGCGTCAGCGTCCCGTTCACCCACTCCGGGTCGAGCGGCGCGTTGCGGACCGCACGGACGATCCGCTCGGACGCCGTCGGCTGCGGCCGCTCGTCGGAGTTGAAGAGCTCCTCGTGGATCTTCTCGCCCGGCCGCGCGCCCACGTACTCGATCGTGATGTCGACCTCCGGCTCGTAGCCGGCTAGCCGGATCATGTTGTGCGCCAGGTCCACGATCTTCACGGGCTCACCCATCTCGAGGACGAAGACCTCCCCGCTGGCCCCACCGAGGTCGCCGGAGCGGATCACCAGCTGGACGGCCTCCGGGATCGTCATGAAGTAGCGCGTCATCTCGGCGTCGGTCACCGTGACCGGGCCGCCCCGCTCGATCTGCCCACGGAAGATCGGCACGACGCTGCCCGAGGAGGCGAGGACGTTGCCGAAGCGGACGGTGACGAAGCGGGTCTGAGGATGTTTGCGGCCCGCGGCCTCGACGATCCACTCCGCCATCGCCTTGGAGGCGCCCATCACGGTGCGCGGGTTGACGGCCTTGTCGGTCGAGACGAGGACAAACCGCTCGCAGCCAGAGGCCACGGCGGTCTCCGCAGTGATCCTGGTGGCCATCGCGTTATTGCGGATCGCCTCGAGCGGGTTCGCCTCCATCAGCGGCACGTGCTTGTAGGCGGCGGCGTGGAAGACGATGCTGGGCCTGAAGCGCTGCATCACCTCGAGCATCCGGTCGCCCTCCTTGCAATCGGCGAGCACGGACTCGATCCGCGTGAAGTGGCGCTCCTCGACCATCTCCCGGTCGATCCGGAAGAGGTTGTCTTCCGCGTGGTCGAGGATCACAAGCAGCTTCGGGCGGACCCTGGCGATCTGGCGGACCAGCTCGGAGCCGATCGAGCCGCCCGCTCCAGTGACCATCACGACCTTGTCCTGGATGTAGGCGCCGACGCGATCGAGTTCCATCTTCACCGGCTCGCGACCGAGCACGTCCTCGACCTGCACCTCGCGCAGCTGGCGCGTGAGCTGCACCCCACCCCGGAGCAGCTCGAAGACGGTCGGGAGGGTCCGCACCGGCAGGTCGCGCTCGCGGCAGGCGGTCACGACCCGCCCGCGCAGGATTCCCGGGGCCGAGGGGATCGCGATGATCACCTCGTCGGGATTGAACTCGTCGAGGACCTCGCCCACCTCGTCGGTCGTGCCGAGGACGTTGAGGCCGTGCAGCCGCATCCCGCGCTTGCGTGGATCGTCGTCCAGGAATCCGATCGCCCGGGCGGCGAGGTTCGGATTGAGCTGCATTTCGCGCGCCACCATCTGACCGCCCGAGCCCGCGCCGATGACGAGCACACGCCGCGCGCCGCGGACTTCGCGCCGCGCGAGCCGCTCCACCAGCACCATCCGGACCAGCAGCCGCGCGCCGCCGATCAAGAAAACGGTGAGCAGGAAGTTGCTGACCACCACCGAGCGCGGAATCTGATCGTCGAAGGGCTTCAGGAGCAGGAAGGTGATCGCGAGGATCGCCGTGGCGACGGCGCAAGCCCGCAGCACGGCGATCATGTCCGGGAGGCGGAAGTAGCGCCACCACTTCTCGTAGAGACCAAAGGCGTAGAAGACGATCAGCTGGCCGGCCACGACGAAGCCGATCGAATTGCCCAGCATGTGGTCATAGCGGCCGGGGATACCGCCCGGAGCGTCGAGGAATCGCAACCTGAAGGCCAGGTAGTAGGCCGCGGCGAGGAGGATTGCGTCCGCGGCGATCTGAATCAGCTTGTGCCGGTACACGGGGTGCTTTAGCCGCTCCACGCGAGCAGGAACTCTAGCCCCTACCATGCCGCCCCTGTGAGCGGGCACATTCTGCTGACCGGCGCTGTCACCGACAAGCTGGTCGACTTCGCAACCAACCTGATCGGGGACGCCGGCTATGCCGGCGTCTTCGTCCTGATGACGCTCGAGAGCGCGCTGGTCCCGATCCCGAGCGAGGCGACGATGCTGTTCGCCGGGTTCAAGGTCGAGGACGGCACCCTGACGCTGCTCGGCATCGTCGTGGCCGGGGTCTTGGGCAACCTGGTCGGCTCCTGGATCGCGTATGCGATCGGGTACTACGGGCGACTCGAGCTGGTCGAGCGGCACCGGATCTTCCACACCAACCGCCGCTATCTCGAGTGGGCCGACGACTGGTTCAAGCGCCACGGGGATGCAACCGTCTTCTTCTCCAGAATGCTTCCCATCATTCGGACCTTCATCTCACTGCCCGCCGGGGTGGCGCGGATGCCCTTCTGGCGCTTCACGGTGTTGACGCTGGCCGGCTGTATTCCGTGGGTCCTCGCCTTGGCGCTGCTCGGCGAGGGGGTCGGGAGCAAGTGGCACGAGTGGAAGGACCACCTGCAGTACCTCGACTACGCGGTGCTGGTGGTCATCGTGGCGCTGATCGTCTGGGCGCTGATCAGGTGGAGGCGCGGCCGAGCCGAGCCCGTAACCGAGCCGTGATCGAGCGGTCGAGGGCGATCGTCCTCGGCGCCGTCCAGGGGCCGACCGAGCTGCTCCCGGTCTCCAGCTCCGCACACCTAACCCTGATCCCCTGGCTGGCCGGCTGGGACCCTGACGACCGGGACCCGGAGCTCGACAACAGCTTCGGGGTCGCGCTGCATGCGGGGGCCGCCGCCGCCCTCCTGATCGGCCAGCGCAGGGTGATCGCCGAGGAGCTGGGCACCTTCGACGCCCGCAAAGCGGGCGTGATCGCCCTCTCGTTCCTGCCTCCGGCGATCCTAGGGGTGGTCTTGGAGCGGCCGATCGAGCGGCGGCTCGGGGGCCCGCTGGCGACGGCCGCCGGCCTGCTCGCCGGAGCCGCGGGAATGGTGATCGCGGACCGCCGCCCGCAGGTCCGGGAGCGAGAGCGAGCGACGGCGGCCGACGGTCTCGCGCTTGGGCTCGCCCAGGCCGCGGCGCTGGCTCCGGGGATCTCGCGCAACGGCGCCACCCTGACCGCGGCCCGCTGGCGTGGATTCACCCGACAGCAGTCGAACATGCTCTCCCGCACCGTGGCGCTGCCGGTGATCGTCGGGGCGGCTGCGCTCAAGGGAATGCGGCTCCGCCGGCGCGGCCTTCCGTCCGAGGCGCGCGAGGGCTTCGTGGCGGGGACCGCGACCTCCTTCGTCTCCACCCTCGCCTCGCAAGCTCTGATCCGGCTGGTGGAGCGCGACAGCGCGCTCTGGCCATACGCCGCCTACCGAGCGGGCCTGGCCGGGATGGTGCTGGCGAGATTGTGGCGCCGGCGCCGTACTCAGCCTGCGCCCGACCGGAGCACCGGGGGTCCGCCGGCTTCCTCCGGCAACGGGGTCGTCGTCGCCGGCAACGGCAGCCCCACCTGGATGCCGGCTCGGACCGACCCCGAGAGGCGGTTGGGTTGAGCGAGGACGCCTACGCGAAGGCGGGCGTGAGCCAGGGCGATGCGGACTCCGCCGTCGCGTCCCTGGTCTCGGCGCTCGCAGCCTCACCGCCTGCGCGGAGCCGCCAGGTCCTGGCCAGCGGCCACTACGCGAACGTGGTGCGGCTCGACGAGAGCACCGGCATCGCGCTCAGCACCGACGGCGTGGGCACCAAGCTCGTCCTGGCGGAGAAGCTCGGCCGCTGGGACACCGTCGGGATCGACTGCGTGGCGATGAACGTCAACGATGTCGTCTGCGTGGGGGCCGAGCCGCTCGCGATGGTCGACTACCTCGCGGTCGACCGCGCCGATCCCGAGATCGCCGGCGCGATCGGCGTCGGGCTCGCCCGAGGGGCCGAGCTCGCAGGGATCGAGATCGTCGGCGGCGAGCTCGCCCAGCTCGGCGAGATCGTCAACGGTCTCGATTTGGCAGGTGCCTGCTTCGGGGTCGTCGCGCTCGACTCGCTGGTCACCGGAGCCTCGATCGAGCAGGGCGACGCCGTGATCGGCCTGCCCTCCTCCGGGCTCCACTCGAACGGCTACACGCTGGCCCGCTCGGCGCTCGAGGGAGTCTCCCT
Organism: uncultured Solirubrobacterales bacterium; assembly: GCA_963745625.1. Classification (GTDB taxonomy): domain Bacteria; phylum Actinomycetota; class Thermoleophilia; order Solirubrobacterales; family 70-9; genus DASUPK01. The sequence goes on along the minus strand of CAVUXZ010000014.1, from coordinate 89,905 downwards.
CGACGACGACCGCCTCGGGCGGCCCCTCTGGGACGTACTGCTCGAGCCGACCGAGATCTACGTGCAGCCGGTCGTCGAGCTGATGCGCTCGCCCGTCGACGTCCGGGGTCTCGCCCACATCACCTCGGGCGGCCTCGGCAACCTCCTTCGCCTCGAGGCGGACGTCGCGTACGAGATCGACGACCCGCTGCCCGTGCCCGCGGTCTTCGGCCTGATCCAGGAGCTCGGCGAGGTCGGCGACGAGGAGATGCACGAAGTCTTCAACATGGGCTGCGGCTTCTGCGTGGTCGTCGCGGGCGCGGACGAGGATCCGGCCCTGCGCCGGCTACGCGAGGACTATCCCGCTGCGAAGCGGATCGGGCGGGCGGCGGAGGGGCCACCCTCGGTCAAGCGAGCCGGCTGAACCGAGGGATTCGCAGCGTCGGTGTAGTAACGGACCTGGACAGGCATCATTCGTTCGGGCGCCCGCCTTCAGATGGGGCGCTGGCTCTCAGCGGCGAGGTTAGGTGCGGGCGAAAATAGGTGGCGATGCAAAGGCTGATCAGTTGGAACGCTTGAGCTCCACAGTCCTGTCGGGCCGCTACCGGCTCGAGTCGAAGCTGGGCTCAGGCGGGATGTCGACCGTCTATCTGGCGCTCGACGAGGTACTCGATCGCCCGGTTGCGATCAAGCTCCTGCATCGCGAGATCTCCGAGGAGGAAGATCAGCTGGAGCGCTTCCGCCGCGAGGCGAGGGCGGCGGCGAGGCTCTCGCATCCCAACCTGGTCGGTGTGATCGACGCCGGCGAGGACGACGGCCGGCCGTACATCGTCTTCGAGTACATCGAGGGCCGAACGCTGAAGCGCCGAATCCAGGAGGAGGGCGGGCTGCCGGTGGACGAAGCGGTCGCCTACGCGATCGAGATCGGCCGCGGTCTGACTGCCGCGCACGCGCGCAAACTGGTCCACCGTGACGTGAAGCCGCAGAACGTCCTGATCGACCCGGACGGTCGCGCCAAGGTGACCGACTTCGGCATCGCCCGATCACTCGAGCAGAAGGGGATGACAGCGACGGGCAGGGTGCTCGGCACCACCGACTACGTCTCCCCCGAGCAGGCGATGGGGGAGGACGTCGACGAGCGCTCCGACGTCTACTCGCTCGGCGTCGTCCTCTACGAGATGCTCACAGGCGACGTCCCCTTCCAGGCGGAGACCCAGGTCGGGGTCGCGATGAAGCACGTCAACGAGCCGATGCCCGACGTGCAGGCGAAGCGCCCGGAGGTCTCGGCCGCAGTGGCCTCGGTGGTCGACCGCTCCACCACCAAGGACCCGCGCGACCGCTACGGGTCCGTGGCCCAGATGGTTCGCGATCTCGAGCAGACGCTCGAGGTGGAGGCAGCCCGCCGGGGCGGGACCAGCGGCGAGGCGACGAGCGTGCTCGACTCGGTTCCGTCCTCGCGGCGGCGCCTGGGCACCCGCCGCTCGAGGCTCGGAATCGCGATGGGGATCATCGGCGCCGCCCTGATCGCGGCCGGGCTGATCTTCGGCGCTGAGCACATTCACCTGGGCGGCAGCAGCAGCCCACCGAGCAGCGCGGGGACCGAGGTCAGGCTCCCCACCGACGCCGCAAGCGAGTTCGATCCGCCCCCCGGCGATGGCCGGGAGACGGGAACCGAGCGGCTCGCGGTCGACTCGAACCCGACCGGGACAGATTGGACCTCCGAGCACTACGACACCGAAGACTTCGGCGGCCTCAAGGATGGCGTCGGACTCGCGATCGACGCCGGCGCCACGGTCTCGGCGAAGTCGATGCTGATCCGCAGCCCCACCAGCGGGTACGACGCGGAGATCTACGAGGCCGGCGGATCGCCGCCGAGCTCGCTCTCCGGCTGGGGCCAGCCCGTGGCCACGATCACCAACGGCGGCGCCACCGAGACGATCGGCCTGCCCGGGAGCCCCGCCAAGTCATTTCTCATCTGGATCACCAGGTTGCCCCAGGCCCAGGACGACCCGGGCAAGTTCCAGATGGAGATCTCGGACGTTCGGCTGACGAAGTAGCTCGCTAGAACTCGAAGGAGCGGGCCGTCTCGTACCGCTCGACCGCGAGCTTCACCAAGCGATCGCAGAGCTCCGGGTAGGCGATCCCGTCGGCCTCGAAGAGCTTGCCGTAGACGCTGGTCTCGGTGAAGCCGGGGATCGTGTTGAGCTCGTTGACGAGGACCTCGTCTTCGTCGACGAAGAAATCGCAGCGGGCCAGACCGCTGCAGCCGCAGAGCGTGAACACCTGCCGCGCCAGCTCCCTGAGGCTCTCCGTGGCCTGATCTGAGAGTCGCGCCGGCACGACCAGCTCCATCCCTCCCTCGGCGTACTTGGCCTCGTAGTCGTACCAGTCGTGTCCCTTGGTGACGATCTCCCCGGGCGGCGAGGCGATCGGCTGCTCGTTGCCGAGCAGCGAGCACTCGACCTCCTTGCCCGGGGCGGCCGCCTCGACGATCACGCGCGGATCGTGTCGGCGCGCCTCCTCCACCGCGGCGTCGAGCTCCTTCTCGCCCGAGGCGGGTGAGATCCCGACGCTCGAGCCGAGGCGGGCGGGCTTCACCCAAAGCGGCGCTCCGAAGCCGGAGGCGATCGCGCGCCAGTCCTCCTCCCCCGCGCGGCAGTAGTCCACCTGAGGCACGCCGTGGCGGGCGAGCAGGTCCTTGAAGACGAGCTTGTCCATGCAGACGGCGGAGGCCTCGACGTCGGAGCCGGCATAGGGGATGTCGAGCACCTCGAGCAGGCCCTGGACGCTGCCGTCCTCCCCACCCGGGCCGTGGAGGACCGGGAAGGCCACGTCGCAGGCGAGCAGGCCGCCGCTCGGGGTGAAGCTGACGGGTTCTCCGTCCACCGACCAGCCACCGTCTCGGTCGATCGTCACCTCCACCGTCTCGTGGCCCGCCTGCCGTAGCCCGCCGGCCACGGATGCAGCGGAGCGCAGGGAGACCTCGTGCTCGCTCGAGATCCCGCCGCCGAGCACCGCCACCTTCATGGGGTCGTCGAGGTTGGGGGGCTGACGCCGATCGAGATCGTCACGGTGTCGCCGCGTTGGCCGCGGGACCCAGCCGGCGGGAACTCCGAGATCACCACGCCGACCCGGGTCGGGTTGGTCGTGTTCTCCTCAGTGACCGCGGGGACGAAGCCGGCCTTCTTCAGAGCGGTGACGGCCGCCTTCCGGGTCTGCCCGACGACGCTGGGGACGGTGATCGCGCCGGTGGAGGCGAAGATCGTCACCTGCGAGCCGCGCGCCACCTGCTTGCCGGCGGCGGGGCTCTGGCTCAGGACCTTGCCCTGCGGCTCGGTGGAGTCGCGCTGCACCTCGGTTCCCGAGAGCCCCGCGTTGCCGAGCGCAGCCAGCGCAGCCTGGTCATCCAGACCCACGACGTTGGGGATGGTCACGGTGTTGGCGCCGCGCGAGATGAGCAGGGTCACCGCCTGGGCGGTCGAGAGCTGCGTGCCGGCGGGCGGCGTGGTCCCGATCACCAGGCGGCGGGGAACCGTCTTCGAGAACTGTTGCTGGGTGTTGACCCTGAAACCGGCGTGTTCCAGGCGTTTTGTGGCATCAGCCTCGGTCAGGTTGGCGACCGTCGGCACCGAGACGATCGCCGGTCCCGAGCTCACGCTGAGGGTCACCGTGGAGCCCTCCTCGGCCTTTCCGCCGCCGCGGTCGGTGGGGATGGGATCCTGCTCGACCACCTGGTTCCTGGGCGCGCCGCTGGGTACCGCCTTGATGGCGACGTTGAATCCCTTGGAGTCGAGCTCCTGGTTGGCCTGGTCCACGTTCTTGCCGATCACGTCGGGTACCGCGAGGTGCGACGGGCGGGTCAGCGCGTACGCCGCCAGGGCGGCGACCGCCGCGACCAGGAGCGCGAGCACAAACCAGCGCCACCGGCGCCGGGCGGGCTCGTAATCCTCGTACTCGTCCTCGTCGCCCGGCAGGTCGGTGTCGCCCTCGGGTGAGACCGTCGCGTAGGCGGCCGTGTCCTGCGCCCGAGGGGTATCGGGTGCCTTCTCGGCTGCGTCGAGCGCCTTCAGGAAGGCGTCGGCGTCCTTGAAGCGGGCATCCGGGTCCTTCGCGAGCGCCCGCATCACCACCGCGTCCAGGGCCGGCGGGATGTTCGGGTTGATCGCGCTGGGGCGACGGGGCGCCTCGGAGACCTGCTTGAGAGCCACGGCCACGGCGCTGTCTCCCTCGAACGGGACCCGCCCCGTGAGCGCCTCGTAGAGGATCACCCCGATCGAGTAGATGTCGGAGCGGGGCGTCGTCGGCTTGCCCTGCGCCTGCTCGGGCGAGAGGTACTGAGCCGTCCCCATCACCGACCCGGTCGCGGTGATGTCGGAGTTCTCGCCGCCGCGGGCGATCCCGAAGTCGGCGACACGGGCGCGCCCCTCGTCGTCGATCAGCACGTTCTGGGGCTTCAGGTCGCGGTGGATGATTCCCTTGCGATGGGCGAAGCGGGCGGCGTTCAGGATCTGGCGCGTGAAGTTGATCGCGTCCTGGGTCCCCATCCCGCCCTTGACCAGATCCTTGAGCGAGGGGCCGTCGACGTACTCCATCGCGATGAAGTAGGAGTCACCGAAGGAGCCCCGGTCGAAGATGCCGACCACATTCGGGTGCTGGAGCCCGGCGGCGGACTGGGCCTCGCGCTGGAAGCGCTGGACGAACTCGCCGTCCTGCGCGAACCGGTCGTGCAGGATCTTGATCGCCACGTTGCGGTCGAGCTCGGTGTCCTCGGCGAGCCAGACGTCGGCCATCCCGCCCGAGCCGATCTTCCGCTCCAGGCGGTAGCGCTCGTCCACCATCGTGTCCTTGCGAGCGTCAGCCACCGGATCCGCCGTTCTGGAGGATCGCCTCGGCGACCGCCTTGAAGATCGGTCCGCAGGTCGGACCGCCGAAGCCGCTGGTGTGTTCGACGATGCAGGCAATCGCGATCCGCGGGTCGCTGGCGGGCGCGAAACCGATGAACCAGGCGTCATTGACGCCCGTCGAGATCTCCGCCGTGCCGGTCTTGCCCGCGACGTCGATGCCGGAGACGGCCGCCGCCGTACCCGTTCCCTCGCGGACCACGCTCTGCATCATCGTGTTGAGCTTGGACGCCGTGTCCTCGCTCATCACACGGCTCTGGTGGGCGGGATCAAGGTTCGTCACCCGGCCATCGGGATCGGTGAACTTCGACCAGAGGCGGGGCTCCATCAACTCGCCCTTGTTGGCCACGGTGGCCGCGACCTCGGCCATCTGCAGGGGCGTCACGCGGAGGCGCTCCTGGCCGATCGCCACGCGACCGATGTCGATCGCGTCGGAGGGGCCGAGCAGCCTGTTGCCGGAGTAGACACCGCTGGCGGCGAGCTGGAAGCTGGGGAGGTCGAGGCGGGGCTTGGCGTCGAAGCCGAAGCGGTCCATGTACTTGAACATCGTGTCCTTGCCGAGCTTCTCCCCGACCTGCGCCCACCAGGTGTTGACCGAGTTGGTCAGCGCGGTGGTCATGTCGATGTCGCCGAACTGCTCCCCACCTGAGTTCGAGAGCGGCACCCCATCGATGGTCTGCGGCGAGCGCCCGCTGAGCACTGAGCTCGTGGTGAACTGACCGCTGTCAAGAGCCGCCGTGGCGGTCACCACTTTCATCGTCGAGCCGGGCGGGTATCCGGCCTGGGTGGCGCGGTTGAAGAGCGGCGCCGAGTCCTGGGTGTTGAGCCGCTGGAAGGTCCGCGAGCTCTGCACCGAGTTCGGGTCGTACTCCGGAATGCTGACCATCGCCTTGACCTCCCCGGTGGAGGGAACCATCGCCACGACCGCTCCGCGGCGGCCGGCGAGGCCGTCCACGGCGGCGCGCTGGGCCGCCGGGTTGAGCGAGGACTGCACCTTGTCCCCCACCTGAGAGTGGCCCTGGAGCTCGTCGAGGATGGAGAGGAACTCGGTCTTGTTCCCGACCAGCTCGTCGTTGTGGGAGAGCTCGAACCCGACGCGCCCGCGGTCGACGAAGCTGTAGCCGATCGGGTTGCCGAACAGCGCCCCCTGCGGATAGCGGCGGACATAGATCTTGTTGTTCCCCTTGCCCACCGGATTCGAGTGGGCGATCACCGTGCCGTCGTCGGCGACGATGTCGCCCCGCTTGATCTTCTGCTCCTCGAGCAGGGGGCGGCGGTTGGCGGTGTTGGCCTTCAGCGAGCTCGAGTCGAACACTGACCAGTACGAGGTGAAGCCGAAGAGGAGCGCGTAGAGGACCAGGATGAGGCCGAAGAGCTTGACGATCTGCCGGTTCACTGGCCGCCCGCCTCCTGCTCGAGGCGCACACGGCGTCTCGACTTGTCCGAAACCATCAGCAACAGCGCCAGCAGAATGAAGTTGGCGACGATCGAGCTGCCGCCGTAGCTGATGAACGGCAGGGTGACGCCGGTGAGCGGGATCACCCTGGTCACCCCGCCGATGATCACGAACGCCTGTAAGGCCAGGATCGTGGTCAGGCCCGTGGCGAGCAGCTTCGAGAAGCCGTCCTCCGCCAGGACCGCGGTCTTGAAGCCGCGCTCGGAGATCAGGGCATAGATCAGGACGACCGCGGCGCCGCCGAAGAGCCCGAGCTCATCGACGATCACGGCGTAGATGAAGTCGGTGTGCGGCGCGGGCAGGATCGCGCAGTCGGTGACGTTGGTGCAGTGGGTGGCGCCGGGCAGCTGCACCAGTGAATTACCGAGCCCGCGGCCGAACAACCCTCCGTCCGCCTGCGCGAAGAGGGACTGTGAGATCTGGTAGCCGCTCCCCCCCGGGTCCTTGAACGGGTCGAGCCAGATCTCGAAGCGCTCGTGGATGTGGGCGGCTGTGTGGGCGAAGAACCAGGCGCCCAGCACGAACATCAGCAGGCCGATGATGACGAAGGAGATGCGGGCCGTCGCCACGTAGATCAGCGCCAAGAACGCGCCGAAGAACATCACCGAGCTGCCGAGGTCGCGAATGAACACCAGCAGCACCATCGCCGCGCCCCAGACGACCAGCAGCGGTCCCAGGTGCTTGAGCGGCGGCAGCACGAGCCCGGCGAACTTCCGCGCCCCGATCACGAGCACCTCCCGGCGCTCGTTCAGGTAGCTGGCGAGGAAGACGACGATGCAGATCTTCGCCAGCTCGGTGGGCTGAAAGGTGACGGGCCCCGCAGTGATCGCGAGGTACGCGTCATTGGTCGCGTGACCCAGGAATCGCGGCAGGATCAGCAGGACGATCCCGGCGAGCGCGATCAGGTACCGGTAGCGCTCGAGCGCCTCGTAGTCCCGCAGGAAGATGATCGTCGCCGAGAACAGGGTGAGGCCGAGCACGAACCAGTTGGCCTGGTCGCGGGCCAGGCCCTCGTCGAGGCGATAGAGCATCACCATCCCGAACCCGGCCAGGAGGGCGACGAGCGGGAAGAGGAACGGATCCGCGTCGGGGAGGCGGATCCGGATGATGATGTGGGTGGCGACGCAGAGGGCCAGGAAATAGGCGCCGTAGAACAGGCTCAGGTTGCCGAGCTTGTCCGAGTTCGTGATCAGTACGGCCGTGAACCCGGCCGTCACCAGGAGCGCGACCGGGATCAGGGCGAAGAGCTCGCGGGTGCGGGAGCTCAACTCTTCTTGGCCTGCTGGCCCTTGTTGCCTCCGCCGGACTTCTTCTTCTTGGCGGGCGGCGGCGCGGGCGGCGGAGGCAGCCCCTCCGTGGGCCTCAGCTTGATGTCGTTGATGAGGTCGGTCGCGTCCCCCTTGCCCCTCAACGTGTGTCCGGTGACCGCCCTCTGGCGCTCCTCGGAGAGGGTCCCCTCCTGCACCGGGACGGAGTACTGCTTCGAGTAGAGGCTGATCCCCAGCGGCAACGAGTAGGGCAGGCCGCGGTAGAGCGCGACCTCCCCCTGATCATCGGTGCCGAGGAAATAGGCCGAGCGAGCCACCAGAAAACCGCCGCCGAACACCACGAGCGCGGCGAGGATGGCAACTGCCCAGCCGAGGATGCGTCGGCGGCGGCGCGGGGCCGGCATCGGGCCCCGGCCGCGGATCCGGTCGGTCGCGGCGCGAACCTTCTCGCCGGTGAGCCCCGCCTGCTCGGCTGTGCGGGAAATCAGGGTCGCGCTCTCCTCGCCCTCCTTCGCATCGGCGTCCGCGACGCGGAAGGCGACGGCCGTGATGTTGTCGCGGCCCCCGCCGCGGTTGGCCGCCTCCACCAGCTTGTTGACCGCGCTCCGCAAGCTCTTCGACTCGGAGAGAATCCGCTTGATCTCCTGGTCGGGAACCATCGTGGTCAGTCCGTCACTGCAGAGCAGGTAGACGTCCCCGTCGCGTGCGGGGAAGCTCATCGTGTCGACGTTCACGTTCGGCTCAGGGCCCAGGGCGCGCGTGATGATGGACCGCTGTGGGTGCTCCTCGGCCTGTTCCTCGGTCAGCCGGCCCTGGCGGCGGAGCTCCTCGACCAGCGAATGGTCCTTGGTCAGGCGCTTGAGCTCCCCACTGCGAAAGAGGTATGCCCGACTGTCGCCGACATGACCGAGGGAAACCTCGTCGTCGCGGAGCATCGCCGCGGTCAGCGTGGTGCCCATGCCGGCTCGGGACGAGTCCTCCTGCGCGAGCCGGTGGATCTCCCTGTTGGCCGCCTGGGCGATCTGCTCCAGCTGCCCCTCAGCCGGCGTCTCCTCGGCGACCCGCCCCCGGCGCTCGAACGCGCCCGCCGCGATCCGGGAGGCGACCTCTCCGGCCTGCGCGCCGCCCATTCCGTCGGCCACGGCGAATACCGGCGCTCGCGCGAAGTACGAGTCCTCGTTGGCGTGGCGCTGGCGGCCGGTGTCGGTCTTGTGAGCCTCTTCGGCGACGATCAGCATCAGGAGACCTCGAAGCGGAACTCAGTGTCCCCGATCCGGATTACGTCACCCGGGGTGAGCTCCGCCTCTCCGTGGAGCTCTCGGGAGTTGAGCAGGGTTCCGTTGGTCGAATCGAGGTCTTCGACGAAGTAGTTGCCCGATCTGTTGAAGACCCGGGCGTGGAAGCCCGATGCGTAGCGGTCATCGAGCCGGATGTCGACGTCTGCGGAGCGACCCAGCGAAACGCCGCCGAAGAGGTCGAAGTGCTCTCCCTTGGAAAGGCCACCTCCCTCCTCGACCACCAGAAAGGCATCGGTTCCGCCCGGGTCGACACCGGCCACCTCGTGATAGCCGGTCTCGTAGCCTGGCGAGGCGGTGCCGCGAAGGTCCCGCAGCGCCATCCTGGTCACCCACAGCAGGAAGAGGTAGAGGACGGCCAGAAAGCCGAACTTGAGCGCTACCGCAAGCGGCTCGAGGTCGTTCACTGCTCGATGTCGAAGGCGAGAACCTTGGTCCCTAGGGTGAGCTCATCGCCCGGAGACAGCCGGGCGTTCGCGACGCGACGGCCGTTGACCTTGACGCCGTTGGTCGAGTTCAGATCGACGATCTGCCAGTCGCCGACGTTGGAGCGGCGCAACTCGGCGTGGCGTCGCGAGATGTTGGGGTCGTCGATGATGCAGTCGCACTCCTTGGAGCGGCCGAGGGTGGCGGTCGGTCCATCGAGGACGTAGCGGCGGTCATCGACCGAGATGATCGCGCGAGTCTCCGAGAAGGCCGCATCGGGGCGGCGCTTCGAGCGGGCCTTCTGCGCCTCGGTGGCCGAGTAGACCATGGTGTGCCCGTGCTCCCCCTGCTCCGGCTCCGCGCCCTGGCGCTGTGGGGGCCGCACCAGGCGGGTCTGGATCCCGAACTCCCCGAGGCGAAGGCGCTCGTCCTGATCCAGGTTCACGACGGGACGGGTGAGCAGGTCGTAGTCGTGGTGTCGGGCGTGCTCGAGCAGATGCCCGCTGAGCTCCTGGGAGAGCGAGGACTCGTAGTCCTTGAAGCGTTCGTAGTCGTCGGGGCAGAGCCAGACCGTGTACTCGTTGGGCACGTAGACGCGTTGCACCGAGGCCGTCTTGTGAGCGTCCATCTCCTTGGAGAGCTTGCGAGCGATCTCGACCGGCTGCACGCCGGAGCTGAAGGCGCGGGAGAACACGCCCTCGACGAGGCCCTCTATGCGAGCTTCAAGGTTGCGCAGAACGCTGATCGCAGGCTCCTAGGATCGATGGGTTGGCCGCCGCCCCTGGCGGAGCAGGGCGAAATGCTAGCGGCGGCCAGGCTGCTCCACTTCGGAGGGGAGGGCGAAGCCCGATATGCGAGGGCGCGCGAGAGCGCGACCCGTTTAGTGGAGTGATGAGCGGCCGCCAGCCGCCGCGACGGGTGCCGAAGAGGTCAAACGCCCGCCTTGCGCCCTGCGGCTGAGGAGCGCCGCAACCGCCCCGGCCAGCAGCGCCCCGAAAAGCAGCCCGGGCGGGCTCGCGCTTCCCGCGACCAGCCGCAGCGCGGTGATCAGTCCCGCGGCCCAGATCAGGGCGCCGACGGCGTCGATCAGGGGAGTTCGACCCCGAACCAGAACGGGCAGAACGAGCGCGGCGGCGGCGAAGATGCCGGCGGCCGCCAGCACCTGGCCGTCGATCAGGGGCGTTACGACGTCGGTGATGGCGGTGCTGGCCGAGCCCTTCCACCCCGCGGGTGGGTCGGCGACCGGGCCGAGCAGGAGCGTGCGGTGCGCAAGCTCCTCCCAAGCCGCGATCCAGAGGTAGCCAATGCCGCCGAGCAGGGCGCGGCCGGCCGCTCCCCTGGTGAGTCCGGCGAGCGCCGGATAGACCGGTCCGAGCCCGGCGAGCCCGAGGATCGGTGCGGCACCGGGGAGTGCGATCGCCTCCGGATCGATCTGGGGGGCGAGCAGGAGAGCGCCGAGCACCGCGATCAGAGCGGCGGTCCCCGGCTCGCCGGCGCCGATGATCACCCAGAGCAGGACGAGCGCAAGCTGCAGAGCGTAGGCCGGTCGCGCGCGGCCGAAGGCCAGGACTCCCGGGAACAGCGCCGCCAGCGCGACCGGGGCGGGCGCTCCCGTCGCGATCAGTGCCGCCAGGCCGAGCGTCGCCACGCCCGCCGCCGGCAGGATTCGAGAGATCCGAGGGAGGCGCCGGCGCTCGAGGAGTGACTCCTCGTCCGGACCCTCGATTGCGGGCAGCTGCTCGCCGTCGAGTTCGTTCACGTGCGCGGCGAGGACTGCCTCGAACTCGGAGGCCAGCGGGCGAACCTCGGGGTCCGGGTCGAGCGCCGCGTCGATCGCATCGCTCAGCCCCTCGGGCAGCTCGGGGCGGATGGCAGAGAGCGGCGGTATCGGCTCCCCGATGGCGCGGGCGGTTGCCGCTGGGCCGCCGCGGATCAGGGGGTGCTCGCCGCAGAAGCATTCGTACAGGGTGAGAGCGAGGGAGTAGACGTCGGCGGAGGGGCCCGGCCGCAGGCCATCCGCCTGCTCGGGCGCCATGTAGGCGAGGGTGCCCAGCACGGCACCGGTCGCCGTCAGGGTTCGCTCCCCGGCGATTCGGGCGATGCCGAAGTCGACGAGCTTGGCCTCACCAGAGCTGGACGGGTCGCGCTGGCGCGCGCCCTCGCATACCAGGATGTTCTCGGGCTTCACATCCCGATGGACCACCCCGGCGCGGTGCGCGTGTGTCAGCGCCGCGGCAGAGTCGGCGCCGACTCGCGCCACCAGCCGATCCGTGAGCTCCCCGCGGCGTCCCATCAGGCGGAGGGTCTCGCCCTCGATCAGCTCGGAGACCAGGAAGGCCCGATGGCCGTCGCTTGCAAGTTCGTAGAGCGTCGCGATGTTGCGGTGCGCCAGCCTGGCGACGGCCTGCGCCTCGCGAGTCACCCGCGGCGCTCCGTGCTCCCCATCGATGACCTTGACCGCCACCGGCCGCTGCAGCCTCTCGTCCCAGGCCCGGTAGACGGTGCCGAAGCCGCCGCTCCCGATTCGGCCCTCGATCCGGAATCTGCCCAGGATTCGCTCTCCGACCATGGCCTCTCCAAGTTCGGGGTCGAAGGGCCGTTTCCTGTCGCGGGCGGGCATTCACGCCCCGACGATGTTCATACTCTTTCGCGGTTTGGCATTCCTCGATGAGGAACAAGACGACCTGGTCGTCGCCGACGAGCCGGAGCGGCCTAGGCGTAGGGTCGGGGGCCCCCAGAGGCGACGCCAGCAGTTCCTGGTCCGACGCCTGATCGGCGTCGGGGTGGGCCTGGCATTCCTGATCCTGGTCGTGATCGGGATCCGCGGCTGCCTCCAGGCACGGTCCGATCGCGCTCTGCGCAACTACGACTCGGACATCGCGACGATCATGCAGCAGTCTGAGCAAAGCGGGAAGGACCTCTTCCAGGTCCTGAGCACTCCCAGCGGCGGCTCGAGCTCCATCGACGTCCGCAATCAGGTCCTGGCCCAGCGCGATGCCTCCTCGACACTGCTCGACCGGGCGCAGAGCACCAGCACACCCGGTCAGATGCACGACGCGCAGGCAGCGGTCGAGCAGACGCTGACCCTGCGGCGCAACGCCCTCAGCGCGATCGCCTCGAACGTCACCCAGGCCGCAGCGCGGACCCAGACCGCCAGCGCCATCACCACGATCGAGAATGCGATGGGCGCCCTCTATGCCAGCGACATCCTCTGGACGCAGATCGGATCGCCGGAGATCAAGAAGGTGCTCCAGGACGAGGGCGTCGACGGGCAGCCGCTGCCCCCCGGCAAGTTCATGCCGGCGAACGCGACCGACTACCTGAACCAGGCAACCCTGGTCACCAAGCTCAATGCGATCACGGGCCAGCAGGCCACCACCGGCGGCGTCCACGGGCTCTCGCTCGAGTCGACGACGATCGGGGGGACCACCCTCCAGCCCGACACAACCAACAACGTCCCCAGCGATGCGCAGGAGATCGACATCTCCGTCACCAACTCCGGCAACAGTGACGAGACCGGGATCACGGTCAACGTCACGCTTGGCGGTACCGCGCTGCGGGGAACCCTCCAATCGCTCAGCGCCGGCCAGTCCGGCACGGTGAAGATCCCCCTGACCACGAAGCCGTCACCTGGTACCAACACCGCCCTGCAGGTCGTCGTCAGTCCGGTGCCGGGCGAGCAGCTCACCGACAACAATACGTCCACGTACACGGTCGTGTTCGGCTAGGGACCCGGGTGCGGATCGCGTACCTGGGCCCGAGAGGGACGTTCAGCGAGGATGCCCTGCGAGCCGCTGTCGGAGACGCGGACGTGGACCCCGCTCCCTCGGCCTCCGTATATGACGCGATCCTCGCCGTCCGCGAGGGAGCGGCGGACCGAGCCCTGGTTCCCTTCGAGAACTCGATCGAGGGAGCCGTCGCGTCGACTCTCGACACACTCGCGTTCGACGCCGGCGGCCTCACGCTCGTCGGCGAGTACGACCTGCCGATCCGGCATTGCCTGATCGCAGGCGAGGACGTTCCGCTGGACCGGATCGAGGTCGTCCTCTCGCACCCGCAGGCGAGCGCCCAGTGCGCCCGCTTCATCCGGCAGAACCTGTCGCAGGCCGAGGTTCGGGCCGCCCCCAGCACCGCCGAGGCCGTCCGCTCCGTCGCCGAGTCCGACGAACCCTGGGCGGCGCTCGGAGCCGAGTCGGCGGCGCGTCTGTACGGAGCCGCGGTTCTTCGCCAGGGGGTCGAGGACGAGCCCGACAACATCACCCGATTCGTCTGGGTGGCGCCGGAGGGGACGAGCCCGTCGGGCTCCGGTCCGTGGCGCACGTCCCTGGTCTTCTCGGAGCTCGGCGAGGACCATCCCGGCACGCTGGTAGACGCCCTCCAGGTCTTCTCCGACCGCGCCATCAACCTGACGCGGATTGAGTCGAGGCCGCTACGGCGAGGCCTCGGCCGCTACCAGTTCTTCCTCGACATCGAGGGAGCCTCGGGCGACGACCCGCTCACCGCCGCGATCGAGGCCCTGCGGTCGAAGGCCGAATCCGTGAGGGTGCTGGGCAGCTGGCCGATCGCAGCGCCGCCCGGCGTTCCCGGCTGACCCGCCTGGGCGCGGAGCAGAGCACCCGGGGTCACGGGGGCGCTCCACTACAATCGCGCGGAATATGGGCAACGGGGCCACCGCAGAGCGGGTTGCGGTCAACGGCCGTGAGGCCGCCCATCAGAATGGCCACGAGCCGCCTCAGGACGGAGACGTAGACGGCGAGGTAGCGGTAGCCGCCGCCCGCCGCCTGACCCGCGGGCGGGTGCTGGTCCTCAACGCGAGCTATGAGCCCCTCAACGTCTGCACCGTCAGGCGGGCGCTGGTCCTCCTGCTCAAGGAGAAGGCCGAGGTGCTCGAGCACGGGGATGGTGTCCTCCGCTCGGAGACGATGCGCCTCGACCGTCCCGAGGTCATCCGGCTGGTCAGCTTCGTTCGCGTCCCGCGCGATATCCATCGCCGCCGGATCACGCGCAAGGCCGTGCTGGCCCGCGACGGCTGGACCTGCCAGTACTGCGGCTCCGACAAGCCCAGCCTCACCGTGGACCATGTGATCCCGCGCAGCCGGGGCGGGGAGTCGGTCTGGGAGAACATCGTCGCCTCCTGCGCACCCTGCAACCGCAAGAAGGGCAACCGCCTACCCCACGAGATCCGTATGCACCCGAAGCGCAACCCGCGTCCGCCCGGCCCCACGGTCTTCATCAGGATCGCCGCGCCGCGGACGCCGGCGGCCTGGGAGCCGTACCTGCTGGCGGCCTAAACGACCACCCTCTTTCGGAGCGAAGAGCGAAACCCGCAGCGACTTACGCCGGGTGGCCGTTCATGGCCGCGATCTGGTGGCGAAGCCGTCTACCGCTTCTTCTTCGCCGACTCGGCCCGCTGCTTCGCAGTCGCGGTGTGCTTCGGCTTGATCCTCGGCTTGGCAGCCCCGGGCTTCCCGGCCGCGGCGCTGCCGCCTGAGCTGCGGCTCTTCGACGCCGGTCTTGAGGTCGCCTTGCCCTTGGGCTTGCTCACCTTGGCCTGCGAAGCCGCCTTCCTGGCGGGCTTGGCGGGCGCCTTGCTCGACCCGGATGAGCGGCTCGGCCTGGCCCTGGACACCTTCGCCTCACCGTTGCCGGCGGCCTCCGCGGCCGCCGCCTCCTCCGCGACGCTGTCCGTCGTCGGCGCCTCCTCCTCGACCGTGGCCCCGGACGCCGAGGCGCCGTTGCCGTTGCCGTTGCCGTTCTCAGACTCGACCACAAGGGCGACGGCGCTGACCCGGTCGCCCTTCTTCAGGTTCATCAGCCTGACGCCCTGGGTCGGCCTACCCATCCGAGAGATCCCCGAGACCGCGTTGCGCTGCACCATGCCGGTCTGTGAGATGAAGATCAGCTCCTGGCCCTCCCGGACGACGCGGGAGCCGGCCAGGCCACCCTTCTTGGCGGTCATCTTCACGGTCAGCACGCCCTTCCCCCCGCGTCCCTTGACGGGGTACTCCGACAGCGAGGTTCGCTTGCCGTAGCCGTTCTCGGTGACGACGAGGAGCTCTCCCTTCGAGTCCTTCGAGCTGACCACGTCGAGCGAGAGGACCTCATTGCCCTTGGCTGAGACGTTCATCCCCTTGACGCCTGCCGTGCCTCGGCCCATGGGCCGGGCCTGCTTCTCGTTGAAGCGGGTGGCGTGCCCCGACTTGGACACCATGATGATGTCGTCCTGGCCCGAGGTCATCCGGACGCGGACGAGCTCGTCGCCCTTCTTGATGTTGATGGCGATGATGCCGTCGGCGCGAATCGGGGTGTCGTAGTCCTTGAAGGCGGTCTTCTTGACCATCCCCTGAGCGGTGCCGAAGACGAGGAACTTGCCCTCGGAGAAGTCACGGGTCGGGATCACGGCCGTCACCTGCTCCTTGTCCTTGAGCGGCAGCACGTTGACCAGGGCGCGACCCCGCGAGGCGCGGCTGCCCTCCGGCAGCTCGTAGACCTTGAGCCGGTAGACCTTCCCCTGGTTGGTGAAGAAGAGGAGGTAGTCGTGCGTCGAGCAGACGTGCAGGTGCTCGATGTAGTCGCCCTCCTTCATGTTCATCCCCATCACCCCGCGGCCGCCGCGGCGCTGCTGGCGGTAGGTGGTGAGGGGCGTCCGCTTCGCGTAGCCCGATGCGGTGATCGAGACGACCATCTGCTGGTCGGCGATCACGTCCTCGATGTCGAGCTCGCCCTCGGCGGCGGTGATCTCAGTCCGGCGGTCGTCGCCGTAGCGGTCGCCGACCTCGGCGAGCTCGCTCTTGACCAGGCCGAGCACCTTCTTCTCGTCGGCGAGGATGGCGCGCAGCTCCTTGATCAGCTTGGTGAGCTCCTTGTGCTCCTCCTTGATCTTGCCCGCCTCGAGCGCGGTCAGGCGCTGCAGGCGCATATCCAGGATCGCCTGGGCCTGCGCGCGCGTCAGCTTGAACTTGTCGATCAGCCCGTCCCGCGCGGTGTCCGGGTCCTTGGAGCGCCGGATCAGCCTGATCACGGCGTCGAGGTTGTCGAGCGCAACCAGCAGGCCCTCGAGGATGTGGGCGCGGGCCTCGGCGCGGGCCAGCTGGTACTGGGTCCGCCGGGTGATGACCTCCTTCTGGTGACCGACGTACTGCTCGACCAGCTCGCGCAGGCTGAGCGTCTTCGGCACGCCGTCGACCAGCGCGACCATGTTGATGCCGAAGGCCTGCTGCAATGCGGTCCGCTTGTAGAGCTGATTGAGGACGACCTGCGCCGGGTCACCGCCCCGCTTCAGCTCGATCACGAGGCGCATTCCGTTCCGGTCCGACTCGTCGCGGAGGTCGGAGATCCCGGTGATCTTCTTGTCGCGGACGAGGTCGGCGATCTTGGTGATCAGACCGCCCTCGCCCCCCTTCTTGACCATGAAGGGCAGCTCCGTGACGATGACCGCCTCCCTGCCGCCCTTCATCGGCTCGACGTGAGCCTTCGCTCGAACGCGGACCGAGCCACGACCCGAGCGGTACGCATCGCGGATGCCCTGCGTCCCCATGATCGTGCCACCGCCCGGGAAGTCCGGGCCCTTGACGTGCTTCATCAGGCCCTTCATGTCGACCTCGGGGTCGTCGATGTAGGCGTTGACGGCGCCGATCACCTCGCGCAGGTTGTGCGGCGGAATGTTGGTCGCCATGCCGACCGCAATCCCGGTCGCGCCGTTCACCAGCAGGTTCGGGAAGCGGGCCGGCAGCAGCACCGGCTCCCGCGTCGACTCGTCGTAGTTCGGGCCGAAGTCGACGGTGTCCGCGTCGATGTCGCGGAGCATCTCGGTGGCCAGGGAGTCGAGCCTCGCCTCCGTGTACCTCATTGCCGCCGGCGGATCGTCGTCGATCGAGCCGAAGTTGCCCTGGCCGTCGACGAGCGGGTAGCGCAGGGCGAAGTCCTGCGCCATTCGCACCAGCGTCTCGTAGATCGCGGAGTCGCCGTGCGGGTGGTACTTGCCCATCACCTCACCGACGATGAAGGCGCACTTGCGGTAGGCCCGGTTGGGCTGCAGCCCGAGATCGTGCATCGCGTAGAGCACGCGACGATGGACCGGCTTCAGCCCGTCGCGGACGTCGGGCAGCGCCCGCCCGACGATCACGCTCATCGCGTAGTCGAGATAGGAGGAGCGCATCTCCTTCTCGAGCTCGCGCTCCTCGATTTTGCCGTGGAGCGCCTGGTCCAGCGTCTGTCCGTCAGGCGACATCTTCAGGCACCTCCTCCGCTACGCGTCCGGGGGTGCCGGGTTCGGGCGCCAACGCCTTGGCAACCCTGGGCCTAGACATCGAGGAACCTCACGTCGCGGGCGTGGCGCTCGATGAACTCCTTGCGCGGCTCGACCTTGTCCCCCATCAGGTCGGAGAAGGTCTGTTCGAGACCGCTCGCCGCCGCCTCGTCGATCGAGACCTGCTGCAGGGTCCGCGTCTCCGGGTCCATCGTGGTCTCGCGGAGCTGCTCGGCGTTCATCTCTCCCAGCCCCTTGAACCGGGAGAGGGTGACACCCTGGCGGGCCAGCTCGAGGATCTCGCGGCGGAGCTCCGAGAAGCTCTCGGCCTCGGCCTCCTTCTCACCGAGCGAGACCACGAAGGGCGGCTTGCCCATCACGCTGACCACCTTGGCGTAGGCGTCCACCAGCTCCTTATAGGGCTGCGAGTCGAACATCGCCTTGGAGAGCTTGTGCTCAATCGCCAGGCCGCTGCGGCGATGGATGCCCTTGACGACGAGACCCGTGGTCTTCTGCTCGAGCAGCTTCGTCTCGTAGGGCCGGTCCTTCGGGTCTCTGGCCTTGAAGAGCTTCGCCGCCGCCGCCATCGTCTTGGCCCCGGACTGGAGGAGCTGGGCGTCGGAGATGAAGTCGATCGTCTCGTGGCCGAACTCGGCCCGCAGCGTCGATGACCAGCCCTCGACTGCCTTGAAATGGCGCTTGAAGTCCTGCCAGCCGCGTGTTGAGAGCTTCTTCTGCTTGCCGGTCGAGTCCATGACCGTGAACTCCTCGAGCTTGTCCGCGAGCAGCAGCTCCTCGAGCTCGCCTTCGCGCTCCACGTAGATCTCGCTCGAGCCGTTCTTCACCTTGTAGAGGGGCGGCTTCGCGATGTAGACGAATCCCCCGTCGATCAGCTCCTTCATCTGCCGGTAGAGGAAGGTGAGCACCAGTGTGCGGATATGGGCGCCATCGACGTCGGCGTCGGTCATCAGGACGATCTTGTGGTAGCGGAGGTCGTCGACCTTGAACTCGTCCGAGACGCCGGTGCCGATCGCGGTGATCAGTGCCTGGATCTCGTTGTTGGAGAGGACCTTGTCGATTCGGCTCTTCTCGACGTTGATGATCTTGCCGCGCAGCGGAAGCACCGCCTGCGTGTTCCGGTCGCGCCCCTGCTTCGCCGAGCCACCCGCCGAGTCCCCCTCGACGATGAACAGCTCCGCCAGGGCGGGGTCCTTCACCGAGCAGTCGGCGAGCTTGCCGGGCAGCGTCGAGTTCTCCAGGGCGGACTTCCGCCGGGTGAGATCGCGCGCCTTGCGGGCGGCGTCCCGGGCCCGGGCAGCGTCGACGGCCTTGACCAGGATCCGGCGCGCATCCGCCGGGTGCTCCTCGAGGAAGTCGCCCAGCTGCCGGTTCACCACCTCCTTGACCAGCCCCTCGATGGGCGGATTGCCCAGCTTGCCCTTGGTCTGGCCCTCGAACTGGGGGTCGGCGAGCTTCACCGAGACGACGGCCGTCAGCCCCTCGCGCACGTCCTCGCCGGAGAGGTTCTCGTCCTTCTCCTTGAGCAGGTTGCGGTTGCGGGCGATCGCGTTGAGCGTCCGGGTCAGCGCCGAGCGGAAGCCGGAGAGATGGGTGCCGCCCTCATGGGTGTTGATGTTGTTGGCGAAGCTGAAGATGGACTCCTGGTAGGAGGAGTTCCACTGCAGCGCCACCTCGACCTGGCCGTCCTTGTTCTCGCCCTCGAAGTAGATGATCTTGCGATGCAGCGGGTCCTTGGACTCGTTCAGGTGCTTGACGAAGTCCGCGATGCCGCCCTTGTAGAGGAACTCGACCTTGCGGCCGGCGCCACGCTCGTCGATCAACTCAACCCGGAGGCCGCGGGTCAGGAATGCGGTCTCGCGGAGCCGCTCGGCAAGCGTGTCGAAGTCGAACTCGATGTCCTCGAAGATCTCGGTGTCGGGGACGAAGGTGATCGTCGTACCGGTGCTCTTCACCGGACGGCCCTTCCGGAACTTGGAGAGGGGCTTGCCGCGCTCGTAGCTCTGCGTCCAGACCGCGCCGTCGCGCCAGATCTCGAGGTCGAGCCGCTCTGAGAGGGCGTTCACGACCGAAACCCCGACGCCGTGCAGGCCGCCCGAGACCTTGTAGCCACCGCCATCGCCGAACTTGCCGCCGGCGTGCAGGGTCGTCAGGACCACCTCGGCGGCGGGCCGGTTCTTGGCCTTCTTCATCTTCTCAACCGGGATCCCGCGGCCATCGTCGACGACGGTGCAGCTGTTGTCCGGATGCAGGGTCACGGTGACGCGCTTGGCATGGCCGGCGATGGCCTCGTCCACGGAGTTGTCCACGACCTCGTAGACGAGGTGATGGAGCCCGCGGGGGCCGGTCGACCCGATGTACATGCCGGGGCGCTTGCGAACGGCCTCGAGGCCCTCGAGGACGGTGATGTCCTTGGCGCCGTAGGAGGAGCTCTTCGAGCTGGCGCGCTGCGGAGCGCTCTTGGCCTTGGTTGTGGTGCGCTTGGCAGCACCATTCGTGCGGGAGGAGCTCTTCCTGCTCGCTCCTCCGCGCTGGGAGGTCTTCGCCACTCAGCTTCCTTTCAGTCCAATCAGGGGACGCCTCGACCTTCGTGACCCGGCTGGGAAAGTCCTTGCGGACACGGGGGTCGGGGCCTCACACAAGTACCTAAGAGTTTACCAGCCGAGGACAGCGGAAATTCCGCGGAAGCGTCACAAAATCCCTGCAAATGACGCACGCAATGAAGCGTTAGACCGGATCCCCGGAGGCCGTGAAGCGAAAGCCTCGCAGCACGACCCCATCGGGCAGATTCTGCTTGAGCTGGGAGGCGATCTGGCCGCTGAGGAGGTCGAGCTCCTGGGCCCAGGTGGCGGATCGGCAGGCGACCGTGACCACCCCGTCACGCTCGGAAACGGGGCTCGCCTCGCGGGCGATCGCCTCCCCCACCGCCCCAGGCCAGGCGCTCTGCACGGCCGCCAGCAGGGTGGCGGGCTCCGCTCCGGCGACCACAGCGCCGAGCGCCGCCGCGATCGGGCGAGGCGCGCGTCTGCGGCTCACGCCGCCCTCAGTGAGGGAGCGCTCGCCGAGGATCCATCGCTCACCTCGATCCGGAGGGCGGTCGCCGAAGGCACCTGATCCGCCTCGGTCGCGGTGATCAGCGTCTGACCAGCTACTCGCGGCGGTTGCGCCGCTTCATTTCCGGGACCGCCTTGCTCGAGAAGGTTGACGAGCAGCTCCCGATGAGCGGGGTCTAGCTCGCTCATCACGTCATCGAGCAGCATCAGCGGCGCCGATCGTCCCGCATCAAGCAGCGCCTCACGCTCCGCGAAGAGCAGCGCGAGCAGAGCCAGTCGCTGCTGGCCCTGCGAGGCGAAGCGCCGCAGCTGGCGGTCCGCGAAACGCAGCTCGATCTCGTCCAGCTGGGGTCCGTAGGAGGTGTAGGCGCGACCCAGGTCCTCCGTCCGGCGGCGCGCCAGCTCAGCGGCGAGCTCGGCGGCGACGCCCGCGGCCCGGGGCCGGTAGGAGATCTCGGCCCCATCGAGACCCAGTCCAGCGGCAAGTTTCGCGAAGGGCTCGGCGAGAGAGTCGACCGCCTGCGCGCGTGCGGCTATCAGGGGCTCCGCCTCCGCAGCCAGGCGCTCGTCCCA
This sequence comes from uncultured Solirubrobacterales bacterium, assembly GCA_963745625.1. Lineage (GTDB taxonomy): Bacteria > Actinomycetota > Thermoleophilia > Solirubrobacterales > 70-9 > DASUPK01. The sequence continues at coordinate 68,688 of CAVUXZ010000014.1, read as the reverse complement.
GGAGGGCAGAGAGTGGGCTTCCCCCAATCCGGCCCGGGCACGGGCGACCAGTGCATTGCGCTGGGCGAGAGTGTGGCCGAAGCGGCGCCGCAGGTCCGCGCGCGCGGGCCAGATCGCGCCGCAGAGCCGGTCGAGGTGCGCCCGACGATGCGCCGGTGCCCCTTTGACCAGCGTCAGCCGGTCCGGATGGAAGACGTTCACCAGCGGCCGCTCCCCGGGATCGCCGGAGAGGGTCCTGCCGGAGAGCAACTGCCGGCGCTCCCCGGAGCGGTCGAGGGCGGCGAGTAGCTCTCCACCGTGGGCGAGCTCGAGCTCGACGCGTGCCCCCTGCCCCCCGTGGCGGATCAGGTCCCGGTCGTTGCCTGCGCGGAAGGAGCGACCGGTGAGGCCGAAGTAGACCGCCTCCAGCAGGTTCGTCTTGCCGGCCCCATTGGGACCGTGAACGACGACGACGTTCGCGCCGATTGCGGTGCGTGCGTCGGCGAGATTCCGGAACCCGCGGCACTCGACTGCGCCGACGACCATCGCCTCTCCCTAGGTTGTCGGGCGTTCGACCATCAAACGTTGAGGCGAATCGGCATCACCAAGTAGCTGAAGTCGTCCTCGGCGGCCGGCTCTAGCAGCCCGGGCCGCAACGGCGAGATCAGCTTGAGCACGATCTCGTCGGAATCGATGCTCTCCAGCCCGTCGCGAACGAACTCCGGGTTGAACCCGATCTCGAGTAGCTCGCCGGAGTACGGCGCCGGGAGCGCCTCCCGGGCATCCCCCAGGTCCGGGGTCTCGGCGGAGACCACCAGCTCGCCGTCCGAGAACGAGAGCCGCAGGGCCGCGTTCCGCTGCGCCAACTGGGACACCCGCTTGGTCACTTCGAGAAACTCGGCCCGCGGCAGTTTCACCTCATGCTCGAAGGACTCGGGCAGCAGCTGAGAATGGTTCGGGAACTGACCATCGATCAGCCTCGAGCTCAGCGAGATCTGGCCGACCCGGAAGATCGCCTGGTTGCGGGTGAGCCAGACGCTCAGCGAGTCCTCGCCGCCGGCCTCGATCAGCCGGGCCAGCTCCCGCAGCGCCCTTGCCGGCACATTGGCCTCGAGCCGCTCGGGGACCGGCGCCTCCAGTCTCGTGGTCTTGACGGCGAGCCGGTACGAGTCCGTGGCGACCATCGTCAACTCGTCGCCCTCCGCGGTCACCAGCACGCCGGTCAGGACCGGCCGGGCCTCATCGCGCGAGGCCGCCTGCGCCACCCGGTTGATGGTGTCCCGCAGCGGAGCGGCCGGCAGCTCCACGGGGTCGCCCTCGGTCTCGGGGAAGCGTGGGAAATCGTCCGCGGGGAGGGTGCGCAGGTGGAAGCGCGAGGATCCCGCGCTGATCTCGATGTCCCGCTCCGCCTCGCGCAGGCCGAGGGTGACCGGACCGTCCGGCAGCGAGCGGGCCACCTCGACCAGCAGCCGGCCCGGGAGCACGACCGAGCCGGCACCGTCCACCTCTCCCGCGAGGCCGACCTCCAGGCCCAGTTCCATGTCGGTCGCCCGCAGACGGGCCTCTCCGTCGATCGTGATCAGGATCCCCGAGAGCGCCTGCAGCGCGGCGCGGGCTGAGACCGCCCGTGAGACGACGAGCAGCGCATCGAGAAGCGATTGCCTTGTGGTTGTGATCTTCATTGCCTGATCTTGGGCTTCCCTAGGAGTAGTAAGGGTTGTGGATGGCGTGGATATGTGGACAGCCTCCTCTGAGGATTCTTTCAATCGGTTCGGTCACGATCCATCACGCCTTCTGAACGGAGCTCCGAGCTGAGCTCCTCGACCGCTCGCGAGAGGCTCGCGTCCTCGAGCGCGCTGCGCTCGACCTTGCGGATGGCGTGCAGAACAGTGGTGTGGTCTCGGCGGTTGAAGGCCTGGGCGATCGCCGGCAGCGAGAGGTCGGTGAGCTCGCGAGTCAGGTACATGGCGAGCTGCCGGGCGCGTGCGACGCGAGCTGTGCGGGTGGGGGAGAGGATGACCTCGACGCTGAGCTCGAGCCTGGCGGCGACGGCCTCCTGGACTTCGCGCACGTCGGGCTGGGCAGAGGGCGGTGCTATCTCATTGGAGGGCACCGCCAGCTGGACGGACTCGGGGGTGACGGCGGACGCGCTCAGGGAGGAGTGGGCGACGACGCGGGTGAGTGCCCCCTTCAGCACTCGCAGGTTGGAAGAGGTCTTGTCGGCGAGCGCTCGCAGCGCGTCAGGCGGCAGCTCCTCGGGTTGCTCTCGCGCGAGGTTGCCGAGGAAGACGAGCCGGGTGGCCAAGTCCGGCGGGTCGACCGGGACCGTCAGACCCCACTCGAAGCGATCACGCAGGCGGTCCACCAGGCCGGAAAGCTCTCCGGGCACGCGGTCGGCGGTCAGCACGAGCTGTGCTCCGCCCTCATACAGGGCATTGAAGGTGTGGAAGAACTCGTCGGCGGTCCGCGTCTTGCCCTCGAGGAACTGGACGTCGTCGATGAGCAGCACGTCGGCTCGGCGGTAGCGCTCCTTGAAGGCGTCGATGCCTGAGCCCTGCAGGGAGGAGACGAACTCGTTGGTGAACGACTCGGCGGTCGTGTAGTGCACGGAGAGCTGCGGCGCGTGGCGGTGGAGGTAGTTGGCCATCGCGCCCAGCAGATGTGTCTTGCCGAGTCCCGGCGGTCCGTGCAAGAAGAGCGGGTTGTACGCCTCGGCCGGCGCTTCGGCAACGGCGAGCGCCGCCGCGTGAGCGAGCTGGTTGCCGGGCCCGATGACGAAGCGCTCGAAGGTGTAGTCGGGGTTGAGCGCGACCCGGGATGCAGCCTCCTTGGAGGCCGGAGAGGCGGCTGCGGCATCCTCGGGGGTGACTAGCTCGATCTCGCGGATCTCAACGCCGGCCCGGTCGATCGCGATGCGGAAGAGCTCCATGTAGCGGCGCCCGACCCAGCGGACCACGCGGCGGGGCCCGGTCAAATAGAGCGTGGCGCCTCGGCGCGAGACCGGGATCAGAGGGGAGAACCAGAGTCGGTAGGTGTCCTCGTGCACCGAGGCGGCCAGCTCCCGCTGGATCTCGTGCCAGGGTCCCTCGAGGTCCTGACGAGCTTCGCGAACCTGCCCCGGAACAGGGCCCTCCTTCCTCTCATGCGACGGCGCTCCGCGGAGGAGCCACCCGTTCACCTGGACTCGGCCGAGCGGCGATCATAGGCTCGGCCCGCACGCCTCGAAAGGGGTTCCGGATCGAGTGCCGCGCAAAACGCGGTGAAAACCGGGATGGAGATTTCCGGCTCGGGTCACGCCCTATACTGCCGTGCCCTCGTCCCTCCCGTCAGGGGCTCTCCCGATGAAGCGGACCTATCAGCCGAAGAAGCGCAAGCGAGCCCGGACTCATGGTTTCCGGGCCCGGAGCAGCAGTCGCTCCGGTCGAGCGATCCTGCGCCGCCGGCGTCAGAAGGGCCGCAAGCGGCTCACCCCGTAGACGTTGGGCTCTGAGGGCCGCTCGGATGCCCGTCGGCGCCGTCTCTCGCGGAGCGGCGACTTCGACCGTGTCTATCGCGAGGGCAACTCGCGGGGCAATCGCTTCCTCGTCCTCTACTCCTTTGCGCGCCGGGACGACGATCGGGAAGACGGGGCGCGCCTGGGCCTTTCCGTCGGCCGCAAGATCGGCAAGGCGGTGATCCGCAACAGGGTGAAAAGGGCGGTTCGGGAGGCTTTCTGGGAGCTCTCCGAGGGCCTCGAGGTCGGACACGACTACGTGATCGTCGCCCGCCCGGGGGTGGAAGGACTGCTGGAGCGTGAGGGCCAGGACGGCCTGCGCGCCTCGCTCGCCGAACTCGTCGGCGGCGCGGACGAGGAGCGTTTGTCGTGAAACGCCTGCTGATCGCTGCGCTGATCGCGCCCATTCGTCTCTACCAGCGCTTCGTCTCGCCCGCCTTCGCCCCCCGCTGCCGCTATTACCCGACCTGCTCGGCGTACGCGGTGCAGGCGATTCGCGAGCTCGGGCCCGCGCGAGGCTCGATCCTCGCCGGCTGGCGGCTGCTGCGCTGCAACCCGTTCAGCCACGGCGGCGTCGACGAGCTCTCGGACCGGCGACTCTTCCGCCACACCCCGACCCGCTCCGAGAGAGACCACCATCAACGGTCATCACAAACACCTCAGCCGAACCTACTTCCTCCGCCCGGTGGATCCGGCGGAGCGAATCTGACGTAGAACTCCATCGATGTTCCCCGAAGCCCACATCCTGCAGCCCCTGATCAACGTCTTCAACGACGTCCTCAAGTGGCTGCACAACGATGTCGGCCTCGCCTGGGGGCTCGGGATCGTGCTGATCACCTGGCTCTCGCGCGTGGTCGTGCTCCCCTTCACGCTCAAGTCGATGCACGGGATGCGGGAGATGCAGGCGCTGCAGCCGCACCTGAAGCAGATCCAGGAGAAGTACAAGGACGACCGCCAGCGCATGCAGCGCGAGCAGATGGCCCTCTTCCAGGAGCACGGCGTCAACCCGCTCTCGGCCTGCCTGCCGCTGCTCTTTCAGTTCCCCGTCTTCATCGCGCTCTACGCCCTGCTGCGCAGCAGCGAGTTCAAGGACGAGGTCGGGAATGCCGGCTGGCTCTTCGTCTCCGATTTGACCACGCACCCGAGCGGCGCGGAGATGGTCGTGCTGATCGTGCTCTCAGTGCTCTCCACCTTCGCCCTGCTCTTCTTCAACCCCTCGCCGACGACCGGCGGCGCCTCGCAGCGCTACCTGATGGCCGGGATCTTCTCCCTGGTCACGGTCTTCCTGATCCCCAACGCGCCCGCCGGGATCGCCGTCTACTTCATCGCCAGCGGCGTCTGGCAGATGGCCCAGCAGGGAGTGATCCGGATCGTCTGGCCGCTGCCGCCGGTGCCGACGCCCGAGGAGGTGCGGGCCTCCAAGCCGCCACCGCCTCCTCCTCGGAAGCGCAAGCGGCGCAGATAAGGGGCTGGGCGGCAGCCACCGGCCGCCCGCGCCTAGACTGCCGCTGTGGCAGAAGGAGGAGTTGAGTCGCAGCCAACGGTGCTGCCGGAGCAGCCGGCCGAGCGGGTTCGGATCCTGCTCGAGCGCATCGTTGAGGATCTTGGCTTGGACGCTTCCGTTGCTGTGGAGGAGGGCGACGAGGAGATCCACGCCGATATCGAGGGCGAGGACGTCGGCCTGCTGATCGGCCGCCATGGCCAGACGATCGACGCGATCCAACTGCTCGCCTACCAGGCCGCCTTCCGCGGCCGTCAGGACCGTAAGCGGGTCTCGGTCGACGCCGCCGGCTATCGCCGCCGCCAGGGCGAGTCCCTGCGCCGCCGCGCGGACATGGCGGCCGAGGACGCGGTCAGCCATGGCCAGGCCGTCGAGATGGACCCGATGGGGTCGACCGAGCGGAGGGTCGTCCACGAGCATCTCCGCGAGCGGCCCGAGATCGAGACCTACAGCGAGGGCGACGAGCCCAACCGCTACGTGGTCGTCGCTCCCCTCGTCTCGGATTGAGCGGCGCTCCGGCCGACGCCGAGCCCGCCCTCGAGGCGCTGGTCGAGCTGCTGGCGGAGCCACGGGCCCCGATCTCGGTTGCGAGCGCCCGCCGCGCTCGCGACGTCCACCTCGCCGATTCGCTGAGCGGATTGGAGATCGAGGCGATCACCTCGGCGAGCCGGGTCGCGGATCTGGGCAGCGGCGCCGGCCTGCCGGGCCTGGTGCTGGCCGCCAGCCTCCCCGGCCCCCGCTTCGACCTGATCGAGTCGGTGGGGCGCAGGTGCGACTTCCTCCGCGAAGCGATCGCGCGGATGGAGCTCCCCAACGCCGCCGTCGTCTGCGAGCGCTCCGAGGACTGGGCGGCGGGGAGGGGCAAGAGGCCTATGAGGCCGTCACCGCCCGGGCCGTAGGCAGCCTGGCGACGGTCGCCGAGCTCGCCTCCCCCCTGCTGGCGGACGGCGGTGTCCTGGCCGTCTGGAGGGGAGCCCGGTCGGACGAGGAGGAGTCCGCGCTGGCCCGCGCAGCCGCCGGGCTCGCCCTCGAACCGATCGAGATCCGCTCTGTGCGGCCATACGCGGGCAGCCGCGACAGACACATCCACCTCCTCCGCAAGAATGGACCGACTCCGAACGAGCTGCCGAGGCGGCCGGGTCTGGCGGCCAAGCGGCCGTTCGGGTCCGAACAGCACTAACCCGAACCAACAATGGGCACTGTCTACGCGATCGCGAACCAGAAGGGCGGCGTCGGCAAGACGACCACCGCCGTCAACATGGGCGCCTGCGTGGCCACCGATGGCCGCCAGACGCTGATCGTCGACCTCGACGCCCAATGCAACGCGACGGTTGCACTCGGGCTCCCCAAGGATTCGAACCCGTCCTCGTACGATTGCCTCACCGGGGAGGTCTCGGTCGCCGAGGCGGCCCGTCCGGCGAGCTCGGACAACCTCTGGATAGTCCCCGCCCATGTGGACCTGGCGGGGGCGGCCGTCGAGCTGCCTCGAGCGTCGGGCTACGAGACCCGCCTCCGCGATGGCCTCGGCCCGGTCCGCTCGCGCTTCGCCTACACGCTGCTCGACTGCCCGCCGTCGCTGGGGCCGGTCGCCGTCAACGCTCTGGTCGCTGCGGACAAGGTGATCGTCCCGGTCCAGGCCGAGTACCTGGCGCTCGAAGGCCTGGTCCAGTTTCTCGACACCCTGAAGCTGGTCAGGCGCGAGCTCAATCCCGGCCTCGAGATGGCGGGGGTCCTGATCACCATGCATGACGACCGCACGCGACTCTCACAGGATGTCGAGCGGGAGTTGCGCGAGCACCTCCCGGCCCGGGTCTTCAAGACCGTCGTGCCCCGCAGCGTGCGGGTCGCCGAGGCCCCGAGCTACGGAATCCCGGTCTCGGAGCACGACCCGAAGTCGTCGGGATCGAAGGCCTACCGGGCTCTCGCCGACGAGGTCCTGGCGCTCGGAGCCGTCGATGGCTGAACGCAAGCGCGGCATGGGGAGGGGCCTCGCGGCGATCCTGCCGGAGAGCTCGGCCGGTGGCCCGGAGCTGCGGGAGCTCGACGTCACCCAGATCGAGCCGAACCCTGACCAGCCGCGTGCCAAGTTCGACGCCTCGTCCCTGGACGCCCTGGCCGGCTCGATCGGCTCCGTCGGGCTGCTGCAGCCCCTGATCGTTCGCCCGATCGACGACGGCCGCTACGAGCTGGTCGCGGGCGAGCGGCGCTGGCGCGCCGCCCAGAAGGCCGGCATCGACCGGGTTCCTGCCGTGATCCGTACCTCCCCGGAGGACGAGCGGCTGCAGGCCGCGCTGATCGAGAACATGGTGCGGGAGGACCTCAACCCCGTGGAGGAGGCCCGAGCCTGCGCCTCCCTGGTCGACGATCTCGGCATCTCGAAGGAGGAGCTCGCGCGCCGGGTTGGCCGCAGCCGCGCCGCGATCTCCAACCTGATCCGGCTCCTCGATCTTCCCGACCCGGTGCTGGGCCTGCTGGAGCGGGGCGATCTCACCGAGGGACACGGCCGGGCGATCCTCCAGGTCTCCGAGCGCGAGCGCCGGACCCGGCTCGCCAAGCAGGCCGCGGCCGAGGGGTGGTCAGTCCGCGACACGGAGCGGCGCGCCGGCGCCGGCCCTGGCCGGAAGAAGGCCGCCACTGGGGGCCGCATCTCGGCCGAGGAGCGAGCCGCGATGGCCGAGGCGGAGGACCTGCTCGGATCGGCGCTGGGCCGGGACGTCCGGGTCCGCCGTGCCGGTAGCGGCGTCAGGGCTGAGCTCAGCTTCGACGACCTCGCCGAGCTGGAATCGCTCGCCAAACGGCTTGGGCGGCGCAGCTAAGATGCGACTCGTTTGGGTCCCGGGCGATTAGCTCAGTCGGTTAGAGCGCTTCTCTGATAAGGAAGAGGTCCCTGGTTCGAGTCCAGGATCGCCCATAGCTCTATCAGTGGGATTCAGGGGACTTGGGAGGCTCCCAGACCGGCGCAAGAGGGCCGCGCGGCCCTCGGGGTCAAGCGTGGCCGAACCGGACGCTGGGAAGGACGCGGTCGGCCCAGCGGGGCAGGTACCAGGCCCACGGCCCGAGCAGCCTGAGCAGGACCGGCATCAGCAGCAGTCGGATCAGCATCGCGTCGAGGAGGACGGCGATCCCGAGGATCAGGCCCATCTCCTTCGGCGGCAGCGGTCCGGAGAGCGCGAAGGTGAAGAAGACAGCGACCATCACGGCGCCCGCGGCGAAGATGACTCGGCCGGAGTGCGCGAGCCCGCCCACCATCGCCTCCTTGGCGTCGTGGGTCCGCTCCCAGTGCTCCTTCGCCGAGGAGAGCAGGAAGACCGTGTAGTCCATCGAGATCGCGAAGATCATCGCGAAGAAGAAGACGGGGCCCCAGGCATCGAGGAAGCCTTGGGGCTGAAAGCCGAGCAGCGAGTGCAGCGCCCCGTCCTGGAAGATCCACTTGGCCACACCGAACGCCGCGCCGGTGGCGAGCAGGTTGGTGACCACCCCGGCCGCGGCGATCAACGGGGCCTGGAGCGCAACCAGCAACAACAGGAAGCCGAGCGTCAAGACGACGCCGATCACGATCGGCGTCTTGGCCGAGAGGGCGGCCTGTAGGTCGTGGTTCTCGGCGACCGCGCCGCCGATCACGGTTCCGGCGGGCAGGTCGGCGCGCAGTCGGTCGATGGTAGAGCCGACCTCGGTGCTCGAGGGATCGTTCCTGGGGATCGCCTGGATCAGGGCCAGACCACCGGAGCGCGGCTCGGGCACCACCTGGGCAATGCCCGGGTCGGCCTGCGCCGTGGCCGTCGCGACTCGCGCGTCGCCCGCGGGCGCCACCAGCTGCAGCGGCCCGGTCGCCCCCGGCCCGAAGGCGGACTGCACTTGCTGGTAGCCGACCCGCGAGGAGTCACTCGGGGGGACGACCTTGATCGAGGGCATGGAGGTGCGCAGCTGCGTCACCGGCAGGGCGAGCACGACGAGCAGCCCCAGAGCCGGGATCCCGTAGCGCAGGGGATGGCGCCAGAGCCGCTCGCCCCAGGCGGCAAAGCGCGGGGAGCGGTGCTCGCCGGAATGGACCCAGGGCAGGGAGAGCTTGTCGACCCGCGGGCCGAGCTTCGCCAGCACCGCCGGCAGCAGGGTGAGCGTCGCCGCCAGTACGAATAGGACCGACAGCATGATCCCGATGCTCATCGAACGGAAGGCCGGGCTCGGGACGAGCATCACGGCGCTCAGCGAGATCAGCACCGTCATCCCCGAGAAGAGCACCGCCTTGCCGGCGGTGTCCATGGTCTCGGCCACGGCCTCGGCGGCCGGGCGGCGAGAGCCGAAGAAGGCGCCGCGGAAGCGGTAAACGACGAACAGGGCGTAATCGATCCCGAGCGCGAGCGCGAACATCAAGGCGAAGTTCATCGCCCAGATCGAGATCGGCGAGACCAGCGTCCCGAGGTAGAGCGTGCCGGCCGCCACCACCAGGCCGACCATGGTCAGCATCAGCGGCAGCCCCGCGGCGACCAGCGAGCCGAAGGCGAGCACCATGATCGCCAGGGTCACGGGCCAGGAGATCACCTCCGAGCGCATCATCGCGCTCTTGTTGGCGGCGTTGAAGTCGGACCACATGCCCGAGGCGCCCGTGAGCTGCGCGGTGACGCCGTCGCGGCCGAGGCCCACGATCGGGCCCTTGAGCCGGTCGGCCGCCCGGACCATCGCGTTGGAGTCGCGGGCGGCCCCGGCCTGAATCACGGCAGTGTGGGCATCGGGGGAGATCGAGGCGCCGGGCCGGGGCGGAACGACGTTGCTGACCGCCCCGTCCCCTCGAAGCCTGCGCTCGACCGCGGTCAGGGTCGACTGAAAGGCGGGGTCGCCGACGGTCTTCGACGGCGAGTTGACGACCACCATCAGGCCATAGCTCGAGAGGCCCTGGAAGTTCTTGTCGATCAGCTGGCGGGCCTGGACAGACTGCGAGCCGCTGGCCTCCCAGCCGGCGCCCGAGAGCGCCGTCTCCACCTTGGGAGCGAGGAAGCCGAGCGTCAGAGCGACGAGCGCCCAGCCGATCAGGACGACGCGGAAGTGAGTCGCGGTGTAGCGACCGAGCCTGCCGATCGGGCCGACCTGAGTCATCGCGCGACTCGGTGTCGCTCGAGGGTATGCGGTTCTTGTTCAGGCGGATAGACCACCGAGCAGAACCCGAAGGCGCGCCCGAGGATCAGCGACGCCGGGCAGGCGCCGACCACCACGTAGAGCCACTGGTTGACGCCGACGAAGGCGGTCAGTACCAGAAACCAGGGAGAGACCAGCGCCACCAGCGCGACGCTGATCAGAGTCACCGAACCGGCGAGCGCGAACAAGACGCGCTCGAGCGACCAGCGCGGTGCGGGAGCGGTCCGATACATGCTCAGCCCGCCCCCTCGAGCAGGGCGTCCAGCTCGTCGAGCTCGCGGCGCAGGCCCCCACAGACCTCGTCGCAGAGGGAGAAGACGACCGGGTCGGTGATCGAGAAGAGGGAGAAGTTTCCCTGCTTGCGTCGGCCGACGATCCCGGCGCGCAACAGGACGCCGAGGTGCTGGGAGACGTTCTGCTGCGAGGCGCCGGTGGCCTCCTGGAGTTCAGAGACGGTGGCTTCACCGTCGCGAAGCGAATCGAGCAGCCTGATCCGCATCGGCTCGCTCAGCACCTTGAAGCGCTCGGCGATCCGCTCGACCAGCTGTGCGGGAAGTGGATGCGGGACTTTCGTCTTCGTTGCCATGCCAATCAGAGTAGCACAAGTACACCGTTGTGTGATAGTGTACTTGTCGATGACGATGACAGCAACGACACACCGCGTCGGAACCTCCCTCAAGCACGAGGTGGACGTCAACGGGCGTCACCTGATCGTCACCGACGAGCCGCTCTCCCTGGGGGGCACCGACGAGGGCCCCGCACCCCATGAGCTGCTGCCCGCCGCCCTGGCTTCATGCATCGCCACGATGGTTGCCATGTACGCGGAGAAGCGCGGATGGCAGATCGGCGCTGCCTCCGTGGACGTGAGCTATGACAGCGAGGCCGCGCCGCGCCGCTTCGAGATCCAGCTGGACCTTCCCGCAGAGCTCTCAAGCGAACAACTGCGGCGTCTGGAGCGCGTCGCGGAGAGCTGTCCGCTGCGGCGGGCATTGGAGGCCGGCTTCACGTTCGAGGAGCGGCTGGTCACCGAAGAGCCAGTCACGCACACGGCGTAGAGGGCGAAGGTGCCGCTAGGTGTCTCGCGCCGCTCCGCCGGGAGCCGCTAGCACACGGCGACGGCCGCCCGGCCGGCGTAAGGTGCGCCGTCGCCGAGCTCAGCCTCGATCCTCAGCAGCTGGTTGTACTTGGCGACTCGCTCCGAGCGCGCTGGCGTCCCCGTCTTGATTTGACCTGCGGCAGTAGCTACGGCAAGGTCGGCGATGAAGGTGTCCTCGGTCTCGCCCGAACGATGTGAGATCACCACTCGGTAGTCCGCCTCGCGGGCGAGCCTGATGGTCTCTAGCGTCTCGCTCACCGTCCCGATCTGGTCAGCTTGATCAGGATCGAGTTACGTGATCACGGAGCCGGGAGTCGGCTACCGACTGCGCGCGGAGTAGTAGATCTGCACCTCGGTGCGGATTTAGCGAAATCTCTACGCAGCCCAGGCGCTCCTTAGCGGGTTCTTAGCAGGTCGCTCTGGACCATGGAATTGGGAAGCCATGGTCGAACTCAAGCAACGCGGATATCACTCGGCGCTCGTCCCGATCCTGGGCGCCAACGTTGATAACGAGGCGATGGCGCGGGCCGCGAAGCTGGTCGGGCCCGACGGTGCCGTAGAGGCCGTTTACGTGCTCAAGGTCCCCGAACAGCTGCCGCTCGACGGAGGTCTTGAGCAAGAGGAGCACGAAGCGTGGCGGGTGCTGGAGGTAGCGCGTCTGCAGGCGAAGGTCGCCGGCTGCAGGGTGCGCTGCCGGCTGATCCGGACGCGGAGCCCGGGGCGCGCGATCGTCGAGGAGGCGAAGGAGCGCCGCTCGGACCTGATCTACATCTCGACCGAGCACGCCCCCGGCGAGGAGGGGCTGCTCGGCCCGACGACCAGATACGTGCTCGCCCACCGGCCCTGCCGGGTCGTCGTCGAGCACGATCCGACCAGCGCTGGGATTGGACAGAACGGAGACGGCGTCGTCGCGGCGGGTGTGCTTGTGGGGGGCGGATAGCGTGAGCGAAATCGATCCGCGGCACAAACATCCTCTTCACGAGGCATCGCGCACCATTGGTGTGAAGGAGCCTCCGAAAGCAGAGGATGGCAAGGTTCGCACGGGCAAGCGGCCCGGCGAGAAGCAGATCTTCAACGAGGCTTCGCACAAGCTCGGCTACTGGCGGCCAGAGGCTCCGAGTGACAAGGCAGAGGACGCGGAGGCCGTTCGCAAGCGCTTCGAAGCGCTGCAGGACACCAAGCGGGACGTAATCACCGACGCCAGCAAGCTCGTGCTCGCACTTGGCGCCCTCGGCGTCGTCTACGGCGACATCGGGACGAGCCCGCTGTACACCGAGCAGGTCATCTTCACGACCCACCGAGCCGCCGCGCATGCGACGACGGCTGGCGTCTACGGGGTCGTCTCGCTGATCTTCTGGGCCCTGACGATCATCGTCTCAATTAAGTACGCGGGGTTCATCATGCGCGCCCACAACCGTGGGGACGGCGGCATCATGGCGCTGGCCTCCCTCCTCCAGCGTCACAAGGCCACCCGCGTGGCGACGCTGGTGACACTCGGCATCTTCGGCGCCGCGCTGTTCTTCGGCGACGGGATCATCACACCCGCGATCTCGGTCCTCGGCTCGGTTCAGGGCCTGAAGGTGATCGAGCCGCAGCTCGCTCACCTCGTGCTGCCGATTTCGGTTGTGATCCTGATCGCCCTCTTCTTCATCCAGCGGCGCGGGTCGGGCACGATCGGATTTCTGTTCGGTCCCGTGATCCTGGTCTGGTTCATCGCGATCGGGCTCCTGGGACTGAACCAGGTGCTGAAGGATCCGGCAGTCTTTCAGGCGCTGTCACCCACGTGGGGGGCTCGGTTCCTGGCCGACCACGGCGCGGCGGGGTTCCTGACGCTCGGCGGCGTCGTCCTCGCCGTCACCGGCGCGGAGACCCTGTACGCGGACAGGGGTCACTTCGGCGCCGGGCCGATTCGGCTCGGCTGGTTTGCGGTCGCGTTCCCCGCCCTGATCCTCAACTACCTCGGCCAAGGGGTCCTGATCCGCGATAACCCGAGCACCGCGGTCAACCCCTTCTTCCTGATGGTTCCCGACTGGGCCCAGTACCCGATGCTCTTTCTCGCAACTGCGGCGACCATCATCGCCTCCCAGGCCGCGATCTCGGGTTCGTTCTCGGTTGCCAGGCAGGCGGTCCAGCTCGGCTACCTACCACGCCTCACCGTCCTCCACCCCTCGAAGGTCGAGGGGCAGATCTACGTCCCGATCGTCAACTGGGGGCTCTGTATCGGGGTGATCACGCTCGCGCTGATCTTCCAGTCCGCCGACAAGCTCGGAGACATCTACGGCGTTGCGGTCACCGGGACCTTCATCCTCAACACGCTGCTCTTCGCGGCGGTCGCCCGGTTGCTTTGGCGAACTCCGAAGCGGCGGCTCGTGCCGATCGTGGTCCTGTTCTTGACCGTCGAGGTGTCGTTCTTCGCCGCCAACATCGCCAAGGTCGAGCATGGAGCTTGGCTTCCGCTCGTCGTTGCGCTGGTGATCTCGATCGTGATGATCAACTGGCGCCGGGGGCAGGAGATCGTCACTCGCATTCGGACCGCCAAGGAGGGGTCCCTAACCGAGTTCCTGGATCGCCTCTCTGCCGAGGACCCTCCACCGACCCGAGTTCCCGGCGTGGCCGTCTACCTCCATCCAACCAAGGAGACCACCCCGCTGGCGCTCCGGATCGAGGTCGAGAACACCCACACGTTCACGCAGAGGGTCGCGATTGTCTCGGTGGATATGGTCAGCATCCCGCACGTCGAGGACTTCGAGCGGTTCACGGTCGAGGAGATCGGAGGTGATTTCAGGGTGTTCCACGTGACGGTCAGGAACGGCTACCACGAGCCGATCGACGTCCCAGCCGCGCTGCGGCTCTGCCGCAAGCAGGGTTTGCTCGAACGCAACCTCGACCTCGAGCATGCCTCCTACTTCGTTTCGCGAATCGCGATCAAGCCCACCGACGCCCCGCCGATGCGGGCTTGGCGCAAGAAGCTGTTCGTCGGGATGGCCCGGAACGCGACGAGCCCGATCGACGCCTTCCAGCTGCCCAGCGAGAAGACGGTAATCGTCGGCTCGCAGATCGCTCTGTGATCCCGGGGGTGGTTCCCGGCTTCGTAGCTAGTTTCCGGCCATACCCCGCGCTGCGGGCACCTAGCCAGCGCCGTTCGGCGGCGCCGGCAGGGGCCCTCCCAGTTCGGTCCAAGCCGGGGGCCGGTAGGCCTCACCGGGTCGGCCGCCGACGGGCGACCGTGCGAAAACCCTGCCCAGGCATGATGCGCCGCTTCTGCGCGGGACCAACCGTACGAAGACGCCGCGCTCGAGCACGTGTCCTCGCCGGAATGCCCCCATGGGATCGACTCATCGGCCCTTTTGACCCGATCCGGTGAATCGATTCAGCGTCAGCCTGCCGGCGAATGCCCGCCGATGCGGGCCTATGACCCGGGTGCTCAGGGCCCAGCCAGAGACCGGAATGGCCGACAGCGTGATCGAGCGCCTGCGCGACGAGGATTGAGCCGGGCTACCGAGTGCCGCTTTGCATGGAAAGCAGCGGTCCGCGGCGAGATACTGCGCAGGCGATGTCGGAAGAGAACGTTGAGATCGTGAGGTCGATGTACGGATCGTGAGGTCGATGTACGAAGCCTTCAACGCCGGCGATGTCGAGCGCGCCCTCACCCATCTCCACCCCGACGCGGAGCTACACCAGGCCCCGGAGCTTCCGGACGCCGGGGCTTACTACGGCCTTCCCGAGTTTCAGCGCGGGATGGACTTGTGGCTGGATGAGTGGGAGTCGTTTCGCTTCGAGATCGAGGAGCTGATCGATGTCGAAGACACCGTGCTGATGGAGATCCGGCTGTGGGGCATCGCGAAGGGGAGCGGCGTTGAGAGTGAGCGCCGCGGTGTCTTTCATCTTTGGACATTCCGAGACGGCAAGGCCCAGAGCTGCACGGCCTACTTCAACCGTCCAGACGCCCTCGAAGCCGCCGGGCTCTCGGAATAGGGCGCTCACCACGTCACGGCCCGACTTGCGCGAACGCCTTGAGGGTGGGAGTGTTGGCTCGACCCGCGATAGCAAGGAGGAAGAAATGCCGAAGTACCTCATTGAGGCCTCATACACGACCCAGGGCGACGAGGGCGTTCGAAGCAAAGGCGGTACGGATCGGCAGAAAGCGGTCGCCGACATGGTGAAGACCGTGGGCGGCAAGCTTGAGAGCTTCCACTTCGCGTTCGGGGATCGCGACGCCATTGTGCTCGTCGAACTTCCCGACGATGAGGCCGCAGCAGCCGTTGCGCTGATCGTCAACTCCGCAGGAGGAGCGACGGCGAAGACAACCGTGCTGCTAACGCCCGAACAGGTAGACGAGGCGGCTAATCGGGCGGTCGAGTACCGCCCGCCAGGACTCTGAGTACCCGCCCTCGAAGCCGCCGGGCTGTCGGAATAGCCGCTTTGGACGAAAAGCAGTAGCGAAGCCTCGCTGCGAGCTGACGACTCCTCCCGCGTGAGGGGGGTGACAAACGCATCGGCGCAGGGCCGACCCCGTGCTTCGTTCCTCTGACGTTCCCCGATGATCCGCACCTGGCACCTTGCAGGCATTCTCTGGGCAAGCCGCCATCTACGAAACCGAAGGTCACAGGTTCGAACCCTGTCGGGCGCGCTCTAGAAAGCCCAGCTCTTGACCGCGCGCACCCGGTCGGAGTAAGTTGACTGGATAGGCCCGTCTCGTCCGAGTGGGCCGCGAGAACGGCCGAAGGGGAGACGCTGTGACCCTGGTCACCCTCTCGGCGACTTACGGCGCCGGGGGAAGCGAGGTTGGACCCGCCTTGGCGCGGCGGCTGGAGGTGCCGTTCGTGGACCGCCTGATCCCCTCCGAGGTCGCTAGCGGGCTCAGCGCACGGCTCGCTGCAGCGCACGAGCGTGACGAGCACTCCCCGGGGGTGGCCGCCCGTCTCCTGAGCAGCCTCGCCCCAATCGGCCAGGCCTTCGGCGCCGAGGCGCCGACCGCCGATCCAATGGCCGATCGCGAGTTCCGCGAGATGACCGAGCGGATCATCTTCGAGCATGCCGAAAGTGGCCGCGGAGTCATTCTCGGGCGGGCGGGGGCGGTCGTGCTCCGGGATGATCCGCGGGCCCTGCACGTGCGGTTGGACGGGCCGCGCGAGGCTCGGTTGCGGCAGGCGATGCGGATTCAGAGCATCGAACGTCGGGTGGCTGAGCGACGCATGCTGGAGACGGACCGAGCGCGGCATGCCTACGTGCACCACTTCAAACACGCCGACGCGCGCGATCCTGCCCTGTATCACCTGCTCCTCGACTCGACCGCACTCGACCTCGCGACGTGCGTGGAGTTGATCGCGCTCGCGGCGGAGGATCGAACCCGGACCCTCGCCCAGGAGGCCCGAATATGAACCTGGATTCGCTACAGGCGGCCTTCATGCCGTTTGCCCAGGAGGTGGCCGGGTTGGTGCCGGCGGGAACCATCGTCGTCGATGCCCATGCGCATCTGGGAGCTGACGAGGATGGCCGGTCGCAGGAGCTTGCCGCTCTGCTCGAGCAACTCGACACGATCGGAGCTCAGAGCCGCGCCTGCGTCTTCCCCCTTCACGATCCCGATCGACATCCGGCCTACCGCACGCCCAATGACCGAGTGTTGGCCTGGGCTGCGCACAGTGAAGGCCGGCTCTCGCCGTACTGCCGCCTTGACCCCGCCGAAGATCCGCTGGAGGAGGCAGAGCGATGCCTGGCGCTCGGTGCGCGGGGGATCAAGCTGCATCCGCGGGCGCAGGCCTTCGCCTTCGGGCACTCGGCCGCCGAGGGAATCTTCGAAGTGGCTCGGGATGCCGCCGTGCCGATCCTCATCCACGCGGGGCGCGGAATGGGTCCGATGGACAGCCTCGCCGATCTGGCGCTGCGTTTCCCCGATGTGACGCTTGTCCTGGCGCACGCGGGCATCGCAGGCCAGGGGATGTTCGCATCCAGGCTGGCCGAGCATCCGGCGGTTCTCTATGACACCTCCGCCTTCTCGGCGCTGGACGTCGTCGAGCTGTTCGCCCGCGTGCCGGCGGAACGCATCGTGTTCGCCTCCGACTCTCCGTATGGGCACCCACTGCCCAGCCTGTACGTAGCTATGCGGGCGGCGGCTCGTGCTGGAGTGGACGCGCAGGGCAGGGCGATGATCGCGGGCGGGACGATGGCGGTGGTACTCGACGGCGAGCAGCTGCCGGCGGCGAGCGAGCCACCTCTCGAGCAGGTGCGGCCGGTGAACGGCCGGCTGCTCCGCGTCAACGGCTATCTGATGATGGCCGCCGGGGCCGCGTTGACGAGAGAACCGCCGGATCTCGCCCGAGCCCAAGAAGGTGTGGCGCTCGCCCGGTACGCCTGCCGCGATCCCGCACCCGGAGAGGCGGGAGGCGCGCTCGCTCGCGTAGACGCTGCGCTGGCCGCTGCCGAGCAAGTCTTGGCGGACAGGGCACCCGACGACGGTGATGCGAATCTGGCAATCGGCCTGGCCGTGGCCGCCGCCGCGGTGGCTGCAACGGAGCCGGTCGAGGGCTGAGGACCTACAGGACGCGCGCGACCCTCTTTCATGTTGCGCTCCAGGGAACGGATAACCCGCTCTTATCCGGCCCTTTGTAGAGGGGCTTGATAATGGCCAAGCCGGTTTAAGCGGTCTCACCAAGTTGGCTGATAGCAGCAAGTTTTGGAGCGAGAGGCACGCGACCGGTAGCTAGAGCAACGCCCTACGAAACCGCAGGTCACAGCTTCGAATCCTGTCGGGCGCGCTAGCTCGAAATGCCGATTCCGCTTCCCCACGCCGTTTGCGGGTTTTCGGCGGCCCCGAGGCAGTTCCGCAAGCATCGACCAGAGCTGGCTTCGTCGCCCCTTCCGCGCGCTGGGGTTTGGTTTCCAAAGCGCTGCTTTGCATGGAAAGCAGCGGTTTGCCGATGCGCTCCCGCTTCTCGCGCAAACGAGGCAATACCGAGTGAGTCACTAGACGCTGGTTCCTGGCACCCGGCCGAGCGCCGTCACAACAAGCGCCTTAGCCAGACGGCGCGCGGTACGGTGGGCCCGATGCCGTACGGGCTGAGCCCCGAGGAGATCGAGTGGGTTCGCGAGAGCTATCGCATGTTCCGCGAGGGCGATCCGGCGTTCATGGAACGCTTCGCACCCGACGCCAGATTCAGCTTCCCCACGACGCTGCCCGCAGGCGGCACCTATGAGGGCCCGTTCGAGGCGATGGAATATTTCACGACCATCGGGGAGCTGTTCGAGCCTGCGTCTCCCACCCCCGAGGAGTTCCTGCGGGTCGAGGATCGCCTAAGCGTGTTCGGGACCTTTCGGGGGCGCTCGCGCCAGACCGGCGAAGAGATCGCTCTGCACTTCATGCATTCGCTCCGAATGAGCGGTGAAGGAGCCACCCTGACCGAGCAGAAGATCGTCTCCTTCGAGCTCTTCATAGATACCGCCGCGGTCCTTCGCGCTCTCGGGCGTTCTGCCTCCGGCGAGTAGCAGTAGCCCGTCGCCGTTTTGCGAGCCGCGCTTACCCGGCGAGCTGTTGCCCAAAGTCAAAAAAGCGAACGGCCTCCGGAGGGACCGCTCGCTTCCTCATCTACAAGAGGGGACGCGCACAGGGATTAGTCGACGCGCCCCCTCTGCGGAGATAACGATTCGTCCTGGCTTCAGCTTGCGACCCTCCCCTTGACTCCCCCCGCTTGCGGTGGGATGCTCGGCCTCGCCCGGCGGATCGCCCGGGCTTGTCGACTAGCCCGAAATGGACTTCGCCGGCGCGCCAGGCCTCCGCTCCAAGAATGCACAAGGGGAGGTTCCAATGCGCCCAAGGTTTCGGTCTCACCGGACCCACCTGATGGCGACGGCGGCGTTCTTCCTCGTCCTCGCCGCGCTCGCTCCGACGTCGGCCCTGGCCAAGGCAGGAGGGACTGACCGGCCGTTCAAGAGCGAAGACGTCGGCGGAATCGGCACCCTTAACCTTCTGACCGGGGAGTTTTCTTCCCAAGCGACGGAGATCGACTCCCACTGTGGGAAGGGAACGAGCTTCAACCACGGGACCATCGTGATCACCGGTCCGGGCACGCTCACCCTCAGCGCCGAGTTCACCTTTGTGGCCGCGAACGGCGACCATCTGACCGGGACCTTCGGCGGCACTGGGACGTTCACTCCTACAGATTCGGATGTGACGGTGGTCTCGAACTTCACCGGCGGCACCGGGCGGTTCGCGGACGCAACCGGTGGGACGAGCGGGGTCATCCACAACACGATCATCTCCTCCATTGGCGGGACGCTCACCTTCAGGAGCACGTCCAGCTTGAGCGGGCACATCAGCTACTAGACGATTTGAGTTTTCGCCAGACCGAGCCGAAGCCTCGAAGCCTCGAAGCCGCCGGTCTGCGGGAGTAGGCGATGTCGAAGGAGAACGTCGATCGGTTTCTGGAGGTCAATGAGGCCTTCAACCGGGGTGACGTCGAGCGCTGGTTGGAGACCTTCCACCCAGACGCCATCTTCGAGCCTCAGGTCGCCGCGCTGGAGGGCGACTACACAGGGCACGATGGCCTGAGGCGGTTTTTCGCTGACCTCGCAGAGACGCTTGAGATGTTCGAGCTTCACTGCCCGGACGTGCGCGACCTGGGAGACCGGGTGCTGGGGCTGGGGACGTGGCGATCCATCGGGAAGGGGAGCGGGATCGAGAGCGAGCTTCCCGTGGCGATCGTGGCGACCTTCCAAGACGGCCTGTGCACCCATTTCAAGGACTACGGCGACAGGGCTCAAGCCCTCGAAGCGGCTGGGCTGCGGGAGTAGGCGATGTCGGAGGAGAACGTGGAGCTCGTCCGTCGAGCAATCGAGTACTTCGGTGAACGGGATGACGAGACCAGCCTGGATTCCATGATGGTGAGCCTGCGCCCGGATATCGAATGGCTCCCGGTGCAATCCGACCCGGAGTACTCCGTACACCGCGGGCACGACGACGTTCGCGCGTGGTTGACATCTTGGACCGAGTCGTTTCCGGACGCAGAGCCAAATGGCCGGGGCCGGGGGCTTGACCCCGGCCCCTCGGCCGACTTAGGATCGTTGGGAGGGTTGAGAGCGGCAGCCCCAGGTCTGTTGATTGGAGGACCTCTGATGGATCTCAGAGCTCCCGGAATTGGGCTGTGGGCCGGATTGCTTTGCGGAGCATTGGCTCTCGCTCTGCTGGCGTTTGCAGCGCCAGCGCGAGCGCATGTGCCGTTCTGCCAAGAGACAGTGAATCCTCACGGGCAGACCGTGCCGCCCGCAGGATCCACCACGCTGCCAGGCCCAAAGGGTGGCATAAACGATGACGGCTTCTACCTGGTCGGCACCGACGTCGGCACCGACGTGACCCTGCAAGACACCGACGGAAATGTCTTTGGAGTCTTTCCGAGCGGCACCAGGATGAAGTACACGGAGGCCAACGGTGCCACGCCCTCGGTGAAGAAGATCGGCAGTGACAACGGTCAGGCCGGTGCGGTCGACTTCCACATCACCGGGACTGGCGACCTCGAGGTGGTCTCGGTCGACGGAACCACCTCAACATGCCCGGTTCCCCCGCCGCCGAAGTAGTAAGCAGGTCGAGTTGCAGAAGGGCCGGGCTCGCCGCGTGCGGGCCTTGGCCCCTGCCGCCGGTGTTGCCGCGTCGAACTATCGTCCGCGAGAAGACGTGCTTTGCATGGAAAGCAGCGGTCCGTCGCGACATACTGCGTGGGCGATGTCGCAGCAGGACATCGAAACCGCCACGAAAGGACGACCTCCAAGGGACGGTGGGCACTCGTCGCCGTCGCCGCCCTCACCCTTGTCCCCTCGGCACTGGCAGCGAGTGACGCCAACACGGGCTTCGGCTTCAACGCCCCCGATATCAGCGGTTCTCCCCACGGCGCTGCCCGCCTAACCGGCGGCGGGGCCTTCAACCTCGAAACCGGCTTCGTCAAGTCCGCCGGCGGCTTTCGTTGCACCAGCGACGTCACCGGGGGCCCGCTGACCGGCTGTCTCGCCGGCCAGGGCGTGCGTTGGGACACGGCCGGTCTCCTGGCGAGCACGGCGTTCACGTGCACGGGGGAGAGCGAGCCGCCCGCGACCACCGACGAGAACACGGTGGTGCTTCTCGCGGACTTCTATCGCGCCGGTGACGGTAACGACGAGTCCTTCACCGCGAAGATGATCGTCTCCGCCGAAGATTTTGCCCCGAACATTCTCGGCGTCCAGAACGTCTGGATCCAGGGGGTGGGCTGCGGCTCGGCGATCGTGCACTTCAGCCATCCGCAGACCTGATTTGCGATAAGCGCGGCTTAGATTTCACACCGTCTAGAAGGGCCCTCGCTTACTCCAAGCGGCGAGGGCCCTTCGGCTTTCAGGCCCTCGATGCCGCCGGACTGTCCGAGTAGTGCTTTGGACGAGAAGCGGCGCTTTGCACGGAAAGCAATAGCGAGACGGCTTAGGATCGCTTAGTCAGGCGGCGTCGGGGAGACGCCAGGTGCACGCCAGCGCGATCCAAAGGAGGATCCAGGATGAAGAAGAAGCGGCCTTCGGCTCCGATGGTCCTGTCGATCATCGCCGTGGTGTTCTCGCTTGCCGGAACGGGCGTGGCAAGCGTCGCCACGATCAGCGCCCTCAACAAGAAGGAGAAGAAGCAGACCAGGAACATCGCGGACAGCGAGATAACCAAGAAGGCTCCAGGCCTTTCGGTGGCGAACGCCGACAACGTCGGCGGCCTGCCGCTGCGCACGGCGGCTGTCAATGCGAATGGCACCGTCGACGCGGCGCGCAGCTTCGGCGTAACCAGCGCCAACGTAACGGCAAAAGGAGTCCCCGCGGCCATCTACTGCTTCAACGGGTTGAACCCGGCGCCTCGCTCCGTGGTGGCATCCGTGGACGGCAGTCAAGCCGACGTACAGACTCAAACCCAGTACGCCCCGACAGGAGGGGTGTGCGCCGGCAGCCAGTTCGATGTCGCAACCATCACTGGCAGCAACAGCCTCTTCCCGGAGGCATTCACCGTGTTCATCCACTGATCCTGGGGGAGTTGACGCCTCCCTTCGCGTGAATCCAGAAGTCAGATTGTCCATCGCGACATAGCCGCTTTGGACGAGAAGCGGCGCTTTGCATGGAAACCGGGCCTTCGGCATGACGGGCTCAGCGGCAAGTTGCTCGCATTTGGTTGGGGCGGGAGTACGGAGAAGCCCGCGCTGTCCGGAGGTTTTCCGCTACCAACGGGAGTGGTTAACCCCGATCCGGGGGCCCGCGCGACGGTGGAGAGGTTTCCCTGAGGAGCTCCAGCTCGCTCCTCAGTGCGCGGACCT
The DNA here is from genome assembly GCA_963745625.1 of uncultured Solirubrobacterales bacterium. Taxonomy (GTDB): domain Bacteria; phylum Actinomycetota; class Thermoleophilia; order Solirubrobacterales; family 70-9; genus DASUPK01. The sequence continues at coordinate 46,189 of CAVUXZ010000014.1, read as the reverse complement.
CGCGCAGGATCTCCTGGTCCGTCCGCAGCTCCGCCTCCTCGAGTGGCTGCTCGTCCTCACGCACGAGCAGGGAGGCCACGGCGGCGGTTGTGAAGGCCAGGAGCATGAACCCTGTGATCATCGTCACCGTGGCGATCAGGTGGCCCACCAGTGTGTGGGGCGCGGGCCCGGAGAAGCCGACGGTTGTCATCAGCGAGATCGACCACCAGACGCCGTCCCAGTACGACTCCGTAGTGTCCGTGGAGAACGCGGCCATTCCCGCGGCTCCTGCAAGGATTACGAACCCCGCGATCGGTAGCAGGTATCGGAGCCAGGCCCGGCTCAGCCGGAGCGTCTGAGAGCTCAGCGCGGGCAAGCCCCGAGGCGAGGATGGTGGCAGATCGGCACCGGTAGGCCTGGCCATGCTGAAGATCGTCCTGCCGGGGGCGGCGATGCGCATCCGTGCTCGGGTACCGGAAGCGCTCAGTAGTTCGCCTCGGGGGTGAACGTGCGCGCTCCGCTGGACCCCCGAGCAAGCCCTCGAAGCCGCCGGGCTGGCGGAGTAGTTCAGGAGTACCGCTTTGGACGAAAAGCGGCACTGCTGCTTTGCATGGAAAGCAGCACTGTCGCTTGGTCGCGAGATACTGCGTGGGCGATGCCGGAGGAGAACGTGGAGATTGCATCACGCTTCTATGAGCCTCGGGACGGAGAGGGATGAGCTGGCGGATCCGAGGCAGCTACTTCGAGTCGTGTAACTGTGACCCGATTTGCCCCTGTCGGCGAATTGACGGCGTTCCGGGCGGGCGCTCTACGCACGGCGAGTGCGTCGGCCTCCTCTCCTGGCTGATCGAGGAGGGCGGCGCGGACGGCGTCGACCTCGGCGGTCAGCCGGTTGCTCTGGCGTCCCGCTACAGCGACGACGAGGAGGGCTCGCCGTGGACGTGGATCCTCTACCTCGACTCGGGCGCAAGTGACGAGCAGCGCGACGCTCTCGAGGGGATCTATACGGGGCGCCTCGCCGGCGACGCAGAAAAGCACTTCCCCTGGGCGTGGAAGGCCAGTGAGCTGGTCGCTGTTCGACCCGTCGAGATCGAGGTCGAGCACACGCGCCGTCGCCAGCGCCTGCGGATTCGCGACCACGTCAGCGTCCGGATCCGCGACCGCTACGACGGGCCGGAGACGGTCACCTGCGTGATTCCCGGCCACGCGCGCGAGGGTGAGGAGCTGGTCGCGGACCAGCTCCTCGTCGAGGACGATCCGCTCGCCTTCAGTTACCGCGGTGTTTGCGGCTACGGCTCGACGTTCGACTACAGCGGCTAGGCCAAGCCGCGAAGCCGCCGGGCTGCGGGAGCAGCTGCTTTGGACGAAAAGCAGCACCTTTCAGGATTGGAAGCCTGCTGGAAGCCTCAGTCGCCCCCATCGGACCCGCAGACACCCGGTGTCACCACGGGAAGTGACCGATTTTCGGCAGTGATCGTTAGCTGACCTACAACCGCCCGCGCCCGCGCCGTCCTGATAAGGAAGAGGTCCCTGGTTCGAGTCCAGGATCGCCCATAGCTCTATCAGCGGCTTTCAGCGGCTCCGTAGTCCCGGCGAGTGAACCTTGGCGAGCGTGCAGAGGGTCATCTCGCTGGCGGCCGGCAGAAAGAGGCGCCACGGACGGTTTGAGTTGTCGGGCGGAACAGTGAGCGCGGAGGCAGCTTTCGGGTCCAGAAAACCGAGGTTGACCGACGCTTCGTCTGCTAATCGGGCCGCCTCGAGCGAGACACCTACCTGGGCTTTGCTTCCTGTCAGCTGCCGACCTCTCAGTGTGTAGTCCCCAGGCCCAAGCGCCACGGCCGCCGAACCGGACTGCGACCCATGCCACGTCTGGCAGCGAGCCCCTGCTCGAGCGTGTCGGTCAGCAGGTGCGAGGGGCTCCAGCTGGATCCGCTCCGCTGACGCGAGGATCTGATCAGCCGCGACGCGGTCCTTTCCTCTGCTCGCCGCAAGTTGAGACTCGCTGAAGGCCGGAGAGCCAAACGCGTCGACGGCGGAGAAGTAGGAGCTTGCGTCGTCGACGACGAGAACCCTGGGGTCGTTGACGACTTCGCCGCTCTCGTGGCCGCGGCCGATCTCCACCGCTGCCAGCTCGGCTCGCACAAGATCGCTCTGGTGTTTCCTCAGGCGGTAACCGTCGTGCAGGAAGATGTTGCCGCTGATCGCCGCTGCAGCAGTGACCGCCGTGGCAGCTGCGAGAAGCCGCTTGTCGATCCGCGCTCCGCACAGGAGCTCCGCAGCGATCAAGAGCAAGAAGATCGCGCCGGGATACTGATAGCGACCAATCGTGGGCGTGCGTATCACCGGGATCGCGTTGAGCGCGCTGAGACACCAGAATGCCCCGCCGGCCGCCAGAACCGCCCACAGCCCGCGAGATGGCCGTGCCCCCCGCCACAGCCGCCAGGTCGCCAGGGCGATCGCGATCACAAGCAGGATTCGCCCCCAGTTGAGCCCGCCGACATACGGGCCCGCTTGCCCGTTGAGCGGAGTCGCCAGCCCGAGCAGCGAGGCGAGGTTCTGGGACACCGAATCGAAGACGAACTTGGGCGAGTTGATGAGGTTGTGGAAGCTCGCCGCGCTGGTGGCCTTATGGCCCCAGCCGAGATACCAGATGCAATAGAGGGCCAGCGGCACCAGCGCGACATAAAGACGGCGGCGCCGCGGTGAAGGTCCCAGCGCAACGCTCACCAAGGCGCCTACCGCGAACATAACCCCAAGCTCGGAGAAGGAGGTGGATACGACGAGCATCGCGCAGGCGACCACGTCGCCCTTGCGATCGTCGCGGTCGAGCGCCAGCAGAGCTCCGATACCCGCCGAGACCGAGCCGGTGAGCCCGATCTGGAATGGCCACAGCAACACGTTCCAGCCCGCGCCGAGAAACAAGATCAGGACGCTGCCGAGGAGCGCTGGCCAATCTCCCACCCGGCGGCGCAGGTAGATGAACAACAAGACGACGCTGAGCAGAAAGACGAGGCTCGAGACGATTTGGAACGGCAGCGCGGAGCTCATCCCGAAGGCCGCCAGCAATGCCTTGTAGATCGAGACGGGCGCCAGGACGATGTGGTCGTTGTAGGGGTCGAGGAAGACCTTCACGCTGAAGCCTTGGCGATCCAGCAGAAACACCCATTCGTCCAAGAGAAACGTGAAGCGAGACTGGTAGACCAGCAGGAGTGCCCCTGACCATGCGACGGCGCCCGCCAGACATATGAGCGCCGCAAGCGGAGGGCGGCCGCCGGGCTCGGAGGCGGGGGCTGCCGGCGCCTTCTGGCGGGCCGCATCGAGTGATGAGCGCCTCCGGCGCACCCACGCAGTATCGCGACTACATGCCAGCACAGGCCGCTGTGGTGCTTCGATGGTGGAAGCCTGCTGGAAGCCTCAACCGCCCCCAGCGGACCCGCAGGCACCCGCAGCCGTGACGAGAAAGTGCAGGATTTGCAGCGCTGACCGGCAAATGACCTCCATCCGTCCTTACCTGCTCGGTCCTGATAAGGAAGAGGTCCCTGGTTCGAGTCCAGGATCGCCCATAGCTCTCTGTGAATGAACCGATCCCGGGACAATGAATGGACGGGCTGACGCGGGCTGCCGTCGGCCGAGAGGCGACTCTTTTCCGTACCCCCGGGGCGTAGTGCGCTACGTGGAGTCCGCGGTCGCGAGCTCCGTCTCGGAATCCGCTCGAGCCGGGGTCCCAAACACCCGCGCGAGCACCAGGCTGGCCTCGAAGAGGAGGAGCAGGGGGACCATCTCCAGAAGCATGCTGATCGGGTCGGTGCCTGGGAGGAGCATCGCGACGATGGCGATCACCAGATAGGCGTAGCGGCGGTTCTGGGCGAGCTGCTTGGGAGTGACGATCCCAAGCCGGGTGACGGCCAGGATCCCGATCGGGAGCTGGAAGATCAGCCCCATCGCCCCGACCGTCATGGTGAAGAAGCTGTAGTAGTCCTTCGCCCGGATCTGGATGTTGAACTTGCTTGCGTTGAAGTTGAGAAGGAACTTGGTGGCGGCCGGCAGGACGACGAAGTAGCCGAAGACGGCCCCGGCGCAGAACAGCACCGGCACCATGACCAGGAAGGGGACGATCACCCGGCGCTCGCGGTCGGTGAGCGCCGGCAGCACGTAGGCGTATGCCTCGTAGAGGACCACCGGCAGCGAGAGCACGATCGCCGCGTACACGGTGATCGTCACGGTGGTGGTGAATGGCTCGGCGACCCCGAACGTGATCGGGGTCCGGTTGCCGGGCAGCGGTGCGTTGGCGATATCCAGCAGCCTGCTGTTCTGCCAGAAGCAGAGCGCGAAGGCAACCGCAAACGCCGAGATCGAGACGAGGATCCGCGTACGAAGCTCGTCCAGGTGCTCGACGAGCGGGATCCGGTCCTCGAAGCTGACCGGCCGGACCCGGGCCATTGACTAGGCCTTGTGCTCGGTGACGACCTCGCCCTCGACAACCTCGGGCGGCTCGTTCGAGCTCTTAACTGCAATCTCGTCCTTGTCGTCCATGGAGAGGGATCCTTTGAACTCGCGGATCCCCTTCCCCATCGACTTGCCGAGCTCGGGCAGGCGCTTCGGCCCGAAGACGACGAGGACGATCAGGAGGACTACGGCGATCTCTAGTGGTCCGACGTTTGGCATCACGGAACGTTCCTTTCGCTTGTTGTCGACAGGCGGCGAGCCACCCGAAGGCGGCTCGCCGCGTCTGCCTCTCTCGTGGCTCTAGTGCCCGGGTCGGGCGGCGTCTGCGGCCTTTGCCAGCCTCGTAACGACCTTGAAGAACTCCTTCGGCTGCCCGATGAACAGCCCGTCATGTGTGAGCGCGTTGGCCGCGCCCATCGCCGCGCCCTCGGTCTCGGTTGGGCGAATGATCGAGACGTGCGGGAACCTCCGCTTCAGGAACGGCGTCGGCTCGGGCATGATCAGGTTGGTCTGGGTCAGTTCGCCGTCGGCGTTGAGGTCGGGGAACACCAACCCGCCGTCGGTCAGGGCAGGTGCGTTGCCGGCTTTGTCTTGCCAGGTCTGGAAGTGCATGATCTCGCTGCCGCCGATGCTGAGCAGGATCCGAAGCACCTCCTTACTGGTGACCCGCTGCGCCAGCGAGGCGTAGAGGCTCGTACCGCCCCCCTCGATGAAGGCGAAGTGGAAACCGGCCGTATTGGCGATCGCCTGCAGGTGGTTGGGATCGGTGGTGTCAGCGTTGTTCCGGGGAATCGCCGGATGCTGGCCGACTGCAAGCGTCGGGATGGCCTGGGGCAGGGTGTCGCCGAGGTCGGGATTCTGGGTGTCGCTGCGATAGCGCGTCCAGAAGCTGGTGTCGACGCTCAACTGCATCAGGTTGGTCAGCCGTCCGACGGTCTTCTGGGCGCCGTCCGCCTGACTGCTCGGCAGCGTCCGGAACTTGTCGAGGTTGACCGGGTTCTCGCCGTGCGCCATCAGGTATGCGTTGATGAAGGCGACGTGGCTGAACTCGTCGTCGGTGTTGTCGTGGATGTACTGGTCCATGTCCTCGTCCAGGACCGCCACCTTGGCGGTATAGGCGGGGTTCCCGCTGCCGCCGGGGACTTCGCCGTCCTGGATACCGCCGAGCTCGTTGTACTGCTGCCAGAGATCGGACTCGATGATCTCGGCGGCACAGAGGAAGCGGAGGATCGCCGCGTCTCCACGGGTGAGGCGGCCGCCCTTGACCTGGGTATGCCCCTTCGCAAAGACGTCCGGCGGATCGACCAACAGCCGGCCCACCGCAGTGGCTCCGACCCCTAGCGCGGCTCCTTTGAACATCATCGAACGACGGCTGATCAAGTCCTGCGGCTGGTGCATGGTCTCATCCATTTGCGTGCTCCTTTTGGGGTGGCTGCTGTTCGTGCGGAGGGTGCACGGCCAACGCGTTCTTGTCGTCGGCCTACGGGTGACTCGTTGGCCTGCTACCAGTGAAGTACGAAGATGGCGCGGTCAGGGATTCCTCTTCCCGACATTGAGCATCTGCTGCGTCGCGGCGGACGGCCAATCCCCTACTGGATGGGTCGGGCAAACGACCCACGAGCCGCCGTCACCTGCGCCGTCCTGATAAGGAAGAGGTCCAGGTTCGAGTCCTGGATCGCCCACTGCCTCGACCCCGTTCCGGGCTAGAAGGACTCCCGCGATGAGCCGCGCATCAGGTCCGCCGCGAGCCGCAGGGCGACGGAAGGGCGCCGAGCCATCGCCTTGAGCGCGTACGGCAGGAACCCTGCGCCGTAGGAGACGTAGACCCGAACGCCGACATCGGCCTCGCGGGCGGCGGCAACGGACGCGCCCGCGGGCAGCCCGAGCAGCAGCTGGAGCTCGCATGGGGTGCCGGCGATGCGCAGCCGTCGCAGCGCCTCGGCGGCCAGCGGGCCGTCGTGGGTGGCCACTCCGACCGGCGCGTCGCGGCCCGCCAGCCGGTCGATCACGGCCAGGAAACCCATGCGCAGGTCGCGACGCGGGTCGGCGGGGTCCGCCCACTGCCCCTTGATGACCCGAACCGTCAGATCCGTCGAGCCGAGCCGCTCCGCGTCCCCAGGACTCCGCGCCCAGCGCCCCGGCAGCGTCGCTCCGGCCCCGGCGTCCACCGTCGCCGCCAGCACGGAGGTGGCCTCCTCCGGGGAAAGCGAGTCGAAGTGCAGCGGAACTCCGGCGCGCCCGGCCTGCCGAGCCAGGGCATCCACCCGTCCCGTGTCGCAGTCAAGGGCGGGCACCTTGCAGGCCAGCTCGACATCTGGCCGCCCGGCCAACGCCGTGAGGGCCGCGGCGTAGGCGGCGGCCACCGCGTCGGGTTCCTCGTCCGAGCTGTTCCAGTACCCGATCACGGTGCTCACGCTCCGGCCGCGCAGCTCCTCCTCGCGCCGCAGGGCGTCGGTCAGCTCCGGGCCGGCCATGTAGCGACGCGCGGCTCGACGCTGGACGGCGGAAGCGATCCTCAATGGCGCCGGCGCGCGTAGCGGCGCGAGTGGGCGGCGGCGCCGACGTGCCCCAGGGCCGCGGCCAGTGAGCCCATCCCCGGCGGATAGGCGGCAAGCGTCGTGCAGGGCTCCACGTCCTCCGTCCACATCGAGGTCCAGGGCTCGATCCCCCCCAAGAGCTGCACGGCCTGCAGGCCATCCGCGGCCGCCGCGCGCACCACCTCCAACAGCAACAGCATGCCGGGCGAGCAGCGCTTCACGGCCTCGTCGTGGCCGATCTTGAGCAACCACAGCCGAGAGTCCCATTCCACCGCCAGCTGCATGGCGACACGCTTGCCACCCAGGCTGAGGAAGGCGATTCGGAGCTCCCCCCGCTCCGCCGCCAAGTTGCTGAAGCGGCGGTAGAAGGCACCGCGCTCGCCGTCGACTGCCAGGGCCGTTCCCTCTCGACCCTTCCAGCTGCGAGCCTCGATCGCGAAAGCCTCATCGAGCAGATCGCTGAGCTCATCGGTGCTCGGGCTGAGCAGCTCGACCTCGACGTTCCCCTCGGCCTCCGCACGACGCCGCGCCCGCCGCAGGTCGCTCGCCCGGCGTGAGCTGAGACGACCCTCGGGCTTCGTCCATTCCTCGTCGAGGCGGATCACGGCGTGCGCGGAGGATTCGCGCGTGATCACCAGGCCGAAGGGGCGGAAGGCCTGCTTCAGCGCGGCGATCGACGGAGAGGCGGCGGGAAGGCGATGCAGGACCACGGGCGTCTTCAGCGCGGCGATGCGGGCCGCGAGCTCGCGCAGGGCATCCTCGTCCTCGGCGAGTAGATCGGACGGCTCAGCCAGCGAGGCAGCGCCGAGGAGCTCGAGCTGGGACCCGTGGCGGACCAGCGGGGCGATCGCCCGCGGCTCGTGGACGCTCCCGACGACCACCACCGAGAGCGGCAGTCCCTCGTCCACCGTCTCCGGGCAGGCCGCCGACCAGATCGCGTCCTGCACGGGGGTGGTGCCAACGCGAGCGGCCAGGCGCGTCCAGCCGGGCATCAGCCCGGCCAGGTCGCTTTCTTCCCTCACGACATCGGTCGTTTGATCTAGTTCGACGGTCGCCATGGGACGCAGACGGCTCTCATGCGCTCATTTTCACTTACCGGGACCCTGCGGACAACCCCAGTCCTGGGACTGGGTCGGGAATTCGGTATACCCACGCCGGATCAGCCCTGACGTGCAGTGGCCGCCTCCGCGGCGCCGCGCAGCCGCTCCAGCGCGTGCTCGACCCAGCGGCGGAAGAGCCGGTTGCCTGCGACCGCCACCTGCATCCGCACGCCGAGGGTGGCGGGGTCGTTCCCCGCCTCCATCTCGAGAAAGGTGCCGCCCTGTCCCTCAGTCAGCACCGACCGCGTGTAGGTCCCGGTGTCCATGCAGCGAATCGTGAGCTCCTTGCCGGGAACCATCCGGTCGACCTCGAGGGTGGTCTCGAGGTCCGACATCGGCCAGGGCCGCTTCTGGACGTTGCGGACGTGGCAGCCCTGCTCGAACTCGCCGTCGACGCACTCGAAGGTGAGCGTGTCGGGCCACCACTCGGTCTGGCGGTCCGGGTCGGAAGCGAGCGCCCAGACGACCTCGAGAGGAGCATCGATGAAGGTCTGCTGCCGGCAGGTTGTCGTCATCTTGCGGATGGTACGGCGGCTGGCAGGGCCTCTGGCGGGCCTTGGGCCGCTCCTATACTTCCTGCGGACGCCCGAGGAGAACCTGCGTGCAGCGAATGACCATCTACGGAGTGAGCTTCGACATGGTCGGCAAGCAGCCGATCGTCTTGCTGAAGACCGTGGACGGCAACAAGTTTTTGCCGATCTGGATCGGCCACCCGGAGGCGGCGGCGATTCTGATGAAGCTCCAGGGCGCCTCGACGCCGCGCCCGATGACCCACGACCTGCTCTCGGACGTGCTCGATCAGATGGAGGCCAAGTGCGAGAAGGTCTCGGTGACCGAGTTGCGCGACAACACCTTCTTCGCCTCGATCACGATCTCGATGAACGGCTCGGAGATGGAGATCGACTCGCGGCCCTCCGACGCCCTTGCGCTCGCCGTGCGGACGTCGGCCCCGATCTTCGCCGCCGACGACGTGATCGAGGAGTCCGCGATCGAGTTCGAGGGCGAGGAGGTCGAGGACCAGGAGCAGGTCGTCGAGAAGTTCAAGGACTTCCTCGACAACGTCACGCCCGAGGACTTCGCTCAGGGGGAAGAGCCGTAGGCCTCGTCAGGACCCGGCGGGTAGCGGGCCCGCCGCCTGATGGCGAAGCGTCGACTCCCCGGCCCCTCGCGTCCGCGGCGTGGCCAGGATCCGCGCGACCAGCTGGGTGAAGTCGATCCCGGCTGCCTCCGCGGCCATCGGGAAGAGGCTGGTGTCGGTGAGGCCGGGAATCGCGTTCACCTCGAGGACCTGGGGGCCGCCGTCGCCCACGATCAGATCGACCCGGGCGAAGCCGGAGCAGCCGAGGGCCTCGTATGTACGTGTCGCGAGATCCTGGACGAGGAGCGTCTCCTCATCGGCGAGCTCCGCCGGGCAGACGTACTCGGTGCGCCCGATCTCGTAGCGCGCCTCGAAGTTGAAGAAGTCCTCCTCCCGAGGAATCGCCTCGACAACCGGGAGGGCCTGATCGGCGAGGACGCTGACAGCGAGCTCCCGGCCCTTCACGTAGCGCTCGAGCAGGACCCGGTCGTCATAGCTGAATGCGGCCACCAGGGCCTCCGGCACCTGTTCCCGGGACGACGCGAACTCGACTCCGAGCGACGAGCCCTGGCTCGCGGGCTTGATGACAAGGGGAAAGCCGAGTCGCTCCTCGATCTCCTCCAGGGTGTCCGCGGCTCCGAGCTCCCGAAACGCGGTGGCGTTGAATGCCGCCCAGTCCGGGGTCGGGAGTTCGGCCGAGCGCATCTCGTGCTTCGCGGCGATCTTGTCCATGCAGAGCGCGCAGGCCGCGACCCCCGGCCCGGTATAGGGGAGGTCGAGGATCTCGAGCAGCTCCTGCACGGTGCCGTCCTCACCCCCGGGGCCGTGCAGGGCGATGAAGACGATGTCGGGCCGATCGTCCCGCAGGCGGCGCACCAGGCTCGGCCCGACGTCGATTCCGATCGCCTCGTGTCCGAGCTCGCCGAGGGCGTCCTCCACCCGGGCGGCGGAGCGCAGCGAGACGACGCGCTCAAGCGAGCTGCCCCCCTTGAGGACCGCGACCTTCACGACCGCCTCGGCAGGGGGACGACGTCTCCTCCCGGCTCGTCGCCATCCTCGGGTCCCTGCGCTCGGTGCTCGCCCGTGATCGTCTCGTAGAGCGCGAGCTGCTCGGAGACGACGTTGCCGATGCGGCGGATGCCCTCGTGCAACGTCTCCTCGGGGGAGGCCGAGAAGTTGAGCCGCATCGAGGACCCACCGCGGCCGTCGACGTATGCGGCACGGCCGGGGACGAAAGCGACGTTCTCGCGGAGCGCCTTGGCGAGCAGGTCGGTGGTGTCGATGTAGTCGGGCAGCGTGGCCCAGATGAACAGGCCACCCTCGGGGTGAGTCCACTCGGCCTGCTCGGGGAAGTGGCGCTCCAGGGCGTCGAGCATGGCGTCGCGGCGGGCGCGGTAGATCCCGATCAAATCGTCGATGTAGGAGCGCCAGTGGCCCTCCGCGAAGTACTCGCGGACGAAGTACTGGGCCAGGGTCGAGGTGCAGAGATCAGCGGCCTGCTTGCCGAGCCCGATCTTCTCCAGCACGGGCGGTGGCGCTGCGACCCAGCCGATCCGGATACCCGGTGAGAGGATCTTCGAGAGCGTGCCGAGGTAGAGGACATAGTCGCCGCCGTCGAGGCTGTAGAGCGTGGGCTGCTCCTCGCCCTCGTAGCGGAGCAGGCCGTACGGGTTGTCCTCGCAGATCAGGACCTCGTGCTCGCGCGCCAGCTCCACCAGCCGTCGCCGGCGCTCCTCGGACATCGTCACTCCAGCCGGATTCTGGAAGCTGGGGACGGAGTAGATGAACTTCGGCCGCCGCCCCGCGGCCGCGAGCGCCCCGAGGAGCTCCTCGAGCTCGTCGATCCGCATGCCGTCCTGGTCGGTGCTCACCTGATGGACGTCGGCCTCGTAGCTGCAGAAGGTCGGCACCGCGCCCGGGTAGGTCGGCGCCTCGCAGATCACCGGATCGCCCGGGTCGACCAGCGTCTTCGCGACCAGGTCGATTGCCTGCTGTCCGCCGGTGGTGACGATCAGGTCGTCCGCGTCGGGCGCCATCCCCTCGGCTCCCATCACCTCGAGGATGCACGCCTTGGTCTCCTCGAAGCCCTCGGTCGGCCCGTACTGCAGCGCCTCGGCGGAGGACTCGTGCGCGATCCGGGTCATCTGGGCTGCGAAGCTGTCGGAAGGGAAGGTCGAGGTGTCGGGCAGACCCCCTGCCAGCGAGATCACCTCGGGCCGGGCGGTGATCGCCATCAGGTCGCGCATGGCCGAGGACCGCATGACCTGGGTTCGGCGTGCGAACAGCCCGGCGTAGCGCTCCAGGTCGCGTGATCTGGTGTGAGCGCGCCGCCGCCGCGGCTGATCGCTCGAACGGTCGGGCTGACCGGTCTGCTCGGACGGCTCGGTCATCGACGAAACAGTGTGGCGGGAATTCGGCCGCGGTGTTTGTGGCGGCCGGTGATGGCGAAGAGAGCTGAGCTGGCGTCAGCGGAGTCCCTGTAGCCTCCGGCCCCGATCATGCTCCTCGCCACCTGCCAGGGGCTGGGTCTGGCGATCGCCGTCGGACTCATCCTCGGAGTCGTCCTCCCCCCGATCATGCCCAGCTGGGGCGCGGTGGTCGGTGCTGCGCCACTCGGTGTCCTGGCATGCGGGGCCGCCCTCCACGGCGCGGACGAGGCCCTCTGGCCGGCACTGCCGGTCGGGGTGATCGGGGCCGGGCTGGCCGCGGTGGTCGCCCGGGACGTGGCGTCGGGAGCAGCGCGCCGCCAGCAGGACCGGATCACCGGAGCGGACCTGCAGGCTTCCGGCGGGGTCACCGCAATCGTCGTTCTGGGGGCGGTGATCGTCGCGGCGGTCAGCCTGGTCCTGAAGCCCTTCTCGCTGCTCGTCCTCGTTGCCCTGCTGTGGCTATGGATCTCTCGCCGCCGCCAGGCCGAGCGCAAACACGAGGGCCTTCGGATCCTCCGCTAGATGAATCCGACGACCCGGTCCCCCAGATAGCCGTGCCGCGGAAGCTCGTCCTCGTGGTCGTCGATGCGATGCACCCCGAGATGTTGCTGCGGGCGATCGACGAGGACGTCGCACCCACCTTCGGCGCCCTGGTCGAGCGAGGCGAGGTCGTCACGAACGTCGTCTCGAGCTTCCCCTCCGTCACCCCCGTGGCAAGCTCCGAGATGCTGACCGGCCTTGGTCCCGCCGGACACTGGGTGATGGGAATGAACTGGTACCACCGGCTCGAGCGTCGCTACATCGAGTACGGCTCTTCGTTCGAAGCCACCCGGACCTTCGGGCTGTTCCGGGCGATGTACGACCTCGTCTACAACATGAACCTCGACCATCTGAGCTGGGAGGCGCAGACGGTCTTCGAACGGCTTGGAGACTCCGGCATCCGTACCGCCGCCACCCCCTTCCTGATCTACCGGGGGCGCCGCCGCCACGAGCTCGGTCTCGAGGGACTGGTGCGCCGCGCCGCCGCGGCCGCCAACTTCCGCCACGCCGTCTGGGGCCCGGACGAGTTCTTCTACGGCGACCTCTACGCCAGCCGCCCCACCGGCTGCGGGCCTTCGTTCACGCGGCCCGGAACCCGTGACGAGTACTCCGCCTGCGTCGCCGAGTCGCTGGTCACGGAGGGCGCCTACGACTTCCTGCTCTTCAGCCTGCCCGACAACGACTTCCACTCGCACCGCCATGGCCCCGAGGCCACGATCGACTCGATCGCCAAGGCGGACGCCATGTTCACCAGGATCGTCGAGGCGGGCGGTGGCCTCGATGCCTTCTTGGAGGAGCACGCGGTGCTGCTCACTGCCGATCACGCACAGACGGCGGTCGAGCACGCGCTGCCCCTCGCCGACGAACTGGCGGAGGACTGGGCCGTGCTGCAGCCGAACACCGACCGCCCCGAGGAGGCAGAGATCGCGGTAAGCCCGACCTCGCGCGCAGGAGCTGTCTACATCCTCGACACGGGTCGCCGCCATCCGGGTACTCACGAGCGCGCCCGGCTGCGGTTGCGCGAGCTCGCCGGAGTGGACCTGGTCACCTGGCTCGCCGGGGACGACGGCGCGCCCGTCCTGCGCAACGGCGTCGGTCTCGATGATCCCGATCGGGTCGAGGCAGTGGTCGAGCGTGACGGCTGCGAGTTCCGCTTTCGGCCCGGCGGCCAGCTTCGGGACGTGCGCGGCAGCCACTGGTCGGTCAGCGGGGAGCCCGAGGCGCTCGAGGCGGACATCACCCGCGGCCGCTTCGAGTCAGACGAATATCCGGACGCGCTCGCACGGCTCTGGTCGGCACTGGTCTCGCCGCACGCCGGTGACATCCTGATCTCCGCCACCGAGGGCCACGAATGTGTCGATTGGGGTGGCATCAGCCACGCCGGCGGCGGTAGCCACGGGTCGCTCGGGCGCGGAGACTCGCTCGCCCCGGCGGTGTTCGTCGGCTGTGGGCCGAAGAGGCCGGACAAGCGCCCGCAATGGGCACTGCGGGACCTGGCGCCGGTGATCCTCGAGCATTTCGGTCTGAACGGAGGCCCTCGGGGATGACCCCGGTCCAGACCGCCAAGCGGATCGGCCGCGGCACCCTGAAGCCGGGCAACTGGATTCAGCTCCTCCAGTTCGGGCTGGTGGGAGCCTCGGGCTACGTCGTCAACCTGGCGGTCTTCGCGATCCTCGTCGGCCCGCTCAACCTGCACCACATCGGCGCCGCGATCCTCGCTTTCGGCGTTGCGGTGCTGAACAATTTCTGGTGGAACCGGCATTGGACCTTCGACGCCAAGCATGGTCACGCGGGATTCCAAGCCGCGCGCTTCTTCACGGTCAGCGTCCTCGCGCTGGTGATCAACCTGGTGGCGCTCGAGCTCCTGGTCCGCGACGGGATGGGCGACCTCCCCGCCCAGGCCATCGCGGTGGCGATCGCGATGCCCTTCAACTTCATCGGCAACAAGCTGTGGACGTTCGCGGAGTAAGTCGCGCTCTCGCCCTCGCCGCTCCCCTCGCGCTGATCGTCACGCTGCTGCTGCCCGGCCCGGCTCAGGCGGACGTTCCGCAGATCAGCCAGTCGAAGGCGATCGAGATCGCCAAGACCGATCCGAACGCGATCGCGGCGCGGAAGGCGCATCCCGGCCTGACCCCCTCGGCGAGTCGCAACCAGTCCACCGGCCTCTGGGAGGTCGGGTTCTTCACCGGCGGCAACGAGGTCGTGCAGGTCGTGATCGATCCGAACGGGGGCAACATCCTCGAGTCCTGGACCGGCTACCAGATCGCCTGGCGAATGGCCCGGGGCTACCCAGGGGCGTTCGGACGCACGATCAACGCCCCCTACGTCTGGCTCCCCCTCTGCGCGATCTTCGTCCTCGGCCTGCTCGACTGGCGGCGGCCCTTCCGGCTCGCCCACCTCGACCTGCTCGTGATCGTTGCGGGCTTCGGGCTCTCCCATTACTTCTTCAACAAGGGCAACATCGGGGTCTCAGTCCCGCTCGCCTACCCGCCGCTGCTCTACCTGCTCGGCCGAGCGCTCTGGCTCGGGTTCCGCCGGGTGCGGGGATCCGGCCTGAGACCGTCGATTCCCATCTCGGTGCTCGCGGTCCTGACGGTCGTGTTGATCGCCGGCCGGGTCACTTTGAACGTGGTCGACTCGAACGTGATCGACGTGGGCTACTCGGGGGTGATCGGCGCCGACCGGATCGGAGACCAGAAGCCGATCTACGGCAACTTCCCCTCAGACGATACGTCCGGGGACACCTACGGCCCGGTGGCCTACTACGCGTACGTCCCCTTCGAACAGGTCTTCCCATGGAGCGGCACCTGGGACGACCTGCCCGCCGCCCACGCTGCCGCGATCTTCTTCGACCTCGCGACGATCGGCGCGCTGTTCTTGATCGGGCGCAGGCTCCGACGTGGGCGCAGGGGGACCGAACTCGGGATCCTGCTCTGCTTCGCCTGGTCGGCGTGCCCCTACACGGCCTTCTCGCTCGAGTCCAACACGAACGACGCCCTGGTCTCGCTTGGGATCTGTGCCGCCCTGCTCTGCCTCGCTTCCCCGATCGCCCGTGGCGTCAGCCTGGGCCTGGCATCGATGACGAAGTTCGCACCGCTTGCCCTAGGCCCGTTGTTCGCAACGTACGGAGCAACTGACGGAAGGTCCCTGCGCCGCTATGCGCGCGTGATCATCCCGTTCACCGTCGCGTTCGCGGTCACGGTCGCCGTGGTCTGCTTCCAGGCGCTCCAGAACCCGGGCCTCTCGACCTTCTGGCATCGGACCATCGCCGAGCAGGGCGGCCGGGATTCCCCCTTCAGCATCTGGGGCCAGGCCCCCTCGCTCGGCTGGCTTCAGACCGTGGTCAAGATCGCCGTCGTGGGCCTCGCGGTGCTGGTGGCCTTCCGGCCGCGTCGCCGCGACTACGTCACGGTCGCTGCCCTCGGGGCCGCGGTGATGATCGGCATGCAGCTCACCGTCGACCATTGGTTCTACCTCTACATCCCCTGGTTCCTGCCGTTCCTGCTAATCGCCCTGCTGGCGGCCGGGACGGTGCCGCTAGGTGGAGGTGGGGACGAGGATCTGCTCGATCCCACGAGCGAGCCCGTCGTCTCCGATCTCGACCGCGACGCCCATGAGCCAGACGTCCTCGTCCGCGCCGTCGAAGCGGACCGGCATCTGGGTCTTGAAGGCGCGTAGCGCCTGTTCGCGGCGCACTCCGATCACCCCTGCGCGCGAGCCGGTCATGCCGACGTCGGCGATGTGAGCCGTCCCGCCCGGCAGCACGCGGGCGTCGGCCGTCGGCACATGGGTATGCGTGCCGAGGACCGCGGCGACCCGCCCGTCCAGGTGCCAGCCCATCGCGACCTTTTCGCTGGTCAGCTCGGCATGGAAGTCGACCACGAACGCGTCGGCCGCACCGGCCAGCGACCCGAGCAGCTCGTCGATCGCCGGGAAGGGGTTGCGCTCGACCTGCAGATGCATCTGCCCACTCAAGTTGATCACGGCAACCCGCATTCCCGCCGCCTCGACGATGGTGTGGCCTCGACCGGGGTTGCTCGGCGGGAAGTTGGCGGGCCGGATGATCCGCCGCTCGGAGTCGAGGTACGGGTACACGTCGCGGTGGCGGAAGGTGTGGTTGCCGAGCGTGATCACGTCGACGCCGGCATCGAAGATCGCCCTGGCCGTGTCCTCTGTGATCCCGACGCCGCCGGCCGCGTTCTCGCCGTTCGCGATGACCAGGTCGGGCATTCGCTCGGCACGGACCCCGGGCATGGCGGCCGTCAGGCCCTCCCGGCCGGGCTTACCGACCACGTCCCCTATGAAAAGAAGGCGCATGTGATGGTCGGGGACGCCACGGGCGGCGGAGCGTAGTGCACCTGCGCCGCGGGCCTTCCCGCTAGCTTTCGCGGGATGAGCGAGATTTCCCCTCGGGCGCGCCGAGGCCGAGCCGCCCCCGTGCTCGAGGTGGACGGCCTCTCGAAGTACTTCGGCGAACGGGCCGCCCTGCGGGAGGTGAGCCTCGAGGTGAGCCGCGGCGAGCTGCTCGCCGTGCTCGGGCCCAATGGCGCGGGCAAGACGACCCTTCTCTCGATCCTGGCCGGGATCACCAGGCCCGACTCGGGACGCATCGACCGCTCGAACGGCGAGGTGGGCTGGGTCCCGCAGCAGGCGGGCCTCTACCGGAGACTGACGGTCGAGGAGAACCTCAGCCTGTTCTCCCGCATGGAGGGGGTCGAGGACGTCGAGGCGATGATCGAGCGGATGCTCGAGCAGACCGGGCTTGCCGAGCGCCGTCACGACCAGGTCTCCTCGCTCTCAGGCGGCAACCAACAGCGGATCAACATCGCCATCGGCCTCCTGGGTGACCCCGCCGTGCTGCTCCTCGACGAGCCGAGCTCCGGCCTCGACCCGAGTCAGCGGGTTCGGCTCTGGGAATTCGTGGCGGGGCTCGCGAATGCGGGGACGACGGTGATCTACTCAACCCACCAGATCGAGGAGGCGAGCCACTACGGGGACCGCCTGGTCGTGCTCGCCGACGGTGAGACGATCTTCGATGGCAGCTTCGCCCAGATGCAACGCGACGCCGGCCCGCGCCCGAAGGGCACGGGCGACGATCCGGAGAACGACTTCGTCCGCTTCCTCCGCAAGCGGGGCCACTGATGCGCTGGTTGCTGGTCAAGGACCTCCAGCTGCTCCGCCGCTCGCCGCTGGTCACCGGCCTGCTGGTCGTCTATCCGATCGTGCTCGCGGTGCTGATCGGCCTGGCGATCTCCCGCAGCCCGGAGAAGCCGCGCGTCGCCTTCCTCAACCAGATTCCCACCGGCACCGGGCTCAGCCTCGGCAATGGGGGCTTCAGCCAGGACGAGGCGCGCCGCCAGCTCTGCGCCAAGATCGACTGCGTCGACGTCTCGAGCCGCGCCGAGGCCGAGAAGAAGGTGAAGGACGGTGATGTCCTCGGCGCGCTGATCCTGCCGCCTGACTTCATCAGCAAGCTGCAGGCCGAGCTCAGCACCAACGGGACCGAGCCGGCGACTGTGGAGGTGCTCGTCAACAACGACGACCCCCTCAAGGCCCAGGTGGTCGACGATCGGATTCGCGGCCTGCTCACCCAGGCGAACCTGTTGCTCTCCGACAAGATCAGCGCGGTCGCCGCCGACTACGAGCAGATCCTCGCCAACGGCGGCGAGTTCACCATCCCGTTCCTCAACCAGACCGTTCACGTCCTTGGGCTCCAGCGTTCCGTCGAGCTGCTCGACTCGGTCGAGTCCAGCCTGCCGCCGGCGCAGCGAAGCCAGGTCGCCCAGGTGAGCGATTTCGCACGGCTGGCCCGCCAGAACCTGGCTCTCGCGAACAACCTGCTCTCCTCCGTGCGACAGCCGATCGCCGTCGACAAGCAGGTGGTCGCCGGCAGCATCCCGCCGCTGGACACCTTCGCGGTGGCGGTCGCCGCCGCCATCACGCTGCTCTTCGTCACGGTGCTGCTCGTCTCCGGCTCCCTCGCGCTGGAGCGGGAGGAGAACACCTTCACCCGCCTCACCCGGGGTCTGGTCAGCCGCACCGGACTGCTGGTCGAGAAGGCGATTCTCGGCACCGGAGCGGCGCTCGCGGTCACCCTGCTGATGCTCGTCGCGATCACGCCCTTCGAGTCGATCGCGTGGGGCCGGATCTACCTGATCATCCCCGCGATCCTGTTCGCGGGCGCGGCCTCCTCGGGGCTGGGACTCGCCATCGGCGCGGCCGCCCGCGAAGTGCGCGCCAGCGCCCTCCTCGCCTTCGCACTGGCGCTGCCGGTCGCCTTCATCTCACTGGTCCCCTCGGGAACGGTGAGTAAGACGTTGCTCGACGTGATCCACCTGATCGCAGGAATCTTCCCGTTCCGCCCAACAGTCGACGCCCTCTCCGGAGCCCTGTCCTACTCGGGCCCGGATCTGGGCCTGCCACTACTACATCTGGGTCTGCTGACGCTGGGCTACCTCGTGCTCGCGAGACTGGCCCTGCGCCGGTTCGCATAAGCGCCGATCGGGCGGGTGGCGCCGAATTTCTGTCGCTGGCGCGACTGTGCTCCGCGTCTGCGACAAATTCGGCGACAGGACCCGCCCGCCGGGCGCTTAGGGCCCCGCCCTAGAATCAGACAGGTGAGTTTCCCGGCCACCCGCCTCCGTCGCTTGCGCAGAACCGAGCCGCTCCGTGACCTGGTCCGCGAGACCGACCTGACCGCAGACCACCTGGTGCAGCCCCTGTTCGTCACGGCGGGGGAGGGGGTCCGCGACCCGATCGAGTCGATGCCGGGAATGGAACGCCTCTCGATCTCGGAGGCCGTCGCCGAGGTGACTGAGATCGCAGCCGCAGGTGTCAGGGCGGTGCTGATCTTCGGCATCCCGGCCAGCAAGGATGAGGTCGGCTCAGAGGCCTATGACGACGAGGGCGTCGTCCAGATGGCCGTCCGGGCGCTCAAGGAAGCGCATCCGGAGATCGTCGTGATCACCGATGTCTGCCTCTGCGAGTACACCTCCCACGGCCATTGCGGCATCGTCCGCGAGGGTGAGGTCGACAACGATCTGACCATTGAGCTGCTCGCGAAGACCGCGATCTCCCACGCGGACGCCGGCGCCGATGCGGTTGCGCCGAGCGACATGATGGACGGCCGAGTGGGCGCGATCCGAGGCCAGCTCGACGAGGAGGGCCACTCGTCGGTGCCGATCATCGCCTACAGCGCCAAGTACGCCTCCGCCTTCTACGGCCCCTTCCGCGAGGCCGCCGGGTCGACTCCCGAGTTCGGCGATCGCCGCGGCTACCAGATGAACCCCGCCAACGCTGACGAGGCCGTGCGGGAGGCCAAGCTCGATCTCGAGGAGGGCGCGGACGTGGTGATGGTGAAGCCGGCGCTCCCCTACCTCGACGTGGTCCGTCGCGTCAAGGACGCGACGGGCGCACCACTCGCCGCGTACCACGTCGGCGGCGAGTACACGATGTTGAAGGTCGCCGCCGCGAATGGCTGGATCGACGAGCGGGCGGCGGCGATGGAGTGCCTGACCGCGATCCGGCGTGCCGGCGCCGACATGATCATCACCTACTTCGCCAAGGACGCGGCCGCCTGGATGTCCTCGGAGGCAGTACGCCGGTGAACAAGCCTTCTGACGGCATCACCACGGCGGCGGCGACACCCAAGCTGCGCTCCCGAAGGGGCGGCGCGGCCGTTCCGCTCGACGAGACGGACAAGCGGCTCATGAACCTGCTCCAGTCGAGCTACCCGCTCGAGCCGCGGCCGTTCGAGCAGGTCGCCGCGAAGGCAGATCTCGATCCGGATGAGGTCAAGGCCCGCACCCGGCGGTTACTGGACGAGCGGATCATCCGCGAGATCACCCCGATCTTCGACACCCGGGCCCTTGGCTACAGCTCGATGCTCGTCGCCGCCAAGGTCGATGCCGAGAACCCTCAACGCGCCGCCAAGATCATCAACTCCCACCCGGGTGTCTCCACAACTATCTCCGGACCCACGAGTTCAACCTCTGGTTCACGATCGCGACGCCGCCGGACTCCGGACTCGGCCTGCAGGGAACGCTGGAGGTGCTCCAAGAGCTCACCGGCGCCGAGTCGATCCGCCAGCTGCCGACGCTCCAGCTCTTCAAGATCAACATGAACCTGGAGATGGAGGCGGGCACCGAGGCACTGGCCACCTCCGTTCAGGCCGCCCCGCCCCGCGAGCTCGGCCCCCAGCCCTACGACGATGTCGACATCGCGGTGGTCCGCGCCCTACAGGGGCCGATGGAGGTCACCGACCGCCCCTATGACGCCCCCGCGGCCAGGGCCGGGATGAGCACCGAGGAGCTCCTTCGGCATTTGCGGGGAATGGTCGAGAGAAAGATTCTGCGCCGCGTCGCCGCGATCCTCTATCACCGCCGCGCCGGGTTCTCGGCCAACGGGATGGGCGTCTGGCGCGTGCCGGAGGAGGAGATCCTCGAGGTCGGCGGGCGCATGGCCGCGGTCCGTGGCATCTCGCACTGCTATCAGCGTCCGACCTACCCGGACTGGCCCTACAGCGTCTTCACCATGGCCCATGGCCGCTCGAAGGAGGAGTGCGACGCGATCCTCGACAGGATCGCCGATCAGCACGACCTGCACGGCGATGATCGCGCCGTCCTCTACTCCTCGACCGAATTCAAGAAGATCCGCCTCCACTACTTCACCGACGACTACGCCCGCTGGGAGGCGGAGCACTCATAAGCCGCTCCGAGGAGCTGTACCGGCGGGCGCTCGAGGTGATGCCCGGCGGGGTGAACTCCCCGGTGCGGGCGATGCGGTCGATCGACCGCGACCCGATCTTCATCGAGCGCGGGGAAGGCCCGTACATCTGGGACGTCGACGGCGATCGCTACGTCGATTGGGTCTCCTCGTGGGGGCCGCTGATCCTCGGCCACGCCCACCCGGCGGTCGTCGAGGCGCTCGGGGAGGCGGCCGGGCGGGGCACCAGCTACGGGGCCCCCACAGCGGGTGAGGTCGATCTCGCGCGGGAGGTGACGGAGCGGTTCGCCAGCGTCGAGATGATCCGAATGACCAGCTCGGGGACCGAGGCGACCATGTCCGCGTTGCGGCTCGCGCGCGCGGTCACGGGCCGCACCAAGATCGTCAAGTTCGCCGGCGCGTATCACGGGCACGTCGACGGCCTGCTCGCCGAGGGCGGGTCCGGGTTGGCGACGGCGGGGGTCCCCGCCAGCCCCGGCGTGACCGAGGCGCAGGCCTCCGACACCGTGATTGTGCCCTGGAACGACGAGGAGGCAGTGGCGGACGCGATCGCGCAGGCTCAGCCGGCGGCGGTGATCGCGGAGCCGGTGCCCGCCAACATGGGAGTGGTGCCACCGGCCGCGGGCTTCCTCGAGCATCTCCGGGACGTGACCGCCGAGGCCGGATCGCTGCTCATCCTCGACGAGGTGATCAGTGGCTTCCGCGTGGCGCGCGGCGGCGCCCAGGAGCTGCTCGGGGTGGAGGGCGACCTGACGGTGATGGGAAAGGTGCTCGGCGGCGGTCTGCCGGCTGCCGCCTGCGGCGGCCCGCGCGAGTTGATGGAGCGCATCGCTCCGCCCGGCGACGTCTACCAGGCGGGGACCCTGTCGGGGAACCCGCTGGCGGTGGCTGCGGGTCTCGCCACGCTTCGCGAGCTCGACGGGGCGGCCTACGCTCGCATCGAGTCGATCACCGATCAGCTCGCCGCCGGACTGCGACGTGTGGCCGGCGACCGCGCCGTCCAGGTGAGCAGCGTCCCCGGTCTGGTGACGGTCTTCTTCAGCGCCGATCCGGTGCGAGATTTCGCCGGCGCGCAGGCCTGTGACACGGCCGCTTACGGCCGCTTCTGCCGCGCCCTGCTCGATCGGGGCGTCTACCCGCCCGCCTCCCAGTTCGAGGCCTGGTTCCCCTCGCTGGCCCACCACGAGGAGTCGATCGAGCGGACGATCGAGGCCGCCAGCAGCGCCTTCGAACTGGCTCTCAGCTGACCGGCGCTCTAATCTCGATCATAGGCATGGCGTCGATCACCACCCCTCTCACCGCCCTTGCGTCGCTGCTGCGAGACGGCGAGAACGTGATCTCGCCGTACGTGCGGGAGACCGATGAGGAGCCCGCGCTTGGCGCCCTCGCCGCCTCCGGGCCTCGAGCCGCGGACGCGCCGGGTGAGTACACGTTCCTGGTCGAGGCGATCAGAGAGGGCTACCTGCTGCACTACGAGACGCCACGGCTGATCGACGGTGCCGACGAGGACCTCAGGTTGCTGGCCGGGGACTACCTCTATGCGCTCGGCCTGGAGCGCCTCGCCGCGCGGGGCGATCTCGATGCAGTCCGGGAGCTAGCCGACCTGATCAGCCTCGCGGCGCAGGTCCACGCCGAGAACGCTGGCGGCTCGGCTCCCACTAAACGGGTTGCTCCTCGCTCCGCTCGAAGCACCTTCGCACCGATTGCTGCGCTCTGGCTCGCGTCCACCGTCGCGGTCGGCGCCGGTGCGAACCCGAGGCACGCGCGGGCCAAGGAGGCAATCCGTCAGGATCAGCCGGATGCCACCGATCAGCTGCTCCGCAGTGCCGCCGAAACGGCACGCCGGGCGGGCATGGGTGATGCGTTGGCCGTGGCAGCCGAGTCGGTAGGCTTCGCCGCCGAGGACGTCCCGAACATTGGCTGACCAGGGAAACGACAAGCGGGGGATACCTAAGGAACTGCCGAACCCCGAGCCGCCGGGCTATTTCGAGGGCGAGTCCATGAACAGGCGGACCGCCTTCTCGATCGGTGTGCAGGCGATCGGCGGGCTCGCTGGGGCCGCGATCCTCCTCCCCGCGATCGGCTTCGCCGCGGCGCCCCTCTTCGAGCAGGAGAAGGAGTCCTGGCAGGCGGTTGGTCCGCCTGCTGACTTCAGCCCCGACACCTACCGGCCCGTGGTGATCACGATCGTGCCGAACATCGGCGAGACGGGCAAGACGACTGTGTACGTACGACGGGGCAACCCGCAGGTCACCGCCAACCAGACCAAGTACCCGCCCGAGTCACCGGATGAGTTCATTGCGATCTCCACCCGCTGTGCTCACGTCGGTTGCCCGGTCAGGTTCGTGGAAGCTTCCGGCAACTTCATCTGTCCATGCCACGGTGGCGTCTACGGCTTTCTCGGCGAGCGGATCGGCGGCCCGCCGGTCCGTCCGCTGGACCGCTTCCAGACCCGGGTGACCGACGGCCAGGTCGAGATCGGCCCGCGCTACAGCGTCACCAACAACCTTGACCCCGTTCGTGCTCGGGACCCCGGCGAGTTCACCGGTGGCATCTGGAACTACCTCTATCCGCCGCGGCCCTCGGTGCCGCCGCCGCCGTAGGGATCGAGCCCTGCCGAAGCTTCCGAAACCAGGCCCGCTGAGCCGCCCGGCGCCACCGGGACAGCGCACCAACGGCGCCGGCGGGAACGGCGCCGGGAACGGCGCCGGCCCGGCCGAGATCGCCAAGGAGGCGGGCGGCGACGTTCTCGGCTGGGTGGACGAGCGCACCGGCGGAGCAAGCTTCCTCAGCGCGCTGCTCTTCCGCAAGGTGCCGAAGGGGACCAACTGGTTCTACACGCTCGGCTCCGCGACCCTCTTCGCCTTCACCTTCCAGGCGCTCACCGGAGTCTTCCTGGCGATGTACTACACGCCATCGCCGACCCAGGCCTACGGCTCGATCACGCACCTGACCAACGACGTCTGGATGGGCGAGTTCGTCCGCGGAATGCACAAGTGGGGCTCCTCGGTGATGATCATCTGCATCTTCCTGCACATGGGGCGCACCTTCTTCTTCGGCGCCTACAAGTATCCGCGGGAGCTCAACTGGGTGATCGGCGTGGTCCTGCTGATCCTCACCTTGGTGATGGGGCTGACCGGCTACCTACTGCCATTCGACCAGCGCTCCTACTGGGCGACGATCGTCGCCAACAACATCACCGGCACGGGCCCGATCCTGGGGCCGTATCTGGCGGACTTCCTCCGTGCCGGCCCGGAGATCGGCGCCACCACGCTGTCCCGCTTCTACGCCATCCACATGCTCTTAGTGCCGGGGTTGATCATCGCCTTGATCGGCGCCCACCTCTACCTCGTCGTCAAGCTCGGCACCACGGCGCCGCCATGGATGAAGGTGCCCCGGCCCAAGGCCGCGGTGCGCAAGGAGGAGGTCGGGTGAACCGCCGGGACAAGGAGGAGTACCTCCGCGACTACGAGATGATGAAGAAGAAGGGCAAGCCCTTCTTCCCATACGCGGTCATGAAGGACACAGTGATGATGCTGGTCGTCGCGCTCGTGATCGTGGCGTTGTCGATCGTGCTCGGCGCCGAGCAGGGGCCCAAGGTCGACCCGACCACCACCACCTACACGCCCCGGCCCGAGTGGTACTTCTTCTTCCTCTTCGAGCTGCTGCGGGTCATCAAGCCACCGTGGGCGGTGCCGATCGCGACCATCGGGATCCCGACGCTCGCGATGGTGCTCCTCCTCATGCTGCCGTTCTATGACCGCAATCCGGAGCGCCGGCCGGAGCGCCGGCCGATCGCGACCACCGCGGGGATCCTGGTGGTCATCTCGATGGCCTACCTGACCTTCCTCGGGGCCACCGCAGGGCCCCCGAGCCAGGTCGACCTGAAGACCTCGGCGGCCCTCGAGCCGGGCAAGGAGGTCGTCGCCCAATCGGGCTGCCTGGCCTGCCACAGGCTCGGCGACAACGGCAACAACGGGCCCGGGCCGGAGCTCACTCACATTGGCGCCAGACTGCCCAGGAACGCGATCGCGCGCTCACTGCAGGTCGGCCCGAGCATCATGCCGTCCTACGCGGGCCTCCCGCCGCAGAAGTTCCAGGCGCTGACCGCATACATTGCGTCGCTCAACTGATCCAGCGCCTAACCTCGATCCGATGAGTGTCCCGTCCGGCACCGAGACCGGCGGCGGGGTTCCCCACCGCGACTCGGATCAGTTCGCCACCGAGGTCCAGGGGATGTTCGACCGGATCGCGGGCGTCTACGACCTGATGAACTCGGCCATGACCGCCGGGCTTCACCACCAATGGCGCCAGCGCGCGGTGGAACGCGCGCAGGTCGCCCCGGGATCAGATGCCCTCGACGTCTGTTGCGGGACCGGGGACCTGGCCCTGGAGCTGCGCAGGCGGATCGGCGCGGACGGCCGCGTGGTGGGCTGCGACTTCTCGGAGCCGATGCTCGATCTCGCGCGGCGCAAGAGCGGTGAGGAGGGCCTGCCGGTCGAGTTCGGCTGGGCGGACGCGCTCGAGCTGCCCTACGGCGATGGGGGCTTCGACGCGGTGACGATCGGGTTCGGCGCGCGCAATCTGGCTGATCTCGGCCGCGGCCTCTCTGAAATGGCGCGGGTCCTGAAACCACGCGGCCGCCTGGTGATCCTCGAGATCACTCGGCCTCAGCGGGAGCCGCTCGCCAGCTTCTACTCGCTCTGGTTCGACCGGGTCGTCCCGGTGATCGGCAGCGTCGCCGGCGATTCCGACGCCTACAGCTACCTGCCCAACTCGGTTCGCACCTTTCCGGAGCCCGAGCGCCTCGCCGGGATGATGGAAGATGCCGGCCTGCGCGAGATCCGCTGGCTCTTGCTGGCCGGGGGAATCATCGCCATCCACAGCGCGACCAGGCCCGCATGACCCGTTCATCCGTACCTCCCCCGGTGACCGCCGTCATGGACGCCGCCAGCGCCTGGCTCCCAGCGAGGATGGCGGAGGTCGAGGAGAGGCTCGCACAGGTATCCGCCGGATACGGGCCACGCCTTGGCGAGGAGGCGGAGGCGACGCTGACCGCCGGGGGAAAGCGGCTGCGACCGATCCTCGTGCTGATGGCCGCCGGCGATGGCGCCGGGGAGCGGGCCGTACACGCCGCCACTGCCGTCGAGCTGGTCCACATGGCGACGCTCGTCCACGATGACGTCCTCGACGGCGCGCCGGTGCGCCGCGGCCGGCCCACGGTCGTGGCCCGGTCCGGGCGCGACCGGGCTGTCGGGGTCGGCGATCTGCTCTTCTCTCGCGCCTTCGCCGAGTTGGCGCTGGACGGTGGGGAGGCCGAGGTCACCGAGCTCAGCTCAGCCTCCGTCGCGCTTGCGCTCGGGGAGCTCGCCCAACGCCGTGACGCTTATGACACCTCCTTGAGCGAGGAACGCTATTTGTGGCGCTGCTCGTTGAAGACGGCACGGCTCTTCGAGTCCGCCTGTCGCGTCGGCCGGCTGGCCTCGGGTCAGCCCGGCGCCGAGGAGATCGCCGCCTACGGCCGGGACATCGGGCTCGCCTTCCAGTTGCTCGACGACGTGCTCGACGTCACGGGTCCGCCGGAGCGAACCGGGAAGGCGCGGGGCACTGACCTCCTCGACGGCACCGTGACGCTGCCCCTGATCCTTGCTCGGCGTCTCGACCCGGGGCTCGGGTCGGTCGAGCTGCGCGGCCTCGATCCGCGCGGGGCGGAGATGCTCTGCGATCGGATCGCCGAGACGGGGGCGCTCGACGAGGTGCGCGAGCGGGGCAAGGCAGGGATCAAGCGGGCCAAGGCCGTGCTCTCCTCGAATGATTTCTCCGACGAGGAGCGCCAGCTGCTTGCGATGATCGCCGACGGGGTCGTGGAGCGATACGCCTGATCAAAAGCCAACGGCCCCGAAGGGCCGTTGACTGCAGGGAGGTGACTCGTTGTTGGAGTGGTACTTCGGGTGAGTTGGTCGGGCCTGGACCGTGCCTCGATCTGAACCCTAGAAGTCCTCTGGGAGGATGCTGTCGCTCGCCAGCGCCATGGCGAAGCGATCGGCCTCGTCCTCCATGTTCGCCCGGGTGAGCGCGCGGAGGTCCTCGATCAGCTCCTGACCGCCGCGATCCAGCTCCTCGTCGTACTGGTCGACCTCCGGCTGTGAGTAGGAGTCCCGGCCCCACCACTCGCACTCGGGGCAGCGGAGCTCGACGTGCCAGTAGCCATCGCCCTGCTCGTGCCAGTTGACCGGCTGGACCAGGGAGGAGGAGCAGCTGGGGCAGGCGTGCATTCCATCTGCCGACTTGTTGCCCTCCTCTATACGGGGCTTGGTGTTGGTGCGCTTCGGAAGTCCCATCGTGGGTGACATATCGGGCAGAGCGTGCCTGACCTTTAGGCCAAATAGTCGGTGTCTTGCAGGCCTGCGGAATAGTGGGGGGAGGGCGCGAATAGACTAATTTCGATGGTGCTCAGCGACCGCACGATCAAGGAGGAGATCGCCTCGGGCAGGCTGGTCTTCGACCCGTACGACGAGTCGCTCGTACAGCCCTCCAGCGTCGACATGCGAGTCGATCGGAGCTTCCGGGTCTTCAACAACTCGCGCTACCCGTACATCGACGTACGCGAGCCGATGGAGAACCTCACCGAGCTGGTCACGGTGGAGGACGAGGAGCCCTTTGTCCTTCACCCCGGCGAGTTCGTCCTGGGCCAGACCCTGGAGCGGGTGCGCCTCCCCGACGACCTGGTGGCACGGCTCGAGGGCAAGTCCTCGCTGGGCCGGCTCGGCCTGGTCATCCACTCCACGGCGGGCTTTGTCGATCCCGGGTTCGAGGGGAACCTGACGCTCGAGCTGTCGAACCTCGCGACCCTGCCGATCACGATCTACCACGGCATGCCGATCGGCCAGATCTCCTTCATGCGGATGGACGGTGCCGTGGAGCACGCCTACGGCGCCCGCGAGGCCGGCAGCAAGTACCAGGGCCAGGCCGAGCCGACGGCCAGCCGCTTCTACCTGAACTTTCCGCAGAAGGAAGCCCCGAACGGTGGCGGGCCGCGGGACCGTCGTCGGCTCGGGCGGGCCGAACGTCGTGCCGGCCGACGATCCGCCGATGGCGCAGTGCATCGCGCGCGCGCCGGGCGGCCCGACGCACGTGCTGCTCGACGATCGCATCGCCGAGCACGTGCCCGGCTGCAACATGGCGTTCCGCCGCGACGCGCTGCTCGCGATCGGCGGCTTCAACCCGATCTACCTCCGCGCCGGCGACGATGTGGACGTGTGCTGGCGGCTGCAGGCGCGCGGCTGGAAGATCGGCTTCGCGTCGGCGGCGCTCGTCTGGCACCACCATCGCTCGTCGGTGAAGGCGTACTGGCGCCAGCAGGTCGGCTACGGCGAAGGCGAGACCTGGCTGATGGCGCACCATCCGGAGAAGTTCCTCGACGGCCACATGCTGTGGCGCGGCCGCATCTACAGCCCGCTGCCGTTCGTGCGGTCGCTCTGGGGCGACGCGCATCAACGCCGGCGTCTGGGGCACGGCGGCGTTTCCGTCGGTCTACCGCACCGACGTCCATCCGTTCGCGTTCCTGCCGCACTCGATCCGCTGGCAGGTCGTCTCGTTCGTGCTGACGCTCGCGGGCGTCGGCGTCGCCGCGACCGGCACGCACCAGTGGGCGGCGGCGCTGCTGCTCGGCAGCGGCGCTGATCGGCCTCGCCGTCGACGATCGCGAAGAACATCGCGTACGCGCTGCGGTCCGACGTCGACTCGCTGCCGGGCAGCAAGCTCTGGTACCGCGCGACGGTCGCGTATCTGCATTTCATCCAGCCGCTCGCGCGCGTCCGCGGCCGGATCCGCGGCGTGCTGTCGCCGCCGGAAGTCGCGCTGCCGCCGGCGAGCCGCAGACGAGCCGCGGCCCGCGGCCGTCGCTCGCGCGAGGCGTGGCGCGCGCTGCTGCTCATCTCGGGCAGCGTCACCGAGGATCGCTTCTGGAGCGAGACGTGGACGTCGGCCGATCGCGTGCTGTCGCAGCTGACCGACTGGCTGCGCCGATCGCGCGCCGTCCGCTCGATCGAGATCGACGAAGGCTGGTCCGACGATCGCGACGTCAGCGTCTTCGTCGGCCGCTGGGCGCTGGCTCGACGTGCGCGCGCTCGTCGAGGAGCACGGCGGCGGCAAGTCGCTCGCTGCGCGTCAGCACGCACCTGCGGCCGACGACGCTTCGGCGTCGTCAGCGGCGCTCGGGCTCGGCGCGGCGCTGCTGCGTCGGCGGCCGTCGCCGGCGTCGCGCTGCGGTGGCCGCTGGCCGGCGCGATCGCCGCGGCGCTCGACGCTGCGCTGATCATCGCGTTCGCCGTCTGGCGCACGGCGCAGGCGACGGCGATCGTGCGGCGCGGCGATCGACGCGCGTCGACGCTCGGCGCAGGGCATGGTCGCGCATGCCGTCGGGCCCGGCGCGCGCGCCGCTCATCGCGCCGTCGCTGCTGCGCGATCTACGGCCTGCGCAGCGCGTTCATCTTCGTCGTCATGATCGTCGGCGCTCGGCGCGGGCACGTTCATGCTGCGCGAGGCGGCGACCGGCGCCGGTCATCGGCGGCACGCAAGGGCTACGCCGGCGACTACGGCCCGGCCGATCGAGGCCTGGCTCGACACGCCGGGCGGCATCGCCGTCGCGCCGAACGGCGACGTCTACTTCGCCGACTCGAACAACGACGTCATCCGGCGCGATCGACGCGCGCAACGGCAACATCGAGCCGGTCGTCGGCAACCACGAGCTCGGCACCGGCTTCTCCGGCGACAACGGCCCGGCGATCGCGGCGCAGCTCGACACGCCGGACGGCGTCGCGATCGCGCCCGACGGCGACCTGATCGTCGCCGACTCGCACAACGATCGCATCCGCCGCGTCGACCGGCCGACGCGGCATCATCACGACGATCGCCGGCTCGGGCGAGAACGGCTACGACGGCGACGACAAGCCGGCGATCGAGGCGGCGCTCAACACGCCGAGCGCCGTCGCGCGCGGCGCCCAACGGCGACATCTACATCGCCGACACGCTGAACTACCGCATCCGCATGATCGACGCGCAAGACCGGCCTCATCCACACCGTGGCCGGCGACGGCACGCCGGGCGACGACGGACCGATCGGCGACGGCGGCCCGGCGACGAGCGCGCACCTCAACATGCCGAGCGACGTCGCGATCGCGCCGCAACGGCGACATCTACATCGCCGACATGCACCACAACCGCATCCGGCAAGGTCGACGCGCAGACGCACATCATCACGACCGTCGCCGGCAACGGCGCGTTCGGGGCTACGCCGGCGACGATGGTCCGGCGACGGCAGGCGACGCCTGGCCGGGCCCGGCGGGCATCGCGCGTCGTCGCCGGACGCCGGCGGCACGGTGACGATCTTCATCGCCGACTACTACAACGGCACGGTGCGCGCCGTCGGCCCCGACGGCATCATCCGCGACGTCAGCGACGAAGGGCGCGTGGCGTTCGGCGCGCCGACGCGCGTCGCGTTCGCGCCGCGGCACGCGGCTGGCTCTACGTCGCCGACTCGAGCAAGGACCAGGTCGTCGCCGCTGAACATCCCGAGGATCGCGCCGAACCTGCGTGCCGCCGCGGCCGCGTCGCGCCGCCGCGGAAGGTGCGGCGGATGACGAGCCGAAGGACCGGCCGACGTGAGCGCGACCGACGGCCTGCTCCTGCCGCTGGACGCTGTCGTTCCTGCGGCCGTACCGCGGCGCGCGTGGCGCTGCTGGCGGTGCTGCTGCTGCTCGGAGATCGGGCTCGGCGCGCTGCAGCCGTGGCCGCTCACGATCGTCATCGACTACGTGCTCGGCGGCACGGCCGTTTCCCGAGCCGGTCGCAGCCGCTGGATCGCCGGCGATCACGCGGCGGCAACCGCTTCGTGCTGCTCGTCGTCGTCGTCATCGCCGGCGTCGTGCTGCAGGTCGTGAACCAGTTCGTGTCGGCGTACGGCACGCAGGTGCAGGTCGACACCGGCCAGCGGATGGTCTACGACCTGCGCGTACCGGCTGTTCGAGCACCTGCAGGCGCTCGGCCTGCACCATCACATCACGACGAGCACGGGCGACGCGGTCTACCGCGTCGACGTCGACGCCTACGCGATCGAGAACCTGGTGATGAGCGGCGTCTTCCCGCTCGCCACGTCGGTCATCGACGCTGATCGTGATGTTCGGCGATCCTGCTGCAGCATGAACGTGACGATCGCGCTGCTGTCGCTGACCGTCGTGCCGTTCCTGTACCTCTGCCTGCGCTACTACACGTCGACGCTGGTCAACCGCGAGGAGCGCGTCAAGGAGCTCGAGTCGAAGCTGCTCGAGCGGCTCTACGAGACGTTCGCGCGCGATGCGGCTCGTCAAGAGCTTCGCGCGCGAGCCGTACGAGCTGCAGCGCTACGCGCGCCGCCGGCGACGACGACGATGAACGCGCGGATCGCGCATCACCTGGCAGCAGTCGCTGTTCTCGGTCGTCGTCAGCACGATCACGATCCTCGGCACCGGCGCTCGTCGTGATCGTCGGCGGCATGCACGTGATGCGCGGCCAGCTGACGGTCGGCGAGCTGACGGTCGTCATCGCCTATCTCGGCGCGGTCTACGGACCGCTGTCGGCGATCGCGCACACGACCGGACAGCTGCAGGGCGCGCTCGCCGGCGCCAGGCGCGTGCGCGCGATGTTCGCGCTGATGCCGGAAACCGTCGAGGCGCCCGACGCGATCGACGCCGACCGACGTCAAGGGCGACATCCGCGTTCGAGGACGTCGGCTTCACGTATCCGGACGGCACGCGCGGTGCTGCACGACATCACCTTCGACGGCCAAGCCGGGCGAGATGGTCGCGCTCGTCGGCCTCACCGGCGCCGGCAAGACGACGCTCGTCAGCCTGATTCCGCGCTTCTACGACGCCGACGGTCGGGCCGCGTGCTGATCGACGGCGTCGACGTCCGGCAGTACCGCGTCCGATCGCTGCGCGAGAAGATCGCGATCGTGCTGCAGGATCCGGTGCTGTTCTCCGGCACGATCGCCGACAACCTGCGCTACGGCCGGCTCGACGCGACCGACGAGGAGATCGAGGAGGCGGCGCGCGCGGCGCACGCGCACGAGTTCATCTCGCGCCTGCCGAAGGGCTACGACACCGAGATCGCCGAGGCCGGCGGCAGCCTGTCGGGCGGCGAGCGCCAGCGGCTGAGCGTCGCGCGCGCGATCCTGAAGAACGCGCCGATCCTGATCCTCGACGAGCCGACCTCGTCGCTCGACGCGATCTCCGAGGAGATCGTGTTCGCGGCGCTGCGGCGGCTGCGCGCCGGCCGCACGACGATCGTCATCGCGCACCGGCTGTCCACCGTGCGCGACGCCGACCGCATCCTCGTGCTCGACGGCGGCCAGATCGCCGCGCAGGGCCGCCACGACGAGCTGCTGAAGACGCAGCCAGCTGTACCGCCGGATGTGCGCGCGGCTGTCGGTCGGCAAGTCGCTCGACGATCCGGAAAGCGTCGACGAGCTGATCGAGGCGGCGCGGAGATGATCGGCCGTGACCGCCCTGCCCTTCCGCCCGACCTGTCCCGCTGCCATGAAGATCCTGTTCGCCGGCATCATCGCCCGCTATCCGTTCGGCGGCGTCACCTGGTGCTCGCTGATGTATCTGCTCGGGCTGCGCGCGCTCGGCCACGAGGTCTTCTACATCGAGGACACCGGCGAGTGCGTCTACGACCCGGTGCAGAACACGCGCGCCACCGATCCGATCTACGGCACCACCTACATCCACGACGCGCTCGAGCCGTTCGGCCTCGGCGATCGCTGGGCGTTCGTCAACTACGACGGCAGCTATCACGGCCGCAGCGCCGACGACGTGCGGCGCTTCGCGCGCGGACGCCGACCTGTTCATCAACCTGTCGGGCGGCTCGTGGTTCTGGCGCGACGAGTACGCGCGCATTCCGCGCAAGGTGTTCATCGACTCCGATCCGGCGTTCACGCAGCTCGCCATCGCGAAGGCCGAGCCGTGGTACGTCGAGTTCTTCCAGCGCTTCGATCACCTGTTCACGTTCGGCGCGAACATCGGCACGCCGGCGTCGCCGATTCCGACCGGCGACTTCACGTGGCACAAGACCTGGCAGCCGGTCACGCTGGACGACTGGCGCACCGACGCCGCGCCGCGCGATCGCTTCACGACGGTGATGACCTGGCAGATCGAGAGCTTCACCGACGTCGGCGGCAACAAGGATCAGGAGTTCGTCAAGTTCATCGACCTGCCGTCGCGGACGCCGCAGCCGCTTCGAGCTGGCGATCAACGGCCCGCAGCAGCTGCTGCGCGAGCACGGCTGGGACACGGTCGACGCGATGGAGCGTGTCGCGCACGCCGTGGGACTACCGCGACTTCATCCAGCGGTCGAAGGCCGAGTTCGGCGTCGCCAAGCACACCTACGTCGCGACGCGATCGGGCTGGTTCAGCGATCGCACCGAGTGCTACCTCGCCGTCGGGCCGCCCGGCGCTCGTGCAGGACACCGGCTGGACCGCGCACCTGCCGCCGGGCGAAGGGCTGCTCGCCTTCTCGACGCCCGACGAGGCGCTCGCCGGCATCGACCGCATCAACAGCGACTACGACGCGCCACGCGCGGCGCGCGCGTCGAGATCGCGCGCGAGCACTTCGACGCGCGCGCGTGCTGCCGCGCCTGCTCGACGAGGCGTGCCATGAGCGCGCCACTGAGAATCGCGCACGTCGCGCCGGTCGCGACGACGATTCCGCCGCCCAAGTCCGGCTCGGTCGAGACGATGACGTCGCTGCTGACCGAAGGGCTCGTCGCGCGCGGCCACGACGTCACGCTGTTCGCGACGGCGACTCGACGACGACGGCGCAGGCTGCACGCCATCTACCCGCACGGCTACTGGCACGACGAGAACATGTGGCCGTGGGAGCTGTACGAGATGCTGAACCTCGCCGCCGCCGTCGAGCGCGCGCGCGAGTTCGACATCATCCACTACGAGGCGGCGTACTACCCGATGTCGCTCGCCTTCACGCGGCTGTCGCCGACGCCGATCGTGCAGACGCTGCACCATTCGCCGAGCGCGGCCGAAGTCGCGCTGTGGTCGCGCTATCCGGAGGCGCCGTTCGTCGCCATCTCGAACGAGCAGGCGCGGCTGCTCGCCGGCGCTCAACGTCGTCGGCACGGTGCTGCACGGCATCGACACCGACAGCTTCACGTTCCGCGAGACAGCCCGACGACTACCTGCTGTTTCTCGGCCGCTTCACCGAAGGCAAGGGCGTGCTGCAGGCGATCGAGGTCGCCAAGCGCGTCGGCATGCGGCTGATTCTGGCCGCGGCCGAAGACGACTACTATCGCGAGCACGTCGCGCCGCACGTCGACGGCGCCGCAGATCGTCTACTTCGGCGAGGCCGACTTTCGCGGCCAAGGTGAAGCTGTACGGCGGCGCGCGCGCGCTGCTCTATCCGATTCAGGCGCGCGAGCCGTTCGGCCTCGTGCTGGCCGAGGCGATGGCGTGCGGCACGCCGGTCGCCGCGCTCGATCGCGGCGCGGTGCGCGAAGTCGTCGACGACGGCGTGACCGGCATCGTCTTCGACGATCTCGAGCAGATGGCCGCACGGGCTGCCGCGCGTGTTCGACCTCGATCGCCGGCGCGTGCGCGAGCGCGCGGTCGCGCGCTTCGGCGTCGAGCGCATGGTCGACGAGTACGTCGCCGTCTACCGCCGGATCGTGGAGGCGCATCGTGGCCGACGCGCAGACTGACGCGCGCCCGTCTCGCGGGCCGGACCGATCCTCGCCGTCTTCGCCCATCCCGACGACGAGTCGCTGGCCTGCGGCGGCACGCTGGCGCGCCTCGCCGACGCCGGCGCCCGCGTCGTGCTGCTCTGCGCGTCGCGCGGCGAAGCGCGGATCGATCAGCGATCCGGCGCTCGTCGCCGGACGGCGACCTCGGCCGCGTCCGCGTCGCGCGAGCTGCGCGAGGCCGCGGCGCGTGCTCGGCGTCGCCGACGTCATCGTGCTCGATCATCCCGACGGCGATCTGCGCTGGGCCGACGTGCCGGAGCTGCACGCCGAGATCGTCGCGCCGATCCGGCGCTACCGGCCGGACGCCGTCATCACGTTCGCCGAAGACGGGCTCTACTGGCACCTCGATCACATCGGCGTCCACGAGCGGACGCTACACCGCCGTGCGGTCGCTCGGCGCCGACGCGCCGCCGCTCTACTACGTCACGATGCCGCAGGGCGTGATGCGCGAGGTCGTCGAGGCGGCGCACGCCAAGGGCGGCGCGCCGCCGGACTCGAGCTTCTGGGGCATCGCGCCCGACGCGTTCGGCGACGGCGCCAAGCCGCCGACGCTTCGTCGTCGACGTGCGCGACTGGGTGCCGCGCAAGCTGGCCGCGCTGCGCTGCCACCGCACGCAGATGGGCCCGAACAATCCGTTCGCCTGGATCGACGAGGACGAGGCGCGGCGCTGGCTCGGCGTCGAACAGTTCCGCCGCGCGCCGATCGACGCCGCCGGCGACGCCGATGCTCGAACAGCTCGGCGAACCGGTGCCGAGCCCATGCAGCATCGACACGCTCGACATCCTGCGCTGCCCGTACTGCGGCGGACGCCTCGACTCGTCGACGTCGCTGTTCCACCGCGCGAGCGGCGACGAGATCCACGACGGCATCCTCGGCTGCCACTGCTGCATCTTCCCGGTCGTCGACGGCATTCCGGTGCTGCACCTGCAGCCGGCGGCGACCGCCGCGCGCGAGCACATCGAGGCCGGGCCGGCCGGATCTGGCGCGGCGCGCGATGTTCGGCCTCGACGACGAGGCGCAGGCGGAGCGCGTTCGACGCGGTCGCGGCCTCCGACACGCGCGACCTATCGCGACATCGTCGAGGCGCTCGGGCCGAACTTCGAGGGCGGCTATTTCCTCTATCGCTTCTCCGATCCGACCTACATCGTCGCGCACGCGGTCGTCCGCGCCGTGGCGCGGCACGGTGCTCGCGCGGCGGCGGCCGCGCGATCGACATCTGCGGCGGATCGGGCCACCTGACGCGGTCGCTGCTCGGATCTGTCGTCGCCGCCGCCGGTGCTGGCCGATCTCTACTTCGCGAAGATCTGGCTGGCGCGCCGCTTCACCGCGCCGGGCTGCGAGCCGGTCTGCTGCGACGGCAACGCGCCGATGCCGTTCGCGCGCGGCGCGTTCCGCTTCGCGATGTGCTCGGACGCGTTCATGTACATCTGGACGAAGCGGCAGTTCGTCGGCGAGATGCTGCGCCTGATCGACGACGGCGACGCGCGAGCCGGGCGCCGTCGCTCATCAGCCACACGCACAACGAGCGGACGTGGAGCCCGTCGCACGGCCAGCCGCTGTCGCCGGAGGGCTACCGCGACCTGTTCGAGACGATCGAGCCGCGGATCTTCGGCGAGGCCGGGCTCTTCGCCGACGTCGTCGACGGCGGACCGCTCGATCTCGTCGCGGCGCGACTGCCGAGCAGACGCTCGACGGCCGATCCGGCGCTGACGATCGTCGCCAGCCGGCATCCCGGCGTGTTCGCGCCGCATCCGCTCGAGCCGCCGCCGGCCGGCGCGCGGGCGAGTTCCGGGTCAACCCGCTGTACGTCGCGTCGAGCCGCGACGGCGATCGCGTGCGCGCTCCGCCTGCGGTTTCCGTCCGAGGACTACGAGCAGGAGTACGGCGCGTGCCGGCAGTACCTGCCCGAGGAAGTCGCGATCGACCGCGCGCGCTCGCGGCGCTCGCAGCGGGCCGCGTCGCCGCGGCTCGCCGACCTGGTGCGCCGCCGCGTCATCGTCGATCTGCCGAAGCGGTACTACTGACGGTCCGGTCACGGTTCAGGTCGTCGACCAGGTTCGAACCCGCCTGCTGACCGTGCGCGACCGTCTGACCGGCCATTACGTGATATAACGTAACCATTACGTAGAGTGACGTAATGGCACAACCCCTTCGTCTACGGCGAGGTCGTGCCGGCGGCCGCGTTCGTCGACCGCGTCGCCGAGCTCGACCGCCTGGTCGGCGACCTGGCGGCCGGCCAGAAGGTCTTCCTCATCTCGCCGCGCCGCTACGGCAAGTCGTCGCTCATCCGCCACGCGCTCGCGGCGATGGCGCGGCGCGGCGCGCTCACCGTCGAGGTCACCGTCAGCAGCTTCAGCTCGTACGTCGCGTTTCTCGAGGGCTACGCGCGGGCGCTGGTCGCCGCCGAAACCCGATGGGACCGCGCGCGCACCTGGCTGCGCGAGGCCATCCGGTCGGCGCGCGCCGAGGTGCGGTACGCGCCGGACGCGTCGCCGCTCGGCGCGCTCACGGTCTCGTTTCCCGGCGTGCGATCCGACCGCGACGTCTCGCGGCTCGCGCAGGAGGTGTTCGCGCTGCCGGCGCGGCTCGCCGAGGCGCGCCGCCGCAAGGTCGTCGTCGCGCTCGACGAGTTCCAGGCGATCGGCGGCTTCAACGGCGGATCGGTCGAGCACGCGCTGCGCGCCGCCGTGCAGCATCAGCGCGAGGTCGGCTACGTCTTCGCCGGCTCGGAGCCGAGCCTGATGGAGCGGATGCTCGGGCCGAAGCGGCCGTTCTACAAGGCCGGGCCGGTCATGCGGCTCGAGAAGATTCCGGCCGACGAGTTCGCCGCCTTCATCGACGCGCGGTTCGCGCGGTCCGGGCTTCAAGCCCGAAGCCGGGCTCGGCGCGGCCATCGTCGAGCTGGCCGGCAACCTGCCCTACGACGTCCAGCGGCTCGCGCACGAAACCTGGGACGAGGTGCGCGCGGCGGCGGCGCCGGCGCGCGACGCTCGACGATCTGCACCAGGCGCTGCGCCGGCTGCTCGCCGAGCAGCAGATGATGTTCGAGGCGATCTGGCAGCGGCTGACGCTGGCGCAGCGCGCGGTGCTGCGCGCGGTCGTGCTCGAGGACGGCCGCGAGCTGCTGTCGGCCGACGTGCGCGCGCGCCACCGGCTCGGCGGCGCCGTCGACCGTGCAGGCGGCGCTCGCCGCGCTCGTGCGGGACGATCTCGATCGCCCGCGAAGGCGCGCGCTACGTCGTCGTCGATTCGCTGCTGCGCGAGTGGGTCGCGCGGCAGACGTTCTAGGACCGAAAGGGCCGCCCGAGCTTCAGATCCAGAACCTTGGAGATCCCGCCAAAGTAGCGCGAACGTACAAGCGCTCCCCGAAGGGCAAAAACCGAGGTTGAGCGGTTGGATTGGGAGGCTGAATGGCGGGGGGTTCCAGGCTGTCCTGTACGGGTTCAGGGTCGAATAAATCCCGTCCTGTTATAGCTTTCCGAGGTTGCGCACCGGCCCGGGCTGTGGGATATTGTTAGCCTATCCTCGGTTGACATCCGTGACAGATGGTCTGTCTCTGACGAACTCTCCACGTCACGGCGATCGCAGCAGCGTGGGCGTCCTGACGTCCTGCCTGCTGGTCGCGCCGGCCGCCGAGGCGGCGCCGGTGCCGCACAAGGCGCACTCGCGCGGCCGCTGCGCCGTCTGCCGGCGCGTCGTCTCGCCGAAGCAGGCGTTCAAGCGCATCGCCACACGGCGGCCCGATCGGCTGGTTCGCCGGCACGTCACGTCGCTCATCCGTACGGCGCCGCACGCGCACCGCGGGTCGAGCGACGACGCGGCGATTCAGAACGATCTCGACGGTGTCGGTCGAGGCCGATCTCCAGCGCCTCCCGCCGCGCTCGAACCGATCGGCGTGCTGTCCCGGAGCACGCCCCGCTCAAGACTCACGAAGGTCTCGCCCGCCGGTCTCCTCGGGGTCCGCCCGCGTTCAGTTGATTGTCACGCCAACTGACAACCGGCTGCCGTCCGACTCGTCTGCGAGTCGCGGAGGCTCGAGGCCGATGACTTCACGGGCTTGTGACATTGAGGTAATCCCGATGCGAGTCGTTCTCGCAGATCTGAAATCCAATCGCGGGTTCGTCAGCAAGGACACGGTCGTCGGCGGCTACGGATCGCGGCTCGATCCGTTTTCGCGCGTGACGACGCGTCGATGGCGTATCTCAAGAAGCAGTTCCACGACGTGCCGAGCGTCCACAT
Source organism: uncultured Solirubrobacterales bacterium (assembly GCA_963745625.1). Lineage (GTDB taxonomy): Bacteria > Actinomycetota > Thermoleophilia > Solirubrobacterales > 70-9 > DASUPK01. Next base: position 7,327 of record CAVUXZ010000014.1, on the reverse strand, counting down.
GGCCTACATCGCGGCCATCCTGGCGCGCGCCGGCCACGAGGTGAAGTGGACGCGCGGCGAGCTGGTCGACGGCGACGTCGCGCTCGTGCTGTCGTCGCTCGTCGATCACAAGAACGAAACGGCGTGGGCCGACCGGATGCGCGCGCGCGGCGTCAAGGTCGGGCTTCATCGGCATCACGGCGTCGAAGATGCCGGAGCTGTTCGCCGATCACTGCGACTTCATCCTCAACGGCGAGCCCGAAGCGGCGCGTCATGCGCCTGGCGCAGGGCGATCGATGCCGTCAGGGCATCGTCGATCAGCGAGCAGATCGACGATCTCGACTCGCTGCCGTTCCCGCGCTGGGATCTGGTCACCGAGGATCGCGCCGGAAGCTGGGCATCAAGTGGTCGTCGCGGCCGGTCGGCGGCGGCTATCCGCTGCTCGCGAGCCGCGGCTGCCCGGAGTTCTGCACCTACTGCCCGCACCGGATTCTCGCCGGCTACCGCGCGCGGTCGATCGCGAACATCGTCGACGAGATCGAGCGGCTGTGCGACCAGCGTGCCGCGGCCGTACGTCATCTTCCGCGATCCGCTGTTCACCGAGCAGCGCGACCGCTGCCTCGAGCTCTGCGACGAGATCGAGCGCGCGCGGCCTGACGCTCACGTTCGAAGCGGAGACGCGGCTCGATCGGCTCGACGTCGAGCTGCTCGACCGGCTGCTACGCGGCCGGCTTCCGCGCGATGAGCTTCGGCGTCGAATCGCTCGATCCGGCGACGCTGAAGAAGTCGGGCCGCCGGCCGATTCCGCAGGCGCACCAGCGCGAGATCATCGAGCACTGCCGCAAGCTCGGCATCGTCACCGCGGCGTTCTACGTGCTCGGGTTCCTGCAGGACGACTGGAACTCGATCGCGGCGACGATCGACTACGCGACCGACCTCGGATCGACGTTCGCGCAGTTCAAGATCCTGACGCCGTATCCCGGGCACGCCGATGTTCAAGCAGATCGAGCCGCTGCTCACCGAGACGCGACTGGGAGAAGTTCGACGGCTTCACGCCGACGTTCAAGCATCCCGAACCTGACGGAGCGCGAGCTGCGGTTCCTGCTCGGCGCGGCGTACAAGCGCTTCTACATGCGGCCGTCGTATCTGGCGAACTTCCTGAAGATTCAGAACACCGCCGTCCGCGAGTGGGTCGAGCCGGATGGATCGGCGCGTCGAACGAGCGCCACGCGCGCGAGGAGATCGCCGACATCTCCCGGCCCGTTGCATGCTGACGGCGATCTCGCGCTACGGAGCGCGAGTCCTGCCAGAACACCGAAGAGATCGTCGCGGGCTGCAAGGCCCGCGGCGAGTTCATCCAGGGTCCGCAGATTGCGCGAGTTCGAGCGCGCGTTCGCGCGGCGCGCCGGGACGGACCGGCGCACGCCATCACCGCCGTCGTACGGCCGGATGGCGTTCTACTACATCCTGAAGGCGCTCGACCTGCCGCCCGGATCGGAAATCATCTTTCCGGCGCTCACCTTCTGGGTCGTGCCGGAGCTCGCGCGCGTCGCGGGCCTGACGGTGGTGTTCGCCGACGTCGATCCGGCGACGTTCACCTCGATCCCGGCGTCGCTCGAGCGCGCGATCACGCCGGCAGACGCGCGCGGTCGTGCCGACGCACCTCTACGGGCTGCCGTGCGACATGGACGCGCATCCTCGACATCGCGGCGCGGCACAACCTGGTCGTGCTCGAGGACTGCGCGCACGCGCTCGGCGCGACCTACAAGGGCCGGCCGGTCGGCACGTTCGGCGACGCGGCGCTTCTTCAGCTTTCAGACGCTGAAGCCGCTCAACTGCTACGGCGGCGGCCTGGCGCTCGTCCGCGACGCCGGCGCTCGCCGCGCAGCGTGCGCGCGCTCGTCGAGCGCGCTGCCGTGGCCGAGCGAGAAGCGCGTCGACGAACCGGCTGCTGATCGGCCGCCTGCAGCGCATCTTCATCAAGCCGTGGGTGTTCTCGATCACGCTGTTCCCGATCCTCTGGGTGTCGGCGCTCATCGACGCCAACCCCGACGTGTACCTGTGGGAGAAGATCCGGTCGCTCGACCCGCTGCCCGACGCAGTACACCGAGCGGTTTCCGAACGTGCAGGCGGCGATCGGCCTCGCGGCGCTCGAGCAGCTCGACGAGCTGGACCGCGCAGACGCAGGCGCACGCGCGCGTGCATGGACCGCGCGCTCGGCGGCCTGCCCGGCATCCGGTGCCGCAGCGTGCCGCCCGACCGCACGCACGTCTACTATCAGTACTGCGTCTACGGTCCGCAGCGCGACGAGCTCGTCGTGCGCTGCGTGCGCCGCGGCATCGACATCGAGACGCTGCACGTCGACGTCTGCCGCGACATGGAGCTGTTCGCCGGCGCGACGGGTCGAGCCGCCGGGCGCGCCGGGCGCGCGGCGCGCCGCCGGCGCATGCAGATTCCGGTGTACTCGACGCTTGACCGACGACCAGGCCGAGCGCGTGGCGCGCGTCGTCCGCGACGTGCTCGCCGCATCGCGCGTGAATCTGATCAACGTCATCTGGTCATCTGTCATGTCCGTGCAATGAACAAACATGACCAGATGACCATGACCGATGACCAGATTCGCATGCTCGTCTACCTCTCCATCTTCCTCGCCGCGATCCTCGAAGGCGAGATCTACTACAGCACGATGTGCGTCGGCGGCGGCGGCGGGCAGGCTGCGCTGGGCAGGGCGTGCTCGATCGCGGGCGCGCTCGGCGGCTCGACCGGCGATCAGTTCTGGTTCTACCTGCTGCGCGGCCGCATCCACTGGCTCGATCGCTATCCGTGGATGGCCCGCCACCGCGACGCCGTCGTGCATCGCGTCAAGGACAACCAGAACCTGATCCTGCTGCTCAGCCGGTTTCTGCCCGGCCTGCGCACGGCGATTCCGATCGCGTGCGCCTACGCGGGCGTGCAGGCCGCTGCGCTTCACGCGCGCTGAACCTGATCAGCGCGTTCGCCTGGGCCGGCGCGATCATGCTCGTCGTCAAAGCTCGGCCCGAGCGCGATGGATCGCGCTCGGCCTGAACGGCTGGTGGGGCGCGCTCATGCCGGCGGCGCTCGTCCTGCTGTTCTTCCGCTGGCTCGGACGGCCCGAGAAGAACGTACGTAGTCCGGCCAGCCGGACTCGAAGCCGCCTGAAGGCGGCACGCTCACGGGCTGGAAGCCGACGCTGCGCCAGAGCGGCGCCGGATCGAACACCCGGCCGTTCGTGACGACGCGGTAGATCCGGCGCGTGTTGCGGATGTCGTCGAGCGGGTTGCCGTCGAGAACGATGAGGTCGCCGCGCTTGCCCTTTTCGATCGTCCCGCTGTCCGCCGCCTTCTTCATCGCCGCGCGCCGGCACGATCGTCGCCGCCTGCAGCGCGTCGAGCGGCGAGAAGCCGGCCTTCACGTAGAGCTCGATCTCGCGGTGCAGGCTGTGGCCGGGCACCGACTGGTCGGTGCCGGCGACGATCGGAACGCCGGCGCGGTGCAGCCGGCCGACCAGCGCCAGCTCGTCGTTCGAGCCGCGCGCGCTGGCGCGCGGCCGATCTCGACCGGCGAGCCGAAGCCGTTCGAGCGGCGTCTCGAGCTCGCGCGCGACCTTGCGGATGCCGGGCTCGAACGTCTCGATCGGCTGCGTTGAGCGGCCTGGCCAGCAGCTCGTACAGCGCGAGCGTCGGATCGATGACGGTCCTGTGCTGCTTGAGCGCGGCGATGACCTCCTGCGGGTCCGAATCTGCCGCGTCGCCGAGGTACTCGGCGTGGTTGATCTGATCGAGGCCGGCATCGATGGCCGTGAACGCGTTCATGCCGTCGGGCACGTGGCCGGTGACCGTCATGCCGAGCCGGTGCGCTTCGGCGGTGATGGCGCGCAGCACGTCGAGCGTGACCGAGCTGTAGATCTTGATCTGATCGAAGCCGGCGTCGTGATAGCGATTGACCCACGCGCGCGCCTTCGTCCGGCGTCGCGGCGCGAGACGCGCCGAGCCGCGTCGGCCCGGGCCCGTCGATGAGCCCGGCGAGCAGCATTCGCGGGCCGAGGCCCTTGCCCGGACGCGATCGCGTCGCGCACGGCGGCGATGAACTCGAGCTCGTTGCCGACGTCGCGCACGGTCGTCACGCCGGCGGCGAGATAAATCGGGCCCCACTCGACCTGCTCGAAGTGGGCGTGCATGTCCCAGAGGCCGGGCATGACGGTCTTGCCCGCCGCGCTGCACGACCGTCGCCTGCGGCGGAACCGCGACGCGGCTCGACGGGCCGACGGCGGTGATGCGGCCGTCGGCGACGACGACGGTGCCGTTCGCGGATCGGCTGCCGGCCGGTCATGTCGAGGATCGTGCGCGCCGACAATCGCGACCTGGCGGCTCGGCGCCGGGCTGTCGGCGGCCGCGGTGTCGGCCATGGCCGCCATCCCGTCGACGCGGCGCGCGCGACGAGCTGCGGGACGCGCGCCTCGAGCTCCGGCCGCGACGGCCTCGAAGTGATCGAACTCGGCGTCCACGCTCGACGAGCGCGGCCAGGCGGCCGGTCGCGTCGGTCCACAGCGTCTCGCGTCCCCAGACGACGCCGCTGACGCTGTAGCGGTCGAGCGTCGACCGTCCGGCCGCCGACCGTCACCTCGTCGCGGCCGCGCGGTTCGATGTGCGCCGATCCCCTGCGGCAGAAGCGGCATCGGACGCCGGCCGTCCGTGCGACGCCCAGTACCGCATCAGCGCCATCTGCATCGACGGCGGCGCATAGCCGGCCAGCGTGAACGCGCCGGCGGCACCGGCTCGCGTCGAGACGCCGACCCTCGCGGATCGTGGCCATGCCGCCGGCGAGCGTCACCTCGGCGTCGATGGTCGAGATGCGTGCGGTTCGCCGCGGATGGCGAAGCGACCGGATCGAGGTCGCGATCGAACTGCAGGCGTCGTGTCGAGCGGCACGGTGCGTGCCGCGGTCGGTGAACGAGAACTTCGAGGTCAGCGTGATCCGGCGAGTCGCCGTCGGGCCGGACGTCGTACCGTTCCTCGCCGATCGCCTGTTCGAACTTGAACAGCGTGAACGCGCCGGCTTCCGCCGGATCGTCGGCCGCGCGCGCGAGCAGTCCGAGCACAACGACCGCCGACGACGGCGACAATGCAGCGCGGCCGCTTCACCGGCTCGCGGTCCGGGCAGACCGCGGCGGCGCGCCGGCGTCGAACGGCATTGCGCGGTCTTGCCCAGAGGCTGATCAGGTTCGCGAGCAGCTGATACGCGCCGTCGATGCCGGCCGGCAGCTCGCGCCACAGGCCGAGGCCGACGTACACCCAGCGGCCCTTGCCGTACGTGCGCCTCGACGAGCGCGCCGCGCTTCGCGCCCTTGTTGTACGGGAACGGATCCTCGATCTGCGAGCAGATCGTGGTAGCGCGAGTCCTGGTCGCCGAGGAAATACAGGCCGCGCTCCTGCACCCAGCCCTTCCACGCCGCGTCGCCGATCTTGTTCGGCGCGTTGAGCAGCGGATCGTGCGGGCGCCAGCACTTGCACCGGCGCGTGCTCGTCGGTGACGCGGTCGCGCTGACCTTCGCCGGATACGGCCCGTACTGCGCGTCGTTGAACTCGAACTTGTTGTACTGCACGATCAGCGTGCCGCCGTTGTTGACGTAGTCGAGCAGCCGGCTGTTGTTCGCGCGCAGATCGTCGCGCCGCTCGTAGGCGCGCACGCCGGTGACGATCGCGTCGAAGCGCGACAGATTGCCCCACGCGAGATCGTCGGCGCTGATCATCTCGCACCTTCGCGCCGAGCTGCTCGATCGCCGGCGGCACCTGATCGCCGACGCCCATCACGTAGCCGATCGTCAGGTTCGGCGGCGTCCTGCACGTCGATCACCTTCAGCGTCGCGTCGGCGGCGTCGTAGATGTGCTGACGCCGGATGTGCGGATACTCGATCACCTGATAGCCGCGATCGAACGTCTGGCCGCCCGACGTCACGACCGCGCGCACGTGATACTCGCCGGCCGCCGTGCTCGGCGCCGGCTTCACCGTGAACCGGACGGTCTGCGATTCGTCGGACCGCGCGAACTTCACCGGCTGCTCCGGCGGCGTCGCCGTCCAGCCCTGCGGCAGCTCGAGCGTCACCGACGCTCTCGGCCGGCGCCGGCGATGTCGTTGACGACGGTGACGCGGATCTCGCGCGACGTCGGCGCGCCGCGACGCGGCCGGCGCGCGAGCCGGCGCCGGCGCGCGGCGGCCGGCGCCGCGCCGGCCCGCCGGCGCCGCGGCGCGGCCGGCGCGCGGCGCGCCGGCGCCGGCGCCGGCCGGAGCGACGACGCCGGAATGATCGCGACCTCCGGCGACACGCGCACCGAGAGCGCCGGCACGACCAGCAGCTCGCGTGCGCTTCTCGCCGCTGAAGATGTTGCCTTCGTAGCGGTGCTGCACCGGCAGGCCGTCGATCACTTCTTCGACCGCCGGTCCGCCGGCACGCGGGAATCCGAGCGTCACCTGCACGTAGAACGGCGTCGGCCGGATACGGCAGGCCGAACGGCGCGTCGGCGTCGAACGTGTAGCGGCCGGCCTCGCCCTTGCGATGCCAGTACGGCTCGCTGATGCGCGCGTTGGCGGGAATCGTCGAGCGTCGGCTCGCAGTGCGCCGACCTGATCCTTCTTGACGCGTCGACACCGGCGCCGGCGGCGGCGCGTTCGCGCGCCGCGCCGCCGCGGCCGCCGCCCGGCCGCCGAAGCCTGCTGCCGGTGACCTGCGTCAGCGTGCACGCGCGCGTCGCCGGCGAAGCCGTCGAACTTCACCTGCTTGATCGCCACCTCGCCCGCGCCGTGGTTGGCGACGATGACGCGACACCTTCACCGGCCTGTCCCGGCACGACGACGCCGTCGTCGGCCAGCGCCTCGACGCTGATGCCGTTGCGCGAGCGATGACCGCCTGCTGGAACTCGCGTTCCTTCTGCCGCAGCCGGAAGTCGATCTCGAACCTCGCCGGCGTCGTCGATCGCCATCGCGCGCAGCTGCGCGCGCAGCACGCGGACGGCGTGCAGGCCCGTCGACGCAGCGGCGTCAGCGTCGCCGTCGTCGTTGTCGGTGTCGAACTGCTTCTGCGCGGTCTGCACGGCGGCGGCGATCGCGGCGAGGCCGTCGATCAGATCCTTCGGCGGACGCGCGCGCCGGCAAACTGCGCGAGCGACGGCAATGCGACGTGTCGATGCCGTCGAACAGCGACTTCTCGTCCTTCTGCAGCTGGCCGGCAATCGTCGATCTCGACCAGCTGATACGTTGCGCGTCGACGGGCCGGGCAGCGCGAGCAGCTGCGCCATGCCCTGGCACTTGTGCATGCTGCCTGGCTGTATGC
>CAVUXZ010000013.1:0-89820 GCA_963745625.1 uncultured Solirubrobacterales bacterium | reverse complement strand
GCGCTGCCGCTTGCACTGTGGCGGGGGCGGCGTGCCGGGACGCTCCTTGCCTATGGCTGGATCGTCGCACTGCTGCTGACCTACTCGCGCGGCGGGATCCTGACCGCGCTCGTCGTCGTCGCGGCGTCGTTCGTTCTCACGGACGAGCGAATCGAGAGCGGGGTGACACTCGCTGCCGCCGCCGTGCCCGGAGGCGTCGTCGCGGCGATCGCATTCGCGTTGCCCGGCGTGACCAGCGACGGGCAGTCGGCCCACGTGCGCTGGCGCGACGGTCTCGTGTTCGGTGCGCTCCTGTTGGTCGGCGCCGTTGCGGCCGTCGCGCTGGAGCGCCTGCCACGGCCGCGCGTGGGGCCTGCGCTGCGGCGCGGGCTGATCGTCGCGGCGCTGCTCGCGGCGGGCGCCGTCGTCGTCTTCGCAGTGGTGCACGGCTCCGGCTCGGGCGCAGTCGGGAACGGCGGCGGCCGGCTCGGGTCGACCAGCTCGAACTTCCGCTTCGTCTGGTGGCGCCAGGCCTGGAACGGCTTTCGCGGGCACGAGCTGGCCGGCACGGGGGCGGGCACCTTCCATCTCGCCAACCTGCGCTTCCGCCACAGCTACCTCGACTTCACGATCGAGCCCCACAACCTGCCCCTGCAGTTCCTCTCCGAAGCGGGCATCGTCGGGCTCGCGCTGCTCCTCCTGAGCGCCGCCGCGCTTCTCCGGGGGAGCCTCGGACGCCGCGGGCACGAGCTCGCGTTGGCCCTCGTGCTGCCGGCCTACCTCCTGCACTCCCTCGTCGACATCGACTGGGACTTCGTCGCCGTCTCGGCGCTCGTGTTCCTCGTCGCGGGCGCGCTCGTCGGCAGGCCGCCGCTGCGCCGGCTGTCGCTGTTCCCGCTGCTCGCGGCAGCGGGCGCCGCACTGCTCGTCTTCGGTGCTTTGCTCCTGCCGTGGCTCGGCGAGCGCTGGTCAGGGCAGGCCGCGGTCACCCTCTCGCCGCAGCACGCGGTCACGCTCGCCAAGCGCGCACGCTCCGTCGACCCGCTGCTCGTCCAGCCGCTGCTGACGCTCGGCTTCGCGTCCGATCTCGCCGGGAGACCGCTCGTCGCGCGGGCGTATTACGCCGAGGCCGTTCGTGCACAGCCGAAGAACCCGGACACGCTGCTCCAGGCAGGCCTGTTCGAGCCTCGCCCACGGCTGTGCGCGTCACGCCTACGCGTATCTCGAGCCGTTCACGGAGCTCGACCCCGAAGGAGCGGCCGGAGAACGGGCCCATCGCGTACCGGCGAGCGCTCGCGCTCGTCAACACCGGCAGGCCGACCTGTTGACGCTAGCCGGCGCCGAGCACGATGGCGAGCTTGCCGCCGTGCAGCGCTGACGGCCGCATGCCGTCGAGCGGGCCGACGACGTGCACGTGCAGGTCGCGGGCGAGGCGCAGGCCTTCCGCCTCGTCGCCGCGCTTGTACATCACCACGCTCGTTGCGTAATCCTGGCGGGCAGTTCGTTCCTTGCCGCGGATTCGGTAGCCGAGGCCGGAGAGCCTGGCTGCGGCAGCCGACGCGGCTCCCGTGCGCCGTTCCCGTTGAAGACGAACACCCCGGTCGCCGAGCGAGAGAGCTTCGGCTTCGCGACGTGATGCTTCTTGACATGGACGACCGGCGTCCGATGCTTCTTCGTCGCCGGGGCAAGTGCTGTCGCCTCTGCGTGGTGCTGCACGGCGTGCGCGAGCGGCTTTGCGAGCAGGAGGAGCGCGAGCACCATCAGGACGATCAGCTCGAGCGCCGCGACGAAGCTTTCCGGACGGAGGGTCGCGGTCCGCCAGGGGCGGATCAGAGCGTCTGCAGTGAGCGGCGCATCCATGGGCGGGACCCGATTCGCCCTGCGCGCGGCGTCTCCTTCAGCTTGCGGAGGCCGTGTGCTCCTCCGGCCAGCTCCAGGTCCAGGGCGAGACCGTCGTCGAGCGAGACCTGCGGCCGCCAGCCGAGCTCGCGCTCGATCAGCGCCGCGTCGAGCACGGAGCGCCGCACGTCGCCGAGCCGGGCAGGCTCGATTCTCGGCGCCTGGTCGGTGCCGGCCACGCGGGCGCAGGCGGCGTGCAGGTCGGCCACGGTCGTGTCGCGACCCGTCCCCACGTTGAACGGGCCACCCGCCCGGCCGACGGCGGCCAGCAGCGAGTCGACGATATCGTCGACGTAGACGAAGTCGCGCGCCTGCGTTCCGTAGCCGAAGATCACCGTGTCGTCGCCGCGGGCCAGGCGCTCGAGGAAGATGGCGACGACGCCCCCTTCGAGGCCTGCGTCCTGTCGCGGCCCGTAGACGTTTGCGAACCGAAGCGCGATGTGGTGCGTCTCGTGGATGCGGTTCCACCTGCCAGGTACTCCTCGCCGCATTTCTTCGCGATGCCGTACGGCGACAGCGGCAGGAACGGTTCCTGCTCTGTCGCGGGCTCGGGGCATTCGCCGTACCCTGCGCCGCCCGAGGAGGCGAAGATCACCTGCGCGATCGGCCCCGATCCCGGGTTGTTCTGGTCGCAGGTCCCGGCGTAGAGCGAGTACGGCGAGGAGAAGGGGAACAGGTTGCTCACCGAGTAGCTCGACAGCGGCACCCCCGGGGTGCCGACGAGCTTCGCGACGTTCATGCCGCTGTTGAAGGCGATCAGCGAGTCGGCGCTGGAGGCGACCAGGGCATTGGTGTTGTACGCCCTGGTCTGGAAGGTGACATTGTTGATCGCCCCCGGCCGGTCATAGACGAGGTCCACCGTGTTGGTGCCCTGATCGACCACGCTGACCGTCTGGGATGCGGGCGGGGCGCCGTTCGGGTCCACCATCCCCGAGGCCGCTCCCGATGCGATCATCGAGTACGTGCCCGCCGGCAGGTTCCGCCACAGGACGCAACCGGTCGGGCCGGTGGTTCCGGTGAAGGATCCGGCGCCGCTGCCCGTCAGCGTGACCCCCGAGATGCCGTTGCCCTGCGAGTTGTCGACGCTGACCAGCAGCGAGCCGGCGTTAGGGACGAGCGAGCCGCTGGGCGGAGAGACGATCGTCGCCGCTGTCACCGCGGGGTCCGGTCCCATATTCGGCCAGGTGACCGTCGAGGTGAGCTGTAGGTAGTCGCGCGAGCCGGTCCCCGATGCGCACGTGCTCGTGGTCGCCGTCTCGGTGAGGAACTGGGAGCGGGAGACGACCGTGAAGCCGGTGCCGTCGAGGGTGACGGTCCGGGTCTGGTTCAGCGTCGCCAGGTCGCCGATCCGCAGGGACCGCGTCCGCTCGAGATCCTGCTCAGCGAGATCGTTCGCCCGTGCGCGCAACCGCTCTCGCGCCGTTGCTCGGGTGCTGGCGTCGAAGGCGGTGAAGACGCCGGCGGCCACGATCGAAAGCAAGAGAGCGCTGATCAGGACCTCGATCAGCGCAAATCCCGCTTCGTCACGGCGCATCCGTGTCAGGTTCAGGCGTCTCATCGGCTCGAGCCCCTGGGAAGGGCCTCAGCCCTCCATCGGCACGGCGGGCACCCGCGCCGATACCCAGGATTTGGGCGGTCTGGCCGATCGTTCGACGCGAGCCGGGCGCGCCGCGAAATGGGTGTCCAGAACGAGAGAGGGCGGGCCCGGAGGCCCGCCCTCTGCTCGGCATGAGGCTCGGATGAGCGTCACGCGATTCGGCTAGCTGGAATCAGCCCCAGTTGCCGCCGGTCGGACAACCACCCTGACCGCCCGGGGTGCACGAGTAGGTGAACGTGCCACCCGCGCGCTGAATCGTGAACGTGTGACTGGTGGTCGGGTTGGTCACCGTGATCGTGTAACCGGTGGTGGTGGCCGCAGGGACGGCGACCTGGCTGGTGCTGACCGTGTTCTCAATCGCGTTGAGAGCGGCCGGATCCGCACCGGCATAGCTGCCGTTGTGATCGACACCGTAGGTCTCGATCGCCGTCTGAGCGGTGTGGGCCATGGCCTTCGAATCCGAGTCCTGCGCCTTCTGCTTCTGGTTGAAGAACGTCGGGATCGCAATCGCAGCCAAAATGCCAATGATGAGCATGACGACCAGCAGCTCGATCAGGGTGAACCCCTTCTCGCTGGCCATACGCTCGCGGAGCTTCTGCAGCATCTGGACCTCCTATGTCCAAACTTCGCTGCCAGAGCCCCGTCGCCGTCGGAAGTCAGCTGACCCCGGTGGCAGCCCGGCTGGCTCTGAGATCTCTCTCAGAGCCCCGCTGGCTTTGCGTCCCCACCTCGCGATGGGTTTGCCTTTCTCACCGAGGCCCTGGCTTTTTCTTTACGCCGCCTTGAATCGGCGGAGAGGCGAACGGCTTTAGCAAGTCCCTCAATAGTGCTGAGGACTTTGCCGTCGAACTTGCGTCCAGTGGTGGACGGCAGGGAGCGTGGAGCTCTAACGAATCTTGTCGTAGAGCGAGAAGAGCGGCAGGTACATCGAGATCACGATGAAGCCGACCATGCCGCCGACGAAGATGATCATGATCGGCTCGAGGAGCGAGGTGAGCGCCTTCACTTTGGTGTCGACCTCCGCCTCGTAGAAGTCGGCGACCTTGGTGAGCATCTGTTCGAGCTGGCCGGTCTCCTCGCCCACCGAGATCATGTGCCCGACCATCGGCGGGAACACGTCGCTCTGCTCGACCGGATGGGCGAGCGTGCCGCCGGACTTGACCGACGCGTAGACGGCGTCCATGGCGTTCTCGACCTCGATGTTCCCTGAGGTCTTGCCGACAAGCTTGATCGACTGGAGGATCGGCACGCCGGAGCCAACGGCCCCCGAGAAGGTCCGGGACCAGCGGGCCACCGCGACCTTCTGGACGATGTCGCCGATGTGGAACGGGAGCCTCAGCTTGACCCGGTCCCACTGGCCGCGGCCGACGTCGGTCCTCTTCCATTGGAAGAAGGCGATCGCCGCGCCGATCGATCCGGGCAACCAGACGAACCAGTAACCGGTGACGAAGTTCGAGACCCCCATCGTGATCTGGGTCATCGCCGGCAGGTCGGCCGACTCACCGGGTTGGTCGGCCACCGCCTCCTTGAATGCGTTGGCGAACACCGGAACGATGAAGATGACCACCGCCAGCATGATCAGGATCGCCGCGCCGAAGATGAATGCCGGGTACATCATCGCCGAGCGGATCTGGCGCTTCAGGGCGTCCATCTTCTCGAGCTGGTGCGCGACTCGGTCCAGGGCATCGTCCAGGCGGCCGGAGTTCTCGCCCGACCGGACCATCGCGCGGAACAGGGTGTCGAAGATCTGTGGCCGGCGCTCCATCGCATCGGCCAGCGAGCTGCCGGCCTCGACGTCGTTGCGCACCCCGGCGATGGCGTCCTTGAGCCGCTCGTCCTCGGTCTGGTCCTCGAGCGTGTAGAGAGAGCGAAGCATCGGCATCCCGGACGCCACCAGCGTCGAGAACTGTCGCGCGAAGACAGCGAGGTCCCGCGTCTTGATGCCGCGAAAGCGGTCGAAGAAAGATTCCAGGCGGAATGCCTCGCTCTTCTCGGCGACGTCGAGGACGATCAGGCCCCGCTCGCGGAGCTGCTCGGAGACCTGGGCCTTGGACTCGGCCTCCACCTCGCCCCTGGAGGGCACACCGCCGATGTCCACGGCGCGGAAGGCGTAGGTGCTCATCTCAGGCCCCGTTGCTGATCGCCGCCGCCGGGTCGACGGGGGCGGACTGGACCGGGCCGAGCAGTCGCTTCAGCTCCTCTGGCACCGATGCACGCTGCTCGGCAAGCTTGCGAGAGACCCTGCCCATGCGGACGAGCTGGGCGAGATGAGCGTCCATCGTCTGCATGCCGATCGACCCGGAGGTCTGGATGGCCGAGTAGATCTGGTGCGTCTTGCCCTCGCGGATCAGGTTGCGGACCGCGGGCGTCGGGATCAGCACCTCGCAGGCGACGACCCGGCCCGCGCCATCCAATGTGGGCAGCAGCTGCTGGGTCACGATTCCCTGGAGCCCGATCGAGAGCTGCATGCGGACCTGGGCCTGCTGCTCGGCGGGAAAGATGTCGATGATCCGGTCGACCGTCTGCGCGGTCGACTGCGTGTGGAGAGTGGCGAAGACGAGGTGGCCGGTCTCGGCCGCGGTCAGCGCGGTCGACATCGTCTCCAGGTCCCTCATCTCGCCGACGAGGATCACGTCCGGGTCCTCGCGCAACGCGGCCTTCAGCGCGCTGGCGAAGTCCTCCGCGTCGGCGCCGATCTCCCGCTGGTTCACGATGCACTGCTTGTGCGTGTGGAGGAACTCGATCGGGTCCTCGATCGTGAGGATGTGCTCGTCCCTGCCCCCGTTGATGATGTCGAGCATCGCCGCCAGGGACGTCGACTTACCGGAGCCGGTCGGGCCCGTGACGAGGACGAGCCCCCTCGGCTTGTTTGTCAGCTCCTCCAGCACCGGCGGCAGCCCGAGCTCGTCCAGCCGGGGGATCTGGTGGGGGATGCGCCGGAAGGCAGCGCTGATCGAGCCGCGCTGGAAGAAGCAGTTGACCCTGAAGCGCGCCACCCCCGGCACCGCGTAGGCGAGGTCCAGCTGCTTCCGGGACTCGAAGCGCTTGCGCTGGTCGTCGTTCAGGAGGCTGTAGACGGTGTCGCGCGTCAGCTGCGGGGAGAGCGGCCCGTACTCGTCCAGGGCAACGATCTTCCCGCGCACGCGGATCGCCGGCGGATACCCCGGCGTGAGGTGGACGTCGGAGGCGCGCTCCTCCGCCATCCGGGTGAGGACCTCGGCGAAGTCGAAATTTCGGGTTGCGGCAGCCGCTTCCATGCCCATTACCAATCGTCCGTTGCGTGACCGTGCTTGACACCCAAAAGTGGGGTCAGCTCGCGACGCGGGAGACCTCCTCGACGCTGGTCAGGCCCGAGCGGACCTTTTCCAGTCCCGACTGTCGCAGGGTGAGCATCCCCTCCTCGATCGCAACCTTCGCGATCTCGGCCTCGGGCGCGAGGTTCACCACCATTTCCTTGATCCGCTCGCTCAGCACCATCACCGAGTAGATCCCAAGCCGCCCCCGGTAACCGGACCCGTGGCAGCGCTGGCAACCGACCGGCTCGTAGGCCTCGAGATCCGTGCCGACCCTGAAACCAGCCTCGTTGAGAACGGCCTGGGCGACCACCACACGACGCTTGCAATGGGTGCACAGCAGGCGCGCGAGCCGCTGGGCCACCACGCACTCGATCGCGGACGAGGTGAGGAAGGACTCGATCCCCATCTCCTGGAGCCGTGTGATCGCGCCCGGGGCGTCGTTCGTGTGCAGGGTGGTCAGCACCATGTGCCCGGTCAGAGCCGCCTCGATCGCGATCCGGGCGGTTTCGCTGTCCCGGATCTCGCCGACCATGATCACGTCCGGGTCCGCACGGAGGACCGAGCGAAGGCCGGTCGCGAAGGTCAACCCCGCCTTGCGGTGCACTCCGATCTGATTGACCCCCGGCAGCCTGTACTCGACGGGGTCCTCGATCGTGACGATGTGCTTGTCGACGTTGTTCAGGTCCTGGAGCGCGGCATAGAGGGTCGTCGACTTGCCGGCGCCGGTGGGCCCGGTGGCGAGCACAGCGCCGTACGGCTTCCGGAACGAGGTCTCGAACCGCTGTCTCTGGTCCCCCTCCATGCCGAGGTCGTCGAGGGTCCGCAGGGCGTCGGCCTCATCGAGGATCCGGATTGAAGCCCCTTCTCCTGTCTGCGTCGGCAAGGTCGTGACGCGCAGGTCGATCCGCCGGTCCTCGATCTTGACCCCGACGCGGCCGTCCTGCGGGACGCGCTTCTCGGCGATGTCGAGCTCGCTCATGATCTTGATCCGCGAGATCACCCCAGCGACCATCCGCTTCGGGACGCGTGCCGTCTCCTGGAGGACACCGTCGATCCGGAAACGGATCCGCATGTCGCCATCCTCGGGCTCGAAGTGAATGTCGGAAACACCCTCCGCCACGGCCTGCCCGAGGATGCTGTTGACCAGCTTGATGACAGGGCCATCCTGAGCGGAGGCGCGCAGGTCCGTGATCTCCGCCGGGCCCTGCTCCGCGGACTCTTCCTCCTCCTCCGCGATCGCTTCCGCGACGGTGCTCTGCATCGTGCTGAGCTTGCTGATCACTCCCTCGATGTCGCTCGGCGAGGCGACGGCGACGGCGCAGTTGAGGCCGGTCGCCATCTGCACGTCGTCCAGGGCCAGAAGATTGGTCGGATCGGCCATGGCGAGCAGGAGGGTGCTCTCGTCGATGAACGAGATCGGCAGCACCTGGTGGCGGCGCGCCGACTTCGCGGCGATCAGGTTGGCAGCCCCCATGTCAATGCTGAAGAGCGCGAGGTCGGCGTAGTCAAGCCCGTAGCGCTCGGCGGTCGCCCGCGAGAGCTGCTCGGAGTCGATCGTCGCTTGATCGACCAGCAGCTCCTCTGGCCTCCGGCCCGCGGCGCGCGACTGCGCGATCGCCTGATCGACCTGCTCCCTGGTCGCGTAGCCCAGGTCTACGATCGCGTCGGTGATGAAGCCGCCGGAATGCCCGCGGCGCATCGGCGGGATCAGGCCGGGGGTGCCGCTGGCCTCCGCTTCGTCGCCTGGGGCCGCGGCGTGCGTGGCACTTGCCCCTGGGTCGTGAGGGCCCGGGAGCGGTCGCAGATAGTCAGGCAGCTCCCGCATGGGAACGCCTCATCTCGGGCTGTACGGCAGGTCGTCCTTGCCGGAGTACACGGCGTCGTGGACTGCCTGGACGACCGCCTGGGAGTCGCGGAAGCCATAGGAGACCTGCGCCTGCGGCACCGCGCCGCTCACCTTCTTGGGTCGCACGACCACCAGGGCCGGGACCTGCGAAACGCCCACCCCCTGGGTGATCCTCGAATACCTGGCGATCTCGTTGGCGCGTGCCACGAAAACGGCCAGGTTGGACTCAGCGGAGAGCGAGCGCACGGAGCTCTGCACCAGCCGGTCGTCGATTCCACCGCGCCGGACCAGCAGCAGGACGACCGTATCGCCGCGCTTCCAGGCTGCGATCACGGGACGCGGCAGGCCGCGGCCCGGTACCAGGGCGTCGGGCGACACCGTCGTGGGAGCCGCCGCAACGGGAGCGGATCCCGCGGTGACGCCCGTTGAGGGTGCGGCGGGCGTCGACTTGACCGTCAGATCGACGGAGCCGCTCGGTGTGCTGAGCTGCGCGCTGGAGGTGGTCGTGTTCGCGTCACCGCTCTTCTTATGTCCGAGCAGCGCAGGAGCCAGCATCACGGCGGCGACCAAGAGCAGCACCGCGACGACAGCAAGCTGCACCATCGGATTGTTGTTGATGGCGTTTCTCATCCGACCACCTGCTCGATCCCGCTCGCCCGCTGGCCCTTCGCGGCGAGCATGAGCTTGAAGTCGTGCGGGCTCGATGCCGTCTCCATCGCGACCTCCTCGGAGACGATGCCGTCGGTGACGTAGCCGAGCAGCGCCTGATCGAAGGTCTGCATGCCGTAGAAGTCGCCCTCGGAGATCACCTCCGTGATCCGCCCGGTCTCCTCCGGATTCATGATCAGGTCCTGGATCCGCCCGGTCACGACCATCACCTCGGAGACCGCGACGCGACCCTCGCGGTCGATTCGCGGCACCAGCCGCTGCGAGATCGCGCCCTTCAGCGTCGAGGCAAGCATCACCCGCGCCTGCTGCTGCAGGTGCGGCGGGAAGAAGTCGATGATCCGGTTGATCGTCTCGCTCGCGTCGAGCGTGTGGAGCGTCGACATCACGAGATGACCGGTCTCCGCGGCCGAGAGCGCGGTGCGGACGGTCTCCTCGTCCCGCATCTCACCGATCAGGATCACATCCGGGTCCTGGCGGAGAACGCGCCGCATCGCCTTCGCGAAGCTGGCGGTGTCGGACCCGATCTCGCGCTGGTTGATGATCGAGAGCTTGTCTCGGTGGAGGTACTCGATCGGGTCCTCCATCGTCACGATGTGACGGGCCCGGGTCGAGTTGATTTGGTCGATCATCGCCGCGAGGGTGGTCGACTTGCCCGATCCGGTCGTGCCGGTCAGCAGGATGATCCCGCGAGGCTCCTCGGCGAGCCGCCGGACCACCTCGGGCAGGCCGAGGTCGTCGATCGTCCGGACCTGGAATGGGATCGCGCGCAGCGCGATCGAAATGGCGCCCCGCTGGCGGAAGGAGTTGACGCGGAAGCGGGAGACGCCCGGAAGCTCGTAGGAGAAGTCCACTTCTCCCGCCTCCTCGAACTCGGTGAGGTGGTGCTCGTCGGCGATCTGATGGAGCGCCTTCTCCGTGTCGCTCGAGGTGAGGTTGCCCGCGTCCTTGAGCGCCCAGAGGTCGCCGTGCACGCGCGCCACCGGCGGCGAGTCCACCTTCACATGGAGGTCCGATCCCTCCCGCTCGACCATGTAGGTGAGCGCTTGATCGATGTCAAAGCCCATCCCTCGCCCTATCGGGCGTGGGCAGCGTCGCCTAGATCAGCAAAATTGGGTGCTACGGCTTGATCTCTTCCACGACCTCGTAAATCCCCTCGAGCGGGGTGTCAACACGAGCATGCTCACTCCTCTCCTCGCTGACGCGAGGAGCCTATGCGACTGGGAACGGCGAGCCGGCTGGAGCTACGCGACCTCGCGGAGCTTCTGGGCCTCCGCGAGCGACTGCAGCTTCTTGAGGCTCTGGTTCTCGATCTGCCGGATCCGCTCGCGGGTGACGTTGAAGGTCCGGCCGACCTCGTCCAGGGTCCGCGGGTGCTCGCCGCCGAGCCCATAGCGGAGCTCGAGCACGCGGCGCTCGCGGTAGGAGAGGTTCTCGAGGGCCTCCTTCAGCGCCTCCTTGGTAAGCAGCTCGGCGGCGCGCTCAAGGGGGACTCGGCTCGCTCATCGGCGATGAACTGGCCGAACTCCGACTCCTCCTCGTCCCCGACCGGCTTCTCGAGCGAGACCGGCGCCTGCGCCGACCGCTTGATCGAGTCGACCTCCTCGGGCTCGATGCCGGTGACCTCGGCGATCTCCTCCGGGGTGGGCTCGCGGCCCAGCTCGGTGACCAGCTTGCGCTCCGCGCGGCCGATCTTGTTGAGCTTCTCGACGACGTGGACCGGGATGCGGATGGTCCGCGCCTTGTCGGCCAGCGCGCGAGCGATCGCCTGGCGGATCCACCAGGTCGCGTACGTCGAGAACTTGAACCCCTTGCGGTAGTCGAACTTCTCCGCCGCGCGGACCAGGCCGAGCGTGCCCTCCTGGATCAGGTCGAGGAAGGGCAGGCCCTGGTTCCGGTAGTTCTTCGCGATTGAGACGACCAGGCGGAGGTTCGACTCGACCATCTTCTGCTTGGCGTCGAGGTCACCGCGCTCGATCCGCTTCGCGAGCTCGACCTCCTCGGCGGCCGTGAGCAGCCTGACCTTGCCGATGTCCTTGAGGAAGAGCTGCAGGGAATCGGTGGTCATGTCCGGCTTCAGGTCGAGCGCCTTCTTGCGGCTGCGACCGCGCTTGCCGTCGGAGCGCTCGTTCTCGGCCGCGGCCTTCTGCGCCGGGTCGAGGTCCTCGACCAGCTCGATGCCGACCTTCTCCAGGTGCCCGTAGAGGTCCTCGACGTCGGACTCGTCGAGCTCGACCTCGGACACGGCCGTCGCCACGTCGCCGAAAGTCAGCACGCCCAGCTGCTGGCCCCTGGTGACCAGCGTCTTCACTTCTTCAAGTTCTTGTATCTCCGCTACGAGCATTCGCCTACGCTCTTCCTTCCTGACTGTCTTCCGATTTCCTGGCTACTCAGCTCTTACCCAATTCTGGCCGACCTTGGATGATGTCGGCCGCTGACGTCAAACCTTTACTTCAAACCCCCTCAAAGGCCACAAAAACGCGGAGCGGCTCGGCCGCCTCCGCGCTTCATCGCCTTCTTCTTCAAACGGGTCGCGCCTGCCGGCGCCCCCGCATGAACTCGCGAGTCTTGCTCCAACGTCCGTGATCATGGTAGCCACTTCACTTTTTGTAGTCAACGCGTGCGACAGGCGTCGCAACCGCTGCACCGAGACAAAGACACGCAGCGAGCGCGAAAGTTCCGGACGCCCACCGAGGTACCCCACGCTGAGCGTTGGTTACGCATGAGCGTCGACGAGAGGGCGCGCGACGGCACCTCCCATTTGACGGCGAAGCCAGCCCAACAGGACCGCCGGTGGCAGCTCTGGCGCCATCGCTGGACGCGCGCGTTCTGGAATCGCGCCTACAAGGAAAACATCACCGGCCTTGCCGGGATGGTCGCCTACAACCTCATGTTGGCCGTCTTCCCCTTTGCCCTGCTGGTCCTCTTCATCTTCGGCAAGGTCGTGAACAGCGCCGACGTCGAGCACAGCGTGATCCTCGACATCCAGCGTCTCTTCCCCAACATCGAGCAGGGCGCCCTGCAGGACGCGATCGATCGCGTCCGCGCCAGCTCCACCACGATCGGAATCGCCGCGATCGTCGGCGGGATCTGGATCGGTGCCTCCTTCTGGGGCGCCATGGACACCGCCTTCTGCCGGATCTATCACGTCGAGTGCCGTGGCTGGCTGCAGCAGAAGCGCTGGTCGCTTGTGATGCTGCTCGGGCTGGTCCTGCTGCTCCTGGCGAGCGTCACCGTGCCGTTCGTGGAGAGCGCGGTGCTCTCGAGTGCCGACAACCTTCCCTTCGGCCTCTCGGACTTCGACGTCACCAGGACGGCGATCGTCGTGCTCGGAGGCCTGGTCGCAACCTTCCTGATCATCTCGGCGATCTACTGGGCGGTCCCGAAGGGCCACATGCCGTGGCGCTCGGTCTGGCCCGGGGCCATCTTCTTCGCCCTGGTCACCTCGGCGGGCAACTACATCTTTCCCCTCTATCTGACCACCGTCTCAGACCTCCACCGGATCGGCGGAACGATCGGGTTCATCCTGATCGCGCTGGTCTGGTTCTACGCGATCAGCCTGGCGCTGCTGGCGGGCGCCGTGATCAACTCCCTGCGGCACGAGCGGGATGACACCGGCTCGTTGCCGCTCGATGGCTGATCAGCCGTAGCGTTCCCCAACCACCTCGCGCAGCTTGGGGCGGTTGTGCGTCGCCTGCACCCGCCGCACGGTGCCCGAGCGCGAGCGCATCACCAGCGACTCGGTCGTCGCGTGGCCATCGTCGAGATAGCGGACCCCGGCCAGCAGGTCACCGTCAGTGACGCCGGTGGCGGCGAAGAAGACGTCGTCGCCTAAGACGAGGTCGTCGGTGTCGAGCACGCGATCGAGCTCGTAGCCTGCGCCCTCGGCCGCCTTGCGCTCGTCGTCGTCCCTCGGCCAGAGTCGGCCGAGGATCCGCCCGCCGAGGCACTTGATGGCCGAGGCGGAGAGCACGCCCTCGGGGGTCCCGCCGACACCCCAGAGCAGGTCGATTCCCGTGTTCGGCATCACGGCGAAGAGCGATGCCGCCACGTCCCCGTCGGAGATGAAGCGGATGCTGGCGCCGACCCCGCGCAGGGCCTCGATAGCCCGCTCGTGGCGAGGACGGTCGAGCATGATCACGGTGACGTCGCCGGGTTCGCCTCCCTTGCGCTCCGCGATCTTCCGGACCACGTCCTCGAGCGGCTCCTCCAGGCTGAGCAGGTCGGCGGCCCGCGGGCCAGTGGCGATCTTCTCCATGTAGACGCAGGGGCCTGGGTCGAACATCGTGCCGCGCTCCGAGAGCGCGATCACCGACAGCGCGGAGGGCATGCCGCGGGCCGTGAGGGTCGTGCCCTCGAGGGGGTCGACCGCGATGTCGACCCTGGGGGGGCTGCCGTCGCCGATCTCCTCACCGTTGAAGAGCATCGGCGCCTCGTCCTTCTCGCCTTCGCCGATCACCACAACGCCGTCCATCGGGACGGTGTCGAGCATCAGCCGCATCGCGTCAACCGCGGCGCCGTCGGCCCTCTCCTTCTCACCGCGCCCGACCCAGCGGCCGGCCGCCAGGGCGCCGGCCTCTGTGACGCGGACGAGCTCGAGCGCCAGGTTGCGGTCCGGATGCGACGGGTCGCGGACGTCGTGCGAGATGACGTGTCGGTCGGGTTCGGCCACGGCTCAGAGGCTAAACGCGCAGCCGAATCCAGGTCAGAACGTAGCCGGCGGTTTTCGCCGTGCGCCGCCGCCGCTCTCCACCGCGCGGAAACCACCCGAGATGAAGATCCCGATCGAGGCCAGCAGAGCGAGCCACCAGCCGAAGGAGAGGCCGATCTCTAGGCCGTTCTGCGGCTTGTCCACCAGTCCGTTGACGATGATCAGCGCGAACGCGGTCAGGCCGACAATCGCGGTCACCTCTCCCCGCGGCCAGGAGAGCGCGTGCCCTCGGATGACGATCCAGGCCAGGATGAACGGCGCCGAGGCCGCCGCGAGCAGCAGCCAGCGTTCAATCGGGTAGGTCGCCCAGGCGCTGCAGCTCGAGTTGCCGACCCCGCAGGCCCAGTTGCCCGGCTCGGTTCCGCGCTGCACCACGCTCGGGTCGGTCGAGAGCGAGAACCACTCGAGGAACACGCTGATCACCAGCACCGTCGCCGCCACCATGCCGATGATCTCCGAGCGATCCAGCTTGGAGGTGTCCATGGCGCGACCCTATCCGAGATCAAACGGGGTTGCGCCTGCCGGCGCACCCTCGCGTATGTATAGGGTCGCGGTGTGGCGCAGCGCTGGGGACTGACCGTTCCACTCACCGGCCTGACGCTGCCGGATAACGTCGACCTCTTCCGGCGGGCGGAGGCGGCCGGCTACACGGACCTCTGGTCGGGCGAAACCAACGGGCCCGACGGCTTCACCCCGCTGACGTTGGCCTCCGCCTGGACCGATCACGTCCGCCTCGGGACCGGCGTGGTCGGGGTGATGCAGCGTGGTCGGGCACTGCTCGCCCAGGAGGCGGCGGCGCTGGCCGATGCGTCGCGGGGGCGCTTTGCGCTCGGCATCGGCGCCTCCTCCGACCGGATCATCGAGGGCTGGAACGCCATGCCCTTCGAGAAGCCGCTCAGCAAGATGTCGGAGACCATCGACTTCCTGAGGACCGCCCTATCGGGCGAGCGCGCCGACGGTGGGTTCAAGCTCGAGCGCGCGCCCGAGGAGCGTGTGCCGATCATCGTCGCCGCGCTGCGTGGCAAGATGCTGCGGCTCGCGGTTGAGAAGGGCGACGGCGCGTTCACCAACTTCCTTCCATTGGAAGGGCTGCCGAAGGTCGCCGGACAGCTCGAGGGGGCGCCCGAGGGCTTCGAGCTACTCTGCCGCTTCTTCTGTATTCCCGGCGAGCGGGAGCAGGTGGAACCGCTCGCACGCTTCATGTTCTCCTCCTACATCACCGTGCCGGTCTACGAGGCCTTCTACCGCTGGCTCGGCTATGGGGAGAAGATCGACGAGATGGTCGAGGCCTGGAACGCGAAGGACCGCGAGAAGGCCGCCGGGGCCGCCCCCTGGGACCTGATCGAGGAGATGTTCATCTTCGGTGGGCCCGAGCAGATGAAGGAGCGGCTCGGGGCGTTCGTGGAGGGCGGCATCACCCTCCCCGTGATCACGCCGATCACCACGCCGGACCGACTCGGAGAGCTGATCGAGGCGCTGGCGCCGGCCTAGGCCCTACTTCAGCAGCCTCGACCAGAAGCGCACGTACTCGCGCTCGTGGCCGATGCCGGCCTCGATCGCGTGGATCACCCCCGCGGGCGCATCGATCTGGCGGCACTGTTCGAGCTGGGCCTCGTACTCCGCGAGCCTGCCCGTGTGCGCCTCGAGCTGCTGCGGCGCGAGCTGCTTCGGATCGGCGCCGAAGAAGAGCTTGAGCAGACCGGCATCGCGCAGCTCGTAGAGATCGCCGGTCGGCTCGGAGCGCCAGCGGTCGAGCTCGTCCCGGCCGCTGCGGGTGATGCGGTAGAGCCGCCGCCGTCGCCCGGAGTCCTCGCGGCGCTCGGAGAGCAGGCCAGCCTCCGCCAGCCTGCCGCACTCGGCGTAGAGCTGCGTGTGGGGCAGGGACCAGAACTGGCCCACGCCCAACAGGGCCGCCAGCTTCAGGTCATACGGCGAGGCCGGCTCGATCCGCTCGATCAGCCCGAGGACGACGTAAGAGGTGGGTGTGAGCCTTGTCAGTGCCATAACGCGCATAGAATACGATACAGTTCGAATCGTACGGATTGAACCATTCAGGAGAGATTATGAGCCAGACCGCTCAGAAGACGCCCCCAGCGCCCGCATCGGACCTGACCGCGGGCCTGAATTCGCTCGAGCAGGAGGTGCGGATCGATTCGCTGCCGCTGGAGGGGCAGCTGCCGAACTGGCTCCAGGGATCGCTTGTTCGGACCGGCCCGGCGAAATGGGAGGTCGGCGGGAGGGCGATGAACCACTGGTTCGACGGCTTCGCGATGCTGCACCGGTTCGGCATCGCCAACGGCGAGGTCTCCTATGCCAACCGGTTCCTCGAGACCAGGGCCTATCGCGCGGCAAGGGAGAAGGGCGAGATCGTCTACTCGGAGTTCGCGACCGATCCGTGCCGCTCGCTCTTCGCACGCGTCTTCTCCATGTTCTCGCCGAAGATCTCCGACAACGCCAACGTGAATCTGGTCAAGCTGGGCGAGCGATACATCTCGATGACGGAAACGCCGATCCCGGTCGAGTTCGACGGCGAAACCCTGGAGACGGTGGGCGTCGCCTACGAGACGCCGGGCATGCTGACCACCGCCCATCCGCACCTCGATCGCGAGTCCGGCGGCATGGTCAACTACTCCGCCAAGCTCGGGCCGCGGAACCGCTACCGCTTCTTCCACCTGCCCCCGAGTGGCACGAAGCCGGAGGTGTTCGCCGAGCTGCCCGTCAAGGAGCCCGCCTACATGCACTCCTTCGGCCTCACCGAGCGCTGGCTGGTGCTGGCCGAGTTCCCGCTGGTCGTCAACCCGATCAGCATCCCGCTCTCGGGGCGGCCCTACATCGAGAACTACCGCTGGAAGCCGGAGCGCGGCACCAGGTTCACCCTGGTCGATCGCCAAAGCGGCGAGGCGACGGGTCCGTTCGAGACGGATGCCTTCTTCTGCTTCCACCACGTGAACGCCTACGAGGAGAACGGATCGGTGGTTGTCGACGCCTGCACGTTCGAGAACGCGCAGATCATCGAGGACCTCTATCTCGACCGGCTCCGGGAGGGCAAGCCCATCGCCCGAGCTGAGCTCAGGCGGTTCCGCCTTGACCTCTCGTCACGCAGCGTCGCCACCGAGCAGCTGGCGGAGGGGCTCGAGCTGCCCCGAATCAACTACGGCCGCCACAACGAACGTCCCTACCGCTACGTCTGGGGCATCGACCAGAAGACCGGCTGGCTCGATCGGATCGTCAAGGTCGACGTCGCCGAGCGGCGCACGATCGAATGGCGCGATCAGGGCTGCAGCCCAGGCGAGCCAGTCTTCGTCGCCACCCCCGACGGGGAGGGGGAGGATGACGGCGTGCTGCTCTCAATCGTCTTCGACTCGCGCTCGGGGCGCTCGTTCATGCTCGTGCTCGACGCCGCCGATCTGAGTGAGATTGCCCGCGCGGAAGCGCCGCACCACGTCCCGTACGGCTTCCACGGGCAATTCGTCAGCTAGCCCGCCAGCTAGACGGCGCGCGCGAGGGAGAGGGCGTAGAGGCCCTCTCGGTCGGTCCACCAGTCGGTCAGCTCGAGGCCGGCCTCGGCGTAGATGCCCTCGAGCCCGGGGCGCAGGAACTTGGTCGAGATCTCGGTGCGCATCTCCTCCCCCGCCTCGAACGGCACCAGCATGTCAAGCGCGGAGACGTTGACGACCTGGTTCGCGTGCGAGCGCAGCCTGATGTCGACCCAGAGATTCTCCGGGTCCCAGCGGGCGACATGCTCGAAGGAGTCGACGTCGAAGTCGGCGTCGAGTTCGCGGTTGAGGACCGAGAGGACGTTCTTGTTGAACTCAGCGGTGACGCCGACGGAGTCGTTGTAGGCCGCCTCCAGAATCGCCCGGTCCTTGACCAGGTCCGTGCCGAGAAGGAAGCGGTCCTCGGGGTCGAGAAGGTTGGCGATGCGGCGGAGGAAGCCGGCCCGCTGATGCGGGGCGAAGTTGCCGATCGTGCCGCCGAGAAGCGCGATCACGCGCGGGCCGCCGACCGGGACCCGCTCGAGATCGAACTCGAAGTCGCAGACCAGGCCGCGGATGTTGATTCCCTCATACTCGCCGGCGATCCGCTCGGCAGCGTCGCGGGTGATCTCCTCGGAGATATCGACCGGACAGTAGGTCTCCAGGCAGCCGACCTCCCGCATCGCATCGAGCAGCACGCGAGTTTTGCGGGCCGAGCCCGAGCCCAGCTCGATCAGGCTCGCCGGGCGGTTCGCGGCCCCGCAGATCTCGGCCGAGCGGCCCTCGAGGATCTCCCGTTCGCATCGGGTCGGGTAGTACTCCTCGAGCTCCGTGATCTGCTCGAAGAGCTCAGAGCCCTTCTCGTCGTAGAAGTAGCGCGGAGAGAGCTCCTTGAAGGGGCTTGTGAGCCCGGCCCGGACATCGGCGGCCATCCCGGAGAGTGGGCCGCCCGGGGGCAGGTTGACCTGAATCGTGATCCGGTCCGTGGTTGTGTTGGCGGGAGCGATGTCGGCTGCGGGGTTCTCGGTTGGTTGCGTGCCGGTCTCGCGGTCGGATCACTCGTTAGGACGACTGGGACTGGGAATCGGATTCATCGAGCGCGCAGCGGATGCCGGCGAAGATCTGGCGGCGCTCGGGATGGTCCCAGTTCCGGAAGCTCGTTCGGATCAGGTCGCGGCGGGTGGCCCAGGCCCCGCCCCGAAGGACCTTGTAAGTGTCGCCGAAGAACACCTCGGAGTACTCCGGGTAGGGAAAGGCCGCGAACCCCGGGTAGGCGGTGAAGTCCGAGCTGGTCCACTCCCAGACGTCGCCGAGCATCTGCACCGCGCCGCACTCGGAGGCCGCGTCGGAGTAGGCGCCCGCCGGTGCACAGCCGAAGGAGATCTGGTCGAGGTTGGCGCGGTCGCGGTTGCTGCCCTCTGCGGCCACCTCCCACTCCGCCTCGGTGGGAAGCCGCTTGCCCGCCCAGCGGGCGAAGGCGTCGGCCTCGTTCCAGGAGACGTTTATCACTGGAAGCCGCGGATCGACTGCCTCTGTCATCCCCATTGTCGTGCGCACCCAGCCCCGCTCCCCGTCGCGCTCCCAGTACATCGGCGGCTCGGTGTCCGTCTCCTCCAAGTAGGTCATGTAGTCCGCGTTGCTGACGGGCGTGCGGTCGATCAGAAAGGACTCGACCTCGATCCGGTGCCGCGGCCGCTCGTTGTCGTAGGCGAATCCCCGGGGGGCGCGCCGATCTCCCGTAGGCCGCCCTCCACCCGAACCATCTCGGGACCCTCCGCGACGGCCTCGGCCACGGGCGAGCCGTCGATCTCGACGGGCTCATAGGCCTCGACCATCTGCAGGAGCTGCAGCATCGTCTCGTTGTGCTGGTGCTCGTGAGCGAGCAGCATCTCGTAGACGAAGGCATCCGCCAGCAGCCCGTCAGCCGGGTCGAGCTCAATCTTCCGCAGCACCTCGAGCGTGCGCTCGCGGACCTGCTCCATATAGGGGCGCACCTCGTCGGCCCGCAAGATCGGCAGCTCGCCTCGGATCTTCCGCGGTTGCTCGATCGCGTCGTAGAGCTCGCCGAGGTCGCCCCGCAGCGGCTCGCGACCGCCGATCCGCTGGACGAGCCAGAGCTCCTCGAAGTTTCCGATGTGACCCAGATCCCAGATCAGGGGACTGAGGATCGGGTCGTAGACCCGATTGAGCTGTTCGTCCGTGAGCGGCTCGATCAGCTTGAGGGTGTGCCGACGAGCCTCCTCCAGACGGCTGGCCAATTCGGCCTTGCGGTCGGAAGCGGGACGGGGTCCACCCTCTGTCGTGGGTGCAGCAACCTCCGCGATCGGTCAAGACTACCGAGGCCACATGGTCGGCCGGCAGTTGCAATCCGGCCGGGCGCGCATTGCGTAGTACCGGAAATCGTCATGGAATCCAGGGGGAACCTCATGCGAAAGGCTCCGGTAGTCCTGCTGGTTGCGTTCGTCGCCGCGGGACTGTTCGCACTGAGCGGCAGCGCGGCCGCGCAACATCCGATCGCGCAGGCGAGCAAGAAGTGCAAGAGGAAGCACCACGGCAAGAAGCACCGGTGCAAGCGGCACGCTCCGGCTCCCGCGATGATCTCGGTCTCTCCCGCGAGCCAGGATTTCGGGGTGCCGCAAATCGGCGGAGAGACGCGGACCTTCACGGTCACCAACCTCGGCGGCTCATCGACCGGCGTGCCCATTCCGGCGCTCACGCAGAGTGGGACCGACTTCTTCATCGTCGGCAACGGCTGCATCAGCCCGCTCTTCGCCGGTGCGAGCTGCCCGATCGACGTCCACGTGGCCACCGCTGGCGCGGGGCACGTGTCGGCCATGCTGAACGTGGCCGCGATTCCCGGAGGAACGGTCTCCGCTTCGGTGACAGCCAATATCGAGGCCTGAGTCGGCCAAACGGCTGCAAAGCCCCGGCGAGATCCAAGCCAATAAGCTGCCGCCCGCCATGAAGATCGAGGGGGCAAGCGCGCTGGTGGCCGGCGGGGCGTCCGGACTCGGGGCCGCGACTGCGCGAGCCCTGCACGAGCGCGGCGCGTCGGTGCTGATCGCGGACATGAACACCGAAAACGGCGAGGCGCTCGCCTCGGAGCTCGGCGAGAACGCCGCCTTCCTGGAGGCGAACGTGATGGAGCCCGAGCCGGTCCAGGCGGCGGTCGATGCCGCGGCCGACGCTCCGCGCGGCCTGCGGATTTCGGTCTGCTGCGCGGGCATCGGCTGGGCCCAGCGCACAGCCTCCAAGCAGGGGCCCCACGACCTCGAGATCTTCCACAACGTCATCAAGGTGAACCTCGTCGGGACGTTCAACGTGCTGCGCCTTGCCTGCGCGGCGATGTCGGACAACGATCCCGACGACGAGGGCGAGCGCGGCGTCTGCATCAACACCGCCTCGATCGCCGCGTGGGACGGGCAGATCGGCCAGGTGGCCTACTCCGCTTCGAAGGGGGGCGTGGTCGGGCTCACCCTGCCGGCGGCCCGCGACATGGCGGGGCGCGGGATCCGCGTCAACACCATCGCCCCCGGCCTCTTCGACACGCCGCTGCTCGGCGCGCTGCCCGAGGAGCAGCGCCAGGCCCTCGGCGCCGGAATCCCGTTCCCGCCGCGCCTCGGGCGACCGGAGGAGTACGGGCAGCTCGCCTGCGAGATCGTCTCCAACACGATGCTGAACGGAGAGGCGATCCGGCTGGACGGCGCCCTGCGGATGCCGCCCAGGTAGCCGGCACGCGCACACTCAGTTCGTCCCCTCGTACTCCGGGTCCCAGTAGACCAGCTTCCGCCAGGGCGGGCTGATCGCGAATGAATAGGAGTCCCGGTGGGCGAGGGACTCGAGCGGCACCAGCCTGATGCTCCCGCGGGGCGTTGTCCTGGCGCCGGGGCCGAAGAGCACGCTGCGGAGCCGGCTCGCCAGCAGCTCCTGGCGATGGCGCTCCTCCCGCGCCGCCAGCGGTCCGCGCATGGCGCGAGCGCCCAGAGCGAGCTTCAGGTTCGCGAGCTGACCGGCGAGCTCACGCTGCAGCAACCCCTCGGTCGCATGACCCGCGTGGCTGCCACCGGAGACGTACAGGGTTCCCTCCGAACGGGTCCAGCCTCGGTCGTCGCGCACTCCCAGCGACTCGGTCAGGTCCCGGATCCGATCGGCACCCGGAATCTCCCCGGCGGCGTCGGATGCCCAGTCCACGCCCGGCGCGTCGGCGCCGTTGTAGCCATTGTGAGAGCTGGCCCGGGCATCGACACTGCCGTCTGCGTTGATCCTGATCTGAACGCCCTCCCAGTCGTCGGCATGAAAACCGCGACCACCGAGCAGCACCCGTGAGGTGGCGGAGTCGGCGTAGTACTCCCAGTACTGGATGTAGACGCGATCCGCCC
The DNA here is from genome assembly GCA_963745625.1 of uncultured Solirubrobacterales bacterium. Lineage (GTDB taxonomy): Bacteria > Actinomycetota > Thermoleophilia > Solirubrobacterales > 70-9 > DASUPK01. The sequence goes on along the minus strand of CAVUXZ010000013.1, from coordinate 67,971 downwards.
GCTCCCCGGAGCAGTCGTAGCCTCGCGACGCCGCTTGCGCCGGCTCGCGGCAGTCGATCAGGTGCGTGAAGAGGGTGATCGGGCGCCCGGCCCACGACCGGGTCACCCGGCCGGTCTCCGGCCCATCGGAGCAAGCCGGCGAGCGGCAGCTGCGGAAATCGACCGGCAGCGCCGTCATGCCCCGCTCGTAGACGATCCGCGGCGCGTTGTCACGGACCTTGGCCGCAAGCTCGCCGTACGGACCGACGAGCTGCGGGTCGCTGCGGCATCCGTAGCTCAGCTTGACCGCGCAGACGATCCGCTCACCGATCTCAACCGCCAGCGCCATCCCGGGCAGCCGCAGGCCCGCGAGCCAGGCCAGGGCCGCGAGCGCCGCCGAGACGAGCGCGATCAGCGCGACCCACTCGACGGTCGCCTGGGCGGATCTGGCGCGGGCACACGCGGATGAACCTAGTCAGCGGTGCCATACCGAAGGCGCCCCGGGGGTGCCGAGATCGTCGCGGGAGCGGATTAAACGCGTGCTAGGGTCGCGCCGTGGCCGACGACCTGCCTACGACGACCCCCCGAGGAGGGAGAGGGGCGCGAGGTTCTACATCACGGTCATCGCGATCGTCCTCGCCACGATCTTCGTCCTTCAGAACACGCAGAAGGTGGACGTGGAGTTCTTCTTCTCGACCACCAAGATCCCGTTGATCTTCGCCCTGTTGCTCGCGGCTGTGCTCGGCTTCATCATCGGCCTGGCGCTGCCGCGCTTCCGCCGCCGCGGCGAATAGCGGCCACCAGGCCGCTCTCTTTCGGAGCGAGGGCGAAGCCCGCAGCGACTTATGTTGGGCGGCTGCTCGTGGCCGCGATCTGATGGCGAAGCCGTCTAGCGAGTACCAGGAGGCCTAGAGCTCGTCGACCTGCGCCGCAATGTCGGAGGCGGCGCCCTTGGCGTCGCTGAAGAGCATCGACGTCTTGTCCTCGTAGAAGAGGTCGTTGTCGATCCCGGCGAACCCGGGACTGAGACTGCGCTTGATGACGATGACCTCCTTGGCCTCGTCGACCTCGATGATCGGCATGCCCGCGATCGGCGAGTTGGGGTCGTCCTTGGCGGCCGGGTTGGTGACGTCGTTGGCCCCGATCACCACGGCGACGTCCATCTGCGGCATCTCGGGATTGATCTCGTCCATCTCCTTGAGCTGCTCGTAGGGGACGTCGGCCTCGGCGAGCAGGACGTTCATGTGGCCGGGCATCCGCCCCGCGACCGGATGGATCGCGTAGCTGACGTTCACGCCCCGCTTCTCCAGTTCGTTGGCGAGCTCCTTGACGGCGTGCTGTGCCTGCGCCACCGCCATGCCGTAGCCGGGGACGAAGACCACGGAGTCGGCGTAGCCGAGCTTGATCGCGGCGTCCTCGGGGCCGATCGAGTGGACAGGGCGCTCCTCCCTCTCCCCCGCCGACGTGCTCACGGCTCCGAAGCCGGAGAAGAGAAGGTTGGAGATCGAGCGGTTCATCGCCCGGCTCATCTCGAGGGTGAGGATGGTTCCCGAGGACCCGACCAGCGTGCCGGCGACGATCAGGACGACGTTGTCCAGGGCGAATCCCGCCGCGGCCGCCGCAAGACCCGTGAAGGCGTTGAGCAGCGAGATCACCACGGGCATGTCGGCGCCGCCGATCGGCAGTACGAAGAGATTGCCGAGGACCGCCGCCCCGATCAGAACGCCGATATAGAGGCCCTGCGAGGGCGAGTCATGGTCGATGCCGAGGACGATGCAGCCGGCGAGTATCGCGGCGAGGAGGAGCCCGTTGAAGATGTGCTGGCCCGGGAACTGGACCGGGCGGCTCGGGATGATCGCCTGGAGCTTGCCGAAGGCGATGTTCGATCCCCAGAAGGAGACCGAGCCGATCACCGTGGAGAAGAGGATCGGCACGAAGATGTCGAGCGGGATGCTCGAGCCCCCGGCCGAGACGTGCCGGAACTCCGACCAGGAGATCAATGCCGCGGCGCCACCGCCGACTCCGTTGTAGAGGGCGACCATCTGCGGCATGTCCGTCATCTGCACGCGGGAGGAGGCGACCACCCCCACGGCGGTCCCGATCAGGATCCCGATCAGGATCAGGACGCCATTGCCGATCACGTCCGTGGAGAGCGTGATCGCGATCGCGACGAGCATTCCGGCGGCGGCGATCAGGTTGCCTCGGCGGGCGGTGCGCGGATGTGTCCCCTGCCGGATCCCGAAGATGAACAGGGAGAAGGCGACGATGTAACAGGCGGTGACGAAGTCGCTGTTGGGCGACAGCGCAGCCAGAGGTGTCACTGACCGGACTCCTCGGGGGTTACCGTTTCCGGCTCAGGCTCCTTCTTCGGCTTGCGACCCCTGCCGCCGAACATGGCGAGCATCCGGTCGGTGACCATGAAGCCGCCGACGATGTTGATCGTGCCGAAGGCGATCGCGATCACGCCGATGACCTTCTCCAGCGAGTCGTCGGCCGAGCCGATCACGATCAACCCGCCGAGCATGACGATGCCGTGGATCGCGTTCGTCTGGGACATCAGCGGCGTGTGCAGGGTCGTCGGCACCTTCGAGATCACCTCGAAGCCGACGAAGGCAGCCAGGACAAAGATCGTGATTTCCGTGATCAGGCTCATTGGTTGGCGGCCTCCTTGGCTCGCTCGTTGACGATCTCGCCGTCCTTGGTCAGCAGGGCTCCTGCGATGACCTCGTCCTCCGTGTCGACCCTGAGGTTGCCCTCGTCGTCGATCAGCAGCTCGACCAGGTTCTGCAGGTTCTTTGCGTAGAGCGCCGAGGCGTTGCCCGCCATCTGACTCGGCAGGTTCGCCGGGCCGATGATCTTCACGCCATCGACCTCAACGGTCTCCCCGGGCTTGGAGCCCTCGACGTTTCCGCCGGTCTCGGCCGCGAGGTCGATCAGCACCGAGCCCGATGCCATGCCCTTCACGGCCTCGGCGGTGATCAGACGCGGCGCTGGGCGACCGGGGATCTGCGCCGTCGTGATGATCACGTCCTGGCGCTTGGCGGCCTCCCCCAGCTCGCCGCGGAGCTTCTCGTTCTCCTCGTCCGTCAGAGGGCGCGCGTAGCCGCCCTCGCCCTCGGCGTCCTTGACGGCCTCGACTTCGAGAAAGCGGCCACCCAGCGACTGGACCTGCTCCTTGACCACCGAGCGAACGTCGAAGCCGGTGACGACGCCGCCGAGGCGCTTGGCGGTCGCGATCGCCTGCAGGCCTGCGACGCCGGCACCGAGCACGAGGACCTTGGCGGGCGGGATCGTCCCCGCCGCCGTGGTCATCATCGGGAAGAGCTTGCCGGACTCCCGGGCGGCGATCAGCACCGACATGTAGCCGCCGAGGTTCGCCTGGGAGGAGAGCGCGTCCATCGACTGCGCACGGGTGATCCGGGGAATCGCCTCCATGGCGAGGCTGGTGACGTTCGCGCCGGCCAGCGACCTCGCCAGATCGGGATTGGTCAGAGGCTCGAGGAATCCGATCAGGACCTGACCCTCCTTCAGCCGGCCCACCTCCTCGCTGGTCGGCGGCGTCACCTTGAGGACGACGTCCGCCCCCCAGGGGTCCTCACCGACCTTGGCGCCGGCGTCCGTGTACTCGGAGTCGCGGTGCGAGGCGCCCTCGCCAGCGCCGGCCTCGACGGCGACCTCGATCTCCTTCGCCGTCAGCGCCTTGACCACGTCCGGGACGAGCGCCACCCGGCGCTCTCCCTCTGCGGTCTCCTTTGGGACTCCGAGTCTCATGGACGATTCTGCTTCGCCATCTACGCTGGCCACAAAACCGTGGCCGAACCGACCGCGGCAATCTAGTCGGTTTGGCCTCCTGACCACTCCGGCAGCTGGGCCGCCTCGAGGGCCTGATCTTCGGTCAGAAAGAGCTGGACGCGCGTGATCAGGCCATTCTCGACGCGGTACAGATAGGCACGTTCGTCGCGGACCTCGACACCGCTCGCCCGCCCGCTGCCGCCGTAGGTGATGAAAAGGAAGGCGACACCCCCGCCTAGGTCGCGTGACTCGAGGATCTCGAAGCGATAGTCGGACCCGAACGCCCGGAACCAGTCACCGAACCATTCCCCCACCGCTTCACGGCCCTCGAAGGTGCCCGTATTCAGGAAGCCCTCTTCGACCACCAGCACGACATCCCGGGCGTAGTAGTCCATCGCTCGCGTGAAGTCGCGGTCGTTGGTCGCCGCGAACTGCTCCCTGACGACCTCGATGGGTTCCTGCGACACGCGCTAAAGCTACGCGGGGGAGCCGGCTCCGACCATGTCGGCGAGCTTCTCGAGCGTGCGCACGTTCTCGTCGTAGTTGCCGTGCATCGGCGAGACGATCATGCGGTCGACCCCGGCTTCGGCGAAGCGTTTGACGCGCTCGGCGACCTCGTCCTCGGTGCCGATCATCGCAGTGGCGTCGACCAGCTCGTCCGGGATCGCGGCGTACGCCTCTTCCCGCTTGCCGTCCAGATAGAGGGTCTGGACCTGGTCGGCCACCTCGGCGAAGCCGAAGCGCCGCGTCAGGTCGGCGTAGAAGTTCGTCTTCTTCGAGCCCATGCCACCGAGATAGAGGAGCAGCCCGGCCTTGACCATCCCACGGGCCGCATCGAGGTCACCGTCGATCGCCACCTGGACAGACGGTGACACGGCGAGGTCCTCGCGGGTCCGTCCTCCCTTCTGCAGTCCAGCCTCGATGTGCTCGCCCCAGGCCTCCTCCCACTTGTCGACGGAGAAGAAGATCGGGATCCAGCCGTCGGCGATCTCGGCGGCGAGCTCCACCGACTTCCGGCCGATCGCGCCCAGGTAGACCGGGATCTCGTTCCGCAGTGGGTGCATGTTGAGCTTGAGCGCCTTGCCCTGCCCGGTCACGCCCTCGCCCTCGGTGAGCGGCAGCTTGAAGTGTTTGCCCTCGTATTCGAGGCGGCCCTCGCGCGCGACGATCTGCTTGACGATCTCGACGTACTCCCGGGTCCGGCCCCAGGGCTTCTCATACGGGACGCCGTACCAGCCCTCCGAGACCTGCGGGCCGGAGGGACCGAAGCCGAAGATGAAGCGGCCACCCGAGAGGGCGTCGATGGTGACGCCGGCCATCGCGGCGGCGGCGGGCTGGCGAGCGGGCACCTGCAAGATCGCGGCGCCCAGCTGGATCGTCTCCGTCTTCGCGGCGAGATAGGCGAGCACGCTGACCGCGTCCGAGCCGTAGGACTCGGCCGACCAGACAGAGTCGAACCCGGCCCGCTCCGCGGCCAGTGCCATCTCCGTCGCCTCGTCGCCCTGCGGGCCGATTCCCCAGTAGCCGAGGTTGAGTCCAAGCTTCAAACCCATGTCACGGCAACCCTAGTGACTCTTCACCTTTTCTGGGGTGAAGTCCGCCACCCGGGCAGCCGACATTGGGGGAGATGACACCGGAGCAGATGAACCATCGCGCCCAACAGGCCGAACGCCTCCTGGAGCGCTGTCGGGAGCTGGCGCGAGCGCGAGGCGGCCGGGCTCTATGAGGACGCCCTCGAGGCCCGGCGCCTCCGCTTGGAGCAGGAGGCGTCCGTGATCTATTGGCGCGGCAGGGCCTCCGAACCCGCGTAGCGGCGGCCTCGGCGCGGAGTCTGGTCGGCTCTAGGTGCCGAGGTTGTCGACGTGCAGGACAGCGGTCTGCTGACTGGGGCCGCGCGTCGCCGTGATCGTGGCGTCGCCGCTCGCCGTGCCGAGGGTGGTGATCGGGAAGTTTGCGCTGAGCCGGTCCTGTGGGACCGTGACGTTCAGGGGAACGGTCACGCCCGCCAGGCTCGAGGACAGATCAACGACCGCGCCACCCGCGGGCGCCTCGCAATCGAGCGTGACGGTCCCGGTGGAGGGGTTCCCAGCGGTCACGTTGTCGGGCGAGAGTCCCAGGGCGGTGACATTCGGGTCGGGGCTGGATGCGCTGACGGAGGCCGAGTCGCTCGCCTGCGAGGCCCCGAGCGTCGCCGTGACAGTCACCGTCGCCGAGGGGAGGACCGTGGTCACGCCGAAGAGGGCGCTGGACGACCCAGAAGGAACGGTGACCGTGGGTGGCACCGTCAGGGCGAGCGGGTTGCTGCTTTGCAGGTCCACCGATGTGTCGGCCGGGGCCGGGATGTCGAGGGTCACCCGATTCGAGTTGAAGGTGGTGATGCCGCTGAAGCACTGTCGCTGGAGCACAACGGAAGCGACGCTCGGGTCGCTGACCACGCTGAGCTGCGTGTTTACGCTCCCGCCTCCGATGGAGGCGGTCAAAGCCGCCGTGACCGAGACACCCGCGGTCGTGTCGACCGAGAAGCTCGCGCTGTTCTGGCCAGCAGCGACGACCACGCTCGCGGGTACGACGGCACGCGCCGGCTGGTCGCTCTGCAAAGTGACCGTCTGGCCCCCGGTGGGTGCGACCCGGTCGAGCGTCACGTGTCCCGAGGTCGAGGTGCCCGCGAGCACGGGGTTGTCGGTGACGCCGATGGCGCTCACCTGCGGCGCGGACGGTGGTGGCGGCGGGGGAGTCGGCGTCGAGTGGGTCGCCTGCCCGGGGAGGGTGGCGTCCGACGGGCGGCCGCACTTCTTCTTCTTGCGGCGCTTGCCCTTCTTGGCCTTCTTGCATTTGCTCGCCGAGGCGATCGGGCCCGTCTTCGAGCTCGCCGGGATGGCCAGTAGGCCACCGGCGAGAGCCGCCACCAGAGCAGCCAGCGTGATCCTCCTGATCCGCACCGACACGCCCATTGAGTCGGCCCCAGTGCGACCCAGTCAAGTTGCCGTGGGCGCACTGGACGGAAGTCCGGACCTCATTATTGAGGATGTCTGGGAGCTTGCGAAATGCTTGCGCTAGGATATGGCCACGATGAACGCCGTTCTCACCCCCACCCTGCTCGACCCGATTGCGGACACTCTGGAGCTCTCCGAGACCGAGCTCGGCCGGCTCTTCGGCGTCAGCCGCCAGGCGGTGGGGCAGTGGAGGGAGCGAGGCGTTCCCTCGAGCCGCATGACGAGGGTCACGACGGTTTCCGCGATCTGCGACCTGCTCGGCCACCAGCTCAAGGCCGAGCGGATCCCGGGCATCGCTCGCCGACCTGCGGACGCCTACGGCGGGCTCTCGATGCTCGAGATGATCGAGCGCGGCCGCGAGGACGAGCTCCTCACGCTGGTGAGGCGCTCGTTCGACTGGGCGGCCACCGTCTGATCAAGTGAGGACGATCCGGCGGGGCGGGCAGTACCTGCGGGTGGCCGACCCGGGGTGGGACGACCCGCTCGATGGTCGCTACGCCGCCGACGGCGGCGGACGCTGGAACCCGCCGGAGTCCTTTCCGGTGGTCTATCTCTGCCGCTCGATCGCGGTCGCTCGGGCGAACGTGTACCGCAAGCTTGAGCGGCAGCCCTACCGACCCGAAGACCTGCGCCCCGGGTCCGGCCCGGTCCTGGTCCGCGCCACCGTCCCCGAGGACCGCTATCTGAACGTGGTCACCGAGGCGGGCTGTCGCGACGCGGGTCTCCCTCCCACCTATCCGCTCGACGGCCGGCGCCGAACCATCCCCTGGCGCCGCTGCCAGCCGATCGGCCTGCGGGCCTGGGAGGACGGTCTCCCGGGCGTCGCTGCTCGGAGCGCGGCGGGCGGCGGCGAGGAGCTTGCCTACTTCGGACGGCGGAAGCTGCGGCGCGGCGCGACTCGCTCGTTCGAGCAGTGGTTCTGGGACCCGCCGCTTCGCTAACAATGCGACGGTGAGCGACCAGCGTCATCCGGGCGGGCTCTCCAGCCAGGAGGCCGCCAAGCGGCTCCGTCAGCTCGGCCCGGTGGAGGACCGGACCAGCCGCTCGACCGCGAGCATCGTCGCCGGCAACGTCTTCACCCTCTTCAACCTGATCATCGGCGTCTTCTTCGTGATCATGCTCGCGCTTGGACTGTTCGCCGATGCCCTCTTCGGCTTCATCGCGGTGATCAACAGCTACATCGGAATCAGGCAGGAGATCAAAGCGAAGGAGACGCTGGAGAGCCTCGCGCTGCTGGTCGCGCCGAGGGCGAACGTCGTCCGCGATGCCGAGCTGGTCGAGCTGCGGGCCGAGGAGATCGTCCCCGGCGACTGGATCCGAGTCGAGCCCGGAGACCAGCTGGTCGCCGACGGCGATGTGACCGAGAGCCGGGGCCTCACCGTCGACGAGTCGATGCTCACCGGCGAGGCCGACGGAGTACGCAAGCGCGTCGGGCAGCGGGCGCTCTCCGGGTCGTTCTGCATCACCGGCTCGGGCTACTACGAGGTCGACGCCGTTCGTGAGGACAGCTACGCGGAGAAGGTCGCCGGCGAGGCCCGCACCTTCCGACACCCGCTCTCCCCGCTTCAGGACGAGGTGAACCTGGTGCTGAAGGCGAGCACCTGGGTGATGATCCCCCTCGCGGTCATCCTCATCTTCGCGCTCCAGGCGCGCAGCACCCCGCTCCACGACGCCGCGCAGACCGCCACCGCCGGCCTGATCACCCTGATCCCCGAAGGACTGGTCCTGCTGATGAGCGTTACGCTCGCCGTCGCCGCCGTCCGGCTGGCCCGGCTCGACACGCTGGTTCAGCAGATGAGCGCGACCGAGGCGCTGGCAGCGGTGGACACGATCTGCGTCGACAAGACCGGGACGCTGACCACCGGCGAGCTCGAGCTGGTCTCTGTGGACGTCTCCGATTCGAAGGAGGCGAGCGCCGCGCAGCAGGCCCTGGCCCGCTTCGCCGCCAGCTCGGGAGAGCGGAACCGGACGCTGGAGGCGGTCGCCGAGAACTACCCGGCGAGCGGCGAGCGCGTCCGCGCCGAGGTCCCCTTCTCGTCTGAGTGGAAGTGGAGCGGACTCACCTTCGGGCGCGGCGAGACCTATGTGCTCGGCGCCCCGGACGTGTTGATCAGCCGGGGCTCGCTGTCTTTGCCGGTGCCTCTGCAACGGAGCTTCGAGGCGAACACCAGGGCGGGGCGCCGAGTCGTCGCCTTCGGGCGCGCCTCGGGCGGCCTGCCAGACAACCCGTACTCGGACCCGCCGCCGGCGGTCACACCGATCGCCCTGATCGTGCTGGAGGAGACCCTGCGGCCCGACGCTCGCGAGACCATTCGCTACATGCGCGACCGGGAGATGGACCTGAAGCTGATCTCCGGTGACGCGCCGCAGACCGTCACGGCGGTCGCCTCCGCGGTCGGCATCCCGGCGGGGGTCGGAGTCGTGACCGGCGACGAGCTTCCGGAGGACCAGGGATCGCTGGCTCGCGTCGCGGAGGAGAACACGATCTTCTGCCGCATCCGGCCCGAGCAGAAGAAGGCTCTGGTCTCGGCGCTGGCGGAAAGCGGCCGGTTCGTGGCGATGATCGGGGACGGAGTCAACGATGTCCCGGCGATGAAGCGGGCCAGGATGGCCGTGGCGATGGGCTCTGGCAGCCAGATCACCAAAGGAATCGCGGACATCGTGTTGCTCAAGGACCAATTCTCGATGCTGCCCCGCGCGGTCGCGGAGGGGCGCCGAATCGCGCGGAACATCCATCGTCTCGGCCGCCTCTACGTGACGAAGTCGATCTACGCGGCCGCGCTGATCCTGGTCGTGGCGGTGCCGGGATGGGCCTTCCCCTTCCTGCCCAGGCAGCTGACCGTCGCGGCGTTCATCACGATCGGGGTCCCGTCCTTCGTGCTGGCGCTGGCGCCCAGCGACGGGCCCCTGTACAGAGGGAGGCTGCTGCGCGCCCTGGCTGCCTTCGCGGTGCCGGCGGGGCTGGCCTGCGCCGCGGCCTCGCTGGCGAGCTTCTTCCTGGTCGACACGGTCTTCGGCGGGTCGCTCGAGGCGGGGCGAACGGCGGCGACCACCACCCTGGTGGTCCTCGGCCTCTGCCTCATCCTGCTGCTGGAACGCGGGCCGGGGCGCGAGCACATCGCCATTCAGAGCTACATGCTCGCGCTGGTCGCAGCGCTCGGGGCTCTTTACGCCCTGATCCTCACGGTGCAGCCGGTCCGCGACTTCTTCGACCTGACGAGGATGGGCGGCGGCCAGCTCTTCCTGGCGCTGCTCTCGGCGGCAGCCGGGCTGGTCCTCGCGAGCGTCGTCTGGCGCATCCCGGCGATCGAGCAGCTCGAGGACCGGCCACCGCCTCCGGACGACGCACCGACCGGACCGGTGACTGAGCCGCTGTCCATCGCCCCCGCCCCCACCCCGGTGCCACGCACCCGTCCTTCGAGTCAGTCCTGATGGCTTCCTCCGAACAGGGCGGGGCCCGCCGCACCAAGATCGTCGCCACCGTCGGGCCGGCCAGCAGCTCGCCGGAGGTCCTGCGCAAGCTGTTCGACGCCGGAGTCGACGTCTTCCGGCTCAACTTCGCGCATGGCACCCCAGACGAACAGGCGGAGAACGTGCGACGGATCCGGGCGATCAGCGAGGAGGTCGGCCGCGAGGTCGGGATCCTCGGCGACTTGCCGGGCCCGAAGCTGCGCCTCGGCGACCTCGAGGACGACGTGGCGGTCCTCCACTCGGGCTCGCAGGTCGTGATGCGCGGGGAGACCAACGGGACGCCGGGCAGCCCCGAGCTCCTCACCGTCCAGTGGGACGATTTCGCAAAGGCGGTCAAGGTTGGCGATCCGGTCTTCCTTGCAGACGGACGCATCCGCCTGAAGGTCGTCTCGATCGAGGGCGGCGCGGTGCGGTGCGAGGTCGAGGCCGGTGGCGCCGTCAGCTCCCACCAGGGGGTGAACCTGCCGGGCGCGGACCACGACCTGCCGGAGACGGGCGCCTCGGACCAGCCCTGGATCGATTTCGCCTGCGAGAACGGAATCGACCTGCTCGCCGTGTCCTTCGTCCGCAGGCCGTCCGACCTGGAGAAGGTCGAGGGGCGCATCAAGGATCGTGGCGGAGACATCCCGCTGATCGCGAAGATCGAGAAGCCGCAGGCTGCCGAACGGGCCGAGGAGATCATCGAGGCGGCGGACAGCGGGATCATGGTCGCCCGCGGCGATCTCGGCGTCGAGCTCCCGATCGAGGAGGTGCCCGGGGCGCAGAAGCGATTGATCGCGCTCGCCGGGCGGGCCTCCAAGCCCAGCATCACGGCGACCCAGATGCTGGCGACCATGGTGCGCGCCTCGCGTCCCACCCGGGCGGAGGTGACCGACGTCGCCAACGCGATCTACGACGGCACCGACGCGGTGATGCTCTCCGAGGAGACCGCGATCGGCGACCACCCCGTGGAGGCCGTCCGCGTCATGGATCGAATCGCGCGGGTGACCGAGCCGCACCTGCGCTACGGCGAGATGGTCTTCACGCGGGTCGAGGAGCACGAGCACGACATCGCCGAGACCGTCGCCCAGGTCGCCGTGGCGGCCTGCTACCGGCTGGGCCTGAAGGCAGTCGTCTGCCCGACCTCGTCGGGACGGACGGCGCGCCTGATCTCGGCCCACCGGCCCCGTGTACCGGTCCTTGCCGTCTCACAGCGGCTCGAGACGGTCCGCCGGATGAACCTGCTCTTCGGGGTCACCTCGACCCAGGCGGAGGATTGGACCTCGATCCGCAAGCTGCTCGACGATTGCGCGACGCTCGCCCGCGAGCATGGGATCGCCGAGTCCGGCGACCTGGTCGCGATCACGGCGGGGCTGCCGGCGCAGGGCGTCGGCACGAACCTGTTCGAGATCCACCGGGTTCCGTAGCGGCCGCGATCCGATGGCGAAGCCGTGAAGCGCTAGCTCAAGGCGTCGCGCGCCTGGGCCGTGTCGCCGAAGAACTCCGAGTCCATCAACTTGCCGTCTCTCACCTTGTAGAGCCAGACCGAGCGGCCGCTGAGCTCATTGCCGGACTTGGTCTTCCCCACGCCCTCGACGATCACGACGACGGTCTCGCCGTCGTCAGCTTCGAGGAAGGCGGTGGGCTTCGGGTCGACCGACTCGAAGTTGGAGAGGAACTTCTGGATCATCTCCTTGAACCCCTCCGGGCCCTTGTAGGTGCCGCCCCAGGGCAGGGTGTCGGGAAGTCTGACCTCGGCGTTCTCATCCGTGGTCGAGACCGCCGCGTCGAGATCGCCTTTGGCGAAGTCGTCCCAACGCGCTTTGACGGCGTCTGCGTTCTCACCCATCTGAATCTCCTCTCTTGCGGCGTCCACACCGACCGTAACGCTTCCGCTTGGCCCGGCGCAAGGGGGCAGGAGCAGGGAGATTCGCGGCGAACTCCGGGCGGATGGCCCTCCCCATCGGATCGCTCGACCACGGCATCTTCGACCTCCACCTGGGGATCGACGAGAAGATCATCCGGTCGCTGCTCGTCTTCGTCTTCCTCGCCGTGGCGCTCCGGCTGGGCGGCAAGCGCGAGCTGGCGCAGATCAACGTTCTCGACCTGGCCGTCCTGCTGCTCGCCTCGAATGCCCTCCAGAACGCGCTGATCGGAAACGACAACTCGGTCACCGGTGGCGTCATCGGGGCGGCCACGCTGTTCGTGGCCAACTACGCCTTCGTCAGGCTCACCTTCCGCCACGCGAGGATCAGGCGCATCCTGGAGGGCCGCCCCCGCGTTCTGCTCCGCAACGGCAAGCTCGATCGCCATGCCATGGACCGGGAGGCAATCACCCAGGAAGAGCTCGAGGATCAGCTGCTCGACAAGGGCATGACGAGCTTCGACCGCGTCGGCCTGATCATCATCGAGACGAACGGCAAGTTCGTCTTCCTCAACAGGGAGCAGGCGCGGCGGCTCCGGCCAGAGCTGTTGGCCGAGGCCTAGGGCCCCCGCTCAGTCCCCAGGCGGATAGTCACCTGGGGCCGGGCGCTCCGCACGCGGGTCGCGGCCCGGCAGGACGAACTGCGTGACGATCAGGTTCGCGACGGGCTTCTCTCCCTTGCGGATCTTCGCCTCGATCACCGCGGTGCTCCGCCCCACGTGCAGCGGGCGCGCCTCGCAGATCAGCTCATCGCCGAGGACGCCCGCGGCGAAGACGTTCAGCTTCAGCTCGATCGTGGTGAAGTCGTGATTGGGAGGGAGGGCACGGAAGGTCGCCCAGGCGGCAACCGAGTCTCCGAACGCCGTCCAGACCCCGCCGTGGACGAACCCGCCTGGGTGGAGATGGCGCTTGTCGACCACCATCCGCCCGGTCGAGACCTCGTAGGTGATCTCGACAGGCTCGATCGCCATGTCGCCGGGAAAGGTTCCCGGCAGCCAGTTCTTGATGTTCTCGGCGGTGATCTCGGCGTTCATCGCCGCGCCAGAGTATTGAGCCGGGCCGTTACAGATCCTTGAGCGCGTAGAAGAAGGCCTCGGAGAAGGTCGGGTACGGCTGGATCGTCTGGCGCAGCACGTCCACGGGGACCTCGGCCTTGATCGCCAGGGTGGCCTGCTGGAGCCACTCCCCCGCCTCGGGCCCGACGGCGTGGGCGCCGATCAGCTTCTCGCCGTCTGACACGACGGTGAGGAACCCGGGGTGCTTGTCGTACTCACGCGTGTAGGTGGAGGTGCGCGAGATCGACTCGAGCTGCGCGGTGCCCGAGGCGGGGCCGTCGGGCTCGCCGACCGCGGCGACCTGCGGGTCGGTGAAGATCACGCGGGGAACGGCCCGGTAGTCCGCGGTGACGTCGCGGCCAAGGATGTCGGAGGCCGCGACCCGGCCCTGGTACTTGCCGACGTGGGTGAATGGCCAGATGCCGGTCACGTCGCCGACGGCCCAGACACCGTCGCCCGCGCGCATCCGCTCGTCCACCTCGATTCCCTTGGCGGCGGCATCCGGATCTATCCCCGCCACATCGAGGCCGAAGCCGTGGACCCGCGGCTTGCGGCCGGTCGCCACCAGCAGCTGCTCGCCGCGGAGCTCCGAGCCGTCCTCGAAGGAGAGCGAATAGCCCTCCCCGCGCCGGTCCGCCGAGCTCGCCTTCACCCCGAGTCGCAGCTCGAGCCCCTCTGCGCTCAGGGCCTCGGCGAGCGCTTCGCCGAGGGCAGGCGCCTCGCCCGGCAGCAGCCGGTCCTCGCCTTCGGCGATCGCAACGGAGGCGCCCAGGCGGGAGAGAGCCTGGCCGAGCTCCGCGCCGACCGGCCCGCCGCCGAGAACGATCAGGCGCTGAGGGATCTCGGTCAGGGAGGTCGCTTCGCGGTTGGTCCAGACGCCGTCGAGCTCGTCCAGGCCGTCAATTGGCGGGATGACGGGGTCGGAGCCGGTGGCGATGATCAACCGCTCGGTCTCGAGCAGCTTCCCATCGATCTCGACCTCGCCGGGCGCGGAGATGCGGGCATCCCCCCGGCGGAGCTCGACGCCGCTTTCGGTCAGCTTCCCTGCCGGGTGGGAGTCGTCCCAGTCGGAGACCTGGAAGTTCCGCCAGGCCAGCACCTCCTTCACGTTGATCGGCCCTGAGATGGCCTCCCGGGCCCCGGGGGCCTGCCTCGCCTCTGAAAGGACCTCGCCGGGCCGCAGCATGGTCTTGGAGGGGACGCAGGCCCAGTAGCCGCATTCGCCGGCGACCAGCTCGCGCTCGCAGATGGCGACCTTCATGCCGCCGGCCACCAGATCCTCGGCGCAGACCTCGCCGGCGACCCCGGCGCCGATCACGATGGCGTCGTAGCGCTCAGCCATCGAGCCCGAAGTCGCCGAACGGCTCGTCGCGCTCGCGGACAGCCTCCTTGAAGCCCGCCTCCGCCGCGCGCCTTTGGAAGGCGAAGCCCTCCGCCGTGTGGCGCGCGATGCCGTCGAAGAAGACGCCGAGAGACTGCGTCGCCTGCAGGCCCTGCGCGTAGAGCGCCTGGTTGAGGAGCAGCTTGTGCATGACGAGCTGGTTGATCGGTACCCGGGCTACCCGTTCGAGCAGCGCCTCGAACCGCCCGTCCAGCTCCGCCGCCGGCGCCGCCTCGGCAGCGAGCCCCCACTCGACCGCGGTGGTGCCGTCGATCGAATCGCCGGTGAGGAGGAGACGCTTGGCGCGGGCCGGGCCGACCCGGAAGGCCCAGAGGGCGCTGGTCGGGACTCCCCAGACCCGGGCCGGCGGGTAGCCGATCTTGGCGCGGTCCTCGGCGACGATCAAATCTGAGCAGAGGGCCATATCGGTGCCGCCGGCGATGCAGTAGCCATGCACCTTGGTGACGGTCGGCTTCTCGGAATGGAAGAGGCTCATGAAGCCGCGCAGGTTGCGGCTCATCATCTGGTAGTCGACGACGGGGTCCCAGGTTCCATCCGGATCGTGGTTGCGGGCCTGGACCATCGCGTCCAGCGGTGAGCCCGGCGGCGCCTCCGGGCTCGCGACTCCCTCCATGTTTCCCTCTGCCGAGGACACCAGGTCGTAGCCGCCACAGAAGCCGGTGCCGTTGCCGGCCAGGGCGATCACGTGGACCTCGGGATCGAGGTTCGCCCGCTCGACGCAGGCGGCCAGCTCGCGGGGCATATCGAGCGTGATCCCGTTGCCGCGCTCGGGGCGGTTCAGGGCGATGCGCGCGATCCGCCCGGTCACCTCGTAGGTCAGCGTCTCGAGGGTTTCGATGCGTGGATTCAATCAGCGCCGATGAGTCGGCTCCGCGTTCGGGGTCGTAATGGCGAAGATGTCGACGGTGGCGAAGAAGGGGAACTACACGACGGTCGAGGTCGCTGGGCGTGAGGTGCGCCTGTCCAACCCGGACAAGCTCTTCTTCCCGAAGCCGAAGTTCACGAAGCTCGACCTGGCCGAGTACTACATCGCCGTGGAGGACGCCGCGGTGAACCAGC
The DNA here is from genome assembly GCA_963745625.1 of uncultured Solirubrobacterales bacterium. Classification (GTDB taxonomy): domain Bacteria; phylum Actinomycetota; class Thermoleophilia; order Solirubrobacterales; family 70-9; genus DASUPK01. The sequence goes on along the minus strand of CAVUXZ010000013.1, from coordinate 52,317 downwards.
TGCGCGAGCGACCCGGGACGATGAAGCGCTTCGTGGACGGGGTGAGCGGCGAGTTCTTCTTCCAGAAGCGGGTGCCGAAGGGCGCGCCGGAATGGCTGCAGACCGCGACCTTCACATTCCCGAGTGGGCGGACGGCGACGGAGCTCGTTGCCAACGACGCGGCGCATCTGGTCTGGGCTGTCAACCTCGGCGTCGTCGATTTCAACCCGCATCCGGTTCGCCGGGCCGATCTCGACCATCCGGACGAGCTCAGGGTCGATCTCGATCCGATGCCCGGAGTGCGCTGGAACACCGTCCGCAAGGTGACCATGTGCGTCAAGGACGTGCTGGAGGAGCACGGGCTGGTCGGCTATCCGAAGACCTCGGGCTCCCGCGGCATCCACGTCAACGTCCGTGTCGAGCCGCGCTGGGACTACATCGAGGTCCGCCGCGCGGCGCTCGCGCTCGCGCGCGAGGTCGAGCGGAGGCTGCCGAAGAACGCCACCAGCAAGTGGTGGAAGGAGGAGCGCCACGGGGTCTTCGTCGACTACAACCAGAACGCGCGCGACCGGACGATCGCCGCGGGCTACTCGGTGCGGCCTGTGCCCGAGGCGAGGGTCTGCTGCCCGGTGGATTGGGACGAGGTCCCGGATGTGGAACTGGCCGACCTGCGGCTCGACACGGTTCCAGACCGGCTGAGGAAGAAGGGGGACCCAGCGGCCGACATCGACGAGCACGCCGGGTCACTCGAGGCGCTGCTCGACCTGGCACGCCGCGACGAGGAGGGCGGCCTCGGCGACGCCCCCTGGCCGCCGCACTTCGCGAAGCAGCGCGGAGAGCCGAAGCGGGTGCAGCCCTCCAGGGCGCGGAAGGCGAACGCGAAGCCGGCAACTCGTCCGGAGGACTAATGCCGGCCGGCTGACCGGCCGATTGGACGACGCATGGACGCCAACCAGTACGCCCTCGTCCATGGCATGCGCCGAACGCGCTCCGTCCTCGCGGGCTGGGAGGAGGACCCCTGGCCCGTCATCCGCACCTGGCTGGTCGGCGCAGTCCTGATCGCGCTCGGCCTGCTCGCGGCCGTCACGGTGGCGGCGTCCCTGATCAGGCCCGACTACGGCTTTCACTACGGCCCGACGGTTGCCGGCGGCCCCAGTGTCGACCGCGTCCTCCCCGTGCTGGGGCGGAACTCCCTCGTCCTTGCGCTGCACGCTGCCGCCTGCGTCGCGGGATTCATCGCCGGCGCCGCCCTGCCGCTTTCGACCGCCGGCCGCACGGGCCTCTCGCGACTGGTCCACGAGAAGGCGCGGCCGATCGCCTTCGCCTGGGTGATCGGCGTGACCTGCTTCTCGCTCTTCACCCAGACCCTGGCCCTCGGCCTGGTTGGCTCGACGATCGCCTGGGACGTCGGCGTCTCGGTTCCCGTGCTGGTGCTGACCGCCCTCCCCCACGCCCTGCTCGAGCTGACAGCGGTGTTCCTGCCCCTGGCCGCTTGGACGATCGCCAGTCGGAAGGGCGAGTGGGACCAGCTTCTCGCGGCGACGGTGGTGACCGTGGCAATCGCGATCCCGATGCTGCTGGTCGCCGCGACCTGGGAGGTCTACGTCTGGCCCCACATCCTCGCCGCGGTCGCGCCGGGGCCGTAGCGCGCCTCTAGACCAACTGGTCGATCTTGCAGTCCTTCGGCGCCTTGTCGTCGCGCCAGCGGACGATCTTCGATCCGTGCCGGATGCGCCCGCCGCTCGTATGGTCATAGGTGACCTCGACCACCAGCTCGGGGCGCAGTGCGAACCACTCGAGATCGCGGTCGGCGTCCCAGCGGCTCGGGTCACCTGATCCCTTCTCTCCCGTCTCGTACGGCTTCAGGGTTTTCACTAGCTCGCGCTTCTCCTTGGCCTTCAGGCCCGAGGTGTGGCCGATCGGCCGAAGCTCCGTGCCGGCGTAGAGGCCGAGGATCAGCGAGCCCACCGTGCCCGCCTCCTTGCCCGGCCGCCAACCCACGACGACGCAATCGATCGTGCGGACCCGCTTGATCTTCACCATCCCCTTCCGCTGGCCGGGCTTGTAGACCGCATCGAGCTGCTTGGCGATCACCCCCTCGCCGCTGAGCAGCCAGGGCTCGGCCTTCTTGACCGACTTGACGATCGGGGTGACCTCGACCGATCCCGACGCCGACTTCTTGCGGCCCGGCGCGGCGGCGATGAGCTCCTCCAGTGCAGCTCGGCGGTCTGCGAAGGGCTTGCCTGTGAGCTTGCTCCGGTCCCTGGCGAGCAGGTCGAAGGCTCGAAAGAGGGCCGGCGTCTCCTTGGCCAGCATGTTGACCCGGGACTCCGCCGGATGGAGGCGCATCTGGAGTCGGTTGAACTCCTCGCGGCCGTCGCTGTCGATGATCACCAGCTCGCCGTCGAGGACGTAGCGACCCTCGGGAAACCGCACCTCCGGGAAGTAGCGCCGCAGCGGCTTGCCGCCCCGAGACTGCAGATAGACATCATCGCCGTCGACGTAGGCGAGCGCGCGGAAGCCGTCGTACTTCGGCTCGTAGGCCCAGTCGCCCCCCTCCGGCAGCTCCTTGCGGGAGAGTGCGAGCTGCGGCTTGATCGGCGGCTTCAGCGGGAGGGCCACGGGCCGATCCTAGTGCCGGCCCATCTACTCTGGCCGACGGTGGCCGGCCCTCCCGCCAACTGCGATCTGGTCGTCATCGGCGGCGGCATCCTCGGGCTCGCGGTGGCGCGCGAGCTGCTCGACCGCCGTCCCGACGCGAGCCTCTGCGTGCTGGAGCAGGAGGACCGGCTCGCCGCCCACCAGACCTCCCACTCGAGCGGAGTGATCCACGCCGGCATCTACTACGCGCCCGGGTCCCTGAAGGCGCGGCTCTGCGTCGAGGGCGCGCGCCTGCTGTACGCCTTCTGCGACGAGCGCGGCATCGAGGCGCGCAGGGACGGCAAGCTGATCGTCGCCGCCGACGAGGCGGAGCTCTCCCGGCTGGACGAGCTCCAGCGCCGGGGCAAGGCGAACGAGGTCCCCGGCCTGCGGCGGATCGACGCCGGCGAGATCGCCGCGATCGAGCCGCACGCCCGCGGGGTCGCCGCCCTGCATTCCCCCGAGACAGGAGTCGTCGACTTCGCCCGGGTCGCCGCTGCCTACGCCGAGGATGTCGCCGCGGCGGGAGGCGTCATCGCCACGGCCGCCGGGGTGCGGGCAATGAGACCGCGCGGCGCGAGCATCTCGGTCGAGCACGAGCATGGTTTGACCGAGGCCGGCTTCGTGATCAGCTGCGCCGGTGCCTGGTCGGACCGCCTGGCCGTCGCGGCGGGCGCGCCCGCCGAGCCGCGGATCGTCCCCTTCCGAGGCGGTTACCTCCGCCTCCGGCCCGAGCGGCGTGAACTGGTCCGCGCCAGCATCTACCCGGTCCCCGACCCCGACCTTCCCTTCCTCGGTGGCCACCTGACGCGGACGGTCGACGGCGAGGTCCTGCTCGGCCCCTCCGCGCTGCTGGTCGGCGCCCGCGACGCATACCGGATCGCGCGCCTGCGAGGCCGGGATCTGCTCTCCAACCTCTCCTGGCCCGGCACCTGGCGCCTCGCAGGCCGCTATTGGCGGACCGGCCTCATCGAGATTCGCCACGCGGCGAGCAAGGGTGCCTTCGTGGCGGATCTGCGCCGCTTCGTCCCCGAGCTCGGCGTCCGCGACGTGCTGCCGGGGCCGGCCGGCATCCGCGCACAGGCGGTCGACCGCGCCGGCCGCCTGGTCGACGACTTCGTCGTGCACCGCACCGAGCGCGCCCTGCACGTCCGCAATGCCCCCTCCCCCGCCGCCACCTCCTCGCTTGCCCTCGCCAAGCTGATCGCCGACGAGGTCGATCGGGCGAGGTGAAGACTTCGCTGGCGCTCTAGCAGCCGCCGACGAGCAGGAAGATCACGACGATGACGACGACCACTGCCGCGCCGGCGATCAGCCTGCGCCGCATGTAGACGTCCGGACCGCCGTAGTGGCGGCTCATCTCCCCCTCCGCGCCCCGCTGGCCGACGCCTTCGAGCAGCTCCTCGTCGCCGGTGGCGGGCGGCTCCCCCGAGCGTGCACGCGCGCGCGCCTCGGCGGCAGCCCGGCGCTCCTCTGAGCTTCTCCCACTTGACTCCATGCGCCCAGCCTATAAGGGGATTGGGACCCCGAGGTCGTTCAACGAGAGCGCCAGATCGCGGATCGGCCGGTAGCCGCCACCGCCCGGCTTCGAGATCTGCTGCGGCTCCCCGATGTCGCTGTTCACCACGTCGAGCGTGAGATGGATGGCGGTAGCGCCTCCGAGGCGCGCCCGATCGGCCGCGGGGACCGCAAGATCGGCGTCGACCCCGATCTCGTGGAAGAACCTGTCGTCGAACCCGACGCAGGCCTTGGCGGAGCCCGAGATCGCGGTTGGCGGCGAAAGGCCCATCTCGTCGGCGAGGGGGGCAAGGTCCCGTGCCACCGCGGCGCCGCGCAGAGGCGCCGCGATGCGCTCGCAGTCCGCGCCGCCCTCGTGTCCCTCTCCGTCGATGCGAGCCCGGCCGAACCAGGAGCCTGGGCTGAGCGCGAATTGACCGACACGCTGATTCGCGGAGGAGACTGCGGCGGTCCCGATCTCGTAGTTGTCGCCGTAGACGGTCAGGTAGGCGTTCGAGCCGGTGGAGACCGCGCGGCCCCCTACGGGGAATCCCAGCGCGCTCGCCGTGAACCTCCAGTCGAAGCTCGGAATCCGGTCGCCCCCACCGCTCACGTACGGGCCCTCGAATCTCAGCTTGACGGGGCCGGAGAGCTGCGAGACGCCCTCCACCTGCATCTGGAGGTCGATCTCGGCCTGGGCGCTCGTGATCGGATGGGCGCCAGCCGAGCTCAGCATCGCCTCCGGGTTGACCTTGGCGTGGCTTGATCCTCCGCAGCCCGCGAGGGCGATGACGATGACGGTCGAAAGGAGGGCCAAGCTGCGCATGGCCGGCGGAGCGTAGTGAGCCAGGTAGTCTGAGAGCTGATGGGAGTCCGCGAGGCGATTCCGCGGAAGCAGGAGGCGCAGGAGGGCGTCAGCTCGTTTGCCAAGTCGCTCTTCCTCGGCGAGATCCACGAGGAGCTCGTTTTTCCGTGGCCCAGCACGGATCCCGCGGAGCAGGACCGGATCAGGGACCTGAACACCCGGATCCGCGACTACTGCGCCGAGCACTACGACGCTCGGAAGGCCGAGGAGGAGCGCTGGATCCCGGACCAGGTCCTCCGCGACCTCGGCGAGATCGGCGCCCTCGGCCTGTACGTCGACGAGGCCTATGGCGGCCAGGGCCTCTCGCAGACCGGCTACGCCCGTGTCTTCGAGACGGTCGGCCAGATCGACGCCACTCTCGTCGATCGTCCTCGGCGTCCACCAGTCGATCGGCTTCAAGGGCATCTCGCTCTTCGGCACCGACGAGCAGAAGGAGCGCTTCCTGCCGGATCTCGCGACCGGGAAGAAGCTCGCGGCCTTCGCCCTGACCGAGCCGGAGGCCGGCTCCGACGCGTACAACATCCAATCGCGGGCGGTCCAGCGGCCGGACGGCTCCTGGGTCCTGAACGGGGAGAAGCGCTACATCGGCAACGGCTCGCGCGCGGAGGTGATCACCGCGTTCGCCCGCGCCGAGATCGATGGCGAGGATCGACACATCGCCCTCCTGCTCGAGAAGGGGATGAAGGGCCTCGAGGTGGGCGAGCGCTACGACACCATGGGGCTACAGGCCAACGATCTGCGGCGCCTCTATTTCAAGGACGTCAAGGTCCCGGCGGAGAACGTGCTCGGCGAGCCCGGGCAGGGGTTCCGGGTCGCGATGCAGATCCTCAACAACGGCCGAATCGGCCTCGGCACCGGCTCGGTCGGCGGAGCCAAGAAGCTCCTGGACCTGACCATCGACCACGTCAAGGAGCGGCGCCAGTTCGGCCGGCCTCTCGCCGACTTCGAGCTGGTCCAGGACAAGGTCGGCTGGATGGTCTCCTACCTCTTCGGGCTGGAGTCCATGTGCTATCTGACCTGCGGCCTGGTCGACTCCGGCGTCCCGGACTACTCGCTCGAGTCCGCGATCTGCAAGGTCTCCGGGACGGAGTTCCTCTGGTACGCCGCCAACCGTGCGCTGCAACTCGCCGGCGGCGAGGGCTACATGCGCGACCGTCCCTACGAGAAGGTCCTGCGGGACACCCGCATCTATCCGATCTTCGAGGGCGCCAACGACGTGATGCGCGCGTTCATCGCCCTGGGCGGGTTCAAGCCGGTCGGCGAGAAGCTCGAGGGCCTCTCGGAGATCGAATTGAGCGACCCGATTCGCTCGATCGGCGTGCTCGTCGAGTACGCGAGCGACAGGATCCAGCGGGAGGTCCGCCCCGACAAGATCACCAAGGCGCACGAGGAGCTCTCCGGCCACGCGGATTCGGTCTCCGACCAGGTGAAGCGGCTCGCCGACGTCACCGAGAAGCTGCTGCGGGAGAACAGGAAGGAGATCGTCGAGCGCCAGTTCCAGCAGAAGCGGCTCGCCGACAACATCGCCGACATCTACGGGCAGATCGCGGTGCTCTCTCGCGTCAGTCACATCCTCGAGGACCAGGGGGTCGAGCCCTCGGGTCAGGAGCGCTACATCGCCGACACCTTCTGTCACCGCGCCGCGGGCCGGGTCGGGAGCCGCTTCGACCAGATCGAGTCGAACGACGACGAGCGGATGACCGCCATCGCCAAGCTCGCCTACAAGCGCGGCTCCTACGGCTACGCGCTCTTCGAGGACTGAGTCTTACTTCGCGGGCTTGCGCTTCTCGCCGAAGATCTTCCGGTCGAGGAACGGCACCACGGTCTTCAGGAAGGCGTTCGTCTTCGGGGCGGCTACCAGCGGGTCGAGGTGGCTCATAAGCGGGTTGCGGTTGACGAGCATCGATTCCCTGCGAGTCGTCCGCGACCGCCGGATGAAGTTCCGGGCCCCGTCCAGGACGTGGGCGCCCGCCAGGTCGGTGGCGATCGCGTAGAGCGGCAGGTTCACCTTGCGCGTGTGGAAGAGGCGCAGGCCGAGGAAGTTGGCGACGTCGTTCTGCGTCATCTGGTCGGCGCCGTTGGTGTCGATGGTGAGCCGCTTGGGGAAGTACCACTCGACCGCGTTCGTGGGCTCCTGTCCGAAGGTCGCAGCCAGGCGGCTGATGGGCGTGATGCCCCCGTCGACCCAGTCGCGAGGGTTCCCGGATGCCGCCAGGCCGCCGCCGTTGATGTGCAGCAGGCCGAGCTCGGCCGGAGAGGTGTCCCGGTCGAAGGCGTTGCCGAAGAGGGCCCGATTCGTCACCGGGAACGGCGGATTGAACTCGGCCGGAAGCAGCGGATAGCTCTGCAGCGTCTGCGCGGAGGCGGTCGGCGCCTTCTCGGCGAACAGCGCGCCAACCTCAGCGAACAGACCCGCTGCCTCCGGGAGGCCGACCCCGAGCAGGTCGAGGAACGGGTCGCTCGACTGGAGGTCGGCGACCGCCTGCTGGGCCTGCGAGAGGTCGTAGGCGTCGAAGCTGCCGAGCAACCCGCCGTCGATCAGCACGAGACCGGCGAGGTCCTTGTAGCCCGGCCGACCGTTGAAGTCCCAGGCGGCATAGGCCACGGTCAGCGACGCGCCGAGCGAGTGCCCGCCGAGCACGACCTGCCGGCGCCCATGGGCCCTCGCCCGCAGCACGACGGCCCTGGCGTCGTTGAGCGCGGCCGCCATCCCCCACTCGCGCGCGTAGGGATCCTCACTGGCCCCCCGGAAGTGGAAGCCGCCGCCCTCCAGGTAGTAGTCGAACGCCTGCTGGGGCGAGATCTGGCCGGCCTCAGCGGCGGCAAAGGTCCCCGTGTCCTCGAGCGCCTGGGTCCGCCGGTCGATCGCCCAGACCTGCAGGTCACTTACGTGCTTGGTCAGGTAGCGCGCGTCCAGCGTGAAGTCGCCTGCACCTCCCTCCGTCCCCGGCATCAGCACCAGCACGTGCTTGGCCGAGGCGGGGCCGAACTGGTGGACAGTGACCTGGTTGAACTGGGCCGGCCCGGGCTCGGGCGGCGTGGGCACGGCGATCACGCGATCCCGCGCGGCGGCCGGCGCTGCGATCACCCCCAGCGCCACCGCAGCTACCGACGGCGCGACCCATAGGCGAATGCGATCCCTCTTCGACATCCTCTCCTCCATCCCCTGAAGGACCAGCCTATTGCCTGACTATTTCTGGTGGCCTTTGGCTGCGCCGGGTGGGATCTGGCTGGGATGAGACTTCGGGTTCGAATGCGCGCCGTGGCTGGCCGATGAGCCGCCCGCGTTGGAGTGTTCGGGCGGACCCGGCTGCGCGCTTTGGCCAGGCGGCGTCGCGCCATTGAGCCCGACCGCCTTGCCGCGCTGGTGGCCGATCGCCTTGCCCCGGGCCTTCTGCCGCTGGTTCAGGGCATGTTGATGGGCGGCCGCGGAGCTGCCCTTGGTCGGGGCGACGCTATGGCCGTCCTTGGTCTTGACGGCCCCAGTTGCCTCGCCAGACCTCTGGTCGGTGGTGGTCAGCTTCCGGTGGATGGACGGCTGGTTGGGCAGGGTGATCCCGATCGAATGAAAGATCGACCGCGCGGGCTGGGGCACGGTCACCCCCGCGAATGCGAGGCCGGCGAACACCAGCGGAACCAGAGCGACCGCGATCGCGACCCTGACCCCCAAACTCCGCCGTGAGCGCGGCGGCCGCCGGACCGGCCGGGTCTCGGCCTCGAAAGTCGACGCGCGCGCCGCCTCCGCAAGTCGGGGCACGAGAGCTGCCCCAAGCCTCGGATCGGGTTGAGCGGGTACGGCTGCGCGGAGGGCGCTCTCGAACAGGGCAACTTCTCTCATCTCACCGTCATAAGCGCCGTTGCCGCTCAAAGGGTTACCCTCCATGAATGTCGCCTCCTCCGCTTCGTGTCCGGGGGCGGCGGGCGAGCTCCCGCTTGATCGCGGCGAGACCGCGGCGCTGGAGCGCCTTCACCGCACCGGGTCGCTTGCCGACCGCCTTCGCGACGTCCTCGACGCTGAGGTCGCCGACCACGCGCAGGAGCAGCACCGTCCGCTGATCCTCGGAGAGCTCGCCAAGCAAGCGCTGGACCTCCTCCAGGCCGATCCGGGCAAGCGCCTCGTCGGCCGCGTCATCTGCACTGCCGACGGGCTCCGGCGGCTCCGGTCTGAGCTCGATCGGGCGTCGAGCCGAGCGGCGACGAGCGTCGATCAAGCGATGGTGGGCAATCGTGAAGACCCAGCCGCGAAGACCCGCCTCGTCTCCGTCGAAGCGAGCAATGTCCCGAGCGACCTGGAGGAACACCTCGCTGAGCACATCCTCCGGCTCAGGGGCGCCATTCGCGCGCAGATAGCCGAGCACTATGCCGGACAGGCTGGCGAAGATCTCTGCCCAGGCGGCCTCGTCCCCCTCGCGCGCCCGGTCCAGCAGCCGCTTGAAGAGGTCACCGGCCACCGGCCGACGGTAGCGCAGGCGAGCAGCCCCTCTCGGCGGGCCGCTCACCGTCGGCTTGGTGCCGACAACGGCTACGGGGCGACGGTCAACGTCGTCTGCCCGGTCGCGCTCAGGCAGGTGATCCTTCTGCCCTTCTTGGGCTTCCTGCCCTTCTTGGCGCTTCCGACCTTGCGATCGGCCTCGGTGGCCGTCGCCTGGAGGGTCACCGTCGCGGGTGCCGCGTCCGTGGGCTTCGGCAGTGAAGCCGCGAAGTCACCGTTGGGGCCGGTGACCGCGATCACGGGCAACGGCGTTGTGCCGCCAGAGCCGACGTACGAGAACTGCACCGTGCGGCTCTTCCGGCACCCGCTCGTAGCCATGACATTCCCGCTGGCCGAAACCGTGGTGATAGCGGTCGTGACGGTACTCGGGGTCGCGGTCAGGGACACCGAACCCGAGGCGAGCTTTGGGCCTTTGGGGGCGTGCCCCTTGGTACCAAGTGCGGCCGGTGCCGCCGCAACGCACGCGACCACCGACCCCAGTGCTACGCAGGTTAGGACCCTTCGCATCGTCTTCCTTTCCCTAGCTTGCTTGCCGTTTGGCTATGTCCGGAACAGCGCCGGGGAAGGCTGCGGGGTTACGGGATCCTGGCGGGCTAACGTACAGCGTGTATGTCAACTGCATCGAGCGCTACACAGGTATCTGGACGCCGCGAGGCCGAGGCGCGCGCCACTCGCGAGGACCTGATCGGGGAAGCCCTCGAGCTCTTCACGGAGCGCGGCTACGCCGGGGTCGGCACCGAGGAGATCGTGTCCCGGGCCAAGGTCACGCGCGGGGCCCTGTACCACCACTTCGAGGACAAGCGCGATCTCTTCCGCGCCGTCTTCGAGCGCGTCGAAGGCGACCTGATGGACAGGATCGGGGCGACGATGGAGGGCGCCGACGACCCCTGGGACCTGATGATCAGTGGCATGCGCGCGTTCCTCGATGCCTGCGAGGAACCGGCCGTGAAGCAGATCAGCCTCACCGACGCGCCCGCGGTGCTCGGCTGGGAGGAGTGGCGGGAGATCGACAACCGCCATGGCCTCGGCCTGACCCGCGCGGCTCTCCAGGGAGCCGTCGAGGCGGGTGTCCTCCGCCCGATCGCAGTCGCCCCGATGGCTCATCTGTTCGTCGCCGCGCTCTCCGAGGCGGCGTTCGTGATCGCCCATGCGGATCAGCCGCGACGGGCACGCGCCGAGGTCGAGGAGGCCCTGATCCAGCTGGTTGAGGGGCTTCGCGCCTAGGGATCCGCTGCCGGTGCCGCGGCCGCTCGCTCCGCTCGCCGGGCCCCACGCCGCTCCAGCGCCAGCTTGATCCGCTTGCGCAGGTAGAGGACCAGCGCAATCCCGATCGCCAGCAGCACGGTCACGATGGCGAGCGCCACCAGCGGCTCCTTTAGGGCGAGCGCCACCACCCCGGCCATCAGCCCGTCCTCGATCAGGCTGATCACGACGTTCGAGAACGGCTCGGGCGAGGTGTTCACCCCGAGCCGGATCCCCGCCTTCAGCCCGTGGGTGACCAGCGCGGTGGCCCCGCCGGCGCCGCCGACGGCGATGGTCTCGGGGCCGGTGACTTTGTCCAAGTCTGCGAACGAGACGCCGATCAGGCTGCCGATCGCCGGCCGGATCGCCGTGTGCAGGAGGTCCCAGGTGCTGTCGAGCAGCGGCACCTTGTCGGTGACGAACTCGATCGCGAACATCACGCCCGCGGCGATCAGGATCGGCGTGGTGGTCAGGTCGTGTGGGACCTCACCGAAGCCGGCGCGCCCCAGCAATCCGAGCAGGAACACCGTGCCGTAGGCGTTGAGCCCGGCGGCGTACCCCGCGCTGATCGTCGTGGGCACCAGCTCCATCGGAGCGGCACCCTATTTCGCCTGATCCGCGGCGGCGCGAATCGCGCGCACCACGAGCATTCGAGCCATCGTGCCGGGGCGGACGGCGTGCGCACGGGCCATCTCCTCTAAGAGCTCGAAATCCGTCTCGGTCAAGCGCACGCCGAGATGTCTGGACTTCGTCGCCTTGTGGCGAGACGCCCGGTGCGGGAGGCGGATGACCGGCGCCACCTCCCCGAGCTCATCCACGTTGGGAATGGGGCGCGGCGGCGGCAGGCCGTTGTTGTAGCGGCTTACCGCGTCCATGTACGCCCAGTAGTCATCCTCCGATTCGAACTCACGAGGTCCCATCGGTGGGTGCACCTGAAGCGGATGGCCTGTCACAGGGTCCAGGTAGTTGCGCGCGTACTGATGCCCCGGACGTCGTTCGAAGGGCTTGTCTGGGGTCTGGTCGCCGGCGCGATCATCTTGGTCGCCGGCGCGATCATCTTGGTCGCCGGCGCGATCATCTCGGTCGCCGGCGCGATCATCTCGGTCGCCGGCGCGATCATCTCGGTCGCGGGTGCGATCAGACCCAAAACCATGGTCGGGTTCAGCCTCGATGCGGGGAGGCAATCGCCGCGCGCATGCCCAATCGCACGCGAAACGTGCCGAATCCGTCGCGGAGCTAGTTCAGGCGCTCGACCAACATCGCCTCGCCCTGCCCGCCGGCGACGCACATGGTCTCGAGGCCGACCGTGTGGTCATCGGTCTCCATCACATTGAGCAGGGTGCCCATGATCCGCGCGCCGGTCATGCCGAACGGGTGCCCGAGAGCGATCGCTCCGCCGTGGGTGTTGAGCTTCTCGAGCGGGATGTCGCACTCGGCCATGATGGGGATCACCTGGGCGGCGAAGGCCTCGTTCAGCTCGACCGCGTCCACGTCCTTCATGCTCATGCCGCCGCGATCGAGCACCTTCTTGATCGCACCGATCGGCGCGACCCCCATGTACTCGGGCTCGTTCCCGTGAGTGGCGGCGGTGCCGATCCGCGCGCGCGGCTTCAGGCCGAGCTGATCGGCCCGGTCCTCCGACATCACCAGGACCGCGGCGGCGCCGTCGTTGAGCGGGCAGGAGTTGCCCGCGGTCACTCCACCGCCGCCCTCGAATGCCTCGGGCAGCTCGGAGAGCTTCTCGAGCGTCGAGCTCGCGCGCGGGCCGTCGTCCTTCGTGACCTCGTTGCCGTCAGGGAGCTTGACAGGGACGATCTCGCGGTCGAAGAAGCCGTCCTCCTGGGATCTGACGGCCAGCTCCTGGGAGCGCTGGGCGTACTTGTCCATGTCGGCCCGGCTCACCTCGTAGCGCTTGGCCACGTTGACCGCCGTGATGCCCATGTCTATATACGCGTTCGGTGTCCCGTCCTTTCCCTGCAGGCGCTCGTTCTGGTCCGCGGCTCCCGCGGGCTCGGCGCGCTCGTTGTAGCGGCTCACCCACTCCACGCCGGCAGCGATGTAGGTGTCGCCCTGGCCGGCGCGCACCGCGTTGGCGGCGTGCCTGATCGAGTCGAGGCTGGAGGCGCAGTAGCGCGACATCGTCACCCCGTTGACCGTCTCGGGCAGCTTCTTCGAGAGCAGGACCATGATCCGGGCGATGTTGAACGCCTGCAGGCCCTGCGGCATGCCGCAACCGCAGAAGACCTCCTCGACATCCGAGGGCTGCACCTCGGGATTCCGCTCGAGCAGCTCGTCGACCACGAAGGCCCCAAGCTCATCCGGGCGCAACTGGGCGAGCGAGCCCTTGAAGGCCCTGCCGATGGGCGTGCGGATGGTGTCGACGATCACTGCTTCGGGCATCTGCGGCTCTCCTTCTTACGAGCGATGGACGGGAGGCGGAATGGTACGGGGCCGTGGCCCGCGACGGTCGCCTAGGATCCCGGGCCATGGCGGATCTGATGCCCCGCATTCGCAGGCCCAAGGTGACTCTGCCCGGTCGCTCCGACAGCGCAAGCAGGCCCCGTGGCAAGGCGACGAAGGCCACCGCTTCCACGGCCGAGGCGAAGCCGAAGGCGAACGACGGCGCGAGGACGGCCGACGGCGCGAAGGCAGCCGACGGCGCGAAGGGTTCCGAGGCCAAGACCGAGGAAGCCACCACCAAGGCGAAGGACAAGACCCCGGAGCCGAACCTGCAGGAGCGGATGGAGGGCCTGCAGGGGTGGATGGCCGAGATCGAGCGCAAGCAGGGGCGGCTCACCTATTTCGGCCTGGCGGCTCTGGTGATGGCGATCCTCGCCTCCATCGCCGCCCTCTACTTCGGCCTGGCGGCCAAGAACGACAAGGCCAGCAAGAGCGACGTCGACGCACTCACGAAGAAGGTGGATGCGCTGCAGGCGGCGGCCACGAAGAACTCGAAGGACACGCAAAACGCGCTCAACGCCTCCGCCGCACAGCTGCAGGCGTCGATCTCCGCCCTGCAGCGGCAGCAGTCGCAGAACGCCGCCAGCATCGCGACGCTGCAGAGCCAGGCGTCGACGGGAGCCTTCGGCAAGGGGGGGCGGCGGGCACGACGCCGGGCGCTGCGCTCACGCCTGGGGTGACCACGCCCACCACGCCGAAGAAGCCTTAGTTGCATTACGCACTAGGTTGGGCGTGCCTGGACACGCCCGTCCGATGGGTGCTCTAGCTTGATCCGCGGAATCGGCTCGAAAGGAGGTCCTCGATGCCTGAGGGCTATTGCGTCAAGGAACGCAAGAAGGTCGAGATCAAGGATCCGCAGCAGGTCACGATGAAGAACGGTCGCCCGGCCATTCAGGGCACGTGCCCGGACTGCGGGACCAAGATCTTCAAGATCGGGAAGCTCTCCTAGCTCTGGCTCTCCGTACGCGTGGGGACCGCCCGCGCGTGCTCGGCGGCCCGCCGGGGTTGGCGGGACGTGTGCCCTGATCTCAGCAAGCAGGCGTGTCGCGACCTCGGCCGGCGTGTCTTCCGGCCGAGGATCGCCGTTCTCAGGCACGAAGGACCGCACCAGACACGCCTGAGCCAGGCGTCCCAAGCATCAATCCCGCTCCGGGTCGGGCGCGTAGGAGCTTAGGTACGCGTCATTACGACTGCAGCGGAGGTGTGGATGCGTTTGAACCGGCGTTTCGCGGCGCTGCTCGCGATCGGGTTCAACCCCTCCGACCAGACGGCGAGCCCGGGCGAGGTCACGTTCAACATGAAGAACGACGGCCAGGTGACTCACTCGCTCGAGATCGAGGATGTCACCCGAGGTCACGACCAGAAGCTCGAGGGCGGCACCCTGAAGGCCAATCTGGCCGCCGGCAAGTACGAGTTCTACTGCCCGATCGACAACCACAAGCAGATGGGCATGGAGGGCGAGATCACAGTCAAGTGAGCTTCCGGACCGACCTCTGAGGTCCGGATCCGGGCCCGGCGGGCAGGGATGAGTCGCCGGGCCCTCTTTCTGCCGCAACCACGGTGCCGCACCCGGCGGCGACCATACGCGAGACTTCGTGGCGAATGGCGCAGAAGCCGCTCGAGCTGATCCTGGCCCGCAACCTCCTGACGAGCCTCTCCACCCCGGCCTTCCTGGTCGACGAGAGCGGCGCGCTGATCTTCTACAACGAGGCCGCGGGGGCGCTGCTCGGCATCTCGTTCGAGGAGCAGGGTCGCATGCCGGCAGAGGAGTGGAGCCACGCGGTCGGGCCCTTCGGGCGCGACGGGACCCCGCTCCCGATCGAGGAGCTTCCGACCACCAAGGCACTGCGCCGGGGCCGCCCCGGACACGCGGCGTTCACCGTCCGCTCGGCGAAGGGCGAGGACTACGAGATCGAGTCGACCGCCCTCCCGATCGTGGCCGAAGGCGGCCAGGAGGGGGCGATGATCTTCTTCTGGCCCCGGATGAACGACACACAGGGCGCCGGTTAGGCGCTATACGCTGGGGAAGGAGAGAGGCGATGGTGAGGACCAGATGAAGCTCAAGGTGTGGGGAGCGCGGGGATCGGTCCCTGCGCCGGGCCCCGAGATGAACCGCTACGGCGGCAACACCTCGTGCGTCGAGCTCGAGCTCTCGGACGGGTCCACGCTGATCATCGACGCGGGCACGGGCATTCGCAGTCTCGGCGTGGGCATCGCGAAGCGGCTGCCGAAAATCAACATCCTGCTCACCCACCTGCACCTGGACCACATCCAGGGGCTGATGTTCTTCGCCCCCTGCTTCCGCTCGGAGACGGAGATCACGATCTGGGGCCCATCCTCCCCCGAGGCCTCTCTCGAGGAGAGGATCTCGCGCTACATCTCCGCCCCGCTCTCCCCGGTCGAGGTCCGCGAGCTTCCCTGCGAGGTGAACTTCCGCGATACCCCGGCCAGCGAGTGGGAAATCGGGCCGGCAAAAATCCGCGCGGAGGCCGTCACCCATCGAGGCCCGACGCTCGGCTACCGGATCACCGACGGCCCGACCACCCTCACCTACATCTCGGATCACGAGCCGGGTCTCGGCGCACCGCTGGAGACCCTCGAGCCCGAGTGGATCTCCGGCTACGACCTCGCCCGCGACGCGGATCTGCTGATCCACGATTGCCAGTACACGGACGAGGAGTACCCCGAGCACGTCGGCTGGGGACACTCGCGCCTCAGCGACACGCTCACGTTCGCTCGCCGGGTCGAGGCCCAGCGGCTGCTGATGTTCCACCACGACCCCCTCCACTCCGACGAGTTCCTCGACCGCTTCTACGACACTGCGCAGGAGCACTGGTCCGAGCTCGGCGGCCCGGACGGCGCCGTGGAGATGGCAGCCGAGGCGCAGGAGATCGAGATCGGCGCCGCCGCCGAGATCAGCGCGGTCTAGAGCTCAGGGCGGCGATCCGCCCAGGGCCGCTCGGTCTCGAGCTGGCCGGCGAGTGAGACCAGCGTCGCCTCATCGTTCGGGCGAGCGACCAGCATCACAGAGCGCGGCAGGCCCCCGTCGGTGAAGCCGGCGGGGATGGTGGCGGCCGGCTGTCCGGTGTAATTCCAGGTCGCGGCATATGGATAGACGTTGGTCATCCCGTTGATGGTCCGCAGCGCTCCCTGGCCGCGCCAGTGGCCGATCTCGACCGGGAGCTGGGCTGTCGCCGGCGTGATGAGCGCGTCGTAGTTGCGGAAGAGCTCACGGATTCGCGCGGCTCCGGCGGGCATCCGGTCTCGGACCTTCGCGAGTCGGCAGTCGCTGAACAGCCGCCCGAGCTTGACGAATCCCTTGGTCTGGTCCGAGAGCCGCTCCGGGTAGGGCAGGCTCAGGCCCTCGTCTCGGATCCCGCGGAAGTAGAGGGGATAGAAGTCGGTGTACATCCGGCCGAAGCTCGGCGCGGCCTCGGTTACCTCGTGACCGAGGGACCGCAACAGCTCCACCGTCTCCTCGTATGCCGCGAGGACCTCGGGTGCCTTCTTGACGGGGAAGATCGTCTTGGTGGTGCAGGCGATGCGGAGCTTGCCCGGCGAAGTCCGGGCCGCCTCCGCCAGCGGCCGCTCGAACGGCGGCGGCGAATCGAAGTCGCCGGTCTCCGATCCGCTCATCGCATCGAGGTAGAGCGCGGTGTCCATGACCGTCCGGCTGACGCAGCCCGAGACGGAGAGGCCGTACCAGTGCTCGCTGTCCGGGGAGAGCGAGATCCGGTTCCGCTGTGGCTTCAGCCCGAACAGTCCACAGAACGCTGCCGGGTATCGGATCGAGCCCGCCCCATCGGTGGCGTGGGCGATCGCGCAGAGGCCGGCCGCCGTGGCGGCGCCGCTGCCACCGCTCGAGCCCCCGGGCGTCCGCGAGGTGTCCCACGGGTTCCGGGTGTCGCCCCAGGTCGGGCTCTCGGTGAAGCCGTATATAGCGAGCTCCGGCAGCGTGGTCTTGCCGAGGATTATCGCGCCCGCCTCGCGCAGCCGGCGCACGACCAGGCCGTCCTCCGTAGCCGGCTCGCCGTAGGCGGCGGTGCCATGGGTGGTCACCTCGCCGGCGTAATCGACGTTGTCCTTGATAGCCACCGGCACGCCCAGCAGGGGAGCCACCTCGCCCTTGGCGAGCCGCTCGTCGGCCCGCTTCGCGTCAGCGCGAGCGCCGTCGGACAGCACCACACGGTAGGAGTTCAGATCCGGCTCGATACGAGCGATCCGCTCGAGGTAGAGCTCGACGAGCTCGCTCGGCGAGACCTCCTTGGCGCGGACCAGCTCGGCGATCCGGGCCGCGCCCGCGAAGGCGAGATCTTCGTCGACCCGCGTCTCCGTCGTGGCAGTCATCCCGCACCACGCTATCGACCTGGCCGATTGTGCAACGACCGCAACCGCGGCTACCCGGAAATGTTCTATGAGACGGAAAACGATCCCGGGGAGGGATTCGGATGCGAAGAAAGACGATGGGACTGATCGTCGCTGTCGTCACGGCGATGGCCGCGGTGGGAGCCACGGCCGCGCTGGCGGCGACGATCGTTGGCACGGACAACAGTGAGCAGCTGTTCGGGACACGGGCCGCGGATCAGATCCTGGCCAAGGGCGGGGATGACGCGGTCTTCGCTCGCGCCGGAAACGACTTCGTCGACGCCGGCGACGGCAACGACACCGTTTTCGGGAGCCTCGGCAACGACCTGGTCCTCGGTGGTCTCGGCAACGACATGGTGGATGCCGGACGCGGGTCAGACGTCGTGCTCGGCCAGGATGGCAATGACGTCCTGCTCGGCAGGCAGGGCAGCGACCTGGTCCGCGGCGGGCCAGGCGACGACATCGTCCGCGGCGGTAGGGGAGGCGATCACCTCTTCGCAGGGGTTGGCGTCGACACCGTCTTCGGGGGGCCTGGTGACGACGTCATCTACGCCCTTGCCCAGGCGGACGCCGCTTTGCCGGGCGGTGACACCGTGTTCGGCGGTCGCGGTCACGACGTGATCCACGTCAACGACGGCGAGTCGGACAACGTGGACTGCGGCCGCGATCGGGACGTCGTGATCGTCGACCCGGGGAACCTGGACGACGTGCGCCATTGCGAGGTCATCATCCACCGGGCGCCGAGCCCGCAGGACAACCAGCAGGAAACCGGCTCCTGATCCGAGCCGGCCTAGGCAGAGGATGATCGGGGCCCTTCGGGGCCCCGCTCAGTTCTCGGCCACCCCCCGGGGAGACTAGTCCGGGCGGGCGATGCCCGCCCGGGGAGCGAAAGGCTAAGCGGCGGTCTCGCGGTGCGGCAGCTTCCAGTCGGGGCGCGGGAAGTGGCAGGTGTAGCCGCTCGGATAGTGCTGAAGGTAGTCCTGGTGCTCGGGCTCGGCCTCCCAGAATGGTCCGGCCTCGCTCACCTCGGTGACGACCTTGCCCGGCCACAGCCCGGAGGCCTCAACATCCGCGATCGTCTCCTCCGCCACCTGGCGCTGCTCGTCGCTCATGTAGAAGATCTCGGAACGATAGCTCGAGCCGATGTCGTTTCCCTGCCGGTCCTTTGTGGTCGGATCGTGGATCTGGAAGAAGAACTCGAGGATGTCCCGGTACGAGATCCGCTCCGGGTCGAAGACGATCTCGACGGCCTCGGCGTGGCCTGGATGGTTGGGGTAGGTCGGATTTGCATTCTCGCCGCCCGTGTATCCGACGCGGGTCGAGATCACGCCGTCGCGCTTGCGAAGCAGCTCCTGGACCCCCCAGAAGCAGCCCCCGGCGAGGATTGCGGTCTCGGTGTCATCTGTCATTGCGCCGTCTCCTTCCGTCGAGGTGTCGTCGAACTCAGTCGTGTTGCTCAGTCCATCGTAGGCGCGGCACGTTACGCCCCGGGCGAGCTCACATGCCCGGCATCGGCTGGCGGGACCAGGGCGTCAGCGCCCGCATCACCTTCCGCCAGCGGTAGCGCCGCAGCGCCTTGTGGACGAGCTCCTTGTCGTGCGGATAGGTGAGGAGCTCGTCGGCCTCCGAAGGCGTCAGCCAGCGCAGCTCGTCGACCTCGTCGTGCGCCGTGAACTTCCCCTCGATCGGCTCCATCAGCCAATAGCGGACGAGCTTTCGCCGGGACTTCCGGTCGAGATAGGACACGTGAGGCAGCTCGACGCTCGCGTCGCAGCGATATCCGGTCTCCTCCTGGACCTCACGGAGGGCGGCCTCGCGCCATCCCTCGTCCCTCTCCAGCTTGCCCTTCGGCAGCGACCAATCCCCGTATTTGGGTCGGTGGATCACGGCCACTCTCGTCCGCCTCTCCTCGTCGCGGCGCACCACCACCCCGCCGGCCGCGGCGATATCCGGCTTGCCGTCTCCGAGGTCGAAATCGTCACGAGCCACGGTTGCAGACTACGGCCCGCGCGCAGCGGCCCGTTCACATCGGCGGCCGCATCAGCCCTCCGCGAACTCGCGAAGTGCCCGCTTGCCGCCGCCGATGATCGGGTCGCCGTGTGCGAAGAGCAGGTTGTCGAAGTCGCGGTCCAGCAGCCGAGAATAGGCCTCGCGAAGGCCGCCCTTGACGCCCTCCGGGTCGTCGCCCAGCAGGGAGTCGGAGAAGAAGCTCATCACCCCGCCGTAGTGCCTGATTCCATCAGCAATCGAGAGCCCGCCCGCGTCCGCGATCAGCAGAGCGCTCTCATCCGGGCAGATCGCTCCGACCTCGAGGGCCTCGACTCCCGGCGCCACGTCATCGCCGAAATCGAATCCCTCCACCTCGGGACCTGATCGAATTGGTACAGCCCCGGCCTTGAGCAGAGGATCGTGCAGCCGAGCTCATCGGCGAAGCGCTCCCCGTGGCGCAGATGGTGCCGATTGCTGAGCAGCACTCGATCTGGGGGCTCGTCGCGGAAGGCGTCGATCCCCGCCTCCGGCAGCAACGCATCGATCACGGCCCGCCCCGGGCGCACCCAGTATGAGCTCACCTCGCTCCCCGTGTTCGGGTGGGTCGCGGTCCAGTGCCAGACGCCCGGAAGGATTTGTTCCACGCTCGCGACTCTACCCACGACTGCGCCATACGATCGCGGAGTGCGGACGCTCGGCATCGACCTCGCGGCTCAGCCGGCCAACACCAGCGCCTGCGCACTCGACTGGGGTCCGGCGACGCCGGTCGTCTCCGATCTCGCGTCCGGTCTCGACGACCCGGCGCTCCTGGACGCGATCGAGGGCGCCGACAAGGTCGGCATCGACGCCCCCTTCGGCTGGCCGGACGAATTCGTCCAGGCGGTCTCCGCGCATCGCAACCGGTCAGGCTGGCCCGGAGCCGGCGAGGACCAGGACGTCTACCGCTTCCATCTCAGCTTCCGGGCGACGGACCGCAAGCTGATCGAGCAGGGTTCCCGTCGCCCGCTCAGCGTCTCGACCGATCTGATCGGCGTCGTCGCCATGCGTTGCGCCTACCTGCTCGACCGCCTCGCCGCCCGGGGCGATCCGGTGGATCGCGCCGGCTCCGGCAGGGTGATCGAGGCCTACCCCGCCCCGGCGCTGGTCTCCTGGGGCCTGTCGGCGGTCGGCTACAAGAGCCGGGTCGGCGTCGCGCGCCTCCCCGAGCTACTCAACCAGCTGGAGGAGGCGCTCGGGGGCATCCAGATGACCCCGCAGCAGCGCGGGGCGGCGGGCTCGGACCACAACCAGTTCGATGCGCTCGTCGCCTCGCTGGTCGCACGGGCCGCCGCGCTCGGCCTCACCCAGCCACCCGAGTCCGATCGGGAGCGCGACCGCGCCGCCCGCGAGGGATGGATCCACGTTCCGACGAATCCCCTTCCCCACCTGATCGAATCGTGATCGCGCCGCCGAAGCACTCGCTCGAGGTGGGAGCGATCGCCCGCGACGTCGCCTCCGTGTATCGCACGCACTGGTTCTTCCTGGTGACGATGGCGATCGTGGTGCTGCTGCCGCAGGCGCTGGCCGACGCGTTTCTCGACCACCTGAACGTCGAGGGGATCCACAGTGCCCGGGACATCGCGATCGTCGCCGCGCTCCCGCTCACGGTCATCGTCAACCTGTTCGGACAGGCCTTCTACGCGGGGCTGGCGGCTGCCGCCGTGATCGAGTGGCGCGCGAACCGGCCGCTGCCGGGCTTCCTCCCGATGCTGCGGAGCCTGCCGTTGGGCCGCCTGATCCTGCTGGACCTGGTGCTCACGGTCGGCACTGCGATCGGCTTCGTCCTGCTGATCATCCCGGGCCTCGTCTACATGGCCTACTTCAGCATCTCGCCCGCGATGGTCAAGTTCGAGCATCGGGGAGTCTGGGGTTCCATGCGGCGCAGCCGGGAGCTCGTCCGTGGGAACTTCTGGCGAGTGATGCTGATCGTCGTCGGGACGATCTTGGCCACCGAACTCGCGGCGTCGCTGATCAGCGAGCCCTTCCACGGCCTCGCGATCGTCACCGTGGTCGACCTGGGGGCCGACGGGCTGCTGCAACCGATCGAGGGGCTTGTGATCGTGGTCGCCGCGCTGGCTCTGCTCGAGCTTCGCGGCGAGGCGCCCGAGCCGGAGGAGCAGCTCCACGCCGTCGGCGACCTCAGCCGATAGAGCCTGTGAAAGACAAACGGGCCGCCCCCCTAGGGCGGCCCGTCAGTCGAATCGGCGGGCGGGTGGTCCCTGCGTTTTGGCTTCCATCTCCCCTTGGCGATCAGCAGTCTCCCCGCCGCGCCGACCGCTTTCATCGGGAGGAAATGCGGCTTGTCGTCCGTAATTCCCCGCGAGGCTCCTCCAAGACGAAGAGGCCGGAGCAGCTGCTCCGGCCTCTCGGTCCCAAGTCAGTGGCGAGCCGCATCTGTGCGACCCGCTTTCAGGCGGACGTTCAGTCGCGCGAGTCGTCGTCGTCGCCGGTCCCGACCTTGTCCTTCACCTTGTCCGCGGCATCGTCAGCCTTGTCCTTGATGCTCGACAGCGCACGGTCGACCTTCCCCTCGCGCTTCAGCTTCTCGTCGTCAGTGAGGTCACCGGCCGCCTCCTTCGCGCGGCCCTTCGCCTCATCGATGTGCTCACCCATTTAGTCGTCTCCTTTGTTGTTCCCCCTTCACGTACCCGACCATCGGGACAAAAAACGGGGTGACAGCAAGAGCCGGGCGCGGGATGATCACCGCATGCCCCCGGCCACTAGAGAGCGGCTGAGCATCGACGACGCCCAAATCCTGCGGCTGGAATCCGCTGCCATCAAGGGGCACACGGGCAAGGTCCTGATCCTCGCCCCCGACTCCCAGGGACGCCCGGCGTCCGTCGTCCGGCTCCGCGAGCGTATTTCGCAGCGGATGGGCTCCTTCCCGCGGCTCAGCCAGCGGGTGGCGGAGCCGAGGCTGGGGCTCGGCCGGCCCGCCTGGATCGAGTCCCCCGACATCGACCTCGACTGGCATGTAGCCGGTCCCGAGCGCGCCGACCAGCTCTCCGACGAGGAGCTTCGCCAGGCCGTCGGCGAGCTGCTCTCGGAGCGCCTCGACCACACCCGTCCGCTCTGGCGCCTCGACGTCCTGCCGCTGACCGGCGACCGGGTTGCGGTGGTCGCGCGGATCCACCACGCGATGGCCGACGGCGTCAGCGCGATCCGCCTCGCCGCCGGTCTGCTCTGGGACGAGGACTTGGGTTCGCCACCGCCACAGTCCTTGGTGCACACATCCTCGCCCGGGTCCGTGAAGCCCGCCCAGGCTGCGGCCCCTCGCCCACCGGCCGGCGAGGCACGGATCCTCGTGCGGCTGCCGGCGGCCCTGTGGAGGGAGCTCCGACCCGGGCGGGACACCAAGCTCGACCAGCACATCGGACCCGGCCGGGAGGTCGCCTGGACCACTTTCCCCCTCGAGCGCCTGAAGCGGATCGAGCATGCTGCTCCGGAGGGCGTGACCATCAACGACGTCGTCCTTGCCGTGGTCGCCGGGGGACTTCGCCGCTGGCTCCCGGAGGTCGGTGGCATCGCCGAGAACCTACGGATCCAATGTCCCGTCTGCCTGCACGCCCGCCAGGAGGCGAAGGGGCAGCTCGGCAATCGCGACTCGTTCATGAACGTCGACCTGCCGATCGCCGAGGAGGACGCCGCCGAACGCCTGCGGTTGATCAATGCCGAGACCCGGGAGAGGAAGTTCGACCACGATGCCGACACGCTCTACGCGTTCTTCCACGCCATCGGGCGCTTCCGCCCCCTTTACCAGGGAGTGACCCGGCTGACCTCGGGGCCGCGCGAGTTCGCCCTCTCGGTCTCCAACGTCCCAGGGCCGCGGCAGCGAGCGGTGATCCTCGGCCACGCCGTCGAGCAGTTCTGCTCCTTCGCCGAGCCCGCCGACCGCCACGCCCTGCGAATCTCCGTCATCTCGCTCGGCGGCGAGCTGGCCTTTGGCCTCTGCTCCGATCCCGATGCGATCTCGCGCCTCGACGGCCTCCGCGGCGCCCTTGCCGGCTCGATCGCCGAGCTCGAGAGTTCAGTCTGATGCCGGCGAAGCCGAAGGCCAAGAAGCCGACCAAGGGCAAGCGCCCCTTGGCGGAGTACGAGCGCAAGCGAGACTTCTCCAAGACCCGCGAACCGAGCGGCAGGGCGAAGGGCAAGGGGAAGGCGAAGCGCCGCCACCCTCGCTTCGCCTTCCAGAAGCACTCGGCCACCTCCGAGCACTACGACCTGCGGCTCGAGGTCGACGGCGTGCTCGCCTCGTGGGCCATTCCCAAAGGCCCCTCGCTCGATCCCCGCGACAAGCGCCTCGCCATGCGGACTGAGGTCCATCCGCTCGAGTACCTCGAGTGGGAGGGCGTGATCCCGGAGAACTCCTACGGCGCGGGTCCGATGATCGTCTGGGACCGAGGCGTCTTCCAGAACATCTCGGAGACGCGGCGTGGTGAGAAGATGGAGCTCGCCGAGGCGATCGAAAAGGGCGACGTGAAGATCTTCATGCTGGGCGAGAAGATCAAGGGGGCCTACGCCCTGGTCCGCACCGGCCCGCCGTCGGACCGGGAGAAGTGGCTCCTGATCAAGAAGCGCGACGAGGGCGCCGACGCGCGGCGCAGGCCGACCTCCTCGCAGCCCGAGTCGGTCCTCAGCGGCCGCACCATCGAGGAGGTCCTCGATCAGGAGGCCGAGCCCGGCCAATTCCGCCGGCATCGGGCGCGGCGCTAGTCTGGGCCGATGGCCACCGCGGCCGAAGCACGGACGCTGCAGAACTACATCGGGGGCCGCTGGCAGGAGGCCCGGACGACCGATGCGCTCGATGACCGAGACCCGGCGACCGGCGAGCTCACCGCTCGAGTGCCGCTGTCCGGGACGGCCGACGTCGATGCCGCGGTGGTGGCGGCCAGCGGCGCCCAGCCCCTCTGGCGCGAGGTGCCGCCGCAGGAGCGCGCCCGCGCCGTGCTGGCGCTGCGGGACGCCCTCACCGAGCACCGCCAGGAGCTCACGGCCCTGGTCACCGCGGACATGGGCAAGACGCTGGCCGACGCCGACGGAGAGGTCGGCCGCGGCATCGAGTCGGTTGAGTCCGCCGCCGCCATCCCCCACCTGCTCAAGGGCGAGACCCTCGAGGGCGTCGCCTCGGGTATCGACGTCGAGCTCGTGCGCCAGCCGGTCGGCGTGGTCGCCGCGATCACCCCGTTCAACTTCCCGGCGATGATCCCGCTCTGGTTTTTGCCCTACGCCGTTGCCTGCGGCAACGCCTTCCTGCTGAAGCCATCGGAGCGAGACCCGCGGCCGGCGCAGCGAATCTGCGAGCTGATCGACGAAGCCGCGATCTTCCCGCCGGGCATCGTCAATCTGGTGCACGGCGGCCGCGAGGCAGTCGAGTCGATCCTCGATCACCCGGGGGTGGACGCGGTCTCCTTTGTCGGCCAGGCCAAGACCGCAAGGCTGATCGCCACCCGCTCGGCGGAGACCGGCAAGCGGGTGCAGGCGCTGGGCGGTGCGAAGAACTCGATGATCGTCGCCGACGACGCCGACCTCGGGAACGCCGTCCCCGCGATCATGGGCTCGGCCTTCGGCGCGGCCGGACAGCGCTGCCTCGCCGGCTCGGTCTGCGTGATCGTCGGCGACGAGAGCCGGCAGGCCGAGGTGCGTGATGCGCTCCAGTCCGCGGCGGAGAGGCTGAGCATCGGCCCCGGCGCCGATCCCGGCACCGACGTCTGCCCCATGGTCGCCCCGGAGGCGCGCGAACGGGCCGAGACCGCGGTCGCGAGCGCGGAATCCAACGGCGCGAAGATCCTCCTCGACGGCAGGGTGGGAGGCGGGGACGCCGGTGCGATGCTCGGCCCGACTTTGGTCGAGGTGAGCGATCCCAAGACCGAGCTGGCCCGCGAGGAGGTCTTCGGCCCGGTCCTGGCGCTCATCGCCGTACCCGACCTCGACGCCGCGATCGAGTTCGCCAATGAGTCCCGCTACGGCAACGCCGGCTCGATCTTCACCACCTCGGGCGCTGCCGCACGCGCCTACCGCTGGGGCATCGAGGCCGGGATGCTCGGCGTCAACATCGGGGTGCCGGCCCCGGTCGCCTGGTTCCCCTTCTCGGGCTGGAAGGACTCCATCGACGGCGACCTGCACGCCAACGGCAAGGACGCCGTCGACTTCTACACGCGCAAGAAGGTCGTCACGAGCCGCTGGTAGACGGCCTATGCCTGGCCGATGAGCGCGCCGGTGACCGCGACGATCACGCCTCCCAGCGTCACCTGGACCAGCGAGCTTCGCAGCGAGACGTCGAGGAACCGCTTGCGGATCCAGGCGATCCCGATCAGCTCACAGCCCACGGTGAGCGACGCCACCAGCAGAGCGGTGTGCAGATCGCTGATCACGAACGGGAGGGCGTGGAAGCTGCCGCCGAAAAAGGTGGCGCCTCCGGTGATCACGCCGCGCGACAGTGAGCTTCCCCGCCCCGTCAACGTGCCGTCGTCCGAGAGCGCCTCGGAGAGACCCATGCTGATCCCCGCTCCAAGCGCCGCGGCGAGGCCAACGAACAACGCCGCGCGCGATCCGGCCAGGAAGGCCGTCGCGAAGATGGGTGCCAGGGTCGAGACGGTGCCGTCGATCAGCCCGATCAGAGCCGGCTGCACCCGCTGGAGCATGAATCGCTCCTCGTCGGCCGGGGCCATCCTTCCCGCGAGCCTTGCGACCAATTCGCTCATGCGCGCATATTACAAGACATTTAAGATAAGGTCTGCCTAAGATATAGGACGATCTACAGATGGCATATGAGACCCACACCCCACCTCGCGACGACGCCGAGCTCTCGGAGCTTCTGCGCGAACGCGGACTGCGGGCGACCTCGCAGCGCGTCGTCATGCACCGCCTGCTCCGCGATCGCGCCCGTCACGTGAGCGCCGAGGAGCTCCTTTCCGAGACGAGCGATCGCCTGCCCGGCGTCTCTCTACCGACCGTCTACGCGACTCTCGAGCTCTTCGAGCGGCTCGGCATCGTCCGGCGGGTGAACGGCGGGGGCGGCACGCTGCTCTGGGACACGCGCGCCGACGCCCACCACCACATGATCTGCCGCAATTGCGGCCGCATCGAGGACATGGAGACCACGCTCGACCTGGAGCGGGCCCGCCGCGCCGCCGCGCGGGCCGGCTTCGAGCCGGACCGCGCCGAGGTGGTCGTCAGCGGTCTTTGCGCAACCTGCCGCAGCTAGCGGGGCTCGGGGTAGTGCGATTCGATGATCGAGACCGCCGCACCCTGCGGGTCCACCAGGGTCGCCAGCCGCCCGACCGGGACGTCGATCGGGCCGAAACCGAGCTTCGCGCCTGACGATTCGGCTCGCTCGATCGACTGATCCGCGTTCTCGACGATGAAGTAGACCTGCCAGTGGGCCGGCATCTCGGCCGGAAGGTCATCGCCGATCGCCATCATGCCGCCCAGCCCCTCCGGCCAGCGCTGTTCCTCCACCTGCCACATGGAGAGACCGGGAGGGGTCTGGTCGTTGTGGACCGCCGTCCAGCCGAAGACCTTGCCGTAGAAGTCCTTGGCCGCGTCGAGGTCGCGCGTCATCAGGTTGTTCCAGGTCCAGGTACCCGGCTCGTTTACCAGCTGCGCGCCCGGATGGTTCTGCTGCTGGTTGATGCAGATGAATGCTCCAGTCGGATCCTGGAGCACGGCCATCCGCCCGGATTCGTTCGGGAGGTCGAACGGCCCCGCGTGGACCTGGCCGCCGGCCTCCTTCGCCTTCTCGACAGTGGCGTCGGCGTCCTTGACCGCGATGTAGCTCGACCAGGCCGGGGGCTGCCCCTCCTGCTGGGTCGGGCCGTAGCCGCAGATCATCTTGCCGTCCTTGGTGAAGAACCCGTAGCCGCCGGTCTCCTCGGGGTCCCCTGGTGCGGTCTCGGCCCTGATCCCGAGCAGCTCGGCGTAGAAATCCTTCGCTGCGTCGACATCTGTCGTGGCGAGGTCGACCCAGCAGAACTCCCCGGGTGCGTATTGGTTGCGCTCGCTCATCGTCGGTCTCCTTCCTATCCCTCTATCGCTTTCGGCGGGCTCCGGCAAGGACGACGCGGGCCACCAGGTCAGGATCGTCCCAGGTCGGCACATGTCCGCAGCCCTCCAGCATCACCTGCTGCACCCGCTTGGGCACGACCCCGTCGCGGAGCGGCCTGTTGCGCACCAGGGTGTCGTGCTCGGACCAGGCGAGCGTGATCGGGGCCTTGATGCCCTTCAGGTCCTCGATCCGCCCTGCTCGCATCAGCGCGCTGGCGTCGGAATAGGCGGGCGCGGTCACGTAGGCCTTGGCGATCGCGGCCGCCTCGCCGGGGCTGAGGCGCTCAGGCCGGTGGATGAAGCGCCCGAGGGCCTGGCGGCGTCCGCGGGCGGTCGACATGATCGGACGGAACAGCCCGCGCGCGGCCCGACCGCTGCGCCTGGCCCGGGCAACGGTGCGGTTCGAGGAGTCCGGCGACCGCTTCCAGAAGCCCGCGGTGCAGATCCCGATCGCCGCGGACGCCGCGCCCTGGCGTGCGCACTCGATGGCGACCCATCCTCCCAGCGAGATCCCGGCCACTGCCGGTTTTCCGTCGATCCCGAGCGCATCGTAGAAGTCGAGGACCGCGGTGGCCAGGGTGGCGGCGCGGGGGCGGATCCCCGCTGGGAGACCGGGAGACTCGCCGAAGCCGGGCATGTCGACTGCAATCACTTCGCGCTCGCTGGCGAGCTGGTCCATCACCGGAGACCATTGCACCAGGGAACCGCCGAGGGAGTGCAGGAGCAGCAGGGGCTCGCCCTGGCCCTGCCGCACGTGGTTGAGCCAGACCGCCCCCACTGCCGAGCGGACCGCGTCGGTCATAGCTCCAGGTAGTACTCGACGTAGGTGTCTGACTCGGCGCCGGTGCGGTCGTAGACCCTCTGGGCCCGGTGGTTGTCCGGCGCGGTCAGCCAGGCCATTCCGCCCATGCTCTGCTCGCGGCAGCGGTCGGCGCAGATCTGGATCAGGGCATCGGCCGTGCCCTGACCCCTGGCATCGGGGTCAACGAAGAGATCCTCCAGATATCCGACGCGGGTCCCGTTGAGCATCGACCACTTCCAGTCGAGCGTCGCGAAACCGATCGCCCTGCCGTCCTGGCGGGCGATGAATACGGCCCCCTGCGCGGGATCGGTGATCAGCGTGCGGGTCATCTCCAGCACGCCTTCGTCCGGCGGCGTCGACTCATAGAAGTCGCAGTACGCCCGCATCAGCGGCAGCAGCTCATCGAGCTCGTCCTCGCCCGCGCCGCGGATCTCGACGCCCTCGGCGAGCTCCCGCGGACCTTCGGCTACCGGCTCCTCTGCCATCCGAGCCGATACTAGGCTCTCGGCCCCCCCAGGAACGTGCCTGCGGGCCACGAATAAGGAGGGTCGGCATGCCCAAAATCGACTCTCCAGCGCGCGCGATCGCCCGCAACGTGCTCGTCGTTGTGGCGGTCGTCCTCGTGCTCTACGTCATCTACCTGCTGCGGAAGCCGATCAGCTGGCTGATCATCGCCGCCTTCCTCGCGGTCGCCCTCGCCGGCCCCGTCAACTTCTTCCAGCGCTACATGAAGCGCGGGCTAGCTATCGCGCTCGTCTACATCGGGCTGCTGATGATCCCGATCGGCCTGGGGGCCGTGCTCGTGCCGCCTATCGTCAACCAGGTCAGCGATGTCGCGACCAACGCTCCGAAGTACGTGCACGACATCGAGGACTACGTCCACAAGAACAAGACGCTCAACGACCTCAACAACAAATACGACATCACCCAGAAGCTCTCGGCCGAGGCGAACAAGCTCCCGAGCAAGGCCGGCGATGCCGCGGGCGTGCTGCGCGACATCGGCTTCGGACTGGTCAGCTCGATCTTCGCGGGGGTGACGATCCTGGTCCTGAGCATCTTCATGGTCGCGGCCGGGCCAAGATGGATCGAGGGCTTCATACGAATGCAGAGACCTGAGCATGCCGAGCGCACCGAGCGGACCCTGCGCCGCATCGCGAACGCCGTCGGCAACTACGTCGGCGGCGCGCTGGTACAGGCGACGATCGCCGGGCTCTCGGCCTTCATCGTCCTGACCATTCTCGGCGTGCCGTTTGCGGGCCCGCTGGCAGTCGTCATCTTCGTTGCCGATCTGATCCCCGTCGTCGGCGCGACCATCGGCGCGGTGTTCGTCGGGATCGTCACCGCCTTCGTCAACTTCCCGGTCACCCTGATCATCTGGGTGGTCTTCGCGATCGTCTACCAGCAGGTCGAGAACTACCTGATCCAGCCGCAGATCCAGAAGCGCGCCACCAAGATCGAGGCGTTCGTGGTCCTGGTGGCGGTCCTCTTCGGCAGCACCCTGTTCGGGATCCTCGGCGCCATCCTCGCCATTCCGGCGGCGGCGTCGATCCAGATCGCCATCCACGAGTACCGCGAGTACCGCCGCGAGGTCACAGCGGCGGACCAGGAGGCCGGGGGACCGACGCCAGCTCCCGAGGTCACCTAGCGGCTGCCGGCTCCTCGGATACGGAGGTGCTCTCAACGGCCCGCTTCAGGATGTCGCGCAGCGCGCGCTGATCCTTCTGCGAGAGGGACGCGATCGGAGGCGGCGGCTGTGCCATGCGCTTGGTGATCTCACCCCTGAGCCACTCGCCTTCCTCGGTCAGAACGAGGAGCTTGACCCGGCGGTCCGTCTCTGAGAGCTCCCTGCGGACGAGTTCCCGTTCCTCGAGCCGGTCGACTATGCCTGTGACATTCGAGCTGTCGCAGAAGAGGTCGTGCGCGAGGTCGCTCATCTTCCGAGGGCCGCCACCCAGCATCCTCAGGGCGATCATCTGCTGAGGGGCGAGCTGGAACTCCTGCGCCAGCACGAACAGGCGCTGCTTGTTCGTCACCATCATCCAGTGCATCAGGCTCCACGCCTCGGCCCCCGGGTCGGTCCTCCCCACCTCCTCGGCGAGCCACGGGACCGGCCCGTTTCCCGGCTTGACTGGACTCTCCCTCGTCATCTTGCCCCCGATGTTACTGGGCAAGGTCGATAATTACAAGGCTCAACTATCTATGTATACTGCCGTCCAACTTCGCAAGCTATTCGAGCCGGAGGGGGATCCGGGTGACAGACAGCAACGGAATCGAGGTCAGCGGGCTCGTCCGGGAGTTCAAGGGCAGCGTCCGCGCCGTTGACGGCATCGACCTCGAGGTCAAGCCCGGCGAGATCTACGGTTTCCTCGGGCCGAACGGAGCCGGGAAGTCGACGACGGTCCACATGCTGACCACCCTCCTCCCCCCACCGCCGGCAGCGCGAGGGTCGCCGGCTACGACGTCGTCCACGAGGGCGCCCAGGTCCGCGACGCGATCGGCGCCGCGCTCCAGGAGGCGGCCCTCGACCCCAACCTCACCGCCCGTGACCACGTGCGGTTGCAGGGCGCGCTCCACGGCATGTCCAAGGAGGACCGCACCAGGCGCGGCAATGAGCTGATCGAGCGCGTCGGGCTCTCCGATGCCGCCGACCGCAAGGTGGGCGGCTACTCCGGCGGCATGAAGCGCCGGCTCGACCTCGCCCTGGCGCTGCTCCACGGTCCTCGAGTCCTCTTCCTCGACGAGCCGACCACCGGCCTCGACATCCAGAGCCGCACGGCTCTCTGGGACGAGGTCGCTCATCTCTCCCGCGACGAGGGCGTGACCATCTTCCTCACCACGCAGTATCTGGAGGAGGCCGACCAGCTCGCCGACCATCTCGGGATCATCGATCAGGGCAAGCTGGTCGCCGAGGGCACCCCCCAGGCGCTCAAGGCCGAGGTCGGGCGCCCGACCGTCGAGGTGGTGCCCACCGATCATGCCGAGCGCGATCGCGCCGTCGAACTGCTTCGCCCGTTCGGGGAGCTGGTACCCGGCACCCCCCAGGGTGCGGCTGTCAGGCTCGACGACGGCAGCGAGGAGCTCGCCGACATCATCCGCGCGTTCGACCAGGCCGGGGTTCGGGTCGCGAACCTCGAGCTTCACGAGGCCAGCCTCAACGACGTCTTCCTGACCAAGACCGGGCGCTCACTGGAGGGCGCTCAGCGCGAGGCCGAGGAGGGCGAGACCGGCGAGCAGCCCGCCCTCGAGGGGGCAGCGGCCTGATGGAGGCGGCAGCAGTTCCCATCGGAGCGCCGCCGGTCCACCGGCAGCCGTCGATCTGGACACAGGCGCCGGAGCTGGCGCGACGCTCGATCATGCGGACGGTGCGCCAGCCGGCGGCGATCATCCCGGCCACCGTCTTCCCACTGATCCTGCTGGCGATCAACTCGGTCGGGCTGAAGTCGGCCACCTCGCTGCCGGGCTTCCCGACCAACTCCTACCTGACCTTCTCCCTGTCGTTCGCCTTCATCCAGGCCGGCGTCTTTGCGGTGATCGGCACCGGCCAGAACCTGGCGGAGGACAATCAGTTCGGCTTCTTCAACCGGCTGCAGCTCACCCCGATCCATCCCGCCGCGCTCGTCACGGGGCAGCTGGCGGGGACGCTGGCATTGGGCCTGTTCCAGGCGGCGACCTACATCTCGGTGGGGCTGCTCGCGGGCGCCCACATCGAGGCCGGGTTCGGCGGGGCGCTCGTGCTGATCGCGCTGGCGATCTGCATCACGCTCGCCTTCGGGTCCGTGGGGCTCGCCGTCGGGATGCGCAGTAACACCCCCGAGTCCGTGCAGAGCCTCTTCCCCCTGATCTTCGTCTTCCTCTTCATGAGCTCGATGAGCCTGCCGCGGAACCTGATTCAGACGGACTGGTTTCGGGAGGTCGCTACGTATAACCCGGTCAGCTACATGGTCGAGGGGCTCCGCAGCCTGCTGATCACGGGCTGGGACGGCGAGGCGCTCGCCCTCGGCTTCGGCTGCGCGCTGGGCATCCTCGCGCTCGGCCTGACCTTCGCGTCTCTCGGCCTCAAGAACAGGATGGCCCGGACATGAGGCGCTATCTCTCGGTTGCCGGCGGGCTGGCCTGGCGCCTGCTTCACACGCTGGTCACGAACCCGCTGCTCTTCCTGCCACCGATGCTGATGCCGATCTTCTTCTTCACGGCGTTCGCCGGAGGTCTTTCGGCGATCAGCAACGCACCCGGCTTCGACTACGGGCCGGGCTACACATCGTTCATCTTCGCCTTCGTGCTCTGCCAGAGCGCTGCCTTCGGAGGGGTCTTCAGCGGATTCTCGATCGCCGCCGACTTTCAGTTCGGGTTCGGCCGCCGGCTGCTGCTGGCGACGCCCCACCGGAGTGCCCTGGTCCTCGGATACGGGCTGGTGGCGCTTCTCCGGGCGGCGGTGACGCTCACCGTCGTCACCCTGGTCGGCCTGCTCGTCGGCATGAACCTCGACGGCGGGGGGCTCGAGCTGTTCGGCATGTACGGGCTGGCGGCGATCATCAACGTCACCGGACTCCTCTTCGCCGCCGGCGTGGCGCTCCGCTTCCGAAGCCTGCAGGCCACGCCGCTGATGCAGGTTCCCGTCTTCCTCTTCCTCTTCCTGGCGCCCGTCTACGTGCCTCGCGAGCTTCTGGGCGGCTGGGTGCATGCGGTGGCCCCCTTTAATCCGGTCACCCACGTGATGGAGACAGCCCGCGACCTGATCGCGGGTCAGGGCGCCCCCTACCTGGAGACCCTCGGCATCGTCGTTGCGCTGCTCGCGCTGGTCTTCGTCTTCATGATGCGCGGCCTGCGCCAGGCCGAGGCCGCGGGCTAGGTTCGCTCCGCGATCCGCCCGTCGGCTCGCCGCTTGGCGCCGTCGGTGACGAATCGTCCCCACCGAGTGCGGTTGCCGGCGACCCAGCGGTAGCAGCGATCGACCGGCCCCGGAAAGCGGCCGGCCCCCGCCGCGAACGGGCCGGCCGCCGGCAGCAGCCGGAAGAGCGGGGCGAAGGCGGCGCCTGCGGAATGGACCTGACCTTCCCGGTCCACGAGGTGCCACGAGGTCATCCGCTCGTCGGGCGGGATCCCGGCCAGCAGACGGTCGGCCTCACCGCCGCCGAGCGGGACGGGCCGCAGCGCGCGGTCCCGGTCCCAGGCCAGAACCTTGCCCAGGGACCAGCGGCAGAAGCCGCAGTCGGAGTCGTAGATGATGATCGCGCGGGACATCGAAAGGTCGAATCGCGGTGAGGCGCGTGAACTAGTCTCCGGGATCGTGCCAACAACGACCCTGTGGGAAGAGATCGTCGACGCGATCCACGCCGTCAACAGCGGCCCCCACGCTGGCCACCGGGCGGTTCACGCCAAGGGAACCGTGTGCAGGGGTACGTTCACCCCCACCCCGCAGGCGTCCACGCTCTCGCGGGCACCGCATCTACAGGGCGATCCGGTGCAGGTCACCGTCCGCTTCTCCAACGCAAGCGGGGATCCCTCGACCTCCGACGCGCACGTGCTCGCCGGCCGGGGTATGGCGGTCAAGTTCCACCTGGCGGACGGTGAGGCCACGGACATCGTCTCGGTGCCGCTGGTGGTCTTCCTCGTGCGCACGCCCGAGGACTTTCTGGCATTCACTCGCGCCCGGATCCCCGACCCGGAGACGGGCCAGCCCGATCCGGAGAAGCTGGGCGCCTACCTCGCGGAACACCCCGAGACCGGCATCGCGGTGCAGAAGGGGATGGCGAAGCTCGCCCCAACAATCAGCTTCGCCACCTCGGACTACCGCGCCCTGCACGCGTTCGCCCTGGTCGACGCCAGCGGCGGGAAGCACTGGGGCCGCTACAGCTGGGAGCCGGAGGCGGGGACCGAGTACCTGACCGACGAGGTGCGGGACGCGGCGGGCCCCGACTACCTGCAGGACGAGATCCGGGAGAGGCTGAAGAACGGCATAGCGCGGTTCACGCTCGAGTTCACCCTCGCCAAGGAGGGCGACTCGCTCGACGACCCGACCGAGGAATGGAAGGGCGAGCACGACGTGATTGAGCTCGGCGAGCTCGAGGTGATCTCGGTCATCGAGGATCCGGAGACTCCGGAGAACCCGCTGGTCTTCGACCCGATGCGACTCACCGATGGGATCGAGCCCTCCGACGATGCGATCCTCGCCGCCCGCCCCAAGGCGTACGCGGTCTCGATCGAGCGGCGTACCCAAAGCGGCTGACGGCCGCGTCAGTCGTCGAAACTGAGCACGAAGGCCGGGTGATCCGGCAGGATCCGCTCGATCTCCTGGTCGGAGGCCTTCGCGTCGATCCCGAGGAAGCCCTTCACCTCCCAGGACCACTTGTCCATGTAGAGGCGCATCAGCGGGAGCTTTTCGGAGTCCGCGACCTCGCTGGCGTGGAAGTGGCGAACCTTGCGCCCACTGCGCAGCTCGCCCTCGCCGGCGGCGCGCATGTTGCGCACCCACTGGGTGTTGCCGCGGGGCGCCAGCAGATAGGTCTTGCCGTCGAGCTCGAAAGGGTTGACGGGATTCGTGCGCATCTCGCCGCTCTTGCGGCCGCGGATCGCGAGGGTCTGGGATCCCGCCACGCTGATGCCGAGGCGATGAAACCCCTTGATCAGCGGGTTCACGACATGCGCCGTG
The DNA here is from genome assembly GCA_963745625.1 of uncultured Solirubrobacterales bacterium. Lineage (GTDB taxonomy): Bacteria > Actinomycetota > Thermoleophilia > Solirubrobacterales > 70-9 > DASUPK01. The sequence goes on along the minus strand of CAVUXZ010000013.1, from coordinate 17,255 downwards.
AACCAGTCAGGCTCCTTGTAGACGGCGTCCGCCATCGCCCCGGGAGCCTACAGAGGGGTTAGTGGCGGCCTAGACGGGTAACCCCCCTCCATGTCAACAATCGTGATCATCGTGATTGCAGTGGTTGTCGTGGCGGTGCTGCTGTTCGCCGTCGCGCAGATGAGGAAGCGGCGACGGATCGCCCGTGAGCGTGAGATCCGCAGGAGGGAAGCGGAGGCGGAAGGCCACCGCTCCATGGCGGAGGATCATCGGGAGAAGGCGGAGGAGCTGCAGCAGGCCGCCGAGACCGAGCACGAACGGGCCACTCGGCACGAAGAACGCGCCGCTGACGTTCAGCCCGACAACTAGGTTCACAGAGGAGAAGGAGCGATGTACCGACGCGGCGGACCCGGCCTGCTCACGATCGTCTACTTCTTCGTGGGCGTGTTCGTGGCCGGCGACCACAACTACATCCATCACGACACCGTGGGTCAGGTCGTGTCGGCGATCCTGGCGGTCATCCTCTGGCCTCTGGTCCTACTCCACGTGAACCTGCACATCCACTGAGGGTCGGATAGGTTGCGCCGCGTGAGCGGCGAGACCGTCATCGAGTGGCCCGACGGGCACCGGCCGGAGGAGTCGGCGTTCCACGCGGTCAACGAGCTCCAGATCCAGGCCGAGCCCGAGGTGATCTGGGCCTGGATCTGCCGTCCCGACCTCTGGCCGAGCTACTACTCGAACGCCAAGTTCATCAAGCACCTGGGCGGGCCTTGGCCGAAGCTCGAGCTCGGCAGCCGCTTTCGCTGGTGGAGCTTCGGCGCCTTCGTCACCTCCGAGGTGGTCGAGTACGAGCCCGGGCAGCGGATCGCCTGGGACGCCAAGGTGCTCGGCGGCCGCGGCTACCACGGCTGGGTGCTCCGGAGCCAGTCGGGCGGGACGTTCGTCCGCACCGAGGAGACCCAGAAGGGCTGGGGCATCACGCTCGTCAAGCCGGCGCTGCGGCCGATGATGGTCCGCCTCCACCAGCGCTGGCTCGAAGGGCTCGCCAAGGTTGCGGCCGAGGGCGGGCCCCCGCCCCCGTAGCCGGCGCGGCCGGCCCACTAGATTCAGAGGATGGGCGCCATCCACGAGCTTCGCAATCGACTCGGGGAGATCCATGACCTGAGCCGCGCCGCCTCGCTGCTCGCCTGGGACGAGCGCACGATGATGCCGGCCGGGGGCGCCGGGGCGCGCGCCGAGACCCTGGCCACCCTCGCCCGGGTGCGCCACGAGATGTTCATCGCCGACGAGATCGGGCGGCTGATCGACGAGGCGCGCTCCGAGAGTGACGGCGACCCCGAGCCCGGGGAGTCGATCGACGCCGACCTGGTCCGCGTCGTCGCACGCGACTGGGAGAAGGCGCGCCGCGTCCCCTCCGAGCTGCGCGCGGAGCTCGCCCGCGCCAGCTCCATCGCCGAGAACGCGTGGGTGGACGCCAGGCGCAAGTCGGACTTCGAGGCGCTCCTCCCCCACCTGCGTGAGAACGTCGAGCTCACCCGCCGCTACGCCGACTGCTTCGACGGCTTCCCGGGCTTCACCCACGTCTACGACGCGCTCCTCGACGAGTACGAGCCCGAGATGACGACCGAGCAGATGCGTGGCGTGCTCGCCGATCTGCGCGAGGGGCTCGTCCCACTGGTCGCCGAGGCGGCCGACAACGGCGCGGACTCGAATGGCGACCCGTTCCGCGGCGAGTTCCCCGCCGAGCCACAGCGCGAGCTGGTCGCGCAATTGATCGCGAACCTGCCGTTTCCCGATGGGTCCTGGCGCATCGACCCGACAGAGCATCCCTTCGCGATCTCGATCGGCACCGGCGACATCCGCCTCACCACCCGCTACGACGAGGGGAACCTGGCGATGGCCCTGTTCAGCGCGATGCACGAGGCCGGGCATGGGCTCTATGAGTCCGGCGTCGACCCGGAGCTGCGCCGCACCCCGCTCTCGAAGCCGCGTTCGCTCGGCCTGCACGAGTCCCAGAGCCGCCTCTGGGAGAACTGGGTCGCGCGAAGCCGCCCCTACCTGGAGCGGCTGCTGCCGCGCCTGGTCGAGCGGTTCCCGGGCGCCTTCGATGAGATCGACGCCGATCAGCTCTATCGATCGGCCAACCGGGTGGAGCGCTCGCTGATCCGGATCGAGGCCGACGAGGTGACCTACAACCTCCACATCCTGATCCGCTTCGAGCTCGAGCTCGAGATCTTCGAGGGCGGCCTGGAGCTGACCGACCTCCCCGAGGCCTGGAACGCGCGCTATCGCGACTACCTCGGGCTCGAGGTCCCCGACGACGCCCACGGCGTGCTGCAGGACGTCCACTGGCCATCCGGCGCGTTCGGCTACTTCCCGACCTACAGCCTGGGCAACGTCATCGCCGGCCAGCTCTGGCAGGCCGCGAACCGCGACCTGGGCGACCTTCCCTCGCAGATCGGCGAGGGCGATCTGGCCTCGCTCGGCGGCTGGCTGCGCGAGAAGGTGCACCGGCACGGGCGCCGCCTCTCCCCTGCCGACGTCCTCGAGCGCGCCGGCTGCGGCGAGCTCTCGGTCGAGCCGCTGCTCGGGCACCTGCGCGAACGTGTCCAATTGGCCACTCAGGCGTAGGAAGGCAAAGGGATGCTGACCATTCCTCCGCAATTTGCGGCTATGTTGAGCGGGCGATGGCCGAGGTAGGGCGTCGAAATGGCGTATACGGGGGTTGGACGCGCGCGGGAAACAGTCGCGTCTTCGTGCGCGTCCCGACCCAGCTCAAGCGGCAGTCCGCCGAGCACTCGAACGGCTCGAACGGCAACGGCTCGAGGCCCGAGCTCGGCGCGACGCCGATCGTGCTGGTCCACGGCCTCTCCTCGAGCCGCACGCTGAAGCCGCTGATCAAGGCGCTCGGCACGCGCCGGCCGGTCTATGCGCCCGACCTGCCGGGGTTCGGGATGAGCGACCAGCCGATCCATCCCCTCGACGTGCCCGGACTGGCCGACGCCCTGCGTCACTGGATGCTCGACAACGAGCTCGCGCCGGCGATCGTCGTCGGCGTCGCCTTCGGCTGCCAGGTGGCGGTGGACCTGGCGGCCGCCTATCCCGCCGCGGTCAACCGCCTGGTGCTGATCGGCCCGACCTTCGATCCCGAGGCGCGGAGCACGGCTCGGGTTGCCCTGCGCTGGGCACGCAACGCGCCACACTCCTCCCTCCGCCTGGCCCCGACCGTCGTCCACGACTTCATCGACGCCGGCCCCTGGCGGAGCGTTCGCACGCTGCGCCGGGCGCTCGACGACCCGATCGAGGACAAGCTCTCAGAGATCGAGGCCAAGACGCTGGTCATCAGACCGGAGCGAGACCACCTCGTACCCGCCGCGTGGACGGAGAGGGTGGCGAAGCAGATCCCGGACGCCGAGCTGGTCGTGCTGCCCAAGGTCGCCCACACCATCCGTCCCCGTGCCGCCTCGCGGCTGACCACCCTCCTCGTCCCCTTCCTCGTCGCGGACGAGGGGGAGATCGAGGAAGCCGCCGCCAGGTAGGCCCCCGCCTCCGGCGGTAGGGTCAAGGCCGTGGAGCTCCAGCGGCACCGCGGGTGGATTCGCTTTGCCCTGATCTACCTGACGGTCATCATCGGCTTCGTCGCGGCCTGGATCCTGATCGCCCCGAAGGGCTTCTACGACACCTTCCCGGGCGGCGGCAGCCATTGGGTCTCGGCCCTGCCGCCCTATAACGAGCACCTCGAGCGCGACTTCGGCGCGACGGGCCTCGGCCTGGCGGTGCTGGCAGCGTTGGCGGCGTTCTGGATGGAGAAGCGCGTGGTCCAGGCCGCAGCGATCTGCCTGTTCGTCGCCGGCCTCCCCCACCTCGCCTACCACGCGACCACCACGGCGCACTACTCGACCGGCGGCAACATCGCCAGCCTCACCGGCCTGGCGCTCGACGTGGTACTGCCGCTCGCGGTCCTCTACATGGCGAGCGACGGCGCCCAGGGGCGCGCCGCCACCGAAGCTGCCTAACCCTCGCCCGAGATCATCTCCCAGGCGCGATGCAGCTTTCGCTTCAGCTTGCCCTCGTCGCTGGCCGCGACATCGTCAGCGGAGATCTCCATGGCCGCCGGATTGGCGCTCGGCTCCGGCAACGCCCCGGCAGCGGCGCGATCTATCTTGAGCAGGACGCCGCGGTCGAAGATCTCCTCCACCTGATCGGCATCGACGAAGCGGTGACCTCCGGGCAGCACGCTGGTGTCGAGCACGATGCCGTCGAAGATGTCGTCCTCCGGCACCGCGAGCACGTGCTCGACGGCTCCCACCTTCTCGCCGTCGCAGGAGAAGCACTCGGCACCCTTGCCGAGGCTGAGGTACGAGCTGGGCTGGCCGAGATCGGGCACGAGACGAGCCTAACGTAGGGTCTCATCATGGACTTCGGGATCTCCTACTTCCCCACCGACGAGGTGATCGAGCCGGCCGACCTCGCCCGGATGGCCGAGGAGCGCGGCTTCGAGTCGATCTTCGTCACGGAGCACACCCACATCCCGGCGAGCCGGGAGACGCCGTATCCGGCCGGCGGCGAGCTGCCGCGGGAGTACTTCCGGATCTACGACCCGTTCGTGGCGCTGGCGATGATGGCCTCCGCCACCGAGCGGATCAGGATCGGCAACGCGATCTGCCTGCTTGTCGAGCGCGACCCGATCACCACCGCGAAGGAGGTCGCCTCCGTGGACCGTCTCTCCGGCGGCCGGATGCTCTTCGGTGTCGGCGCGGGCTGGAACCTCGAGGAGATGCGAAACCACGGCACCGATCCGAAGCAGCGCTTCAGGATCCTGCGCGAGCGGGTCGAGGCCTGCAAGGAGATCTGGGCCAACGAGGAGGCCACATACCACGGCGAGTTCGTCAACTTCGATCGGATCGTCTGCCGCCCCGCCCCGCTGCAGGACCCTTGTCCGCCGGTCCTGGTCGGCGGGAACGGACCGAACGTGCTGAAGCGGGTGGTGGCCTTCGGCGACGCCTGGTTCCCGAACCGGATCCCTCCGGACGACGCGATGATCGCGCGGATCGAGGAGCTGCAGAGGCTCGCGTCCGAGGCCGGGCGCGAGCGGATCCCGGTGTCCATCCAGATCCCGCCGCGGGATCCCGCCGTGCTGGCGCAGTACGAGCGCGCCGGGGTCACCCGGACCGTGCACATGCTGCGGCCCGACGACGCCGCAGACGCCGGCAGCGCCGAGCGCAAGCTCGACGAGTGGGCCGAGCGCAAGCAGGCCTACTCCACGGCCGGCGGCTAGCCAGCTTCGTCATCGGGCGCGAGTAGGATCGCGCCCGCGTGTACCACGCCCTGCTCTTCTTCCATGTGCTCGCCGCCTTCTTCCTGGTCAGCGGGGTCGTCATGTACTCGGCCTTTGCGCTCGGCAGCCCTGTGAACCGGGCCACCCGCCTTGTCGCCGAGTCCCTCTGGGGGATCGGCGCCCTGGGCACCATCGTCCTCGGGATCTGGCTCGCGCTGAACCGGCCCGAGTACGACCTCCTGGACGGCTGGATCATCGCCGCGCTGGTGCTCTGGGTGCTCGCGATGGGATCGGGTGCGCAGGCAAGCCGAGGGATGCGGGCCGAGGGAGACGACGCCGCTCTCGCCGTCGATCGTCGCACCCTCTTCGCCCACTGGATGCGGGTCCTCTACGTGGTCCTCCTGCTCCTCGTCATGGTCTGGAAGCCCGGCGCGTGAGCACGATCGCCCTGATCCGCCCCCACGACTGGACGATCCCGCTCTTCGTCCACATCCTCGGGGCGATGGTGCTGGTCGGCGCGCTGACGCTGGCCGCGGTCTCGCTGATCGCCGCCTGGCGGAGCGGCTCGGCCAGGCTCATTCGGCTGGCCTACCTGAGCCTCTTCTACGGCGCCCTGCCAGGCTACATCGTCTTCCGGGTCGGCGCCGAGTGGATCGTCAGCAAGGAGCACCTCTCCGACTCCAACGCGGCCTGGATCGGGATCGGCTACGGGGTGAGCGACGGCGGCTTCCTCCTGCTGATCGTTTCCTTGGTGGTCGGCGGGATCTCGGTGCGGCGGATGAATCGGGGCGGGCAACCGTCGGCGGTCGCCGCCCGGATCGTCACCGGCCTCGTCTCGCTCGTCCTCGTGGCCTACCTCGTCGCTGTCTGGGCGATGACAACGAAGCCCGTCTAAAGGCGAATCCGGGGGTTGACGCCGCCTCGCCGGGTGTGCGAGGCTCGCGCGGTTCGGGTGGGGATCCGGGCTCAGGGGCAGAGGGGGTGAACACGAGTTGGAGGTGCAGATGCACAGGCGCGTCGCATTCTTTGCAGCGACGATTGGCGCAGCGGCGGCCATCGCCGGCTGCGGCAGCAGTGACAGCAACAGCAATCCGACCACTCTCTCGCTGACCATCGGCGAGACGGGCAAGACCGCGGCCTTCCAGGCCCCGAAGACGGCGAAGGGCGGCCTGGTCAAGGTCGAGCTCGCCAACCAGGGCAAGTCGCCCCACGGCGTGCAATTCATCCAATACACGAACGGCCACACGATGCAGGACGTTCTGCAGCAGCTCGGCAGCAACAGCAACGTGATCCCGCCCTGGGCGAAGCTCGAGGGCGGCATCGGCAGCGTCGCTCCCGGCCAGACCGGGACGGCCACGGTCAACCTGCCGCAGGGCAACTACGTGATCGTGGACGCGTCGGCGCTGGGCGGCCCCGGGCCGAGCAGCGGACCGCCGGCGACCGCCGGGTTGACGCTGAGCGGCGGATCGGCCGGCGATCTGCCGAGCACCAATGCCAATGTCACGGCCGACTCCCTCGGCGACGACAAGTTCAAGTGGGACATCTCAGGGCTGAAGACGGGGGCCAACCAGGTCACCTTCGACAGCAAGGGTGACAACGCGGTGCACACGATCATCGCCGTGCCGATCAAGGGACAGGCCCCACCCCTCGACCAGATCAAGAAGGATCTGGCGACCAACGGCCCGCCCCCGTCCTATATCGACCCGAGCGGGATCCAGAGCTCGGCGATCCTCGACGGCGGAAACTCCCAGACCACGACGCTGGACCTGAAACAGCCCGGGCAGTACCTGTTCTTCTGCCCGCTCCACGATCGTGACGGCAAGGGCAAGTCGCACGACCAGGAGGGCCTGCTGGCGGTCGAGACCGTCAACTAGCAGATCCGGGGGCGACCGCCGACCGGCGGTCGCCCCCGGCCCGCTGATCAGCCGCTGAGCAGCTTGCCGATCGCGCCCGTAGCGCTCGAAGCTCCGCCAGCGGCTGCACTCGTCACCCGTCCCTCGGACGGCTGGATCAGCAGCCAGCCCTTACCCGAGAAGGCCAGCTGCACGCTCTCGCCCGAGCCGCGACCGATGAAGGTCTTCAGGTTGACGTCGGTCTTCACCGAGGCGCTGACCCCCTCCGACCAGGTGATCGCCGCCTGCGGGTCGGCGAAGGTCTGCTCGCCGTCGAGCTCGAGCAGTACGGGAGGCCCGTCCGAGAGGATCGCGACGTAGCCCTCACCGGAGAGGTGGGTGTTGAAGAGGCCGCCGCCCATGAACCCGGAGACGCCCTCGACCTTCTTGATGTCCCAGTCGATGTCGGCGTCGAAGGCGAGCAGGTTGGCGCCGTTCACCGTGATCGCCTCGCCGGAGAGCTTCAGGAGCTGGATCTCCTGCGCCAGGTCGGCGAGGAAGACCTCGCCGGAGCCGGAGATCTTCATCAGCTCGGCGCCCTCCCCGGTGACCGCCTTCTTCGCCATCCGCTTGAGGCCGCCGGAGCCGGCGTGCTCGAACTTGACGTCGCCCTGGTAGGCGACCATCGAGCCAAGCTTCGCCTGGATCGTCTCACCGGAGAGCTGGACCTTGACCATCTTCGAGCCCTGCATCTGGAAGGGCTCGCTGCCCGCTGTCTCCTTGAACTCCGAAAGTGCTGCTTCAACCGCCATCGCGACCTCCCGCGTCAAGTCTTGGAATGGACGCGGCAGACTAACGCGCGATCGCTGAGCGCCGCCAGCGCAGATAGCTGGGACCGAAGCGCCTAGCCGGTGCCGGCATCAGGGGCCGGGAGGCGCGGGAAACCCTCGCGAGCGTCCGGAAGCGGATCTCCTTCGTCCGGCTCCAATCGATCCCGAGACTTTCGCGAAGCAGGGGCGGTAACAGGCCCATCGTCGCCAGCTCCGCGGCGGTGGTCGGCGGCCAGCGCATGGCCCACCAGATTGGGCCCCGCAGCCAGGGCAGCGGCGAAGCGGGATCGCGCAGGGCCGTGATCACGTCCTGGGCCGCGTCGGTGTCCTCAAGCCTCGTCCGGACCATCTCGTCGAAGTACGCGAGCAGCTCGGGCCAGCTCTCGGGCAGGTCCTCGTAGCGCACCCCGACCAGCCGGCCCATCCGCCGCCACTCTCGCCAGAACTCCTCGATCTCGGACGAACTGAGCCACGGCGAGCAGAAGAGCCGGTGGGCGCGCACGATCGCCTCGGCCAGCGTCGCGTGCACCCATGCGTAGGGCTCCGGATCGAGGGCGTGATATCGCTCACCGTCGCGGCGGACGCCCGCGATCCGCCCGTGCATCTCGCGCACCCGCCTGCCCACCTCCCAGGCGAGATGCGGTCCCCCGTAGGTCACCGCGGTCGTGTAGTCGAGCGTGCGCAGCAGCCGCCCCCAGGGGTCTTGCTTGAAATTCGAGTGCTGACTGACACCGGCCCCGACCGTCGGGTGGGTCACCTGGAGAAGGAGCGCGTAGCCGGATCCGGCGAAGAGGCGGGCGTCGCCTGCGATCCGCCGGGCGACGCCGCCCTCGGGCGGGACCAGCTCGGCCGCCTCCCCCCTCGACGGCAGTGTCGCGTCTGCCGTAGCGATGGTGCTCTGAGTATTGCGCCCGGGTCGGCTGTGCTCAGGCGGCTGATTGCGCGGCTGCGGCGAGACGGCCCAGGGCGCGGCCGAGCGTCTCCGGTGTCCAGCCGTCGGTGCCGGAGAGCAGCAGGCGGGCGCCGGACTCGGCGAGCCCGGCGATCGCGTTGCCGAGCAGGCGCGCGGTCTTCTCGTTGGCCGCCCGCCTGCCCTTCTTCGCGTCGAGCCAGCGCTTGGCGAGCAGGCTGAGCGCGTCGGCCTGCGCCTGGCGCCCCCGCTGGATGCGACGGGCAACCGCGGCGTTGCCGCCGCCCTCGCCGAGGAAGATCAGCTGGTAGACCTTGGGCGACTCGCCGACCGCCCGCAGGAAACCCGTGAAACCATCGGTCAGCGTCGTCTCGGGGTCGGTGAGGTCGGCGTTCGCGAAGGCGCCCTGGATCTCGGCCAGGATCCGCTCCTCCTCGCGGGCAAGCAGCGCCCGGAAGAGCGCGTCCTTTCCGTCGAAGGCGGCGTAGACGACGGGTTTGGTCACCCCCGCCTCGTCGGCGACCGCCTGCATCGAGGTGCCGTCGTAGCCGCGCTCGAGGAAGAGGCGCAGCGCCGCGTCCAGGAGCTCCGGCCGGCGCCGCTCCGGGCCGAGGTGGGCCGCGCGCTTTCGGGGCTGAGTCGACGGTTTGGTGGTGGTCGCCATTTCCTACCGATGGTAGCTTTTTCCTACTCTAGGTAGCAACCTTACACGGAGTCTAGTCCACTTCAAGACTCCCGATCGTCCCGAGGACCAGGGCGGCGGCTACGACCACTACGAGGTGAACTCGCCGACGGCGCCTGCCGCGCCACGACTCACCCGAGCGCGAGCCCAGGGTCGAGGGCGATGTGACGCTGGCGAACCGCCTGACGAAGGAGAACAACCAGATCGGGCGGGCCCTCTTCATCAGCCCGAAGACGGTCCAGAACCATATGTCGAGCATCCTCGCGAAGCTCCAGGTCCAGAACCGGATCCAGGCGGCGGTGCACGCCGCCCGGGATGGGATTCTCCGAGGTACATCGCCTCGATCAAGGCCTCTGCGATAGGTTCCTACCGTGAGTAGTATTTTGCTACTCTGGGTAGCAATAGAGGGATCAGACAAAGACTTGAGGAGGACGTGAAGCGTCATGGCGACCGTTGAGAAGAAGCCGGCTGAGCCGGAGGAGACGCAGGACAAGCAGAGGCAGAATGGCGAGGTCGACACGGCGGCCGAGGCCTCGGAACAGCTCGGGATCGACGCGCCGGAGGCGACCTACTCCCTCGAGCTCTCCCAGGACCAGAAGGACATCCGGGACTGGGCGCACGGATTCGCCGAGCAGACGGTGCGACCGGCGGCGCACGAGTGGGACGAGAAGGAGGAGTTCCCCTGGCCGGTGGTGCAGGAGGCGGCCAAGATCGGGCTCTACGGCTTCGAGTCGATCGCGCAGTTCTGGGCCGACCCAAGCGGCCTGACCTTCCCGATCGTCAACGAGGAGCTCTTCTGGGGCGACGCCGGGATCGGCATGTCGATCTTCGGGACGACGCTGGCGGTCGCAGGAATCTTCGGCTCGGGCACGCCCGAGCAGCTGGTCGAGTGGGTGCCGCAGTGCTTCGGCGACGAGAACGACGTCAAGGTCGGGGCCTTCTGCGCCTCCGAGCCTGATGCCGGCTCGGATGTCTCGGGCTACCGCACCACCGCCAAGTACGACGAGGGCAAGGACGAGTGGGTCATCAACGGCCAGAAGGCCTGGGCGACCAACGGCGGCATCGCCAACGTCCACGTGGTGATCGCCTCGGTCGATCGCGGGCTGGGCTCGCGCGGCCACGCCGCCTTCGTCGTCCCTCCGGGCACGAAGGGCCTCGAGCAGGGCTCCAAGGTCCAGAAGCACGGCATCCGCGCCTCTCACACCGCCGACGTCCACCTGGACGACTGCCGCGTCCCCGGCTCCTGTCTGCTGGGCGGTAAGGAGAAGCTGGACGAGCGTCTCGCCAAGGCCAAGGAGGGCAAGAGCTCCAAGGGCCAGGCGGCGATGCGGACCTTCGAGCTCTCCCGCCCGACGGTCGGCGCCCAGGCCGTCGGCATCGCCCGCGCCGCGTACGAGTACGCGCTCGACTACGCCAAGGAGCGCGAGGCGTTCGGCCGCAAGATCATCGAGAACCAGGCGATCGCCTTTACCCTCGCCGACATGAAGATGGAGATCGACGCCGCGCGCCTGCTCGTCCACCGCGCCGCCTGGATGGGCAAGACCGGCAAGGACTTCGAGGCCGCCGAGGGGTCGATGTCGAAGCTGAAGGCCGGCGAGGTCGCCGTCTGGGCGACCGAGCGGGCCATCCAGATCCTGGGCGGGAACGGCTACTCGCGCGAGTTCCCCGTCGAGCGCATGCACCGCGACGCCAAGATCTGGACGATCTTTGAGGGCACGTCGGAGATCCAGCGGCTGGTTATCAGTCGGGCGATCTCGGGCATGCAGATCAAGTGACCGAGGCCCGAATCGATAAACCGCCCACCTGGGGCAAAGGAGGCGAGGAGCTCGGGCCCTACGAGGAGGTCGAGCTGCACGGACACACGATCGGCTTCCAGGCCGCCGGCGATGGCGACCAGCTGATCATCCTGCTGCACGGGATCACCTCGACCTCGGAGGCCTGGCGCGAGGTGATGCCGCGCCTCGCCGAGCGCTACACGGTGATCGCCCCCGACATGATCGGCCACGGTCGCTCGGCGAAGCCGCGCGGCGACTACTCGCTGGGCGCCTACGCCGCCGGGGTTCGCGACCTGCTCGCCGTGCTCGGCTTCGAGCGCGGCACGGTCGTCGGCCATTCGCTCGGCGGCGGGATCGCGATGCAGTTCGCCTACCTCTTCCCGGAGTACGTGGAGCGAATGGCGCTGATCTCCTCTGGCGGCCTGGGACAGGAGGTTCACCCCCTGTTGCGCGCCGCCACCCTGCCCGGGTCCGAATGGGTGCTGCCGCTGCTGGCGCGCGAATGGTCGGTGACCGCCGGCGATGCGGTCCGCACGGTCGCCTCCAAGCTGGGGCTGGCGGCGGGGCCCGACCTGGCCGAGTTCGCCCGCGGCTACGCCTCGCTGGTGGAGGAGGGCGCCACCCAGGCCTTCCTCGACACAATGCGCAGCGTGATCGGCCCCGAGGGACAGAAGGTGAGCGCCCTCGATCGCCTCTACCTGGCCGACCAGCTGCCGACGATGATCGTCTGGGGCGACTCCGACCCCGTGATCCCTGTGGAGCACGGCCGCAACGCCCACCGCATCGTCGCCCACAGCCGCTACGTGGAAATCGAGGGCTCCGGCCATTGGCCGATGCTCGACGCTCCGGACCGGATCGTCCGCGAGCTGACCGAATTCATGGAGGAGACTGAGCCGTTCGAGTGGTCGCTGGAGTCGGTGCGCGAGCGCCTTCGCCGCGGCCCCGAGCCCGCCCCCGCGGCGCTCCCGGCCGCCGCCGACTGAGGAGGCGGCGATGCTGACAGGCCTACTGCTCGGGGCGAGCAATCCGCCCGCGGGAGGCGCCGCGACCAGCGACGTGATCTACGCCACCGCCGGCGCGATGGTCGTCTCGGTCCTGCTCTTCGGCCCGGTCCTGCTCTACAAGCTCGGCCGCTTCCCGGCGCTCGGCCGCCTCGCCGACGTTGCCGAGCGTGTCACCAAGCTGCCCGGCTGGGCGGCGCTGCCCGGCACCTTCCTCGCGGTCACCCTGCTGATCGCGGTCTTCGGAATGTACTGGGACATCTCCCTGCACATCGACCAAGGGCGCGACCCCGGCCCGCTCGCCAACCCCGCCCACTACTTCATCCTCGCCGGGCTCTTCGGCGTGCTGCTCGCCGGCGTGATCGGCTTGGCGCTGCCGAACCAGCCGACCCGCACCTCCTACCGGCTCGCGCCCGGTCTCTACGCGCCGCTCGGCGCAGTGCCTGATCGCGATCTGCGGCGCGAGCTCCCTCCTCGGCTTCCCGCTCGACGACATCTGGCACCGGATCTTCGGCCAGGACGTGACCCTCTGGGGGCCGACCCACCTGATGCTGATCGGCGGCGCCTCGCTCTCGCTGATCGGCGCGCTGGCGCTGCTCGCCGAGGGGACGAGGCAGCGCCATCCGCGGGCCGTCCCCTCGCCCGCGCTGGACCCGCTTCGCGCGAGGTCGTCGCTCGCCGGCGCCTTCCTGGTCGGCGCTCTCCACCTTCCAGGGCGAGTTCGACTTCGGCGTGCCGCAGTTCGCGCTTGCCCTGCCGGCCGATGCTGATCATGCTCGCGGCCGGGCATCGGGCTGGTCACGGCGCGCGATCCGGATCGGGCCGGGCGGCGCCGTCGGCGGCCTGCTGATCTTCGTCGCGATGCGCGGCACCCTGACGATCGCTGGTCGGTCCGGCTGTTCGGCGAGATCACTCCCGCACTTCCCGCCCTACGTCGTCGAGGCGCTGCTGGTCGAGGGCGTCGGCCTGCTTATCTGCGCGGCGAGCCCGCCGCTGAGCGGCCGATCAGCTTCGGCGCGCTCGCCGGCGTCGCGATCGGCACCGTCGGCCTCGCCGCCGAGTGGGGCTGGTCGCACGTCTGGATGGTCAACCCCTGGCCCGCGTCCCTCTTCCCCGAGGGCGCGATCACCGGCCTGATCGCCGCAATCGCCGGCGGCGTGATCGGCGGCGTCATCGGCCGCTGCCTCACTCCGGCCGAGCAGCGCCGCGAGCGGGTGCCGCGGCCCGCCCTCGCGGTCGTGGCCGTGGCGGCGGTGGGCGCCATCGCCTTCCTGATCCCGGTCAACACGGGGCCGAGCGTCCGGGCGACCTTCGATCTCAACGTGCGCAACAGCTCAGACGGACGGGTCGCGACAGGCACCTTCCGGCTGGACCCGCCCGATGCCGCCAAGGATGCCTACTGGTTCAACTTGACCAGCTGGCAGGGCAAGGACGGTCCCGCCCACATCGACAAGCCCGAGCAGATCGGACCCGGCGTCTACCGGATCGCCCAGCCGATCCACGTCGACGGCACTTGGAAAACGACGCTGCGCCTGCACGAGGGACGCCAGCTCGCCGGACTGCCGATCTTCATGCCCGCCGACCCCGCCATCCCGGTGCCCCAGGTGCCGGTCGAGTCCCACATGACCCGCTCCTTCGAGCTCGACCATCACCTCCTGCAGCGCGAGCAGAAGAAGGGCGTCCCGGCCTGGCTCACCCTCGCCGCCTACCTGGGCGTCGGGGGGATCTCCTTCGCGCTGATCTTCGTCGTCGGCTTCGGCCTGGCGAGGCTCAACGGCTCGGCGGCGGTCCGCCGAGCAATCGGCGGAGCGCGCCGGCCGACCCCGCCAAGGCGGGCGGAAAGCGGTCCAAGCCGGCACCCGACCCGCGCCGGCTTGATGGCCCTCGCCGTCTAATCCCCCTCGCCCACGCCGGCCACATCCTGGCCGACGCGGCCATCTTCGGGGTGCCCGTCGGCTCGGTGCTGCTGACGATCTGGGCGCTCAACCGCTGGGGGCCGCGGGACGAGTGAGCGTCCGGGGGCGCGATCGCTTTCGGATCGTGCCCGAGCAGCACACCAACACCGAGATCGTCGAGCGCGGCTACCGGGCCTGGAACGAGGACGAGCTCGACGACCTGCTGGCGGTCTGCCACCCCGCGGTCGAGTACCACACCAGCGGCGTCTTCCCGGGGATGGAGCCCGTCTACCGCGGCGAGGAGGGGATGCGGCGCTGGTGGGCGACGTGCGCGAGCCCTGGCAGCGCCTGCGGGCGATTCCAGAGCGGATCGTCGAAACGGAGACGAGATGGCGATCCTGATCCGCTTCGAGGGGACGGGCAGGCAAGGAATCGAGACGACGATGCAGTTCATCAACACGATCGAGATCCGCGACGGGCTCGCCATTCGGTTCGACTCGCAGCCGCCCACCGAGGAGGCGCTCCGCGAGCTGGGCCTGGACTGACGCCCAGGTGCTCTAGGCGCTGAGCCCGCGGCCCGAGCGGCTGTGGCCCTTGTGGCCGTCGGCGCTCCAGTCGAGCTTGAGCTCCAGGCGGCCGCCGCCCTTGGCCGCCAGACGTGCGGCGCCGGGCAAGCGCAGCCGCAGAGAGCGGGCCTTGCCGGCCCCGATGGTCAGCCGCACGGCGGGCATGGCCACCTTCAGATGCCGGACCGCCGCCCCCTTGACCATGCCGGAGAGCACGCCCCGCGCCCGCAGCCGGCAGCTCAAGGAGCTCTTACAGGCCGCCAGACCCGGCCACCAGCGCCTTGCCATGCGGGCGAAGCGCTTCCCGCCAGCGGAAGCTCACTGCGGGACCGTTCGCGCCGACGCCGGAGAGCGAGGCGGTGTGCGATCCGTCGTCACCGGTGATCCGGAGCCGCGCCGAGCGCGCCCCCTTCGCATCCGGCGCGAACTTGACCTGGACCGCGCACCGGCCGCCCGCGGGGAGGGTGACGTCCGTGCAATCGTCGGCCGAAAGCCTGAACTGGTCCGCGTCAGCGCCGACGATCGAGGCGCCGCTGAGCCGCATCGGGGTGGCGCCGTCATTGCTGAGCTCGAACCTCTGCCCGGCGCTGCTGCTGCCCACGGCCTGCCGGCCGAAGTCATAGTCGTCCGGGGTCAGCGAGGCCTGCGGGTCGACGCCGACGCCGGTCAAGTTGCATCTGGAAGGGCTGGCCCTGGTCGCCGACGAGGGTGAACGTGGCGACCTTCGCTCCGCGCTGTCCGGCTGGAAGCGCACCTGGGCCGTGCAGGTCGCGGACGGGCCGATCGCGATCCCCGTGCAGTCCTCGTGCAGCAACCGGAAGCTGCCCACGTCGCCGCCCGAGATGATCGAGACGAAGAAAGAGCCCGGGAGATCGCCCTCGTTGGTCAAGGTGATCGTGCGGGTGATCGCCCGGCCCGCCCGCGGTGGCGAAGCCGAAGTCGGCGGGATCGGGCAAGGCGGTAAAGACCGGCTGGCCGCCCTCGCCGCTGAGATCGGCGGTGAAGGAGACGCCGTTGACCATCGCCCGCAGCTGCGCCGAATAGGGAGTCGGCTGGTTCGGCCCGAAGTTCACCTGCACGTTGCAGGTGTCGTCGGGCTGCAGCGTCCGGCCCCAGCAGTCGATGAATTCCCCACCCAGAAGGCGTTCGACCCCGACGCGACGATGTCGAGCGAGTTCACCTGCACCGGGCGGCGCCCGTATTGCGAAGCACGAAGTTGGTCTGGGCGCTGCCTTCGTTGATCTGCTGCAGACCGAAACGTCGCTCCCCGGCTCGAAGCTGAGCTGGGGCGGCGCCCCGGACCCCGGCAAGTCGGTGCCGTCTCGTCCGGCCGCGCCGCGTCGGAGCTCACGTGGAGCGTCGCGTTGCGGGTGCGCTCGCCTGCGGCCAGAAGGAGACGTTGACGAAGCGGGCTGGTCCGAGGTCGAGCTGGCCGCCGCAGTTGTTGTTCTGGTTGAAGTCCGCCCCCTGGGCTGCCGTCGATGAAGACGTTGTTGATCGAGACCTGCTGATCGCCGGTGTTCTGCACCTGCAGCTGCTGCTGGCCGCCCGGGAAGTTCACCGTCGCCGCGGGGAAGTCGAGCTGGCTCGGCGTGATCGTCAGCTCCTTGCGTCACTCCCTTGCCGGTCAGAGGTGCGCTCGTCTGCCGACGTCGCCGGTGTGGGCGACGTCGAGCTCGGCGCTGCGATCACCGCGAGCCGTCGGCGCGAAGCCGACGCGCATCTCGCAGCTCTCGCTCGCGTCGAGCGTCGACCCCTGTCCAGTTGCCGACCGTGACGGCGAAGTCCGACGGGTCGATCCCGCCGATCGAGACGCCGAGGACGTAGATCGGATCGGGGCCGTCATTGGTGAAGAAGACCTGCTGGTCGGGACTCAAGACGCCCACCAGGGTGTCGGGGAAGTCGAGCGAGGCCGGGCCGAGCTCGGCGGTCGAGGCCTGGGCCACGGTCGGCACAGCGGCGAGCCCCAGCAGGACCGCGAGGGCGATCACGGTTCGGGCGCCGCGCAGCTTGCGTATTGCGAAGTAGGTCATACGGCCATATATCGGCCGCGCGGACCTGGACTGGACCCCTTGTGCAGCTTGTTAAATAAGCGCGCCTAGGCGAGCCCGAGCTCGGTGTCCTCGTCGGGGTCCGCCGTGGGCTGGATCTGGAAGCCCTTCGAGACCCAGTCCTCCATGCCACCGTCGACCGCGACCGCGTCGTAGCCGCGCGTACACAGATCCTTGGCGGCCCGGATCGCCAGCTTGCTGCTGCTCGCGATCACGATCAGTCGCGCGCCGTGATCCAGCCGATTGGTTCGATCGGTGGCACTCCCTCCCCTCCAGGAAATGAATCGCTCCCGGCACGTGACCCTTGCTCCACTCCTCCTCTGGGCGCACGTCGACGGCCTGACCGTCCCCGCTCGCGATCTCGCGGCGGGCGGCCTCCACGTCGACGGTCTCCATCCCCTGATGCCACAACGCCTGGGTACCCGCTGTTCAACAGGCCAATCCGGGTGCGGGTCC
>CAVUXZ010000012.1:0-86361 GCA_963745625.1 uncultured Solirubrobacterales bacterium | reverse complement strand
GAGGCGAGAAGCTGCGGCGGGAGCCGCGTCGGGGTGGTGGGTGGCGGCAACTCGGCTGCGCAGGCCGCGATCTGGCTGGCGCGCGGTGGCGCGCTCGTCACGCTGCTCCATCGCCGCGCTGACCTCAGTGAGACGATGTCCACCTACCTGGTCCGCGACCTGGATCGCTTCGGCGTCAACGTCCGCGACCGCAGCGAGCTGGCCGAGCTGCATGGCAAGGACGGCGAGCTGGAGTCCGTCACCCTGGTCGACGGCGAGCGCCTGCCATTCACGACGCTCTTCGTCTTCCTCGGCGCGGATCCGCACACCGACTGGCTTGGCGACGAGATCGCGCGCGATGAGCACGGGTTCGTCTTGACCGGGAACGAGGCGAGCGCGAAGAGGCTGCTGGAGACGAGCGTCCCGGGGGTCTACGCGGTCGGGGACGTCCGCTCGGGCTCCGCGAAGCGCGTCGCCACTGCGGTCGGCGAGGGCGCGATGGTGGTGCGCTTCGTGCACGAGCGCCTGGGGCAGCCATCCCCTGTGAACGTGCGCGAGCCCGCTGAGGGCCCGCCCGCCGTCAGGTCGTGACCGCGCCCTCGGACGCGCTCGAGACCGCGGCTGCGTACTTGGCCATCACGCCGCGGCGGTAGCGCGGCTCCGGCGGCTCGTACGCCTCCACCCTCCTCGCGATCTCCTCGTCGGGAAGGTCGACGTCGAGACGGCGGGCATCGATGTCGAGCGTGATCTGGTCGCCGTTCTGGACCGCGGCGATCGGGCCTCCTCGCGCGGCCTCGGGCGCGACGTGGCCGGCCATCAGGCCGTGCGTTGCCCCGGAGAAGCGCCCGTCCGTGAGCAGCGCGACCTGGTCCCCGATTCCCTCGCCGACCAGCGCCGCGGTCACCTGGAGCATCTCCCGCATCCCTGGGCCGCCGGAGGGGCCCTCATTCCGAATCACGACGACGTCGCCCGGGTTGATGCCCTGCTGCTCGACGACCGCGAAGCACTCCTCTTCGGAGCCGAAGACACGGGCGGGGCCGGTGTGCTTGCGGCGCTCCTCGCCCGCGACCTTGACGACGCAGCCCTCCGGGGCCAGGTTGCCGCGCAGGATCACCAAACCGCCGGTCGGCTTGAGCGGGTCGTCGAGCGGCCGGACGACCTGCTGGGCCGGGGTCTCATGAGTGGCGTCGGCCTCTTCGCCGATCGTCTTTCCCGTCACCGTGATCGCATCGCGGTGGAGCACGCCGGCCTCGTCGAGGCGCTTCGCCAGGACGCCCACGCCACCGGCCTCGTAGAGGTCCTTGGCGACGAAGCGGCCGCCCGGCTTCAGATCACCGAGCAGCGGCGTGCGCTCGGAGATCCGGTCGAAGTCGTCAATGGTCAGCTCGATCCCTGCCTCGTTCGCGACGGCGAGCAGGTGGAGCACGCCATTGGTCGAGCCGCCGGACATCGCGACCGTCGCGATCGCGTTCTCGAGCGAGTCCTTGGTGATGATCTGACTCGGGCGGAGGTCGTCGGCGAGCACCTTCATGACCAGCTCGCCACAATCGCGGGCTACCTGCTCCCGCGCTCCCGCGACCGCGGGAACCATGCCGGAGCCCATCGGCGTGATCCCCATCACCTCGAAGGCGCAGGCCATGGTGTTGGCGGTGAACTGCGCTCCGCAGGCGCCGGCGCCGGGGCTGGCGCAGCCCTCGAGCTCGTAGAGGTCGTCGTCCGACATCTCCCCCGTGGCGTGCTTGCCGATTGCCTCGAAGACATCCTGGATGGTCACGTCCTGATCGCGCCAGCGGCCCGGCAGGATCGAGCCTCCGTAGAGCATCAGGGAGGGAACGTCGAGGCGGGTGAGGGCCATGACGCAGCCGGGGATGGTCTTGTCGCAGCCGGAGAGGGCGATCACCGCGTCGAACTGGTAGCCGCGGGCCGTGAGCTCGATCGAGTCCGCGATCACCTCGCGGCTCACCAGCGAGGTCTTCATGCCCTCGGTGCCCATCGTGATCCCGTCGGAGATCGCGATCGAATTGAACTCGAGCGGCGTCCCACCGGCGGCGCGGACCCCCTCCTTGACATGCTCGGCGAGCCCGCGGAGGTGGAAGTTGCACGGCATAGCCTCGATCCAAGTGTTGGCGATCCCGACCGTTGGACGGCTCAGGTCATCGTCCCCGAAGCCGATGCCCTTCATATAGGCGCGGGCGAAGGCGCGCTCGGGCCCGTCGAAGACGACGCTCGAGCGCGGCCTCGGCGCCCCGTTGGTCTTAGCGGATTCCTCGGTCCCGGCGCTCACGCCGCCTCCTCGCGCTCCCGCCAGGCCCGCACCGCCGCCAGGTCCCGGCGGACCATCCTCGGGTCGAGTTGGCGGCCGAGCGGGTGGACGTTCGCGGTCCCGATCAGCTCGTGCTCGTCGGCGCGCAGCGCCATCCACTTGGCGAGCACGTCATCGGCATCGGGGAGACTCTCGCCCGCCTCGGGCTCGGAGCCATCTCGAAAGCGCACGCAGTACTCGCTGAGCAGCTCGCCGGTACCGGCGTCGTAGGCGACGATCGGCCGCTGCGGATAGATCAGATAGCCGTACCGGTCGTTCTGAACCGAGAGCAGACCGAAGCGCTCGTACATCTCGAATGCCGCGTCTCCGGCAGTCGAGCGAAGCAGCTCGCGCGCCCGCCGCTCGGCGCGGCGCTCCCGCGCCGCGTCCCGGACGTACCGGCATCGCATCAGCCGCCCGCCGCCCTCGGGAAGAAGATCACGCGCTCGGCCGTGGCGGGAACCTCGGAGAAGTCCCGGACCATGGTGGCCTCGCGACGGCCGCTCGGCCCCTCGTGCGGCACCGCCGCCCACATGCCGAGGTCAAGCTGGCGGCGGAACTCCTCGATCAGGCGCTCCTCGTCCTCGGCCACGTCGGGATCGCCCTCGGCAAGCAGAACGTCCCCCTTCCCTGGAGTCATGCGAAGCAGCTTCATGTGTCGATTATGCCCAGTACGTCGACCGGCCCGGCGCCGGAGCCAATCTCACGCAGGCCATTGGCCACCGCCTCGGCGGCGATGACGCGAGCCGCCCGGGCCGCCTCGAGCGGCGTGTCACCCAGGGCGAGGCGGGCCGCCAGCGCCGAGGAGTGTGTGCAGCCCGAACCATGCGACGCGCCGTCGCGATGGCGCGGCCCCTCGATCTCCACGAGCGCGTCGCCGTCGAAGAAGCGGTCGGCGCCGTCATCGAGATGCCCCCCGGTGACCACGGCGACCTTCGGTCCGAGCGCATGAACAGCGCGCGCGAGGTCCTCGGGGGAGGCGCCCTCATCTAGCTCAGTCAGCTCGCGGGCCTCCGCGAGGTTCGGCGTCACGACGGTGGCCCGGGGGACGATCCGATCGATCAGCGCCTGCTTTGCCTCCGGCTTGAGCAGGGCCGCGCCGCTCTCGGCCACCATCACCGGGTCGAGGACCACGGGCGCCTCCCCGACCAACTCGAGCGCCTCGTCGACGGCCGCAATCGTCGGCTCGTCGAAGAGCATTCCGATCTTGACCGCGTCCACGCCCATATCGGTGGATACGGCGCGGACCTGATCGAGGATGAACTGCCGGGGCAGCGTCTTGACCGACACTACCTCGTGGGTGTTCTGCGCGGTCAGTGCGACGATCGCCGAGGTTCCATGCACGCCGCAGCGCGCGAATGCCTTCAGATCGGCCTGGATCCCGGCGCCTCCGCCGGAATCCGAGGTCGCGATGGTCATCGCGACGGGAATGTGCCCTCCAGGTGCCACCCGGATAAGCCTAGTGACGGGTCGCTACGGCGCCGTCAGCGAGGTGCGCTCGTACCGGCCGCCGGGGTCCGAGCGCACGTACCCGCTCAGCTCCAACTTGACCAGGGCGGCGGCCAACGGGCCCGGCTCGAGTTTCGAGGCCCGCGCGAGTGCGTCGGAGCTGTTCGAACCCCGCTCGACCAGGTCGAGCACGTCGGCCAACTGACGATCGAGCGCTGGACCGCGCGGGGCATGCGCGGCGCGTGCGCCCTGAGCCCCGGGACCGATCATCACATCGAGCACATCCCGCCCGCCCCTGATCACGTGCGCGCCGTCGTGGAGCAGGCCGTTCGTGCCGGCTGCCGAGGCGGCGCCGACGCGGCCCGGGACGGCACCGACCTCGCGGTTCAGGTGCTCGGCCATCGACGCCGTGATCAGAGAGCCGGAACGCTCTCGGGCCTCCACCACGACCGTCATTCCGCCCAGCGCCGCCATGATCCGGTTTCGGGCCGGGAAGGTCCACCGGCGGGCGGGCGTCCCTGGCGGCAGCTCGCTCAGCACGAGGCCCCGATCGACGATCTCGTCGTAGAGCCGCTCGCAGCGGGGCGGATACGGGACGTCCACGCCGGTGCCGAGCACCGCGATCGTCAGCCCGCCGGACTCCAGCGCCCCGCGATGAGCTTCCGAATCGATGCCCATCGCCATCCCGCTGAGCACGACCAGGCCGGCCGAGCCAACCTCCCGGCCCAGTTTGGCAGCCAGCTCCCGCCCGTAGCTGCTGGGGCGCCGCGAGCCGACGATCGTCACCGCATCCTCGGAGCGGAGCCCGGCGAGCAGCGCCGGGAACCCCCGCCCGAACAGCACGGCGGGCGGGTCGCCGATCTCCGCAAGCGCCTCCGGAAAGAGGGGCTCGTGGCGGCAGCAGGCCCATGCGCGCGCGCCGGCGACCGCCGCGCGCATCCGGGCGGGGTCGCGAGCCGCGGCGCGCATCAGGAAGCCCCTCGCCTTCGAGCGCGCCAGCGCATGGGCCAGCTCCTCGTCCGGCAGGGCGAGGAGCTCGTACGCCCGGCTGCCGGCCGTGTCATCGACGGCCTTCTCGATGTGACCGGCGAGCGAGCCGATCAGCCAGGCCCGCTTGAGGCACCCAGCGCAGGCCCGCGGCTCTTCGCCTGAGCTCACGAGCCGGGGCGCTCGCGCCTCTGCAGGGCCTCGGACACGTGCTCGGTCGTGATCTGCTCCTCCCCGGCCAGGTCGGCCAGGGTCCGCGCCAGCCGCAGACAGCGGTCCCAACCCCGGGCGCTGAGGCAGAGCCGACGATGCCCCGCCTCGAGGGTCGCGCGAGCCTCCTCACCGAGCCGGCAGTCTCGGTGCAGCTCGGCGGGCGTCATCTCGGCATTGGCGCGGCCCGGCCCCAGTCGCTTCTCCTGAGCCCAGCGAGCCCGGATCACCCGCTCCCGGACCGCCGCCGAGCCCTCGACCTCGTCGTCCGCGAGCTCCTCCGGCGGCGGAGGAATGACCGTCATGGTGATGTCGATCCGGTCGGCGAGCGCGCCGCTGAGCTTCGCCATGTACCGGGTGACGGCGCCGGGGTGGCACTCGCACTCGCCGGAGTCGGGGCCGTTTCCGCATGGACACGGATTTGACGCGGCCACCAGCATGAAACGGCATGGCAGCGAGACCGTGCCGGTGGTCCGAGTGACGGTGATCACGCCCTCCTCGAGCGGGACCCGCAGCGCCTCGAGGGCGTCGCGGCGGAACTCGCCGAGCTCGTCGAGGAAAAGGACGCCGCGATGTGCGCGGGTCACCTCTCCAGGGCGCGGCGGCGCGCCTCCCCCGACCAGTGCCCGTCCGGAGACCGTGTGGTGCGGCGCCCGGAAGGGCCTGTACAAGCGGGGACCCCCGTTCTCCCCGCAGGCACCGGCGATCCGGGTCACCTCGATCACCTCGTTCCGGCTCAGCGGGGGCAAGAGCGATGGCAGTCGCTGCAGGGCGAGGGTCTTGCCGCCACCGGGGGGCCCGATGAGCAGCAGGCTATGCGCCCCAGCCGCGGCGATCTCGAGGCAGCGACGGAGCGCGGGATGGCCGCGGAGGTCGGCGAGGTCCGGCAGGCTCGGGTCCGGCGGAGTCGGCGGCTCCGCAGGCGGCACCGGCTCGATCTCACCCTCCGCGAGCTCGCGGAGCCGCGTGACGTGGTCGACCGGAACGACCTCGAGTTCCTTAACGAGCGCGGCCTGGCCTGCGTCACCCGGCGCGACTGCGACGCCCCGCATGCCCCATTCACGGGCCGCCTCCGCCATTGCCAGGGCGCCGGGCACGGGCCGGATCGCGCCGTCCAGCGCCAGCTCGCCGGCGAGGACGTATCGGTCGACCACGCCGCGGGGCAGCTGACCGGACGCCACCAGCAGCGCGGCGGCGATCGCCAGGTCAAAGCCGGGCCCCGCCTTGCGCAGGTCGGCCGGGGCGAGGTTGGCGGTGATCCGATGCTGTGGGTAGCTGAAACCCGAGTTGACCAGAGCCGAGCGCACCCGCTCGCGTGCCTCCCTGACCGCGGCGTCGGGCAGACCCACGATCGTGAACGACGGCAGACCTGAGCCGATGTCCACCTCGACGTGCACCGGCTCGGCGGTGACCCCGATCAGGGCGAATGTTCGGGCGATCGCGAACATGGCGCGACGATAGGAACGTGCGATTCCCGTCTGGCGCGCAGAACGTCACGCTTCGATGACGTCCCAGTTGCGAGCTGAGCGCGACCCGCGGCATCGGCGAGAGCAGGATGGCCCAATGACCTTCGCGAGGCTTGAGCTCGGCCGGCGGGCGGAGCAGCTGGTCGCCACGAGACTCGAGCGGTCGGGCTGGCGGCTCGTCGGGCGGAACGTCCGACTGCCCTCGGGAGAGCTCGACATCGTCGCTCTCGACGGCTCGACCCTGGTCTTCGTCGAGATCAAGGCCGGGCGCGCGGGAGCGACCGTGGGGCCCGAACGGCCGGCCCACGCGGTCGGGCGCCGCAAGCAGCTCAAGCTGCGCCGGCTCGCCCGCGAGTGGATCTCGGAGCGGCGAGGTCCCTCAGGCGTCTCTGGCTATCGCTTCGACGTCGTCGGGGTCAGCTTCGGCCTGGATGGCCTCGCGGATGTCGATCACATCCGCCAGGCCTTCTGAGCCGGCCCCCTCGAACTCTCCCGCCGCCGTCCCCAGCTCGAGCTGGGAGTATGCGATCGAGGCGAAGGAACGCCGATGAAGCGGACAGATGCCATGCCGGAGGATCGCCTCGCGGTGCTCGGGTGTCGAGTAGCCGACGTTGCCCTCGAAGCACCATTCCGGATAAAGGGGCGCGACACGATGCATGTATCTGTCGCGGGTCACCTTCGCGATCACGGAGGCGGCGGCGATCGCGGCGCTGCGGGCGTCGCCGTCGATCACCCGCGTGTGCTCGAGCTCGCAAGCCGGCAGCCGGAAGCCGTCCACCAGCCTCGTAGCATCCTCCCGGGCCACGGCCCGCATGCAGTCCGTGAGCGCGGCGATGTTGGAGACGTGGAGGCCGTTGCGGTCGATCGCGCGCGGCGACCGCACCGCCACCGAGACGCAGGCGGCCGCGCGGATCACCTGCGGATAGAGCACCTCGCGCTCCTCGGCGCTCTTCTGCTTCGAGTCGTCCAGCCTGGCGAGGGCGAGTCGCTCGGAGCGGCCGATGCGCTCCAGGTCGATCAGGACGCCCGCCGCCAGCAGTGGGCCGGCGAGAGAGCCCCGCCCGGCCTCGTCGACCCCCGCGACGAACCGGCGGCCGAAGGAGCGGTCGAACTTGAAGAGGCGCGCTGCGGTACGCCTCTTTCGCTTCCTAGAAGATCCCGATCCGGTCCGGGGGCCAGTAGGTGGCGAAGGCCTTGCCGATGATCCAGTCGCGCGGGACGGGTCCCCAGAACCGGCTGTCGTCGCTCGACCCACGGTTGTCGCCCATCATGAAGTAATGGTCGGGCGGGATGGTGATCGTTTTGGGCAAATTGCAGGCTCCGCCGGGCGTGCAGGGGTTGATGAAGTCCTCCTGGGCGATCTTCCCGTTGACGACCGGATGGCCGTTCTGCACGCTGAGCGTGTCTCCGGGCCCGGCGACGATCCGCTTGATGAAGTTGACGCTCGCCTCCTGGGGAGTGGGCTCGTCACAGGCGGCGCCGCTGCTCCCGCCCGCTCCGGTCCTCGGGTCACCGCACTCGCCTCCCGCGCCGCCGCCGTTGGCGCCCTGCGGCGGATGGAAGACGACGATGTCCCCGATCTGGGGGTCCTTGAAGTGGTAGAGGAACCGGTTGACCAGGACCCGTTGCCCGACGTCCAGGGTCGGCTCCATAGACTCGGACGGGATCTGGTACGGCTTGATGATGAAGGCCTGGATCCCGAGCGCCAGCCCGAGGGCGAGCACGACGATGATGACGAGCTCGACAAGCGCGCCCAGAGTGCTGTGGGGCCGTGGGACTCTCAGTCTTCTTCAGCCTCGTCGGGAGAGGCGTCGGGCTGGGGCTCCGGCTCCGGCTTGGCCTCCGGTTCCGGCTCCTGGTCCTCCTCCGCCTTGTCCCCACCAGCATCCGCGGCCGGCTTCTCCGCTGCTCCCTCCTCGGGGGCCGGCTGCTCCCCGCCGTCCTGGGTCTCGCCCTCCTCCTCGGGCGGCTCGACGAGCTCGGCCTCGGCCTCGCTGACGGCGACGCCCTCGGCATCGACGGCTTCGGTGTCCTCGGCCGCGACCACCATCTCCTCCTCGATTCCCCAGCGACGCTCGGCGACCCGGGCGCTCTTGCCCACCTTGTCGCGCAGGTAGTAGAGCTTCGCCCGGCGGACGTCGCCGCGAGCGGCCACCTCGAGCTTCTCGATCTTTGGAGAGTGCAGCGGGAAGGTCCGCTCCACTCCAACGCCGAACGACTGCTTGCGGACCGTGAACGTCTCGCGCGCGCCGCTGCCCTGGCGCTTGATCACGATCCCCTCGAACACCTGCGTCCGGCGGCGATTGCCCTCGACGACCTGGAAGTGCACGCGCACTCGGTCGCCGGCGTCGAACCTGGGCCGCTGCTTCAGGACTCGCTTCTCGAGGCTGTCGATGACTGTGCTCATCAGGATGCGGGTGGTGTGTCGCTGATGCTGGGAGCCCTGCTTGAGCGACGTCTAAAGCGCCGCGGGCGGACTCAAAAAAATGCGCGTACCGGTCCGGCCCGCGCAGGGAGGCGAAATGCTAGCGGAGAAGGGCTACTCCGCTCGACTGCGCGCTTGCTGCAGGCGCCACTCGCGGACGGAGGCATGGTTGCCCGAGAGCAGGACCTCGGGGACCTCCCAACCCCGGTAGGTGGGCGGCCGCGTGTAGTGCGGATACTCGGGCGCGCCTTCGAGGGCCTCGCTGTAGGACTCCTCGACCGCGCTCTCCGCGTCCCCAAGCGCGCCGGGGAGCTTGCGGAGCACCGCATCGCAGATCACCATCGCCGGCAACTCGCCGCCGGCCAGCACATAACGGCCGATCGAGATCGAGTCGTCCGCGAGGTGCTCCACGACTCGCTCGTCGAACCCCTCGTAACGGCCGCAGAGCAGGGCGAGATGGGGCTCGGCGGAGAGCTCGGCCGCCAGCGCCTCGTCGAAGAGCCGGCCGGACGGGGTGAGCGCGATCTTGCGAACGCTCTCGCGATTGGAGGCGTAGGCCGCCTCAAGCGCCGCGTCCACGACGTCGACTCTCATCAACATCCCGGCGCCGCCACCGTAGGGTGAGTCGTCCACCTGGCCGGCGCCCAGCGGCGTGGTGTCTCGGTAGTTGTGGAAGCGCAGCTTGTTGCCGGCGGCCAGCGCGTTCGAGACGTGGCGCTGGCGCAGGAACCACTCGAAGTGCTCCGGGAACAGCGTGAAGGCGTCCAGGTTCAACTAGTCAAGTATGTCGACGACCACACGCTTGTCCTCACGGGTCGCCGCGGCCTTCATCACCGAGCGAAGCGCATTCGCGACGCGGCCGCCCCGGCCGATCACCCGCCCGAGATCGTCCTCGGCAACCTCGAGCTCGAGCACCACCTCGCCATCGATCTCCTCGACCTCGGTCACCTCCACCTCGTCGGGCTTCTCGACCAGCGAGCGGGCGATGAACTCGAGCAGCTCCCGCACCGGAACGTCCCAACCCGCCTAACGGCCGGTCGCCTGGATCCCCTGGGTGCGGAGCAGCGTCGCCACTGTGCGGGTGGGCTGGGCCCCCTGCTCGAGCCAGTGGCGGGCGCGGTCCTGATCGATCACGATCAGAGACGGGTCGCTTTGCGGGTTGTACTGGCCGATCGTCTCGATCGTCCGGCCGTCCCGCGGCGAGCGCTGGTCGGCGACCACAACCCTCCAGATCGGGTTCTTCTTGCTCCCGACCCTGCGAAGTCGAATTCTCACGGACATGCGGCGGCGGAGGTTAGAGGATCGCTCAACGCATCCCCCGCATGAGCGTCTGCGGATCGGGCATCTTGCCCTCGGACATCTGCTTCATCAGCTTGTTCATCTGGCCGAACTGCTTGACGAGGCGGTTCACCGATTGGACCGTGGTCCCCGATCCGGTCGCGATCCGCTTGCGTCGCGAGCCGTTGATCTCGCTGGGGTGGGCGCGCTCGAAGGGCGTCATCGACTGGATGATCGCCTCGAGGCGATCGAGCTCGCGCTCATCGACCTGCCCCATCCCCTGCATCGCCTTCCCCATCCCGGGGACCATCTTCATCAGGTTTCCGAGGGGCCCCATGCGACGGACCTGCTTCATCTGGGTGAGGAAGTCGTCGAGGGTGAACTGCTGCTTGCGGATCTTGCGCTCGAGGTCAGCCGCCTGGTCCTCGTCGAACTCGTCCTGGGTCTTCTCGATCAGCGACATGACGTCGCCCATGCCGAGAATCCGCCCCGCCATCCGGTCCGGGTGGAAACGCTCCAGCTCGTCGAGCTTCTCGCCCGTCGAGGCGTAGATAATCGGCTTGCCGGTGACAGCGCGGACCGAGAGGGCCGCGCCCCCTCTGGCGTCCCCGTCCAGCTTGGTGATGACGACGCCGTCGAAATCGGCGGTCTCGGCGAAGCTCTCGGCCACGTTGACGGCGTCCTGGCCGGTCATCGCGTCGACCACGAGTAGGACGTCGTGGGGCTTGGTGACCTTGCGGACCTTGGCCAGCTCGTCCATCAGTTCCTCATCGACATGCAGGCGGCCGGCGGTGTCGACGATCAGCGCGTCCCGGTTCTCCCGGACCGCCTGCTCGCGGGCCCAGCCGGCCACCTTGACGGCGTCGGTCTCGCCGGGCATCGAGTAGACATGAGCCTTCGCCTGCGCGCCGAGCTTCTCGAGCTGTTCGACCGCGGCGGGACGCTGCAGGTCGCAGGCGGCCAACGCGACGTTCTTGTTCTGCTTGGCCAGCAGCTTGGCGAGCTTTGCGCAGGCGGTCGTCTTGCCGGAGCCCTGCAGGCCCGCCATCAGGACCACGGTGGGCCCGCTGGGCGCGAAGACGAGGTCTCGGCCGGCCCCGCCCATCAGCTCGGTGAGCTCGTCGTTGACGGCCTTGATCACCGTCTGACCGGGGTTGAGCGCGTCAGAGATCTCCTCGCCGGCGAGCCGCTCGCGCAGAGCGCGGGTGAAGTCCTTTACGACCTTGAAGTTGACGTCGGCCTCGAGCAGCGCGAGGCGCACCTCCCGCAGGGCCTTGTTCACGTCGTCGTCGGAGAGCTTCCCCCGCGAACGGACGTCGCTGAGCACGCCCTGCAGTCGGTCTGAAAGCTGGTCGAACATCGCGTTCCAGCTTAGAGAGCAATCCTCACCCGGGCCAACACCGTAGAGAGGGGAAAGTCAGGGAGATACCAGGGGGATGGCTGAGCGCCGAGGTTCGGTTGTCGAGGGTTTCTCCGCGCAACCGAGCCCGGCGTCCAGCCGGCTCAGAGAGGAAGTCATGAGAACGATCCTTCGAGGATTGCGGCCCAGCCCTGCGCTGGTGATCGCCTGCCTGGCCCTCTTCATGGCGATGGGCGGCGTGGGCTACGCCGCGCTCAAGGGGAAGGACAAGGCCAAGGTCCGGTCGATCGCCGACCAGGAGATCGCGAAACAGGCGCCGGGCCTGAGCGTGGCGAACACACAGAAGCTCGGCGGCGCTCAGGCGGCCGAGTTTCAGCGCTTCTGCAGCGGAGGCGCAGTCAAGGCCACGATCGTGATCGATACGACCGGCGTTGGGCCGAACTTCACGAACGTGCCCGGGTTCAACTGCTTCAAGCCGGGGAACCTGACCAGCTCGGTGCAGGTCGAGCGCATCGCCCAAGGTCAGTACTACGTTCGCTTCGTAGGCAACTCGGGCCCGAACGCGTCAGGATCCGCCGTCGTCTCCTCGGTCAACGGCGATGGCCTCGTCACCTACAACCTGGCCATCCCCTCGCCAGTGCCCGGCGAGACCGTGTTCCAGGTCGTGGTCCGGAACGGCGCTGGGAATCCGGTCGACAACCGGACGTTCTCCCTACTTGCGTTCTAGGGACAGCGATCGAGGCGCGCGGTCAGCGGGTCAGCCCCGCGGCCGCGCGCATCGGCGTTCGGGCGGCACTTCCGGCGGTGCCCGCCTCGAGCCTGCGAGGCCCGGGCTTCCGCCGCCCGGTAGCCGAGCAGATACGAAGTCGGATCGACGGGAGTGCCGAAATGACGGACCTCGAAGTGCAGGTGCGGGCCCGTCGAGTGCCCGGTCGACCCGACGTAGCCAATCGTCTGGCCGCCCACGACGCGCTGCCCGATCGAGACGGCGATCCTCGACATGTGCCCGTACCAGCTCTCGAAACCGAGTCGATGGGTGATCACCACCAGGTTGCCGTAGCCGCCTGTGTTGAATCCGGCGAACGAGACCACCCCGACCCCTCCGGCGTGGATCAGGGTCCCCATCGGCTCCGGGAAGTCGAGGCCGGTGTGCCAGCGCCCGGGCGGTATCCAGCCGAACCGGTCACCGATCGCCCCCGGGACCAGGCGTAGGAACCGCACCGGCCCGATGGGTGACGTGGCGACCACCTGGTTTCCGCGGAGGGCGCCGATCGTCGCCCGCCCCGCGACACCATCGGCCGCAACGTGGGCAGCCGCCTGGAAGCGGCGCACGGCGCTTGACGTGTTCGGCCCGAAGCCGCCGTCGAAGCCGCCCGGCTCGAAGCCCCGCTGATGAAGGAGGAATTGGAGTGCCGCCACGTCCCAGCCGCGCTTGCCCTCTTGCATCGGCCGGGCGCCCAGCCAGGGCATGCCGCGGCGCCCGAGAGCCGCCCGCGTGCGCGGGCCGGCGATGCCGTCGGCTGCCAGGCCGTGCTGCGATTGAAAGGTGCGAACGGCGCCCTGCGTCCAGGGGCCGCTGATGCCGTCCACCGGATGCGGATAGAGGCCGACCGCTCTCATCGCGACCTGCAGGGCGGCGATGTCAGCGCTGCCCGCGCTGGCTGTGGCGGGCACTGCGAGGAGCAGCCCCGCGATCGCCCCGAGCAGGGCGAGGAGCTTGGTGCCTCCCGATGGCACGCCCAACAGGCTCCCCCTAATACTGATTACGCCTGCGAGGCGGGTTGCATCCCGGGTAACGCCGGTCGACTCGGCGCTACTCGCCGATCAGGGCGCGCGCGAACTGCTCGGCATCGAACGGACGCAGGTCCTCGAGCGACTCCCCGATCCCGATCAGCTTCACCGGGATGCCCAGCTCGGCGGCGATCGCCAGGGCGACGCCCCCCTTTGCGCTGCCATCGAGCTTGGTCAGCACCGCGCCGGTCACCTCCACGGACTTGGCGAACTCCTGGGCCTGGCGGACCCCGTTCTGGCCGGTGGTGGCGTCGATCACCACCAGGGTCTCCTGGGGTGCGTCCGCGAGCTGCTTGGCGATCACCCGCCTCACCTTGGTGAGCTCCTCCATCAGGTTCCCGTGCGTGTGAAGGCGACCTGCGGTGTCACAGATCACCACGTCGGCACCGCGGGCCTGAGCCGCGGCGACGCCGTCGTACGCGACCGCCCCCGGGTCCCCACCCTCGGTGCCGCGCACGATCTGCGTCCCGGCGCGGTCGGCCCACTCGGCCAGCTGATTGACGGCCGCCGCGCGATAGGTGTCCGCCGCGGCGACGATCACGTCCAGGCCGAGCTCCTTCTGGAGATGCCAGGCGATCTTGCCGATCGTCGTGGTCTTGCCGGTTCCGTTGACTCCGACCACCATCAGCACCGAGGGACGATCGCGCAGATGGATCCTGGCGCCCTCATCACCTCCGGGCGAGGCGGTTTCGGCGAGAAGGGCGATCAGCCGCTCCCGCAGTGCCTCTCCTCCGCTCAGCTCGCCGGCCTCCACCTCGTCCTCGAGACGCCTGACCACGGCGGCCGTGGTCTTGGCGCCGACGTCGGCCAGGATCAGCGCCTCCTCCAGGTGCTCCCAACTCGATTCGTCGATGCGCTCCGTGAAGCTCGAGGAGAGCTCGGCGGAAAGGGCCTGGCGGCTGCGGGTGAGGCCCTGGCGCAGACGCCGGAACACCCCCGTCCGCTCCTCCTGGGATTCGGGTGCCGCAACCTCGCGATCGCCGAGGTCGAAGGCCTCCTGCCAGCTCGTAGCCACGCGGCGAGCTTAGGCGGCTTCGGCGGCGGGGGAGCCCCCCTGACCGTCAGCCGCAGACCCCGCCGATGGATCAAGCCCAGTCCCGAGCTCGTCGCGCGGAAGCTTGCGCGAGACCACCTTGGTGACGCCGTCGCCGCCCATGCTGACGCCGTAGAGGATGTCGGCGGCGTCCATCGTCCGCTTCTGGTGGGTGACGACGATGAACTGTGAGCGCTCGGCGAAGCGCCGGACCAGCCGCAGGAAGCGGTCGATGTTGATGTCGTCCAGGGCCGCCTCGACCTCGTCGAGGATGTAGAAGGGACAGGGGCGCGCCATCAGGACTGCGAAGACGAAGGCGAGCGCCACCAGTGACTTCTCCCCGCCCGAGAGCAGCGATAGGCGGCGCGTCGACTTGCCCGCCGGGGTCACCTCGATCTCGACACCGCCGTCCTCGTCAGGCGGCGTCAGCTCGTACTCGTCGTCGTCCGATCCCTGCTCGGGCTCGGGCGCCTGGCCGGCGAAGGGACGGGGGGCTCCGCCGACGTCGACGCGGCGAAGCCTTCCCTTTCCACCGGGGAACAGCTCGGCCACCATTTCCTCGAAGCCGCGGGCCGTTGCCTCAAAGGTCTCCTCGAAGGCCGCGGCGATTTCCCGGTCGGTCCGCCGGATCAGCGCACGCAGCTCCGTGATCGCGGACTCGAGGTCCTTGCGTTGCTCGGCGAGCTCGGTGACGTGCTCACGAGCCTCCGAGTACTCCCGCTCGGCCAGGGGGTTGACCGGGCCGATCTGCTCGCGGCTGCGCTCCAACCGGACGAGCTTGGCTTCGATTGCCTCGCGGTCCTCATCGCCGAGGGGCTGCGCGGCGGCACCGAGCTCCTCACCAAGAGCGCCTCCGAGGCCCTGGAGCTCGGTCATGCTCTCGTCGCGCTGGCCACGGAGCTTGGTCGCCTCGACCTCCGCGACGGTCATCGCCTCGCTTGCGTCGCGGAGCTCGCCCTGCAGTCCGAACTCCTGCTGGGAGCACTCGCGCAGGTCTGTGGCGACGTCTCCCCCGTCCCCGTCCTCGGCGGCCACCAGCCGATCCGCGCGTCGCTCGAGCTCGCCGGCGAGGCGGCGCAGCGCGTCGCGCGCTCGTCCCAGGGCGGGCAGGGACTCACTCTCCAGCTTGATGCGCCGCTGGAGCTGCTCGCGGTCGTGAAGCCTCTTCTGCCGGGCCCCCTCGGCGCCCTCTGCGTGTCGGCGCTCCGCCGCCAGCTCGGCCTCCAGCTTGGCTCGCTGGATCGCGGTCCCCGAGCCCTCGCCGTCGCGCTCTGCGTGACGCTCCGCGAGCCAGCTCGTGCGGCTGGCCTCCTCGGCCGCCTGATCGAGCAGGCGCCGGGCGTCCCGCAGCTCGCGCTGGGACTCCTCCTCGCGGCCGCGGGCCTCCGCCAGCGCCGCCTCGGCTCGCTGCAGGTCGTTTCTGCCGCGCTCCTCGGTCTGCTCACGCTGAGCCAGCCGAGAGGCGAGCTCCTCGCGCTCGGAGCGAGCCGCCAGGGCCGGGTCGGTGCCCTCCCGCGGGAGGCGCCGGATCTCGCCGACCCCCGCGTCGAGGCACTCGCCGTCGACGGTGACGGCGATGCCCGTGAAGCCCTCGGCGATCCCCTCGAGCTCGTCAACCAGCCACGCGTCGGAGAGCAGGCGCTCGGTGATCGGGGCAGCGTCGGCCCGGGCCTCGATCAGGTCGAGCAGGCGGCGGGCTCCGTCTTTGGGTGACGAGCTCGCCGGCTGCTCCGTTCCATCCCTCAGGAGGGCCCGAGCGGCGCCGTCGGCGCCCGCCAGCCGCTCGCGGCCCTCGGCGACGGAGCCGACGATCGAGGCACGCAGCCGCTCGCCGAGCACCACCGAGACGGCGCGTTCGAGCCCCGATCCCGTCTCCAGCATTCCGGCGAGCGCCTCGTGCTCGCCCTCCACGGCCGCCGAAGCCAGCTTGGCCTCGACCGCGGCCAGCTCACCGGCCAGGGCGGCCCGGCGCTCGGACGCTTTCTGCGCCTCGCCGCGCGCCCTCTCGTGCATCTGCGTGGCCTGCCGCAGTGCGGTTCCGATCTCCTCCTCGGCACGCTCCAGCGGCTCGAGGGCCGCCTTCGCCGCCGTCCGGCCCTGCTCTGCCTCCTCAGCCTCGCGCTGCAGGCGCTCGCCCTCCTCGGACGCGTCCCCGCCCAGCTGCTCGAGCTCGGCCTCGAGCTCGGCGATCCGAGCGGCGGCGGCAGTCTCCTCGGGTTCCTCATCGAGCGCATCGAGCCGCAGCTGGCGCTCTCCGAGGGCGCCACGCAGGTCCCGCTCGGCGAAATCGAGGGACTCCGCCCGGGCCCGGACGCGCTCAGTGGCCGCGCGCGCTTCGGCGAGCTGCTCTCCGTGGCGGCGACGTCCCTCCTCCCCGGCCGCGAGCCGCTCCTCGATCGCCGTCCGCCGCGCCCGCACTTCCTCGAAGCGCTTCTCCACCGAGTCGCGGGTGGCGCGGACCTCGGCGAGCTTCGCCTCGGCGGCCGTCAGCTGCTCCTGCTGGGCGCGGAGGTCGTCGGCGACGATCTGCGCCCGCAGCTCGTTCGACCCCCGCAACAGTTTCGCGGTGCGCTCGGCCGCCTCCGCTTGGCGCTTCAGCGGGCGGAGGTGAGAGCGTGCCTCACGTTCGACATCCCGCGCACGCTCGAGGTTGTCGCGGGTGCGGTCGAGCTTGAGCTGGGCGCTATGGCGGCGCTTGCGGTGCTTGCCGAGCCCCGCGGCCTCCTCGATCAGCAGCCGCCTGTCCCTGGGCTTGGAGCTGACGATCTGCTCGACCTTGCCCTGGCTGATCACCGAGTGGGCCTCGCGGCCCATGTTCGTGTCAGAGAGCGCCTCGACGACGTCGACGAGGCGGCAGCGCGCGCCGTTCAGCCTGTACTCCCCGTCGCCGTTGCGCTCGATCCGGCGGGAGATCGAGATCTCCGAGAATTCGCTCGCCGCGCGACCCTCGGAGTTGTCGATCACCACCTCGACCTCCGCGAAGCGCCGCGCCGACTGGCCGTTGCCGCCGGCGAAGATCACGTCCCGCATCTGCTGGCCGCGAATCGCAGAGGGGCTCTGCTCGCCCATCGCCCAGAGCACCGCGTCGGTGATGTTGGACTTGCCCGAGCCGTTCGGCCCGACGATCACGCTGACGCCCGGCGAGAAGGTCAGCCGGGTGCGGTCAGGGAAGGACTTGAAGCCCTTCAGGTTGATGGCCTTCAGGTACATGGCTCTCGCAAGGGTGCCAGGAAGCCGGATGCTGGCGCCTCGCCCGGACGACTTCGCCGGTGGCTAGGCCCGCAGCTTCTCCAGGGCTCGCCGGGCCGCCGCCTGCTCGGCCTCCTTCTTGCTCCGGCCGGAACCCACACCGAGCTCGTCGCCCCCCACCGTGGCCCGGATCTCGAAGCGGCGGTCGTGCGGCGGCCCAAGCTCGTTGGCGACCTCATAGTTGACGGTCTCTCCGTCCCGGGCGAGGCGCTCCTGCAGCTCCGACTTGAAGTCGAGCCGCTCGCGCGTCGCCT
Organism: uncultured Solirubrobacterales bacterium; assembly: GCA_963745625.1. Taxonomy (GTDB): domain Bacteria; phylum Actinomycetota; class Thermoleophilia; order Solirubrobacterales; family 70-9; genus DASUPK01. Next base: position 68,578 of record CAVUXZ010000012.1, on the reverse strand, counting down.
GATCGATCTCGTCAGCGAACGCGTCCACGATCGCGCCCTCGGTTCGCTCAAATCCGTGCGCCAGGTAGCAGGCGCCGATCACGGCCTCGCACACCGATGCCAGGGTCCGCTCAGACGCCAGCAGGGTTTCGACCGGCAGCCCATCGCCGTCGGCCGGGGCCCGATCCGAGAGCATCTTCGGCAGCCCGAGCTGCCGGCCGACCTCGGCGCAGGCCCGGCCGCTGACCGCCTGGTTGAGGATCTTGGTGAGCTCCCCGATGTCGGCATCCGGATGGTCCTGATGGAGGAGGCTCGCCACGGAGAGGCCGAGGACGCTGTCGCCTAGGAATGCGAGCCTGCCGTAGGACTCGGTTCGCGCCTCGACCCAGGACGAGTGTGAGAGTGCCTGCCGACGCAGCTCTTCGGGGGTGTCCGCGAACAGCTCCGCCAGCTGGGCGGTGCCGGGTGTCATCTGCTCAGCTCCCGCCTCCCCCTAACCCGTCGCCGGCACGCGCGCGCAGACGAAGTCGACGGCGTCGCCGACCGTCTCGATCCCGGCCGCCTCCTCCTCGCTCACCCGGATCCCGTAGCGATCCTCCAGCTCCATGACGAGCTCGTAGAGATCGAGCGAATCGGCGTCGAGATCCTCGCGGAACCTGGTCTCCGGCTGGATCCGCTCCGGCGCCACCTCCAGCTCGGTGCTGAGGTGGTCGCGGACCAGCGTCATTACCTCTTCACGTTCCATCGACAGAAGTATGGCCTAACGCTCCGCGGCCCCGGAGGCCTCTTCGCGCAGAGCGTCGCGCGTGGCACCGGAGGCCGCCAACAGCTCGCCGGTGCGCTCCACGGCACGCTCGCGCACGGCGCGGTCGGCGAGCCTGACCGCGTTCGCGATCCCCTCGGAGGTCGAGCTGCCGTGCGCCACCACGGCCACACCCCGCAGGCCCAGCAGGATCGCCCCTCCGACGGAATTGGGATCCATGCTGGCGCGAAGGCCGCCGAGCGCGGGACGGAGCAGGAGCCCTCCCGCCGAGGCCAGCGGGCCCGACCGGGCCGCGGCACGGACCGCGTCGGCGACCGCCCTGGCGGTGCCCTCGATCGTCTTCAGTGTGACGTTCCCGGTGAATCCGTCGGTGACCACCACGTCGGCCTCGCCCGCCAGCAGGTCCCTCCCCTCGAGGTTGCCGATGAAGCGGATGCCCTCCGCCCCAGTCAGCGCCTCGTGGGCCTGGACGACGTCGGCGCGGCCCTTCTTCTGCTCCTCGCCGACCGACAGCAGGGCCACGCGGGGGCTCTGCACCCCCAGGACCGCCGCCGAGAAGGCCGAGCCCAGGAACGCGAACTGGATCAGATGCTGAGCGCGCACGTCCGTGTTGGCGCCGCAGTCGAGGAAGAGGAGGGGCGGTCCACCCTCGCTGGGAACCGGGATCTGGACGGCGAGCGCCGGCCTGTGGACGCCCTGAGCGCGCTTCAACGCGAACAGAGCGGCGGTCATGGTCGCACCGGTTGACCCGGCGCTTACCAGCGAGCTGCACTCCCCCGCGGCAACGGCAGCGCGGCGCGGACGACCGAGGCCTCGGGAGTCGAGCGAACGGCGGCAACGGGCTCGGCCTCGTTGCCGATCCACTCCGCGGTCGGCTCGAGCTCGACTCCGGCGGCGGTGGAGACTGAGCTGGGCCCGAAGATCCGGACCGGAATTCCGTCGGCGGCGGCGAGCCGGGCTCCCTCCGCCACGAGCTCGGGACCGGCGTCGGTCCCGTAGCCATCGAGGGCGACGGGGGAGGGCACCTCAGTCCTGCGGTGAGGGCTGCTCGGGCTGCGGCGTGGGCTCGGAGACCTCGTGGCGGATCACCTCGCGACCCGCGTACGTGCCGCAGGTCGGACAGACGCGATGGGGCAGGCGCGGGCTGTGGCACCGCGGGCACTCGTTCAGCCTCGGGGCCGAGACCTTGTGCTGCGCGCGCCGCTTGTCGCGCCGCGTTCTCGACTGTCTCTTCTTGGGGACCGCCATGGCCGCGGGATAGTACCTACTCGAGCTTCAGGTCCCTGAGCTTCGCCATCCGCGGATCGCCGCCGGTCTCGTGGCGGTGCGCTTCGGCATCGGCGTCGTTGAGTGGCTCGCCGCAGACCGGGCAGAGCCCTGCGCAGTCGGATCGGCAAAGCGGCTGCCAGGGGACGGCCAGGACGAGCGCATCGTTCGCCCAGCGCCCGACGTCGAGGTTTCCGTCGGAGACGTACGGGCTGCGCAGGTCCTCGTCATTGGCCGCCCGCTGATCGACCTCGCGGGCATCGATCGCGACCTCGTTCGCGGCCGGCTCCAGGCAGCGCACGCAGGGGCCGTCGAGCTCGGTTGCGAACCGAAGCCGCAGCGCGTAGCCGGTGCTAGTCCGGGAGACGTCGAGGCGAACCTCCGGCCCGTCTCCCGCAGCCGAGTAGGCCTGGCCGCCGAGCTCGATCGGATCGAGCTCCACCCTCAGGTCGAGCGAACGGGCCTGACCCGAGGACAGCGCCAGGCGCTCCAGATCGACTTTTCCGGCTTCCCCATACACTCGCCCCGAGGGTAGCGAGACACCTTGAGCGCTCAATTTCACTGGAACCCGGAGACCTACCTGGAGGAGATCCGGGGGGAGGTCCCGCGCTACGACGAGCTCCAGCGGGCGGCGGTGGACGCGATCCCGTTCGCCCCGGGTCGGGTCCTGGAGCTCGGGATGGGCACCGGCGAGACGACGCGCGTCCTGCTCGAGCGCTACCCGGATGCGTGGGTGATCGGGCTCGATTCCAGTCCTGACATGGTCTACCGGCTTCGCGAGGAGTACGACGACGTCCAGCTCGCCCGCATGGAGGATCCGCTGCCCGACGGTCCCTGGGACCTGGTGATCTCCGTGCTCTCGGTGCACCACCTCAAGGACGACGCCAAGCGGACGCTCTTTCGCCGAGTCCGGGAGCAGTCGCGTGCGCTGGTGATCGGCGACGTGGTCAAGGCCGAGGAGCAGGTGACGCCGATCGAGCCCGGCTTCGACTTCCCGGACACCGCCGAGGAGCTCGCCGAGTGGTGTGACGGCGAGGTGACGTGGCGCGCGGACGACCTCGCGGTCGTCCGCGCTACCTACGCCTGATCTACGAGGGCGGGTTCGTCGCGTTCAGGACGCAGACATAACCGACAGGACCGGCCTTCGGGCTGGTCGCGATGCGGGTGAAGCCGGCGTCATCGGTGCGCACGATCACCCTGGTGCTGGGCGGACCGGTGTCCGAGACGTCGGTGGTCCACACATAGGGCAATGTGGTCTTGTTGGTCACCAGGAGGCCCTCGCCGAGATCCGGCAGACGGAGCCCCTTGGTGGCGCAATCGCGGGCAGCGATGTCCCAGTCTGCACCGCCGTTGAGCGCGCTGTAGCAGATGCCCTGGGTGTAATTGGTCGCTCCGCTCGGGCACTTGTCGAGGCCTTTGAGCACGGCCGCCTTCAGCTTCTTGGCCGGGATCGAGTTGTTCTTGATCGACTTCCCGTTGATCTTCGTGCCCGCGTACGCGGCCCCTCCGAGCGCGACGAACAGGGCGAGAACGGCGACGACGTTGGAGAACGTCAACCCCTTTCGCAGTCGAGACAGCATGTTTTCCCCTTTCGTTGGACGGATCCCTGGTGGCCCGACCCTAAGTCGCTCCCGAAGTGCGTGTCAAGCGGCACCCGAGGCGAACTGACGCGGCGCGCGGACGACCTTGCGGGCGTCCGCGCACCACGCTCGATTCGTTCGTCAGCCGGCTATCGCAACGCAGCGGTAGCTGTGTGCCTGTGCCAGCGGCGTGGAGAACACAACTCCGCCCTCAACACGGCCCGCCTCGCCCGAGACGTTGGGTGTGATGATGTCGTCCGTCCAGGTCTCACCACCGGCAGCCTTGATGACCAACAGGCCCTCCCCGTCGGTCGGCAGGCGCAGGTTCTGCGGGGCGCAGCCGTCCTGAGCCGCGCTGATCCATCCCTTGGCTGCTTGGGCTGAGCCGAAGCAGATGTCCCCGGTGCGGTTCGGCGCGGCGGTCGGGCAATGAAGCTTCTTGGCCCCGACGGAGTTGTTCTTCAACTTCTTTCCATTGAGCTTCGTCCCCGCGTAGGCGCTGCCGCCGATCGCAATGAAGACGGCGATCACCGACATCACGTTGGCGAAGCTGAGCTTGCAGCGAATTCGTCGAGACACGGCTCTCCATTCCTCGAAAACGCCCCCTCAGGACGAACCTATGACGGGGAGGCGTGACAAGTCAACTGATCACTCGTGCGCGCGTGAGCAGTCTCACGGATGAGCCTGCGATCCTGCCCACCCCACCGCCCCTGCCTCACCATCCGCAAAGGAGACGAGATGGCCCACCACAACCCCGAACGCCCCGGACCGCCACCGTCTGCCGATCAGGGTGTGGTGCTCTACGAGAAGCGCGGCCGGATCGCCTACGTGACGATCAACCGCCCCGAGGCCCGCAACGCGATCAGCCCCGAGGTTCACCGGGCGATGATCGCTGCCTGGGCGGACTTCGCCGACGACGACTCCCTGGACGTCGCCATCCTGACTGGCGCCGGCGACGCGTTCTGCGCCGGAGCCGACCTGAAGGAGTACATCCCGCCGATCATCGCCGACGGTGACATGACCGACATCCGTGCGATCGCGGAGCTCGGCCTGAACGGCTTCACCCGCGGCCAGCATCGGATCTACAAGCCGATCATCGGGGCGATCAACGGCTGGGCCCTGGCGGGCGGCCTGGAGACGGCGCTCGCCTGCGACATCCGGATCGCGTCGGAGCGCGCAATGTTCGGCTCCTTCGAGGCGCGGCGGGGCTTCCACCACGGCGACGGCGGCATCGTGCGCCTGGTCAACACCTGCGGTACCGGGATCGCGCTCGAGATGCTGCTCACCGCCGAGCCGATCGACGCCCAGCGCGCCCTGCAGTGCAACCTGGTCTCCAGGGTTGTGCCTCACGGGCGACTTATGGAGGAGGCGGAGACGGTCGCTCGCCAGATCCTGCGCAACTCACAGCGCGCCGTGCGCTCCGCCAAGCAGACGATCCTCGACACGGTCGGCAAGACGCTCGACGAACAGCTCCGCAACGAGGCGTGGAACGCCTACAGCTGCGCCGATCCGGAGGAGACCTCCCAGCTGCTCGGCCGCTTCTATGAGAAGACGGACGCGGGCCGCGCGGGGACCCACGAGACCGAGCTGTGATGAGCGCCCCCGCAGAGCATCGGCGAGCTCTGGTCACCGGCGCGGCGCGCGGGATCGGCGCCGCGATCGCCGAGCGGCTTCGCGCCCAGGGGATGGAGGTGACCACCCTCGACCGGGACGAGGGCTGCGACCTCCAGGTCGATGTGGCGAAGGACGAGCTGCAGGACCTCGGCGAGATCGACGTCTGCGTGCCCAACGCCGCGATCACCGACACGCTCGCCCCCGCGCACAGAATGACTCCCGAGCAGTGGGCCAGGGACATCGACGTGAACCTGACCGGGGCCTTCCGCACGGTCCAGGCATGTCTCCCCGGCATGCGGGAGCGCGGCTGGGGACGAATCGTCGCGATCTCCTCGGGCGCCGCCAAGGCCGGGCTTCGGGGCCAGGTCGCCTACTCGTCCTCCAAGGCCGGCCTGCTCGGCATGGTGAAGACGCTCGCCGCCGAGAATGCCCACCACGGAATCACCGCCAACGCCGTACTTCCCGGGATGGTGGCGACCGAGACGGTCCGGGCAATGCCCGAGGAGATCCTCGAGCGACTGAAGCCGATGCTCCCCTCCGGGCGCATGGTCGAGCCGGCCGAGATCGCGGCGACCGTCGCCTACCTCTGCTCGGAAGAGGCCGCCCAGGTGACCGGGCAGGAGATCGCAGTCGACGGCGGCGCCGGACTCAACACCTTCACCCTCGGCTCCGAGCGACGCGACTAGCCGTCGGCATACCCGGGCCGGGCGATGCTCAGCTTCCGGCGAACGTGCTCCTCGAGCCGCGGAGCGAGCTCCTCGATGCGGTCATCCAGCTCCCCCGCCCTGAGCCGGCGTGAGAGCTCCGCGGCTGCGGCGTTCGCATCGCTCGCCTTCTCGCCGAGTAGCTCGCTGAAGAGCGCCAGATCGGCCTCGTCCGGCTGATCCCCAGCCCGGATCTCGCGCGCGACCACAGCGCAGACGTTCGCCGCCACCAGCACCTTGAAGCGCTGCTCGCGCGGCACCTCGGGCCGCAGCTCGCCGAACAGGTACTCGGCGACGGCGTCAAGGAGCTCCGGCGCTGTCGGCCGGTCCTGCCCCACGTCAGGCAACCTCCTCAGCTTCCCGTCCGGGGGTCGCCGAAATCAATTCGAGCATGTCCCACTCGGGCTCACAGATGCGGCGGCCAAGCGAGGCGAGCTCGTGACTGCGGCGCACACCGGTCAGGTGATCGTGGGCTTGGCGGGCGCAGATCACCGCCCACTTGACGTTGCCGAAGGCCTCCCAGTAGCGGACTCGGGCGCGATCGACCGGTGAGCCGTCCGCTGCCTCGTACGCGGCGATGAACTCGTCGAGACCGCCGACGCCGGCGACAGCGTTGTCGTCGTTGCCGAACCGCCAGGAGCGGATGCACAGCCAGCCGATGTCCTCGGCCGCATCGCCCAGGTGGGCGAGCTCCCAGTCGATCACCGCCCCCAGGCCGTCCTCGTCCACGATGAAGTTGCCCAGACGGAAGTCGCCGTGCACGAGCCGGGGCTCCGCGGGTTCGGGGGCGTTCGCCCGCAGCCATCGGATCCCGAGCTCCACCGCCGGCAGCGGCTCGCCGATCTCATCGAGCTGGCGCTCCCACTCGGCGATCTGGTCGACGGCCGGGTCATTCCCCGGCTCCGGGAGCAGGCCGGACAGGTCCGACGGGTCGACCGAATGGATCCGCGCCAATGCCTCGCCGAGCTGAGCCGTCAGGCGGGAGCGAGCCGTCTCGAACTCCGCCGTGCGGAGGATGCGGGGCGCCACCGAGGTGCCCTCCACGAAGGACATCAAGATCCCGTCGGTGGCCAGCCTGCCACCGGCGCGCTCGAGGGCGAGGGGCTCGGGGACGGGCACGCCGGCGTCCCGGGCGCGGGCGACCAGAACGAACTCGTCGCGGATCGGCACCAGGGAGACGGATCCCTCCGGGTCGCGCCGAAGTACCCACGGTCCGCCCTCCCCACTCACGAGCCAGGTCTCCCGCGAGGCGCCGCCGGGGATCGGCGTCAGCTCGACCTCGCCCGGGTCCTCTCCGAGCGACTCGGCGAGCAATGCACGGACCCCCTCCGCCGGAGGGCCGGTGATCGCCTCCTCGACGGAATCCGCCGGCCCGCTCAACCCGAGCTTCGCTCCAGCCCGTAGCGCTCCCAATGCCGCTCAGGGATGTCGGCCGGGTCCTTGTACCAGTACCAGACGCACGGGTCGCGGTCGAAGTCCTCCGGTGGCTCGGAGGGGTAGACCGGGTAGCCGATCCAATTGATCGGCCCCAGCTCGTTCATGAAGGCGCAGTGGGTGCAGTAGAGGGGGAAGCCCTTTCGCCCGTAGCTCCAGTCGTGCGCCTCCTCGGTGACACCCCAGCCTTCGGGCCCGTAGCGGCCGTTGCGCCATAACCGCTGGCCAGAGCCGCACGGGTTCATCGTGAAGGTGAGCTTCTCGTCGTCCTCGGAGATCTCGAAGCCGCCGGGGTTTGGACCGACCCCGCCCGTCGAGTGGCCGCGCCAGGTCGCCGCCAGAGCCTGGGCGATCGACTTCCGGTCGGCGGCGTCGATCTTCTCCACGCTCTGCTTCCAGCTTCGCTCAAGACTCCACTCCCAGGCCTCGCGGACACCCTCGTCGCCGAGCTTCTCCTTGACGAACGAGATCAGGCCGGCCATGCCGTCGACCAGCATGTCGTGCATGAACTGGGACTCGTGCTTCTCCCGCTCACAGAGGTCCTTCGCCGCCTTCTGATCGCCGCTGTCGATCGCCTCGATCGCGACGTCCATGGTCGGCCGGGTCATCTCGTCCAGCTCCTCATCGCTGAACCAGCGTTCGGGCATGGCAGCTCCTCTCCTCGACTGGGAGGGAGCCTAGTGACGCGGAACCGCGCTAGCCGATCTCGGACGGCTCGCGCTCGCGGCCCTGGAGCCGGTCGCGGCCGCGCTGCACGGCCTGCAGGAACTTCTGCAGGTTGACCTCGAGGGTCGAGAGGATGTCGTCCGCGTAGTCCTCGGCGCCGAGGCGGATCTCCCGCTCGCGCTCCCGGGCCTCCTCGACGATCTCCTCCGCGGCGCGCTCCGCCTGGCGGGTGATCTCCTCGTTCGCGACGAGGCGGGCCTGCTGCTCGCGGGCCTCCTTGACGATCCGCTCGGCCTCGCGCTTCGCCTCGGCGAGCATCTCCTGGCGCTCCTTGACGATCCAGCGGGCCTGCTTGATCTCCTCGGGGATCGTGGCGCGCATCTGATCGAGGAGGTCGTAGATCTCCTCGCGGTCGACGCGCACCTGATCCGTGAGCGGCACGGGCCGCGCGTTGTGGACCAGGTCGTCGAGCTTGTCGATGAGTACTAGAACGTCCATCTGCGGTCGCTAAAGCTTACGCATCGGGCCTTTCGACCGGCCCCGGGTTGCCTTTTTGCGCCGTCTTGCAAGCTCGTGCCCACCCCCCACGCACGGGACGGATCAGCGTGCCAGCCGTTCCGCAAGCGCTTTTGCAACCGGCGCGGGGACCAGATCGCCGATGTCACCGCCGAACGTCGCGATCTCCTTCACCCCGGTCGAGGAGAGAAAGCTGTAGTTGGCGGAGGCGAAGATGTACATCGACTCGATCTCGGAGGCGAGCTTTCGGTTGAGCTGATTCATCTCGAACTCGTACTCGAAGTCGGAGATCGCCCGCAGTCCCTTGATGATCGCGCTTGCACCATTCTCGCGTGCGAACTCGACCAGCAGGTTCGACATGACCTTGACCTCGACGTTCTTGAGATCGACCGTGGCGTCATCGATGAACGCCTTTCGTTCCTCGGCGGTGAACAGCGGGGTCTGCTTGCGAACCGGGTTGTTGACCACGCCGACGATCACCCGCTCGAACACGTTCGAGGTGCGAGTGATGATGTCGAGGTGCCCGTTGGTCACCGGGTCGTAGCTGCCCGGGCAGACCGCGGTTCTGCCGTCGGGGCTCATCGCTCATCCCCATAGATGCGGATCTGCGTGTCCCCGTAGGTGCGCTCCGTGAGCAGCGGCAGGTCCAAATCCAGCGAGCGCTCGGGCGAGGACTCGATCATTGCCCTGCCTCCTGCGGCGAGGGTGCGTCGTATGAGCGGGTCGAAATCGGCTGCAAGGCGGTCGGCGAGTCTATAGGGCGGGTCGCAGAGCACCAGATCGTAGGACCCCTCCCCGGCACGGCGTAGATAGCGAGCTGCGTCGGCACGGATCGCCGTGGCGCGCTCGGTGAGCTCGAGGGCCTCCAGGTTGCGCCGGGCCGTCGCCGGGTGGGTGTCCACCAGGGTCGCCTCCGCGGCGCCCCGTGAAAGCGCCTCGATCGCCAGGGCGCCCGTGCCACAGAAGAGGTCGAGGACGCGGGCGCCCGAGACGTCACCCAGGATCGAGAAGACCGCCTCCCTGACCCGTTCGGTGGTGGGCCGCAGCTTCGTCCCCTTCGGCGTATGGATGCGGCGGCCGCCGAGCTCGCCCCCCGTAATTCGCAGCTCGGGCATCTCAGGCCGCGAGTTGCTCGACCCGCTCGTCTCCGAAGCGCCGCCTCGCTTCGTCCATCAACGGGCCGACCCCAGGCGCCTCCAGGGAGCCGAAGCGGTCGCGCAGTTCCAACACCCTCCGGCGCGCCTCGAGCAGGAGCGCGGTGTCCTCGGGCAGGGATGCGGCGCGGAACCGCGGCAGCCCGTGCTGCCGAGTCCCGAGGATCTCACCCTCTCCCCTGATCGAGAGGTCGACCTCGGCGAGCGCGAACCCGTCGCCCTCGCCCGCGATCGCCTCCAGCCTCGCCTTTGCGGCGTCGGACTCCGGGTCCCCGAAGAGGATGCAGAATGACTCGTGGCTGCCGCGGCCGACGCGGCCGCGCAGCTGATGGAGCTGGGAGAGCCCGAAGCGCTCCGCGCCCTCGACCAGCATCACAGTGGCGTTCGCGACGTCGATGCCGATCTCGATCACCGTGGTGGCCACCAGAACGTCGGCCTCGCCCAAGGAGAAGGCGTCCATGGCGCGCCCCTTCTGCTCGGAGGACATCTGGCCGTGGAGCAGGGCGACCTTGAAGTCGCGCAGCTCGGTCGCGGCGAGTCGCTTGGCCTCGGCCTCTGCGGCCTTGGCCTCGATCGCCTCAGAATCGCTGACCAGCGGGCAGACGACGTAGGCTTGGCGACCCTCCCGAAGCCGCTCCCGGATGAACTCGTAGGCCTCGGGCCGACGCTCCTCGGTGACCACGCGGGTTCGGATCGGCTGCCGGCCGCTGGGGAGCTCGCGCAGCGCGGTGGTGTCGAGATCGCCGTAGGCCGTCAGCGACAGCGTTCGCGGGATCGGGGTGGCCGTCATGTGGAGGACGTGTGGCAGTCGCTTGCCAGGCCCCTTGGCGTCGAGCGCCGCGCGCTGACGAACCCCGAAGCGGTGCTGCTCGTCGACCACGGCCACCGCGAGCGAGGAGAACCCGACGGACTCCTGGATCAGAGCGTGCGTCCCGACCACCAGCTGGGGCTCTCCCGCGGCCAGGGAATCGAGCAGCTCGCGCCGCCGGGCGGGCGGAGTGGCGGAGGTGAGCAGGGTCGCCGGGGCGGGTTCCGCGGCGAGCAGTGTCTCCAGGGTGCGGAAGTGCTGCTCCGCGAGGGTCTCCGTCGGGGCCATCAGCGCGGCCTGATGACCGGCCTCGATCGCGCGCAGCGTGGCGTACAGGCACAGGACCGTCTTGCCCGAGCCGACCTCCCCCATGAGCAGCCGCTGCATCGGCTGGTCCCGGACCAGATCGCCGTCGATCTCGTCGATCGCGTGGCGCTGGTCGCCGGTCAGCTCGAAGGGCAGCGCGTCCAGCCAGCCCAGGACCTGGTCGCCGGCCGCGGGCAGCGAAATCCCCTTGCTCCGAGAGATGCGCCGGCCGCGGCGCGAGACCAGGGCCGCCTGGTAGAGAAAGAGCTCCTCGAAGGCGAGCCGCTCCCGGGCGGACTCGGCCGCGTGCTCGTCCGCGGGAAAATGCGCAGCGGTCAGGCAATCCGCGGCACCCGCCATGCGCAGCTCCCGGCGCAGGCGACCTGGGATCGCCTCGACGGCATGAGGGGCAATCGGCATCGTCTGCCAGACCCACTCGCGGATGCGCTGCGGGCGCAGGCGCTCGCTGGCCGGGTGCACCGGGACGATGCCCGTGGTGTGCAGGCCGGCCGAGTCGTTCGACGGCTCGAGGAACTCATGCTCGGCGACGTTGAACCCGCGCTTCTCGAGCTTGCCGCGCAACAGCAGCCGCGTGCCGGGGGCAAGGCGATCCGCCAGCCAGGCCCGGTTGAACCAGATGGCCTTCACCTTGCCGGTTGCATCCGAGACCTCCGCCTCGAGGATGGTGAGACGCCGGCGTCGCGTCGGCCGAAGCTTCGCACCGCTCACCTCGACCTCGACGGTCGCCTCCTCCCCGAGCTTCAGCTCCCCGATGCCGACCGGCTCGGCCCTGTCGCGATAGCTGTGCGGGATGTGGCGCAGGAGATCGCCGAGGCTCGCGATCCCCAGTTCGGCCGCCGCGGCCGCCAGCTTCGGACCGGCGCCGCGCAGCTTGGTGACAGGCGCGTCGAGGATCGAGGGCCGTGGCGCGCTCTTCAGGGGCGCCTGCAGCAGGCGATCGCGTTCCAGGGCATCGCCGCTCGCCAGGGCGCGCGGGACATAGGCAGCTGCCGCTTTCGGACCGTGTTCGAGCGCCGCTTCCATAGGGGACCAGAGGCTAGGCGTAAAGTTGGATGCTCCCCGTGGACGGCGAAACATGAAGTCGCAGAGACCTAGAGAATCCGTCTGGGACTATCCCCGGCCGCCGCGGGTGGAGCCGCTCAACCGCCACGTCCGGATCGTGCTCGGCGACGAGACCATCGCCGAGAGCGATCGCGCCCTCCGTGTGCTCGAAACCGCCAGTCCGCCGACGATCTATGTCCCCCGCGAGGACGTACGCACCGATCTCCTGGTCGATGCCGAGGACGTTCACACCACTTGCGAATGGAAGGGGATCGCATCGTACGTTCACGCGGAGGCCGGCGGTAAGCGGGCGCAACGGGTCGCCTGGTTCTACCCGGAGCCGAAGCCGGGCTTCGAGCAGCTGGAGGGCCACCTGGCCTTCTATCCACGGCGCGTCGATGCCGCCTACCTGGACGAGGAGCCGGTCACGCCCCAGCCGGGCGCCTTCTACGGCGGCTGGATCACCGAGGAGATCGAGGGGCCCTTCAAGGGCGAGCCGGGGTCCGAGGGCTGGTAATCCGCCTAGGCCGCGGCGGAGGATCCGCGGTGCCGGCGCCAGGTTTCCGAGATCCAGCCGAGCGCCGGATGCTCGCGGTACGGCTTCAGGAACTCCCAGCGCGGCGGGTCCGGCAACTCGTACTGAAACTCGGCCGGCCAGACGAGCGGGTAGAGCAGCGCGGCGGCGGTGAGATCGGCGACCGAGAACCGATCCCCGACGAGATAGGCGGATCCGGCGCGCTCGGACTCGATCCGGTCGAGCGCGGCGACCAGCGTCTCCCTGCTGCGGTTCACCGAAGCCTTGTCGAACCCGTAGCGGGCGCTCATGTAGCGCCAGACGCCTGGAAAAGCGGCTCGCAGCCCAGCCCGTCCAGCCGTCCGCCTGGCTTTGGGCTGGTCGGTCGTCATGAAGGCGACTGCGTAGCCCAGGTTCTGGCGGGCCTCCCAGAAACCGACTCGCCTCATGTCGTGTCCGGCGTGCTCGTCGAAGAAGTCCTCGATCTCCAGGGCGCGGCGGCGCTCCTCCGAATCCGAGGGATAGAGCGGCGGATCGGGGCGAGCTTGCTCGAGCGCGGCGATGATGCTGGTGGAATCGACGATCCTGCGGCCGTCCAGATCCAGCACGGGCAGGGTCCCGTCACCCCGGGAGAAGATCATCGCCCGCGGGCCGCCCGGCATCAGCGAGCGCCGTTGGTGCGGCAGGTCCTTGAAATCGAGCGCCCAGCGCGCCTTCTCGTTGTAGTTGGAGAAGCTGTACTGCCAGAGGACGGGGAGCCCGTCGTTCACGTCACTGCGCCGCCAGCAGCCACCAGTAGTGCGGCTGTCCACCCTCGTGCAGCTCCACCTCGACGCCCTCCGGCGCGTGGCCCTCGAGGTCGTCCAGCCCGATCGGCGCGCCCTCGCCGCTCACAACGGTGAGAATCTCCACCCCCACGGCGAGACGGGCCATCGTCTCGGTCAAAGTCGAGCCCGCGCCGCCCCAGGCGACGATCTCGTCCCCGACGAAGCCGACGGCGTCGCCCTTCACGAATCGTCCCTTGGCGTCGTCTCGCGCAGCTGGCGCCACCGACCCGGCGCGGATGCCCGCGAGGGCATCGGTCATCCGCTCGGCGTTGGCTTCGATCGACGCGGTCGGGTCGAGCTCAACGAGCGCGACGACCCCGGCCTGCTGGGAGGTGCAGGGGACCACCCGTGCCTCCTTGTCCGAGAGCTCCGCGGCGCGCTCGGCCGCCATCACCACGTTCGGGTTGTTGGGAAAGACCAGGACCCCCTCGGACGGCACCTCGTGGATCGCGGCGAGCAGGTCGTAGATCGACGGGTTGAAGGTCTCTCCTCCGTCGACGACGAAGGCGCCCAGCCCCTCGTAGAGCTCCCGCATCCCGCGGCCGGCAACGACGGCGACGGCCGCGCAGCGCCCTGCCTGCAGGCGCGCTGTTCGCTCCGCGATCTGCTCGCGCATGTCGGCCACGTCGAGCTGGCTGACCTGACCCGCCCGATCGAAGAGCGCCACCGCGGCCTCCGGCTCGTCGGTGTGGACGTGCACCTTGAGGGTCGCCTCGTCGCCGACAACCAGGACCGAGTCGCCGAGCTCGTCGAGCATCGGGACGAACGAGCGGCCCTCGAGGCCGGAGCCCGTGACGATAAAGTTCGTGCAGTAGCGGAACCGGCTGTCCTCGTGGTGCGGGCGGGTGTCGGTCGCCGGCGAGTAATGCGGCACTTCCGGGGAGGACTCGACGTCCCCGCGCAGCCCTGCCACGACCCCGGCGAGGATCACCACGAGCCCGTGAGCCCCGGCGTCCACCACGCCGGACTCCCGGAGGACCTCCAGCTGCTCGGGAGTGCGAGCGACCGCCGCCTCCCCATCGCGAACGGCGTCCTCGAGAAGCTCGGCGAGGAGCGCGTCCTGCTCGGCTGGGCTCGCGTCGGAGTCGAGGCGCACCTCCTGCATGTGGGCCAGGTGGCGCGACATCGAGGTGGCCATCTCGCGGAACACGGTCAGCATCGTTCCCTCGGCCGGCTCGCGGACCGATTCGTATGCCGCCTCGGCGGCACGCGCAAACGCCGCGGAAACCAGCATCGGGTCCACCAGCTCCCCAGGGCGGCTGGCGAGCTCCTCGGCGGCCCCGCGAACGATCTGGCTGAGGATCACCCCCGAGTTGCCGCGCGCGCCCATCAGAGCGGCTCGCGCCAGCGCGTTGACCAGCTCGGTGCGGCCGACCTCGTCGACCATCTGGCCGTCGAGGCGGTCGAGCTCGTCGCTGACCGCGCGCAGGGTGAGCGCCATGTTGTCTCCGGTGTCGCCGTCGGCCACCGGGAAGACGTTCAGGTCATTGACCTCCTTGCGCCGCTCCTCGAGGTGGACGGCAGCCGCGTTGACCACGCGACGGAAACGCTCTATTGAGGGATCAGCCATACGGGGAGCGAGGCGAAGCCTAGACCCCGAAAAACGGCTTCGTCAGGAGCCTACGCGGCCTTCGTCACCTTGTTGCTCTTCAGGCACCGCGCGCAGACGTAGACGCGCCGCGTGCCGCCCCCTTCCTCCTGGATGCGGACCTTCTGGAGGTTGGGGTTGAAGCGCCGCCTGGTGGCGACCATGGAGTGACTCCGCGAGTTGCCGAATGCGGGGCGTTTGCCGCAGCTGTGACAGACCTTCGCCATCGGGCGATGGTAGCGATACGCTAAGTGCGGGAGCTGGCAAGAGCAGGGCGCCCGTTCTGCACTCGATCTGCCGATCCAACCAATCGGGAGACCATGCGGGCGCGACCTGCCCTCACTGTGAGATGACTTTCCGGCAAAGCACGCCGTTCCAATATCGGGCTCGCCTAGCGGCCGAGTTGCAAGCGACGCAGGGGTCGATTGCGGACTACCTGGGGGACATGATCACCGCCCACGCCCCCGACGGGACCTATCGGTACGTCTCAGCGGCATCGCAGGACCTGCTCGGATACGAACCCGATGAGCTGGTCGGGACCTCTGCCTATGACTACATCCACTCAGACGACGCCGCCAAGGTGGCCGTGGCCCATCAGAGCATTCTCGAGGGAGCCCCGTTCACGGTCGCGTACCGGCTGCGGCGTAAGGACAATGAGTACGTCTGGGTGGAGACGACGACCCGCGTGATCGCCGACGAGGAATCCGGAGATGTGATGGAGATGGTCTGCTCGACGCGGCCGTTGGGCGACGGAAGGGCGGTCGAGAGGCTGAGTAGCGAGGAACGCCGCCAGTCGCTCGACCGCATTCAGAGCGTCCTCAACGACGAGCAGATCGACCTCGTCTATCAGCCGATCTTCGACCTGGAGACCGAGCGCGTAATCGCCTACGAGGCTCTCTCGCGATTTCCGATCGACCCCGGGCGCGATACCGATCGCTGGTTCGCGGAGGCCTGGGACGTCGGACTTGGCGTGCCACTCGAACTGATGGCGGTGCGAATCGCCGCCCGGGCCCTTCCGCAGATCCCGTCTGATGTCAGCCTCAGCGTCAATGCGTCGCCCCCGACGATTTTCTCGGGACGGTTCCTCTCGTGCTTCGGTGATTGCGCGGACCAGGTCACGGTCGAGCTGACCGAGCATCTTCAGGTCGACGACTACGACGGCTTCACGTCGAAGCTTCGCGCGCTGCGAGAGGCAGGCGGGAAGGTCGCGATCGACGACTTCGGAGCCGGCTATGCCAGCCTCAGGAACATCCTCAAGCTGCGGCCGGAGTGGATCAAGCTCGACATCTCACTGACCGAGCGGATCGGTGAGAGCGAGGTCGCCCACGCCCTCGCCAGCTCGCTGGTCTCGTTCGCGGATGAGATCGGCGTGCGCGTGGTCGCGGAGGGAATCGAGGCGGAGGAGGAGCTCGACGCGCTGATGGAGATCGGCATTCGCTACGGACAGGGCTTCTACTTCGGGGTGCCATCCCCGCTCGACGAGACGCTCGCGCAGTTCAGCTGAGCGCGGAGCGCAGCAGCGACATCCGCATCGCGACGATGGCCGCCCCGCGGCCCTGATCGCGCTTGTCGCCGCCCGACCGGGCGAGCGCCTGGTCCATGTTCTCCGCCGTGATCACGCCGAAGGCGCACGGCACGCCGGTATCGAGCTGGACGCGCAGGGTGCCCGAGGCGACCTCGTTGCAGACGTGGTCGTAGTGGCTGGTCTCACCGCGGATCACCACCCCCAGGCAGGCGATCCCGGCGAAGCGACCGGACTCCGCGCAGAGCTTGGCGGCGAGGGGCAGCTCGAAGGCGCCGGGGACCCGGTAGGTATGGACCGAGGCCTCGCTGACGCCGCCGAGCTCGAATCCCTCGGCGGCGCCGTTGAGCAGGCGCTCCGCGATGTCCTCGTAGAACGTCGCCACGCAGACCGCGAACTCGCCGCGCGAGAGCGCGTCGCGCTCCTCGTCACTGAAGTGCTCATAGGAGCGCTCGTCAGTCACCGGGTGGATAGTCCCCCGGCGGCGCCTCCCGGCGGTTCTCCTCGTCCTTGCGGTGCTCCTCGTAGACCAGCTGCTCGTCGAGCGGCAGGCCCTGGTGGTGAAGGGCGTGGCCCATGCGGTCGCGCTTCGCCCTCAGGTAGGCCTCGTTGTGGGGATTGGGGACCGACTGGATCGGCACCTGGTCGGTGACCGAGAGCCCGTACCCCTCCAGGCCGAGGATCTTCTTCGGGTTGTTGGTCAGGATCCGGATGCTCGACAGCCCGAGGTCGACCAGGATCTGGGCCCCGATCCCGTAGTCGCGCAGGTCCGCCGGTAGCCCGAGCTTGAGATTGGCGTCGACGGTGTCGAGGCCCTCCTCCTGCAGCTTGTAGGCGCGGAGTTTGTTGAGCAGGCCGATGCCGCGGCCCTCCTGCGAGAGATAGAGGAGCACGCCCTTGCCCTCACGCTCGATCGTCGCCAGGGCAGCTTCGAGCTGCTCGCCGCAGTCGCAGCGCAGCGAGTGGAAGACGTCGCCGGTGAGGCACTCGGAGTGGACGCGGACGAGCACGTCCTCGGAGCCCGCCACCTCGCCCTTGACCATCGCGACATGGTGCTTGTCGTCGATCAGGGAGCGGTAGCCGACGGCGCTGAACTCCCCGAACGTCGTGGGGAGCTTGGTGGAGACGATCCGCTCGACGAGCTTCTCGGTACGGCGCCGGTAGGCGATCAGGTCGGCGACCGTGACCATCTTCAACTCGTGCTTGGCGCAGTATGAGACCAGGTCGGGGACGCGGGCCATCGTCCCGTCCTCGTTCATGATCTCGCAGATCACCCCGGCCGGGATCAGGCCCGCGAGGCGGGCGAGGTCGATGGCCGCCTCGGTCTGGCCGGTGCGCTCCAGGACGCCGCCGTCCTTGGCCTTGAGCGGGAAGACATGGCCCGGCTGGACCAGGTCCTCGGGCTGGGAATGCGGGTCGATGGCCACCTGGATCGTGCGGGCCCGGTCGGCCGCGGAGATGCCCGTTGTGACGCCCTCGCGAGCCTCGACCGAGACCGTGAAGGCCGTCTGGAACGGCGCCTCGTTCTTCGCCGCCATCAGGTTGAGGCCGAGCTCGTTGCAGCGCTCGTCGGTGAGCGCGAGGCAGATCAGGCCCCTGCCGTGGGTCGCCATGAAGTTGACCGCCTCCGGTGTCGCGAACTGGGCCGCCAGCGTCAGGTCGCCCTCGTTCTCGCGGTTTTCGTCGTCGCAGACGACGACCATTCGGCCGCGGCGTATGTCCTCGATCGCCTCCTCGATCGTGGCGAAGGGCGTGTCTTTCTTCGTCTCGGTCACTGTCTGGTCCTGGGTCCGCTCCGTCATGACTACTACTCCTTGTCGATGGTTAAGGGTGACACGCCGCCGTCACCGGAAAGCTGCCGCCGCACGTAACGGGCGAGGACGTCGCATTCGACGTTGACCCGGTCACCTGGCTCGAGCGCTCCCAGGGTCGTGCGCTCGAGCGTTTCCGGGATCAGGGAGACCTGAAGAGCCGAATCCGCGAGATCGGCGATCGTCAGGCTGACGCCCTCGATCGCGATCGAGCCCCGCTCGACCACGTACGGGAGCAACTCGTCCGGCAGCTCGAGCCGCAGGCGTTTGGCGAAGCCGTCGGCCTTGACGCCCGCGACCGTCGCGGTGCCGTCGACGTGACCCTGCACGACGTGACCGCCCAGCCGGTCCGTGGGCCGCAGCGGGAGTTCGAGATTGACGCGCGACGAGGTCTCGAGCTCACCGAGCGTGGTCAGGGAGAGGGTCTGGTGCATGACGTCGGCGCCGAACTCTCCGTCGCCGACGGAGGTGGCGGTCAGGCAGGCGCCGTTCACCGCGACGGAGTCGCCCGGCTCCAGGTCGGACGCCAGCTCGGCGCGAATCCGCAGGCGCGCCCCGTCGTCCGAGGCATCGACCGCCTCGACGCTCCCGAGCTCCCCGATGATTCCGGTGAACATCAGCTCCTCACCACTCCCGCAGTCTCGCCCGAACGAGCATGTCCTCACCGATCTGCTCGAAGCTGGTCGCCAGGGGCCGGACCCCGTCGGCGATCCGCATGGCCCCAGTGCCCTCCAGGGCCGCGCGTGCCTCGGCCGCTCCGATGAAGACCGGTGCGATGAACAGCCTCACCTCGTCGATCTCTCCGGCGTCGAAGAGCGCGCCGGCGAAGGTCGGGCCGCCCTCGACCAGCAGGTCCTGGATCCCGCGGCGCCCGAGCTCGTCGAGCGCTGCCTCCAGTCGCGCCGTGTCGGTGCTCCCGCCGGCGACGATGACCTCCGCCCCGGCGCGCTCCAGGCCATCGCGCCGCGCCGAGGCCGCCTCGGGAGCACAGACCACGATCAGGGGAGCCTGGTCGATCGACGTGACCAGCGCCGAGGTGAGGGGCAGTCGCGCCCGCGAGTCGAAGACGACACGGGTCGGCTGACGAGCCTCGTTCCCGAGCCGGGCCGTGAGCAGCGGGTCATCCGCCAGCGCGGTGCCGATCCCGACCGCGACCGCGTCGCACTCGGCGCGCCAGCGGTGCACAAGCTCGCGGCTCTCGACGCTGGAGATCCAGCGGGAGTCGCCGGTCGGCGAGGCGACGCGGCCGTCGAGCGACATCGCCGCCTTGTAGGTGAGAAGTGGCCGCCCGGTCCGGGCACGCTTGCGGAAGGGCTGATTGAGCAGCCGGGCCGCCGCCGCCTCGGGCCCGCTGGCGAGCTCGACCTCGGTGCCGCCGTCGCGGAGGATCCCGGGGCCGCGGCCGGACGCCTTGTCAGTGGGGTCCTCGGACGCGTAGACGACTCGGGAGATTCCCGCCTCCAGGATCGCCTCGGTGCAGGGCGGTTGGCGGCCCGTGTGGGCGCAGGGCTCGAGGGTGACGTAGATGGCCGAACCGGCCGGATCGGAGCCGCGGGCCCGGCAGTCATCGATCGCGGCGCGCTCGGCATGCAGGCCGCCCAGCTCGGCGTGAAAACCCTCGCCGATGACCTCCCCGTTCCTGACGATCACGGCGCCGACGAGCGGATTCGGGCTGACGTGTCCGCGGCCGCCCTCCGCGAGCTCGAGGGCCCTGCGCAGGTGGGACGCTTCCTGTTCCGTACCGATGCTGACCATCTCGCCTCCTCGGGCGACCGATTGACTGGTCAGTCAGCCAGTGATTGTACCGACGCCCGGCGGGGCGCCACGGCCGCAATCACAAGTCGCGGCCGCGCAGCGGCCGCTCCGAGGTGGCGCGGCCTCGCGCCCCCTTAGTCTTGCGCGTCATGCCGAGAGTGGGACGGGTGCAGGCTACGGACGAGGCGAGGAGCTACGGGCGACGCGCCAGCCTGCTCTCGATCGGGGTCGGGATCACCGGCCTGATCACCTACCTCTACTTCGCGATCGCCTCGCACGAGCTCTCCAAGAGCCAGTACGGGGAGATCACGGTTCTCTGGTCGGCCGTGTTCATCGTCGTCTCGATTCTGCAGCGGCCGGTCGAGCAGCTGCTCTCCCGGACCGTCTCGGAGAACCTCGCTCACGACGTCCCGATCCGGCGGACGGTTCGGGTCGCGGCGACAATCCAGCTCTCGGTTGCGGTCGTCTTCGACGTCGTCGCGCTGGCCCTGCGCACTCCGATCCAGGACCACCTGCTGGACGGCAACTCGACCCTCTACTGGATCGGCATCGCCGCCGTCACGGCCTACGGCGCGAGCTACTTCGCCCGCGGCTTTCTCGCCGGGAGCCACCGGCTGACGATCTACGCCCTGCAGATCATCTGCGAGTCGGTCGCGCGGACAGCCTTCCCCTTCGCCGTCGCCCTCGGCATCGCCTCAGGGCAGACGGCGGTGGCACTGGGCATCGTGGCGGCTCCGACGCTCTCGCTGATCGTCGTGCCGTTCGCCTTCCTCCGCCGCTTCGGTGGGGACGCCAAAGCGGCCGCCACGGTCGAGGAAGGCCGATCTTCCCTGGCCGACGCCCCCACGGATGAGTTCACGCTCGCCCGCGGCGGGCGCTTCGCGGCGGGGGTCTTCCTGATCATGCTCTCGGAGCAGACGTTCCTCAACGCCGGCGTCCTGCTCACCAAGGCGACGGCCGGCGCGGCCGCGGCGGGCTACGTCTTCAACATCCTGATGATCGCCCGGGCGCCCCTGCAGCTCTTCCAGGCAGTGCAGACCAGCCTTCTCCCCCACCTGACCACGCTCGGCTCACGCGGGGATGAGAAGGACTTCCGGGCCTCGATCCGGGTGACTCTGCTCGCGATTGCGGCCTTCGCGGGGCTGGTCGGGCTCGCCATGCTGATCGCCGGCCCGCAACTGATGCAGATCGCCTTCGGCAAGAAGCACGACTACCACCGGCAGGACCTGGTGATCGTCAGCATCGGGATGGGGCTCTACCTCTCCGCCGCGACACTCAACCAGGCGGCGCTCGCGCGCGGGCAGGTGCGCAGGGCTTCGTTCTGCTGGATCGGCTGCGCGATCGCGTTCATCGTCTGGACCGTGGTCCCGATCGTCCCCAGCGAGGTGACGCGCGTCGTGATCGGCTACCTCGGAGCCGCCACGCTTCTCTGCTCGCTGCTCTACTGGCTCTACCGCCAGCCGCTGGAGCGGCGGGAGCGCCCGATCGAGCCGGGCTCGGCCGAGGAGATGGAGCTCCAGCTCGCCTCGGCCGACGAGGCCGGCTAGCCGAGGTCGCCGAGGACCGCGCCCCCTGGGCGCGCCCTGCCCCGAACGAACATCGACTCGAGCTTCCTGAGCGCATCCACGGTTCCCATGGCGACCACGACGTCGCCCTCGCGCAGGACCGTGTCCGAGGACGGCTGCGGCTGGACCTTGCCATCGGAGCTCCTGATCGCGGCAACGGTGGTGGTGCCGCGCACCTCGCCGACCGTTCGGCCCACCGCCTCGCAGCCCTCGGTGACGTCGATCTCCTCCATCCGGTACTCGGGGGCGACGTCGACGACGCCGGTGACCTGAGGCTGGAGCGCGAGACGCGCCATCTCGGCCCCGCTCGACTTGTAGGGCGAGATCACCCGGTCGG
Organism: uncultured Solirubrobacterales bacterium; assembly: GCA_963745625.1. Taxonomy (GTDB): domain Bacteria; phylum Actinomycetota; class Thermoleophilia; order Solirubrobacterales; family 70-9; genus DASUPK01. The sequence goes on along the minus strand of CAVUXZ010000012.1, from coordinate 46,807 downwards.
CGCCGGCGCGGAGCAACTTCTTCTCGGAGTCCTCGACGGCGGCACGGGCAACGATGGTGATGTCGTTGCGAAGCTCGCGCGCGGTCAGGCAGGTGAAGATGTTCTCGGCGTCGGAATCGACGCAGGCGAGGACGGAGATCGCTCGCTCCACACCGGCGTCCCTCAGCATGTGGTCATCCGAGGGTCGCCCGAGCAGGAACGGCGCCGCCATCTGATCGGCGATGTGCTTGTTCTCATCGAGCTCGTCGATGACGACGAAGTCGTCGCCGCCCGCCTGCAGGTCGCGTGCAACCTGCCTGCCCACGCGTCCGAAGCCGCAGATCAGGTGATGGCCGGATAGGTCTTCGATCTTCTTCAGGGTGCGGCGCTCCTCGAGGATCTCTCCCAGGTGCCCGGCGACGAAGAACTCCGTGACCGTCACCAGGGCGTAGAAGAGCGTACCCACGCCCAGAACGATCAGCAGGACCTTGACGATCTGTCCGGCGAGGTCAGGCGGCGTCGGGTCCGACCCGACCGTCGCGACCGTGTCCAGCGTGAACAGGAATCCCTTCCAGACGGAGACGTCCTCGGTCAGCGAGTAGGCGATCGAGCCCGCGGCCACGATCCCGAGAACGAGGATGACCAGCGCCGCCAGGCGCCGCAGGAAGGGCTCGAACTCGCCGCGAGCGCCCGGGCTGTCGAAGCTCCTGAAGCGGCTCAGGCGCTCGTGTCGGTCACTCGGTGGAGTGCCCTCCATCGAGCCGAGGACCCTAGACGGCGCCGGCGGCTTCAGCGATCGAGGTGTAGGCGGTCGCGGGGTCATCAGCCCCGAAGACCGCCGATCCGGCGACGAAGAGGCTCGCCCCGGCGGCCGCCACGCCTCCCGCGGTTCCCGGGTCGATGCCGCCATCGACCTCGATCGTCCCGGCGCCCACCACACCGCCCAGCCTGCCCACCTTGTCGGGTGAGTCGGCGATGAACGGTTGCCCGCCCCAGCCCGGATTGACGGTCATGCAGAGGAAGACGTCCGCTTCGTTGACGGATTCGCTCACGGCCGCCACCGGCGTACCGGGGTTGATCGCGAGGCCGGCCAGGCAGCCGAGCTCTCGGATCGCGTTCAGCGTGCGGTTGATGTGGGGGGTGGCCTCCGCGTGGAACGTGATGTTGTCCGCCCCGGCCTTGGCGAACTCCTCGATGTGACGATCGGGCTGCTCGATCATCAGGTGGACGTCGATCGCGCCGCCGGCGTCGTGGACGAGGTCCGCGATCGAGGCCGCCACCAGCGGTCCGATCGTGATGGGCGGGACGAAGTGACCGTCCATCACGTCGACGTGGATGAGGCGGGCGCCGGCGGCCATCACCTCGTCGATCTGCGAGCCGAGCCGCGAGAAGTCGGCGGAGAGGATCGACGGGGCGACCCGCTTGCTCGCGAAGAGGTGCCGGCGGCTCGTCGGGGCGGTATCGGTGGCGGCTTCCAAGGTCAGATCAGATCGAGCGGAGCATCGAGTGGCCGCAGCTCTGGCACTTCATGTCCTCGGTCCGACTCATCCGGCTGATCGTCCCGTGCTCGCCGCAGTTGGGGCACTGGGAGACCAGCTCGAAACGGCGCAGGCAGTAGACGCAGACGAAGCGGCCCGGTAGCTGCGCGGGGCGCAGCCAGGGCTCGCCGCAGCCGGGGCAGTCGGGGCGTTGCAGCGCCCCCTCGGTCGCCTCCCGGGCTTCCGGCTCACCACCCAGGCCGCTGTCGGTGCGTTCCGCCATGTGACGAGGGTATCGAGGCACAGGGTCGCGACTGGGAGCGGCCGGTCGCTACAGAGCGTTTTGCGGCGGATCGTGCCCGCGGAGGAAATCGGCAGCGCTCATCGGCTTCTTTCCCGGCGGCTGGACCACCTCCAGCTCGAGAGCCCAATCGGAGGCGCCGAGCACGAGGCGGTGGCCACGCGCTTCGATCGTTCCGGCGTCCGGTCCGTCCGGAGCGGTCCGGGCGGCCAGCACCCCGAGGCGCTCGCCCCCCTCGAGCTCCAGGTAGGTGCCGATGTGCGGGCGGAGCGCCCTCACCGTCCGCTCCAGCTCCCTCGCCGGCCTTGACGGGGCCAGATGCCGCTCCTCCGGCGAGACCTTCTCCGCGTAGGTCGCCTGCGAATCGTCCTGCTCTGCGAACCGGAGCTCCCCCGCGTGGAGTGCGTCGAGGGCACGGACCAGCAGCTCCCCGCTGAGATCGGCGAGCTTCGCCGCCAGCGACGCGTAGTCGTCCTCCGGATCGATCGCGACATCCTCCGCGAGCGCGATCGGGCCGGAGTCGAGCCCCTCGGTGACCTGCATGATCGTCACGCCCGTCTTCCCGTCTCCAGCCATCAGCGCCCGCTCGATCGGGGCGGCGCCGCGCCAGCGCGGCACCAGCGAAGGATGGACGTTGAGCATCGTCCACTCGCTCAGCAGCGGTTCCTTGATCAGCTGGCCAAAGGCACAGACCGCCACCGCTTCAGGACCGGCGGCGCGGATCGCCTCGACCGACTCCTGGGAGTTGACGTTGGCCGTCTGATGAAGCGGAAGGTCGAGCTCGCGGGCCGCCTCCGCCGCCGGCGGCGGGCTCAGCCTGCGACCTCGTCCGCGCCGGCTGTCCGGCGGAGTGACCACCAGGGCCGGGCGATGTGGGCCGTCGGCGAGCCGCCGGAGAACCGTCGCGGCGAACTCCGTCGTGCCGAGGTAGGCGGTCTTCACTCCCCTGCCGAAGAGGATTCCGCCGCTTCCTCGTCGTCGGGGCGCTCCGGCGCGTAGGTGCCACCCTCGCGCAGGGCGCGCAGCGCCGCGCGCTTCTGCTCGCGCTCGGCGCGGTCGAGCATCAGCACGCCGTCGAGATGATCGACCTCGTGCTGGATGACGCGGGCCTCGAGCCCGGACGCCTCGACCGAGATCGGCTCTCCGTCTATGTACACCCCCCGTGCCCTGATGTACAGCGGGCGCTCGACGTCGACGATCACCCCCGGGAGGCTCAGGCAGCCCTCCTCCGCGGTGGCGAGGTCGTCCTCGGAGCGCCACTCGATCTCGGGGTTGACCAGGACCGTCGGCTCTGCCTCGGAGCCGACCTGGAAGACGAGCATCCGGCGGAGCGTCCCCAGCTGGGTCGCGGCCAGTCCGACGCCGATCGCGTCACGCATCAGACCGATCATCCGCTCGGCCTCGCGCTCGAGCTGATCGTCGAACTCCGTCACTGGTGAGGCGGCCGAGCGCAGCACCGGATCGCCGAACTTGATCACATGCGAGAGCGCCGCCGAACGGCGCTCGAGCGCCTCGGAGTCGAGGCCGTCGGGCTCGTCGGCCTCGATCGGCCGCTCGCCGTCGAGCTCCTCGACGGAGGTCGGTGTGGCTTCGTCACTCACGTATTCGAGTCTAGTCAGACCCGCGGGAACGCCGAAATCGCCCTTCTACTGTGGATCCACGTCCACCGAGATCGAGACCTGGCGCAGGGCTCGGTCCCGGACTGCCGCGGAGACCGCCTCCCGCGCCGCCTCGACCGCCTGCCCGCGGCGCTCGGATTTGATCAGCAGCCGCCGGCGGTGACGGCCGCGCAGTCGGAAGAGCGGCGCGGGGCCGAGCAGGTCGTCGTCGGCGCCGAGGCGCTCGGCGACCAGGTCCCGCACGACCTCCGCGGAGGACTCGACCCGCTCCTCGGCTTCGCCCGCCAGCCCGATCTCGATCAGATGCGAGAAGGGAGGGTAGCGCAGGGCGCGGCGCCTCTCGAGCTCCTCGGCGAGGAACCCGTTTGCGTCGTGCTTCGCCGCATGGCGAATGCTCGGCGCGCCACTCGCCAGCGCCTGGACGAGGACCCGACCCCCGGCCTCGCCCCTCCCACTCCGGCCGGCGAGCTGGGTGATCAGGGCGAAGGTGCGCTCTTCGGAGCGAAAATCCGGCAGCCGCAGAGCGCCGTCGGCGTCGAGCACGACGCTCAGGGTGACGTCCGGGAAGTCGTGGCCCTTGGCGACCATCTGGGTACCCACCAGCACACCCGACTCGGCGGCCTCGAAGCTCCGCAGCACATCGCTGTGCCCGCCTCCAGCCGCGCTGTCGGAGTCGAGCCGGAAGACGTCGAGCGGAGCGAGCAGCTCTGAGAGCTCCGCCTCGACGCGCTGTGTCCCGGAGCCGACCCGCGCGATGGTCACCGATGCGCACTCCGGACAAGCATCCGGCTTCGGCTCAGCGTGCCCGCAGTGATGACAACGGAGCCCCCCGTCGCGATGGAGGATCAGCGAGACGTCGCAGTTCGGGCACTCCCAGGCGTGGCCGCAGGAACGGCAGGTGAGGTGGGTCGACCAGCCGCGCCGGTTGATCAACAGGATCGCCTTGCCACCGTGCTGCGCCACCTCCGCGAACGCCTCCCGCGTGCGCGGATGCAGGGGCCCTCGGATCCCACCCCGCATGTCGACGATCTCCACCGGTGGCAGCGGCCGCCCGTCGACGCGGCAGGGCAGCTCCAGGCGTTCGAGCTCGTGCCAGCTCTCGGGGCGCGGCGTTGCGGTGCCGCAGAGAAGGACCGCTCCGGCCTCAGCGGCTCGGCGGCGAGCCACCTCGCGGGCGTCGTAGCGCGGGTCGCCCTCCTGCTTGTAGGAGGAGTCGTGCTCCTCGTCGATCACGATCAGCCCCGGATCGGCGACGGGAGCGAATACCGCCGAGCGCGGCCCGACGCAGATCCGGGCCTCCCCGGAGCGCAGGCGGCGCCACTCGTCGTAGCGCGCGCCGGCCGGCATCTTGGAATGCAGCAGCGCCACGGAGTCGCCGAAGCGCCGCCGGAAGCGGTCCATCGTCTGGGGGGTCAGTGCTATCTCGGGGACGAGAACGATCGCGCCCCTCCCCGCGCCAGCGCCTCCCGTGCCGACTCCAGATAGACCTCCGTCTTGCCCGAGCCGGTGACCCCGTGGAGGAGGTAGGAGGCACCGGCCGAGTCGCTCGACCCCGGTATCGCCGAGACCACCACCCCGAGGGCGGCGCGCTGGTCGGGGGTGAGCTCGACGCCCTCGCGAACCGCCCCCACCCCCGGCGAGTCGTGCCGTCGTCGTCGCTCCACCTCCCGGGTCGTGATCAGGCCGCGGGCCTCCAGCCGCCTGAGCGTGGCCCGATCGGACCCCACGGTCGCCGCGAGGCGGCGGGCGAGCTGCGGGCCGGCGATCAGTGCGCGAAGCACGGCCTTCTGCCGCAACCCGAGCCGGCCGCCCCCCGACACCGCCTCGAGCCCCTCAGCGCTCGCCTCCACCTCGAGCTCCACCAGCGGCCGGACGCGCCGCGCCTCCGCTCCCGTCCCGACCCCGGGCGGCAGGACCAGGCCGAGGCCGCGGGCGGGCGTCGAGCAGTACTCCTGACCGACCCACCGACCCAGCTCGACCAGCCCGGGCGGGACCCCGGCCTCCAGCGCCTCGATCGGCTCGGCGAGGCGGGCGTCGGGAAGCTCGCTTCGTTCGGCGAGGCCGACGACGACCCCCACCACGCGCCTGCGGCCGAACGGGACCACCAGTACCGAGCCGACCCGGACGTCCCCCATCGCGCCGGGCAGGCGATAGTCGAACGGTCCGGAGACGCTCCGGGTGGTCAGCAGTGGCTCTACCTTGGCGACGGCCATCCGTGCCAGGCTACGTCCGGGCACGGACGGGCGTCCCGCCCGCGCACGGCGGTAGGGTCCCCGGCGTGGACCTGCAAGCCGGCGAGAAGGCCATCTATCAGGGACACCCCTCGTGGCGGGCGATCATCGCCTTCTACCTGAAGGGAACGCTGGTGGCGGCGGGTGCGGGGGTCCTCGCTGGGCTGATCGACAGCAGCACCGGCCTGGCGGTCCTCACCTTCCTCGTGATCGTCGCGGTCACGATCCTCGTCGGCTTCGTCAAGAGGGTCGCGACGGTCTACACGATCACCGACCGCAGGCTCAACATCAAGGTCGGGATCATCGCCAGGAAGGTCCAGGAGACGCGGCTGCAGCGGGTCCAGAACGTGAACTACGACCAGGGCGTCTACGAGCGTCTCATGCAGATCGGTGATGTCGAGTTCACGACCGCCGGCACCGACGAATCGAACTTCGTCTTCGCGGGCGTCGCCCAGCCCGAGCAGGTGGTGCAGCAGGTCGAGCACGCCACCCCGATCCTCAGCGGCCTCCAGGGCGAGCCGGAGTCGACTGGCTGACGGCTTCGCCATCAGGCGCGGCCGAATCGGCCGGCCCTCACAAGTCGCTTCGGCTTACGCCTACGCTCCGGCGGTGACCGGCCTGTCGGCCGCTAGCCCCGCGGCCTCGCGCAGCTGATCGGCGCGGTCGGTCCGCTCCCAGGTGAAGTCTGCGTCCTCGCGACCGAAATGGCCATAGGCGGCGGTCTTCTGGAAGATCGGCCGGTGCAGGTCCAGGTACTTGCGGAAGGCAGCGGGCCGCAGGTCGAAGGTCTCCTGCACCAGGCGCGCGATCTCCGCGTCGGGGACCTTGCCTGTGCCGAACGTCTGCGCCATCACCGAGACCGGGTGTGCCACGCCGATCGCGTACGCGACCTGGACCTCACAGCGGTCGGCGAGCCCGGCGGCCACGACGTTCTTCGCGACGTAGCGCGCCGCGTAAGCGGCGGAGCGGTCGACCTTCGATGGATCCTTGCCCGAGAAGGCGCCGCCGCCGTGCCGTGCGGCGCCGCCGTAGGTGTCGACGATGATCTTGCGGCCTGTGAGGCCGGCATCGCCGACGGGGCCGCCGATGACGAACTTTCCAGTCGGGTTGACCAGGAAGTTCTCGAGGAGCTCCTTCTCGGTGAAGAGCTCCTTGTACTCGGTGTGCAGCACCGGCTCGAGCACGTGCTCCCAGAGGTCGTTGCGGATCATCTGCTCGCCGGCCTCCTCTCGGTGCTGGGTCGAAATCAACACCTTGGCGATCTCGACGGGGCGGTCGTTCTCGTAGCGGATCGTGACCTGGGTCTTGCCGTCCGGGCCGAGATACGGGATCACGCCGGCCTTGCGAACCTCGGCGAGCTGCCGGGCGAGCTGGTGGGCCAGCTGGATCGGTATCGGCATGAGCGCCCTGGTCTCGCGCGTCGCATAGCCGAACATCATTCCCTGATCGCCGGCGCCGGCCGAGTCGAGCTCGTCAGCCGAGTCGCCCTCACGCTGCTCGAGCCCCACGTCGACGCCCTGGGCGATGTCCGGGGACTGCTCGTCGATGGCGCTCAGCACCGCGCAGGCCTTGTGGTCGAAGCCGTAGCGCGGGTCGTCGTAGCCGATGCCCCGGATCGTCTCGCGGGCGATCGCGGGGATGTCGACGTAGGTGTCCGTCGTGATCTCGCCCGAGACGACCACCAGGCCGGTGTTGACCAGGCACTCGCAGGCGACACGGCCGCTCGGGTCGTCCTTCATCACCGCATCGAGGACGCCGTCCGAGATCTGGTCGCAGACCTTGTCGGGATGGCCCTCCGTGACGGACTCGGAGGTGAACAGAAATTCGTTGTCTGAAAGCTGTTGCATTGGTTCTTTCTCAGTGTTGGATGGCCAGGAAGAGCTCGGATCGAAGCTCCTCGTCGCTTCCCCTCACGGCTAGCCCGAGGGACTGAACGTGCGAGATGTCTTCGCTGAGCGAGGCATAGAGTGGATCCTCCGCCAGGCCGGCCTCCTGGGCCAACCCCAGTACCTCATCGAGGTTGAGGAAGACTAGCGCCGACACCTTGTCAGGGAGCGGGCCGGTCGCCGCGCGGTAGGCACCGGTGCCCCCCAGGGTCTCGCCGCCGGAGCGCACCTGCGCGATTCCCTCCGGTTGCGTCGAGATCACCAGCTTGCCGTCGAAGACCGCATAGGAGAGGTCAACCGTGGGCGAGACCTGGAGAGAGTGGACGGTGACCCCGTCGACGTCCCTCGAGGTGAAGGCCGGCACCTGTTGGCCGCGTGTGCCGACCGAGCGCAGGAGCGGCTGCTGCAGCGAGGCGAGCGCGGCGTTCGCCTTCTGCTCGTCCACGTCGTCCACGATCAGGCTGGCGTAGGGAACGCCGCCGCTGGGCTGCGCGACGAGGGCCGCCTGCCCGCCCAGCGCCGGCAGCAGGTCCCGGAAGGGGTTGACGCCCGCCTGTTGCTGCAGGCTCCGTCCCAGCAGGCGCACGGAGGCTGCCAACCCCTGGGCGCTGGCGCCCGCCGTGGCGAGGGCCTTGCTGAGCGCCGGACCGAGATCACCGACGCCGATGTAGCCGAGCGCGTTCGAGCCGGCCTCGTCGGCGAGCCCCGGCTCGAACTCCGGTAAATCAGCGAAGACCGTCGGGCTCCTGCGCTCGAGGGTCGGGTTCAGGTCGCTGACCATGTTCACCTCCACGCCGCCGTCGTGGACGCGGGCCGAGGCGGCCAGGCCGGTGGTCGCACCGTAGTCGACGAAGGTGCCGAGCTGAGAGGCCGTGCCCGCCCGTCCGGCGAGGAGGCGCTGAACGCCTGCCTGGGAGAGATAGACCTCGGCGAGGCGAACGTCGGGCAGCGCGGATCGGGCTGCGTCCTGCGGGGAGCCCTCGAGTCCGGGGGCGAGGCCGGCTTTCGCGTCAAGTGCTGCGCGGACCGCCAGCACGTTCCCGAAGAGGGCCTGGCCGCCATCGCGAGCCGTGGCGAGCCCGCCCCCGTAGACCGCGATCGTCCCATCCCCGATCGGCGCCTTCTTCGACGGGCCGCCCGGCGAAAGGCTCGCCAGGAACCGGTTCGCCTTCGCGTCGTCCCCGACGCCGACGATGTAGGCCTCCGGTGTCGTCCCCTGGGGGCCCGGGACGCCCACCAGGGCGAGGTCGTCCTTCACCCAGGGCAGCACCTCGCGTGAGAGGTCCACCGGCCTGCTCGAGGGAATCGCAAGCGCGCTGGTGTCGCTTTGCAGCAGGGCGGTGAGGTTCGGCAGCACGTCGTGCAGATCCCGGGCGAGCTCCCACTGGTGGCTACCGCTGTTGATGGTCATATGGGCGTAGATGTCCGCGTTCTGAGGCACATAGGCGATCGTGCCGTTCGAGGGAGGACACTCTTTCGCCGCCGAGATCTCGCAGGGGACACCCGGCACGGGCAGGAGCTTCACGATCAGGTAGAGGACCACCACCCCGGCAACCGCGAGGACCCGGGTCTTCGCCCCTCGGGAGCGCCTGGACCACCAGTAGGCGAGCGCGTTGACCGCCTGCTTGATCCAGCGCCAGGCGATTCGCCCCTTCTCCCGCGACCAGTAGCCGCCCGCGCGCAGCCGGGTGACGAACCGAAACCAGAAATCGCCGCCCGAGCGTCCCAACTCCACTTTGGGCAGCGGAATCTTCGGACGCTGCAGGATGCGGCGGCGGAACCGCGTGTGGCTGGGCTCCTTCTCCTGCTCGTTGGTGTCGCCGGCCTCGCCGGGGGCCTTCCCGCCCTCGGAGTCGCCGGCCTCATTAATCGGGTGGCTCCTGTCGGAGCCCCCTCTCCTGTCGCTCACGGACCGCCGGTTATACCCGGCCCGCCCGCTGGGCGCTCCGGTTCCTCCGGCTCTTCCGCGGCACGTAGTCGATCACCAGCGGGACGCCTTGCAGACCGTAGACATCGCGCAGCCGGTTCTCCAGATGGAAGGCCCAATCCCGGTTGATCAGGCGGCGGTCGTTCACCTGAATCGCGAACCGAGGAGGGCGGCGTCCTACCTGCGCGGCGTAGTAGAGACGCAGGCGCCTGCCGTGACGCTGGGGTGGCGGTCGGTCACCAACCACGGTGGAGAGGAACTTGTTGAGCTCCGGAGTGGGGATGCGCTCCGCCGTCCGCTCCGCCAACTCGATCGCCTGGCGGAGGACGACGGCGACACCTCGCCCGCTGAGCGCCGAGCAGGTCAGGACCGGCGGGCGCAGCCGGAGCTTTTGCGTCGCACGCGCACGGGCGTCCTCCAAATCGGTGTGCGAGACATCCCATTTGTTCATGGCGATCACGGTGGCGCAGCCGGAGCGCATGGCGAGCTCGCCGACGCGCAGGTCCTCCGAGGTGAGGCCCTCGCTCGCGTCGCAGACGACGATCGCGGCATCCGCGCGTTCGGCGGCGCGCTCCGAGCGCAGCTGCGCGTAGTAGGCGAGCGTCCCGGCGACCTTTCCCCTCCTGCGCAGCCCGGCCGTGTCGACCAGCACGATGCGCTTCCCCTCCACCTCGGCCTCGGTGTCGACCGGATCCCGGGTGGTGCCAGCCCGCTCACTGACGATCACCCGCTCTGAGCCGAGCAACGTGTTGAGCAGCGATGACTTGCCTACGTTGGGACGGCCGAGAATCGCGATCCTGGGGATCGCGTCGCCCTCCTCCTCGTCCCCGCCCACGATCGCGTGGCGGCGCAGCTCCTCGACAAGGCGGTCGAGCAGGTCACCGGTACCCAGCCCATGGCTGGCGGAGACCGGCAGCGGCTCGCCCAGGCCGAGTGCGTTGAGCTCGGCCGCGAGCGGCTCGTCCTCCACGCGGTCGACCTTGTTCGCCGCGACCATCACTGGCCGACCCGAGCGCCTCAAGAGGTCAGCCAGCTCGGCGTCACCGGGGCCGAGACCGGCCCGTGCGTCGGCGACCATCAGGATCACGTCTGCGTCCTCGATCGCCGCCTGCGCCTGTGCCTGGACTGCCCGTGCGAGCTCGTCGGAATCGGCCAGGTCCACGCCGCCGGTGTCGATCAGGTCGAACTTCAGCCCGTTCCACTCGGCCGCGAGCGCCCGCCGGTCGCGGGTCACACCGGGCTCAGCATCGGTGACCGCCTCGCGACCGCCGGCCAGGCGGTTGACCAGCGTGCTCTTGCCCGCGTTCGGAAAGCCGACGACGGCCACCGCCGGTCGGCCGCGGAGCGCGCGCGCGGGAGCGTCGCCGGAGCCCTCCGTCAGGCCACCCCGCGTTCCCTGGCGAGATCCGCGATCCGCTCCGCCACCTGATCGGGCGAGAGGTCGGTGGTGTCGACCGCAACGGCGTCGCCCGCGGTGCGCAGCGCGCCGTGCTCCCGGCCGCGGTCGCGCCGGTCCCTGTCCTCGATGGCCTCCCGAACCTCCTCGACGGGGGCACCCGTCTCCGCGGCCCGGCGCCGGGCCCGCTCCTCCTCGCTGGCCGTCAGGAAGACCTTCAGGGGCGAGTCGGGGCTCACCACGGTCCCGATGTCGCGCCCCTCGGCGACGTAGTTGCCGTTCGCGATCAGCTCGCGCTGGCGCTTCACCATCGCCTGCCGGACCTGCGGGTGAACGGACACCTTCGAGGCGGCGACGGTCACCTCGGGGGAGCGGATATGCCCCTCAACCGGCTTGCCGTCGAGGCGGATCGTGTCCCCGTCGAAACCGATGTCCAGGCCCCAGGCCATCTCCCCGAGGCGCTCGCCATCGTCGAGGTCCATGCCCCGATCGAGCGCGGCCAGCGCGACGCAGCGGTACATCGCCCCGGAGTCGAGGTAGGTGAAGCCGAGGGCCCTGGCGACTTCCCGAGCCACGGTCGACTTGCCGGCCCCGGCGGGCCCATCGATCGCGATGACCATTCCCCCATTAAAGGGTCTCCCCTGCTCGGGGGCTGGATATAGAGTGCCGCGTGAGAATGGAGAGCTGGAACCTGAACGAGCTGGAGGTGGAGCCGCGTGCGCCTCGGGTCCTCGACTCGGAGTCGGAGGGGCGCGCGATCGTCATCAACCTCCCCAAGGGAGAGCGGCTGCAGGAGCACCAGGTCCACGAGCGCGCCTGGCTGCTCGTCGTCGACGGCAAGATCGAGCTCGACACGCCCGACGGCGATTCGGCGGGCGGCGGCCCCGGTCTCCTGGCCATTTTCGATCCCAAGGAGCGCCACGAGGTGCAGGCGGTCGAGGACTCGAGGCTCCTGCTGGTGCTCTCCCCGTGGCCCGGGGACGGGCATCCCTCCCAGGCGCAATAGGCCGCCGAGGCGCGGCCGTCAGCCGATAAGCGATCGCAGGTCCCGCTCGAAGCGGGGGTAGCTGACCGAGACGGCTTCGAAGCCCTCCACCTCGACGCCCTGCTCGGATGCGAGCCCCGCGATGGCGCCGACCATGGCCAGGCGGTGATCGCCACGCGCGTCGAGCGTCCCGCCCCGCAACCCGCCCCCTCCGCGGACCGCGAAGCCATCCGGGCGCCCCTCGATCTCGGCGCCCAGGGCGGAGAGGCCATCCACGACGCCAGCGATCCGGTCCGATTCCTTGGCGCGCAGCTCCTCCGCCCCCTCGACCACCGTCTCCCCCTCCGCGAAGCAGGCGAGCAGGGCGACCAGCGGCAGCTCGTCGATCGCGGCGGGCACGTCCTCGGCCGTGACCGTGGCGCCGCCGAGCGGCGCGCTCCCCGCCTGCAGGGTGGCGATCGGCTCCGGCCCCGGCTCCCGGATCTCGCGCACCGTGATCGCCCTCCGTTCCCCGTGGGCGCCCCCCATCTCGACTTCCATCCGCGCCAGGATCGAGAGCAGTCCGATCCGATTGCGGTTGATTCCCACCTCGCGCAGCTCGATCTCGCTGCCTGGGACGAGCAGGGCGGCCGTCAGGAAGAAGGCGGCCGACGAGAAGTCACCGGGGACCGGCACGTCGCCCGCCTCGAGGCGATCCGCCGGAGCCACTATCAGGCGCTCGCCGTCGCGCCGAATCGAGGCGCCCGTCGCCGCCAGCATCCGCTCGGTGTGGTCCCGGGTCACCAGGGGCTCGCGGATCGTGGTCTCGCCCTCGGCGAGCAGGCCAGCCAGCAGCAGGCACGACTTCACCTGCGCACTCGCGACCGGCATCTCATAGTCGATCCCGTGCAGCCTGGAGCCCCGCACGGTGAGCGGTGGAAGCAGCCCGTCGCGGCAATCGACGTCGGCGCCCATCTGCCGCAGCGGAACGGCGATCCGGTCCACCGGTCGGCGACGGATCGAATCGTCGCCGTCGAAGATCCACGCGCCCTCCGCCTGCCCGGCGAGCCACCCAGGCATGATCCGGAGCAGGGTGCCCGCGTTGCCCACGTCTATCTCGGCGGAGCGAGGGCCCCTCAAGCCAGTGCCCTCTATCTCGACGAAGAGCCCGCCGTGGTCGTCCCGGTCTCCTTCGCGAACCACCGCCCCGACCGCCTCGACTGCGCGCAGCGTCGAACGGGTGTCCTCGGAGTCGAGGTAGCCCGTGATCCTGGTTGGCCCGTCCGCCATCGCGCCGATCAGCGCAGCGCGGTGCGTCACCGACTTGTCCGGCGGCGGGCGCAGCTCCCCTCTCAGCGGCCCGGCGGGCTCGAACAGCGTCGATGTCATTCCGCTCTCGAGACATCGTGGCCCAGATCCCGCACCAGGCGCTCGGCCCGCTCCGCCTCCTCGTCGCCCGCGATGTAGAGCGAGATCGCCCCGGAGGTCATGTCGGCAGCCGGATAGAGCGCCATGTCCTCGATGTTGACGCCGGCGCGACCGAGCTCGAGCGCAACCTCGGCGACGATCCCGGGGCGGTTGGGCACACGCACCCTGAGCTCGTGGAGCGGGCCGCCCGCGATCTCGGCTTCGATCAGCTCACGTCGGCGGCGGCCCGCCTCCTGGTGCCAGGCCGAGACCGCCTCATGCTCGCCCGAGCGCAGCAGCTCCGCGGCCTCGGTGAGACGGGCGACCGCGGCATCGATCTCGGCGGCGACTGCCTCACGGTTGCCCGCGAAGATGTCGCCCCAGATCGCCGGGTTAGCTCCGGCAACCCTGGTGGCGTCCCGAAAGCTCGGCCCCACCTCCGGCAGATGCTCCGCCTCCTCGCTGAGCGCCGTCGCCGCCTGCGCGACCAGGACATTGGCCACCACGTGAGGCAGATGACTGATCGTCGCCATCAGGCGATCGTGGGTCTCCGCCTCGATCGCCTGGGGGCGTGCCCCGAGGTCGGCGATCGCGCGCTGGACGCGGTCGTAGAGCACCCCGCCCGTCGTCGGCGTCGGCGTCAGGTACCAGCGGGCGCCCTCGAAGAGGTCCGCCCGCGCGTTCTCCACGCCGGAGGTCTCCGCACCGGCGAGGGGATGCCCGCCGATGAAGCGGCTGTCCGAGCCGAGCGCGGCGACCAGGTCCCGCTTGACCGAGCCGACATCGGTGACGGCGCAGTCCTCGGCCGCCGCGTCCAGTGCCTCCGCGGCGAGGCCGGGGAGCCCCATCACCGGGGCGGCGCAGAAGACGATCTCGGCTCCTTGGACGGCCTCGGCGAGAGTGGGAGGCGCGGAATCAATCGCTCCTCGCTCCAGGGCGAGATCGGCAGATGACCGGTTCGGATCGAAGCCGGCCACCTCGGCGTCGAGTCTGGCGCGTGCGGCGAGCCCGATCGACCCGCCGATCAGTCCCACGCCGAGGACGGCGATCTTCATGACTCAGGCAGCTGTGCGCCGCTCACGCACTGCCGAGCTGAGCCGGTCGAGCGTCAGCACCGTGGTGTCCCAGTCGATGCATGCGTCGGTGATCGACTGGCCGTAGATCAGGTCGGCGTCGGATTCGAGGTCCTGCCGGCCCGCTACGAGGAACGATTCCATCATCACGCCCACGAGCGCCTCGTTGCCGGCCGCGATCTGGTCGGCGATCTCACTGACGACCTGCGGTTGGCGCTCGTGGTCCTTGCCGCTGTTGTCGTGGGACGCGTCAATCACCAGCCGCTCCGGCAGGCCCGCATCGCGAAGGCGCTCCAGGGTCCCGGCGACCGTGTCGGCGTCGTAGTTCGGTGCGCCACCGCCGCCGCGCAGGATCACGTGGCAGTCCGGATTGCCCTTTGTGTAGAGGATCGCCGGCGTGCCGCTGACGTCGACCCCGGCGAAGGCATGCGGCGCCGCGGCCGCCCGAACCGCGTCCACGGCGAGCTTGACGCTGCCGGCGGTGCCGTTCTTGAACCCGACCGGCATCGAGAGCCCCGAGGCCAGCTGGCGGTGAATCTGGCTCTCCGTCGTGCGGGCGCCGATCGCGCCCCAGGCGACCACGTCGGAGATGTACTGGGGGGTGATCGGGTCAAGGAACTCGCAGCCGATCGCCAGGCCCAGGTCCGTCACCTCCAGCAGCAGGCGCCGGGCGGTGTGCAGCCCGACGTTCACGTCGCGGGACCCGTCCAAATGTGGGTCATTGATCAGGCCCTTCCATCCCGTGGTCGTTCGCGGCTTCTCGAAGTAGACCCGCATCGCAATGCAGAGGTCATCGCCCAGCTCCTTGGCCCGTGCGCTCAGCCTCTGGGCGTAATCGATCGCCGCCTCCGGGTCATGGACGCTGCAGGGGCCCACGACCACCAGCAGCCGGTCGTCCTCGCGGTCGAGGACCGACTTCACCTCGGCGCGGCGGGCGAGGACGGCATCCTCGCGGCCGGGGCCGAGCGGCAGATCCTCGAGCATCTCCGCTGGGGAGACCAGCTCGACGACCCGCTCGATCCGCCGGTCCCGAACCCGGTCGGATTGCTGTCTCGGTAGCTCCTTCATCTCGAAATTCATCCTGCTTTCCCCTTCTTTCTACTGGTCTGGCGTTGATCCTTGGACTGCGGATTGCCCGGCGGCGGCGTTTGTGGCCGCCGTTCGTGCTGGTACGGAGGCGGCGCCCGGCGGATGAAGCTTCTGCGTCAGCGGCTTTGGGCAGCCGCGGGCCGGACGCCTAGGTAAATCGCCAGAAGTAGAAATAGGCACGCTGAGGAGCCGTGGACCGGCTCGAAGGCGAAGCGCTGTGCGTGCCGTCCTGCATTGCGGACATTGAAGCAGACGCCCACCGGTTCGGCGAGCGCTTCAGCCCAGCTCCCGCATCGCGTCGAGGAAACGCTCGTTCTCGGCGCGGGTCCCGTAGGTGACCCGCAGGCAGCCCGGCCCCCCGAGCGCGGCGCCAGGCCTGACCGCGACCCCCGCCTTCGTCAGATGCTCGACGACCTCGCCCTCGTCGCGATCGCCGAGCTCGATCCAGGCGAAGTTGGTCTGCGACTCGGCCGTGGCAAAGCCGAGCTCGCGCAGCGACTCCTCGACGAAAACTCGCTCGATCAGGTTCTTCTCGATGCGGAGGGCGACGTCGTCCTGGTGGCGGATGGCCTCGGTCGCGGCTGCCTGCGCCAGGGTGTTGACGCTGAACGGCTGGCGCACGGCGTCGACCGCCGCCCGGAACTGCGGTGAGCAGAGTGCATAGCCGACCCGCAGCCCGGCCAGCCCGTGACACTTGCTGAAGGTGCGAAGGAGGACGACGTTCGGGTGCTTGGCGAGGAGGTCGAGCGTCGCATCGGGGTCATCGCAGGTCTGGTATTCGATATAGGCCTCATCCACGATGACCGTCGTCCGGGAGGGGACGCTCTCGATGAAGGACGCGATCCGCTGGAGCGGCAGATGGGTCCCCGTCGGGTTGTTCGGGTTGCAGACGATCAGCAGCTGCGTCGCCGCCGTCACCTCCTCGAGCATCGCGTCGAGGTCGTGGACATAGCCGTCGGTGAGCGGCACCCGGATCTCCCTCGCGCCCGAGAGTGCCGGCAGGTGCGGATAGATCGAGAAGGACGGCCAGGCGTAGAGGATCTCGTCCCCCGGCTCGCAGAGCGCGAGGGCGGCGGCGAGCAGGATCTCGCAGGAGCCATTGGCGACGGCGATCCGTGCCGGGTCCGTCTCGTGGTGGTCCGCAATGGCCCTGCGCAGAACTCGCGCCTCCGGGTCGGGGTAGCGGTTGACGTCCCCGGCCGCCTTGGTGATCGCCTCGACCACGTCCGGGTGTGGCGGGAATGGGGACTCGTTCGAGGCGAGCTTGACCGCATCGGCGGTCTCGGCCTGGGCCTTGGCATCGTCGAGCGACGTCCCGGGCTCGTAGTGCGGGATACGGGAGAGCTTTTCGGCGAAGGTGACGGTCATTGCGGCTCCTATTGTTGCGGGCGCCCAGCGTCCTCGATGGGCCGCGTGTATCTGACCGCGCGCCGGCCCGAGCGGGCGTGAATCTTCTCCGTGTCGTCGCTTCTCCAGCCGTGTCGCTCGTAGAAGGCGATCGCGCGTCCGTTCTCCTTGAAGGTCCAGAGAACCGCCTCGCTGTAAGGCAGGCTCGCCAGCCTCCCAAGCGCCGCCTCCATCAATGCTCCACCGGCCCCGGCGCGCCAATGGTCGGGATCGACGTACATCGCAACCAGCTCGGCGACATCAGGGCCCAGGTCCGAGTCGCGTGCGGGAGCGGCGGCGAAGCAGTAGCCGGCGAAGCGCCCATCTATCTCAGCGACGTAAGTGAACGCATCGTCCACGGGACGGCGGAGGCCCACCCCGATCTCGTGGCGCCAGCGGTCGATCGGCAGATCGGCGAGCTTCTCCGGCGCGACGATGTCTCGGTATGCGGTCCGCCAGCCGGCGACCGTCACCCAGACGATCGCCTCGGTGTCCGCGGGCGTCGCCTCCCGTACCCGGAGCGTTACTGGGCCGCCTTCAGGTCGGAGCGCAGGTCCTGAGCCTCGCCGAGGTACGCGTGAGTCGGGGTGTGATCAGCCGGCGCGTAGTAGTGCACGAGCGCGCGGATCACCGACCGCATCGCCCCAGGGACGTCGATCTCCCTCGCGCAGAGCAGCGGGACCGTGTCGAGCCCGAGCTTGCGGGCGGCGACGGCCGGGAACTGGGCGTTCAGGTCGTGGGTCGAGGTGAAGATGCAGCTCACCATCCGCTCGGGCGTGAGCTCGTTGCGGCTGATCAGCTCGCGCATCAGCTCCTCGGTCGCCTCGACGATCACGTCGGGGTCATTGCTGGCCGCCCTGGTGGCACCCCTCACGGCCCACAGCCTCTGGTCCTGGCTCATGGTGCGGAATCTTTCCAGAGCGCGGCGACCTCCCCCTGCTCGAGGCGGCGCGCGTCCCCGCGGCACAGCTCACCGAGCTCGAGTGAGCCGATGCGGATCCGGGTGAGGGACTCGGCCTCGTTGCCGACTGCCTCCGCCATCCGGCGCACCTGGCGCTTGCGCCCCTCGCGGATCGTGATCTCGATCTCGCGCTCACCGCGACGCTCAACCTCGGCGGGAGCGGTCGCTCCGTCCTCGAGGCGCACCCCGCCGCGCAGCCGCTCCAGGTCGCGATCGGAGGGAACGCGAGCGAGCCTGACCCGATAGGTCTTTGGCACGCCGTAGCGGGGATGGGTGAGCCGGTTGGCCAGGTCGCCATCGTTTGTGAGCAGGATCAGCCCGGTCGAGTCGGCGTCGAGTCGGCCGACCGGATAAAGGCGCCGCCCCGAGTCGACGAGCTCCGTTACGGCGCGGCGGCTTCCTGGCTCCCTTGCGGTCGAGACGACGCCGGCCGGCTTGTTGACCGCCCAGACCTCACGCGGCTCGGGCACTACAGCGCTGCCGTTCACCTCGACGCCGGAGCCCTCGTCGACGTCCCGCGCCGGATCGGTGATGACCTCACCGCCGACGGTCACCCGGCCGGCGCCGATCAGCTCCTCGGCGGAGCGACGCGACGCGACGCCGGCATGGGCGAGGTACTTGGCGAGCCTCACCCGTCCATTCTGGCCCGGACGCTCAGCAGGCGCCGAGCTTGGTGAGGTCGGAGCGATAGATCTGCATGTCAGCGTGATTCCAGTCGCCGTGAGTCTGGCCCTGGAAGCGCGGGTCGAGCTCCTTGTAGAAGGGCGAGGAGAGGCTCTCGTTGTGGCCGATCACATTTGAGACCGGGATCCCAAAGCGGCAGCGCAGCCACTGCACGAACTGCACTGAGCCGTTGAGCTGGGCGGGCCGGCTGAGGATGTCCTGGTCCGAGAAGCCGACGTGCTCGACCCCGATCGCGGTCCAGTTCAGCCCGACCGTGTGGCGGCAGCGGATCGTCGGCGGGACGAACTTGTAGACCGCGCCCGAGGCGGCCACCGCGTAGTGCGAGCAGACGTTGGGCAGTTCGTGGAACTCGACGTCCGGCCGGTCGGTCCTGAAGGTGTTGAAGATCGAGCTGATGCTGCCGGCCACGGCGTAGTGGATGACGATCACCTTCGGGTTGTTGAGTCGCCACTTGTACTGGCCGTAATGGTGCTTGGAGTAGGCGGCCATCTCCCGCTTGCGTCTCTTCGGGTAGGGGATCAGCATCTTGTGGATCGCCGGCTTGGCCGCGGCCGACTTCGTTGCGGCAGGGGGCTTCGCCCCGGCGCCGGACGCGGCGCCCGCACCGACCATGGCGGCGATCGCAAGCAGTGCGACGATCACCCGGCTCATCTCAGCGGCTCTCCGCCACGGTGAGCGCGGCGCGCGCCTGGCGATCCGCCGTGCCGCCGCTGATTGCGCCCAACGGCATCTCCACGACAAAGGCGGAGCTGCCCGGGAAGGCGTGCATCTCCCAGGTGATCGCGGTCCCTCGCAGTCCCTTGCCCCTGCAGCTCGTCCTCATGCCGACCAGCTTGGCGTACCGGGCGGCGATCGGCGGACTGCCCCGGCAGGCCAGCACCGCGCCCCAGGGCTGGTGGTACCAGATGGAGAGATCGGGCCGGATCTTCTGGACAAACGCCATCACGGCCCTGGTCTCCGGCTCCGAGGCCGGCCGCGGGCCGGGGTAGTAGCCGTTCGAGTGTGGAACGTCGTCTCGCCATCGGTAGGGGAAGTTGCGGTTGAGGTCCACCCCGTGCGCGTTCTTGCGGGTGTGTGCCCTCAGCCCATCCGGGTTAACCGTCTGGATCGCCCATAGTTGCGTCCCCTGCACCGAGCCCGGCGCCTGGGAGGCGCGTCGCTTGATCGCCCGGATGATCCTCAGGCCGGCGCGCTCGTCGCCGTGGATCACCCCGACCACCAGCGCGACGCGGGTTCCCGATGGGTCCCCGATCTGGACGGCGGTGATCGGTCGCCCGTCGACCGAGCGACCGATCTCCATGCGCTCGGTCGAGGTTCCCGCCACCGGATCCGCGCCGGCCTGCGCCGCGAGTCCCGCCGCGAGCGCCGCCAGCGCCAAACCGGCTGCGATCCGAGGCCTCACTCGAGCCGCTGCTCACCCGCCTTCAGCAGGCGCTCGCGGAGCTCGCGCTCATCCTCCGGAGTCGGGTCGAACTGCGTCGGGTCCGGCAGGGCGTCCAGGCCCGCGAGGCCGAAGAGCTTCTCGAAGAGCGGGGTCGTGCCGTAGGTGACCGCCCCGAACTGTGTGCGGCCGCGCTCCTCGATCATGCCGCGCTCGGTCAGGCTGGATACCGCCGAGTCAGAGGAGACACCTCGGATCCGGGCGACCTCCGGGCGGGAGACCGGCTGGAGGTAGGCGACGATTGCGAGGACCTCGGCCTGGGCCTGGGTGAGCGGCGGCGTCCGCGGCTTGGCGAGCAGGCGCCGGGCCGAGTCCTCCGACTCCGGAGTCGCGGCGAGCGCATAGCCACCGGCGACGTGCCGCAGACGCACCCCTCGCCCCTCGGCCTCGAGCTTCCGCTCGAGCTCGTCGAGGACGCCCGCAACCGACTCTTCCTCCACCTCGATCGCTTCGGCGAGCTCGGCCGCCGAGACCGGGTCCGGCGAGAGGAAGAGCAGGGCCTCGACGGTCGCACTCAGCCCGTCGGCGCTCATTGAGCGTGCACCTCGATCCGGCCGAAGGTCTCCCTCTGGGTCCAGCTCGCCTCTCCACGCCGGTAGAGCTCGAGCAGTGCGAACAGCGTCACCGCCTGCGTGAAGCGGTCCTCGTCACCGAAGGCCTCGTCGAAGTCGAGCGTCTTGCGGTTCCGCAGGAGGTCACGGATCACGCCGAGCCGGCGCTGCAGGGTGACCGTGGTGCGGATGTGGCGCGTGTCCGGAGGAGGCGGGATGGTGAGCAGATCGCCCAGCGCCACGCCGACGCGATCGGGCTCGTAGACCTGGCTGGCGGCGTCCAGCGCAGCGCGCCGCAGCTCCGGCGGCAGCGGCGCCGAGCGATACATGACACCGCCCTCGCGCTCGAACCGCTCGGTGAGCATCTGGGCCGCCTGGCTGTAGCGGCGGTACTCGAGCATCCGGGCGAGCAGCTCGTCGGCGGCCTCCTGTGGGCCGAGCTCCCCGTCGCCCTCCTCGCTGGGCAGCAGCAGACGCGACTTGAGCTCGCAGCAGCGCCGCGATCAGGACGAGGAACTCGGTGACGGCCTCGAGGTCGAGGTCGATCTCCTCGGCATCGCCCATCCGGTCGACATAGGCGATCACGATCTCGCCGAGCGGTACCTCGGCCAGTGAGATCTCTTCGCGGAGCAGCACCGCGAGCAGCAGGTCGAAGGGCCCCTGGAAGACGTCGAGGTCCAGATCGAGCTCGGAAACCGAGGTCACGCGCCCACGATAAAGGGAGCTCCGGCTAGTCGGACGCGGCTACTTCCTGCACTTCTTCGCCGAGCCCCTCTTCTTCTTGCACTTCTTCTTCTTCGGGGCGGTGGGCGCGGGGGATGGCACCGGGGCGCTCATCGTCGGGGTCACCTCGTCGTACGTGAGGGGCGACGAGCAGGCCGAGATGTTTCCGGCGACGTCCGTGTAGTTCGCCACCAGTGCCGACATCGAGTTGTCGGGCACCGTCACGATCAACCCCGAGCCCGAGAAGACCGCCTGCGGACCGGATGCGAGCGGCGTCCCCGATGGGCACGCCCCAGCCGCATAGATACGGACCGTCGAGCCCGCCTCGGCCGTCCCGATCACGGACGGGTTGTTCTCGTCCGCACCCGAGTCGGGGCTGGTCGCGGTGATCGCCGGCGTCAGCGCGATGCCGTCGTGGACGTAGGTGAAGTTGCCCGAGCAGGGCGACGAAAGACCGTCGGCGCTCACGGCCCGCGCCGAGAGCGTGTTGGCCAGATTCGGCAGGACCGTCACCGCGATCCCAGTCGTCTCGAAGTGATCGACGCTCGTGTCCGCCGCCGGGCTGCCTGCGCAGCCGGCCTTGGAGAAGATCTGGAGAGCAGTGCTGTTCGCGCTCGCCGTCCCCTTCACGGCCGGGGCGAGGGAATTCCCCGGCGAGTTGGGATCGGTGCCGGTGATCGCCGGAGATGAGGACGGGGGCTGCCCCTCCCAGGCTCCGACGTCACAGAGGCCGGCTGCGGTCGGCCGCGGCTCGCCGCGCTGGTCCGTGGACAGGTCGACCGTCACCGGGCTTCCGCCAGGGACCTCCGTGTAGTGGCAGTAGTCCGTCGGCGAGTTCGGCACCAGGTCGAGAGCAGGGCTCACCGGCAGCAGGGCGATCGTCCGGGTCGGACCCCCGTTGTCGGCCAGGTCGGCCAGCTTGGGGTTCGTGTCGACCAGATCGCCCGCGCCGTCCAGACCGCAGGTGTCGGCGCTCTCCAGGCTGTAGCCGAGGCTCTGCGCCGCAAAGGTCCCATCCGCCCCTGTCCCGGCGATCTCCGCGCAGTTGGCCGCTGAGCCATCCGCCAGGTTCCCGGAGAGGATCGTCCCCTCGATGTACACCAGGTCGCTGTCCGAGTCGGTCTGGATCCCGCCGGCCCCTCCCGCGAGGGTCGTGGAATTGCCCGCAATGGTCGAGAACTGGGAGTGGAACTCGGGGTTGATCAGGCCCAGAGCGACCGCCCCGCCCCCGCCGCCCGCGGTGTTCCCACTCAGCGTGCTGTTGAGGAGGTCGAGCCGCGTTGGGCTCTCGGCGTAGATCGCCCCGCCCGCCTCGGTCGAGCCGTTCCCACTCAAGGTGCTCCCGTCAACCTCGACCGAGTTCGATCCGGTGGAATCCGGAGAGGCCGTCTGCACGAACAGCCCGCCGCCCTCGCCGCCGGCCGTGTTGCCATCGAGCTCACTGTCGACGACCTGAACCTGATGGCCCTGTCCGTTCGTGCCGCCCTTCATCACGAGCCCTCCCCCGTCCGCCGTCGCGTCACTGTCCTGGATGGTCGAGCGGTTGATCGTGACGGTGCCGTTCGTGTCCTGCATCCGTACCCCGCCGCCGTCACCGGTGACGTCGCCGTTCTCGATGGTCAGATCGTTCGCGGTGAAGTCGAGCCCGATGGACGGCGCGCTCTGGACGTCGATCGCGCGATCGACTCCGTTCGCATCGATGATCGTGTCCGTCGCGGAGTTCGTGCCGTCACCGGCTCCCTGCAGGGTCAGATCCTGCTCGCTGCCGTCGCCAACGCCGTCCCTGACGTCGAGGTCGCCCGACGTGTTGGCGTCCTCACCGGCCGCGCCGCTGAGCGTGTAGTTGCCGTGGGGCAGGACGATCGTGTCTGCGCCGGAACCCGAGACGCAGTCGCCGCCCGGGGAGTCATCCGTCGCTGCTGCGTTGATCGCCTCGCGCAGGGAGCAGAGCCCGTCGCCATCGGTGGTCACGTCGCTGGTCGTATTGACCGTGATCGTCGCCGCTCCGGCGGCTGCGGGCGCGATCAGGCAGGTGGCGGCAAGGGCAAGAATCGCCGTCCACGCTGGGCGTGGCAGCGAGCGAGCGTCCCGCCGATCCATGGCGCCGTTTCTAACAGCGGGACGCGAGCATCACATTGGAACTTTTCGCGGCGTGGCCGAATTACTTACGCAGGCCCGACGCCGATCGCCGAGCGCACCTCGTCGAGTGTCCCTGAGGCGATCTCCCCGGCCTTCTCGGCGCCCGCGGAGAGCGTCGTCTCGAGCGCCGCCTCGTCCGGCCGCAGCTCCTCGTAGCGCTCCCGCACCGGCGCAAGCAGGTCGACGACGGCGTCGGCGACCGCTCCTTTGAAGTCCCCATAGCCGTAGCCCTCGAACTCGCTCTCGATCTGCCCCTCGCCTACACCCCGCGCGACGGCCATGATCTGGATCAGGTTCGCGATTCCCTCCTTGCCGTCACCCCGCTTCACCTCGGATCCGGAATCCGTGACGGCGCTCTTGACCTTCTTGGTGACCGTCTGCGGGTCGTCCAGCACCAGCACCGTGCCGGCCTCATTGCCGCCGGTGGTCGACATCTTGTTGGTCGGCTCCTGCAGGTCCATGATCCGCGCGCCCACCTCGGGCACGCGGAGCTCCGGCTCGGCCAGGACCGGCCCGAAGCGCTCGTTGAAGCGGCGGGCGATCTCACGCGTCAGCTCGATGTGCTGGCGCTGGTCCTCACCCACCGGGACCTCCTCGGCCTTGTAGGCGAGCACGTCGGCGGCCTGCAGCACCGGATAGAAGAAGAGCCCGGCCGAGACGAGCTCCCGCTGCTTCGCCGACTTCTCCTTGAACTGGGTCATCCGGTTGAGGTCGCCGTGGGCGGTGAGCGCCGACAGGTACCAGGTGAGCTCGGTGTGCTCGCGGACGTCGGATTGGCGGAAGAGGATGCAGCGCTCGGGATCGAGGCCGGCCGCGATCAGGATCGCGGCCGTGTCATAGGTGTTCTGGCGCAGCATCTCGGGATCCCAGGGAACGGTGAGCGCGTGCAGGTTGACGATGCAGTAGATCGCCGGGGCGCCCCGGTCCTGGGCCTCGACGTACTGCCGGATCGCCCCGATGTAGTTGCCGAGGTGCTTTCTGCCCGTCGGCTGGATGCCGCTGAAGATGCGCACAGGCGCGGACTATAGGAACCGTTCGGCCCGTCAGACCGCCTGGCCCGTCCAGGGCCCGAGGCCGCCGACCCTCTCGGGCGTCGTGCGGATCACGTAGCCCGCGGGCGGGTCGTCCATGGGCGGGAACTTGACGTCCGGCCCGAGGTAGACGTGGGCGAGCCGCTGGAGCAGCTCCGCCGCCCCGCCCTCCTGGACGCGCGCGAGGCCGCGGACGACCAGGTATTCGCGCAGTCCGACCTCGTTGTTGTCGGCGCCCTCCACCGAGATGACGACGCGCGGATCACGCTCGACGTTCTTCACCTTCTGATTTCGAGGCAGATGCCCGCTGACGATCTCGTCGCCGTCGAGCCCCACCCAGATGCAGCTCACCTGGGCCGAGCCGTCGGCATTCAGGGTGACCATGTGCGCCAGCCGGTCAGACTCGAGGAGCACGCGCGCGTCCGGGGGAAGGTTCGGCATGGCTGCAGCCTATGCGGGCTCGGCCACTCGTTCGTCTTCGGGCTCCTGTGCGCCCGCACCGTCGAGGTGCTCGGGGCAATGGGCGCACTCTCCGGCCGTCGCGGCACCCGGCGCCTCGTACTCGGTCTCCCTGCTCGGGTTGCGGAGGCCGATTCCGGCGATGATCCCGCCCACGATCATCAGCAGCCCGCCGGCGCCGACCCCGAGATGGAAGGACTTCGCCGAGGCATCGGTGACCGCGTCGTTCACCGTCGTCGCCTCTGCGGCGGCGAGATCCGCGGTGTCGGCTGTTCCCAGAGGCTTGTCCTTGGCTTTGTCGACGGCACGTCGCGCCTGCGGGGAGAGCTGCTTTCCGGACAGGTTGCTGTCGATGGTGGAGGTGAACTGGCCGGCGATCAGGGCGCCCAGAACGGCGATCGCCAGCAGCCCGGCGACTCGCGAGACCCCGTTGTTGATCCCCGAGGCGATGCCGACGTGGCGCTCCTCCACCGAGTTGAGCGCGGTCGCCGTCAGTGGCGCCACCGTGGCCGGACAGACCGACCCCGAAGACGAGAATCGCCGGCAGAACCTCGGTGACGTAGTTCGGGTCTGCGGAGACGCGCGTCAGCAGCAGGAGCCCCACCCCGCCGACGATCGGCCCGAGCGACATCGGCACACGTGGCCCGATCCCGGTGGCGATCTTGCCGAAGCGCGGCGAGAGCACGAAGAGGATGAGGGAGACCGGCGTGGTCGCGAGGCCGGCTGCGATCGGCGAGTAGCCCGCAGTCTGCTGCAGGAAGAGTGTGATGAAGAAGAAGGCGCCGATCAGCCCGGCGTAGACGACCAGCGTCTCGATGTTGGTGATCGCGAAGTTCCGGACCTTGAACAGCTTCAGGTCGAGCATCGCGTGACGGAAACGCGACTCCCAGAACAGGAAGAGCCCGAAGATCGCGATCCCCGCGATCAG
The DNA here is from genome assembly GCA_963745625.1 of uncultured Solirubrobacterales bacterium. Lineage (GTDB taxonomy): Bacteria > Actinomycetota > Thermoleophilia > Solirubrobacterales > 70-9 > DASUPK01. Next base: position 21,154 of record CAVUXZ010000012.1, on the reverse strand, counting down.
AGGCCCGAACACCATCGGGTCCCCCCAGCCCTTGGTCGGCTGCTCGATCAGGGCGTAGACGGGCAGTCCAAGCCCCGCCGCCGAAAAGGCGATCCCGAACCAGTCGATGTGCCGATCGGCATCGGGGTCGACGCTCTCCTCGACGCAGCGATGCGCCATCCACATCGTCAGCAGGATGAGCGGCACGTTGACCAGGAAGATCGCCCTCCAGGAGAACGCCTCGATCAGCACGCCGCCGCCGGCCGGGCCGATCACGGTGGCGATGCCGGTCCAGGCGGTCCAGGTGCCCACCGCCCGACCGCGCTCCGCGCCCTCGAAAGCCGCGGCGAGGATCGCCAGAGAGCCGGGCACCAGCAGCGCCCCCGCCAGCCCCTGGAGCCCCCGTGCCGCGATCAGGACGCCGCTGGTCGGCGCGAGCCCGCAGAGGACCGAGGTGACGCCGAAAAGGCCCAGGCCGATGATGAAGATTCGACGCCTGCCGAACTGGTCGCCGAGCGAGCCCCCGACCAGAAGCAGCGCGACCATCGCCAGCAGGTAGGCCTCGACGATCCACTGCTGGTCGGCGAGGCCCACGTTCAGGTCGTCGCTGATCGCCGGCAGAGCGACGTTCACGACTGTGGCATCGAGGAAGACGACGACCGACCCCAGGATCGTCGAGATGATCGTGAAGCGCAGGCGTCGGCGCTCATCGGACAAGGCACATCGAGTCTACGGGGGCGAACGCCCGCGCCCGGCGCCCTTGCGCGGAGGCGACCGAAGCGGGAGACTGCCCAGGTTCGATGCGGGGACGGGCGACCTTCATTGCTTTGGCGTGCGCGGCCCTGGCGGCTGCCCCCGTCGGCAGCGCGCTGGCCCGCCGGGGCGGCAGCTCTCGCGGAGGCGCCGCCGGTGAACCCACGCTTCCGACTGGATGCACCCACGGCGGCTCGCCCTTCGTCACCCACGGGCCGCGGGGTCGCAAACGGATCGCGATCGGACTTCGACGACGGCCCAAGCGACTACACGCCCGGTGTCCTGCGCGTGCTGCGGCGCTTCGACTCTCACGCCACCTTCTTCGAGATCGGCCAGGAGACGGCGGGCCGGGCGCTCGACGATGAAGAAGATCCTCGCCCAGGGCAATGAGATCGGCAACCACTCGCTCCACCACGAGACCGATCCCTCATCCGGCTCGTTGCACGAGACCAATCGGCTGATCCGCAGGGCGACCGGCTTCCGGCCGTGCGACTTCCGCCCGCCCGACGGTGCGGTCAACAGCGGCCTGATCCAGCGCGCCCACGCCCTGCGCATGACCACTGTCAACTGGGAGGTCGACCCGAGGGACTGGGCCACGCCGGGAGTCTCGGCGATCGCCTCCAACGTGATCCACAACGCGCACAACGGCTCCATCGTGGTCATGCACGACGGCGGCGGCAACCGCAGCGAGACCGTCGCCGCACTGCCGGCGATCCTCTCCCACTTCCGCCACCGCGGCTACAGGTTCGTCACCGTGGCGGAACTGCTCGGTCACAAGTTCATTTATCCGAAGACGCCGGCTCCGTAGCTGTCAGGCGCGCCGCATAATCGGTCGCGTGCCGAAGGGGAAGACCAAACCGCTGATCGAGCAGGCTTCCAAGGAGCGGCTGCCGAGCAACGTCGATCCGATGCTGGCCAAGCCCGGGGACGTCCCCGAGTCGGACTCCGACGAGTGGGCCCACGAGATCAAGTGGGACGGGGTGCGCGTTCTCGGTTACGCCAACCACGGCAGGTGGCGCATGCTGAGCCGCCGCCAGGAGGAGGTCACCGCCCGCTATCCGGAGCTCGAGGCGATCGCGGCCGCCATCGATGAGCACGTCGCCGTCCTCGACGGCGAGGTTGTCGCCCTCGATGAGTACGGCAGGCCGCGCTTCCAGCTGATCCAGAGCCGCATGGGTCTCGCCTCCGCGGCGGCCGTCCAAGCGCGCATGAAGGAGCAGCCGGTCGACTATGTGATCTTCGACCTGCTCCATCTGGATGGGCGGCGCGTACGCGAGCTGCCCTACCTCCAGCGGCGTGAGCTGCTCGAGGGCCTCGGTCTGGAGGGGCCTCGCTGGAGGACCCCCCGATACCGGCACGGCGGCGGCGCCGACCTGCTCGAGGCGGCCCGCCGTCAGGGCCTCGAGGGCATCGTCTCGAAGCGCTGCGACAGCCCGTACCGACCCGGCAAGCGCACCGGCGAGTGGATCAAGACCCGGGTCTGGCGTCGCCAGGAGTTCGTGATCGGCGGCTACATCCCGGGCGAGGGCAGCCGGGCGAGGCGGGTCGGCTCGCTGCTGGTCGGCTACTACGACAGGCGCGCATCCGAGCTCAGGAGCGGTGAGGAGCAGACGCTCCACTTCGCCGGGGCAGTCGGCTCGGGACTGAGAGAGAGCGATCTCGTGTTCCTCACCCGCGAGCTGCGCAGGCGCGAGCCCAGCCTCTCCCCGTTCGAGGTCGGCGCGCCCGCGGGGCCGAAGGCGCGCTTCGCGGTGTGGTGCGACCCCGAGCTGGTCTGCGAGGTCTCCTGGACCGAGTGGACCAACGAGGGAACGCTCCGCCAGCCGGCATTCAAAGGGATGCGCGACGACAAGGACCCGCGCGAGGTGGTCAAGGAGTTCTAGGGGCGATGAGTTTCGGGCGTGCCCCCGGTCCTTAGAGGCATGAGACGCAAGGATGCGCCCGATTGCCGGCGCCCGCCCAGGGGTAATCTGGGCAATGTCGAAGGATTCGGATCGAGGTGATTGAGCATGGCTAGGGCCATATGGAGCGGATCGATCAGCTTCGGGCTGCTCAACGTGCCCGTGAAGCTCTACAGCGCGGTCTCCAAGCAGACCGTGCGGTTCCGCGAGCTACGTGAAGGGGACGGATCACGTGTGAAGCACAAGCGCGTGGCCGAAACCGATGGCAAGGAGGTCCCCTACGAGAAGATCGTCAAGGGCTACGAATACGCCCCCGATCAGTACGTCGTCCTGAGCCGCGACGAGCTGACCGAGCTCGACCCCAAGAGGACCCGCGCGATCGAGATCCAGGACTTCGTCGACCTCGACGACATCGACCCCATCTACTTCGAGCAGCCCTACTTCCTCGGCCCCGACAAGGGAGCCGAGCGCGCCTACGCCCTGCTCGTGCAGGCGATGAAGGAGGCACGCAAGGTGGCGGTGGCCCGCTTCGTCCTCCGCAACAAGGAGCACCTGGCCGCGATTCGCCCGATGGACGATGTCCTCACGCTGACCACGATGCGCTTCCACGACGAGGTCTCCTCGCCGCAGGACCTCGACGGGGAGGTCTTCGAGGAATCCAAGCCGAAGAAGCCCGAGAAGCGCGAGCTCGAGATGGCCAAGCAGCTGATCGAGTCGCTGACCAGCGACTTCGACCCCGACAAATACCGCGACGAGTACCGCGAGGAGCTGCTCGACCTGCTGGAGCGCAAGGCCGCCGGCAAGGAGGTCGTCAGCGCCCCGAGCGAGGAACCCGAGCCGACCAAGGCGCCCGATCTGATGGCCGCTCTCGAGGAGAGCCTCGCCGCCGTCAAGGGCGAGGAGTCCTCCACCGATGGCAAGGGGTCCAGGTCGAAGGCCAAGCCCTCCTCCCGGTCGAAGAGCTCATCGAAGTCGAAGAGCTCCAGCAACGGGCGCAAGAGCGGCTCGCGCAAGAAGACGAAGGCCAAGGCCTAGCGGCCGAGGTTGCCCGCCAAAACGAAGAAGCGGGACCAGGAGGTGACGGTAGGCAACCGTCGCCTCAAGCTGACCAACCTCGACAAGGTCCTCTACCCGAAGACGAAGACCACCAAGGCCGAGGTGATCGACTACTACGCCCGGGTGGCGGACCTGATCCTGCCCCATCTGAAGGGGCGCCCGCTCACGCTCCGCCGCTTCCCCGAGGGAGTCGGCAAGCCCCAGACCTCGTTCTTCGAGAAGAACTGCCCGAAGCACCGCCCGGAGTGGGTCAAGACCACGCCGATTTACGTCGACCGCCGCGCCGGGGAGATCGACTTCTGCCTATGTGAGAACCGGCCGACGCTGGTCTGGATGGCCCAGCTCGCCGCTCTGGAGCTGCACCCCTCCTTGTCGAAGGCCACGCGAATGGAGCAGCCCACTCTCCTCGCCTTCGATCTCGATCCGGGCGCACCTGCGGGCCTGGTCGAGTGCTGCAAGGTCGCCCTGCGGGTCCGAGAGCTCTTCGGGGCATTCGGCCTGGAGGGATTCCCAAAGGTCTCCGGGCGGCAAGGGCCTGCAGGTCTACCTCCCCCTCAACACCAGGGTCACCTACGAGCAGACCAGCCCCTTCGCCAAGGCGGTGGCTCAGCTGCTCGAAAAGCAGACCCCGAAGGAGGTCGTCTCCAAGATGGCCAAGGTGGACCGGCGCGGCAAGGTGTTCGTCGACTGGAGCCAGAACCACCAGAAGAAGACGACGATCGCCGTCTACTCGCTGCGGGCGCGTGAGCATCCGACCGCCTCGATCCCCCTGCACTGGCGTGAGGTCGAGCGAACAGCGAAGAACGGCAATCCGGAGAAGCTTCGGTTCGAGATTCCCGACGCGATCAAGCGCGTCGAGAAGCAGGGGGACCTCTTCGAGCCCGTCCTCTCGATGAAGCAGAAGCTGCCGGACATCGACGAGCTCGAGACGACCTAGGCGACAGGCGTTCCCGATTGCCCTCCGGCGCGCCTGCAAGGGTGGCCCGCTGTGCGCCCTCGATCCGGGCGCAGGCCAACGACAAGGAGGGCTTCATGGCGTTTCTGAAGACAGGGGCCGGGCGCTGGCTTATGCCCGCAGTCCTCGCGGCGGTGCTGGCATCCGCCCTGCTGATCACCCCCGTGATCGCAGGCTCCAACGGCATCACCGGCAAGAAAGTGAACAAGACGATCGCGAAGAAGACGAACGTCACTCAGCTGGCGATCCCGGGCGTGAAGAACCTGGGCACGTCACAGACCGTGCTGGGCACCCTGAGCCTGGGCCAGGGCGCCTATGACATCCGGTCGACCTTCGACGTCCGGCAGAACGCCGCTAGCGCCAACATCAGCTGCTTCCTGAGGCTTAACGGCGTCGGCCAGGACCAGAGCGACACGTTCACGGGCACCGGCACCATCTCAGCCCAGAACAGCGTGGCGATGGAGGTCTCGGGCCAGGCGAAGGCGGCGACGACCGCGCAGTTGACCTGCTCGTCGAGCGCGGCGGCGGACGTGAACCACGCCGAGATCACCGCCCTTAAGGTCCCCGCTGTGAAGACCGTCAAGGGCTAGAGCTCACCGTCGCGGGGGCGCCGGTCGCAGATCCTCCTGCGGAAGCGGCCGGCGCCACGCGACGCGTGCCTTCATCTCCTCGCCCCGTACGAATGGCCAACGGGCTCGTGCAGGACCACGCGCTGTGAGACCGTGGGCCTTCTCGTGTTACGGCCTCGGCAGGGACTGCCTGCCAGGAAAGGGGAGTTGAATGTCGTTTCTGAAGAGGAAGCTTGGGCGCTGGACCGTGCCCACGATCCTGACCGCCGTGGTGGTCGCCGCCGTCGCGATCGCGCCTGCATTCGGTGGGCAGAAGTCCGTCACGACCAAGAAGGTCAAGAAGATCACCACCAACAAGATCAATGCCGCCACTCACGCAACGGAGCTGCGAGTGACCGGGGTGAGGCACAGCGGCAATACGTTCAACCTGGATGCTCCGGACTCGCTGATGGCCTCGCAGACGGGCCTGAGCGCGGGGCCCTACGTCATCACGACCACCTTCACGGTCGTGCGTGACACCGGCGGATTGGCGGTGCGATGCGAGCTGCGCGCCGGGGGCGCCAAGGACGACTCCGATTTCTTCGGCGGAGGCGCTCAGCTGCAAGACAACGGTGCGATGAGCGTGACCACGAACCTCGCGGCGGGCACCGCCGTCGAGCTTCGCTGCGAAGACGGCTCGGCTGGCACGGACAGCAGGATCACCAACATCGAGTTCACCGCGATCAGGGTGCCGGGGGTGACGACCTCGACCGTCGGCTAACTCAGCGTCTGGCGGACGACCGGATTGCGGTTGGCCGCCACCTCGTCGAGGCGCCGCACCGGGGTCGTGTAGGGCGCGCCCTGCGCGATTCCGGGATCGTCGGCGGCCTCGGCGAGGATCGCCTCGATCGCCTCGGCGAAGGCATCAAGCGTCTCCCGCGTCTCCGTCTCGGTCGGCTCGACCATCAGGGCCTCGTCGACCAGCAGCGGGAAGTAGACCGTCGGCGGGTGCATGCCGAAGTCGAGCAGCCGCTTGGCGATGTCGAGGGTCTTGATGCCGAGCTCCTTCTTGGCCGGAGCGCCCGAGAGGACGAACTCGTGCATGGGGCGGCGGTCGAAGGCAACCGGCGCGTACCTGCCCGCCTGCCCCTGTCGCAGCCTGGCGAGCAGGTAGTTGGCGTTCAGCACCGCAGTCTCCGACGCCTCCTGCAGGCCGTCTCCGCCGAGGCTGAGGATGTAGGCGTAGGAGCGCACGAAGACCCCGAAGTTGCCCTGGAAGCCGCGGAGCCGGCCGATCGACTTGGGACGGTCGTAGTCGAGGTCGAAGGTGGGTTCCCCCCCGTTCTGGGGCTCGCGCCGCACCACCTGCGGCCGCGGCAGGAAGGGCTCGATCCGTTCTGACGCCGCGATCGGCCCCGCCCCCGGGCCGCCGCCGCCATGAGGCTGCGAGAACGACTTGTGCAGGTTGACGTGGACGATGTCGAAGCCCATGTCCCCCGGCCTCGAGCGGCCCATGATCGCGTTCAGGTTGGCGCCGTCGTAGTAGAGGGTGCCGCCGGCGTCGTGGACGATCGAGGCGATCTCCTCGATGTTCTGGTCGAAGAGGCCGAGTGTGTTCGGATTGGTGAGCATGAGGCAGGCGGTGTCGTCACCCGCCTTCGCGCGCAGGTCGTCGATGTCGATCCCGCCCCGCTCGTCGGATTCGAGCTTCACCACCTCGTAGCCCGCCATCGTCACCGTCGCCGGGTTGGTGCCGTGGGCGGTGTCCGGGGTCAGGACCTTGGTCCTGGTCTCTCCCCGGTCGGCGTGGTAGGCGCGAGTGAGGAGCAGACCCGCCAGCTCGCCGTGCGATCCGGCGGAGGGCTGGAGACTGACGTGCGGCAGTCCGCAGATCTCCGACAACGACCGCTGCAACAGCCACATCAGCTCGAGCGCCCCCTGCGCCCGCTTCGGCTCCTGGGCCGGATGGAGCCGCGCGTGCCCGGGCAGCGCCGCAACCCGCTCGTTGAGGCGGGGGTTGTGCTTCATCGTGCAGGAGCCGAGCGGATAGAAGCCGGTGTCGAGGTCGAAGTTCCGGCGCGAGATCCGGTTGTAGTGCCGGACGATTTCCGGCTCGGAGACCTCGGGCAGCTCCGCCGGGCGGTCGCGAAGCAGGTTCTTGGGAATCAGCTCGTCGAGGCGGCGCTCGTCCACACCCGCGTCGGGCAGCATCGCCGCCCTGCGGCCCTCCACCGAGCGCTCGAAGATCGTGGTCGCGCGATCGCGCTGCATGGGGGTTTCGGTCAGCTCAGGACCGGCAGCGGTGAGCTTCTCGCTCATGACACCGCCCCCTCGGCGACCTTCGACCCGCGCAGGTCCCCGACCGCTCGCCCAAGGACCTCTGCCAGCCGGTCGATGTCCTGCTTCGAGCGCCGCTCGGTGATTGCCACCAACAGGCCGTTCTCGTACTCGGGATAGTCCCGCCCCAGCGGGTATCCGGCGCAGATCCCCTCCTCGGCGCAGCGGTCGAGCACCTGGCCGACTGGCGCGTCCAGAGCCACCGCGAACTCCCTGACGACCGGCGCCTCGTGCAGAGCTTCGATGCCGTCGATCGCGGTAAGCCGCTCGCGGGCGTATGCCGTGCGACGCACCAGCAGCTCTCCGAGCTCCGCGAAGCCCCGCTTGCCGAGCCAGGCGAGATGGACGACGCCCGCGAGCGCGTTGAGCGCCTGGGCGGTGCAGATGTTGTGCGTCGCCTTCTCCCGCCGGATGTGCTGCTCACGGGTCTGCAGCGTGAGCACGAAGCCCCGGCGACCGTCGACGTCAGTCGTCTCACCGGCGATCCGGCCGGGCATGCGCCGGATGTGCTCCTCCGTCCCGCAGAAGAAGCCGAACGAGGGGCCCCCGTAGTCGAGGCGGTTGCCCAGAGGCTGGCCCTCGCCCACCGCGACGTCAGCGCCGCACTCCCCGGGGGGCCGCAGGATCGAGAGCGCCATCGGGTCGCAGGCGACGACCACGAGGGCACCGTGCTCCTTGGCCTTCGCGGCGAGCGCCTCGATGTCCTCGACCGCGCCGAGGAAGTTCGGCTGCTGCAGGAAGACCGCAGCCGTCTCGTCATCGATCGCCTCGGCCAGAGCGGTTGCGTCGGTGACGCCACCCTCAAGCGGGACCTCGACCAGCTCGGAGCCGTAACCCGCACCGTAGGTGACGAGGGACTCGCGGCTGTGCGGGTGAACCCCGCGGGAGGCGACAAGCTTCTTCCGCCCGGTCGCCCCGATCGCCAGGTAGGCCGCGGATGCGACCGCGGAGGGCCCCTCGTAGAGCGCGGCGTTCGAAACCGGCAGCCCGGTGAGCTCCGACATCGCGGTCTGGAACTCGAACATCACCTGCAGCCCGCCCTGCGAGATCTCGGGCTGATAGGGCGTGTACGGGGTCAGGAACTCCGAGCGGCTCGTGATCGCGTCAACGATCGCGGGCACGTAGTGGTCATACATCCCGGCGCCCAGGAAGCTCGTCTCGGCCTCGGCGTGGGCGTTCCGCGAGGCGAGCGCGGAGAGGCGGTCGTAGACCTCGGTCTCCGGCTTGCCCTCGGGCAGCTCGAGCGGGCGGCTGAGCCGCACGCGGTCGGGGATGTCCTCGAAGAGCTCGTCGATCGACGCGACGCCGATCGCCTCGAGCATCTCGCGCCGGTCCCGATCGGTTGCGGATGTGTAGCGGCTCACGGGCGTTCAATCGTAGTGACCACCTGCGATGTGCCTCGGAGGGATGCCCTACCGGACGACGATCACCGGGCAGTGGGCGTGGTGTGAGACGCGATCCGCTGTGGACCCGAGGAGGTAGTCGCCCAGGAAGTGCCCGCGATATCCGATAACGATCAGGTCGTGGCCATGAGCCTTGGCGTACTGGGTGATCACCTCAGCGGCGTGGCCCGGGACCAGCTCCGTCTGAAGCTCCACGCCGTGAGCCTTGGCCTCGTCGCGGGCCTCCTCGAGGACGCGCTGGAAGAAGCTGTCCTTCTCCTTCTTCACCTCGTCGACCTCACCGGCAGTTGCGGCGTACGCGGGGAGCTTGCCCTCTACGACGAGCGCAGTGAGCTTGCCTCCGAGCCGCTCGATCAGGGAGATCGCGCAGTCGAGTGCCCTGTTCGCCCCCTCCGAACCGTCAATCGCGACGAGGACGTTGTCGAACTTGTAGGCGTTCATGCGCGGTCTCCTGCCGGAATAGCCTGCGCCGGCTCATCAGCCGGCCTGGGCATCGGCTCGGCATCGTCCGCCAGGCGCTCCCCGTGGACGTCCGGCGAGAACCACCGCTGTGCGATCGCAGTGGGCAGGATCGCCGAGAGCACCACCACGGTGACCAAAAGAGAGAACTGCGTCCGATCGATGATCCCTGCCTGCAGTCCATAGAGCGAGGAGATCGTCCCGAACGTAAGGCCGGTGCTCATCAGCAAGGTTGTGAAAGTGGCGTGCTCGGGGACATATCGCCTGGCCAGCGGCAGGATCAGTCCAACCTTGGGAATCATCTTCGCCGCGAACAGGACTCCCAGCAGGCCAAGGTTCGCGAAGACCGCCCCGAGTGAGACGTTGAGTCCTCCCCGCAGGAAGAAGAACGGGGTCAGGAACGCGAAGGCAACGACCCGCAGCCGCTCCTGCTCCTGCTTGTGCTCCTGATAGTGCTTCGCCATCACCAAGCCGAGCACGAAAGCCGGCAGCACCGCCTGTCCGTTGGCCGCGTTGGCCAGCACCATCAAGAGGAACAGACAGACGAAGATCAGCTTGATCTCCGGCTCGATCACCCGGTCGCCGTAGCGACGGAAGAACCAGGGCGCGACCTTGGGGAGGACGACGATCACGCCGACCGAGACGACCAGGAACGCGGGAAACCAGGCGTTCGGCGTGATGAAGATCGCCGACAGGGCAATCGCGGTCGCCATGTCCGTGACGAAGCAGGCGCTCATGATCAGCTTGCCGATGCTGGTCGAGTTGAGCCCGGTCTCGACCAGGACCGCGTAGACAACCGCCAACGAGGTCGTGGAAAGTGCGGTTCCGGCGATCAGAGCTGCCTTCGTGTCCCACCCCAAGGGCCCGTACGCGATCAGACCTGCGACGACGAATGGCCCGGCGAACGAGACCAGTCCGATGCTTACCGACGCCTTCCATCGGTTCCTGAAGTCGTCCGGGTCCACCTCGGCGCCCGCCAGGAAGGTGAGGGCGATCGAGGCGAAGGTTGCGATGAAGACGAGCCAGTCGGTGTTCGGGTCGACGCTGAACACGTTGCCGATCACAACGCCGAGCCCAAGCTCGATCAGGGCCACGGAGAGGCCGACCTCGACCGAGATGATGCTGGCGAGGACGATCGTTGCTGCGAGTACCGCGGCTACCTGTGTTGCGTCCATGAAAAAGACCTCCACTCGCGTCGCAATTGACGTGGGTAGAGGCCATCAGCGGCGCTAACCGCGGTTAGAGCGAGCCTCATCGCTCTCCGCCAGCATAGCCAACGAGCTCAGCCGGGGTCCCGCTTCCGCGCCTCCCGCCAGACCGAGAGGACCAGCAAGAATCCGACGGCGAGTGGCATCACGAACCAGGCCGCGGACCCCTCGCTGATCAGGCCGGTCAGGCCGAGGGCGACGACCACCCCTGCTGCCGTCATCCAGTCATCGCCGGCGACGAACTCCCATACACCAAGGACGGCATCGCGAACCCGCGTCATGTCCCAATCACCTCGGTCTCGGCAATGGGGCTCCCCACCGACGATCGAAAGAGCCGAACCAGCAGAAGCGAGAACGCGAGCACCGACGCCACGACTGCCAGTAGCGCAGCGTCCCCGCCGGGCCAACTCGCTCCCGCCCCCTCAGCCCCCCAGAACACCCCAAAGGAGGTCAGCATCACCCCGACGCTGAACTTCATCGCATTCTCGGGCACCCGCGCCAGGGGAGCATGGATCACGATCCCGAAGCTGGCGACGAGCACGACCGCGGCGACCGCGGCGACCGCGGCCAGGCCGAGCCGGTGCTGGTTGGCGCCAAAGGTGAGCGCGATGAAGACGACCTCCAGCCCCTCCAGGAGGACACCCTTGAAAGCGATTGCGAAGGAATAGCCGTCGAATCGCCCCCCTGGCGACCCGGCGGCAGCGGCAGCCGCAACCTCTTCGCGAAAGATCTCCTGCTCGTCATGCTGGGGCTTGAGGCCGGCACCACGGAGGATCGCCTTGCGAAGCCATTGCAGGCCGAAGACGAGCAGCAGACCGCCAACCACCAGGCGGAGGGTGCCGATCGGCAGCGAGGTGAGCCGGGGCCCGAGGACTGCGGTGGTCATCGCCAGGGCGAGAACGGCGACTCCGGCCCCAGTCAAGGCGGACCGCCAGCTGCGCGTCGTCCCTACGGCGAGCACGATCGTGAGGGCCTCGACCGCCTCTACGGCGCAGGCGAGGAAGACCGATGCTGCAAGCCCAATGGCCTGACCGCTCACCGGCGCGACCTCACTGCCGATCCTGGGACCGCTTGGTCGGGGTTGCGACTCTGGCGTAGTGCGGGACTTCGTAGGGCCGCTCAGGCGGCCCGTCCCGAAGCGCCTCCTTTGACCATCCGGCGGTCAGGTAGATCGCGCGCCTCCAGGACTCTGCCTCGTTCCGATTCGGGCCTCCGTCGTACTCGTGGCCCTGCTTGCGGATGTTCTCGGTGAGGTATTCAACCGTCTCCGCGACTACTCGCCGCTGAAGCTCAAGCAGTAGCTCGCGTTGTCGGCGGTCCGCCCTGTCCCAGACGATGGCCAAGTGAGGAAAACAGAGCCCATTGGATTCGAGCAGCAGCTTCCGCGACGACGGGTTCGCCTCGATCTCATCCAGTAGGTATCGCGCGTTCTTCTCGACCTCGTCGTCACGGTAGGCGCATGCTGGACAGGGGCGGGACTCCCCAAAGTCCTCCACGGGATCAATGGCGTCGAGTGCCTGCGCAAGACCCTGCATGGTGTCCAGGTACACGTTGCTGATCCCGAGGTTGGAGCGAAGCCCGTCCACCTCCAGGTGTCGCAGGCGCTCAGCGTGCTCGGCGCAGAACCCACGCGCCTCCCGCAGCCGGTCGAGCGTCCCCTCGTGGGAGGAGTAATCGTCGAAGAAGGCCCACATGTACTCCCCGTCCATCTTGTAGGCGACCCGGCAGAGCGGGCAGACGCCGCGCTTCAGCCCCTGCTTGATGAAAAGGGTGAGGGCGCTGTTGGGTGGCATCGCTGACCTCCAATCCGCGTTCGCTGGAACCGGTAGAGGCCATCAGCGGCGCGAACCGCGGTTAGGAGCGAGCCTCATCGCTCGCGCAAAGGATACGGCGAAGCCGTGCTCAGTCGGATTCTTCGAGGAGCTTCTTGTAGGCGGCGGCGTCCATCAGCCCATCCGCCTCGGAGGGGTCCGAGAGCTTCACCTTCACCATCCAGCCGTCCCCGTACGGATCCTGGTTGATCGTCTCCGGGTTCTCGGCAAGGGCCGGGTTGACCTCGGTGACCTCGCCCGAGAGCGGTGCGTAGACGTCCGAGACCGCCTTCACGGACTCCACCTCGGCGTATGCCTCGTCCTTGGTCACTTCCTTGCCGACCTCGGGGGGCTCGTAGAAGACCACCTCACCGAGCGCGTCCTGCGCATACCAGGTGACTCCGAAGGTCGCCGCCTCGCCGTCGATGCGCGCCCAGTCGTGCTCGGGGTGGTAGCGAAGCTCGTCGGGGTAGGTCTCCTCGGCCACGGGGAAACCTATCGCCCTCGCCCGGATTCAGTCCTTCGAGTAGAGCGGGCGCTCGCGGATCTCCGCCGGGCGGCGCTTGCCGCGGACATCGATCTCGATCTCGTTCCCCGGCTCGGCGAGGTCCTTGCGCACGTAACCCATCCCGATCCCGACCTCCAGCGAGGGCGACATCGTCCCGCTGGTCACCTCTCCCACCTTCTCGTCGCCGGCGACGATCCGGTTGCCCTGCCGCGGGATGCCTGCGCCGGTGATCACAAAGGGCTCGAGGACCTCGCGCGGCCCCTGCTCGCGGACCTCGCGGCAGGCCTCGCAGCCGACAAACCCCGTGTCCTCCTTGACGCACCAGCCGAGGCCGGCCTCGATCGGCGTGCGCTCCTCGGTGAGGTCGTTGCCGTAGAGGCAGTAGTTGACCTCCAGCCGGAGCGTGTCGCGAGCGCCCAATCCGGCTGGCCCCGCGCCACCGCCGATCAGCGCGTCCCAGACGGTTCTCGCGTCACCGGCCGCCATCAGGAGCTCCACGCCGTCCTCTCCTGTGTAGCCCGTGCCGCAGACCAGGCTGGGAGCTCCGGCGACCGGGAGCTCAGCCGTCCTGAAGCGCGGCGGCAGCTCCCCCTCGGTCAGGCGCTGGACGATCTGACGAGCCTCCGGCCCCTGTACGGCGAGCATCGCGTAGGCGTCGATCCGGTCCCGGACCTCCGCCTCGAATTCGACGGCGTGCGCCTCGAACCACTCGAGGTCACGCTCGTGGTTGGCGGCGTTGGTGACCGTCAGATAGCGATCATCGGCCAGCCGGTAGGTGAAGAGGTCGTCGAGCACGCCTCCGTCCTCCCGGCATAGGCAGGAGTACTGGGCGCCTCCGAGCTCGATCTTGGAGACGTCGTTGGAGAGCAGCCGCTGGAGCAGCTCGGCCGCCTGAGGCCCCTCGGTCTCGATCTCGCCCATGTGGGAGACGTCGAAGACGCCGCAGGCGCCGCGCACCCTCAGATGCTCGGCGCGAATGCCGTCGTAATCCACCGGCATCTCCCAGCCGGCGAACGGCACCAGCTTGGCGCCCGCCTCGACGTGGGCCTCATACAGGGGGGTTCTCTTCAGCGTGCCGGCTTCCACCCGAGGCCACGATACTGGCGGTGATGGCGATTCCCGAGGACGAGCTGATCGAGAGGCTGAGACAGGGCTATGACGCCTTCAACCGCGGCGACTACGAGGCCGCGACCCGGTGGCTTCATCCCAACGTGGTCTACGTCAGCCCCGGTGGCATCTCGGAGCTCAGCGGCGCGGAGGCAATGCGGGCATGGATGGAGCCCGACGCGTTCGAGTCGCAGGTGAGCAAGCCGCTCGAGATCGAGGTCGCCGGGAACCGCGCGCTGATCCGCCAGAGCACGCGGGCGCGCGGCGCGGGCAGCGGCATCGAGATGGAGGGCGATTCGTGGGCCGTCTGGTCGTTCGACGACGACGGCAGGGTCACACGCATGGAGACCTACCTCGAGACCGAGGAGGCCGCGGCGAGGCGCTCCTTCGGCAGCTCCTGAGCCCTGCTACTTGAGGAAGTCCGGGACGTCGATCTCGGACTCGGAGATCCGCAGATCGCTGAGCGTCTCGCGGCCACCGCTGGCCGGCGTGGGCCGGCGCTCGGCGGCTGACCGGGCGGTGAACTCCGGAGCCCGGGCGATCATCTCGAAGCCCTCGAATCCCGTGGCGATCACGGTCACCCGGACCTCCTCGTGCATCGAGGAGTCCACGACCGCGCCGAAGACGATGTTGGCATTGGAGTCGGCGGCCTGAATGCACAGCCGGGCGGCCTCGTTGACCTCGAACAGGCCGAGGTCCTCGCCGCCTGTGACGTTGAGGAGCATTCCCTTGGCCCCGTCGATCTTCTCCTCGATCAGCGGGGAGGTGATCGCGGCCTTGGCGGCCTCGACCGCCCGATTCTCACCGGTGCCGGTGCCGACGCCCATCAGCGCCGAGCCGGCCTGGTGCATGACCAGGCGGACGTCTGCGAAGTCGAGGTTGATCAGGCCGGGGATCGTGATCAGGTCGGTGATGCCCTGGACTCCCTGGCGCAGGATGTCATCGGCCTCGCGGAAGGCCTCGAGGATCGTGGTCCGCCGCTCGACGATCTGCAAAAGCTTCTCGTTGGGAACCGTGATCAGCGTGTCGACCTCCTTGCGAAGACGGTCGATGCCCTCCTCGGCCTGGGCCATCCGCTTCTTGCCCTCGAACTCGAAGGGCTTGGTGACGGCGCCCACGGTGAGAGCGCCGATCTCCTGCTTGGCGATCTCAGCGATCACTGGGGCGGCACCGGTACCGGTGCCACCGCCCTCGCCGCAGGTGATGAAGATCATGTCCGCGCCCTTCAGCGAGTCCTTGATCTCGTCGCGGGATTCGGCCGCCGCACCCGCGCCGACCTCCGGGTTGGCGCCCGCGCCGAGGCCCTTGGTGAGGTTGTGGCCGATGCCGATCTTGACGTCGGCGTCGCAGGCCTGCAGCGCCTGCGCGTCGGTGTTGACCGCAACGAACTCGACGCCGCGGAGACCCGCGTCGACCATGCGGCTGACGGCGTTTGAACCGCCGCCACCCACTCCGACGACCTTGATTACGGCCAGATAAGACGTTTCCATGGTTGGTCCAGCTCCGAGCCCCGTTCCGCGGGGCGTACCTGAATTACGGCACAGGGTACGCGCTTTCCTGCTTCGCGCAAGCCTGGAGTCTCAAGTCTCCCTTGAGACTTGTCGCATGGTAAGTCTGCTGTCGAGGTCTAGGTGCAGGGTTGGTCGAGACCCATAAAACTCCCTGCAAACCACGTATTTCGCGCGTCGCGAATTCGTCCGGCCCAAATCCCCGCGATCCGATGCGGAGTGGCCGCGTCGAGGTGCACGTCGCGTTGCAGACATCCCCGGAGGAAGCTCCCAGGCGAGCCCTCAGCCGCCTGAGACCGGCTTCTCGGGAACGACCACGTTGACGTAGGAGGGTGAACCGTGTTCGGGGCTGGAGAGCACCGCGACGGCGGCGTCCCACTTGTCCCGGGCCCTCGAGCCGTCGCCGAAGATCACCTGCGGACCGTTCTTCAGGTCCACCACCACCCCGCCACTCTGGTCGTCCCAGGTCGAGGCGGTCACCTTGTCGCGGAGTGGCGCCGGGGTGGCGCCGAGGATCGCTGCCTGTGCCGCGGCGTCGCCATCGAGTCTGGCGCCGGTCGCCGTCGCCCCCTCGATCCGAGGCAGCGCCTTGGAGTCGAAGTCCGTGCCGGCGAGCAGGTAGCCGTCCGCCGAGACCGCCGTCTCCTGGCCGCCAATCCGGACGAAGGCAACCGGCAGACGCTCGGTGACGGTGACCGTCAGCCCATGGGGGAAGCTCGTGCTTGCCCTGACGGAGGCCACCGTCGGGAAGCGGGCGACGGCGTCGCGGAGCTCGTCGTCCTTGATGTGCAGGGTCGTCATGTCGCCGGCCACCCGCTCGACCGACGATTTGATCTCGCGTTCGTTGGTGGTGGCGCCGTCGATCGTCACATCGTGGACGGCGAACCAGGAGAGGTCGCGGAACCAGAGCATGTAGCCGCCATAGAGGAAGACGAGCAAAATGGCCGCCGCGATCACCCTGCGCCGGAGCACCGCGTTGGGTGCGGCGGGCGTTCGCCGGACGCGGCCGGTGGGTCGCGAGTGGCTTACCGCTCGAGTTGCCATCCGCTCGGCCAGGTCACCTCCCCCAGGACCTGGACCTCCGGCTCCAGGGTCACGCCGAAGGCCTCGTGGACCTGGCGCCGGGCCTCGGCCATCACGGCGAGGATGTCTGCGGTGGTGGCGGCACCCGTGTTCTCGACGAAGTTGGCGTGCTTGGGCGAGAGCCGCGCCCCGCCGACCTGCAGGCCGCGGCAGCCGGCGGCGTCCAGTAGCTGTCCGGCCGAGCGGCCGTCCGCCCGCGGATCCTCGGGATTCATGAAGGTCGATCCGAAGGTCTTGATGCCCGAGGGCTGGGCCTCCTTTCGCCTGCGCCGCATGTCCGCCATGGTGGCCTTCACATCGGCCGGATTCGACTCGGACAGCCCGAAGCCTGCGAGCGCCACCACCTCCCGGTCACCCAGGTTCGACCCGCGGTAGCGAAAGCCGAGGTCCCCCGGTCGTCGCCGCTCGGATCCCGACGGCGTGCAGACGGTGACCGACTCGAGCACACGGCCGAGCTCGCCCCCGTAGGCGTTGGCATTCATCCGCACCGCGCCTCCCACCGTGCCCGGGATGTTCACCCCGAACTCGAGGCCCGTCAGCCCCCAGCCCGCAGCCTTGGCCGCCGCGGAGGGGAGCCTGGCGCCTCCGCCACAGACGATGCTCGTCCCGTCTCGCTCCACCCTGGTCAGCTCTCCGGCGAGCTTCATCACCAGACCGTGGAAGCCCTCGTCGGAGACCAGCAGGTTCGAGCCAGAGCCGACCACTCCGACGGGAACGCCCTCTGCCTCCGCCCAGACGAGCAGGTCGACGACTTCCGCCTCTGCCGCTGGGCGGGCGAAGAAGTCCGCCGAGCCGCCGGCTCGGACCGTGGTCAGGCGGGAGAGCGCGTAGTCGCGCTTGACACCGGCGGGCGGGCTCACCCGGAACCGCCGTTCACCAGCGCCTCGGCGAGCTTGTAGATGTCGCCGGCGCCGATCGTGAGCAGCACATCGCCCTCCCCCAGACGTGGACCCAGGGCCTGAGCGGCGAGCTCTGCGGTGGGTAACCACCAGACCGGGCGGCCGGCGGCGTGGTCCGCGGCGGCGCCGGCCACCATCAGTCCGCTCACGCCCGCGAGGGGCCCGACGGGCTCCTCACGGGCCGGGTAGACGTCGAGCACCGCGACCTCGTCGGCGGCCGCCAGGGCAGCGCCGAGCTCGATCGCAAGCGCCTTGGTACGGGAGTAGAGATGCGGCTGGAAGGCGGCGATCAGGCGGCGCGGCCGGAGCTCCCGCGCGGCCTCGAGCGTCGCCGCGAGCTCGGTCGGGTGGTGGGCGTAGTCGTCGTAGATTCGGGCGCCGTTGCTCTCCCCCTTGAGCTCCAGGCGGCGGGCGACGCCGGGAAAATCCGCCAGCGACGCGGCGCACACGGCCACGTCGGCGCCGGCCAGCGACATCCCTCCCAGGGCAGCAAGCGCGTTGGCGACATTGTGGCGACCCGGCACACCCAGGGAGACCTCCGCGTCGATGCCCGCGTCCCGGGCGCGGAACCGGCTGCCGCCGTCGGGCGCGGCCTCGATCCCGGTCGCGCGCAACTCGGCCTCCTGGTTCGGCTCTCCCGCCACGGCCTCCAGGGCGAAGCGCAGCACCTGCTTGCCCTCCTTGCCGGGCAACCGGACGTCTGCGCCCGTCACCAGGCCAGAGGCCGGCGAGGCGAAGGCGGCGAAGGCCTCGGATAGCTCAGCCAACGAGCTCCAGCGCGAGTGATGGTCGAGCTCGAGGTTTGTGATCACCGCCACCTCCGGTCGCAGCTTCAGGAAGCTCGCGTCGCTCTCGTCGGCCTCCGCGACCACCCACTCCCCCTCCCCCCAGCCCGCGTTGGTGGCTGCACCGTGCGGGCCGGCGCCGGGCAGCTCGCCTCCCAGGAAGAAGGCTGGATCGGCTCCGGTGGCGCGCAACGCCCAGATGCACATCGCGGCTGTGGTGGTCTTGCCGTGGGTGCCGGCCACCGCCAGCAGGCGGCGCTGTGCGCATAGCTCCGCGAGCAGCTCGCCGCGATGGAGGACTCGCTGCCCGCGCTCGCGGGCCCGGGCCAGCTCGGGATTGTCCTCGGGGATGGCCGTCGAGATGACCACCTCGGCGTCGTCCGGGACCTGGTCGGCGTCGTGGCCGAGATGGGGCTCGATGCCCGCCGCTCGCAGGCGCTCCGTATATGAGGACTCGGCGCGGTCGGAGCCGCTCACCTCGGCGCCGAGCCGCCCGCAGACCAGCGCCAGACCGCTCATTCCCGCGCCGCCGATCGCGATGAAGTGCAGCCGTCGCCCCTTCATCACCTCAGCCACCGCGCGCAGCCTCCAGGACCTCGCGGGCGATCCTGTCCGCCGCGTCGGGCTTGGCCAGCCTGCGCGCTGCGATCGCCATCCCGCGCAGGCGGTCCTCGTCGGCGAGCAGCCGCGCAATCGCGCCGCTCAGCCGGTCCGCCGTGAGCTCGGCGTCCGGGATCACCACCGCCGCTCCGCCGTCCGCCATCCAGCGGGCGTTGGCGGTCTGGTGGTCAGCGGTCGCATGTGGATAAGGAATCAGGATCGCGGGGCGCCCGGCCGCCGCGATCTCCATGACGGAACCGCCGGCGCGGGCGACCACGACGTCGGCGGCGGCGAGGACGTCACCGAGGTTCGGCTCATATTGGAGCAGCGTGTAGCGCTCGGGTCGGCCCTGCTCGTCCCAGCGGCGGCGCAGGTCCGGATAGTCCCGGCGGCCCACGACGTGCAGGATCCAGGGCTGACCAACGTGGTCGTGCGGCAGATCGACGCGGTTGAACGCGTCGAAGGCTGCGAGGTCGATAGAGCGGGCGCCGAACTTCCGCCCATGACCGTCACGCAGTCCGCGGGCTCGGGGATCCCGAAGCGGCGGCGGGCGACGGTCGCGTCGGCCTCGAGCACCGCGCGCGGGACGGGCCTGCCGGTCACGACGTAGGGGCCGCCGTCGCGGCCGGGGATGGGGAACGCGAGGCAAACGCTCCGGGCGCGGCGGGCGAGCAGGCGGTTGGCGAGGCCCAGGTGGCTGTCGGCCTCGGTGAGCACGAGTGGCAGGCCCATCCGCACGGCCGCAAACCCGGCCGGGCCTGCCACGTAGCCGCCTCCCCCCAGGACGACCTCGGCGCGGCGGCGCTCGAGCAGGCCGCGGGCACCGCCCACGGCGCGGGCCGCCTGCCAGGCCGCGCGCGCCGCCTTCAACGGGTTCCGCCTGTCGAGGCCGCTGACGCGGAGGAAATCGATCTCATAGCCGGCCGCCGGGACGAGGTCCGCCTCGGCACGCTCGCGGGTCCCGAGGAAGCTGACCTCGGAGCCCTCAGCGCGAAGCGCGTCGGCGACGGCGATCGCCGGCACGACGTGTCCCGCCGTGCCTCCGGCCGCTATCACGACTCTTGCCACCTGCTGCGCGCTTTCTACTCGTTGTACGGGTTGCACCTCGCT
This sequence comes from uncultured Solirubrobacterales bacterium, assembly GCA_963745625.1. Classification (GTDB taxonomy): domain Bacteria; phylum Actinomycetota; class Thermoleophilia; order Solirubrobacterales; family 70-9; genus DASUPK01. The sequence goes on along the minus strand of CAVUXZ010000012.1, from coordinate 1,144 downwards.
CCGCTCGGAGCACCCTCGCATTACGCGTATCGCCCTCGACCACGCGCAGTCTCGCAGGGCCCGTGGCCGTACTGCGGCCGGAGCCCCTGCGCGTGGTTCTCTGAGCGGCTGCGGGCGTGCGGGCGACGTTCAGGATCAGCCCCGCGGCCGCGAGGGTGAGGATCAGACTGGTCCCCCCATATGAGACGAATGGCAAGGGGACGCCCGTGAGCGGGGCGAGGCCGAGGACGGCGAAGAGGTTGAGGGCCGCCTGAGCCATGATCAGCGACGTCAATCCCGCCGCCAGCAGCTTGCTGAAGCGGTCTTTGGCGCGGTGGGCGGCACGCAGGCCCGCGTAGCCGAACATCCCGAAGAGGCCGACCAACACGAACATCCCGACCAGGCCAAGTTCCTCGCCGATCACCGCCGCGATCATGTCGGTGTGTGCCTCGGGGAGGTAGGAGGCCTTCTGCACGCTCTCGCCGAGGCCCACTCCCGTGAGGCCGCCCGAGCCGATCGCGATCGTCGCCTGCTTGGCCTGGAACCCCGCTCCGCTGGTGTCGCTCCCCGGATGGAGGAAGCCGGTGAGACGAGCCTCCTGGTAGGGGTGCATGGCGATCATCACCAGCGCCAGGACGCCGATGATCGCGCCCACAGGCGCCAGCGTGCGCGCCCGCACGCCGGCCAGGAAGAGCATGCAGCAGACGGCGAAGGAGATCACGATGGCGGTGCCCAGATCCGGCTCCTTCGCGATCAGCACCACCGAAAGCCCGACGATGAGCAGATACGGGCCGAGGCCGCCGAGGGTCCTGGCCCGCTTCGGCTCCGTCGAGAGCAGATAGGCGCCGTAGAGGACCAGCGCGAGCTTCGCCAGCTCCGAGGGCTGGAACTGGAGCAGTCCCCCTCCGACCCACCGCTGTGCGCCGTTTACCGTGGTGCCCACGCCGGGCAAGAGCACCGCGAAGAGCAGGAAGAGCGAGGTGATCAGCAGCAGGGGCGTGAGCGGCTTCACCGCGGCGGCGCCCCGCACCGAGGCGACGCGCATCACGACCAGCCCGATGGCGCCGAAGGCCAGGGTGCGCTCCAGGTAGTAGAAGCCGTTGCCGCCGCTGTTGAGAAGTGAGCGGGCCGAGCTGGCGCTGAACACCATCACCGCGCCGAATGC
>CAVUXZ010000011.1:0-387788 GCA_963745625.1 uncultured Solirubrobacterales bacterium | reverse complement strand
TACGACCCGGCATTCATCCCCGACGACACGGGACCGGCCGACGAGCGGACGATGGCGGAACTGGCACCCGTCGAGAAGCACGCGATCAGCCACCGGGGCCGGGCGGCGCGCAAGCTGGCCCGGCACCTGGGCATCAAGGTCCCCTCATGAAGGCGGTGCGACCCACTGGGTCTAGCCGGATCACGAAGCCGCGGGCTGCGGCGGTCTCGATCGCATCGAACTCCAGCCTGATCGCGCTGAAGCTGGCGGCCGCGGCGATCACGGGATCCGTCGCGATCCTGAGCGAGGCGCTGCACTCGATGATCGACCTGATCGCGTCAGTGATCGCGTTCGTCTCGGTCCGCCGCGCGGACGAGCCGGCGGACGTCGACCATCCCTACGGGCACGAGAAGCTGGAGAGCCTGGCCGCCTCGATCGAGGGCATGCTGATCCTCGCTGGCGCGGGCCTGATCATCTATGAGGCCGTCCGCCGGCTTGCCGTCGGGGCGGGCGTGGAGAAGCTCGGCGTGGGCATCGCCGTGATCGGGTTCTCGGCGCTGGCCAATGCCGGGGTCTCCATCTTCCTCCGCCGGCAGGCGCGCCGACACCGCTCTCCGGCACTCGCCGGTGACGCAGCGCATCTGGGTACCGACGCGCTCACCTCCCTCGGTGTCCTCATCGGTCTGGTTCTGGTCAAGATCACAGGCGCCGAATGGATCGACTCCGCGGTGGCGATCGGAGTCGCGATCGTGATCGTCTCCGCCGGCGTCCGGATCATGCGCCGGTCCGCCGCGGCGCTGGTCGACGAGGCGCCGCCGCCCGCCGAGATGGATCGAATCGAAGGGGCGATCGCCAGGGCCCGCTCCGAGTCGCCCGAGGTGGTCGGGTACCACAAGCTGCGTGCCCGCAGCACCGGACGGCGTACCTACATCGACCTGCACGTGCAGTTCCGCCAGGGCACCTCGCTGGAGCGCGCCCATGAGATCGCCCACCAGATGCGCGACGCGATCGAGTCCGACCTCGGGGATGCGGAGGTTCTGGTCCACACCGAGCCGGAGAGCTCGCGCCGCGACCCGTCCGAGTCCCCGCGAGCCTTCCGGGCTGGCTAGGTCAGGTTTACCGCGGCCGCCAGGCCGACGAATCCGACGACGATGCTGTAGCCGGTGTAGCCGCCGAGCGCCAGCAGGATCACCGAGATCCCGCAGATGACGACGACGGTGAGCCAGGAGCCCTGCTGCAGAGTCACGCTCGCTATTTTGGCCTAATGCCCCCCGTCGAAGCCCCGCCCCTCACCGACGCCGCCGGGGCCGTGTCGTACCTCGAGGAGATCTCCCCCGAGATGCGCGGCTGCGCCATCCTCTCCGAGGGCGGGCAGGTGTTGGCTTCCACCGGCAGTGCGGACGAGTGGCGGGAGGCGGGGCGCGACCTGGTGGCGGCGGCGGACGCGGCCGGCGGCGAGCTGGTCGCCCACGCGCACGTTGCGACTGGCGATGGCGAGGCCTTCTGCGTCCGTGAGAGCGGGCTGGTTGCGGTCGCAGTCACGGAGCGGTTCATACTGGCGTCGCTGATGCTCTTCGACATGCGGGTCACTCTGCGCCGGCTGGCCAGCGCGGGCGCGGGGTCCTAGGTGCCGACCAAGCCGCACCGGCTGCTGCTCGATCGCGTCTCGAGCTACGCGGACGAGGCAGCTGCCTACCTTCGCAGGCGCCGCAATCTGCGCAAGCCATTCGCAAGGACGTTCTACAGCGGGGGGCGGGGGGCGGCCTGGCCTGACGACTCGGAACAGGGACGAGCCCTGTTCCTCTCTGCCTCCCGTCTGATCGAGGTGGCAGGTCCGCTGCGGCGGTCCCGCAGTACCAAGTCGGAGGCCGCAACCGACGAGAGCGGAGCCTGATGCTGGTCGAGGGCGATCTCGCCGCCCGCGTCCTCGCCCGCGCGCTCTCCCACGGAGGCGATTTCGCGGAGCTCTTCTGCGAGGAGCGGCGCGGCTTCACCCTCTCCATCGACGAGTCGCGGGTGGAGCGGCCCCAATCCGGGAGTGAGCGCGGAGCCGGGGTCAGGGTGATCGAAGGCGAGGTGACCCGCTTTGCGCACGTGGACGGGCTGGCCGAGGAGGACCTGATGCGCGCCGCCGACGGGCTGGCGAGCGGGCTGGACGGCGACGCCAAGGAGCCGATCGCGCTGCGGGCGGCTGATCCTCCGAGCCTCCAGGAGATCGAGGTCGACCCGGCGTCCGTCCCTGCGGAGAACAAGGCCGAAGTCCTGCGCGAGCTCGACGAGCGGGCGCGCTCGGCCGGCTCCGAGATCGCGCAGGCGTCGGCGAGCTACAGCGAGGGCCGCCGCCGCGTGGCGGTCTTCAACTCGGAGGGCGTCGAGGCGACCGATGACCGCACCCGGGTTCGGCTCGGGGCCCAGGTCGTGGCCCGCAGCAACGGCACGGTCGAGACCGGCTTCGAGACGCTCGGGGCCCACCGCGGCTTCGAGCTGCTCGACGGCGACCCCGCCCGGATCGCCGAGCAGGCAGCCCGCAAGGCGCTCGAGCTGCTCGGAGCCGATCCGGCGCCCGCGGGCGAGATGACCGTGGTGGTGGGCGGCGGCTTCGGCGGCGTCCTCTTCCACGAGATGACCGGTCACGGGCTCGAGGCTGACGCGGTGCAGAAGGGCGCCAGCGTCTACGCGGGAAAGATGGGCGAGAAGGTCGCGGAGCCGCTGCTCACCGCCTTCGACGACGGCACCATGCCGGGCGAGTGGGGCACCGGAGCGATCGACGACGAGGGGACTCCCTGCCAGAAAACGGCGGTGATCGAGGACGGAAAGCTCACCTCCTACCTCTACGATCGCCTCCGCGCGGGGCGCGACAGCGTGGAGTCGACGGGCAACGGCCGCCGCGCGAGCTTCCGGGACCTGCCGATCCCCCGCATGACCAACACCTACATCGAGCCCGGCGACGCTTCACCGGAGGAGATGATCTCCGAGGTCGAGAGGGGCTTCTACGCGGTCTCTTTCGGCGGCGGCCAGGTGGAGCCCGCCACCGGCGACTTCGTCTTCGGGGTCTCCGAGGGCTACCTGATCGAGGGCGGCAAGGTGACCAAGCCTTGCCGCGGCGCGACCCTGATCGGCAACTGCCTGCAGGCGCTCGCCAGAATCGACGCCCTCGGCTCCGACTTCGAGATGAAGACGGGGTTCTGCGGCAAGGCCGGGCAGACCGCGCCGGTCGGCACCGGCCAGGGCCATGTCCGGATCAGAGGGATCACGGTCGGGGGCACGGCGGTATGAGCGCCGCGGCCTCGGATCTCGATGGAATCGCACAGGGCGCGGTCGAGGCGGCCACCGCCGCGGGCGCGACCGATGCCGAGGCCTGGAGCGAGGGATCCAGCAGCCGCGAGGTGCGCGTCCACGCCGGTGAGGTCGAGAGCCTGACGGAGGCGAGCGGCCGGGGCATGGGAGTCCGGGCCTGGATCGGCCATCGCACCGGCTACGCCTACGGCACTGACCTCTCCGATGCCGGGCTGGCCGAGCTCGCGGAGGCCGCGGTCGGCGCCGCTCGGGTGGCCGACGAGGACGAGAACTCCGCCGCGCCGGATCCCTCGGGGGATCCCGCCGAGATCGCGGGCCTGCACGACGAGGGGGTGGCGGCCACCGAGACCGCAGAGGTGATCGAACTGGCGAAGCGGATCGAGCGGGTCGCGCTCGACCGAGACGAGAGCGTCACGGGTGTCGAGGAGGTCGTCTACGTCGACGAGGAAGGGGAGGCGGCGATCGCCAGCTCGCGCGGGGTCACCGGCCGCTTCGCGGCCTCGACGGCATATGCGTTCCTGCAGGCGATGGCGACCAAGGACGCCGAGGTGCAGACCGGGCTCGGCTTCGGGGTCGGGCGATCGCCGCGCGCCCTCGACGCCGAGCAGATCGGTGCGGAGGCGAGCGACGAGGCGAGCTCGATGCTCGGCGCCACCAAGCCGGAGTCGCGCAGCTGCCCGGTCGTCCTCTCCGAGCGCGTCACGGCCAGCTTCGCCGGTTTCATCGGCGGCGCTCTCTGCGCCGATGACGTGCAGCGCGGGCGCTCGCCATTCGCCGATCGACTGGGCGACGAGCTCGCCGCCCGCGCATACGTGCTGGCGGACGACGGGATCGATCCCGGCGGCCTCGCCAGCGCTCCCTTCGACGCGGAGGGGACGCCCCGTGGGCGCACACCGCTGGTCGCGGACGGGAAGCTGCTCGCCTACCTGCATGACAGCTACACGGCGCGAAGGGGGGGAGCGCAATCGACGGGCAACGCAGCCCGCGGCTCCTACCGGACACCGCCGTCGGTGAGCACCTCGAACCTGGTCCTCGACCCGGGTGAGCTCACGCTGGAGCAGCTACTCGAGCGGGCGGGCGACGGCGTCTACATCACAGAGGTCGCGGGCCTCCACTCCGGTGTCAACCCGGTGACCGGCCGCTACTCGGTCGGGGCGTCGGGGCGGGCGATCCGTGGCGGAGAGCTCGCCGAGCCGCTGCGCGAGTTCACCATCGCGGGCGATCTGCTCGGCACCCTGGCCGCGGTCCAAGAGGTCGGGTCCGAGCCACGCTGGGTGCCGTTCGGCGGCTCGGTGCGCACCGCGCCGATGCTGGTCGGCCAGATGGCCATCGGCGGCTCCTAGGCGGAGGATTTTGGCTTCAGGACGCGCTGTTAGGCTCGGCCGCGCACTCCAATTCCGTAGGAGGAGATGACGTGACCAAGGCTGAGTTCCTCGACGTGCTCGCATCTGACAGCAGGATCGGCAACAAGAAGGAGGCTGGGCAGGCCGTCGACGCCGTCCTTGACGCCATCACCGACGTTCTCAAAGGGGGAGGCGAGGTGAACTTCACCGGCTTCGGCAAGTTTGCGGTGGCCGAGCGGGGTCCCCGGCAGGGCGTGAACCCGCGGACCGGTGAGCGGATCTTCATCCCGGGCGGCAAGGTGCCGCGCTTCTCGTCCGGCTCGGGCCTGAAGAAGAAGGTCAAGGGCGGCTAGCGACACTCCATTCGCTGACCGGCTGACGACGCTCGTCGAGGAGCGCCGGAGCCAGGTCTGCCTGGGGCTGGACCCGGACCCGGCGGCTCTTGCGGCCGACTCCGCGCCCGGCGCGGACTTCACGGACATCGCGGACCGCGCCGCCGCGGCGGTTTTCGAGGAGTGCCGGGCCCTGATCGAGCTGGCTGGGCCTTCCTGCGTGGCGGTGAAGCCGCAGCTCGCCTGCTTCGAGCGGCTGGGGGCGCCCGGCTGGGGGGCGCTGCGCGAGGTCTGCGCGGTGGCGCAGCGTGCCGGACTCCTGGTGGTCGCGGACGGAAAGCGGGGGGACGTGCCCGTGACCGCTCTGGCCTACGGGCAGGCGCTGGTCGGAGAGACCGAGACGCCCTGGGGGCCTGTGCGCGGCCTCGACGCCGATGCCTTCACGGCGAACCCCCTGCTCGGCGAGGATGCGATCGAGGTGCTGGTCGGGGCTGCCCGCGATACGGGCGCCGGGCTGTTCCTCCTGGTCCGCACCTCGAACCCCGGGGCGGCGCGACTACAGGACGCAAAGCTGGGCAAGCGACCGCTCCACGAGGAGCTCGCGGCGCTGGTGGCGGAGAGCGCCTCCGAGCTGGCCGGCGAGTCGGGCCTATCCGGCCTCGGCGCGGTGGTGGGGGCGACGGCCCCCCAGCATCTCGGACGGCTGCGCGAGCTGATGCCGGACTCGATCTTCCTGATCCCCGGGATCGGTGCGCAGGGGGGCAAGCCCGAGGATCTCGGTCCCGCGCTCGCCCCGGGCCGCCCCGCCTCGGTGCTGGTTGCGGCCGCGCGCAGCATCGCGGGCGCAGACGATCCCGCGGCGGCCGCCGAGGAGCTCCGGGACGTCGTCTGGGACCTGTGACTCGCCCGCGAGGTCTGTGACGGACGATTAAGTGCGGCCGGGTACTATCGCGAGGCCCGCGAATGCCGGACTACAAGCCGAATCAAATCGTCCGCGCGTTTGCCGTGATGGCCCTGGTCGCGGCCTTCATCCTGGTGGTCGTGGTGATCGCGACCTCGGGCGGAGGTTCCGGCGGCAATGACAGCGGCAAGACGCAGAAGGCCAGCGTCAGCAAGGTGGGCCGGAGGGCCGTGCGGCGGGGCGCCTGGATCGTCCATTCCGGCGACACCCTGGGCTCGATCTCGGTGAAGACCGGCATCGACGTCGCGACCCTTCAGACGCTCAACCCTGATCTCGATCCGCAGACCCTGCTCGAGGGCCAGCGGATAGCGTTGCGCTGACGGTGCTCGGAATCGACGGCAGGCGGAGTGGGGGAGCCGTGCGCGTGGTCGTCGCGCTGATCGTCGCGGTCGCGGTCGCGGCGGTGGGGGCGAGCTCGGCCGGCGCGCAGAAGCAGACGGACACCAAGCCGCCGGCCGCGGCCGGACCCCCGAGCCTCAACGCCAAGGCATGGATCCTGATCGACCCTCGTGACGATGCGGTCCTGGCGAGCAGGTCGCCGAACAAGCGGCTGCCGATCGCCAGCACGACCAAGCTGATGACGGCGTACCTGGCCCTGAAGCACCTGAAGCCCAGCCAGATGATCGCGGCGCCGGCGTATCACCCGGAAGCCTCGGCGGAGATCGAGCTCGGCCTGCGCCCCGGCGAGCGGATGCGAGTCAGGGACCTGCTCTATGGGCTGCTGCTGCCGAGCGCGAGCGACGCGGCCGAGACGCTCGCCGTCGGTGTTGCGGGCTCGGTGCCGGCGTTCGTCACGGAGATGAACCAGGCTGCCCGGCGGCTCGGGCTCACCGACACCAGCTACGCGAACCCGATCGGCCTCGACGACCCCGACAACTACTCGAGCGCGCACGACCTGGCCACCCTCGCCGCGATCCTGCTGCGCAACCCGCTGTTCGCCCGCATCGTCAACACCACGAGCGCCACCCTCCACAGCGGCGATCACCTGCGGACGGTCACCAGCCGCGACACGCTGCTCGACAGCGTTCCGTGGATCAACGGGGTGAAGACCGGCCATACGCTCGGCGCCGGCTACGTCCTGGTCGGCTCGGGGACCCAGGACTCGACCACCCTGATCTCGGCAGTGCTGGGCACGCCCGACGAGGCCACCCGCGACGCCGAGACGCTGAGGCTCCTCCGGTACGGGTTCTCGCTCTACCACCAGGTCCAACCCGTGCATCAAGGCGAGGAGCTCGCCGATCCCGAGCTCGACTACCGCAGCGACCATCTTTCCCTGGTCGCGCAGCGAGCCCTGCCGATCAACGTGCGCCGGGGCCAGCGGGTCACCACCCACGTCACCGCTCCGGACCAAGTCAGCGGAGCCGTCACGCGGGGCCAGGTGCTGGGCCACGTCACCGTCACCGTCGACGGCAGACACGCTGCCGCCAGCCCGCTGGTGGCTGCTCGTGCAGTGGGCGCGGCGACCACCTTCGACAAGGTCATCTCGGCGGCCAGGAATCCTTTCGTTCTGCTTGGGCTGGGTGGGATCGTGATACTCCTAGTACTGCTGCTGGTGAGACGAAGGCGCGGGCGAGATGAGCCGACGGAGGCCACCCCGCGGCCGAGGAAGACCCGGCAGCAGGTTCCCCAACAGCGGACCCCCGAGGAGAGGCGCAGGATGCACGAGGAGAGAATGCGCAGGAGGCGCCAGAGGATGGAGCGGGAAGAGGGCACGAGATGATCCTCACGGTCACCCTCAACGCCGCGATCGACCGGACCGTGGCCGTCCCGAGCTTCCGGCAGGGACACCGCCACCGCGCCGTGGAGGCGAGCACCGTCGCCGGCGGCAAGGGAGTCAACGTCGCCCGCGCCCTGAAGCTGCTGGACCGGCCCGTGATCGCCACCGGCCTGGCCGGCGGCCCGACCGGGGCCCGGCTGATGGAGCGCCTCGCCGAGGAATCGATCCTCACCGACTTCACCTGGATCGGCGGCGAGTCGAGAACCAACCTCGCGGTAGTCGATCCCACCACCGGCGAGCAGACCGAGATCAACGAGCGCGGTCCCGACGTCAGCGCCGAGGAGTTGGAGCGGTTCCTGGAGAAGCTGCTCTACCTGGCCCGAGGCGCGCGGATCTGCGCGATCGCCGGCAGCTTGCCGCCGTCAGTCCCGGCCTCGTTCTCGGCACGGATCGTCGAGGAGCTGAAGTCGCTCGGAGTCGAGACCTTCGTCGACACCGAGGGCGAGCCCCTGCTCGCCTCCCTGCGGGCGGGCCCGGCGGCGGTCACTCCGAACGTGCGAGAGGCGGAGGGGGCGGTCGGCCATGAGTTCAACGACCGAGAGGATGCGATCAGCGGCCTGCGCAGCCTCGTCGAGCTCGGGGCGACCGACGCCGTGATCACGCGGCCGCAGGGCTGCCTCGCCTCGGTGCTGGTGGACGACGACCAGCGGCATGCATACGAGGTGAGCGCGCCCGAGGTCGGGCCGGTCGCCACCGTCGGCTCGGGCGACGCCTTTCTGGCCGGCTTCGTGGCGGCGCGCTACGACGGCCGCCCGCCCGAGGAGTGCCTGCGCTTCGCGGTCGCCTGCGGCGCGGAGTCGACCCAGCACTTCGGCGCGGGCAGCATCGACCCGGCCGAGGTCGAGCGCCTCCTCTCGGGAGTGGAGGCGCGCGAGCTCGAGGCGCGCGCGGCGGTCTGACGGGACGAGCGCGGCGACCCTCCGGCCCAGTCTGCCGGATGCGAAGTTCGCGCATTTCGCCGAGAACGCGTCCACCGTTGCGGAGCTCGCCGCTGGGGCCCCGGGTTGACCGCTGTTATCCTTGGCGGGGCGTTGGTGTGTGACCTCCGAAACGCCGCTATCACCGCATTTCCGGCCCCGCGACGCGGGGTTTTTTCGTCCGCGAACGAATCTAGGATCGGCGAATGGAAGTAGAGATCGGCCGCGGCAAGAAGGGCCGCCGGGCATATGGCTTCGATGACATCGCGATCGTCCCCTCGCGGAGGACGCGCGACCCCGACGACATCGACATCACCTGGACGCTCGGTCCTTACCGCTTCGAGCTGCCGCTGCTGGCGTCGGCGATGGACGGCGTCGTCAGCCCCAGGACCGCCGGCCTGATCGGCAACCTCGGCGGCCTCGGCGTCCTCAACCTCGAAGGGATCTGGTCTCGCTACGAGGACGCGGACGAGAAGCTCGACGAGATCGCCGCGGCCCCCAAGGAGGTCGCTACGCGCATCATGCAGGAGGTCTATGCGGAGCCGGTCAAGGCCGAGCTGATCGCCCAGCGGGTCGAGGAGATCAAGGCGGATGGTGCCGTCGCCTGCGGCTCACTCACCCCGCAGAAGGTGACCGAGTATTACGAGACCGCCCTCGAGGCCGGGCTCGACATCCTCGTCGTCCAGGGGACGGTGATCTCGGCCGAGCATGTCTCCACGCAGACCGAGCCACTCAACCTGAAGGAGTTCATCGCCTCCCTCGACGTGCCCTGCGTCGTCGGCGGCTGTGCCTCCTACAACACCGGCCTGCACCTGATGCGGACCGGTGCGGTCGGCGTCCTGGTCGGCGTCGGCCCGGGCGCCGCCTGCACCACACGCGGCGTCCTCGGCATCGGCGTCCCGCAGGCGACCGCGATCGCCGACGTCGCCGCCGCCCGCGGCCAGCACATGATGGAGACCGGTAACTACTGCAACGTGATCGCCGACGGGGGCATGCGGACTGGCGGGGACGTCTCCAAGGCGATCGCCGTGGGCGCCGACGCCGTCATGATCGGCTCGCCACTGGCGCGCGCCAAGGAGGCACCCGGCCGCGGGTACCACTGGGGGATGGCGACCTTCCATCCGTCGCTCCCGCGCGGAGCCCGGGTCGCGACCCAGCAGGACGGCACCCTGGAGGAGATCCTGCTCGGCCCCGCCCAGGAGAACGACGGCACCTTCAACCTGATGGGCGCTCTGCGTACCTCGATGGCCACGACTGGCTACGCGGACATCCCCGAGTTCCACCGGGCCGAGGTGATGGTCGCACCGGCGCTGATGTCTGAGGGCAAGCAGCTGCAGCGCGAGCAGTCGGTCGGCATGGGCTCGAACGGCCGCGCCACTGTCGCCGTGGGAGTCGCCGTTTCGGATGACTGAGCCCGCGGCGCCTTCCACTGAGAAGGACGCCCGGGTCCATGTGCCTGAGAGGACCGTTCCAGGGTCCGAACCGGCGCTTCGCGCTGTCGACAAGACCGCTCCCGCTCAGGCCACCGAGGAAGTCCTCGTCCTCGATTTCGGCGGCCAGTACTCGCAGCTGATCGCGCGCCGCATCCGGGAGTGCGGGGTCTTCAGCGAATTGCTCCCGCACGACATCGACATCGAGCGCATCAAGGAGCGCAGCCCCAAGGGACTCGTGCTCTCCGGCGGACCGGCGTCGGTCTACGCCGACGGGGCGCCGGCGCTCCGCAAGGAGCTGCTCGAGCTCGGCGTCCCGGTGCTCGGCATCTGTTACGGCATGCAGCTGATGGTCCACGAGCTCGGCGGCCGCGTCGAGGGGGCGCCGGCGGGCGAGTTCGGCCGCAGCCAGCTCACCCTCCGCGATGGCGGGGGCAGCCTGCTCGACGGCCTGCCCGCCGAGCAGCAGTGCTGGATGAGCCACCGCGACACGGTCTACGAGCCGCCCCCGGGCTTCAGTGCACTCGCCTCGAGCACGGAGTCCCCGGTGGCGGCCGTGGAGGACACCGAGCGCGCCCTCTACGGAATCCAGTTCCACCCCGAGGTCGTCCACACGCCATACGGCACCGAGATCCTCACCCGCTTCCTCCGCGACGTCTGTGGCTGCCGCGAGAAGTGGTCGCCGGCGTCGGTGATCGAGGAGCAGGTGGAGACGATCAGGGCCCAGGTCGGCGACGCCCGCGCGATCTGCGGTCTCTCTGGCGGCGTCGACTCGGCCACCGCCGCGCTGCTCGTTCACCGCGCCATCGGCGACCGGCTCACCTGCGTCTTCGTCGACCACGGGATGATGCGCAAGGACGAGGCAGAGCAGGTCGTGACCGCCTTCCGGGAGCAGCACGGCATCCAGCTCGTCCACGTCGATGCGGCCGACCGCTTCCTCGACCGCCTCGCCGGCATCGAGGACCCTGAGACCAAGCGCAAGATCATCGGGGAGGAGTTCATTCGCGTCTTCGAGAAGGAGGCGGGAAAGGTCGATGACGCCCGCTTCCTGGTGCAGGGGACGCTCTACTCGGACGTGATCGAGTCGGGCGGTGATGGCCGCGCCGCGGCGACGATCAAGTCGCATCACAACGTCGGCGGCCTGCCCGAGGAGATGGAGATGGAGCTGGTCGAGCCGCTGCGGATGCTCTTCAAGGACGAGGTTCGCGCCGTCGCCGCCGAGCTCGGCCTGCCCGAGCGCTTCGTCTGGCGCCAGCCCTTCCCGGGGCCGGGCCTTGCCATTCGCGTGGTCGGGGGCGAGGTCACACGCGAGCGGCTCGAGATCGTGCGCGAGGCCGACGCGATCCTCCAGGAGGAGATCCGCGCCGCCGGGCTCTACCGCGAGCTCTGGCAGTCCTTCTGCGTCCTGCCCGTGGTCCGCTCGGTCGGCGTGCAGGGCGACGAGCGCTCCTACGCCCACCCGATCGTGATCCGCGCGGTGACCTCCGATGACGCGATGACCGCAGACTGGGCCCGGTTGCCCTACGACCTGCTCGAGCGGGTCTCTGCCCGGATCATCAACGAGGTCCGCGGCGTCAACCGGGTCACGCTGGACCTGACCTCGAAGCCGCCGGGCACGATCGAGTGGGAGTGACCGCCACCGCCTGGCTCGCCAATCGCCCCTGCTTTCGCGGTTCCGCGGAGCCGCCGGCTGGCTAGGCGAGAGACTCGAACTCGTCGTCAGTGAGCTTGATCTGCAGCGCGCCGAGGTTCTCGCGGAGGTGCTCAATCGAAAGCGTGCCCGGGATGGGCAGCATCACCGGTGAGCGGCGCAGCAGCCAGGCGAGCTTGATCTGGGCCGGGGACGCGCCGTGGGCGTCGGCTACCCGGGCAAGGCCCGCGCGGATCACCGCCCTTGACCGGGTAGTACGGGACGAAGACGATCCGGTTCTCCTCGCAGTAGTCGACGACGTCGTCCGAGTCTCGGTCGGTGACGTTGTAGTGATTCTGGACGGCGGCGATCGGGACGATCTGGCGCGCGGCCTCGATCTGCTCGACATCGACGGCGGAGATCCCGACCTCCCTGATCCTCCCGGCCTCGCAATGCTCCACGATCGCGCCGAGGCTCTCCTCGAGGGGCGTCTCCGGATCGACCCGATGGAGGTAGTAGAGATCGATCGCGTCGGTCCTGAGGCTCTCGAGGCTCTGCTCGATCTGCGCTCGGAGCGCCTCACGGCTACCGCTGCCGCTGTAGCCGCCCTTGGTGGCGATGACGAGGCGCTCGGGCGGCGGAGAGAGCGCCTCGCCGATCGCGCGCTCGCTGTCCCCGCCCCTGTAGACGTGGGCGGTGTCGATCAGGCCGAGGCCCGCCTCGACGGCCTCGCGGAGAAAGGCGTGGTGCTCCGGCGTCGATTCGAGTCGGTTGGTCCCGAGGCCGATCCGTGCGACCTCGGTGCCTGCGACGTTGAGCGTCTCCATTGGCTACTCGGCCGAGTCGTAGAAGAGCCGCTTGCTCGTCGAGTACTGGCCCGGCGGCGGCTTTGGCTCGGTCAGCAGAGGGCCGCCCGAGCGCTTGTCCCAGACGCGCAGGTGGGGGAGCGGGTCCGTGCGGCTGCCGCCCGCGAACCAGCGGCCCTTCCAGAGCTCGAAGTGCAGATGGCAGACGCCGCTGTCCGTGCCGGTCTGGCCCACAGAGCCGATTCGCTGTCCGGCGCTGACCCGGCGGTCGGCGCCGACGCGGGAGCGGCCCTTCATGTGACCGTAGACGAAGTCGAAGCGGGTGCCCAGGCCTCCGATCACGACATAGTTCCCGTAGCCGGCCGAGTATCCGGCTGATTTCACCACCCCCTCGTGCGCAGCCACGATCGGCGTTCCGCAGTTGGCGATGATGTCCTGGCCGGTGTGCACCGAGCCGTCGGCGCGCTTCACGCCGAAGCCCGTGACCGCGAGATTGCCGTAGTTGTGCGGGCCGTTGAGCGGGTAGCGGTAGCGCTGGTAGGCGGAGGCGGGGACGGCCATGGCCGCCGCGGCCACCGCGACGATCAGGGCGACCGGCAGGATTCGGCTAAGTCGCATACCCGGGCTGGAACACATCGAGTGCTCCGACCTACCAGGGCTTCTCTAGAAGCCCTGGTAGGTCTGCAGGTAGGGCAGTGGGTTGACCGGATGCCCGCCGCGGTACCACTTGCCCAGCCAGAGCTCGAAGTGGAGATGACAGGCCGTGGCGTCGCCGGTCTGGCCGACGACGCCGATCTGCTGGCCCGGCTGCACGACCTGGCCCTTGGTGACCGAGGCCCGTGTAGCGAGGTGCGCGTACATGTAGTCCTGGTGGAGCTTCTTGTTGCGGATGACGACGTAGTTGCCGGCGAGCTTCTGGAAGCTCACCCACTTGACCTTGGCCCGGCTCACCGCCACCTCGGGGGTGCCGCAGGCGGCCATGATGTCCTGGCCCTGGTGGGTGTGGCCGCTGCGGGCGGCGCCGAAGCCGTCGCCGAAGGTGTGGGGACCGGCAAGCGGGAAGATCATTGCGCCCGTGGGCGCCGGGGTCGTCGTGGTGGTCCCGCCGGGGGCGCCGACGCCTCCACTCTGCGCGAAGGCGACCTGCGAGCCGGCCATGGTGATCGACATCGCGGCGGCAGCGATCAGCGCCACCCGCCTGCGGGGCTTACGACCAACCGACTTGTCGACCAACGCGCTTCGCACTCTCTCTGCGGCCTACGGAGTTAGCTGGCGGGCTCGCGCCGAGAGCGGCGCTACGAACCAGTTGGTTGCGATTCGCCCCTGGGGTGTGAACCCCTTTGGGTCCTCCGTTCCCCCCGGACTACCGGGGGAACTTGGCCTCTGCTGGCGCGGCAGTATAGACAGAGGGCCGGGGGATTAGCCCGGCCCTCTGGGATTCTTCACGTGGCGGAACGGACTAGTCGATGTAGCCGTCCTCCTTCAGGTACTCGGTGGCCACAGCCGCCGGATCCTGCTTGTCGATGTCCACGCGGGCGTTCAGCTCCTGCATCACCGGCAGGGTGAGGCCCTTCTGGACCTTCTCGATCGTCGCCATGTAGTCCGGACCGGCCTTTTGAACCGTCGACTGGTCCGTCACCCAGATGACGTTCCCGGAGGGGAAGATCCCCTTGTCGTCCTGGAGCAGGACGTACTTGTCCGGGTTCGCCGAGAGCTGCGCGTCCGAGGTGAACACGATCGAGGCGTCAGCCTGGCCCTTGTCGAGGACCGTGTAGCGCAGCCCGATGTCGACGGGGTTGAAGGACTTGAACTGCAGGCCATAGGTGTCCTGCAGCCCGACCAGGCAGTCCGTCCGCTCCCGGCACTCCGGCGAGCCATACAGGTTCAGATCCTGGGACTTGCCCTGGAGGTCGGAAATCTTTGTCACCCCGAGCTGGTCGGCCTTGCTCTTCAGCATGCCGAACGCGTTCGCGTCGGCGAACGGCGTCGGCGCGAAGGCTGTCTCGCCCTTCGGCTCGAGCTGCGCCTTGGCCTGGGCATAGGCCTGCTGGGCATCGGCGGGAACCGACTTCGCGCCGAAGATCGACTCGAGCAGCGTCGACGTGTACTCCGGGTAGCCGCTGATCTGACCCTCCTGGAGCGCCTTGTACGCGATCACCTCCGACCCGAGGTTCAGGTTGGTGCTGACGTTGTAGCCAGCCGCCTTCAGCGCCTGGGCGTAGATGTTCCCGAGGATGTACTCCTCGGTGAAGTTCTTCGAACCCACGGTCAGCGAAACGTTCTTGTTCGCCGGGTTCGACTTGATCAGGTTGGCGGAGTTGCCTCCGCTTGTCCCGGTGTCGTTGTTGTCGCTGCTGCCCCCACAGGCGGCAACGCCGAGTGCGAGAACCAGCGCCGCAAACAGCACGAAAACCGCCCTAAGTCGCGAATGGCCGGTCACCACGTGACCCTCCTCTGGTCTCGGGGCGCAGACGGCCCCTGGAATGGACTGCGTGATCCTATGCCGCCGTACTTGCCCGCGCCAACTTCAGGCCCCGCGGCGTCATTAGCCACTGCAGGCCGGCGAGGCCGAGCTCGAGCGTCAGGGTGAGCAGCGCGATCAGGATCGCGCCGGCGACCACGCCCTGGTCGCCATAGACGTTGCGGCCCAGGATGAGATCGCCGAGCGTGCTCACACCCGCGAGGGAGGCAAGCGCAACCGTGGCGATGATGTTGACCGCCGCGGTCCGCACCCCGGCCATGATCGTGGGCACCGCGAGCGGCAGCTCCACCCTGAGGATGACCTGGAGACCACGCATGCCCATGCCGCGAGCGGCCTCGACCGCGGTCCGGTCGACCTGGCTGACCCCCACGTAGGCGTTGGTGAGGATCGGCGGGATCCCCAGGACGGCGAAGGCAAAGGTGACGTTGATGAGCCCGACTCCGATGAAGGCCGCCACGAACGCGATCAGCGCCAGCTCGGGCACGGCCCGCCCGGCATTCCCGAGTGCGATCGCGAAGCCTTCCCCTCTGCGCAGGTGGCCGAGGATCACCCCGGTGGGCAGCGCGATCGCGATCGCCACGCCGAGCGCCAGGAACGTCACCTTGAGGTGCTGGCCCGTCAGATGGAGCACCTGGTCCGGTCCGCCCACCATCGTCTGTCCTGTCCGTGCCTCCTGCTGGTGGAAGATGAAGTTGAAGGCGTCGCCGAAGGTGCTGACGAAGGCGAGGTGGAGGGAGAAGGTGTTCAAGCCGTCGCCTCCCTCTGCGACCGGCGCCACGGGGCCAACAGACGCTGAGCGAGAAGGAGCAGGAGGTCGAAGGCGACCGCCATCAGGATCGACAGCCCGCCGGCGATCACGATGTTGGTCTTGAAGTCGATCTGCTGGTAGAGCGGGGCGCCCAGCGTGTTCACGTTGGCGAACACCATGAGCGTCGCGATGGCCACCGTCGATACGGTGGCGATCCGGAGTCCCGCGATGATCTCGGGCAGGGCCAGGGGGAGCTCCACCCGCCAGAGGAGCTGGCGGTCGGTCATGCCCATCCCGCGCCCGGCGTCCTTGCTGTCCACCGGCACGTTGTTGAGGCCCGCGACGGTGTTCCGGTAGATGATCTGGAGCGTGTAGACGCTCAGCACGATGATCGCCGTGCTCCAGCCGAGCCCGGTGATCGGCAGGAGCAGGAAGATGAAGGCAAGCGAGGGGATCGTGTAGAGGACACCGGTCGCACCGGTGAAGCTGGGAACGAGCCAGCGGCGCCGGTGGGAGATGAGCGCCATCGCAAAGGCGATGGCGAAGCCGATGGCGACGGCGACCAGGACCAGGAGAAGCTGGTTCAGCAGCGGGGTCGTGTAGCGATCGAAGTTGTCTGCGGCCCAGCCGAAGCAGAAGACCTTGCCCTGCTGGGCCTGGCAGGGGGCATTGCTTCCCGTCCTGTTGTGGATCGTCACCTGGGCGAGCAGGGGCGCGAACTGTGCGAGTGCCGGGCTCACGGGCCGTGCGGCCGCTCGACCGCGTCGTGCTCCTCGACCTTCGCCTCCGGCGAGACCAGGAACTCGGAGATGATCTCGACGGAGAGCACGCCGGCGATCCCGCCGCGGGCGTCGGTCACCGGCGCGTACTGGGTCTCGGTCTGCAGGAGGTCGGCGAGCGCATCTCGCATCACGTCGTCGAGATCGAGCAGCGGCTCGGGGCCGCTGTCCGGCTTCTCCGGGACGGTGTCCGCCCTCAGGTCGCTTTCGGAGAGCCAGCCCAGCGGGTGGCGCTCGGAGTCGACCACGAGGGCGTGGGGGACCTCGGCCCCGTCCAGCTTCGCGCGAACCTCGCCGGTGGACTGACCGACGAAGGCGAGCGGTGCCTCCCAGAGATCGATGTCGCGCACCCGCATCAGGGCGAGACGCTTGAGTGCCCGGTCGGCGCCAACGAAGTCCTCGACGAAGTCGTCGGCCGGCGCCATCAAGAGCTCGGCGGGGGTGGCGTACTGCGCGAGGTGACCGCCCGCCTTCAGGATCGCGATTCGGTCTCCCATCTTGATCGCCTCATCGATGTCATGGGTGACGAACAGGACCGTTTTCCGGATCTCCGCTTGCAGCCGCAGGAACTCGTTCTGGAGGCGCTCGCGGTTGATCGGGTCGATGGCGCCGAACGGCTCGTCCATGAGCATCACGGGCGGGTCCGCGGCGAGCGCTCGCGCTACTCCAACCCGCTGCTGCTGGCCGCCGGAGAGCTGGCCCGGGAAGCGGTCGGCCTCATCCTGTTCGAGCCCGATCAGCTCGAGCAGCTCACCGACGCGCTGCCGGATGCGCTCGCGGTCCCAGCCGAGCAGCTTGGGGACGGTCGCGATGTTGTCGGCCACGGTGCGGTGCGGGAAGAGCCCGGTCTGCTGGATGACGTAGCCCATCTCCCGGCGCAGCTGCGCGGGATCGCGGTCGCGCACCGAGGTGTCGCCGATCAGAATGTCGCCCTCGGTGATCTCCACCGTCCGGTTGAGCATCCGCATCGCCGTGGTCTTGCCGCATCCGGAGGGCCCCACCAGCACGCAGATGTCGCCGGCGGGAATCTCCAGCGAGAGATGGTTGATCGCGGAGCTGGACTGGCCCGGATAGCGCTTGGTCACGTCCCGGTAGGTGACCGAGGCCGCGGGGGTGCGTGGATCCGCCTCCACTCGGCGATCCTATCCAGGGGAACGGGGCGCCTCATCGCTCACGGACGAAGCCGACCCTGGCTATCATCCGGCGGCCGCCGCGCCCCGTTAAACGGGTCCGCTTGCGCGCGACCTCGGATTAACTCTTTTTATGGCTATGGCCACTGCGACAGTGATGAAGACCTACCAGGCGACTGCCCAGGATCGTGAGCGGGACTGGTATGTCGTCGATGCCACCGGCAAGACGCTCGGCCGGCTCGCGACCCAGATCGCGAATGTGCTGCGCGGCAAGCGCAAGCCGACCTATACGCCGCACGTCGACGTCGGCGACTTCGTCATCGTGGTCAACGCCGAGAAGGTCGCGGTGACCGGCAAGAAGCGCGAGGACAAGCGCTACTGGCGGCACAGCGGGTATCCGGGTGGGATTCGCTCAAAGACTCTCGGCGACCTGCTCGAGCAGCGGCCCGAGGAAGTGATCCGCCGCGCGGTCAAGGGCATGCTCCCCCGCAACCGGCTCGCCCGCCAGCAGCTCCGCAAGCTCAAGGTGTACGCCGGCGCCGAGCATCCGCACCAGGCCCAGAAGCCCGAGACCCTCGAGATAGAGACTTGATGCAGGACGAAGAGCAGCAGCAGCCGGCCGAGGGCACACCCGAGGAGCAGCAGGCAGATGAGCAGGCCGCTCCCGAGGAGCATCCTCCGTCGGAGGGCGGCAGTCCCGAGCCGGGCGAGTCCGGCGACATGCCACCCGAGGAGGCGCTCGCCGAGGACGCCGCGGCCGAGGACGACACGCCGGCCGAGGAGGCCGCCGCTCCCGCCGAGGCCCCGAGCGCTGGGGCCGGCAAGAAGGAAGATGTCGTGCCGGGCGCAGAGCTCGACCCGATCGCGATTGAACCTGAGCGCGAGCTCGACGCGGAGGAGAAGGCCCGTCGTGAGGCCGAGGAGGAGGAGCGCGCCCGCCGCGAACGCGAGCTGATCGGGGACGAGGACGAGGCCGCGCCGGTCGCGGCGAAGCCGGCCAAGCTCTCCGGGGACGCCAGCTACGCGGCCACCGGAAAGCGAAAGTCGTCGGTGGCGCGCGTGATCCTGCGCCCCGGCGACGGCAGCATCGTGGTGAACAAGCGCACGCTCGAGCAGTACTTCCCCCGCGCGTATCTGCAGTCCGTCGCCAAGCAGCCGCTCACGCAGAGCGGCTACGAGGGCAACGTCGACGTACGCATCCGCGTCCACGGAGGCGGTATCTCCGGCCAGGCGGCCGCCGTTCGGCATGGCATCGCCCGCGCGCTCTGCGAAGTCGATCCCGCGCTGCGGCCCGAGCTCAAGCGCCGCGGCATGCTCACCCGCGACGCGCGGGTCAAGGAGCGCCGCAAGGCCGGCCTGAAGAAGGCCCGCAAGAAGCCACAGTTCAGCAAGCGCTGAGACGGCTGCAGACCGGCGGCTGCCTGCGTCCTCCGCCATCCGTCTCGCTCACTTGGGTGTCAACTAAGCTCGCGTCGCCGGATGGCCTGTCTCCTTGGCAGGCTTGGTTTTCGCCGTCTCGGGATCGACGACAGTGACCCCAGTCCAACGCCAACTGTTCGGAACCGACGGGGTCCGCGGGCCGGTCGGCGAGTTGCTCACCCCCGACCTGGCCGTGAAGCTGGGACGCGCCGCCGCCCTGGACTCCGAGGCCGAGCGCCCCCAGGTCCTGATTGTGCGCGACACGCGGGAGTCGGGCCCGATGCTGGAGGAGGCTCTCGCCGCGGGGATCGCCGCGGGCGGCGGCGACGCGATGCTGGGCGGCGTGCTGCCGACGCCCGCAGCCTCGGTGCTCGCCCGGCGCCTCAGCTTCGACCTGGCGGCGGTCGTCTCCGCCTCCCACAACCCCTTCGCCGACAACGGGATCAAGTTCTTCAACGATCGCGGTACCAAGCTCGACGACGAGCGGGAGCTCGCGATCGAGGGGCGGATGGACGATCAGACCGGCGAGCGTATCGGCGGGGTCCTCACGCTCGAGGGGGCGTTTGACGACTACATCCGTGAGCTGCGGACCGCGTTTCAGCTCGACCTCTCGGGCTTGCGCATCGCGCTCGACTGCGCGAACGGCGCCACCCACCGCGCGGCGCCGGTCATCTTCGCCGCGCTGGGCGCCGACATCCTTCCGATGGCGGTCGAGCCCGACGGCCGCAACATCAATGCCGACTGCGGCTCGACCCATCCCGAGGGCCTGATCGAGCTGGTCCGGGAATCGGGGGCGGACATCGGCTTCGCATACGACGGCGACGGCGACCGCGTGCTGGCCGTGGACGGCCAGGGGCGGCTCCACGACGGCGACGACCTGATCGCACTGATCGCCCTGGACCTGCAGCGCCGGGGCGAGCTCGATGGCGGGGTGGCGGTCACTGTGATGACGAACTTCGGGTTCCTGACCACGATGGAGAAGGCGGGCATCGAGGTCGTGCAGACCCAGGTCGGCGATCGCTACGTGATCGAGCAGCTGCTGGAACGCGACTGGCCGCTCGGCGGGGAACAGTCGGGCCACATCGTCTGGACGGACTTCACGCCGACCGGCGACGGCGTGGCCGCTTCCCTTCTCACCCTGCGCTCCCTGCAGGGACGCCGCCTCGAGGACATGAAGCCATTCGAGCGCCTGCCGCAGCGGCTCGAGAACGTGCGGATCGCCGACCGCTCGGCGATCGAGGGCGCCGGCGAGCTCTGGCAGGCGGTCGAGGAGGAGAACGCCAAGCTCGAGGGGCGCGGCCGCGTGCTAGTCCGTCCATCCGGCACCGAGCCGCTCGTCCGGGTGATGGTGGAGGCGCCCGACGAGACCGAGTGCGAGGAGATCACGAAGCGCCTCGTCGTGGTCGTGGAGCGCGCCAGCGACCGCCAGGCCGCTCCGTCTCGGAGCGAAGGGCGAAGCCCCTAACGACCTGTTCTGGGCGGCCGCTTGCGGTCGCGATCTGATGGCGAAGCCGTGTGCCTCTAGTCTTTGACGTTCTTATGTGCGGCATCGTCGGATATGTGGGAGACCGACCGTGCCGGGATCTGCTGATGGCCGGGCTGGAGAAGCTCGAGTACCGGGGCTACGACTCGGCCGGCATCTCGGTGATCTCGGACGGAGAGATCGACAGCGTGCGCGCGGTCGGCAACCTCGCCAACCTCCGGTCGGCCCTCGAGGAGCATTCCAAGAACGGCGATTCGGGCTCGGTCGCGGTCGCGGCGAAGCCCGCCACGATCGGGCTCGGGCACACGCGCTGGGCGACCCACGGGCGGGTCACCGAGGAGAACGCTCACCCTCACGGCGATTGCGGCGACGCCATCCAGATCGTTCTCAACGGCATCGTCGAGAACCATGCCGAGCTGCGGCGTGAGCTCAAGGAGCAGGGCCACCACTTCACCTCCGAGACCGACGCCGAGATCGTCGCCCACCTGATCGAGCGCCACTACGAGGGCGATCTGACCGAGGCGGTGCGCAGGGCATTCGGCGATCTACGCGGTCACTACGCCTTCGTCGCCATGCACAACGACCACGACGACACCCTGGTCGCAGCGCGGAAGGAGTGCCCGCTGATCGTCGGGCTCGGAGAGGATGAGAACTTCGTGGCCTCCGCCATTCCCGCCTTCCTGGCCGAGACGCGGCGCGCCCTCGGAATCAAGAACGATGAGATCGTCACCATCCACCGGGGCGGGGTCACGGTGATCGACCAGGACGGGAACGTGGTCGACGGCCGCGAGCCGATGGAGGTCACCTGGGACGAGGACGCCGCGGAGAAGGGCGGCTACGAGACCTTCATGCTCAAGGAGATCCACGAGCAGCCCGACGCGGTCGCCGAGACGATCACGGACCGGCTGCCGACTCTGGACGGTGTCGACCTCTCCGATGTGGAGCTCGACGATGAGTTTCTCAAGGGAATCGAGCGGATCGTGATCGTCGCCTGCGGCACCTCGTACCACGCCGGCCTCGTCGGCCGATACGCGATCGAGCAGTGGGCGAGGGTCCCGGTGGAGATGGACATCGCCTCCGAGTACCGCTACCGCGGGCCGGTGCATCGCCCGAACGACCTGGTCATCGGCATCACCCAGTCGGGCGAGACCGCGGACACGTTGGCGGCGATGCGGCTGGCGAAGGAGGGCGGCTCAAAGGTCTTGGCGGTCTGCAATGTGATGGGAAGCCAGGCGACCCGGGACGCCGATGCCGTCCTCTTCACCCGGTCCGGCATCGAGGTCAGCGTGGCGGCGACCAAGACCTTCGTCAGCCAGGTGGCGGCCATGTATCTGCTCGGCCTCCGTCTCGCCGAGCTGCGCGGGACGATGCAGCCGGAGCGGATCGCCGAGCTGGTCGCTGAGCTCAAGTCGCTCCCCCACAAGCTGCAGGAGACGATCGTCTCCTGCGACGAGAGGATCCAGGCGATCGCCCAATCCCAGCACGACAAGCGCTTCTTCATGTACATCGGGCGGCACATCGGGCTGGCGGTCTGCCTCGAGGGCGCCCTGAAGCTGAAGGAGATCTCGTACATCCCGGCCGACGCCTACGCCGCCGGCGAGATGAAGCACGGGCCGATCGCGCTCCTCGACGAGTCGACACCGGTGGTGGCGGTCGCAACCGAGAGCCCCGTGAAGGAGAAGATGCTCTCCAACATGGAGGAGGTGAGGGCCCGCGGCGCCGACGTGATCGCGGTGGCAACCGAGGGATCCGAGGGAGTGGAGGATGCGGCTGACGAGACCCTGTTCGTGCCGCGCACCGACTGGATCGTCCAGCCGATCGTCGCGATCGTGCCGCTGCAGCTGTTCGCCTACTACATCGCCCGCCAGAACGGCCTCAACGTCGATCAGCCGAGGAATCTCGCGAAGACGGTGACAGTCGAATAGGTGTACGCGAGATTCCGGAAGATCGATGTTGGTGTGGCGAAGACGGTGACCGTCGAGTGACGTAGGATTCCCGCCCCTTGCCTCGCGTCCGAGTCCAGTCGCTGCTGCTCGCCTGCGTCGCCGTCCCGGCGGCGATCCTGGCCGGCTGCGGTGGAGGCGGCGGTGGCAGCGCCGACGTCGGCCCGGCTGCCGCGGTGCCGAGCAACGCCGCGCTCTATCTCGACGCGACCGTCAAGCCGACCGGGACTGCACAGTCGGACGCGAAGGCGGCGCTGAGCAAGATCATGAAGACCCAGGATCCGGGGGCGAAGATCATCTCGTTGATCGAGAACCAGTCGAAGGCGGACGGTCACCCGATCAACTACCAGCAGGACGTCGCGCCCTGGCTCGGCGAGAAGGCGGGCCTCTTCTTCACCAGCCTCGGCCAGACCGCGCAGCACGGCGCGGCCGTGGTCGAGACCAACAACGCTGCAGCCTCCCTTGCCTTCGCCCAGAAGGCAACCGGTGCGACCGCGACCAATCCAGCGCCGCAGACCTACAACGGCGCCACCTACCAGACCGACCCGAGCAGCTCGCCCGGCCCCGACCAGACCGTGTTCGGCACGGTCGACAACAAGTACCTCGTGGAGGGCGACCTCACCGGGTTCAAGGCCGCTGTCGACGCCGCGAAGGGCGACTCGCTGGGGGACGACGGCGACTTCAAGGACGCGATCGACAATCTGCCGAGCGACCGCCTGGGCACCCTCTACACGGTCCCCAAGGACTTCCTCACCGCCCTCGGTCCCGATCAGTTCGGCGCGCAGCAGCAACAGCAGCTCGAGCGGATCGCCGGCGACTCACTGAACAAGCCGGTCGCGGGCGCGCTCGCGGCGAACGCCGACAGCATCCAGATCGACGCGACCGGCGGCAGCGGCGTTGACACGCCGCAAAGCTCGCTGATCGGCGAGGTCCCCTCTCAGTCCTGGCTCGCCCTCGGCATCGGCAATCTCGGAGACACCGTCAAGCGGACCGTGGCCCAGATCAAGGATCAGGTCCCGAACTTCGACGCCGCCGTTCAACAGATCCAGTCCACGACCGGCTCGTCTCTCGACCAGCTCGAGAGCTCCCTGGGCGATGCGGTCCTCTACGTCGAGGGGACCACGCAGTCGACCCTGACCGGGGCACTCGTCGTGCAGACCAACAATCCGGACCTGACCGGCAGGCTGCTGGGCCAGCTCCAGGGACTGCTCCAGCTCGGCGGCAGCACCGGCGGCGTGAAGCCGCTCCGGCTCTCAGGTGGCGGCACCGGCTTCCAGATCAACGACCCCACGGTCGCGCCCCGTCCCGTCGAGATCGCGCAGCAGGGCGACAAGTTCGTGATCGGCTACGGCGCCAACTCCGCGGAGCAGTCGCTGACGCCCGCGCAGAAGCTGTCGGACTCGCCGACATTCTCGACCGCGACCTCCCAGGTCTCGTCGCTGGGCACCGACCTCTTCCTCGACTTCCCGTCGGTCTTCTCCCTCGCCGAGTCCTCCGGGGCCAAGTCCGATCCGCAGTACCTGCAGGCCAAGCCGTACCTGGATTCCCTCACCTACCTGGTGACCGGCTCGGGCAGCAAGAACGACCAGGCGGAGTTCAAGGCGGTCCTGGGCATCAAGTAGCTCTCGCCCTGGGGTGCGCGACCGCCAAAGGTAGGCTCACCCTCGATGGAGGACTGGCTCGATCCCTGTCTGGACGCCGATCAGATGCGGGCGACCGATGCCTGGGCGATCAACGAGCGAGGCATTCCCTCGCTGGAGCTGATGGAGACGGCGGGCCGGGCCGTCGCCGATGCCGCAGCCGAGGCGGCGACCGCGAGCACCGCGGCGATCGTCTGCGGCAAGGGCAACAACGGGGGGGACGGGCTGGTCGCCGCCCGCCTCCTCCGCGAGATGGGCTTTCAGGTCGACGCCCTGCTGCTGGCGTCGCCGGACGAGCTCTCCGATGACGCCAGGGCAAACGTCGAGCGGTTCGAGGGCGCGCGGCAGGTCGATCCCGGTGAGCTGTCGGCTGCGATGGGCGTTCCCGGGGTCGTGGTCGACGCGGTGTTCGGGACGGGCTTCGCGGGGGCGCCCAGGGAGCCCGCAGTGTCCGCGATCGATGCGATGAACGAGGTGGATGCGCCAGTCGTGGCGACTGACGTCGCCTCCGGGGTGAACGCCTCCACGGGGGAGGTCGAGGGGACGGCGGTCGCCGCGGACGTCACGGTCACCTTCCACGCGCCGAAGCTCGGGCATTGGATCGCGCCGGGGAAGGAGCACACCGGTGAGCTGCGCGTGGCGCATATCGGCATTCCCGATGGTGCGCCGATCGAGCCGAAGGCCGGCCTGATCGACCCACGGGTGCTGGAGCTGGCACCGAGCCGGGCGGCGGGATCGACGAAGTTCAGCTCGGGGCAGGTGGTTGTCATCGGCGGATCCCGCGGTCTCACCGGCGCGGTCTGCCTGGCGTCGCTGGCAGCGATCCGGACCGGCGCCGGCTACGCCACCGCCGCTGTCCCGGCGGACCTGGAGCAGATCTTCGAGGTGAAGCTGACCGAGGTGATGACGCTCGGCTGCGCCAGCCGGGACGGGCGGCTGCGCCCTGCCGCCTCCGAGCAGATCCTCGGGGCCACGGAGCGTGCAGCCTGCGTCGTCCTCGGATCCGGCATGGGCCGTGAGCAGGGGACCCAGCGGCTGATCCAGGAGCTCACCGAGCGGATCGAGGCGCCGCTGGTGATCGACGCCGACGGCCTCAACGCACATGCGGGTCGCCTCGGGAAGCTGGCAGCGCGCCGGGCACCTTTCGTGCTCACTCCTCATGCGGGTGAGATGGGCCGCCTACTCGACCGGGATTCGAAGACGATCGAGGCGAAGCGGGCCGAGAGCGCTCGCGAGGCCGCACAGCGGACCGGCGGGATCGTCCTGCTCAAGGGGGACGACTCGATCGTCACTGACGGCGACCGCCTGGCCGTGAACCGGATCTCGAGCCCGCAGCTTGCGACCGCCGGCACCGGCGACGTGCTCTCCGGTGTGATCGCCGCGCTGATCGCCCGGGGAACCGAGCCCTTCGCCGCGACCTGTGCCGCCGTTGTCGCCCACTCGAGGGCGGGGAGGGCCGCCGGTGAGCGGGTGGGCCACGACTCGGTGATCGCCGGCGACGTGATCGATTCCATCCCGGCGGGGCTGGCGCTCTGAGCCCTGCCGAGCAGACAGTGCGAGCGCTCGCCACCGTCGACGTCGGAGCGGTCGAGCGCAACTGCCGGACCTTGAAGGGACGCATCGGGGAGGGCACCGAGCTCTGCGCCGTGGTCAAGGCGAACGGCTACGGCCACGGCGCTGCGGCCTGCGCCGCCGCCGCTCTGCGCGGCGGGGCCACCCGGTTGGCCGTTGCCGCGGCGGCCGAGGCCGAGGAGCTTCGGCTGCACTTCCCAGACGCGCCCATCCTGGTGATGGGCGCGCTCACCGTCGACGAGCTGCGGCTCGCGCTGGGGGTGCACGCGGAGGTCGCGGTCTGGCGCGAGGGCTTCCGGGAGCTGTGCTCGAGGGTCTCAGCCGATCTCGGCCGGATGACCAGGGTGCACGTCAAGCTCGACAGCGGGATGGGCAGGCTCGGAGAGCGTGACCCGGACGCGCTGATCGAGCTCGCCCGCGCCTGTCATGCCGACCAGCGGCTGGATCTGGCCGGTGTCTGGACCCACTTCGCCACCGCTGACGAGGAGGGCGACTCCTTCATGGCAGAGCAGCTCGCCGCCTTTGCGCCGGTCGCCGAAGCAGTCCGCGGGCTCGCGCCCGACTGCACGGTCCACGCCGCCAACAGCGCGGCGACGCTGCGCGACCCCGCCACCCACTTCGACATGGTCCGCTGCGGCATCGCCGTCTACGGACTCGATCCGTTTCAGCGCAACCCCGCGGAGCACGACCTGGAGCCGGCACTCGAGCTCCACTCCTACGTGGCCGACGTGAAGCGCTTCGAGCGCGGAGCGAGCGCCGGCTACGGCCGGACCTGGCGGGCGCCTGAGGACACCTGGGTGGGCGTGCTCCCGATCGGCTACGGCGACGGCGTCAGGCGAGGCCTCTCCAACAACGCCGAGGTCCTTGTCGGCCGCCGCCGGTATCCGCTCGTCGGCACGGTTTCGATGGACAACATCACCATCGACCTCGGCTCCGAGACCGAGGTCGAGCCCGGAGCGCCCGCGGTCCTGGTCGGCTCGCAGGGATCCGAGCGGATCCTGGCGGAGGAGATCGCGGTCCGCCTCGAGACGATCAACTACGAGATCACCTGCGGGATCTCGCAGCGCGTTCCGCGCGAGGTGGTGGAGTGAGCCCCGGCACGGAGGATGCCCTCGCCGCCGCCCCCTCGATCGCGGCAGCTCGGAGCGCGCTCCATGAGCAGGCCGGCTCGGTCTGGATCGTCGGCGGGGCTGTCCGCGACGCACTGCTGGAGCGGCCGGTCGCGGATGCCGATTTGGCCGTCGAGCCCGGCCACGAGGAACACGCCGCGCGCGCCATCGTGAAGGTCGCCGGAGGCTCAGCCTTCGCGCTCTCCGAGGAGCACGCCACCTGGCGGGCGGTCTCTTCGACGGACGACTGGCATGTGGACGTCGCGGCACTGCGCGCCGGCACGATTGAAGAGGACCTACGGGCCAGGGACTTCACCGTCAACGCGGTAGCGATCCCCCTCTCCGGGGGCGACCCGATCGACCCCACCGGAGGCGTGCGGGACGCCGCGGCGCGGCTGCTCCGCGTCGCCTCCGACGCCTCGTTCGAGCAGGACCCGCTGCGGCTGCTGCGCGCGTGCCGGCTCGCCTCCGTGCTCGGCCTCGAGATCGAGGCTGGAAGTGCGGAGCTGGCCCGGGCGCATGCGGAGCACGCCGCCGACCCCGCAGGGGAGCGCCAGTTCGCCGAACTGCGGGGGCTCGTCGCCGGACCGCAGCCGCTGCGCGGCGTCGAGCTGATGGACGAGCTCGCGCTCACCCCAGTCGTTCTCCCGGAGCTGGAGGCGCTGCGCGGGGTCGTCCAGAACCCGAACCATCACCTCGATGTGTTCGGCCACACCCTGGCCGTGCTCGAGGAGTGGCTCGGCATCGAGGGCGATCTGGCCGGGTTCGCCGGAGATCAGGCGGCGGAGACTGCGGAGTTCCTCGCCGAGCCGCTCGCCGACGAGCTCACCAGGCGGGACGCGCTGCGCTTCGGCGCGCTCTTCCACGACGTCGGCAAGCCCGGCACACGCTCGGAGGGCTCGGGCTACGTCACCTTCATCGGGCACGACCAGGTCGGCGCCGAGATCATCCGCGGCATCTGCCGCCGGCTGCGGACCAGCCGCGTGCTCAGCAACCAGCTGCAGGGGCTCGCGCTCCATCATTTGCGCCTCGGCTTCCTGATTCACCAGCGCCCCCTCTCCCGCCGGGCGGTCTACGACTACCTCGTCGCCACCGAGCCGGTGTCCGCCGATGTCACCCTGCTCACGGTCGCCGACCGGCTAGCTGCCCGCGGCGAGGGCCCCCTGGCCAGCCCGGCGATGGTGGAGGCCCACCTCGACCTGGCCCGGGAGATGCTCCGCGACGCTCTTCCCTGGCATCGCGACGGACCCCCGCGCCCGCCTCTGAGCGGTGACGAGCTAGAAGACGAGCTCGGCGTCCCGCCCGGCCCCGAGATGGGGCGGCTGCTCGAGGAGCTCCGCGCCGAGGCGTTCACGGGAGAGATCGGCAACCGCTCGGAGGCACTCGAGCGAGCAAGGCAGCTCCGCTGATGGGACGGTGCTCCGCAGGAGCAACCCGTTTTGTGGACGGGTAGCCTGGCGCGCGCATGGCCGAGGCTGACTGTCTGTTCTGCGGCATCGTCGCGGGCTCGATCCCGAGCCAGACGATCGGCTCCGACCAGCGCACCGTCGCCTTCATGGACATCAATCCGGCTACGCCGGGACACGCCCTGGTGGTGCCGCGTCAGCACTCGGCGGACCTGCTCGAGATCTCGTCTGAGGACCTGACCGCGACGGTGCTTGCCGCACAGCGGTTGGCTCGGCACATGAAGGATCTCCTGGACACGGACGGGATCAACCTGATCAATGCCTGCGGGGCGGCCGCCTGGCAGACGGTGTTCCACTTCCACATCCATGTCGTACCGCGATACGAGGATGATCCGCTCAAGCTTCCCTGGGTCCCCGAGGCCGGGGATCCCGACGAGATCGCGGCTGTCGCCGCCAAATTGAGAGGTGAGAATGGCTGAGACGAAGACGGAAGTGCCCATTCGGCTGGAGCGCGACGGCAACGTGGCCATGATGGTGCTCTCCAACCCGCCGCTCAACCTGTTCGGCGACGACGCCTGGGGCGCTCTGGTCTCCTGCATAGATCAAGTCGAGGGCTCCGACGCGCGGGCGCTCGTCTGGCGCGCCGACGGCGACATCTTCACCGGCGGTGTGGACGTGCACAGCTTCCAGCGGGTCGTCGAGGAGGGCGCTGCCTCGGATGCATTCGGCTCCTTGATCCCGGTGGTGCAGAGGCTGGAGCGGCTGCCGATCCCGACGCTGGCCCTGGTCCATGGACTCTGCCTGACCGCCGGGCTGGAGATCTCGCTGGGCTGCGACATGATCTGGGCGACCGAGTCCGCCCGCTTCGGCCTGGTCGAGGCCGTGGTCGGCCTGACACCGGGTGCGGGTGGCACGCAGCGGATGGCGGAGCGCGCCGGCCCCGCGCGGGCGGCCGAGTTCGTGATGAGCGGTGGGCTCTATGAGGCGGCGAAACTGGAGGCCTGGAACGTGGTGAACCGGGTCGTCCCCGACGATCAGTTGCTCGAGAAGGGGATGAAGTTCGCGCACAGGCTGGCGGACGGCCCGACCGTCGCCCACGGCGCGACCAAGCGGATCATCCGCGCCTACAGGGCGGGCGGGGTGGAGGAGGCCGACAAGGTGACACCCGAGGTGTTCGCCGACCTGTTCGCCTCGGAGGACCTGCAGGACGCGGTCGCCAGCTTCCTCAAGGATGGCCCGGGCAAGGCGACTTTCGAGGGGCGCTGAGCGACCCGCTACCCTGCCCCGCGCAGATGGCGAAGGAAGAGAAGATCGAGATGGAGGGCGAGATCACCGAGGCGTTGCCCAACACGATGTTCCGCGTCAAGTTGGACAACGACCACGAGGTCCTCGGCCACATCTCGGGCAAGATGCGCCGCCACTACATCCGCATCCTCCCCGGGGATCGCGTCAAGATCGAGCTCTCGCCCTACGATCTCGATCGCGGTCGGATCACCTACCGGTACAAGTGATGAGAGCGTCGAGGCTCCTTCTCGTGATCGCCGTGGCGGCGCTCGGTTTCGGGTTGATCACCACGGCCGCACTCGCTGGCGGCAAGAAGAAGAAGACGTCGGTGATCTACTTCGCCGGCAACCCGAAGATCAACAACAGCGGGAAGGTGACCGCGAGGGGATCGCTCAACACGGCCAGCGCCTGCAAGGTCTCTCGCGGGATGCGGCTCCAGGCGCTCGACCAGACCGGGACGGTCTTCGCGACGCTGGACGGCTCGACGTCGGATTCGAACGGCAACTGGTCGCTCTCGGGCCAGCTGTCCAAGAGCCTGCCGGCAGGGACGAACTCGGTGCGGGTGAAGGCAACCAAGCGGACGGCCGGAAAGTTCGTCTGCAAGGCGGGCACCTCGACGCCCGTGCCCATCCCGGCCCAGTAATCCCTCCGAGAGCTAGTCCAGATACGAGGACGAGGCGGACCGGTCCGGCTCCGCCAGCTCCGCGATCAGCGAGGACCAGCCGAACTCCTTCGCGCCCAGGCCCTCGCCGGAGTAGGGCTCATAGAACTCGCGCAGCCGGTGGTCAGCCACCGCGCCGCTCAGCCTCTCAGACATCTCCATCGCCTCCGCCTCGTATTCGAGCCGGAGCAGGCCGATCCAGATCAGCCAGGCGGTGTTGATCCAGGTCGGGCCGCGCCAGTAGAGGCGGCGCAGCGGCCCCTTCCACTTGCGCGGCTCGAAGGTGGGCTCCTCGGCGGACACGGAGGTCGGAGGAAAGGGCAGCCAGTACCGGCGGGGATCGAGCAGGTGCTCCTCGACGAGCCGCCTGCCGATCTCCTCCGGGAGGTCGGGGAGCGCCAGCGGTGCCAGCGCCGACCAGGTCGAGGTCCGGAGCCGGCGGCCGCCGTCGGCAGGCTCGGTCCGGTCCTCGTGTGCGAGCTTGCCCCGGGCGACGTCGAGGAAGAGGCCGCGGCCCTCGTCCCAGAAGCGCTCGACGATTCTCGGGGTGATCGAGGACTCGCCGGCGGCCATCCGAGCGAGGCACCAGAGCACGTTGGTCACGACCTCGCAGAGCACCGGGCCTCCGGCGCCCAGTACGGCTCGCGCATCCCAGCCGAGGCGCCTGTTCCTGGCGATCAGGAAGGGGAAGAGCGGGCGTGCATGGGCGCGCAGCCCCCAGACGGTGTCGAACTTCGGCGAGGAGTCCAACCCCGACTCATCGGGCTGGACGATCCAGAGCAGTCCGTCGCCATCGAGGTCCCTGTTCGCCTCGAGCCAGCGGTGATGCGCAGCGATTCCCGGCTCGTTGGCCGGGTCGCCGACCGAGATGCGCCATGCCCAGGCGAGCAGTGGCGGCTGGATCGTGGAGGTGTTGGCCGCCGTCTTCGAGGTGACGTTGTAGGTCCAACGGCGCTGCCAGTCGACGTGGCTGTGCCAGAAGATCGTGTGCCCGATGAATCCGTCCTCGGAGGCGCCGGCAAGGAGACTGCGAAGCTCGCTCTCGGCCCGGGCGGGGTCGAAGCGGCGCCAGACGATCGCGTGGAAGCACGAGTCCCAGTACCACTGCCACGGGTAGTGGGCCGGGCTCGGCCGAGAGTACCCGTAGTGGACGCCGTTGCGTTTACCGTCGATCCAGTTTCCCCGCAGGGTCTCCTCCGCGATCGCGAGCACGCGATGTGCGAGGGGGCTCCGAGGCGGAGCCGAGGAGCCACCCGTTTGGTGGCGAAGCGGGTCAATCCCTCCCTCCGTCACGCCGTCATCCGCCGCATGCCGCGGAGCGCGAAAAAGCCGAGGACCGCCGCCAGTCCGAAGAGTGTGAGGATCCCCGGCCAGGTGTTCGACCAGGTCACCGAGCCGACGAAGCCCTGGCGGGCGGCTTCGACCACCTGCGTGACCGGGTTGTACTTGGCGACGGGCTGGAGCCAGCCTGTGAGGAGATGTTGTGGTGCGTAGGCC
This sequence comes from uncultured Solirubrobacterales bacterium, assembly GCA_963745625.1. Classification (GTDB taxonomy): domain Bacteria; phylum Actinomycetota; class Thermoleophilia; order Solirubrobacterales; family 70-9; genus DASUPK01. The sequence goes on along the minus strand of CAVUXZ010000011.1, from coordinate 356,163 downwards.
GTGGTGGTGAGGATCGCGAGGAGCATTCCGATCTGCATCAGGGGCGCCGCCGACTGCGTCCTGAACCGGAAGGCGAGCGAGGTGCCCCAGGTGGCTGCCACGACGGCCATACCCATCACGAGGAAGAGAGCGATCAGCAGCCCGAGGAGCCCTGGCCAATGAACCCCGATCGCGAGGCCGACTATCAGCAGGAAGGTCGCCGGGAGGAGGGAGCGCAGGCTGGCGGAGAGGACCAGGCCGGCGAGTAGGACGGGGCGGGGGGCGGGAGCGGCGAGCAGCCGGTCGAACCATCCCTGTTCGATGTCGCGGGCAAGGTTCACGCCGGTCGCGGCGCCGGTGAAGCCGGCCCCCTGGAGCATGCTGATCGGGATCAGGAAGCTCTGGTAGCTCGAGGTCGTGAATCCCGGCAGGAGGGTGAGGCTGCCGAACACGCTGGTCAGGCCGAGGAAGAAGATGGTGGGGGCGAGGATTCCGGGGATCGCGGCCCCGGGGACCCTGAAGATCTCGTTGAGCGCCCGCCTGACGAGCGCCCGGATCGTCGCCACGTCACCTCGCCAGCTCACACGCCCCTCCTCACCCGGCCGCGGAGGGCTCCTTCGCAGAGCAGCAGCCCGAATGCCCCGACTCCGATGACCGACGCGATCGCCTTGAGCTGGGTGGTCAGGTGCCAGCCGTCGATCACGGGTTCTCGGATCCCGTTGACGATGAAGCTCAGGGGGTTGTATTGAGCGATCCAGCCCGCCGGGTTGAGCATCAGGTTCGCGGGGAAGAACGCGTCCGAGAGGAACAGGATCACGAAGACCAGCGGGAAGATTCCCTGCACCACGCTGGCGCTGTTGGTGCGGAGCGCGATCGCCGCGCCGATGGATCCGAAGGCGAGCGCCGACGTGGAGGTGAGGACGACGATCCAGATCGCCGCCGGGAGTCCCTCCTTGAACTCGGCCCCGAAGATCAGCCCGAGCAGGATGAAGTAGACGGCGATCATCGCCCCCAGCGTGGCCGTCGCAACCAACCGCCCCAGCACCACCGCATAGCGCGAGATCGGCGCCGCGAACAGCCGATCGGTGAACCCCATCTCGATGTCGATGGCGAAGGCGATCGCGCCGGAGTTCCCGGTGAACATCACCGACTGGACGATCGAGCCGGCCAGCATGAAGGAGAGGAAGTTGTCGACCGGTGGGAACCCGGGCAGGTCGACCGCCCGCCCTGCACCGGCGGTCTGGATCGCAAGCAGGGCCGTGGGGAACAGGATCAACGGCGCCAGCAGCTGCGGACGCCTCAGGGTCTGCCTGACGGATCTTCCGCCCAGCGCGACGACCACGCGGGCGTTGGCCGCCAGCCGCCCGGTCACTGCTCTATCGCCTTTGTCTCGTCCGTCTCTTGCGCTCCCTCGAGGTGCTGTCCTGTCTTGTGGACGAAGACGTCGTCGAGCGTGGGCTGCACGAGGTCCAGGGAAGCGACGTCGAGCCCGGCCTGATTCAGGGCCACGACGATCGGCCCGACCTCGGAGATGCCCCGGTCGAGCTCCACCATCAGCGTCCCGTCCCTGGCGGGCAGTGGGCGGCCGAAGCGCGCGAGGACCTCCTCGGCGCGCGATTCCTTGCCGTCCTGGTCGACCAGGGAGAGCTCCAAGTGCGGCTTGCCGACCTCGGCCTTGAGCGCCGCGGGGGTGCCCTCCGCGACGAGGCGGCCGCCGGAGATGATTCCCACGCGATCCGCCAACTGGTCGGCCTCCTCCAGGTATTGCGTGGTCAGGAAGACCGTGGTCCCGTCGTCGTTCAGCTTGCGAACCTCCTCCCAGATCGCCTTGCGGCTCACCGGGTCGAGCCCGGTGGTCGGCTCGTCCAGGAAGAGCACGATCGGGCGGTGGATGAGCGCCGAGGCCAGGTCCAGGCGGCGTCGCATGCCCCCCGAGTAGGTGCCGACGCGGCGATCCGCGGCCAGGGTGAGGCCGACCCGATCGAGCAGCCACTGGCCCCGCTCGCGCCCCTCGGACTTGGGGATCGCGTGCAGAGTCGCCTGGAGCTCGAGCAGCTCGCGGCCGGTCATCAGGGGGTCGAGCGCGGCCTCCTGGAGCGCGACACCGATCTTCCGCCGCACGGCTCCAGGGTCCATCGCGACGTCGTAACCGGCGACGGCGGCGGTGCCCCCGGTCGGCAGCAGCAGCGTGGTCAACATCCGCACCATGGTCGTCTTCCCTGCTCCGTTCGGCCCGAGGAAGCCATATATCTCTCCCTCCGCCACCTCGAGGTCGACGCCATCGACGGCCTTGATGCCGCCCTCGAATTCGCGTGCCAGCTGCTGCGTCTCGATCGCGGCCACGTTCAGGGGAAGATAACCGGCGGTCTGGACCGGCCCTGGAGGTTCGTCACAGAGCTAGGGACTCAGCCTCAGCCCCACCGATGCCTCGGCCTCGGGACCCGCCCTTCCCGCCCGCAGGCGCGTCACGATCGCGGTCGGGTTCGGCGGCAGGCGGTCGTCGGTCGAGAGCCAGGACCCGGCGAGGATCAGGAGCAGGCCCGCGATGGCGCCCGCGCCCGGGCTCTCACCGAGCACGATCACGCCAAGCGCCACCGCGATCACCGGGTTGATGTAGGTGATGATCGAGGCGCGCCCTGCGCCGACCTCGGAGACGAGCACGATCAGGATCACGAACGCCGTCGCCGTGCAGAGGAGGCCGAGCACGATCAGGGAGGTCACCGCATCAGCGGGAGGTACCGAGCTCGGGAATGTGATCAGGGCGGCCGGGGTGAGCAGAACCGCCGCGACGCTGAGGCTGGCGGCCATGGTGGCGCGTGGGTCGAAGTCGAGCAGGTGCCGCTTGATGATCATCGGGCCGGCCGCGTAGCCGAAGGCGGCGACCATCACGGCGGCGGCGCCGATCAGCTCGTCGCTCTGGCCACTCAGGTCGATCCCGACCAGTGCGACCACCCCGGCGAGCCCGACCAGCATTCCGAGCATGCGCGTCCGCGTCGGGCGCTCGGTGTGGTCGAAACGGAGCGCGAGGAGCGCGATCAGCAGCGGGACGGTCGCGATCACGATCGCGGCGACGGAGGAATCGAGGTGGCGCTCACCCGCTGCGATCAACGGGAACGGGAGCGCCATCTCGACGGTGGCGTAGGCGAGGATCCAACGCCGCGGCCCGCGTCGGAGCATCTCCACGCCCTGCCGGGGCGTCAGGGCGTAGAGCAGCGCGGCGCCGAGCACGAGCCGAGCCCACGCGAGGAAGAACGGGGAGACCCCGCCATCGACGGCGACCTTGATGAAGAGGTAGGGGATTCCCCAGATCACCGACAAGGCCGCGAACGCGATCCATGCCCGCCTGCTCACCGTCCCAGGATTGCAATCAGGCGACGGTGGCCGGGCGCAGCTGCACGAACTCGCGGTCCGTAGCCCGCTCGAGCGCCCCGGCGGCGTCGAGCAGCAGTGCGTCGGCGCCCCAGCCGGCGAGCAGCTGGAGGGCGACCGGCATCCCGTCGTCGAGGCCGACCGGGACGCTCACCCCAGGCACGCCGGTCAGGTTGGCGAGCACGCCCTGGCGGGCGTTGCCCTCGTCGGCGGAGGCCACGCCCGACGGGAGCTCGATCATCGGCTCCACGAGCGAGGGGGCGACCGCCGGCACCGCGGGCCAGGCGAGCAGATCGATGTCGCCGAACAGCTCGGCCAGATCGCGCCGAACCTTGGCGCGGACCCGGAAGGCCCGTGCGGTCAGGCTGAGGGGGAGCAGGGCGCGAAGCTTGAGGACGCCGCGGTTGATCACACTGAGCTCGGGGCTGAGCGCGTTCAGGTTCTGGGGGGTGAGGTGGGCCGCCTCCTCCGCCTGCGCGACAAGCAGCGCGGCTGGGAGCACCAGGTCGAGGTCCGGCGGATCGACTTCGACGACCACTCCGCCGACCTCCTCGCGCAGGGCCTCGAGCGCGGACTCGCACGCCTCACGCACGCCCGGGGCCGTGTCGGTCCAGTAGGGGTCGCGGATCACCCCGATGCGCAGCCCCTCGGGTTGGCCCCCGGGAAGGTCCTCTCCATACAGCGCCGAGGCGAGCAGCCTGCAGTCGGCGGCATCGCGACAGAGCGGCCCGGAGACGATGGTCTCGGTGTTGGCGATGTGGTGCCCCTCCATCGCCGAGCGCCCGAAGGTCGGCTTCAGCCCGGTCAGCCCGCAATAGGCCGCCGGATAGCGAACCGAGCCGAGCCCGTCGGCGCCGACCGACCCGGCCACCAGGCCTCCGGCCACCGCGGCCGCCGGGCCACTGGAAGAGCCGCCGGGGCAGCGCTCGAGGTCCCACGGGTTGTGGGTCGGCCCATACACGGAGGTGTTGCCCGTGCTGCTCGAGCCAAGCTCGTGCATGTTGGCAACACCCGCGATCACTGCGCCGGCGTCGCGCAGGGCCCGGTAGGGCCCCGACTCGCCGGGCTCCAGCTTGACGCCCGGCACGCTCGCCGCGCCGACGGTCTCGCCGCGCCAGGGCAGCGGCCACTCGTCCTTGACCACGACTGGGACGCCGCGCAGCGGACCGTCGGGCGCCTCGTCGAGCATCCGCCGTGACTCCTCGGGGAAGGTCGCGACGATCGCGTTCAGCTCCGGGTTTCGCTCCTCGATCCTCGCCAGGCAGGTGTCGAGCAGCTCGCCGGGATCCACTTCGCCGGCCGCGATCTGAGCGGCCTGCTCGCGCAGGGGGAGATCGAGTGCACTCATCTCGGCGGCGGCTTGGAGAGGTCCGGCGCCATTTCCGGCTCGATCCCGTCGAGATCGGCGTCGCGCAACTGCTCCATGCCGGGCTCGTACAGCGACCAGACGCCCAGCATCACGGCGCGCTCGGTCTCATCCGTGTCGATCCCGTAGGTCTCGAGGCCCCCCTCCAGATAGCGCTCGAATGCGGATTCGCCCTCCATCCAGGCACAACCCTACCCGCACGATTGCAAGGACCCCCGCAACCCTCCTCCAAAAGGAGTGTTCAATGAAGTTCATGGGCCTGGACGCTCACGTACTCGTGCGCCTGCACCGCCTGGGCATTGCCACCGCCATTGCGGTGTTCGGCGCCATGCTCGCGATTGCCCTCGGCACGGGTGACGCCGGCGCCGCGCCTCGAATCGTAGTCCTCGGCGCCGCTACGCCCGCCCTCCCGTCCTGCCCGACCAACTGCCAGGCGGTTGGCAAGACGACCGGGTTCCAGACCTCGATCACCGGTTCGAAGAGCCCCTTCGCGGTCCCGGTCCGCGGCCGCGTCGTCGCCTGGTCGATCAAGACCGGTGCGCCCAGCACCAAGCCCAACCCGAACAACAACAACCAGAGCGACTTCGACTTCTTCAGCAAGACCTTCGGCGGATCCCCAAAGGCGAGGATCGCAGTGCTCAAGCCGATCATGAAGTCGATCAAGGCGGGCAAGCCGATCTACAAGCTCAAGTCAGAGTCGCCCGTCGAGGACCTTTCGGGATTCCTCGGGCAGACCACCACCTTCACTCTTGACACGCCGCTGCGGGTCAAGCCCAACAACGTCGTGGCGTTGACCGTCCCGACCTGGGCGCCGGCGTTTGCCATCAACCAGAGCGCCAACACCCGCTGGCAGGCGAGCCGCAAGAAGGGCAAGTGCAACAACACGGCCGACATCCTGGCCGGCACCCCGCAGGACGCCCTCGGCACCCAGCGCTCCTACGGCTGCACCTACAACACCGCGCGCCTGCTCTACTCGGCGACGGTCGTGGCCGATCCGAACCAGGCCCCGGCGAAGCCGCCCAAGAAGAAGAAGTAGCTCTGGCGAATGGCGTTTTTGTTCGGAATATCCGAACGAAGCCGCCATTTGGCGCCGGCTTCGCGTCAGCCGCAGGCGGAGGGGTTCTGCTTGCACTGCTGCTCGAACTGGGCCTGCGGGCTGCCCTTTGCCGGCGGGATGTCGTTGGTCGCGGAGTCCTGCAGGTTCGGGTTGTAGGTGGTGGTGCCGCCCTTGCTGGTGGTGGGTGTGCTCGGAGCGGTCGTGGTGCCCGGGGCCGTGGACGTGGCGACGGGGGCGGTGACGGCCGGGATTGAGACGGTCGTGGCGGTCGTGGACTCTCCGGAGTCGTCGCCTCCGCAGCCGGCGGCGATCAGGCCGATGGCCAGGGCCAGCGGGACGACCCGGATCAAGACGATCCGTCGAGAGCCGGCTGGCGCAGTCCGCAGTAGGGGCAGTCGCTGACGTCGAGCCCGATCAGCTGATTGCAGCGACGGCACGCGCGTAGGTTCTCGGGCGCCCTGATCAGGGCGGACTCCGAAGGGGCGAGCGGCAGGGCGGCAGTCGCGATCCCCATCTCCTCGCCCGTCTCCCGGTCGACGTAGATGCCGTCCGGCTTCACCTTGGCGAGCGCCTCCCGTCCGGATGCGGGCGCCCGCAATCGATACGTCTGCTCGGGGTTCTGCACGGGCGGCACGATAACAACGCGGAGGGCCAATACGGTTGGGCCGATGCGAGTCCTGGTCTTCCACGGATACCTGCTGCGGGGAACGGGGTCCAACGTCTACAACGCGAGCCTCGCCCAGGCGCTGGCCGGCCAGGGCCACGAGGTGCACCTCCTCTGCCAGGACCACCATGCGGCTGATCTCGATTGGGTGGACGCGGTCGGAGACTGGAAGAGCGGGAGCCTGGAGGTGGAGGCGGTCCGGGACGCCGGCCACTCAGGGATGGTCACCGTCTACCGGCCGGACATCGGCGGCCTGCTGCCGGTCTACGTGCACGACCGTTACGAGGGCTTCGAGGTGAAGACCTTTCCCGAGCTCACCGACGAAGAGCTCGACCGTTACCTCGACGCGAACGTCGCCGCGATCCGAGACGTCGTGGCCGCCGCCGGGAGGCCGGAGGCCGCGCTCGCCAACCACCTGATCATGGGGCCGGCGATCCTCGCGCGCGCCGGTCTGCAATTCGCCATCAAGCTGCACGGCTCGGACATCTCGTACACGGTCCGGCCGCACCCGGAGCGCTTCGTCCCCTACGCGCGCGAGGGGACCGACGCCGCGAGCGGCCTGTTGTCCGGCTCGGCCCACACCGCCGAGGCGCTCTTCGAGGTGGTCCCCGACCCGAGCCTGCGCGAGCGCACTCGGCTGGGCCCGCCGGGCGTCGACGTGCATCGTTTCCGGCCGAGGGAGGAGCCGGATGCGCTGACCGCCCTGCGAAACCTCGCCGGCCGGCTCGATGCCGAGGTGGAGGGATCCGGTGACTCCTTCGGACGCGACGGCCCGGCGGTGGCTGCAGCGATGCGGGCCTGGGCCGAGGGAGACCCACGGGTGCTCTTCGTCGGCAAGCTCCTGATCAGCAAGGGGGTCGACCTGCTGGCGGCCGCCTGGCCGCTCGTCCATCGGTCCCGACGGGCGGCGGGCGCCCGGTCGCCCCGGGTCCTGTTCATCGGCTTCGGGGCGTTCGAGGAGGGACTCCGGACGCTCGTCGACGCCCTCGGCCGAGGCGATCTCGACGTGGCCCGCGAGGTCGCGGCGCGTGGCCGGGGCTTGGAGGGCGACGAGGACGAGCCGCTGCCGATTCTCACCGACTTCCTGGCGTCCCCTCCTGAGGGCTACGCCGCAGCGGCCCGAGATGCGGCCGGGTCGTTCCTGATCGGGGGTCGTTTGGAGCATGACGAGGTCGCCGACGTGATGCCGGCCGCCGAGACCTTCGCCATGCCGAGCACCTGGCCCGAGGCCTTCGGGATGGTCCCCGCGGAGTCCGCGGCCTGCGGTGTGCCGCCGGTGGCGGCAAACCACTCCGGAATGAAGGAGGTCGCCGAGCTCCTGGCCGCGGCGGTCGAGCCGGAGCTGGCGCGCCTGTTCAGCTTTCCGGTGGAGCTCGGAGCCGTCACGGAGCTCGCCGATCGTCTCGAGAGCTGGCTGGCGCTGGAGCCCCAGCGCCGCCACGAGGCTGGTCTGAGACTGGCGGAGCGCGTCGATGAGCTCTGGAGCTGGGAGGGGGTGGCCCGGACCGTGGTCGCTGCCTCGCGTGGCGAGCTCGAGGGCCTGCCGCCGGTAGTGGCGTGAGGCACGAGCTGTGCGGGGGTCGCTTCAGGTTCCCTGAATAGAATGGCGCCCGATGCGGGGCGTCCCGATTCCCAAGTTGATCGCGGCGATCATCGTGCTCACCGTCGTCACCTCGGTGATCATGTTGATCCCGAACTGGAACGGCGCAGAGGGCTCGACGGCCGCGCCCAAGATCGACGACCTGCTCAACGTGATGATCGTGCTGTCGTCGTTCGTCTTCTCGATCGTCATGGTGATGCTCCTCTACGCCGTCTGGCGCTGGCGGGCGAAGCCTGGGGACGAGTCGGACGGCGCCCCGATCCACGGCAACACCCGGCTCGAGATCGCCTGGACGGTGATCCCCACCGTGATCGTCCTCTTCGGCGCGGTCTACTCGTGGATCACCCTCTCCGACATCGAGGCCCATGACCCGAACCGGATGGTCGTCGACGTCTACTCCCAGCAGTACGAGTGGCACTTCGACTATCCCGAGACCGGCACAACCTCGCGCGAGCTGCACGTCCCGGTGAACCGGCAGATCGAGTTCAGGATGCACGCCCTGGACGTCATCCACTCGTTCTGGGTGCCCGAGTGGCGGATCAAGAAGGACAACGTGCCCGGGATCACCACGCGGGCGTACATCACTCCGACCAAGACCGGCGACTTCACGCTGGTCTGCACCGAGCTCTGCGGCATCGGCCACTCGACGATGCGCGCGCCGGTGGTGGTGGAGCCGTCGCAGGCCTCCTGGCAGCAATGGGCCTCGAGCCAGCCACCGATCAAGTCGGACGAGGCGGCGGGAGAGAAGCTTCCGGACGGACCGACGATCCCGAAGGAGGTGCACCCGTGATCGGCGGTGGGATTGGGATAATCAGCGGGATGGAGGCAGCGGGATGGAAGGATGGCGGGAATGACTGAGGCCCTGTTCAAGCGCCCGGGCTGGTGGAGGGCCCTCGCGTACACGATCATCGCCGGCGCGTTCGGCTTCGCGCTGGTGGTGGCCCTTCGCAAGATCTCCGGGCTGCCCGCGTTCCAGACCGAACAGACCGGCTATCCCCAGATCATCGTCCCCGCGATCACCGCGCCGCTCGGCTTCCTGATCGGCATCGGGTGCTTCGACTACTGGTTCCGCTGGGCGATCGGCGGTCCGACCTTCCCGAAGGAGCGCGAGCACGAGAACCACGGCGCGTACAGCTGGCGCGACTACTTCAAGGTCAACACCGACCACAAGGTGATCGGGATCCAGTACCTGGTCACGACCTTCTTTTTCTTCTTCGTCGGCGGCTCGATGGCGATGATCATGCGGGCCGAGCTGGCCCAGCCCGGCACCCAGATCGTCGACCCCTCGCAATTCAACAGCCTCTTCTCGGCGCACGCGGCGATCATGATCTTCGTGTTCGTCATCCCGGCGTTCTCCGGGATCGCGAACTACGTCCTGCCGCTGATGATCGGCGCGCCGGATATGGCGTTCCCTCGGCTCAACGCCCTGAGCTACTGGATGCTCCCGATCGCCGGGCTGCTCTTCGTCGGCAGCTTCGCGGCGCCGGGTGGCGCCTTCGACGCCGGCTGGACCGGGTATGCGCCGCTTTCGACCGGCGCACCCTTGGGCCAGTCGTTCTTCAACTTAGGAGTGCAGTTCGCCGGCGCCTCCTCGATCGCGACGGCGCTCAACTTCCTGGTCACGATCGTGACCATGCGGGCGCCGGGGATGAACTTCTGGCGCCTGCCGCTGCTGGTCTGGGCGAACCTGTCGACCTCGCTGCTGGTGGTCGCCGCGACGCCGTTCATCGCCGGCGTGCAGTTCATGGTCCTCTTCGACCGCGCCCTGCACACGAACTTCTTCCAGTCGGCCTTCGGCGGGGACGTGATCAGCTACCAGCACATCTTCTGGTTCTACTCGCACCCGGCGGTCTACATCATGATGCTGCCCGGGTTCGGGATCGTCAGCGAGGTGATCTCGACGAATTCCCGCAAGCCGATCTTCGGCTACCGGTTGATGGCCCTGGCGTTGATCGGGATCGTGGTGCTCTCCTACTCGGTCTGGGCGCACCACATGTTCGTCGCCGGGATGTTCAGCTGGCTCCGCGTCCCGATGATGATCACCACGCTGTTGATCGCGGTGCCGACCGGCATCAAGATCTTCTCCTGGCTGGGGACGCTGTACGAGGGGGTGATCCACCTGAGATCGACGGCGATGCTGTTCGCCCTCGGCTTCATAGCCACCTTCACGATCGGCGGCATCTCCGGCGTGATGCTGGGGATGATCCCGATCGACATCCACGTCTCGGACACCTACTTCGTGGTCGCGCACATCCACTTCGTGCTCTTCGGCGGATCCGTGTTCACGATCTTCGCGGGCGTCTACCACTGGTTCCCGAAGATGACCGGTCGGATGTACGACGAGCGCCTCGGGCGGGTCCACTTCTGGCTGACCCTGGTCGGGATGCTCGGCACCTTCATCCCGATGCACTGGATCGGCATGGAGGGCATGCCGCGCCGGGTCGCCGACTACGCCGCCACCTTCGGAGACTGGAACCTCTTCATCTCCTGCTGCGCGTTCGTCCTCGGCGCCGCCCAGCTGATCTTCCTCTACAACATGATCATCAGCTGGCGCTACGGGCCGAAGGCGGGACCGAACCCATGGCGCGCCAAGACCATCGAGTGGCAGGTCTCCTCGCCGCCGCCGGTGTTCAACTTCGATGAGATCCCGCGGGTCGTCGGCGGACCGTATGAGTACGGCGTTCCCGGCGCGCGGCACGTGATCATGCCCGGCGAGGAGTCCGAGATCAAGCAGCCCGAGAGAGCCGGGGTGGGGGCGCCCACGTGACCGAGGAGACCACCAGGCCGGGCGAAGCACCTCAGCGCTCCGATCCGGCCACCGACCCCGCCAAGGGGGAGACCGCGGGCAGCGACATCGGCACGCCCTCGGAGCATGCGTCCGAGGTGGTTGCGAAGCCGGAGGTCGCCACCTTCGGCGATCCAGACCCGCCCCCCTCACGGGACGGCGTCAAGCGCGTTCTCGCCTTCCTCAATGAGGTGGCGGGTGGCCGCAAGCTGCTCACCGCCTGTCGCGAGCTCTCTGAGACGGGCGCCGACTACTTCGCCGTGGTCGCCCCCCAGAACCTGCCCATCGTCGGCCAGCTGGTCGACGTCGAGGAGCGGCGCGCCGCCGCCCAGAGCCGGGTCGACGTGACCCAGGCCGTGCTGCGGGAGTTCGGCATCGAGTCCGAGGGCGCGGTGATGGACCCAAATCCATCGCTGGCCCTGGACGACGCCGTTCGAGCCACCCAGCCGGATTACATCCTGCTCTCCTGCCTCTATGACACTCGCTTCGGCCTGATGCGCAAGGACCTCGTCGAGTGGGCGAAGGCCCGCTTCGACGCCGGTGTCGAGCACATCCCGGTTCGCGTCGACGACGACGCGGTCCGCTGGGACCTGACCCACACGCTCGTCGTTGCGACCCAGACCGTGAACAGCAAGGACCTGGTCGATCGCCTCGAGGAGCGCGCCCGCGACAGGCCGCACCGCTACACGTTCATCTGCCCCCGCTCCGGCGCGATCAGCCGCGAGGAGATCTCGGCGCGGCTCGCGGCCACCCTGGCCGAGATGTACCGGAACGAGATCGACGCGACCGGGCAGCCGATGAGCCCCGATCCGTATCAAGCGATCGAGAACGCGATCGAGCACTACCGGATCGACGACATCCTGATCTCCACCCTGAAGGGCGAGCAGTCCAAGTGGCTCGAGGAGGGCCTGATCGACAAGGTCCAGCACCACACCGACCTGCCGGTGGAGCACGTCCAGTCCGGGACCGAGCCGGCGGCGTCGAGCGCACAATCGGCCGCCACAGACACCGCCGCCGAATCTGCTGCGGTCGGCGCGGGGGAGGCGAGCTAGATGGAGTCCGCCTCGGTCGCCGTCGACCACGCGGAGGAGCACCACGCCCATCCGCCGGAGGCAAATCAGAGCTCGCGGATAGACAAGCAGACCCTCGGCATCCTGCTCTTCATCGTCTCCGAGGTGATGCTCTTCGGCGCGTTCTTCGCCTCGTACTTCTTCCTGCGCGTCGTGGCCAACAACGGGCCCTGGCCGCCGGATCCGTTCGAGCTGCCGGTCGCGGTCGCGGGGATGAACACCGCGATCCTGGTCTCGTCGAGCTTCACGATGCACTGGGCGCTCGAGTCGATCCGGAGGAACAACCGCCGCGGCATGAAGATGGGCCTCGCGCTGACGTTCCTGCTGGGTCTGACCTTCCTCTTCATCCAGATCAACGAGTACGTCCACATCGGCTTCAGCGCGCGGGACGACGCCTTCGGCTCGATCTTCTACGGACTCACCGGCCTGCACGGCGCGCACGTCACCGTCGGGCTGATCCTGCTGGGGATCGCCAACGTCCGCGCCTGGCGCGGCCACTACGGCCCCGAGGCGAAGGACCATCTCGGCGTCGAGGTGCCCGGCATCTACTGGCACTTCGTCGATGTGATGTGGATCATCGTTTTCACCACGGTCTACATCCTCTAGAACCCCTGCAAATCGGCGGTATCGATGTTCTCGACCGCCACCTGTTCGCCAGTAGGTTCGCCAGTCGCACCACGGGCCTGTCCCTCGGCCCGCTCTCGTTGCGCCGTCAGGTAGGCGTCCAGCAGGCCGGCTGCTTCCTCCTCGGAGCCGGGCATCAGGTGGCCATAGCGGTCCAGGGTGATCCCGATGTTGGCGTGGCCCATGAACTCGGAGAGAGCCTTCGCGTTCACACCGGCGGCGATCATCAGACTGGCGAAGGTATGACGGCAGGCGTGGGGCGTTATTCGTTCGTGCTCGCGCACAGTCCACGCCTGATCGGCCCGGCGCAGAGGGGTCGTCGCCGCCGTTCAGCGGAGTCGGTCGCAGGGCACCTGAACCTGGAACTTGCCTATCCCCAAGCCAGTGGAAACCTGCACGTCGGGCGGTGAATCACGCTGACACGCTGACCGCAGACAGGGCACAAACGCCCGCGCTCTCATCGGTCGTGGACCTCGACCGGAGAATCAACCGTTGCCGATCGGCCAACCGACCTGATCGACCACTGCCAGCCACGTTCTGACGAGGGCAACATTCGCCTGCGTGTCCTCGACGTCACGGGCCAGCACTGGCCATTTGACCTCGGACAAGTCATCCATTGCGTCAGCGGCGCGACGGAGGTCGGTTGCCGCCTTCTCGAGGGTCTGACGACGAATCAGTTCCATCGAGCTGCTGTCGAGCGTCATCTCCATGGGGTTCCTTCCCCTTGCTCTTTTGTTCTGTTCGGAAGGGTCTACCCCGTTCAAGCAGCATTAGACACGCAGAAAGCCCGCAGTTTGCGGCCACGGGAGCATCTCTACGCGAAGGGTCGCGTCGCATAGGAGCGTGATTCTGGGTAGGTTTTCCTCCATCCGGCTCCCGGTTCCCCTATTCGGAATCGGTTGTGCGCAGAGGACAGTCCGCCCCCGATTCGCTCGCGATCGGGCTCCACCGGTCTTGAGGTGTACGGCGACGAGCTGGTTGCGCTAGCTAGAACCTTCCCCAAAGGCGCATCGAAAGTCCCGCTTTGCATGGAAAGCAGCGGTTCGCGCGAGATACTGCGTGGGCGATGTCGGAGGAGAACATCGAGATCGTCCGGCGCGGCTACGACGCCTTCGACCGACGGGACCTCGAAACACTCGGCGAGATCATCAGTGATGACTTCGAGCTGGACATCTCATCCCATCCGATACCGGACTTTCCCAACACCGGGGTGGGCAGAGATCACTTGTTCCGGTTCTTCGCCACGTACCTGAGCGGTTTCTCCGAGTACGAGATAACAGTGACGGAGCTCCTTCAAGCGGACGACGTGGTCGTCGCTTTGCTGCACGACAAAGCGAAGCTCGGCGATGCGACCGTGGAACGTGATCTCGCGCACATCTGGACCATCGACGGCGGCAGGGTGGTCCGATTTCAGGCGTTCACCACGCACGAGGCGGCCCTCGAAGCCGCCGGGCTGTCGGGGTAGGCGACCGCTGCTTTGGACGAGAAGCGGCGCTGTGCATGGAAAGCGGCACTCCGCCGCGAGATACTGCGTGGGCGATGTCGGAGGAGACTTTGTTCCGCTCGCAGCCCAGGGTTAGGGTGGGCAAGACCGAACGGGAGGGCTTTTCGATGGGCAAGCTCCTTCCGCATCTCACCTACGCCAACGTCATATCGCGACGCTCTGCCTTTTCTTGTTGCTTGGAGGCGGCGCCTATGCGGCAAACCGGCTGAAGGCGAACAGCGTCGGCTCGGAGCAGATCATTGACGGCCAGGTCAAGGGTGTCGACGTCCAAAACAACGGCATCACCGGCACCGACATCAAGGAGGGCTCGCTCGGCCAAGTTCCCAGGGCCGCCCAAGCTGACTCGGCTGTTTCGGCGACGAACGCCGGGAACGCCGATCAACTCGACCACAAGGACTCCACCGACTTCGCGCTCGCGGGCTCGGAGGGGTGGCACCCGGCAGCGTTGTATGACGGCAGTGGCCACCTCGTTTGCTACTGGACCAACTTCGGTGGCGGGCAGAGTGACGCTGCCTATTTCCGTGACCCTGCCGGCGTTGTGCATCTGAGGGGACTTGTCAAGGCGCACGACGGCAGCGAAGTGCCGTGCGACATCACCTTCGGGGGAGACCCCAACAGGATCTTCATCCTCCCGGCGGGTTACCGACCTGACCGCCAATCGATCGTCGCCACGGTCTCCAACAACTCTCCGGGTCGAATCAATGTCGACGCGGACGGAAGGGTCGCAATAGAGACCGGTTATCCGAGCTTCGCGAACGCCAAGCAGTGGGTTTCCCTCGACAACATCAGCTTCCGCTGCGCCCCATCGGGAGCGGACGGCTGTCCCTAGCCGGGGGAAGCCCTCGAAGCGGCCGGTCTGTCGGAGTAGGCGATGTCTCTAGGTGAGTTCAGGGGACCCGCAGCCTCGCAAGCCCCCTGAACGTTAGGAAGGACTCGTTGTGTGCCGAGTCTTCCCCCTGGAGTGCTGAGCCAGCTAACTCTCAGCACTCTCAGTGCGAGATTATTTTCTTGGCGAATCTGCGGCCTGCTCTTCGACCTGGATGTAGACGAATGTTTCCGCGGATCGTCCGGGGATCTTGTCGTCAGGCACGCAGCCAAGCCCTCGAAGCCGTCGGGCTATTGGAGTAGAGCGGCTGGCAAAACGCCGACGAAGGATCTCGTTCGCTCAAGCGCGAAAAGCCGACGAAGCGGTCGAGGTCGCTCACTTTCCCACCCCTGAGCTACTACGGTTGAGCCGACAGCGAGAAGGAGGCCATCCATGACTGAGAAAAGCCCCAGTGAGCTTCGGGCGGCTCCGGGCGATCGGCTGGTGGTGGAGGGCCACCATCAGGGCGAAGCCCAACGTGACGGCGAGATCCTTGAAGTCCACGGCGAGGACGGTGGACCCCCGTTCGTCGTTCGCTGGGAGGACGGAACGACCACCACGCTCTATCCGAGTTCGGACGTCAAGGTCCAGCATTTCCCCAAAGAGTCCTGAAGCGGGACCATCCACCGCCGCGTGTACGGTGTGGGGACATCGGGTTCCGGCTCCGGACCACGACTCGAAACTGCTCGGCCATGAGGGGTGGAAAGAGTTCATCCGGGTCGCTATCCAGGCCTGGAAGACCGCGACCGCGGAGCCGTTGGAGAGGATCGAGACTGAGGACGGCCGGATTCTCTCCATCGATCGATGGCGCCTTCGGGGTAGGGAAGGCATCGACATCGAGCGCGAGCTTCCGACTCTCTACACCTTTCGAGACGGGCTCATCGTGCGAATCGATGGCTTCACCGAAAAGGCCGAAGCCCTCGAAGCCGCCGGATTGTCGGAGTAGGCGATGTCGCAAGAGAACGTCGATCGCTTTCTGGAGGCCACCGAGGCCTTCAACGAGGCCTTCAGCCGGGGCGACCTCGAGCGATGGCTGAAGACCTTCCACCCAGGCGCCGTCCTCGAGCTGCAGAACGCCGCACTGGAGGGCGACTACATAGGGCACGATGGCCTGAGGCGATTCTTCGCCGAATTCGCAGAGGTGTTTGAGCTGTTCATCCTTGACTACCCCGACGTGCGGGATCTGGGAGACCGGGTCCTGGGACTGGGGACGGCCCGCACGATCGGGAGAGGCAGCGGGATCGAGAGCGAGCTTCCGGTGGCGATCGTGGCGAGCTACCGAGCTGGTCTGTGCACGCATCTCAAGGATTACGGCGAGTGGGGTCAAGCTCTCGAGGCCGCCGGGCTGCGGGAGTAGGCGATGTCGGAGGAGAACGTCGAAATCGTGCGGCGGGGGAAGCGTCAGCCAGATTCGCGCTGGCGCATATCCGCTCGGATTTGACGAAGTGCGCAAAAAGTGAAATAGATGCCCGCTCCCGGAAGGAGAAGGGAGTCTTCTTCTTGATGAGCGATCGAGAGCACAGCCGAGAGAACAGGAGGACTTGCTCGATCGCGGGCTGCCCGCGTGAGGTACTCGACCGTGGCTGGTGCAAACGTCATCTCGCCAACTGGCGGCGGACAGGTGACCCAAGCAAGGTTCTGGTGCACTGGTATCCACCGGCACGAATCCGAGGGGGTTAGGGAGCACCGATCGCTGGTATTGGGTGCCGAGTCGGTCGGCGGTCTTCTGAGCGGGCAGTTCTAAGTCGGCACCCCTCCACCGAGAGATACTGCGTGGGCGATGTCGGAGGAGAACGTCGAGATCGTGAGGCGAGGATTTGAGGCGTTCGCGCGCGACGATCTGGACGGGGTCCTGGAGCTCATGGATCCAGACGTGGAATGGGCTCCGGTGATCGCTCCGATGCTCGGTGTCGAACCGGTCAGAGGAAAGGATGCGCTGAGGCGCTTCTTCACGCAGGATCTGGTCGAGGGCTTCGACGACTTTGAGGCGAGGCCGTTGTCCATTGAGGATCTTGGCGACAACGTCCTGGTCAACATCGGCTATGTCGCACGCGGCCGAGCCAGCGGCGTACCTGTCTCTTTGGAGACGTTCGCGCTGATAGTGATGCGCGGTGGAAAGCTGACGTCGCTTCGCGATTACGACACGAAGGCCGAGGCCGTCGAAGCCGCCGGACTTTCGGAGTAGGTGATGTCGGAGGAGAACGTCGAGTTGGCGCGCCAGGCGTACGGCGCCTACAACCGCGGGGGAATCAACGGGATCCTTGAGTACCTCGATCCCGCGGTGGAGTGGCGAAATCCGATTGAGTCGCCAAACGCGAGCGTCTTCGTCGGACCTGAGGGTGTCGTTGAGTGGCAGCGCATGGTCGACGACGCCTTCGAGGAGATGCACTTCGAGCCAGAGCGGATCGAAGAGCTTCCTGACGGGCGAATCCTCGCAGTGCTTCGTTTCCGGATGCGTGCGCGGGCCAGCGAAGTCGACGCCGAGGTCCCAATTGCACACCTAATAACGTGGCGCGACGGCAAGGCTACGGCGCCCAGCATGTACACCAGCGAAGCCGAAGCCCTCGAAGCCGCCGGGCTGTCGAAGTAGGCGATGTCGGAGGAGAACGTCGAGGTGCGCAACGAGGCGGTCCGACGGTTCTTCGCGGCCTTCGAGGACGAGGCACCGCCGCGCGCAGCTGACCCCACTCCTAACAACAGGAGAAAGCAGAAATGAACAACCGGCAACCCAACATCGGGCCCGCGCTCGAGCGCAACCGCGCCTTCGCCGCCGCGGGGGGCCATGAGGGTGCCGTGGTCTTCCCCAACCTGCGCCTGTTCGTAATCACGTGTCTTGACCCGCGCGTCGACCCTGCGCACTTCCTCGGCCTTGACCTCAGCGACGCGATGGTCGTCCGCAACGTCGGTGGGCGGGTCACCCCGGAGGTGATCAACGATGTCGCCTTCATCGGCCAACTCGCCGAGAACGCACTGCCCGACGGCCCCCTGTTCGAGGCCGCCGTGATCCACCACACCCAGTGCGGATCCGGAGCGCTCGCCGACGACACCTTCCGCCACCGCTACGCCGAGCGGATCAGTGCCGAAGAATCGACCCTGCGCGAGCACGCCGTCCTCGACCCCGCGGCGACCGTCACCCGCGACGTCGAGCGACTCCGATCTGCGCCTGCGATCTCCGCGCGGGTCGCAGTGTCCGGGCATGTCTACGACGTGGTCACTGGCCTGGTGGAGACCGTCGTCCCCGTCAGCGGCTGAGGAGCTCGAAGCAGGAGGCAAGCCCAATCGCCTCAAATCGAGACTAGACCAGACCCATGGCGCTTACGCTCGCATTCGCGTGAAAGCGGAAGTCTCGGCTGCTCGGACAGGGACTCCCCCGAATAGGCGCTTTGGACGAGAAGCGGCAGTTTGCATTTGAGACGACTTACTCCGGAGTGATGGCCACGATGACGGAATCCGCATCAGCGGTGGGCCGACCGCGAATCCGCTGAACCGCGCGATAGATCGGGAGGATCAGGATCTTGTCGAGCCGGTACTTCTGGGCCATCAGCTCGTCCACGTGTTCCGCCTTGCCATTCCTGAGGATCCCGGCGCGTGCTGTGACCGGCTCGCCTCGGAGCCGGCCTGAGGCACTGCACTCCGCGATCGTCACCGACGGGTTGCGAGCAATTCGCTTCACCTTGTAGGAGTTGCCGTCGGTCCTAACGAAGAATCGTCCGTTCTCCTCCACGAACCAGACGGGGGTGGACACGCCGCCACCATCGCGCCTGAAGCTCGTCAGGCTGAGGTACTTGCCCTTCATGCGGTAACCGTAGGGCGACTCGCCGTCCTCGCCATCGTGGTCGCCCACCCAACCGGCCTCCGTGAGGGCTACGGAGGTCGATCCTCAGTTCCCACCAGGCCGGGCCCCACAGTGCCGCTTTGGACGAGAAGGGGGAGCTACTAGGCGGGAGCCGAGCCAATCCTGAGTGCACCAGCAACTGACCCGGAGGAATCCCATGCTCGACTCAGCCAGCCGTTCGCCAAGAAGTGCCGACATCGCCTACTCCGACAGGCCGGCGGCGTCGAGGGCTTCAGCCTTGGTTGGGAAGACGCGATGAGACACAGCGAGTCAATTTCGGAAGGTCCACACCTGAACCAGCTCGCGGTCAAGACCGGTCTCGCTGCCGCGAAGGCGTGCGGTCTCGTGGAGGACGACGATGACATCGTCACCGACATCGATGGTCTCTTGAATCTCCGCCCCGTAATCTGTCCCGCCCCCGCCCCTCGTTCGAGACGTCGGGCAGCGGATGAGCGGAGATATCCCACTCGATGTCGGGATCGAGCACATCGACCCAACCTTGGTCGCCCGTTTGGAAGCGTCTGAATGCGCCGCGAATCAACGCGACGTTCTCCTCCGACATCGCCCCCGCAGTATCTCGCGGAAGGGTGCTGCTTTTCGTCCAAAGCGGCTACTTGCGCCGAGGGGCCCGAACTGCCGCTAGCGCACTGCCGGCCCCTCCCCGTGGTAACCACGGAGGCCGGCACGAACTTCGGCTGGCACGCTCTGTGGGGCGAGTTCCAGTGTTGGAGGTACCGAGGGACTGATGAGACGTGCACTGATTACCGGCTTCGCCTCGCTGCTCGCCGGGGCGCTGATCGCGGCGGCGCAGGCGGCCACGCACGCCCCGCCCTCCGCACGGGCTGCCGCGGCCACGCCGGGTGAGTTTCTGGCGACCGCTCAATCGGCTGTCTTCGACCCCGCCACAGGACAGGTGACGTTCACCCTGACCTTCAACAGGCCACCCGACCGCCAGACGGGCGAGTCTTTCCAGTACTTCATCGTCGGCGATCCAAGCTTGCACTACCCGTCTAACTACGACACGGTCATCCGCGGAGAGGAACCCACTGAAGATGTGCTTCAAGTAAGGAACTCGCATCCCACGGACCCAACCGTCCCGCCCTCGGTCTCGGGAGGATGGGGCACCGTCCGAGGCGTGGTTCCCTACCAGCTCAATGGCAGCGTGCTCAAGTTCTCAACACCCTTGGGACTGATCAGCGATCACAGCATCGACGGTCACTTCACCTATGACTTGGAGCTGTACCAGCAAGCTGGGCTGACACAGCATTTCCACAGCCTCGAGTCCATCATCAGACCGGACTGCATGGGGCAGCCGGCGACGATCATCGGGACGGACAGCCACGCCCACACTCCGCCCGCCGTCAACGACGAGCTCAGCGGCGATGACCAGCTCACCGGGACGCCCGGTCCGGACGTGATCGTCGCGCTCGGTGGCAACGACCAGATTTCCGGCCTCGGCGGCAACGACCTGATCTGCTCCGGCGCTGGCAACGACACCGTCGAGGGGGGTAAGGGCAACGACATCGTCAAGGGCCGGAAGGGCAATGACAGGCTCCACGGCCAGTCTGGCAATGACACCCTGGAGGGCGGTCCCGGGAACGACGCCCTGAACGGCGGCAAGGGCAAGGACAAGCTCTACGGCGAGAAGGGCGACGACACGCTGAAGGGCGGCCCGGGCAAGGACAAGCTCAAGGGTGGTCCGGGGAAGGACACGCAGGTCCAGTAGCGGAGCGCCGCGAGGGAAGTGTCGCTTTCCATGCAAAGCGGCACTTTCGGATCACCCGTCCGGGACACGCCCGGGACACCTACGGCAATCATCGAACAAGCCGAAACGACAGAACTCCCGCTAATGCGAGGGTTCTGAGCGCGCCCGACAGGATTCGAACCAGTGACCATCGGTTTCGTAGACCGTGACGGGTGTTCGGTGGAGCTCGTCTGGGCTCGGGATTCGGCTCCACGCCGGGACTCGAGTCCGTCTGGGTTCGGCTGGGCTCCGTGCCGTCCGTTGCCCTTTTGTTGCCCACGGCGCTCCCCTCACGCATCTCTTTGGTAGAGGGCATTAGACGGGGTCCCGTTTCCCCGTCTGAGCCGCGATTCGAAAGTGCTGCTTTGCATGGAGATAGGGGGATCCGGTTAGCTGCACCAAATCGAGGGGCTGCATCCGTGCTCCCCACCGACTGAAGACCGGTGCTCGCCCGCCAGAAGCGAATCTCGAAGCTCTGCGAGGGTCTCGGCCGACCCCTACAGCGGAGGAACGATGGCTAACGAGACCCTGGTGGAAGCCGATGTTCGCGCGGCAACGGGAGGGTGGTGGCTCGTTCTCCTGGTTGGCCTGCTCAGCATCGCGGTGGGGATCACGATCCTCTTCAAGCCCGGCGACAGCCTGGCCACACTGGCCGTGATCATCGGAATCTTCATTCTGCTCGACGGCATCCTCGAGCTGGCCGCCTCGCTCATGCACAGCACCCAGAACCGCGGGACGGTCGCCCTGATCGGCGCCCTCACCTCCATCGTCGGCGTCCTGCTCATCCGCCATCCGGTCGGAGGGATCGTCTTCGTGGCCCTGCTGATCGGGATCTGGCTGATCGTGGTCGGCGTGATTCGCTTCGTCGCCGCCTTCGAGATGACCGAGCATCGGGGCTGGAACATGATCGCCGGGATCGTGGAGTTGGTCGCCGGGATCGTGATCGTCTCGAATCCGAACATCGGCTACGCGACGCTCGCCGTGCTCGTCGGCATCAGCTTCATCGTCAACGGCATCGGCATGTCGGCGCTCGGCTGGAGCCTGCACGGGCTCAGGCGGGCAGCGGCGCCTTGATGCCATGACAGACGGCAACCGTCGCTGGCCTAGTCCGCCCGGCTGCGCTGTGACGGGGTGTCGTCATCGGTGACTACTTCGCCCTGGCGCTGAGCGCTGCCGTGGCCCCGACACTGGCCACGGCAGTCCTGGTGATGCTGCTCATCTCTCATCCGACCAACTTCGGTGACAAGGCCCAGCGGGTCCTCTACACCTTCGCGGGCGTCGGCATCGCCATCATCGTCATGCTCCTCTCGGACCAGCTTCAGAAGCGGAGCGCCAAGGCGACACCCCAGCCGCAGGCGACCTGACCGAATGGAGTGGTCGCTGGCGATCATCGCGCTCGCGGTCCTGGCCGTGGCTTCGGTTTCAGGGCGAATCGCCGGCACCCCTCTCACTCCGGCGATCCTCTTTGTCGTCATCGGCGTGCTGGTCGGACCGAGGGTCCTCGGTGATGTCGATCTCTCGAGCTCGGGCGGGGCGGTCCGTACGCTTGCCGAGGCCACCCTGGCCCTGGTGCTCTTCTCCGATGCCTCGCGGATCAACCTGAGAGAGCTGCGCCGTGGAGCGAACGTCCCGGTCCGGCTACTCGGCATCGGGCTGCCGCTCACGATTGCGCTCGGTGCTCTGGTGGCGGCGGCGATCTTCAGGCAGCTCAGCCTCGAGGAGGCGGTGATCATCGGCGTGGTGCTGGCCCCGACCGACGCCGCCCTCGGTCAGGCGGTCGTCACCAACCCACGCGTGCCGGCCCGCATTCGCCAGGGACTGAACGTGGAGAGCGGGCTCAACGACGGGATCTGCGTGCCGCTGCTCTTCATCGCGGTGGCGGCCGCCGACGTGCATTCCGAGCTTGCCGGCGGCCGATCGGCGGGAACGCTCGTGTTCGAGGAGATCGGCTACGGGATCGTCGGTGGCGTCGCCGCTGGGCTCCTGATCGCCGCGATCATCCGCTACGCCGGGCCGCGAAAGCTGATCTCGGGGACATGGCTGCAGGTGATCCCGGCCGCGGGTGCCGCCCTGGCCTATGGGATCGCCTCCGGCCTCGACGGATCGGGCTTCATCGCGGCCTTCGTCGCCGGAGGGGTCTTCGGTGGGGTGCTCGGACGCGATCCGGCGGACGTGAATCGCCTGACTAACGAGGTCGGTGG
Organism: uncultured Solirubrobacterales bacterium; assembly: GCA_963745625.1. Lineage (GTDB taxonomy): Bacteria > Actinomycetota > Thermoleophilia > Solirubrobacterales > 70-9 > DASUPK01. The sequence continues at coordinate 333,500 of CAVUXZ010000011.1, read as the reverse complement.
CATGCTCAACGGAGCCACCTTCCTGCTCTTCGGCGCCATCCTGCTCGGGCCGGCACTCGGGCAGGTGAGCTGGGATCTCGCCCTCTACGCGGTCCTCAGCCTCACCATCGTGCGGATGCTTCCGGTGGCGATCGCGATGCTCGGCACCCGAGCCCGCCCGGCGACTCTCGCCTTTATGGGCTGGTTCGGCCCCCGCGGGCTCGCCTCGATCGTCTTCGCCGTGATCGTGGTCGAGGAGTCGCAGCTGCCACACCAGCAGACGATCCTTCTGGCGATTTACCTGACCGTCGGCCTCTCGATCCTCCTCCACGGCATTACCGCTGCGCCCCTGGCTGACCGCTATGGGCGCTGGTACCAGGCTCACCCTCGTGAGAAGCGGCCGTCGATGGAAGGCGCTCCGGCGACGGTGACCCGATCGAGGTGAGCGGGCCTGAGGACGAAAGGATTAGGCCGTCTCAGTCCAAGGCCAGAGGGCTTCAAGTGGGAGCCGTTCACGGGATTCCCCGCCAGTCAGCTCTGCTTCCTAGGTCACTCCGGCCTCGCGTACGCGTTGAATCTCAGAGAAAGTGATGCAGCCAATGCGGTTTGGCGACGTCGGCCGAAGCGCGCCCGACAGGATTCGGCACCGTCGACCTGCTGAACCCGCCCTAGCTCGGCTCCGGCAGCGTAATCCTGGCTAGCGGCGACTGAGGGCGACGGGTTTCCCCCAAGAAGGCACTGAAAACAGCTCAGACCGAGCCTCAGGAGCCTCGGTAGGTCGAGCGCGGTAGGTCCCCTCGGCTTTGGCGGAGCGAGCAACTGCTTGCCTGGCAGTGCCCGCCTCGACGGCCTCCTGCACGCGATACCAGTGCTCGTCCATTTCCCTGTCGACCCGGAACTCCATTTCCGTGGTCGCACCATACGCCGATTGGGTCGGTGGACATCCGCGCTTACCACCGATATTCCAGACCAAGCAGTCTGTGACTCGCCCGATTGGGGACGAGCACTCCAGACGACCGCCGCTTTGCATGGAAAGGAGCGCTCTTGGATTGGGCGCTCGCTGCCCCCGCTGATTCGTCGTTTGGCTCCTCTCCCCAGGCGGCAGACCGGGACTACTTTCGATGTCGTCGGCCCGCCTTCATCTTCTCTTCGAGACTGCCAAGCACCCCCGATCCGGCCGCGCGGGCGACCCGATCGCCGCCCGGGCCCCGCAGGAGGTAGGCGAATCCCACCGCGATCAGCGCACCGGCGAGCGGCCCGACCAAGTAGACCCAGTAGCTCGAAAAGTCACCCCCCACGAGAGCCGGGCCGAACGAGCGAGCCGGGTTCATCGACACTCCGCTGACCGGCGCGGCCCATAATCCGGCAAGGGCGATGTAGCCACCGACGCCGAGCGCGGCGATCGCGCCGACATTCTGCGCCGCGGACGCGGTGCCCAGGATCACGCTGACCAGGCCGACGGTCAGCGCGACCTCCATCAGCAGCGCCTGCCAGTTCTCATACCCCGGTCCGGGCAGCGTGGCGCCCAAGTGCTCGACGTTGCCGAACACCGCCAGCAGGAACAGGCACGCCAGCGTCGCTCCGACGACCTGGATGATGATGTAGCCCGGCAGCCGCTTCCACGGGAAGTCGCCGCGCATTGCGAACGCGAGCGAGACGGCCGGGTTCAGGTGCGCGCCGGAGATTGCCCCCATGAACAGAATGACCGCCATGACCATGAGACCGGGCGCGACGACGGCCGCGGCAAGGCTGGTCTGGCCCTTGGCGTGAAGCAGCCCGCCGCCGGCCGCGACCAGGACCAGGAAGAACGTCCCCAGCAGCTCGGAAAACAGGCGGCGCCACTCAAGCCGCGGATCATCGAAGTCCTTGCGATCCCCGAACTCGAGCGCAAGCAGGTGACGCGCCCGAGGAGCGAGCGGAAAGCCCGCAACGTCGAACTCGCCAGGATCGCCCCGATTCTCGGGGTCGTCCGCCATCGGGCCCTACCCCAGGTCCCGCTCCACCTCGATGCGGCCTGACTTGGCCGCATCGGCGAGCGCAGCGTAATCGAGCTCGTTTTGGTCCGCGTAGCGCTCGGAGAACTCGGCGATCGCCTGGTCGAAGCTCACGGGTGTGCCACTTGCTTCGAGGGACCCTCGGAGTGCGCGCTCTGCGATTCGTCTGGCGCGTTCGACTCTCACGCTCGCTGTCGCCACTTCGTCACGCGGGATCGCCTTAAACCCAACGCCCCTGATGCGCCCCTGGCCGACGTGCTCTGCCGACACTCCATTGTCGACACTCCAATTGGGCCCTAAACGACTTGCCCCATTTTCGGGATTTCCCCAACCGGAAACCTTACAGCCGCTTTGATGTTCCAAGCCGCCTGGGCCGGGGCCCCCGAGGTCATCGAGCGGCGGTCGGGCCGAAGACGGCTTCAGGTCTTTCCGGAGCCGGGCACCGCGGCTTGGATCTGGGTTCCATACCATCGAGCACTTGACGATCCAACGGATGGAGCACGTCGGAATCGTGGTTGATGACCTCGCGGCCGCGACTGAGTTCTTCGTCCAGCTCGGACTCGAGCTGCAGGGCGAGGGACGGGTCGAGGGCCGCTGGGTGGACCGCATCGTGGGGCTCGAGGGTGTCCGTGCGGAGATTGCGATCGTGCAGACTCCGGACGGCCACGGACGACTCGAGCTGACGAAGTTCCACGCGCCGTCGGATCAGGGCGACAACCGGCACACGCAGGCGAACACACCGGGTATCCGCCATGTCCTATTCGTCGTCGAGGACATCGACGCTGTCGTCGCCGGCCTGCGAGCCCGCGGGGCTGAGCTCGTCGGCGAAGTGGTGCGCTACGAGGACAGCTATCGGCTCTGCTACGTCCGCGGCCCGGAGGGGATCATCATTGAGCTGGCGGAGCAGATCGGCTAACGGGTCGAGTCCGTAGCGACTCTCAGTGGTTCGTCGCGTGGGAGAAGTTCAGCCGCGGATCGGACCCGAGGGCTCTCACATGCTTCACGACGGTCTAAATCCTCTAGCTGCGCGGTCGTTCGCCGCCCAGGTCCGCTAATACGAGGTGAAGAAGGTGGGGGCCTGCTGCGAGAGGATCACCCAGGCCGCCGGGGCCGCCGCGGGCCAGACGTGGTACTCGACGCCGAGTGCGGCGTTGGTGAGGGTCTGATCGGCCTGGAGCGGGCCGACCGACGAGCCGGTGATCGCCCTCCAGGAGGTGATCCAGGAGTCGAGGGTGGTGGTGCTCTGTCCGAGCGCGGCGGTGACCAGACGCAGCATCGGGGTCGCCTCGAACCAGAGGACGTTGGGGCCGGCGTCACCCTGGTAGGGCTTGTAGCCGGAGAAGGGGCCGGTCGCGGCGTAGGTGTTGTTGTAGGTCGCGGGGTTCGTCGACTTCACGATCGAGCGGCCGGTGACTGCGAAGTTGTTCTTCGCGTATGTCAGGACCCGGCTCGCGGTGATGCCGTCGCCGTTCTGGAGCTCGAAGAGAGCCCCGTAGGCCTGGACGTCGAGCGGCTGCACCGTGTCGCCGAGCCCCTGGATGAAGTGGGTATTGGAGCCGTTACCGGCGAGCAGGTTGTCGTCGATCGCGTTGCCGATCGTGAAGGCGGCGGTGCCGTACTTCGTGAACCCGGTGATGTCGCCCGCTGCCTGCAGCTCGATAGCGAGGTGTCCGAGGAAGGTGTAGGCGAGCAGGTTGTGCTGCGTCGAGTACCAGCTCAGGCCGGGACCGCCCTTGATCAGCCCGCTCGGCCCCTGCAGCGTGAGCAGGTAGTCGGCCGCCTTCTTCGCCATGGTGCGATAGGTCGAGACACCGAACCTACTGTCGTACTTCGTCGCGGCCAGCCCGATCCAGGCGATCGTTCCCGCCCGGAACGTGCCGGCCCCCTGACCGGTCGAGACATTGAAGGCGATGTCGATCGAGCCGTCGGTGTACTGGAGCGCCGCGAGCTGGTCCAGCAGCTGCTTGGCCTGCGCCTGGTTGCCCGTCGCCACAAACGACGCGGCGGTCACTGCGGAGTCGTAGGTCCACGACCAGTTGAGCAGGCGGTTGTAGGAGGGATCTCCGCTGGGGATCTCGTAGGAGCGGGTCAGGGCGAGCGGCGTGGAGAGCGCGGCGGCCCTGGCGAGCGGAGCGGAGATTGTCGCGACGGGAGAGCGGTACTGGCCCTTGGGGCCGCGGTCGACACTGGGGATCGCCAGCGATTCCGACTTGCGTGCACCGCGCTTGCCGTTGGTGTGCTTGGCGCTGAGCTTGGGGCACCGCTTGTGCTTATGCGCCTCACGGCCCCTGGGACAGACGGGGCCCGTCTGGCGAGCCAACCACTGTCCCAGCGAGTCGCTCGGGCGGCCGCGCTTCGAATACGGCCAGGCGAGGCGGACCTTGCCGCCGACACGGTGGCGCTTCTTGGCCTTCGCGGCCGATGCGGGCCCCGAGGGGCTCGCGTGCGCGAGCCCGGGTCCGACGAGTGCGAGAGAGATCGCCGAAACCGAGATGGCAAGAGCCAGCCTGCGAAGGCTCATGCCCGCTCAATCGGCGCCGCCCGACCGCACCTTGATCCGGGAAAACCCGCGCTCTTCTCCGGGCGAACGATGAGGCTGCGAAGATCGGCGACGTGAACGAGAAGCCCGCCGAGACGCCCCGCAACCCTCTGCGGAACGAGTCGGACATGTTCCGGGTGCTGATCATGTTCGGCATCGGAGGGGCGATCGTGATCGGCGTGGCGCTCCTGATCGGCTCGCTGGCCGGGGCGATCGTCGGCCTCATCCTCGTCGCGATCGGGCTGTGGCGAACCTGGGGCCTGATCCAGGCCTGGCGCCGCTATGGGTCGGACCCGGCGGACCGCTAGCTACTTCTTGCCGCCGCCCGCACCGCCCGCACCGCCCCCGCCACCGCCACCGCCACCGCCACCGCCACCGCCACCGCCACCGCCACCGCCACCGCCACCTGTGGCGGTCTGCAGGTACTGGGCAAGAGCGGTGAGCTGGGCCGGCGTGAGCGTCTGGCCGAAGTTCTGCGGCATCACGTTCGGCGGGTATCCGGGGGTGATTTTCGCATTCGGGTTGCTGATCGATTCCGAGATCTCGGCGACGGTCATGCCCGGCAGGGCCTGGTCCAGGTTGGGGCCGATGTTGCCGGTGGTCCCGGCCTGCGCCAGGGTGTGGCAGCCACCGCAGTTGGTGGCGAAGAACTGCGGCGGCGCGAACACCGGAGCCTTGATGCCTGGGACGCCCGCGACGCTCGCCACGTAGGCGGCGACGTCCTTGGCGTCCTGGCCGGTGACCAGATCCTGCGGCATGTAGACGTCGGTCTGCTGCGTGGCCGCGGGGCGCGCGTGGGCGATCTGGTACTCGACCACTCCCTTGATCGTGTCCGAGTCGAAGCCGCTGGCGCGGGCCGCCTTGAAGGCGTAGTCGAGGTTCGGCCCGATGTCGCCGTTGGTGCCGGCGCCGGTCAGGGTGTGGCAGCTGCCGCACTTCTGGGTGAAGAGCTGCTGGCCTTTGTCCACGTTGTCCTTGGGGCCGAGGTCGCAGCCCGTCAGCCCGACCAGGGCGGCCACCGCGGCAAGAGAGGTGAGCAGCCAGATCGCCCGTCCATGGTCCCTGAGAGCCGGCATGAGGCGGGAATCCTATCTGTCGGCGAGGAGGCGCCCTCGGGTCGGGCAGGCGTGGGATAAGCTTGCGCCGAACGGCACTAGAAGCGACTTGTGTTGGGCGGCCGCTCGCAGTCGCGACTGATGGCGAAGCCGGAAAGGAGCGTCCAGTGGAGGTTCGCGAGGGCATGTCGAGCGTGGTCCTGGCAGTGGGACCGGGCCACACCCTGCGGGAGACCGCGACCAAGATGACCGAGAAGGGCACCGGCGCCGCCCTGGTCTTCGATGACGAGTCCCCGGCGCCGCGGATCATCACGGAGCGCGACCTGCTGTACGCCGTGGGGAACGGCAAGGACCCCGACACCGAGAAGGTGGCCGATCACATGAGCGAGAGCGTCATCTCGGCGGCGCCCGGCTGGAGCCTGGAGCAGGCCGCCGAGGAGATGGTCCAGCGGGGTATCCGCCACCTGGTCGTGGTCGACCGGGGAGAGCTGGTGGGCGTCCTCTCCATGCGCGACATCGTGCGCTGCTGGACGCAGGTCGGCGCGACCTCGTCCATGAGCCCGCCCTGATCCGCGCCTAGTCGGAGGGGGAGACCGGTACCGAGAGCGGGATCGGGGCCGTGTCGGTGTGCTGTTGCCGCGGCATGCGGGAGATGTCGTCGCGGTTGGCCCCCAGCCAGCCGATCACCGAGATCAGCGCGATGACACCGCCGATCACGGCGTAGGGCCACCAGGCGAACAGGCCAATGAAGAGAGCGGCCAGACCGAAGGCGAGCAGCGCCGGGAAGATCGACGGCCGCGACAGATAGATGACCTCGGTCGCTTTCGGTGGCTGGCTCATCGCAGGTAGAGAATCGAGATGTAGAAGGCGAGCGCGAAGACGAGTAGCGCCAGGCTGCCGGCGACCATGCCCGCTCGGATGGTGGCTCTGGCGCGTTCGCGATCCACGGCCGAACCCTATAACGCGCGGTCGAGGGCCATCGCGACGAAGAGCAGGGCCAGGTACGCGAGCGAGCTCAGGTAGAGGCGGCGCGCCGCGGGCCGCGACGGATGGGCCAGCAGCACGAGGGCGAGCCCGACGAATCCGGCGCCGAGCGCGAGCGCCGCGATCAGGTAGGCGGTCCCGAACAGTCCCGTGATCACCGGGCCGATCGTCACCGCGACGAGGAGAAGCGCATACGCGACGATCTGGTGGCGGGTGGTGGTCTCGCCGCGGACCACGGGGAGCATGGGCACGCCGGTGCGGGCGTAGTCGTCGGAGATCAGCAGCGACAGCGCCCAGAAGTGCGGCGGGGTCCAGAAGAAGACGATCGCGAAGGGCCAGAGGGCCTGCAGCGAGAGGGCGCCGGTGGCGGCGGCCCAGCCCACCAGCGGCGGCATCGCGCCCGCCGCGCCGCCGAGCACGATGTTCTGCGGGGTGCGCGGCTTGAGCCAGAGCGTGTAGACGAAGACGTAGCCGAGCAGCCCCGCGGCCGCGAGGGCAGCGGTCAGCCCGTTGACGGTGATCCAGAGCTGGGCCACCGCGATGATTCCCAGCGTCGTTCCGAAGAGGAGCCCGCGCCGCGGCTCGATCCTTCCACTGGCCAGGGGGCGGCCCTGGGTGCGGGCCATGCGCGCGTCCGGCTCGCGCTCGATGTAGTGGTTGATCGCCCCGGCACCACCGGCGGCGAGATAGCCGCCCAGGCAGGTCCAGAGGATGGTGGAGAGCGCCGGCCCTCCCGGGTCGGCGACGAACATGGTCGCCACGCAGGTGAGCAGGAGCAGCGAGATGATCCGCGGCTTGGTGAGCGTGACGTAGTCGTTCGCTACGCCGATCGCCGCGCGCATCGTGCGGGCCCGCGCATCGCCCGGGGTAACCGAGACCCGGTCGCCACCTGGCCTCCGCGCCCGGCCTCCGACGCCCTCGGACCCGGTTCCCAGGTGGACGCTCATGTCGCCGCCGCCGATGCCTCGGCCCGGGGCGCGCGCTCATGCGCCGGCGCCCCGCCGGGTAGCCACGCGAGCCTGTAGGCGATCGAGACGACGGTGGCCCAGAGCAGGGTGGCCGTCGCGAGGTGGGCGACGATCAGTGGCCCGTGCTCGCCGAGCCAGACGTTGAGGGCTCCGAGCAGCACCTGGCAGAACAGCAGCAGGGCGCCCAGGGCGAGCAGCCGATCACGCGAGCCGCGCGCGAAGGCCACGCTGAGCAGGACGATGATCGCGATCGTCGCCAGATAGACGAAGACCCGGTGGGTGAGGTGGATGTCGGTCAGCCGGTTGTTCCCGAAGGGCAGGAACTTGCCGTCACCGCAGGTCGGGAACTGGTGACCGCAGGCGAGGTGCGCTCCCGCGATGTTCGGCCCGACGTCGCTCACCCCCCTCTCCTCGGTGCCCGCCATGTACCCGCCGGCGACGATCGCGCAGAAGAGCAGCACCGTGGCGACGGCCGCGCAGGACTTGAGCCCGCGCACCGGAGGCTTCGCCGGGGCGCCCCCTTCGATGGCGGCCTCGGATCGGGCCCGGGCGCCGAGCCAGAGCAGCAGCCCGAGAAGGAGCATCGCGGCGCCGAGGTGGGCCGCGACCAGCTCCTCGGCGAGGCCATGCTCGACTGTGAGGCCGCCGAGCCCCGCCTGGATCAACACCAGGACGCCCGCGACCAGCGAGCCGTGGAAAGCCCACCCGCTCCGTTCCCTCAGCTCCTTGTACGCGCGGTAGCAGAGCAGGCCTATCAGGACGACCACGACGGTCGCGAGCAGCCGGTGCGAGAACTCGATCACTCGGTTCTCGTTGCCGACCAGTGGGATCACCTGGCCGCCGCAGAGCGGCCAGCCCTTCGTGCCGCTGCCGCCGGGTCCGCATCCGAGCCCGGATTGGCTCACACGCACGATCCCGCCGACGACGATCAGCAGGAAGGTGACAACTGCGGTGAGATCTGCCAGGCGGCGAAACCGGCGGAGCCCTGCACCGCCGCCGCCGGCAACGGGTCCGACCATGCGCTCAGGCTACCGGCTCAGTGGTCTCCGCCGGTTCGGGGCTGGGGGCGCCATGACGCCGCACGGCCTCGCGGATGTCGCGCAGCGGCTCGTCGCTGCGGACGTCGGGAACCACGTCGAAGTTGTGCGGAGGCGGAGGCGACGTAGCGAACCACTCGAGCGTCTCGCCGCCCCACGGGTCGTGCCCCGCCGGGGTTCCTCCCTTGATGCCCATGTACGCATTGATCAGCGAAAGCAGAATCCCCAGCGCCAAGATGAATGCCCCGATCGTGGCGATCAGGTTGAGCGCGTCCAGGTGCATCGCGTTGATCGCATCGCTGGCCTTGAAGAATTTGAAGATGTCGACCTGCTGGCCATCCACGCCGGCCAGGAAGAGCGGGATGAAGGTGACGTGCGCCCCGAGCAGGATCAGGGCGGCCGACGGCTTCGCCAGCCCCTCGCTCATCGTCCTGCCGGTCATCTTCGGGAACCAGTAGTAGAGGGCGGCGAGCCCGCCCAGCACCGACCCGCCGACCAGCACATAGCCGGTGGCCGCGGTGGAGGCGGTCGTGTCCGCCAGCAGCCAGTTGACCGGGATCACGCTCTGGATCAGCTCGCCGACCAGGCCGAAGCTCAGCGTGGAGATCGCCGCCAGGGCGAAGACCATCGGTGCGCGCATCCGCAGGACGCCGCCGGCCAGCGTGCCGATCCAGTTGACGAAGATCGCCCCGATCGGGATTGTCAATAGGAGCGCCATCAGCATCGCCGCGTAGAGCCAGCCGACCGGGATCGACGCGCTCATCATGTTCTGCATCCAGGCGAGCAGCCCGAGCGGCATGATCGCCGCCAGGGAGCCGAGCAGCGCGGTGCGTGAGAGCAGCGGCTTGCCGGAGAAGACGGGCAGGATCTCGGAGATCGCGCCGAACGCCGGCAGCAGGAAGACCAGGTAGCAGCCGGTGAAGAAGATCCAGCTCAGGTGCTGGTAATAGATCGGGGCACCACCCGCGCCGGCGTCGAAGAAGACGCCGCCGAAGTGGCGGTCCACCTCGAGCATCACCAGCGCCGCCAGCATCGTCGAGCCGGCGACGATCATCGTCCAGCTCGAGACCGCGCCTGAGAAGGTGAAGGGTGGAAGGCGGCGCCAGGCCAGGCCGGGCGCCCGCATCCGGGCGATCGTGACCGAGAGATTGATCGACTGGAGGACGATCCCGAGGACGGACAGGCCGACGGCGACGATCCAGACGTCGACCCCGTTGTTGTCGATGAATGTCGTGTCCGAGAGTGGCGGCCAGGAGTTGAAGCCCGCCTCCGGCGGCGTATAGACGAAGCTCACGTAGAGGATGCCCCCGCCGAGGATGTACAGCCAGACCGAGAGCGAGGAGAGCCGCGGGAAGGCGAGCGACCTGGCCCCGATCTGCAGGGGGACCACGTATGTGTAGAGGCCAAAGGCGAGCGGCAGGGCGAAGAGCACGACCAGCGTGGCGCTGCCGACCGAGAGCAGCCGGTTGAAGGTGACCGGCTCGATCAGGTTGTTCTCCGGCACCCCGAGCTGGAGCCGGATCATCAGGAAGCAGATGATTCCCAGCACCAGGAAGGAGAGGGCGGCGCCGATGTAGAGGCGGCCGACGTCCTTGTGGTCCGAGCTCATCACCATCTCGAACCAGCGCGGCCGCGCCGGCGACGGCCCGTCGGTGACGAGCTCCGGGCGCTGTGGCGCGAGGGCCCGTCCGTCGCTCATCCGGTCTCCCCGTTGGCCTGCTGAACGAACTGCTGGGCCTGCTGGATGTCGGCGCCCTGCTGCTGGAGCCAGGACTGGTAGGTGGGGACGTCGACGACATGTACACGAGTGCGCATCACCGCGTAGGAGGTTCCCGAGAAGGCGTAGCTGGCGCCGTCGTAGTCGCCGGTCTGATCGGCCCGGAACCAGGTTTGGTTGCTCTCCCCCGGCGTTGCGTCGAACTTGCCAGACAGGCCGGGCACCCACCAGCGGTGGACCACGTCGGTCGAGCACAGCTTGAGGACGACGGTCGTGTCGACCGGCACCACGAGCTCGTAGTAGGAGTAGGTCCCGTCCGGGTACCCGTAGCGCCAGATCCACTGCTGGCCGCAGGCCTCGATCTGCAGTGGGGCCTGGGATGCCGGCGTGGCCGGCAGAGTCAGCGATCTCTGTGCGAGCAGGCTGGACGTCGCCTGCAGGCCGTTCGGCCCCGACGCCTCCACCTGCTTAGCGTCGTGGGTCTTGATCACGCCCAAGACGAAGGTGACGACGACGATCGCGGCGAAGACGCCGGCGGTCCCTACCTGAGCCGCCCGCCGCACGACCAGGCGCCGCGGCTGCCGTCCCCGGGCGGAGCGGAACCGCATGACGATCCCGATCAGCGCCAGGTTGATCGCGACCAAGAGCACCAGGCCGATCGCGAGCATCACCCAGTAGAGGGTGTTCAGGTCGTCCGCGTTGGGCGAGTGGGCGGCGTGCGGGCCAAGCAAGGCGGCGTGAGTCTATTAGCTAGTCCTGCCGGGACGTGCCAGAATCGCGCTGATGGCTTCAAACGGGACGGCGGCGCAGGCGCTTCGTCGGATGGCCGAGTCCGAGCCCGACTTGGCCGCCCGCCTCATCGTCCACTCACTTCCCGCCGCCGCCGCGAGTCTGCCACCGGGGCTGCGCTACCGGCTCGAGCTGGAGGGCCTCGGCGCCTGGACGGTGAACCCGCTGGGCGACCGCGCGGAGGTTATGGAGGTGGCCGGGAATGGCGATCTGAACGGCGAGGCCTTTTCGATCTCGACCGATCCGGCGACGCTCGCCCAGGTGGCCTCCGGACGCAGCCCGATCGGAGCGCTTGCGCGCGGCCGCATCAAGCTCCGCGGTCGCCGCCGCAAGGCGCTCGCCCTCCGGCGCCTCTCACCGGATGCGGGGCCGCGCGACCTGGCGCGCCTCGGGGTCCCGGTCGATCCGGACCTGGTCTTCCGCTCGCTGGCGTACGCGATCGAGCCGGAGTGGACCCGGGGCCACACCTTCACCGTCGCCTACGAGCTGGTCGGCGAGGGGGGTGGCGCCTGGCGGGTCGAGGTTGACGACGGCCGGGTCCGCGTCAAGCGCGGGCTCGGCGAGAGCCCCGACTCGATCGTCCGGCTGCGCTACTCGGACTGGCTGCGGATGCTCGCCGGCGAGATCACTCCCTCCGATGCGATGAGGCTCGGCTACACCGAGGTGGACGGCCGGATCTTCCCCGTCACGCGGATGGGACGGTGGATCGATCGCGCTGAGGGCATCGACGATCCGGAGCTCGCGCGCGAGGAGCGCCAGCGGCGCCTCCAGGCCGAGAACGCCGGAAGCTGGGGCAGCAAGCTGAGCTCGAACGGCGCCTCGGCCGATGCCGGCGATCCGGCCGAGTCGAAGCGCCCCCGGGGCGGCCTGATGAGCTACGAGCAGCTCTACGCGCTGTGGGAGCGGCAGAACTGGCGCGCCCACGAGCTCGACTTCTCGGTCGACCGGGAGCACTGGCTGGTCAGTCCGGCGGAGTCCCAGCAGCACACGGCCTTCAGTATCGGCAGCTTCTACGTCGGCGAGGAGCGGGTGACCGCCGATCTGGCGCCGTTCCTGCTCGCCGCTCCCAGCGGCGAGGTCGAAGCCTTCCTGGCCACGCAGCTCGTCGACGAGATGCGCCACGCGGTCTTCTTCGATCGCTTCGCCAACGAGGTGATGGGCCTGGAGTCGGGCAGCTTCCGCGCTCGGCTGCACGAGATCGAGGAGCGGATGCTCGGCCCCTGGCGCTTCCTCTTCGACGACTCGCTGCGGGACATCGCCGACCGGATCAAGGCGAAGCCCGACGACCTCGAGCTCTTCGTCGAGGGCATCGTCACCTACCACATGGTCACTGAGGGAGTTCTGGCGATGCCCGGTCAGCGGATCATGATCGAGTACACGGCCGACCACGACCTCTACCCGGGCTTCAACCAGGGTTTCCGCCTGGTGGAGCAGGATGAGCACCGCCACATCGCCTTCGGCGTTCGCTTCCTGAAGGACGTCTGCGACGAGCGTCCGGAGATGAAGCAGGTCATCCTCAACCGGTTGACGGAGTTGCTCCCCACGGCGGCCGAGGTGTTCTGCCCGCCGGAGGCCGACGACGCCTCCGATTTCTTCTCCTACGGACACCATTCGTCGCAGATCTACGGGTTCGCCTACCAGGCGCTCAAGCGCCGCATGGCGGCGATCGGTGTCGAGATCCCTCCGCCAGAGGAGCTGATGCCCGGCCCGGTCGACTTCGGCGGATTGGCAGAGCGGCGGGTGCTCGCTGAGCAAGTGGCGCCAACGGGCTAGCGCCGCCGTCGCGCTGGCGGCGGCTCTGCTCGCCGCCCCCGTGGCCCATGCACAGTCCCCGGGCGCGTCCGGAGCCGGCGACCCGTACTTCCCGCTGGCCGGCAACGGTGGTTACGAGGTCGACCACTACGACCTGCGTCTTCGGGCCCGTCCGAAGGTGAATCGGATCAACGCGGTTGCGACGATCAACGCGAGGGCGACACAGGCGCTGAGCTCGTTCAACCTCGACTTCCGGGGGCTCCGGGTGACCTCGGTGACCGTCGACGGTGCGAGGGTGGCGGTCTCTCGCCGCGGCGGTGAGATGACCGTGAAGCCCACGGCGTCGATCCCGGACAGAGCTCTCTTCACGGTGGCCGTCGCGTACCACGGCCGGCCGCGTCCGATCGACGGCGTCGGCTGGATCCGGACCCACGACGGAACCGTCGCCTACAGCGAGCCGAACGGCTCACCCAGCTGGTTCCCCTGCAATGACCATCCCTCCGACAAAGCGACCTATTCGTTCACCATCACAGTCCCGCGCCGCTATCGCGCGATAGCCAATGGCCTCCTGGATTCGGCCCAGCGAAGGCATGGATCGACGACGTTCGTCTGGCACGAACCGCAGCCGATGGCGACCTACCTCGCCACTGTGACCATCGGCCGCTTCCACCTCAAGCGCTCCACCGTCGACGGCCTGCCGGCCTGGACGGGCGTGGCGCCAGGTCAGGGGAGGAAGTCGCGGCGCAGCCTTCGGAAGCTTCCGCGGATCATCAGCCTCTACAGCGACCGCTTCGGTGCCTACCCGTTCTCGAGCGCGGGATCGATCGTCGTGCCGGGAAAGCGGGAGAACGCGCTCGAGACCCAGACGCGCCCGGTGTACCTTGGCGCGCCGTTGGCGATGGTCGTCGCCCACGAGACCGCGCATCAGTGGTTCGGCGATGCGGTCTCACCGGCTCAGTGGCAGGACATCTGGCTCAACGAGGGCTTCGCGACCTGGGTCACCTGGATGTGGCAGTACAACGGCCGGGACGACGCGCTGCGTGCGGTCTTCGAGCTCTACCTGCACCGGGCCCGCAGGTACTTCGGACACCGTTTCTGGAATCTCCCACCCGGCGCGCCAGGCCCGCGCAAGCTCTTCTCCCTGCCCGTCTACTACCGCGGCGCGATGACGCTCGAGGCGCTGCGCGAGAAGATCGGCGACGCCACCTTCTATTCGATCCTCCGCGACTGGGTGGCGCAACACAAGTACAGGACCGGCACGACGCAGCAGTTCATCGCGCTCGCCGAGGCCAGGTCCGGCCTCGGCCTGGCGCACTTCTTTGACCTCTGGCTGTTCGAGCCGGGCAAGCCGACGGCCTGGTAGCGCTCAACTCACAACCCATCATTTGATCCGCCGCGCGGGTCATGCGAACATACGTTCGTGTCAGACGCCACGTCGATTCTGCACGCCGATGCCGATGCATTCTTCGCATCGGTGGAGCAGCGCGACGATCCGAGCCTTCGCGGCCGCCCGACGATCGTCGGCGCGGGTGTTGTGATGGCGGCCAGCTACGAGGCTCGCGCCTTCGGGATCCACGGAGGGATGGGCGGGGGCCGGGCGCGGCGGCTCTGTCCCCACGCCGCAGTTGTGCCGCCGCGCTTCGCCGCCTACACCGCGGCGAGCAGGGCGCTCTTCGATCTCTTCGAGGACACCGCACCGCTGGTCGAGGGCCTCTCGCTGGAGGAGGCCTTTCTCGACGTCCGAGGCCTGGAGCGGATCTCCGGGACGCCGCGCCAGATCGCGGACCGGCTGCGCTGCCTGGCGAAGGAGCGAATCGGGCTGGTGGTGACGGTCGGGGTCGCGAGGACCAAGGTGCTGGCCAAGATGGCAAGCCGCGCCGCGAAGCCCGATGGCCTGCTCGTCATCGACCCGGGCCGCGAGGCGGACTTCCTTCGCCCCCTGCCGGTCGAGGCTCTCTGGGGGGTCGGCGCGGCGACAGCGGAGGAGCTCCGCGCTCACGGGATCGCCACGATCGGTGACCTAGGGCGCCGCGACGAGGGGGAGCTGGCGATGTTCCTCGGTGGGCATGCAGCCCGACACCTCCATGCAGTCGCGCGCAACCGAGACCCGCGCCGGGTGCGCAGCGGACGGCGGCGGCGCTCGATCGGCACGCAATCGGCGTTCGCCGGCGCCGGCCGGTCGCGATCGGACCTCGATGCCCTGCTGGTCACGCTGGTCGATCGGGTCACGCGACGGGCACGTACCGCGAATCGTGCCGGCCGCACCGTGACGCTCCGGTTCCGGTTCGGCGACTTCTCCCGAGCCACCCGCTCGCGCAGCCTCCCCCACCCGACGGCCGGTAACGGCGCGATCCTGGCGGCCGCGCGCGTCCTGCTTGCCGACGCCCGGCCCCTGATCGAGCTTCGCGGGATCACCCTCCTGGGGATCACGGTGGCGAACCTGAGCGACCAGGCGCAGCTGGAGCTGCCGCTCGATCCGCGGCTGAATCCGGCGCTGGATTGTGCGATCGACGAGATCCGCGAGCGCTTCGGGAACGACGCGATCAGGCGAGGCTCAGCGCGGCCATCGGCACCGCGCCACGTCACGCAGGTGTGAGAGGCAGCCGCCGGTTAGGCTGCCCGGCCATGGCGAGCGTCCGAGACGTCACCTTTGAGCTCTTCCGGAGGCACGGGATGACGACGATCTTCGGCAACCCGGGCTCGACCGAGCTGCCGATGCTCGCCGACTTCCCCGACGACTTCCTCTACGTCCTCGGGCTCCAGGAGGCGGTGGCGGTTGGGATGGCCGACGGATTCGCACAGGCATCCGGCGGCCCGGCGCACGTCAACCTGCACACCGCGCCCGGCGTCGGCAACGGGATGGGGGCGATCTTCAACGCCCAGGCCAATCACTCGCCGCTCGTCGTGACGGCCGGTCAGCAGGTCCGCGCCCAAATCACCATGCAGGCGAACCTGACGAACAAAGACGCGACGCGCGTGGTCCACCCGTTCGTCAAATGGAGCTTCGAGCCGCCGCGGGCGCAGGATGTCCCGCATGCCCTGGCCCGCGCGATCCACACGGCGTCACTCGCGCCCAAGGGCCCGGCATTCGTCTCGCTGCCGATGGACGACTGGAACGTCGAGGCCGAGGACGCCTCCGGGGCTGTCGTCGAGCGAACATCCCAGCCGCGGACCGGTCCCGATCCCGATGCGATCAAGGCGCTGGCAAGGCGGCTGGGCGAGGCGAGCAATCCCGTGCTGGTGGCCGGTCCCGACATCGACGCCAGTGGCGCCTGGGACGACGCCGTCGCCCTGGCAGAGCGCCAGAAGCTGTCGGTGTTCGCCTCCCCGGCGCCCGGTGGCGGCCGGCTCGGCTTTCCCGAGGGCCATCCGCTCTTCCAGGGAGTCCTGCCGCCGGCGATCGGGCCGGTCGCGGAGACGCTCAAGGGCCGCGACCTGATCCTGGTGGTGGGTTCCTCCGTCTTCCCCTACTACCCCTACATACCCGGGCCCCTGCTCCCTGATGGCGCCAGCCTCGTCGCGATCACCAGCGACCCCGACGAGGCCGCCCGGGCGCCGATGGGCGACGTGATCCTCGGGGACGTGGGGCTTGCGCTGCGCGCATTGGTGGAGCAGGTGGGGGAGGCGAACCGCGCCGAGCCCGACCCGCTGCCTGAGCCGAGCGCGGGCGACGAGTCCGACCCGATGACGCCGACGATGGCCCACAACACCCTGGCGCAGGTCTTCCCCGAGGACGGGATCGTCGTGCTCGAGTCCCCCTCCAGCACGCTTGCCCTCCGCAACCAGCTCCGCGTCTCAAAGCCGGGCAGCTACTACTTCGGCGCCGGCGGCGGCCTCGGCTTCGGGTTGGCGGCCGCGCTCGGCGTCCAGCTCGCCCAGCCCGATCGGCCGGTCGTCTGCGTCCTCGGCGAGGGGTCGGCGCAGTACGCCATCACCGGTTTCTGGACGGCGGCGGCCTACGACATCCCGGTGACCTTCTTCGTCCTGCGCAACGAGGAGTACTCGATCCTCAAGTGGTTCGCGGATGTCGAGGAGGTGAAGGGCGCGCCCGGCCTCGACCTCCCGGCGCTCGAGGTGTCTCAAGTGGCGGAGGCCTACGGCGTCCCCTCCCAGAGCGTCTCCAAACGCGACGAGCTCCACGCGGCGCTCGAGGGCGCGATCGGCTCGGGCAAGCCTCAGCTCGTCGAGGTGCCGGTCACACCGGGCATGGCGCTGTTCTGAGCCTCTGACACTCTGGAGAAGGGAGCCTCAAACCGGAGAGCGGCCTTTCGCGTAGAGCCATTGCAGGTACGCATAGGATCGGATCGTCATCAACTCGACTCCAAGGATGGAAGAGACAATGAATGCGAACAAGGCGCTATGGGAGAAGGGGGATTTCACTCGCATCGCGGGGAGCATGCGAGAGAGCGGTGAGGCCCTCGTCAACAAAATCGGCATCACCGACGGGCTCGAGGTCTTGGATCTTGGCTGCGGCGATGGAACCACCGCGTTGCCGGCGGCTCAGCTGGGCGGCAACGTGTTGGGCGTCGACATCGCGAGGAACCTGGTCGCGGCCGGCAACGCACGGGCTGAGGCCAGCGGCCTGACCAACCTCAAATTCCAAGAGGGCGACGCAGCTGATCTGCATGAGCTTGGTGATCAGAGCTTCGACCTCGTCATCAGCATCTTCGGTGCGATGTTCGCTCCAAAGCCGTTCGATGTGGCAAAGGAGATGGTCCGGGTGACCAAGCCCGGTGGCCGGATCGTGATGGGAAACTGGATCCCGAACGACCCGACGTTGGTCGCCCAGATCCTGAAGATCAGCTCCTCCTACTCGCCCCCGCCGCCGGAGGGCTTCGTCAGCCCGATGACCTGGGGAGTGGAGGAGAACGTGATCGAGCGGTTCGGCGCGGCCGGAGTCCCAAAGGAGCAGATCTCGTTCCAGAGGGACACCTACACGTTCAACTTCTCGGGACCGCCGTCAGAACTGGTGCGTGAGTTCAGGAGCTATTACGGACCGACCATGAACGCGTTCGAGGCAGCAGGTGCGGACGGCCGCGAGGCTGACCTCCGGACCGAGCTGGAGACCCTGTTCGAGGAGCAGAACACCAACGGTGACACCACGTCGATACCCGCAACCTTCCTGCGGGTTTCGGTCCAGCTGAACTGAGGAGGGCGGGCACGTGGCGACTTTGTTCGGCATATCCGAACAAAGCCGCCACTCCTCTGCGACTAGGCTCCCCCCGTGGATCTGCTTGCACCTGACGTGCACCGGATCGCTCCGGAGCGGACGGAGCCCGCACCGGACCGGGTGCCCGACGAGCTCGCCTCTGGGACGCCGGAGCCGCTGCGCAGCCAGCTGATCGGACTGCTCGGCGCGGACCGCGTCCTCACCAGGGTGATCGACCTCGTCCGCTACGCCTCGGACGCCAGCCCCTACCGGCTGCTGCCCAGGGCCATCGTGATGGCACGTGACGCCGGCGACGTTTCGAAGGTGCTCGCCTTCGGCCGATCGAGGGGCCTGCCGGTCACCTTCCGCGCCGGCGGCACCAGCCTCAACGGCCAGGCGCAGAGCGACGGGATCCTGGTCGACGTCCGGAGGCATTGGGGCGGGGTGGAGGTGCTCGACGATGGGGCCCGCGTGCGCGTCAAGCCCGGCACCGTGCTCGGCCATGCCAACCGCGTCCTGGCGCCCCACGGCCGCAAGCTCGGGCCCGACCCGGCCAGCACCGACATCGCCTGCGTCGGCGGGGTGATCGCAAACAACTCGGGCGGGATGCGGTGCGGGATCGTCGCCGACTCCTACAGCACCGTCCGCTCGCTGACCTTCGTGCTGCCGTCCGGGACGGTGATCGACACCGCGGCGCCAGACGCGGCCGACCGTTTCGAGCGCGCCGAACCCGAGCTGGCGAGAGGGCTCGCTGAGATCAGAGACGAGATCCGCGCCGACGACGAGCTCAGCGAGCGGATCCGGAAGAAGTTTCGGATCAAGAACACCACGGGCTACCGTCTCTGCGCCTTCCTCGACGCTGACGAGCCGGTCGAGATCTTCCGGCGCCTGCTGATCGGCTCCGAGGGGACGCTCGGCTTCATCGCCGAGGCGGTCTTCGAGACCGTTCCGCTCCCAGCCCGCACGACCGTCTCCTGGCTCCACTTCGACGGCATCGAGTCGGCCACCGAGCCGGTGCCGGCATTGGTCGAGGCGGGCGCGACCGCAGTGGAGCTGATGGTGGCCCCGGCGCTGATGGTCGCTGCCCAGAACATCGCCGGCGCCCCGCAGGGCTGGATGGAGCTGCCGCCCACCTCGGCGGCGCTGCTGGTCGAATTCGGCGCCGAGACCGACGCCGAGCTCGACCGGCTGGTCGCGGGCGCCAAGGAGATCCTCGACGAGCACGAGCTGATCCGGCCCCCCGACTTCACCCGTGATCCCGAGCGGGTCGAGGTCTCCTGGACGGTGCGCGAGGGGCTGCACGGTCTGATCGGGCGCTTCCGGGCGCCGGGGACATCGCTGATCATCGAGGACGTCTGCGTCCCGCCGGAGCGGATAGCGGAGTCGGCCCGCGACATCCAGGCGCTCCTCAGCGAGCATGGCTTCCTCCCCGGTGTTGCGGGCCACACCTCCGCGGGGAACCTCCACTTCATGCTCACGCCGGACTTCTCCAAGCAGGAGGACGTCGAGCGCTATGAGGCCTTCATGGAGAAGCTGGTCGACCTGATTCTCGACCACTACGACGGCTCTCTGAAGGCCGAGCACGGCACCGGGATCAACATGTCCCCGTACGTCGAGCGCGAGTGGGGTGAGAGGGCGAGCGAGCTGATGTGGCGCGTGAAGGCGCTCGCCGATCCCGAAGGTGTGCTCGCCCCGGGCGTCGTCCTCAACCGCGACGTCGGCGCGCATCTCCGCAACCTGAAGACGACCCCCGAGATCGAGGAGGTCGCCACCACCTGTGTGGAGTGCGGCTTCTGCGAGCCGGTCTGTCCAAGCCGCCACCTCACCACCACACCGCGGCAGCGAATCGTGATCCGGCGCGAGATGGCGCGGCAGCCGGCGAAATCGCCGGTGCAGCGGGCACTCCTGGAGCAATACGAGTACGACGGGGTCCAGACCTGTGCCGCCGATGGGACCTGCCAGATCGCCTGCCCGCTCGGCATCGATACCGGCGCTCTGATCAAGGGATTCCGGGCCGACCAGCACACCGCCGCGGCACAGCTGCGGGCGGCCGGGGTCGCGCGGCGCTGGGCCTCGGTGGAGCACACCGCGCGCGCCGGGCTGCGGGCCGGCACGGTCGCCGGGCCGCTGATGCGCGCCGGGGCCGCCGCCGCCCGCTCGGTGTTCAGCGACGAGATGGTCCCCTCCTGGCCTCGCAACATGCCGCCACCGGCGCCCGCCAGGCTCCCGCGCACTTCCCGTGAGGGCGCAGCCGCCGTCTACATGCCCGCGTGCGTCAACCGGATCTTCGGGTCGCCAGCATCAAACGGGTCGCGCCTGACGGCGCGCGCTCGCACTGACGGTGACGGCCTTCCGCTGCCGGAGGCGATGGTCGCAGTGTCGGCGCGCGCCGGGATGCCGGTCTGGATCCCGGGCGATGTGGCCGGCAGCTGCTGCTCGGTGCCCTGGGCCTCCAAGGGCTACACCGAGGGCGCGGCGCTGATGGCCAACCGCAGCATCTCCAAGCTCTGGCGTTGGAGCGACGAGGGCGCGCTGCCGGTGGTGATCGACGCGAGCTCCTGCGCCCACGGTCTCGCCGGCGAGCCCTCGGGGCTGAGCGACGAGAACCGCGAACGGCACGGAAGGCTCGAGATACTCGACTCGGTCTCCTGGGCGAAGCGCCTGCTTCCCAACCTCGAGATCTCGGAGAGGCTCGCCTCCGTCGCC
Organism: uncultured Solirubrobacterales bacterium; assembly: GCA_963745625.1. Taxonomy (GTDB): domain Bacteria; phylum Actinomycetota; class Thermoleophilia; order Solirubrobacterales; family 70-9; genus DASUPK01. Next base: position 312,831 of record CAVUXZ010000011.1, on the reverse strand, counting down.
GTGCACCCGACCTGTTCCACCCGGCACATGGGTCTCGAGCGCGACCTCCGCGGGATCGTCGAGACGATGGCGGATCGGGTGGTGCAGCCGATCCGGGCAACCTGTTGCGGGATGGCGGGGGACCGGGGGATGCTCCATCCGGAGCTCACCGCCTCGGCGACGGCCGAGGAGGCCGCCGAGCTCGCCGGCACCAGCCACGATGCGTATGTGTGCAGCAATCGGACCTGTGAGATCGGGCTTCAGGAGGCGACCGGAGCCCCCTACGAGTCCTTCGTGATCCCTCTCGAGCGAATCAGCCGCCCCTGAGCTCCGAGATCGGCGCCGGCTTGCCGAGGTGGTAGCCCTGTGCGAAGTCGACTCCAAGGTCGCGGACCATGTCCATCGTGCGCTGGTCGGTGACGAACTCGGCGATCGTCTTGATGCCGAGGCCTCCGCAGACCTCGACGAGCGCCCTGACGATGAGCTGATCGGCGTGGCTGGCCGGCAGCTCCCGGACGAACTCTCCGTCGATCTTCAGGTAGCTGATCGGCATGTGCTTCAGGTAGTAGAAGGAGGCATAGCCGGCGCCGAAGTCGTCGAGTGCGAACCGGCAGCCCAGCCGCGCCAGGCTCAATGCGAACTTCCGCGCCTGCTCGATGTCCGCGATCGCGGCCGTCTCGGTGACCTCGAAAACCAGGCACCCCGGATCGATGCCGCTCGTGGTCAGCTCCCGCTTCACTTCGGCTGGAAATCTCGAGTCGCCCATGGTCATGCCGGAAAGGTTGACCTCGAGGGTCAGGTCGCGGCCCTCCTTGTTGTGCGCCGCGATCAGCCGTACCGCCTGCTGCGTGACCCAGCGATCGATGCCCCCAATCAGCCCGAACCGCTCCGCGGTCGCGAGGAAGCTGCCCGGCTCGACCAGGCCACCGCCGTCGTCGCGCATGCGCAGGAGGACCTCGTGCTGGGTGGCCTGCTCGCTCTTCAGGTTCACGATGGGCTGGCTCACCAGGACGAACAGGCCCCTCTCCGTCGCCTGGCGCACGCGTTCGCTCCACGCGCGTCGCCCGTCGACCTCGGAGTGCCCGTGCGCTACATAAGCGAGCGCCCGATCGCGTCCGGACTCCTTGGCGGTGTGCATCGCGGTTTCGGCCTCCGCCAGGAAGTCGGCTCCGGTCACGGCGCGCTGGTTGAGGGAGGAGACGCCGGCGCTCAGGGTGACCCGGATCCCCTCGCTGTTGACGACGAAGGAGTGGCGTCGGACGAGATCGAGCAACTGCTCCGCCAGAGTGAGCGCCTTCTCCCGGTCGGTGCCGGGGGCGAGGATGCCGAACACGTCTCCGTCGACACGCGCGAGCACATCGGTCTTGCGCAGCCGGCCCTTGACCAGCTCGGCCAGTCCGACCAGGATCTCGTCCCCGCCGGAGACGCCCAGGGCCTCGTTCACGTACTGGAAGGTGTCGACGCCGAGCGCGATAACCGCGCCCCCGTTGCCGTAGCGGTCGGCCCAGTCCACGTGCTCCGAGAGGGCCCGCTCGAAGTTCGTTCGGTTGACCAAGCCGGTGAGCGAATCCTGGCTGGCCATCCGCCGCAGCCGGGTCTCCTCCTGCTTTCGGTGCCCGATGTCGTGAGCGACGGCGGCCAGCGACTTGACCCCACCGTCCCGAACCTCGCACAGTGTCAGCTCGGCCGGGACGACGGAGCTGTCGAGCCTCCTGATGAAGACGTCCCGGCGCTGCCCGACCACCTCGGGATGGTCGCCTCCGTTGAAGCGACGGATGTGTCCCGCGTATTCCTCCCCAAAGGGTTCCGCAAGCAGGATGTGAAACGGGGCGCCGACCATTTCGGACACGGGCCTGCCGAAGAGCTGTTCCGCGGCGGCGTTCGAATAGGCGACCCAGCCATTGCCATCGATCAGCACGATCCCGTCCGGCAGGTTCTCGAGCAGGGCGATCGCCGGCGTCACGCCGCTCGGCGAAGCGCTCACAAGACCGATCTCGCCCACAGTGGATCATCGGCAGCGTGCTCGGGCTGCCTTTAGACTCGCCCACCCTTGCCCGGGAATGGCCAATCCTCGCCCTGGCGTCCGCTGGTGAAGGGGGCGGCAGCCGTCGCGCTCACCGCCGCGTTCGCGGTCCCGCTGCTGCGCAAGAAGCGCCGCATCCCGGCGAGCGTCACGACCGCGGCGCTCGCGGCCGGTCCGCCCGCACTCGCGGTGCTGCAGCCGCGCACCCGGCTGCGCGACGCCGGCATGTACGCCCTGCAGATGTGGATGTTCACCCTGGCGCACGAGCTTCCCTACGACCACGCCGAGGCGCTGCGCAGCCGCCTGCGGATCGGTTACCCCATCCGCGTCGATCGCGTGCTCGGGGGCGGTGAGCTGCCTAACGTGAGGCTGCAGAGGGCGGTTGCCGGGCTGGGCAGGCGCAACGTCGTCGACCGCTTTCTCTCCTGGGTCCACTGGAGCTGGTTCTTTGAGCCTCACAGCGCACTCGCCTGGATCCTGTCCCGCGACCAGGAGCAATTCGCGCGGTCGGCCCGGCAGTTGTCGGCCGTCTACGACCTCGGTTGCATCGTCTACGCGGCGGTTCCCACGGCCCCGCCTTGGTGGGCATCCGAGCAGGGGCACACCGACGCGGAGGTCCGGAGGATCATGGTCGAAGTCGGTGAAGAGGAGTGGGGTAAGGCCTGGCCGGTCCTCTATGACGCGCTGGGCGGCAACCCGTGGGCCGCGATGCCCTCCCTTCATTTCGCCAGTTCGCTGATGGCCGCGCTGCTCCTCTCGGAGATGGGCCCGAAGGCGGGCGCCCTCGGTTGGGCCTACGCCGGAACGCTCGGGTTCGCACTCGTCTATCTCGGCGAGCACTACGTGATCGACCTGATCGCCGGAGCCACCCTCGTGTTCGCCATTCGCCGGGGCGAGCGATACGTCGAACCGGTGGCCCAGTCCGCGAGCAGGGCGTTGCAGCGACTCGAGCGCGTCGCGAACGGGTAGCGCCTTTTGCGAACATTGGGCGGGTGAGGGAGGAGCGCCCGCAGAGCGCTTCCGAGCATGAGGAAACCGGCCGCGAGATGGTCGCGGAGGCTGAACCCAGCTTTTTCGCCGATCCAAAGCGGCTCATCCAGACGGCGATCGCCGTCGTGCTGCTGCTGGTCGCGATCTACGTTCTCGTCCCGAAGCTCTTCGATCTCCAGGACGCGCTCGGCAAGATCGACCAGGGGAACCCGGTCTGGATCGCCATCGGACTGGTCTGCTGCGTGGGCATGTTCGCGGCCTACGTCGCGCTCTTTCGCGGCGTCGTCGGCGAGAAGGTGATCCATCTGGAATGGGGCGAGAGCTACCAGATCACCATGGCCGGGCTCGCGGCAACCCGGCTTTTCTCGGCGGGTGGAGCGGGCGGAATCCTGCTCACCTACTGGGCGCTGCGCAAGGCGGGAATGGAGCGCCGCCAGTCGGTCTGCCGAATGGTGGCGTTCCTGGTCGTCCTCTACTCGGTCTACCTGGTCGCCCTGGTGGTCTTCGGCGTCCTCTTGCGCACCGGTGCGGTCTCCGGAGAGGCGCCGCTCTCCGGCACTGTGATCCCGGCGGCTCTCGCGGCCCTGGCGATCGTCGTCGGCTTGCTCATTGCGCTGCTGCCCGATGACTTCGAGCGGCGGATCGAGCGTCACACCTCAGGGCGGTTCGGCCGGATTGCGAAGCGCGTCGCCAGCGCCCCCGCCACCTTCGCGCAGGGCACCCGCACCGCCATCGCCTTCGTCCGCAACCCGAGCGCCGGAGCCTTGGCCTTCGGCGGCGCGATCGGATTCTGGGGCGCCAACATCGCCATCCTCTGGGCGAGCTTCCATGCGTTTGACGTCTCGGTGCCGCTCGGGGTCGTGATCCAGGGCTTCTTCCTCGGCATGCTCGCGAACCTGATCCCGTTCGCGCCCGGAGGGGTGGGCGCCGTCGACGCCGGCATGATCGGCGCCTTCGTCCTCTTCGGGGTCCCCAGCGCCGACGTCTTCCCCGCCGTGCTCACCTATCGCGTGATCGCCTTCTGGCTGCCGATCCCGCCGGGGATCGTCGCCTTCTTCCAACTGCGGAAGACCGTCAGCCGCTGGGAGAGCGAGGGACGAGAGCGGCCGGAGCGCATCGATGTGGCGGAACCCGAGACGGCTGTGGCTCGGCCGTAACGATTCGGAGCCTGGCGCTACTATAAAAAGTGAAGTAAGCCCCTTCTTCCGGGGCTCTGGATAGGCTCCGAAGGGACCGAGATGACCGACAACACAGCTGAGACAGAGCGGGTCGAGAATCTGATCGTCGTCGGCGGCGGCCCCGCCGGATATACCGCGGCGCTCTACGCCGCCCGCGCCGAGCTCGAGCCTCTGGTCATCGAGGGCTTCCAGTGGGGCGGCCAGCTCCAGAACACGACCGACGTCGAGAACTACCCGGGCTATCCCGAGGGCGTCATGGGCCCGGAGATGATGAATCAGTTCCGCGCCCAGGCCGAGCGCTTCGGCGCTCGCTTCGTCACCGACGATGCCACCGAGGTCGAGCTGACCGATGGCGGCGTCCAGACGGTGCGCGTCGGCAAGGACACGTACAAGGCGCGGGCGGTGATCCTCTCGATGGGGGCCGAGCCCAAGCGCCTCGGCATCCCCGGCGAGGTCGAGCTCGGCGGCCGCGGTGTCTCCACCTGCGGCGTCTGCGACGGCGCCTTCTTCAAGGGCGAGAACGTCGCCGTGATCGGCGGCGGTGACTCCGCGATGGAGGACTCGATCTTCGTCTCCAAGTTCGCAAAGAACCTGAAGATCGTTCACCGTCGCGATCAGTTCCGGGCCTCGAAGATCATGCAGGAACGCGCCAGGGGCAAGGAGAACATCGAGTTCCTGACCCCCTACGTCCCGGTGGAGTTCGTCGCCGGCGACGACGGCAAGATCGCCAAGGTTCGCCTCCAACATGCCGAGACCGGCGAGCAGAAGGAGATCGACGTCGGCGGGGCGTTCGTCGCGATCGGCCACCGGCCGCGATCGGAGCTGGTCGAGGGCCAGGTCGACCTGGACGGCGAGGGTTATGTGATGGTCGACGAGCCATCGACCAAGACCAAGCTCGCGGGCGTTTTCGCGGTCGGCGATCTGGTCGATCACACCTACCGCCAGGCCGTCACCGCGGCCGGCAGCGGGACCAAGGGCGCACTCGATGCCGAGTGGTACCTGCGCGACATGCCGCCGGACCCCGAGGAGCACTGGGGCAAGAACACCGGCGCCATCGTCGAAGCGGTCGAAGCCTCCTAGCGACCACCGGGCCGCGGCTTGACTGGCGGAAGCCGTCCTTGACATACCACTCGGTATGTGATCGGATACCGCTTGGTATTCGAGATGGAGACGGCCACAGCCCACATTCCGAGGGCCCCCGCCGCGAAGAAGCCTGGGCTGCCGCCGGGTCCCGACTGGTCGGTGATCCGCTCGACGCGACGCTGGTGGCGGCGTCCCCTCCAGACCCTCGAGGATTGCCAGGCCCGGTACGGCGACGTCTTCACCTACCGGATCGCCCACGAGGGGACCTGGGTCTTCCTCTCCGACCCCGAGGCGATCAAGCAGGTCTTCACCGGCGACCCGCGCCTGCTGCACGCCGGCGAGGCGAACACCGTCCTGCTACCGGTGCTCGGCGAGCACTCGGTGCTGCTGCTCGACGAGCCGGCCCACATGAAGGAGCGCAAGCTGATGCTGCCGCCCTTCCACGGCAAGCGCATGCAGGCCTACCGAGAGGTGATGGCGGAGGTCGCCACGGCGGAGATCGAGCGCTGGCCGGCGGAGGCGCCCGTGCGGATGCGGCCGAGGATGCAGGCCATGACCCTCGAGATCATCCTCCGCGCTGTCTTTGGCGTCGACGAAGGGGAGAGGCTGAGGCGCCTGCGTGATGAGCTCCGTCGCACCCTCAACCTGATCTCCAGTCCCCGCCGCGCGCTCTTCCTGGTCATGCTCGGGCCCGAGCGGATCCGCCGATTCCCGCCGTTCCAGCGGAACATAGACCGGGTCGACCGGCTGCTCTTCGAGGAGATCGCGGCCCGCCGCGGCGCCTCCGACCTCGCCGAGCGGGACGACATCCTCTCGTTGCTGCTCCAGGCCGAGCACGAGGACGGCCGCGCGATGAGCGACCGCGAGCTCCGCGACGAGCTGATGACGCTGCTGGTCGCCGGGCACGAGACCACCGCGACCGGTCTCTCCTGGGCGGTCGAGCTGCTCGCCCGCCATCCGGCCGAGCTCGGCCGGCTCGAAGCCGAGGTCGCCGCCGGTGGCGACGAGTACCTCGACGCCGTGATCAAGGAAACCCTCCGCCTTCGCCCGGTTATCGCGCTGGTGCTGCGCAAGCTGGTCGAGCCGATGGAGATCGGCGGGCACCTGCTGCCCGCCGGGGTCTCAGTCGCGCCGTCGATCTATCTCGTCCACCGCCGCCCCGAGATCTATCCCGAGCCCGAGCGGTTCCGGCCCGAGCGCTTCCTCGAGCAGCCGGCCGGGACCTACACCTGGATCCCGTTTGGCGGCGGTGTCCGCCGCTGCCTCGGCGCTGCGTTCGCCGAGTTCGAGATGGCGGTCGTCCTGCGGGAGCTGGTCGCCCGGCGCCGACTGCGACCGGTGGGCGATCCCGAGCATTCCGTGAGGAGCACGATCACCAACGTTCCGAACCGCGGGGCGGAGGTGTTGGCGGCGCCGAGATGAGCCCGGCGACGCTCACCCGCGCCGAGCGCAAGGCGGAGACCCGCGCGGCACTGCTCGACTCGGCTGCGCGGCTGTTCAGTCGCCGGGGGCTGGAGGGAACGTCGGTGGAGCAGATCGCCTCGGATGCCGGCTACACCAAGGGCGCCTTCTACGCGAACTTCAAGAGCAAGGAGGAGCTCTTCCTGATCATGCTGGACGAGAAGTACGCCGCCGAGCTCGAGCGCTTCGAGGCCGGTCTGCCCGCCGAGGGCGTGCCGGCGGAGGAGGTCCGCGCAGCCGCGGAGGACTTCATCCGCTTCGTCTGGTCGGATCCCAAGTGGCCGAAGCTCTACTTCGAGTTCGTCGCCTACGCGGTCCGGCATCCCCGCTTCCGGAAGGAGCTGGCCGCGCGCGACGAAGCACTCCGCGAGCGGATGTCGGCGGTGATCCGGGCCGCATCGGAGAACCTCCCGACCGGTCCGCCGTTCCCCGCGGACGACCTGGCAATGATGTTGTTCTGCATGGCCAACGGGTTCGTGATGGGTCAGCTTGTCGAGCCGGGGCTGAGCGGCGAGCTCTACGGGACGATGCAGGCGACCTTCTTCCGCGGCCTGGCGGCGACGGCGCTCGGGCTCGACCTCGAGGGGCTGCGCGGTCAGGAGGCCCTGGCGCGCAGCTCGGGCGCCGGACGGTAGGCCTCGCCCTGCAGCTCGCGGAGTTCCTCCAACACCCCGAGGGCCCGGCTCCAGCCCAGGCGCTCTCCCCACTCGAGGGAGCCGATCGGCCAGTTGTAGCCGAGCCGCATCGCGGTGTTGATGTCGTCCTCGGAGGCGACCCTTTCACGGAGGGCGAAGCATGCCTCGTTGGCGATCGTGGCCCCGAGCCTCGTCAGGACCTGGGCAGCGTTGTCGCCCGCGAGCTGGTCCAGCTCGTCCTCGTCGAAGACCGGGCGCTCCCCCTGGACCTCGGGGTCCCGCGGCCGGTGGGGTGTGTCCTTCTCGTAGACGTAGAAGCCGCGGCCGGTCTTTCGCCCGAGCCGGCCAGAGGCGACCAGCCGCTCGTGGATGGGGTTTGGCCGCCAGCGCGGCTCGCCGAAAGACTGCTCCCAGAAGGAGCGGGCGACGGCGAAGTTGACGTCGATCCCGATCAGGTCCATGAGCTCGAAGGGCCCCATCCGCATGCCGGCGCCGAGCCGCACGACCCGGTCGATCTCGTCGTGCGGCGCGATTCCCTCGCCGAGCATTCGCAGCGACTCGAGGAAGAACGGGCGGACACAGCGGTTGGCCACGAAGCCGACGGAGTCGCGGACGCGGATCGGGGTACGGCCCATGCCGCGGGCGACCTCCGTGGCGAGCTCGAGCGCCGAATCACCACTTTCGTCCCCGGCCACCACCTCCACGAGCTGCATGAGCGCGGGGGGGTTGAAGAAGTGCATGCCGACGATCCGCGCGGGTTCGCGGACCGCCGTCGCGATCGCGGTCACCGAGAGGGAGGAGGTATTCGTGGCTAGCACCGTCTCCGGCCCGCAGACCGCCGCGAGCCGTTCGAAGAGGTTCCGCTTCAGGTCGAGGTCCTCGGGCGCGGCCTCGATCACCAGATCGCAGTTCCCGCAGCACCTCGATGATCGTGTCCGTCTCGACCCGTTCCAGCGCGTCGATCGCCTCCTGCTCCTGCCAGCGACCCCGCTCAGCGCCTCGGCGCAGGGCGCCCCGGAGCTGCTCCATGCCACGCGCCAGGGCTTTGCCGTCGAGCTCATAGATCACGGTCGGGTAGCCACCGAGCGCCGCGATCTGGGCGATCCCGGCACCCATCGTCCCGGCGCCGACCACCCCCACCCGTTCGACCGCCACCTACCCCTCCGTAGTGGGAGGCACCATCGCGTTGATCCCGGTCGCGTCCCTCCCGATGATCAGCTTGTGGATCTGGGATGTGCCCTCGTAGAGCGTGGTGACGCGGGCGTCCCGGAGGTAGCGCTCGACCGGGTAGTCGTCGACGTAGCCGGCGCCGCCGTGCACCTGGATGGCCGCGTTGGCGCACTCCACTGCGGCCTCGGTCGCGTAGTACTTCGCGATCGATGTCTCGACCGTGTTGCGGACGCCGCGGTCCTTGAGCTCGCCGGCGCGGTAGACGAGGAGCCTGGCGGCGTCGCGCTTCACGATCATGTCGGCGATCAGCTCCTGGACCAGCTGGAAGCTCGCGATCGGCACGCCGAACTGGCGGCGCTCCTTGGCGTATTCGACGGAGGCGTCGACACACCCGTCGCAGATCCCGACGCAGCCGGCGGCGACGCTGTAGCGGCCGTTGTCGAGGGAGCTCATTGCGATCTTGAAGCCGTCGCCGATCTCGCCGAGCAGCGCGTCGGCGGGTAACTCGACGTCATCCAGCGAGATCTCGGCGGTGTCCGATGAGCGCAGCCCGAGCTTCCCGTGGATCTCCTGCGCGCTGTAGCCCTCGGCCGAGGTGGGGACGAGAAAGCAGGCGAGGCCCTTGTGCTTCTTCTCCGGCTCGGTCTGAGCGAAGATCAGAGCGAGCTCGGCGACGCTTCCCATCGAGATCCACATCTTGTTGCCCGTGATCGTCCAGCCCGAGTCGGTCTTCTTGGCGCGGGTGCGCATGCTGGCCGGGTCCGAACCGGCGTCGGGCTCCGTCAGGCCGAAGCAGCCGAGCGCTTCACCGGAGCAGAGGCGGGGCAGCCATTCCCTCTTCTGCTCCTCGGTGCCCCAGCGCTCGATCGCCCCAGCGACCAGCGAGGTCTGCACGGAGACGACCGTTCGGGCAGAGGAGTCCACGCGGCCGACCTGCTCCACGATCAGCGCATAGCTCAGGTAGTCGAGGCTGCGGCCGCCGTACTCCTCCGAGACCGGGGCGCCGAGGTAGCCCATCTCACCGAGCATCGAGGCGAGCTCGCGGTCGAAGCGGCCGGCGCGGTCATTCTCGCGCACGCGAGGAGCGATCTCCTTGTCGCAGAACTCCCGTGCGCTCTCGGAGATCAGCCGCTGCTCGTCTGTCAGTTGGAAATCCAAGCCTGCGTCAGCTCGCCGCCGCGGCAGCGAGCTCGCGCTCGAGGATCGCGGCGAACGTCTCGGAGGCTTCGCGAGTCCGCTTGCCGGGACATTCTGCCAGCTCTGTCTCATTTACCGCCGAGATCGCCTGAACCTCGCGGACCGTCGAAGCGAGGAAGGCCTCGCTCGCCGCCTCGAGGTCCTCCAGGGGAAAGCTGCCCTCCTCCACCTCCAGCTCTCGCACCAACCGGTCGCGCGTGATCGAGGCGAGAATCCCGACCTCCAGTGAGGGCGTGCGGAGGCCGCCGTCGGCTCTCACCCAGAAGATCGTGGACGTCGGGGCCTCCAGGACGATCCCGTCGGGCCGCACCAAGACCGCCTCATCGGCGCCTCGGGCAGTCGCCAAACGCGACGCCTGCATGTTGGCTGCATAGGAGAGGGACTTGACGCCGTTAAGGATCAGCGTCGGGGCATAGGTCACCGACGCGACGGTGATCGACTCGATGTCCGAATAAGGCGGGAGGTTCTCGGTGAAGGCGAGCCGGCGGCCCCCGCGCGTGACAACCAGGCGGAGCTGAGCCTCGTGCTCACCGAACTCGGCGAGCAGCGCCGAGATCTCGGACTCGAATCGCTCACGCTCGATCGGCAGCTCGATCCCCGCCGCTGAGCGCTCCAGCCGGTCGAGGTGCTCGCCGAGCGCGAAGGGCCTCCCGGCGTAGAGGCGGATGACCTCGAAGACGCCATCGCCCCGCGAGCAATCCGTCGTCCGCGGCCGAAATCCGGGCCTCCGCCGTCTGGGCAATTCGTCCATCGACACTGGCCAATTCCGGGGCGCTCATGCCTGAACGACCCTATCGGAGGCTGCAAGTCCGCAAGCGGTGGCTAATGAGTGGGTTGCCGTATGCCGAAAACTAGGTATAAGCAACACAAGCATCGCCGCGAGCGGGCGGAGTCAATTTCGCATCGCACTCCTTGGGGGAGATCCGGAAGCGGCGTGTACGGGATGGGATTAGTGCCACAAGGGAATGCTGTGCGCAAACGAGGAGGCGTCGATGTATAGGCAGCGCAGGAAGAAGCTTCAGAGGCGGAGGCGCGTCACTGCGATCGCCGTCTCCGGAGCTGTAATGGCAATGAGCGTGGGGGTCCCGGCTCTCGCGTCCGCCAACACGGTCGATGATCTGCTTCACAACCTCGGCCTCAATGGCGGCAGCGGGACCGCGACCAGCGGGGGCGGTGCAACCGCCACCCCGAAGGCAGGAACTCCGCCCAGCTACACCCCGCCGCTGCATGGCACTGAGCCTCACGGCCAGGGCACCGATGCAGTTGCGGATCTGACCCCAAGCACGAGTCAGCCCCTAGCGGGCGACCCGTCCGGGGGCAGCGAGGACCTGATCGTGGGCGATTCCCGCGGGCAGCAGGGCAGCGACGGGGCCTATCACGGCCGCGTCACGCTCGCCTACCTGCTGGGCAACCCGATCATCCAGGTGACCAGCGATCCGGGCCAGTCGAATGACGGACCGCTTCAGCCGCTTCAGGACGGACTGGACCAGCTCTGCAGCGCGAGCGGTGACCAGCTCTGCCTGACGATCCTGGGGATGCACTCGACGAGCACCGCTGACTCGTCGACGAACTCCCAGGAGGTCCTGGGCGCGCACATCGGGGGCCCGAGTGGGGTCAACGCCGACGTGCTCACCTCACACGGCAACATCTCGGACGACGGCACGACCCAGACGGCGCACGGTGACTCGGGCGTCGCGAAGGCGAACGCCGGTCCGCTCACGCTGGATGCCCTGGAGGGCAACTCCGACAGCACGGCCAGCAGTTCGAGCTCGTCGGTGAATCAGGATTCAACGGTGCTCAACATTGGTGGTACCGGTCTGCCGATCCCGGCCGCCGGCTGCGCGAACGGCACGCCGAACACCAATTTCACGCCGTTGAGCCCCCTCCTGAGCGTGGTCTGCAACGCCGATGACACGAACGGCAGCCAGGCCAGTGGGCCCTACGGAGTGCGCGAGGCGCTGACGCTCTTCGCGCTCGTCACCGGCAATACCTCCCTGTTGAAGGTTGGTACGGCCGGGCCGGAGAGCCATGCTGTGGCCCCAGCACCAGCACCACCACCCCGCCCGGTGGCCCGGGCGGCAACGGCGGCACCGCGGGTGCCGGCGGCAAGGGTGGGAACAGCGGCGTCAGCGGCGCTAGCAGCGGTGGAAACGGTGGCGGAGCCGGCAACGGCCCGGCTGCCAGCACCCCCGCATCCGGTAATGGCACTTTGGCCTTCACCGGCGCCGACCTGCTCGCCTTGGGGATGGTCGGTGGCGCGCTCATCCTCGGTGGGCTCGCCCTGACCATGACTGGCGGACGTCATCGCCAGACGGTCTAGCGGCTCAAGCGCAGGGGGGGACGCCGAAGGGCGTCCCCCCTCGCGCCGCCGCCGAGCGAGGCTTGTTCGGCCCCGTGAGCTCTGGGGCCGCAGAAGCGTCGCGATTGGGGTCCTGCTGGTCGCCATCGCCGTGACCGGTGGACTCGTCCTGCTGATCAACGGGGGGGATGAGGCCAACGACTCCGGGACGACCACCATTGCGCAGACGGCCCAGCTCCGGAACAAGTTCCTGAAGCAGACCGTCGCCGAGGCCGACCAGGGCATCTCCGTGAGGCGGCCGGGCAACTGGTCGCACACGAAGAGGGGGGGCGTGATCACCCTGCGGAGCCACGACAACTGTCTCGCGATGACCCTCGCGGCGCCGCAGCCGGCCGGGCAGGCGAAGAAGCTGCGCTCGGACTCGATCGACCTCTTCCGCCACTCCTACAAGAACGCCAAGGTCCAGGGCGCGCCAAGCGCGAACGTCGGCGGCATCCCGACCACCTCCGACACCCTCAGCCTCACCGATCAGAAGGGCCACCAGCTCAGGGTCCTGCTCAGCGTCGGAACCGGCGAGCGGTATGCGTACCTCACCGAGATCGTCGTCCGCGATCCTCGCTGCCAGGGCGACCTCGGCCTGGCCCAACTCGCCCTCGGGTCGATCCAGTACACGAAGTAACGAGACGGCTGTAGCCTCAAGGGCGGGAGATGGTCCTAATAGCCCTCACCCTCGGGCTCCTCGTCCTGCTCTTCGTGATCATGGTCGCGCTCGCGCGCCTGTTCGAGGGCAACAGCGTGTCGGATTTCCTTGACTGGAAGCCCACTCGGTCGCCGGAGGTCGAGGCCCAGAACGAGGTCGACGACATCCGTCAGATGATCGAGGCACAGAACGCCCTGCGGCGAAAGCGCGGCGCCAAGGAGATCACCGAGGAGGACGTCGAGCGCCAGGCGCGGGATGACCAGGCGTTTCGGGCTCGGGGGCGCGGGCCGTTCGCCGAGGGCGGCGGACTCGATGATTAGTTGGCCCGCGCGCTGATCGTCGGCTGTGGCTGCCGAGGGCGCGAGCTGGGGGGCGAGCTCGTAGCGGGTGGCTGGCAGGTGCGGGGCACCAGCCGGGAGCCTGCCGGCCTCGATCCGATCGCGGCGGCTGGAGTGGAGCCGGCCGTTGCGGATCCCGACCGGCCGGGCACGATCCTGGAGCTGTGCGGCGACGTCGCGGTGGTCGTCTGGCTGCTCGGCTCGGCGACCGGTGAGCGCGATTCCGTCGCCGCCATTCATGGCCCCCGGCTGGAGCGTCTGCTGGAGAAACTGGTCGACACGCCCGTGCGCGGCTTCGCCTATGAGGCGGAGGGGTCGGTCGATCCGGCGGAGCTGGCGGCGGGCGCGGAGATCGTCGAGGGAGCGGGGGAGACCTGGCGCATCCCGGTGGCTTTTCTCATCGGGGAGCGCGCCGAGCCGGGTTGGGCCGGGCGCGGCACCGAGGTCGTCACGGGGTTACTTGGCGTCTGAGACGCCGGCGACGTTGCTCGGGCCGCCCGAGCTGGCGCCCTGATGGGCGTTCGCCTTCGACGGCGGGGCGCATGGGCTCTGAGCGGGGATCGGATATGGGTTGCCGGGCTCGCCGCACGGAGATGACGGCGCCACCGGCGGTGTGTCTTGCTGTGCCGCCAGCTGGGGGTTGGTCGCCGTCGTGGACCAGGGCGCCGTGTCCTTGAAGTGAGTCGGAGGCGTGTCGAAGATCGAAACCAGCGTCAGCCAGCCCCCGACGATCACGACTACCACCGCCGCGACCGCGACGAAGAACATGATCTGCGAGCGGCGGGACGGCCCGTAGGAATGGCCGACGACCTGGCGCCGCTTGTCCTGGCCCATTGCGTCGACATCCGAGGGAGTGGCCCGCTTCGCCTCCTCGGAGGCCTCGAACTTCTCGGGGTCCTTGATGTCGGCCGCGCTCGGCGCAGTACCCCGCGTCGCACGGGAGTCCTTCGAGTCCGAGCTCTTCGAGGTGGAGTCGTTCGCGCGCGAGCTCTTCGAGCCCGGCGGCTCGGATCGACCCCCCGGTCTCCTCCGCTGCGCCATCCCGGCTTTCACCATAGCGCCGCCACGGGGCCGCCGCGCCGCCTCAATTGTCAGGAGCCACAGGCAGTGAGCGGCGGCGACCGGCCGCACCAGTCGCGGTCGCCGCCCGGCTCACTTCACGACGCGGTACTTGAGGTGCGCCACCCCGGGTGCCTCGACCGCGCGGAGCTGTTCAAGTTTCAGATCCGGCCCCACTCCGGCGAAGAGCCGCTTGCCGCCGCCGAGGAGGACAGGGACGACGTGCAGCTCGATCTCGTCGACCAGCCCGGCTGCCAGATACTGGTTGATGCTGGAGGCGCCGCCGCCGATCAGGACGTCCTTGCCATCGGCGGCCTCCGTCGCCTGAGCGAGAGCCGACTCGATCCCGTCGGTGACGAACGTGAAGGTGCTGGTTGAGAGCGTCAGGGGCTCGCGCTCGTGGTGGGTCAGGACGAAGACCGGCATGGCGAACGGTGGCTCCTCGCCCCACCAGCCCGTCCATGGATCGTCGCCCCAGGGGCCGCCGCCCGGAGGGCCGAACTTGCCGCGCCCCATGACCTCGGCGCCGACATTCGCCATGGACTCCTCGGCCACGGGGGTGCTGGCGTTGACCTCGCCGCCCTCCATGCCGTGGGCCTCGCGGAACGCCTTGATCTCGAACGCCCAGTCGTGGAGCTGCTCGCCGCCCTCGCCGAGTGGGTTCTCCTGGCTCTCGTTAGGGCCGGCGGCGTAGCCGTCGAGTGAAACCGCGATGTGGACCCTTACCTTGCTCATGTTGCTTTAGACGCCCGCCGTCCTGGAAACTCATCGCTCCGTCGATCAAGGGCGAGCCGTCAAGTGCTGAGGCGCTCGAACAGCAGCCCCAGGATGCGGGCGGTCGCGCCCCAGATCAGCTGGTCCGAGACCAGATACGTGTCTGTCTTGATCGGCACGCCCCGGCGAACCAGCCGCCGCTTCGCATAGGCGGCGCGCAGCTCGCCGAGTGAGGCGACCAGCACGCTCTCGACCTCCGAGGGGTTCGGCTTGAACTGGAGCCCCTGATCGATCAGGCCGACGAATGGGTGCACCTTGTAGCTGGTCACGAAGGTGCCGATCGGTGGCAGCGCGCCGACGACCTCCACGTGATTGCGGGTGAGCCCGATCTCCTCCTCGGCCTCCCTGAGGGCGGTGTCCATGAGGCTCTCGTCGCCGTCCCGTCGCCCGCCCGGAAAGGAGATCTCGCCGGCGTGGCGCTTCAGGTCCGAGCGGCGCTCGGTGAAGACCAGGCCGGGGTGCTCGGGCCAGCCGTGCATCGGGACCAGCACCGCCGCCTCGGTGCGGCCGTGCGCGTCGAGTTGCTCCGCCTCGGCCGGGTCGAGGAGGAGCTCAGATAATGACTTGGACGGTTCCGCCATCGACGCTCCAGGCTGCGCCGGAGGTGTAGGAGGCGTGCTCGGAGCAGAGGAAGACGATGGCGCCCGCGATCTCCTCGGGCTCGGCGAGCCGCCCGATCGGGCGCTTGGAGCCGGCCGCCTCCAGGGCCTCCTCGCGGGTCGAGTGTCCCGACAGGTCCTTCGACTGGTCGAGCAGGCCACCCTCCTCCATCCAGAGCTCGGACTTCACCGGGCCCGGGCAGATCGCGTTGACCAGGACCCCATGGGGCGCGTAGCGGTCGGCGAACAGCCGCGAAAGCGAGAGCTCGGCGGCCTTCGCCACGGAGTACTCGGGCATGGAGGCGGAGGGGCGTTTCCCCGCCGTGCTGGAGACGTTCACGATCCGCCCCCAGCCGCGCTCTCGCATTCCCGGGGCGGCGGCTCGCATCAGCCGCATCGGCGCCATCACGTTGAGCTCCCAGGCCGCATACCAGTCCTCGTCCGGGACGTCGTCGAGGTCCCGCCACCTCGCGGTGCCCGCGCTGTTGACGAGGACGTCGAGCTGGCCGAGGCGGTCGGCTGCCTCGCCGGCGATCCACTCCGCCGCATCCGGCTCGGTGACGTCGGCGACCAGGGACTCCGCCCGGCCGCCCGCCTCCTGGCCGGCCGCGGCGCACGCGTCCGCGGCTTCCAGGAGTGCGTCCTCGGTGCGGGCCACCAGGAGGACATCGGCCCCCTCGCCGCAGAGCATGCGGGCCGTCTCGCGTCCTATACCGCGGCTGGCTCCGGTCACCACGCAGGCGCGACCGCTGAGCCCGAGATCCACTCCTCAGTCCTCGTCCTCGAACTGCGCGACCAGCTCCAGCGATTCGTGGATCACCACGTCCTGGGAGCGGAGCGCACGGTGCACCGGGCATTTGCCCGCGATGATGCGGATCTTCTCGAGGGTCTCCTCGCTGAGCTCCGCTCCAAGGGTGATCTGCACGTCGAAGATGGGTGGATCGTCGGTGGTCGCCTCCGCGTAGTCGACACCCACCTCGACCGTGCCAAGTCCCCACTCCTTGCGGCCGGCGTACATCTCGATCGTGATCGCGGTGCAGGTGGCCAGTGAGGCGGCGAGCAGCTCGGCCGGAGTGGGCCCCCGGTCTGTGCCGTCCTTCGTCTCGGGCTCGTCGACGATCAGGTGGTGCTCGCGGATCTCGACCTCGTGCTCGTAGCCCCGGCGCCGGCGGGCGACGGCACGCTTCATCAGGCGCCGCTCCTGCCCTCGAACATCTCCGGGTCGGGGTCGTCGGCGAACCGGGCCAGCGCGAAGGCGAGGTCGGAGGCGCGGTTGAGGTACCGCAGCACCACCTCCGAGGCGAGCCCCTCCGAGTCGCGCAGCGCGACGGTGCGCCGTTCCGCGCGGCGCATCACCGAGCGCGCCACGTCGAGAGCGGCCGAGAGCTGCGTCCCACCGGGGATCACGAAATGGGGGGGCAGGTCGACCTGGCTCATGTAGCGGTCGATCTCCGCCTCCAGCGCCTCGACCATCCCGTCGGTGACGCGGCTGACCTCGTCCTGCAGCCGGTCGGCGGCCTCGGGCGAGGTCGCCAGCTCGGCGCCGGCGACGAAGAGGCCGTGCTGCAGAGAGAGGATGGTCGCGTGCAGGTCGGCCTGGTCGTCGGCCTTGCAGAGGGCACGGGCCATGCCGAGCGCCGAGTTTGCCTCGTCGATCGCCCCGTAGGCCTCGGTCCGCACGTCCGTCTTCGCCACCCGGCCGCCGTACCAGAGGGAGGTCGTGCCATCGTCGCCCTTGCGCGTATAGATCTTGACCACGAACCGACGATATCCAACGCGCAGAACAGGCTGAAATGGCCCTCGACGAGGAAGGTTGGGCTAGGTGGTCAGCCCAGGGGGTTGAATGCGATCCCGGTGAGGAGCTTCGGGAAGAAGTAGGTCGATTTGGGGGGCATGGTCTCGCCCTCGGAGGCCACCGCCCGGACCTGCTCCACGGGTGTCGGCCGCAGCAGGAAGGCGGCCTGGTAATGCCCGGAGTCGAGCTTCGCGAGGGCCTCGGCGATGCTCGGCGTGTAGCCGATCCCGCGCTTGGCGGCGATGTCGCCCTCGCTCATGTCGAGAATTCCCTTGAGGACGAGCTCCTCGAGGATCGCGGCGTCGAGGGTCCGGTAGGCGGCGGAGCGATCCGCCAGCGCCGCGTCGAGGCGCGCGGTGTCTCGCAGTCGTAGGCGGAATGCGCGCTTGAAGTGGGAGTCGATGTAGCCGAAGACGCCGACGCCCTCGCTGCCGCCGGGGTCGGCCTGGTCGGTGGGCACCTCCTCGACATCGAAGAGCTCCTTCAAGCCGGTTCCCAGCGCCTCCTGCTTTGCGGGATCCTCGGAGAGGCCCGAGAGCAGCCGGTGGGTGGGAAAGACGGTGAGGCCGGGGTCCTCGAGCGAGACCAGTGCCATCAGGACGTAGTCGGCCGGCCCGCCGGCGCCGACCTCGCGCTGGTATGCCAGGGAGGTTTCGTAGCGGTGGTGGCCGTCAGCAATCAGCAGTTCCCCGGGCTCGAGCTCGGAGGCGATCGCCTCATGCACGGCCGGGTCGCTGACGCGCCAGACGCGGTGTGTGGTTCCATCGCCATCGGTCACCTCGCCCCAGGGATCTGCGCCCACGGCGGGCTCCAGGTGCTGCCAGGCGTCGCCCGGATGGAGGGCGAAGATGGGGGAGAGGTTGTGGCGGGTCGCTCGCGTCAGCCGCAGTCGGTCCTCCTTCGGCCCGGGCTGGGTGCGCTCATGCGGCCGGATCCCCTCGCCGTAGGGCGTCAGCTTGATCCGGGCGAGGAAGCCGCGGCGGGTGAGCCGCGCGCCGTCGGGGGCCGTGTAGTCTTGCTCGAGCGCCCAGATCTGTGGATCGTCATCCCGTACGAGCGCGCCCTCGTCCGTCCATTTCGCCAGCAGCTCCGCGGCATGCTCGTAGGGATCGCCGCCGTGGGGATCGCGCGGCAGGTCGAGCTCGACCACGTTGTAGGGCGAGCGCGCGGCGAGCCGGGCGCGCTGGTCCTCGTCGATCACGTCATAGGGAGGAGCGACAACGTCGGCGAGGGATCCGACCTTGCCGAGGTCATAGTGGAGCGCCTGAAGTGGAAGTGCCTCCGCCACGGGGGCGACACCCTAGACTCGCTCGCATCGGGGCGTGGCGCAGCCTGGTAGCGCGCTGCCTTTGGGTGGCAGAGGTCCCTGGTTCAAATCCAGGCGCCCCGATTTCGATCGCTCAGATCAAGCCTTCGGACCGAAGCCATGCCTCGGTCTTCCGCATTCCCGCCTCGAGGTCGTGGGCCGGCTCATAGCCGAGCACATCGCGCGCCCGTTCGATCGAGTAGCTGCCCCGCCGATTGAAGTAGTCGATCGCCGCCGGGGTCGCCTCACTGCGCTGTCCTCGCGCCTTGGCCGCCAGATCCATAACGCGGGCAACCTCGCGGACGATGCGGGTCGGAGCGGTCCGCGGGCCCTTGATGCCGAGCATTCGGCAGTAGTGGGCGAAGAAGTCGCCGATGGTCGGCCGCTCTGACCCGGTCAGAATGAAGATTCGGCCCGCGGCCTCCGGGTGGCCTGCGGCACGAACGATCCCGTCGACCAGGTCATCGACGAACACCGGGCTGTGCAGCCCCCCGCCGTCGCCGGGAAGGATCAACTGCTTGGACTTGAGCAGTCGCACCGGCTCGGTCGTCCACGGCCGCGAGCCCGGTCCATAGACGTCGCCGGGCCGCACGATCGTGCACGGGATCTCGCCCTCGGCGTGGGCCTCGAGGACCACCTGCTCGCTGGCGATCTTGGTGTCGACGTAGTGCACGCCGTTGGGTCGCACCGGCGTCCGCTCATCCACCTCGCCATCGAAGTCGAAGCCATGGACGACGATCGAGGAGAGATGGACGAACCGCTTTGCGCCGCCGGCGATCGCCGCGTCCATGACCAGCCGCGGCGCGACGACATTCGCCTCCCAGTAGCCCTGGCGCGAGCTGTACATGCCGACGACCGCCGCCGTGTGGACGACGAGGTCGCAGCCCTCCGCGTGGCGCTGCCACGGTCCGGACTCGCTCAGGTCCGCGCTGATCAGGTGTCCGTCGTCGGTCTCGATCAGATCAACGCCCCGAACCTCACTGCCGAGAGCTCGGAACCGGGCGACGAGCGTCCGCCCGATGAAGCCCGCGGCGCCGGTGACCAGGACGCGTTCGGGCGGATCAGCCACTGTGCTCCACTCGATCGATCGCCGCGTGGGTGCTCGATGCGGCGTCGCGGTCAGTGAGGTCGATCCCCGGCGGCAGCTCGATGTGGAGCTCGCCGGACGGGTCGAGCCGGATGCGCGCCGTCTCCGTCCGGGAGTCGAGAACGTGGCCGCCGCGCTGCCGGTCCTCGCTGATGAAGTGGAGATGCCAGCCGGAGACCTCGATCCCCTCCGCGTACTGGGGGAAGCGGAAGCCGAGCATCGTGCCGTCGACGTTGGTCAGCTCGAAGACGCGCTGGTCCGAGACGACCTCGGTGAGCGGCCGGTAGGGCGGCTCCTGACGCGGCACCGACCGGGCTCTGATCAGCTCGAAGTGGCCGTCGATCCTGACGGCGCAGGAAGCAGCGTCCGCCGGAATGCGGCGGTCGATCTCGGCCAGCAGCCGATCATGGTCGATCGAGCCCTCGAGGTCGAAGTCGACATCCGCGGCGAAGGGAACCACCACCGCGAACGGGGTCCGCGCGTCGGCGGGCACCTCGGTCACGTTTCCGTTGACGTCGGCGCGGTGGAAGCGACCGTCGATGGCGACCATCTCGCCGTCGAGATGGTTCAGGGTGCCGAGGCCGAGGTCGCCATGCTCGGCCAGCTCGGCGAAGCTGATGTCGCCTTCGAACGACCCCTCGAGCAGCGCCCCGATCGTCGAGGCCTGGAAGAGCACGTGGGGATCCCGCTCTGCGTGCAGGTCGGCGTGGCGCATGGCCTCGACGTGCAGCGAGCGGATCCAGCCCTCGTCGAGGCTCATCGCTCGGCCCCCGTCAACTCAGTGGGCCGGGTCCAGGGTACGCGCGGTGTCGGATTTCGGCACGTCGCGCTGGTCCGGGTTCGTGCCGAGGACGCGATCGCTCACGTTGTTGGTGATCCCGTGCCAGAAGTGCTCGTTCTTGAAGTGGTGGAGCCGGTGGTTGCGCCAGATGGTCTTGTAGGTCGGGGTCCGCGGGACGTAGGCAGTGTGGATCAGGAAGTGCGTCCACTCGTAGACGAAGATCATGAAGTAGCCGGCGATCGCGGCGCTGATCATCGCGCCGAGCGGAACCGCTCCGGCGAGCAGGGTGATGATTCCCACACCGGCGCCGATGGTGAGGGACACTGCTACCAGCATCAGGAACGCCGCCTGCCACCAATAGAGGAGGACCATGTCCAGGTCGTTGGGGTCACCGTGGTGCGCGCGATGCGCCCGCGCCGCGACCGTCTCGACCTCCCTGCCGCGGATGCGCATCGGCTTTGCGTGCAGCAGGTAGACATGGATCGCCCATTCGCCGAAGGGATAGATCGCGAGCATCGACGCGACCGCCACACCGTCCCGCCAGCTGAGGTCGCCGATGATCGCCCGGAGCGCCACCAGCACGGCGATCCCGGTGCCGAGCGCCCAGGGCGACTCCTTGCGCAGGAACTCCCGCCGCGCCTGCCCGATCGAGCTGACCTCACCAGAACGCATCTCGCCCCCCAGCCTAGTCCCGCGCAGGCGGGCGAGGGGACCGACCCGAGGAGCCTCTCCCGTTCGGCTCCGCGCGTCGGTCCCCTCCGTGTCCCGCTTGCGTACCCCTGAGTACGACTCGAAGGCTGGCGGGGCACTATACCTAATTTTATGCTCCCTACAAGTAGGTAGGCAACATTCCCATTTTTGGGGAGGCCCAAGGCACGTTCCGGGCGGCGGAAAGGGCCCGCTTGGCGGCGAGGGGCGCCGGTACGCTCCTGCTGCGGGCCCCCGTAGCTCAGCTGGATAGAGCGCCGGCCTTCTAAGCCGGATGTCGCAGGTTCGAGTCCTGCCGGGGGCGCTCTCGCAGCGGCGCAGTCGTATTTCGAAACTCCGGAGCGCAGGGTGGGTTAGATTGCCGAAGCTTCACGGGGGACGTTCCCCGGGGAAGGAGCCCCGGGCCGAGAGAGGAGAAGGACTTGCACGCCCACGCCACTTCGCTTCATGTCCGGAGGAGCATCGCCCTTGCCGCCATCGCGGTCGCCGGCCTGCTGCTGTTCGCTGCGAGCGCCCAGCGCGCAGATGCGAAGGCCAAGAAGGGACACTCGGTCGTCCTCAAGGGGCCGAAGGGGCTCCGCTTCTACAAGCCGCCCAAGGGCATCCCGAAGCAGCACGGCTCTCTGATCTGGGCCCGCAAGGCGACCGGCCTCGTTCCGCTGGCGAACGCCAAGTACACGAAGCTGGTCCTGTACTCCTCGCGCACGCCGCAGGGAGCGAAGGACGCGGTCTCCGGCTCGGTCAGC
Source organism: uncultured Solirubrobacterales bacterium (assembly GCA_963745625.1). Lineage (GTDB taxonomy): Bacteria > Actinomycetota > Thermoleophilia > Solirubrobacterales > 70-9 > DASUPK01. The sequence continues at coordinate 290,923 of CAVUXZ010000011.1, read as the reverse complement.
GTGCCCAAGGGCAAGCCGCCGAAGGGCGGCTGGCCGGTGATCACCTGGGCGCACGGGACCACGGGCGTCGCCGATGCCTGCGCACCGTCGCGTGATTTCCAGGGTTCGCCCGCCAACACCGGCGAGACCTACATCAACGACGACCTCAACGCCTGGCTCAGCGCCGGGTACGCGGTCCTGCGGACCGACTATGAGGGCCTGGGGACGCCCGGCAAGCATCCGTATCTGATCGGCACCTCCGAGGGCCGCAGCGTGCTCGACATCGTCGCGGCCGCTCGCCAGCTCGATCCAAACATCTCCAAGCGCTACCTGATCTCGGGTCACTCGCAGGGCGGGCATGCGGCGCTCTTCGCCGCAGGCCTGGCGAGCAGCTGGCAGCCCAAGCTCAAGCTCCGCGGAACGGTGGCGTTCGCTCCGGCTTCGCACATCCTCGACCAGACCTCGCTGCTCCCGGCGCTCACCTCGCCGAGTGGTCTGACGGCCCTGGCCACTCTGATCGTCGACGGAGCCTCGACCCAATCGAGCGCGATCAACGTCAACCAGATCCTCTCGGACCCGGTGCTCCAGTTCTATCCCCTGCTGCAGAGCCAGTGTCTCTCCCGCCTCGGGGCATCGGATGAGCTCGGCGGCATTGCGCCGTCGCAGCTGGAGCGCTCCGGCGCGGATCTGAGCGCGATCAATCCGGTGTTGGCGGCGATGAACCCGCTCGTCAAGACCCCGGCCCCGATCCTGATCCCACAGGGCGAGTCCGATACCACGGTGTTTCCCTTCTATACGAACAAGCTCAAGGACGAGCTGATTGCCGACGGGGACCAGGTCACCTACAAGACCTATCCCGGCATCAACCACGTCGGCGTGGTGACCGCCGGCGAGACCGACGCGCTCGCTTTCTTCCAGGCGCAGCTGCCCGCCCGCCCGTAGTACTCACAGTTGGCGCGTGCACCCGGGGCCGCATCGGCGGCCCCGGGTCACGCTAGATTGAAAGCGACGCGGTGGGCGTAGCTCAGTTGGTAGAGCTCCTGGTTGTGGTCCAGGTGGTCGCCGGTTCGAGTCCGGTCGCTCACCCCTCACGAAGCCCCTGCTAGCGCGGGGGTTTCGTCGTGTCGGGGGCAGTGCCTGAACTTCTGGCGGGCATCAAACGGGCATCAATTCCGCCGCGGAGAGCCTTCCCGAACCTGGGCTGTGCCCGCGTTCGGCAACGCGACTACACGCTCAAGGGCGAATGGATAGGCCGCAACGGCTCGTTGTTCTTCTACCCGTCGTGAACGGACAGGCCGTCTGACGCGTTAGGGCGACACTTGGCCCACGGAGCGCGGTCCATCGCGCCGCACACCGCCAGTAAATCGCCGGGACCGAAGGTCCGTGGATAGGCGTCCCGGCTCCACTGAATATCCCACGATTCCGCCGACCTCGCCGATGAGATTTGTCTATCGCGTCCTCGAAGCACGGGGACACGAAGCCATCAAGTCCGCCCGTTTAGAGCAACGACCGAAAGGTTGGTTTGATGGCAGCAGCACAAAAGAGCACCGGCAGCGTCGTCCAGGTCTGGCTCCCCCGCGGAGTCGACCAGCAGCTCCGTGAGCGTGCCGCCGCTGAGCGCCGCTCGCTGAGCCAGACGATCCGGCTGGCCGTGCTCGACAGCTTCGCTGCTCCGCCGGCGAAGGCCGATAGCGCCGCCCCAGTGAGTTCTCTTCTTCCGCTCACTCGGGGAGCTGCGCCGGGCTCTGGGGAGGGCTGAACGATGGCGACGAAGGTCGTTGACGAGCGCAAGCTCTACGCGGCTGGCTTCCGGCTCGAGGGTCGCAATCTCGTCCGCGGCCAGAGCCTTTGGAGCCGCGAAGAAGATGAGGCGCTTCGCAGCTACACGACTCGGAGGCACTCGAGTGGCTCGAACTCGAGGTGGAGGCCAAGGGGAAGAAGAGGCGGTGATGGACTGGCAGATCGACATCTGAGGGGTGGGGAGGGTCCTGGTTTGGGTCCTGCACGCCTGCTGACCGACTTGGCTAGCTGTACACACCAACCAGGTTTAACCGAGGAGATTCATTATGAGCAAAGGCAAGTGGCAGAAGGGCAAGATCACCGGGGACCAGGAAATCCTCTCGCGAGACGAGGCTCTCCGCATCCTCTCCGAGCAGGCGAAAAGCGGCTCGGTGACCGCCGCTGTCGCGCTCGAGCGGGCGCTTCGGTCAAAGCCACCGGCGGAAGAAAACGTGGACGATGAGCTCGCCCGCATCCTGGGCGAGTGAAGCGGGACAGCGGCGATACGGCGATGACGAGGCTGTGGGCGTCCTTACGTCTCGAGGAAAGTGCCGCTTCTCGTCCAAAGCGGTACTCGCGCCCGTGTCTCTCTCCCTACGTACCTTCGCTCAGAACGAGAAGCGTCTCCGGATTGACGCCATCGGATTTCATCGCATCCGCGGCGGCGTCGCTCTGCATGAACTCCTGGAAGGCATCCATGTCGGGTATCTCGGCGATCAGCCCGACCTTGTTGGATCCCTCAGCGTCGCGAAAAGTCCGCACCGTGACGCCCATTGGGCCGAACACCTCCTCCCGCTTCGGCGAGCTCAGCCAGTGCTCAACATCGTCCACTTCATGGGTGATCACGTAAGTAGCCATCAAGCCCGTCCTTTCGTCGCCCCCCGGTGCGGCTCGCTCGCACTCGTGTGCGGTGACCCTAGTCCGCGACAACGAGGCCGTCAATCGCGACATCTGGCGAGCCCGAGCGATGCTGCTTCCCAACCCCAAGCGGATAGCCGCTTCTCGTCCAAAGCAACCGCCTCCGCGCCGCGTGGTGCAGCGCTCTGACCCGCTGCCCTACGACCCTGCGCTTGACACCTAGCCCTCAGGCAGGCGCCTTCGCCGAGGCGATCATCTCGCGGACGTCAGCCGCCGGCTCCGAATAGGCGTCGCCGAGAGCGGACTCGACCGCGCTCATGTACTCCTCGGTCCAAGCCGGGAAGTCGTAGTCGATCGTGCGCAGGAACTCAAGAGACGCAGCGAGGCGGATGTCGGCGATCGAGGGCGAATCGCCGCCGATGAACTTGCGATCGTCCAGGAAGTGAGTGTGAATCGCCTCGAGCGGCCGCGCGATCGCGTCGGCCGCGTCCTGCGCCGACTTCGCCTTCACCTCGTCGTCGGCCTCCGACGTCGCCGTCTCGCCCGGGTACTGCGGAAAGCCAAGAGTCGGATACGTCGCGAAGGATCAGGGGGTAGAGCGTGCCGACCACGTAGAACATCGCGCTGTCCTGCATCGCACGCTCGGCCGGGTCCGTCGGATAGAACTGATCGAGCCCATCGCGGTTACAGAGGTACTGCATGATCGCGCAGCTCTCCCAGAGCGACTCCTTGGGCAGCCCCTCGTACTCGAGCGTAGGGGTGAGGTCGGCCGGGGACTTGGCGAGGAACTCGGGCGTGCCCTTGTTCCCCCACATCTCGACTTCTTCGAAGTCGTGCCCGCCCGCCCTCATCAGCACACGTACGGGCAGGTTGTTGACGCTCACGGACAGGATGCTCAGCGTGTGATCAGCCATGTGATCTCCCTTGACCTTGTGGGGCTGCTCTGGCGACCGGCCCTCGGAGGCGAGTCTCTCAGAATCCGCCGGCACCAGCCACTTTGAGCTGCTGCCGAGGGGTCAATCAGCCCAGAGCTTCGAATAGCGCTCTTTCGATGCAAACCGTCGCTTCTCGTCCAAAGCGGAAGCCGTTGGTTACTTGTTCAGTCCAGCCGCGTCGAGTGCCTCTTGCCGCTCCTGATAGAGGCAGATCCGCACAATTACGCCGGCCCGGATAGTCCAGACCCAGGTGCCTTGGGCCTAGACCTCGATCCCGTCACGGCCGCGTAGAAGGTTCGTAAATGGCGTCACGACGTGCTCGCCGGCGTCGATGTAGTCGTCCACCCCGTACCGGACCGACTCCCAGCTCTTAGTGAACTCCTCCGTGACTCGGCGGAACTGATCGAGGGAGTAGACACCCTGGTCGAGTCCCACGGCCCGAGACAGGTCGATCTCTGCGTCTGGGGATGCGTCGCGAAACACCGCATCGAAGTCCTTCCGATTCAGTGCGGCAACGGCAGCGCGAGCGAGCTCAACGTTCTCCTCGGACATCGCCTACTCCCGCAGCCCGGCGGCTTCGAGGGCTTCGCCAGGGTCCGAAAAAGACTTGAGGTGGATTACCTGTCCGTCTCGGAAGGACCAGACGTAGGCGAGTGGCGCTTGGATGTCGATACCTGTATGTCGGGCCTTCATCTCGACCCGGTGGATCGAGACAAGGCGCTCACCCGTCCCGACGATCCTGTCCAACTCAACCGTGAGGGTCTCGAAGGGTTCAAGCCACCGTTCCGTGGCCCTGGCGACACCCTCGTAGCCTTGGTAGGTCTCGCCAGCATGGTCGGGCAGGATGGTGTCCTCATAAGCCATCTTGGGGTCAAAGAGGGAGAGGTCTGCCTCGCCCCGGTTCCACGCTTCAAGATCCGCCTTCGGATCCCACCTCTCCAGGAATCGACGCAGCTTCTCCACGTTCTCCTCCGACATTGCCCACGGAGTATCTCTCGACGGAGTACTGCTTTCCATGCAAAGCGGCAATCTGCGCCCGGGAAATCCTCCCGACGAACGCGCTCTCTCGTCCCGGCCGCCTTCGGGGAGACTTAGGAAGCCGGAGTAGGCTAGTTGGACTGGCGCTGCGGTCAGAACATTTCCTCGGTGCCCGCAACTTCGCTCGCTGGGTCATCCCTCTTCCTTCCGTGCGACCCGCTACAGAGGGCACGAAAGGTCTGACGTCTTATGACCGGCAGCAAGCTGTCCCAACCAGCAGCACGACGGCGCGCCGGCTTTCGCAGCGGTGGGAGTGGCGAGAAAGAAGCTCAAAGGATGAGCAGACAGGAGCAGTGGGAGCGGGCGATCGCCAGCGATTATGGGTCGGCCTATCTCGACCTGGTCAGGCTGGGGGTCGTTCTGCTCGACTCCGGCCAGGACCCGCTCAGCCTGAAGGAGACGGTCGACCGCCTGAGCGAGGCCCAGGCCAAGGAGATATTGACGGTGGCAGCCGCCTCCGCTATTCAGGGTCACACCGGACTGTCGAAGGAACTGCTTTGGACGAACAGGGAGCGCTTCGCATGGATAGCGGCACTGCGTCGAGAGATACTGCGTGGGCGGTGTCGCCGGAGAACGTCGAGGTCGTGCTTGCTGCCTTTCGTCGTTTCGAGGCCGACGACATGACCGGGTTCGGAGCGCTACTGGACCCAGATGTGGGCGCCACCGCCACCGCCGGTTGGCCGGAGCACGGTCCGTGGATCGGAGCGGATGCGCTGGTGACACAGCTGGAGCGGATAAGGGCGGAGTGGTCGGAGCATCGCATCGCCCAGGTGGGGGTGCTGGCCGGAAAGGGCGAGTGGGTCGTGATCGACTACTCGTGGAAGGCCGAAGGCGCGACCAGCGGGATCGAGACCGTGTTCGACGTGGTCGGCGCCTTCAGGGTGCGGAACGGACTCATCGCCGAGGCGCACTATCGCTGGAATCGCGCCGAGGCCCTCAAAGCCGCCGGGCTGTCGGAGAAGGGTGCTCACGTAGTGGCGCGGTCTCTTACGCCCGAAGCGGCGTGGGGCGCGGTCCAGTCCGGCTTGGCGGAGATTCTCGATCTGAGGACCGGGATCGAGCGTCGCCGCCACGGAGCCCCGCCTGGGGCGAGACCGGTCTCCCTCGCCAAGCACATGGCACGTCCGGAGGGGCCCGGCGCCATCTACCTCTGCCAACACGCCATCCGCTCGAAGGCGACCTTGCGCCACGGGGCTGCCGAGATCGCGGGCGGCTTCGCCGCGTGGAAGAAGGCTGGCCTTCCAGTCGAGGAGGTCGATTAGCGGGGGCTGCGGGAGTAGGCGGAAACACCGCTTTGGACGAAAAGCGGCGCTTTGCATGGAAAGCAGTACTCCGTGCGCGAGAAGCTGCGTGGGCGATGTCGCAGGAGACGTCCTCTCCCTTGAACCCCATCGTCCGGGGTGGTAGACCACGCATCGGAGGAACCTGGGCCGAGAGGAACCATGATGAAGCTGAAGCTGATCCTCACCGCAGGGATCGTGGGGATGGTGGCAAGCCTTTTTGGGGCTGCGGCGGCGGCGCGGGCGGACCCGTTCGCCTACGTCCCTAACTCCGGCGACGTCGCCAACTTCTTCAGAGGCAGCGTCTCCCAGTACGACATCGGCGCGGGCGGGCTGCTGGCGCCATTGTCCCCGGCCACCGTCGCCGCCGGCACCTCCCCGTTCGGGGTGGCCGTGAGCCCGGACGGCCAAAGCGCCTACGTCACCAACGACGTCGACGGCAGCGTCTCCCAGTACGACATCGGCGCGGGCGGGCTGCTGGCGCCATTGTCCCCGGCCACCGTCGCCGCCGGCGCCTCCCCGTTCGGGGTGGCGGTGAGCCCGGACGGGGGGAGCGTCTACGTCGCCAACTTCAACAGCAGCAGCAACAGCCTCTCCCAGTACGACGTCGGCGCGGGCGGGGCGCTCTCGCCGAAGAGCCCGGCCACGGTGGCCAACGGTGCCTTTACCTTCCCGGTCGGGGTGGCGGTGAGCCCGGACGGGGGGAGCGTCTACGTCACCAACTTCGGCGACGACAGCGTCTCCCAGTACGACGTCGGCCCGGGCGGGGCGCTCTCGCCCAAGAGCCCGGCCACGGTGGCCACCGGCGACGCCCCGTTCGGGGTGACGGTGAGCCCGGACGGGGGTAGCGTCTACGTCGCCAACTCAGGCAGCGACACCGCGATCTACAGCGTCTCCCAGTACGACGTCGGCGCGGGCGGGGCGCTCTCGCCGAAGACCCCCGCCACCGTCGCCACTGGTGCCGACCCGCGCGGGGTGGCGGTGAGCCCGGACGGGGGGAGCGTCTACGTCGCCAACGTCGCCAGCGACAGCGTCTCCCAGTACGACGTCGGCGCGGGCGGGGCGCTCTCGCCGAAGAGCCCGGCCACCGTCGCCACCGGTGCCCTCCCGCAGGGGGTGGCGGTGAGCCCGGACGGGGGTAGCGCCTACGTCGCCAACGCAGGCAGCGCCAGCGTCTCCCAGTACGACGTCGGCGCGGGCGGGGCGCTCTCGCCGAAGAGCCCGGCCACGGTGGCCACCGGCGACAGCCCGTTCGGGGTGGCGGTGACCCCGGCTCAGGTACCCGCCAGCAAGGACCAGTGCAAGCACGGCGGCTGGCGCCAGTTCGGCTTCAAGAGTCAGGGGGGGTGCGTGGCATTTGTGGTCCTGACAAGGATTTGCCACGTGCTCGAGCGCCACGGCCGTCATCATCTGAAGTTCTGCCCGCCGATCCCTCCTCGACGGAACTGAGCAACTCCCTCGAAGCTGCCGGGCTCTCCGAGTAGCCGCTTTGGACGAATAGCGTGAGGATCAGCGCTGCGCCAGCGAGACCGGGAATCTTCGAGGTCCGCTGGCTGATGTGCTGCAGAAGCTGGTGGTAGAAGCCAAACAGGTGGGCAACACCGAACTCCGGCGGCAGCAGCTGCAACAGCAGCACCACGATCATGACCAGGTACCACACCTTCTTGAGGTCGCTGAAGAACGCCGCGCAGCAAGGCCGATCATCAGAGCGATCGTCGCCTGCGACATCCCGGGGTGAGGTTATCCGGCCGCACCGCTGCTCTCCATGCAAAGCGCCGCTTTTCGTCCAAAGCAGTACTTCGCACTAGGCGGCTTCGAGGGCTTCCTAGTCGCCAGTCAAGCAGTCTGATTTGCTTTGCGTTTGGACAGAATTGCCTGGGAGACGATGGCGAGCGTGGAGAGCTCGGCCGATCCAACGCTGGTCTGGGAGCTCTGGGAGGATCCGGCGCGCTGGCCAGAGTGGAACGACGAGATTCGGTCGGGGGTCCTCGAGGGGACGTTCGCGGTCGGCTCAGTGGCCCGAATCAAGCCCCGCTTCTTCCCCGAGTTGGCATTTCTCTTCGTGGCGATCGAGCCGGGGAGACTGCTCACTTCCGAAGCGCGGCTTCCCGGCGCGCGCCTGCGTCACGACCATGTGGTGACGCGCGAGGGGAAGGTGACGGTGATCAGCAACCGGATGTCCCTCCTCGGTCCGCTAGCCGGGATCTGGGGATTGCTCTTCGGCTGGCGCCTTCGCAGGTCCGTGCGCGGGTTCGTCAAACGCGAGCGCGAATTGGCCGAGGGCGCCTGACCCGCGCCGTCGAGTATTCACCAAGACCGCTGCTTTCCATGCAGGGCAGATAGCTGCTTCTCGTCCAAAGCGGCTACTCCGACAGCCCGGCGGCTTCGAGGGCTTCCTGGTGATCCCAGAAGTACTCGGCCATCACCGCCTTACCTTTTCTGAATGTCAGGACCAGGCTGTACTCCATCTGCCCCTCGAGTCCCGAGTGTTCGCCGGTCATGTGCGTTCGCACTCGCACAACGACGGAGTCACCGGCATCGATCGGATCGTCGATCACCGAGTCGTGGCCCACCGTCTCCGCAATTGCCTCATAGAAGGAGCGCACCGCGTCCTTTCCGTAAACGACGCGTTCCGGCCAACCCTCGGCGGTTCGGATGATCTGGTCGTCGTCGGACAAGTCCATAAACGCTTCGAAGTCGCCCCGGTTCCAGCACTCGAACCCCTTGCGCACGATCTCCACGTTCTCCTGCGACATCGCCTACTCCAACAGCCCGAGGGCCGCCATCGCGCTTTTGCTGAGCTAGTAGCTGATCCGCCCCGTGAGCGTGGGCTCGCCTGTGAAGACCGCCGTCACGCCGTCGAACGACACGAGCTTCTCCTGGGTGTCTTCGAGTGCCAGCGTCCCGCTGGCGTCCTCGAACCGCCCCGTGCCGCCGGTGATCGTGGCCACCCCCGAGACCGGGCCATTCACCGTCACCGTGGCGGTGGCGGTGGCGGTCGAGCTGGTCGCCGTTTGCGGCCACGAGAATCGCGTTGCCACTGAGCGCGAACCTGCCCGGCCCTGTGGGGACAATGGTTCCCTCGCTGGTGAGGGTGAACTTGCCGACGTGGCTGCCGGTGCCGGAGACCTCAAACACGAAAGTCTCCGTCGCGAGGTTGGCGGTGGTGCTTCCGGGCCCGCTGGCGCTTATCGGCCGATCGGTCCCCCCGGCCTTTGCCAGCGCCGACGTCGGAGCGAGCGCGGCGAGGACGAGGACGAACGCCGCGGTCGCCATCAGGTGGGTCCGGTGAGAACGAATTCTTTGGCGCATTTGCAACCTCTCCTTGTGCATCCTTGGAGCGGAGGCCAGGCGCGCCGGCGAAGTCCGTTTCGGGCTGGTCGACAGGCCCGGCGATCCGCCGGGCGAGTCCGAGCATCCCACCGCAAGTGGGGGCAGTCAAGGGGAGGGTCATCACCCGAGCGACTCACCACCGCAGACCGACCTGGCTAGCCGTACCCACGAGGCAAGAATTTAAGATGAGCAAGGGCAAGCAGATGAAGGAAGTCGACGTAGAGAGCGAGATCCTCACGCGTGAGGAGTGTCTCCGCATTCTCTCCGACCAGGCACGCAAGGGTTCCGTCAGCGCCGCAGTCGCGCTCGAGCGGGTCCTGCGCCCCGGCGACCCCCCCGACGACTGGGACGATGAGCTCGCCCGCATCCTGGGCGAGTGAAGGACAGCGGCGATACGGCGATGACGAGGCTGTGAGCGTCCTTACGTCTCGAGGAAAGTGCCGCTGCTCGTCCAAAGCGGCTACTGCCAGCTCGACACCACGGATCGGTGCCGTGGTCAAACCAGCCGCGGAGGAGCTAGCCGCCTCACTCAAACATTTCGCTGGTGTCGGTTAGGGCAATCATTCTCTGGACCGCATCGTGATTCGAGGGAATGAAGCGGAGCCGATTGCCGTTCTCTCGGTGCCACATGCTGGCCTTCAAGAGAACGCTGAGGCTGGAGGAATCCAGAAAGGAGAGCTCCGACAGATCCAAAACGATCCGTCCAACCTCCGTCTCTTCGGCCCTGCGGATTGCAAGGTCGAACCGGTGCACCGTCGATAGGTCCATCTCACCGGAGAGGGCGATGGTTATTGAGTCGCCTTCCCGATGTGCCTCGATCTCTAGTGGCTTGCCAGCCAGATCGGATGAGCCAGTGTTCGAATCGTCAACAGGTCCGCATTCGCGTCTCCTCCTTTTCAAAAGAAACGCAATCCGTTTCGCCCCTTCCCCCAAATTGGATGGGCGACCCGTCTTGCTTCAACTCGACGAGCCGGATATTTACAACAGCCGTTTGTCTCCGTCAACACCAGGCAGACCTCGTGGCGCACTGCTGCTTTGAGACCTACGCCAGTCGGATCAGCAGATTCAGCAAGATCGTGAGTGCAACCGAGAGCGCGATCGACCAGAGCAGGCAGCCGGCACGTCAGTGCGGCCACGCCGACTACCGGAATCGACGTCGTCGGGAGGATCCACGTACTCAATGTCCGGGGTAGCGAAGTCGTCAACGAGGCGCTTCGGATCGCGGTCGATCAGCCCCTCTGTGTAAATCAGCCGCACAATCTCCACGTTCTCCTCCGACATCGCCCACGCAGTATCTCGCGAAGACCGCTGCTTTCCATGCGAAGCAGGGCTGTTCGGCAGCCCGCTACTGAGAAAGGGGTCGCTTACACGGCCCCTTTGCTTCTCATGACCCGCCCGGCAGCTAGCCGAGCGCCTTCAGCGCCTTGGCGCTGTCTCCCTCGAACTCGCCACGCACCACCTTGCCATCGCGGTACTCCATCAGGTGCAGGAAGGGAGCCTCGAAGCTTCCTCCTTTGCCGGTGGCGCGCTGGGTGCCGCTCACGATCACCTTCTCGCCGGCATCGATGAACTCGGACGCCTCGACGCTGAAGCTCGACCAGTAGTTCGGGATCTGGGCGAAGTTCGCCATGATCGCGTCGCGGCCGCGGGTCAGGCCGCCGAGCGGCAGCTCATCCGAGGTCTGCCACTCGCAATCCTCGGCGAAACCCTCCTTCAATGTCTCCAGGTCGCCCTTGTTGAACGCTTCATAGGCGCTCTTGGCGGCTTCTGCGTTTCCCATCTCGTCCTCCTTGAGTCGGGGCTCCTCTTCCGCCGAGCCTATCCCGTTGGGTCTCCCGCCGCTCTCGCTAATCGCCGCTTTCCATGCAAAGCAGGACTACTGCTTCTCGTCCAAAGCAGCCATCTGCGCCGAGGCCCAGAACGCCCTAGTGCGCGGCGCGGCCTGGAGAGCGTCGTCAGGGTCGCTACGGGCGTGCTTCCCGTGGGAAACACGGAGGTTGGTACGAACTTCGCCTGGCACGCTCTGTCAAGGCGATTCCAGTGTTTAGAGCTACCGAGGAACCGATGAGACGCCTAGAGAAGCTTTCGAAGAGGCCCCGGACCAGCGGAGCGCTGGCGGGCTTCCTGGCCGGGGTGGCGCTGTTGGCGACGGCTTCCGCCGCCTCTGCAGTCACCTACCGCCCGACCCGGACCGACGATCCGAAGCCGAACGGCTGCAAGGCGAAGGACTGCTCTCTGCGCGAGGCGGCGATTGCCGCCAACGCGAGCGGGCCGCCGGCGACGATCCTGCTGCGTCCTGGCAAGCGCTACGTGCTGACCCGACGCGGCGCCGGCGAGAACAACGCCCTCACCGGGGATCTCGACCTGCACTTCTCCGACATCGAGGTCAGGACCAAGGGGCGCCGAGGGTCGCTGGCGACGGTCGACGCCAACGGCATCGACCGAGTGTTCGACGGCTCCCCCACCCTCGATCGGGTCATCTTGCGAGATGGGCACGCGCGGGTTACTGCGGGCGACAACGGCAATGGCGGAGCGGTTCTCGGCAACCCGAGGGTCAGGCAGAGCCGCTTCGTCAAGAACGTCGCCGATGGTCGTGGCGGCGCCATCTACTTCGCCGGCGGTCCGAGCTTGATCTCCAAGTCGGTGCTCAAAGGCAACAAAGCCGCGAGCGACGGGGGCGCCTTCTATTTCATCCAGCCTTGCGCCGGCCCCGAGGGTCAGATGGGCTTCAGGGCCAGCCGCGCGACCCACAACAGCGCCGGCGGGGACGGCGGCGCGATCTTCAGCTACTGCAACCTGGACGTCACAAACTCCTATGTGGGCGACAACTCGGCTAAGGGCGCCGGGGGAGGGATCTTTAGCCCAGGAACGGCTATTCCGCCCGAGGCGACCCCGCAGACCCCGAACGAATGGCAGTCGGAGGTGGTGATGTTGCAATCGACCGTCACCGGCAACCACTCCCGCTCATTCGGCGGCGGCGTCGCCATCGACGCCGGCTCGAGCTACTCGAGCATCACCGCTTCGACCGTCTCGGGCAACTCATCCACTGCAAGCGGAGGCGGAGTCGGCCTCAACGCTCCGACCGCCGGACCGGCGGCCACCCTGGAAGTCAAGCGCTCGACGCTCGCCAACAACAAGGCCGGGCGGGACGCCGGTGGCATCGGCAGCGATGATGCCTCGGTCGGCTTCGGCAGCCACGCCACGGTCTCGCTGGACCACGTGACGGTCGCCCGCAACCAGGCTAATACCGCGCTCGAGTCCGGCGCCCAGCGCAGCGGGCTCGGCGGTGGGATCTACGCGGAGGACAACGACGTCTTCAGCGTCCACAACACCATCGTGGCGCTCAACACCGTCGCGACCCAGCACAAGCCCCAGGCATCAGATTGCGCGAATCCATTCGGCAACCCCTTCCAGTCCCTGGGCTTCAACCTGATCGGCAACCCGGCCGGCTGCAACGGTTTCGGCGCCGCCGGCGACCTCTTCGGCGGGAAGCTGAAGCTCGGCAAGCTCGCCAAGAACGGCGGGCCCACCAAGACGATCGCGCTGGAAAAGGGTTCGAGGGCGATCGACCACGCTGACCGGACGACCACGCCGTTGACGGACCAGCGCGGCTTCAGGCGGGGCAACAAGCCCGACATCGGCGCATACGAGCGGAGAGCGAAGAAGTAGGGAAGGTGCTGCTTTCCATGCAAAGCAGCGGTTTGGGTGATCACAACTCTCTTTCGGAGGGAGGGTGTCGAGGTAACCGCTGTGGTAACTAAGTGAGCCAACCTGAGCTGATTTCGGAGCTGGTCATGGCTGTCGATCACGCCTGAGCGGCGCCATCCGGCGCCCCGGCTTGCGGTTGTGGTCCAGGTGGTCGCCGGTTCGAGTCCGGTCGCTCACCTTCAACGAAGGCCCTGCTAATGCTCACGTTCGCGCTGGGCGATGCAAACGCGAACGTCCAGCCGGGGTACTACGAGGGGTACTAGCGACCTGTTCCTCTGGTCGGTGCTTACCGCTTTTCGTCCAAAGCGGCAGTGAGGGGCTTAGACGGCCATCACCCGCCAGACTAGATAGGCCGTCTGCCCGCTGTCCCTGGAGGTGAGCTGTGAGAGTCCTGGTGGTCTACGCGCATCACAATCCCCGTTCCTTCACTCACGCAGTCCTCGAGCGGGTGACGAGGGGCCTCGAGGACGGTGGCCACGCCGTCAAGGTGAACGACCTCAATGCAATCGGCTTCGACCCGATCTTCCGTCCCGAGGACGGGACCCAGTTCGCCCACGAGTCGGTGCCGAGAGAACTGCTCGAGGAGATGGACCCCGGCCAGGCCGTGCTCGAGATGGCTGGCGGGCCGGTGCGTCGGTGGATGGCGAAGCGCTGGCTCCGCGACAAGGACGTCTACGAGATCGTCAGGGAGATCGGCAAGCACAAGCCCAAGGACGTCTTGGAGCAGCAGGCGCTGGTCGCGGATGCCGAGGGCCTCGTCTTCGTTGCCCCGGTCTTCTGGATGGGCTTCCCGGCGATCCTCAAGGGCTGGATCGAGCGGGTCTTCGCGTACGGCTTCGCCTACACCCTCGATCCGGAGGGCTGGAAGGGGAACCTCGGCGGGAGGGTCCCTCTGCTGACCCAGGAGAAGGGGCTGATTCTCACCCCCACCTTCTTCACCGAGGAGGAGTATGACCACGGCTGGCGTGAGGCCATGGACACGGTGCTTTGCGACTGGAGCCTGAAAATGGCCGGGGTGAAGGAGGCTCACCACGCCTACTTCTATGCCGCTACGTCGGTCGGCAAAAAGAAGCGGCAGGGGTATCTGCAGGAGGCCTATCGGCTCGGGAGGGAGTTCTAGAGGCTGCCGCCCGAGCGCCTTTCGATGGGAAGCGCCGCTTCTCGTCCAAAGCAGCTAGTTCCGAGCCAATTCAGGGCCCCCTCTTCACCCGCCTGATCTTGCCTCAACAGCAACGTCATCTCGTGTGGATTCGTCCGGCCGTGGCTAGGAATTCCGGTTAGGGCCGCACTCAGTCCCAGCGGTCGCGTTCTCAGCCAATGGACAGGGAGGTCGGCGGATAACGTGCTCGGCGATGGGGCTCCCTCCGCTCCCGAGGGATCCCTCGGTCACGCACTAGAGTCGCTTGGCGTGCCCCGCCGACCACACTTCTCCGACGTCCTCAGCCTGCATCGGTTGCCCGGCGTGCCGGACGTCTTCCACCGCGTCCGGATCACCGACGATCTCGATGCCGCCACCACCCGCGGCGCCGAGGAGGAGCCCGAGGCCGCTGGCCTGGACTCCGAGACGGTCGAGAGGATCTGGGAAGGAGCGGTCAACCTCTACCGAACTGGCGTCCACCCGGGCCTGTCGCTCTGCGTGCGCCGCGAGGGCAAGGTGGTGATCGACCGGGCGATCGGGCACGCCCGGGGCAACGGTCCCGACGACCCCGAGGACGTGCCGAAGGTCCCGATGAGGCCGGACACCCCCGCCTGCATCTTCTCGGCCTCGAAGGCGGTCACCGCGATGGTCGTCCACCAGCTCGACGAGAGGGGCCTGCTTCACATCGGGGACCGGGTCAGCGAGTACATCCCCGAATACGCCCAGAACGGCAAGGAGGGAACGACGATCGCGCATGTGCTGGCGCACCGCGCGGGCGTCGCTTCGATGCCCAAGGAGGCGCGGGAGCTCGACTCCCTGATCGATGCCGATCGGATCCTTCAGCTGATCTGCAAGTCGAAGCCGGCGATCCGGCCCGGCCGGCTGCTCGCCTACCACGCCGTCTCGGGGGGCTTCATCCTGGGCGAGATCGTCAAGCGGGTGACGGGCAAGTCGATCCGGGACGTGCTGGCGGAGGAGATCCTCGACCCGCTCGGCTTCAGGTGGGGCAACTACGGCGTCGCGGAGGAGGACGTCGGCGAGGTGGCGCCGAGCTATGTCACGGGGCCGCCGCTGCTGCCGCCGCTCTCGACGCTCGCCATGCGGGTGCTTGGGGCACCGCTGGACGAGGTGGTCGAGGCCTCCAACGATCCCCGCTTCCTGACCGCGGTGATCCCGTCGGCCAACGTGGTCACCAGCGCCAACGAGCTCGGCCGCTTCTTCGAGATCTTCCGGGCCGGGGGCGAGATGGACGGCGTGCGGGTGATGCAGGAGCGGACGATCCGCCGAGCGCTCATGGAGCAATCGCATCTGGAGATTGACTTCTCCCTGTTCTTCCCGACCCGCTTCTCGTACGGGCTGATGCTCGGCGCGGACTGGGTGAGCCTCTACGGCCGCGACACCGACCTTGCCTTCGGCCACCTCGGGCTGATCAACATCATGGGCTGGGCCGATCCCGAGCGCGCGATCTCGGTCGGGCTGATCACCACCGGCAAGGCGATCGTCTACCCGGAGCTGCCGCGCTTCTACGGCGTCATGTCGCGGATCTCGAGCGATGTGCCGAAGATCGAGGAGCCCGGCTGGCTGAAAGGCTGGGCGGCCTCTCCGCGCCGCGCAAGACCGCCGGCGTAGTGGAGATCCCGCTGCAGGGCCACGGTCGCACGATCGCGATGGACGGGCAGGTGATCTGGCAGAGCGGACACGCGATCGGCGGCTCCCACGCCCAAGCGTCATGCGGACGTCGTCAAGCTGAAGAAGGTAAAGGGCGCGCACACCTTCGCGGTGGGAGCGTAAGACCGCTGCTTTCCATGCAAAGCAGCTATCTCGAGTTTGAGTTCCCTGTCATCTCCGCCTAATTGAGCGAGTTCGCTGGGTTTCGCTATTCGCTATCCGCGTTCCGATAGCGCTTTGAACACGTAGTCGATCGCGGATCTCGAGCAATTCGCCGGAATTCCGAAGTTGGTCCGGGTTGGGGCGTCCCCTATACCCCCGGATCGGGTTGGGGAGTTGGTCGATCTTCCCCCTGATGTTTCTCCCCGGGAGCTCTCTCTCAACGGTCGACTGCCCGGTGGTCCGGTTCTGCCAGGCTACTGGCGGTTGGGGGAGTGGCCTGATCGGCGAGCGCTTCGACGGTACGAACTGGCAGATCGAGGGGATCCCGACAAACGGGCTGCCGCCCCCGCGCCTGGCTGACGTTTCCTGTCCGAGCCGGTTCTTCTGCATGGCCGTCGGCAATAGCCTCAACGGCCAGTTCGGGACCTCCGCCACGCTGGCCGCGAAGTGGACGCCCTGAGTCGGCTTTCGCGGTCCACGACTCTCCCGCTCTGAGCATCCGCGCTTGATAGAACAGTCCTCTGTGGAGCTTGGTGCGGATAGCGAGCAGGAGCTTCGCGAGCAGGCAATCCAGCGCCTGAAGAAGAAGCGCGACTTCAAGACGCACGTTCTCATTTACGTCGCCGTCAATACGTTCCTGGTGGTGATCTGGGCGGTCACGAGCGCTGGATTCTTCTGGCCGATCTTTCCGATCCTCGGCTGGGGGATCGGCGTCTTGGCGAACGCCTGGGACGTTTACGGCCGCAAGCCGATCAGCGAAGAGGAAATTCGTCGCGAGGCCGATCGCCTGCGCCGGTAGGAACGATCCCCCTTGCATATCCGGGCTGGCAGCGCCCGGGCTTGCTGACCCAGCGTCTACTCCGTCAGCCCGGCGGCTCGCCTTGCCTCGGCCGGGTCGGCGTACATCCGCATCCGGATGTACTGCCCGTGGCGCATCGTCCAGAGTTGGGCGAAATGCATATCGACCTCTAGACCGGTGGTCTTCGAGCTGCCGTGCTGACGCAGCACGGCAAGGACCTGGTCCGTCCCGGCGTCGACGAGTTCCTCGAGTTCGACCTCCCAGTCGTCCCAGGGCTCTGTCCATGAGACGAGAAACTCCCTCGCTCCGTCAGTGCCCTCATAGATCTTCCGTTCGGGCCATCCCGAGAACGTCGACATGTCCCAGACGAAGTCCGGATGGGTGCGTTCCTCGACGAGCTCCCCCGTGGCCGAGAACTGGGCGTACCCCTGAGCGACGATCTCGACGTTCTCCTCCGACATCGCCCACGCAGTATCTCGCGGCTACTCGCGAAACGCCGCTTTCCACGCGAAGTAGCGCCTATCGGCCAAACGCAACCGCTAGGCGCGTTTCGTCAGACGCCTGGCAAGCCCGGTCACCAGTCTTCCCGCAGCCCGAAACGGCGCTGACAAGGCGCGAGTGATCTGCATGCCGAGAAGCTAATGCCGCCGGTTCAAGCGATGCGTAAGGGAACGCCGCTTCTCGTCCAAAGCGCTACTCGGACAGCCCGCCGGCTTCGACGGCCTCCTTCCAGCTGGCAAAGGTCCGAAGGTCCACTACCCGCCTAGAGCGCCGCCGCGAGTACATCAACTGCTCGGGGGTATCATGCGCCGCGGATGAAGGCGCGGATGTGGATCGTTCTCGCGGTGGGGTTCGTGGCGGGATTGTTCTCGATGGCGCAGGGCGCCGGGGCCGCCGGCCTGCAGCCGATCGGGAACTTCAACGACCCGATCGACATCACCTCGCCGCCGGGCGACCCGCGCCTGTTCGTCGTCGACCGCCCCGGCTACATCGAGGTCGTCCACGAGGGGGTCACGAGCCAGTTCCTCGACATCCACGGGCTCACCACCGAGTCCGGAGAGCGCGGCCTGCTCTCGATGGCCTTTGATCCGAACTACGCGAAGAACGGCCTCTTCTACGTCTTCTACACGGGCACGGCGGCCGCCGATGGCCAGGAGGGCCTCGGCCACGTGGACGAGTTCCACGTCAGCTCGAATCCGAACGTCGCCAACGTCGCGAGTCGCCGGCCGGTCCTGACGATCACGCGCCCGAGCGCGACGGCGCACCCAGAAACGCGGGGGGCAGTTGCAATTCGGCAGGGACGGCTTCCTCTACATCTCCGTCGGGGACGGCGGCACCGGCGGCTCGACGGCCCCGAACCTCGGAGTCCTCAACGGGAAGATCCTGCGGATCGACCCGCACGGGACCGCTCCCGGCCAGTACTCGATCCCGCCGAGCAACCCGTACGCCTCATCGGGCACCGCGCGCCACGAGATCTGGG
Organism: uncultured Solirubrobacterales bacterium; assembly: GCA_963745625.1. Lineage (GTDB taxonomy): Bacteria > Actinomycetota > Thermoleophilia > Solirubrobacterales > 70-9 > DASUPK01. The sequence goes on along the minus strand of CAVUXZ010000011.1, from coordinate 272,766 downwards.
CCTCCGGTTTCCGCAACCCGTGGCGCTTCACCTTCGACCGCGCCACCGGCGACCTGATCGTCGCCGACGTCGGCGAGGACAGCTGGGAGGAGATCGACCTGGCGCCCGCCTCCAGCGGGCTCGGGCGGGGCGCCAACTTCGGCTGGCCCGCCTGCGAGGGCTTCGCGGGGAGCTGTCCCGGCGCGACTCCTCCGGTGTTCGCCTACCCGCACAGCGATCCCGGCGGCGACGTCGCCCACGGCTGCGCGATCATGGGCGGCTACGTCTACCGCGGCACCCAGATCCCTGAGCTCGCCGGCCGCTATCTCTACGCGGACCTCTGCACCGGCGAGCTCCGCTCGATCAAGCTCGGCATTCCGTTCGCCGGCGGCGATCGACCCGAGAGCGCGCCCGGCGCCCTGAGCGGTCCGCAGTCCTTCGGCGAGGACGCGCGCTGCAACCTCTACGTGACGAACGGCAACGCGGTGGACAGGATCGATGGCTCGGCGTCTGGGGCTTCGACCTGTTCTGCGACCCCGTCCGTCTCCGGCGTCTCTCCGGCCGACAGGGCCGACGAACGTTGCGCTCAACTCGGTGACCTACGCGATCTTCAGCAAGGCGATGGACAAGCCCTCGGCCCAGGCTGCCTTCTCGCTCAAGCGAACCAGCGACGGGAGCCCCGTGAGCGGCGCCTTCGGCTGGGACGGGAACGCCCTGATCTCTTCAAGCCCGACGCCGCCCTGGCACCCGGCACGCAGTACACGGCGACCATCTCGACCGCGGCCAAGGATCTTGCCGGGAACGCGCTCGCGGGCCCGGTCTCCTGGCGCTTCACGTCCGCCGCGTCGGCCGGCTGGAACGTCACGCCGACGCCGAACGCTGCTGGCCCCCGGACGTCCCTGTCCGGAGTCGACTGCTCGTCGGCGAATTCGTGCATCGCCGTCGGTGTGGTGGATGATGGATCACTAAACCCCGGCAGCTTTCGGCCCGTAGTCGAGCGCTGGGACGGCACGAGCTGGCAGATCACCACCCTCAGTAGCTTCGGGTCGCTGAACGGCATCTCGTGCCCGCAGCCGAGCGTATGCTTCGCTGTCGGCAGCTCGTTCCAGGGAACCCCCCTAATCGAGCTCTGGAACGGCACGAGTTGGTCGACCCAGCCGAGTCCGCCGGACGTGCTCGGCTCGCTCGAAGACGTTTCCTGCTCTGGGCTCCTGGCCTGCACCGCGGTTGGTTACGCGAGGCCGGACCGCAAACACCTTCGCCACGCTTGCGGAGCGCTGGGACGGCAGCGGCTGGCACCTGCAGTCCACCCCGAACCCCACTGGTTCGGACGACAGCCTGCCTGTACGGCGTCTCATGTCCGCTGAGACGCACGTGCACGGCCGTCGGTCAGTCGACCGGGGCGAACGTGACCTCGCCCATCGTTGAGCGCTGGTTCGGGCGCGTCGATGCCTGGGGACTGCAGGCCGCGCCGAAGCCCGAAGGTGCCGAGAGCGTCGGGCTCCGTGACGTGTCCTGTCCGGACGGCCAGGGCGTCTGCGTGGTCGTCGGCTCCTCCACCCCTTCACAGGGCCAGTCCTCGGTGATGGCCGCGCGCCGCGTCGGGTTGGGGAGTTGGTCGATCTTCCCCCTGATGACCCTCCCCGGGAGCGGCCTCTCAACGGTCGACTGCTCGGTACTCCGGTTCTGCCAGGCCACCGGCGGTTGGGGGAGCGGCCTGATCGCCGAGCGCTTCGACGGGGCGAGCTGGCAGGTCGAGGGGATTCCGACGAACGGGCTCCCGTCCCCGCGCCTGGCTGACGTCTCCTGTCCAAGCCGGTTCTTCTGCATGGCCGTCGGCAATACCTTCAACGCCGGGATCGGCCACACGCTGGCCGCGAAGTGGACGCCCTGAGCCTGCCTTCATGCGATCAGAGGCGAAACCGCCACGAGTCGGAGAAGCGGCCTGTCGCTCCGGCCGAGGCCGACCCGGCCGCGCGGTAGCTGCACTTCTTGAGTGATCGTGTGCGCATCGAGCGCCACACGGGAAGTCTCGCTTTCCATGCAAAACGCCGCTTATCGTCAAAAGCGCTACTCCGACAGCTCGGCGGCTTCGAGAGCTTGGCCCCACTCGCCGTAGTCCTTGAAATGGGTGCACAGGCCGTCTTGGAAGGTCGCCACGATCGCCACGGGAAGCTCGCTCTCGATCCCGCTCCCCTTCCCGATGGATCGCCACGTCCCCAGCCCCAGCACCCGGTCTCCCAGGTCGCGCACGTCCGGGCAGTGAAGCTCGAACATCTCAAGCGTCTCTGCGAGGTCAGCGAAAAACCGCCTCAGGCCATCGTGCCCTGTGTAGTCGCCCTCCAGCGCGGCGACCTGAGGCTCGAAGATGGCGTCTGGGTGGAAGGTCTCCAACCAGCGCTCGACGTCACCCCGGTTGAAGGCCTCATTGACCTCCAGAAACCGATCGACGTTCTCCTGCGACATCGTCTACTCCGACAGCCCGGCGGCCGCATGCAGGGCCTCGACGATCCACTGCTCGGGCGGTGCGCCAGAGGTGGCCTCGTCACTGCGGTAGAGGCGGCATTTCAGGCCGAAGTCAGACCGAGTGGCTGCGCCGGGATCGACATCGACTCCATCGATGCGGACCGTAGGCGACCCGAGAAACCGCTCCTGCTCGGCGGCCTCGACGGACTCGACGCGCCGCAACTCGACCTCGTGCTCGATCCCTTCGCGCTCCAAGAGTGCTTTCAGCCGCGGGAGCAGTGTCTCGTAGCTCGGACAGCCATCGAAGTAGAGCAGCTCGACCTTCATCGCCCACGCCAGTATCTCGCGGCGGGGGGAAGGGGAGGGAATCGGTGACCGACCTGGGGTGCAACTACCGCGCCGTGGCGCCCTCTATTGGGTGGGTGGAGCTCCGGTTCCGCTGTTGGGCGAGCGAAGCGCCATGACACCTCCGCCAATGATCAGGAAAAGCCCAATGGCGAGCAGTACAGCCTGCTTCCAGCCAAAGCCTGCGTGCCCGATCCCGAGTGGATTTGCCAACGCGGCGATTAGCGCGGCCACAACGCCCACGAGGACGACCACCATTCCAATCTGCCGTCTCGACATGGCGGCGGGAAGACTACCTCTCGCGGGGGAGGGTTATGCCCGCCACGCTGTAAGCGTGCAGACCGCGCTGGGCAGCCCCACCCCCGACTAATGCTCAAACGCTTGAGTTGCAGTGAGCGATAAGGCGACACCACCGGAGCGTCTCCGAAGCGCCGGCAAGAGCCTGTGGCGGGCGATCCTGGCCGATGTCGGGCCAGGATGGCGTCTCGATGCCCGCGAGCATCATCTGCTTGAGCGCTCCTGCCGGATCGAGGACGAACTGCGCGAACTTGAACGAGGTCGGGTTCAAGAGGGCGGCGAGGCGACACTTGTCTACGATTCGCCTCGTGGAGGTAGCCCACCCTCCGGCTCAGGCGGACGATGCCGGCTCTCTCCGGGTCACCCGTGCCGAGGGCTCCACGGTTCCCGACGCCGTCGCTCCTCCCCGCGGCATCCGCGGTTTCCCCTATTCGACGGCCTGCGGGCGATAGCCGTCCTCGCTGTGCTCTTGGATCACGTTCCCGGGGGCTCGCAGCTACCGGACCCGCTCTCGCGCATCGTCACCCACGCGCAGATTGGAGTCACGATCTTCTTCTTGATCTCGGGCTTTCTCCTCTCCCGCCCCTTCATCGCGGCCCGGGGCGGAGGCGCGAATGCCCCTGCCGTCGTCGACTACGCCAAGCGCCGCTTCCTTCGGATCTTCCCCGCCTACTGGGTGGTCCTGACCGTTCTGACGATTCTGCCCGGATTCACCGGAGTCAGCGGAGGCAACCCAGTCCCGCAGTACGGCCTGTTCTTCACCCTGCCCGTCCTGGGGGGGCCGGTCTGCTACGGATTCACCGATTGCGGGCTCGCCCAAACCTGGAGTCTGGTGGTCGAGCTGACCTTCTATGCGGCCCTGCCGCTCTACGCGCTGGCAATGGGTCGCCTCACCGGACGCGTCGCGCTCCACACTTGGATCCGTCTCGAGATCGGCATCCTCGCCGTGCTCGGGGCCGCTTCCCTGCTGTTCATGTTCGTGCTCGTTCCGGTGGGGGGGCGCTCGCTTTGGCTCAGCAGCACGGCGGCCGGCTCGTGGTACTGGTTCAGTCTCGGAATGGGGCTTGCAATTGCTTCGGTCGCGCTGGAAGGCAGCGACAGGAAGCCGTGGTTGGTCAGGGCCGTGGAATCGAGTCCGCTGGCCTTCTGGCTGTGCGCGATCGTCGCCTTCCTGGCGCTGTCTCTCTGGCTGCCCCTTGACCCGTACGCCCTGAGCAAGGCGCAGCAGGTCATTCACCATCTCATCTTCGGCCTGGTCGCCTTCCTCTTGCTGTTACCGGCCGTGTTCGGCGACCGAAAGGGAGGATTGCCACGCCGGATCCTGGCCAATCCGCAGCTCGCCTGGATCGGCCTGATCTCCTACGGCATCTTCCTCTGGCACTTCGCGATCGCCAACAAGTTCGGCCCACTGGGAACGGATCTCCCCTTCGTTTGGGCGCTGTTCCCAACCGCGATCCTTTCGATTGCGGTCGCCGCCGTCAGCTACTACTTGGTCGAGCGTCCCATCCTGCGCCTCAAGTACCAGCGGCTCCGAGATCTGCTGCGAAGCGGCTGATGACACTCTCGCGGTGCGTGCCACAAGCGTCTCGCGAATGTGGTTTCGAGCCATCCATCCAGGTCTCGTCGAAAAAACACCGGCGGAGCGGACGTGCCGTGCGACCTCGACGTGCTCAAGGGCGGCAGCGCCGGGCTTGAGAAGCTGCGGATGTAACCAGGGAGGGGCTCGAACGCGGCGTCCGTGCCAGCCTGTCATCGGGACCCGTCCAACGCGTCAGAGATTCACGAAACCAAAGGCGCGACCTTCAACCTCTGTAGGAAAGTGTCTCGCTCGTCCCCGTGATCGACAAGAGCTTTTTGACCTGGCCATGCCTTGACGGAACGAACCGGAGACGGTCGCCGTTGTCGACTTGCTCGTCGTCGTGTCTCAAGCAACGCGTTGAGACCCGTCGAGTCCATGAAGCTCAGTTCCTCAAAGTCGAGGATGATCCATCCGGTTGCCTCGTCGCAATCTGGCATTGGATCAGTGATCGCCTCGGTGCGATTTACGACGGGCGCTGGAGCTAGGTGAACCGGCTGCCCCTCTAATTGACGTGAAATCCTCCTTTGGCTGCGCGTTGGTATTGAGGGCGGCCCGTCGCTGTAGGACTAGCCCCAGGGGCCGCCCCCTTCGCCTGCCGGTAACCCGAGTCTTCCACTTGTTGAAGGCGCCTCATGCGGAGCAGGCGCCCGCCTAGCGACTATCCGAGCCGGCCCTAAACGCCTCGTAAGCGATAGGGGAGGGTGCAGGTCTAGGAGTGCCGTTTCAAAAGACCGCCGAATGGCTCCTTGCGAAAAAAAGGGAATTTCACGGAATGACGGATAGAGCCAAAAAACCCAGCCCTGAGATCCTGACCCGCGAGGAAGTCCTCGAACTGCTCTCGAGCAAGGCAGCTGCCGGCAGCGTCACTGCAATGGTCTGCCTGGAGCGGGCGCTGCGCCGCGAGCCGGTGGTCGAATTCGACGACGAGCTTGAGCGGGCCATCTATGGGTCTCATGAAGCTCGGGAGTCAAGCGACCCCTGCTGAGCAGGGCTCCATCCTTGCCAGGGACCTGGTTTCCGAAAGCGCCGCTTCTCGTCCAAAGCAGCTCCGACAGCCCGACGGCCTCGAGAGCTTGACCCCACTCGCCGTAATCCTTGACATGGGTGCACAGCCCATCCCGGTAGGTCACCAGGAACGCCACGGAAATCTCCTGCTCGATCCCGCTCCCTCTTCCCGATCATGCGGAGCGTCCCCAGCGCCAGCACCCGGTCTGCGAGAGCGCGCACATCGGGGAAGTGAAACTCGAACACCTCCCAGGAGTCCGCGATGTCAGCGAATAACCGCCTCAGGTCGTCGAGCCCTGAGTAGTCGCCCTCCAGCGCAGCGATCTGAGGCTCGACGACCGCATCCGGGTGAAAGTCCTCCAACCAGCGCTCGATGTCGCCGCGGTTGTAGGCCTCAATGCCCGCCCGAAACCGATCGACATTCTCCTGCGACATCGCCCACGCAGTATCCCGCGAGCGGCGGCGGCCATGGGGAGTCGCGCGACAGGTGCGCGACGTAGGGTGTATCCCCTCGAGGGGCCAAACAGGATGGTGGGAACCGTTTCGTCTCCAAGCACCTCGCCAGACTCGAACGTCGGGCAATCCGCGCCAGGGATCGTCGACCCAGGCAAGGAAGACCGGGCCGCTCACGGCATCCCCGTCGTTCCGGCATTCGACGGCTACCGCGCTTATGCGATCCTCGGAATCGTCTTGCTGCATCTGCTTGGCCGCTCCGGCGCGCTCGCAGTCGCGGGCTCGAACTGGTTCGGTCAGCTGGTCGATGGGACGCTGAGCCATTTCGTCGAAGTCCTGTTCATCATCAGCGGCTTCGTTGTATTCCTGCCGACGGTCGCCCGCCGAGGCGAATTTGGCAGTGTCCCGTCATACGCGGTGCGGCGCGCAGCGAGATTAGTGCCCGCCTATTGGGCCTTACTTGCGATCCTGGTGGTCCTGACGAGGGTCATCACCGTGAACCCGCCGATATCGGTTCCGGGCCTCGACAACGTTGCCATTCACGCAGCATTCCTTCAGATGCCGGCCGGCCTCGTCCACAACGTCGGACCTGTCGGCTTCGGGAGCGACCCTGCGCTGTGGACCTTGTCCCTCGAGGTCACCTTCTACGTCGTCCTCCCATTGATCGCCGCCTGGTACTTCCGGCGGCCCGTGCTGGGCCTCCTGATAGCAGCCGCGATCACGGTCGTATGGCGGGAGGCGCTGATCCACTGGTCTACGACTGAAGCTCTCCTCGGACACCCATCGCCCGAGACCTCAGTTCGTCTGCAGCTGTTCGGCTCCTTGCAGTTTCCCTTCTACGCATTCTCATTTGCGGCCGGGATGACCGGTGCCTGGGCCTACGTTCGCCTTCGTGAGCGCATGGTGCCCGAGCAGCACGCCCGCCTGGCGGGGCAGGTCCAGTTCGCCGCATTGGTCTCGCTGGCGGCATTCTGCTTCGTGTTGGCTCACGGCACATCGGGCACGAGCCTGGTTGCCAAGCAGTCGCCGATCATCGCGCTGGGCTTCACCGCATCATTAACCACGCTGATGATCGCCACGGCCCTGGGGCGGATGAGATGGCAGTGGCCATTCTCACACCCGCTCGCTCGCCGACTGGGTGACATCAGCTATGGCATCTTCCTGATCCATCTGGTGGTCATCACCTATGCGGTCCGTCTGCTCTTCGAACACTCGATCGAGATCCCGGGCCAGTATCAGCTCGTCGACGCGAACGGCAGCCTCGGCACCTTCGTGGCACTTGCCGCCATGGTGCTTCCGTTGAGCGTGGGCTACGGCTATGTCTCGGGGCGCTACCTCGAGCAGCCGATCAGACGTTGGGCACACCGCTTCGGTCGGCGGGCGCAGTTCGTTCCTGCCTCGCAGCCGGCGGCAAAGGCAAGTCCTCCAGGCTGACGAGTACCCAATTCGGTTAACAGGCAAGCCGCTGAACCGGACGGCTGGTGGTCGATGTCGTGCGTCCAATACTCGGACCAGGTAACCAAGTCGGCACGGTTGAAGGCCGCGGTCGTGTCGAGGACGGTCTTGACCTTCTCCTCCGACATTGCCGTCCAGTATCTCGCGGCGGAGTGCCGCTTTCCATGCAAAGCGGATGTAGGTCCTCAGCGTCCGAACGCAAGCTGAAGCTAGAGCGAATCGTTATCTCCGCAGAGGGGGCGCGATGACACCCCCGTGAGTGCGCGCCCCCCTCCGTATGTCTGGAAGCGAGCGGTCCCTCCGGGGGCCGTTCGCTTTTTTGACTTTGAGCAACAGCTCGTCGAGGCGGTCACCGCGGAATGGGCGAAGCACCGTCGACTACACGCGAGCGAGCGGTTGGCGTCCCCTCCATGAGTTTCTCCGGCGTGGGTAGGCGCCGCGCTTCCCTTCCCGACCTGTTCGGCGAGTCCTGGCGAGCTTGAACCGCCCGTTCGGAGTGGTAGACCACGAACCACCAGGGACTTGGGTCGAGAGGAGCCACCATGAAGCTGAAGCTGATCCTGACCACGGCGATCGTGGGAGTGGCCTTGGCCTTGCCCGAGTTCAACCCGGACGCGTTCCGATCGCCGCTTCGGGTGAGGCTAGGCGTGTGTCGAGGAGCACGGTCCCGCGAATCCAACACCGGCGGCAGGGGCCAAGGCCCGCACGCGGCGAGCCCGGCCCTTCTGCAACTCGACCTGCTTACTACTTCGGCGGCGGGGGAACCGGGCATGTTGCGGTGGTTCCGTCGACCGAGACCACCTCGAGGTCGCCAGTCCCGGTGATGTGGAAGTCGACCGCACCGGCCTGACCGTTGTCACTGCCGATCTTCTTCACCGAGGGCGTGGCACCGTTGGCCTCCGTGTACTTCATCCTGGTGCCGCTCGGAAAGACTCCAAAGACATTTCCGTCGGTGTCTTGCAGGGTCACGTCGGTGCCGACGTCGGTGCCGACCAGGTAGAAGCCGTCATCGTTTATGCCACCCTTTGGGCCTGGCAGCGTGGTGGATCCTGCGGGCGGCACGGTCTGCCCGTGAGGATTCACTGTCTCTTGGCAGAACGGCACATGCGCTCGCGCTGGCGCTGCAAACGCCAGCAGAGCGAGAGCCAATGCTCCGCAAAGCAATCCGGCCCACAGCCCGATCCTGGGGACTCTTAGTTTCATCAAATGCCTCCGATCATCAGAACACACCTTGGTAAACGGCGTCCAGCTGCCGTTGGTTACGGCCGGGAGCCGAACTGCCGGATGGGACCCCGAGGTGCGGCTACTCCGACAGCCCGGCGGCTTCGAGGGCCTCGTCCCGGTCCGAGTACATCTCCATCCGGGACTGCTTGCCATCGTGGAGCGTGAAGACCTGGGCGAAGGACATTTCAACGGGCATCCCGGCCGCTTTCGACGTTCCACGCTGGCGAACAAGAGCAACGACCTTGTTTCCCGCGTCGTGGAGGGCTTCCAGCTCGAACTCCCAGTCCTCCCACGCTTCCATCCAGTCGCTGAGAAAGGCTGCCGCTCCGGCGACGCCTTCGTACACCTGCTGCTCGGGCCAGCCGTGGAAGTTCGACATGTCCCACACGAAGTCGTCTGTGGCGAGGTCCGTCGCGAATTCACGTGTGGCCGCGAATCGCTCGTAGCCCTGTCGGACGACTTCGACGTTCCCCTCCGACACGTCCACGCAGTATCTGGCGGCTACTCGCGAAACGCCGCTTTCCATGCGAAGCAGCGCCTATCGGCCAAACGCAACCGCTAGGCGCGTTTCGTCAGACGCCTGGCAAGCCCGGTCACCAGTCTTCCCGCAGCCCGAAACGGCGCTGACAAGGCGCGAGTGATCTGCATGCCGAGAAGCTAATGCCGCCGGTTCAAGCGATTCGTAAGGGAACGCCGCTTCTCGTCCAAAGCGCTACCCGAGAGCGCAGCTGCTTCGAGCTTGCCCTGAGCGAAGCTCGAGGCTGTCCCTGAGTTCTGTATTGGGGACGGGCCGGACCAGCGTGCCCGGCCCATCCCGATCACTCGCCCTTAGTGGCTGCTCAACTGGAAGCAGGCAACGTCGTACTGCGAGACGGCCTTAGGGTTGCCGTTCGCGCCGCCAGCCGCGTAGTGGGACTGAGCGTTCGCGAAGCCGGCGGTGCCGAAGCCCGGAGGCGCCGAACTCGAGGTTTCGCAATTCTGATTCGGCTGGCCTCTGTTGCCGGTCGAGGTAGCGCCCGCCGGGACCGCCGCGAAGGCGGAAACGACGAGGGAGGCGATTGCGGCCACGATGAATCTGCGCATGGCAGCTCCTTCCATTGGGGGGCGGTTGAAGGCGCCTCATGCGGAGCAGGCGCCCGCTCAGTGACTATCCGAGTCGGCCCTAAACGCCTCGTAAGCGATAGGGGAGGGTGCCGACCCAGAACTGCCCGCTCGCAAGACCGCCGAATGACCGCCGGCGCCCGCCGAAGGAATCAGGCGTGATGCTTGGCCCACTTCGACAGTCCGGCGGCTCTGAAGGCTTGCACGTAGGACAGATAAGACTGCATGCGACTGATCGTTCCGGCCCTGATGGTGAAGTAGACGGCGAACTCCTGGTCGAGGACAACTTGGCCGTTGCTGCGCTTCGCATCCGCATGGCCAAGCCAGAGGACGTTGTCGCCCCAATCGCGGATCTCGGTTTCCTGGAACCAGAAGTCATCCCTAACTTTCCAAAGGGCCCGAGCCGCATTGACGAATCCGTCGAGTCCTCTCTCGATCACCCCAATGGTGGAGGATTTCCACTCGATATCGGGAGCGACGAACTTGCGCCCCGCTGCAGCATCGCGCCGATTCCAAGCCTCGAACCCTCGCCGCACGATCTGCACGTTCTCCTCCGACATCGCCTACTCCGAAAACTCCTCCGATATCGCCCGCATAGCAGCTCCCTCCATTGGGGCAACTTGAAGGTGCCTCATGCGGAGCAGGCGCCCGCCCAGCGACTATCCGAGTCGGCCCTAAACGCCTCGTAAGCGATAGGGGAGGGTGCAGGCCTAGGAGTGCCCTTTCAAATGACCATTCTCTCGCTCGGCCGGGGGAAGTCTGACTGCCGCTCGCGCGTCAGGATGACGCGTCGTGCTCGGAGGTCGACCCTATCTGTGTCTCGGTGGCCTGATCCGGGACAATGCGTGCGACGAGGGGGAATATCCACGGAACTCGAGATTCACACCGAGATTGGATCGATCGCCGAGGAGTGGGATGACCTCGCCGGCGAGGCCGATCTCGCACCCTTTCTTTGGCCCGGTTGGTTGAGCGCATGGTGGGGTGCGTTCGGTGCCGGACGGCTCGTGATTCTCGCGGTGCGCCGCACGGGCCGCCTGGTCGGAGTGCTACCGCTCCGTAAAAAGGGGAGCGTGCTCTCCTCGCCGGCAAACTGGCACACCCCTCTCTACGAACCGGCGGTGGCGGACCGATCGGCCCTGCGCGCGATCGTGGCCGGCATCCAGTCCCTGCACCCGCGGCGGCTGGATCTCTCGTTCCTCGACGGCGAGGGCGCGGCCGCACAGGAGCTTCGGGAGCTCGGCGGCTACTACCGCCTCGTCGAGCGAACGAGCTGGCGCTCCCCCTACCTCGAGGTCCGTGGTGATTGGGAGGCCTATTGGCAGGGCGTCTCCGGGAACCTGCGACATACCGTTCGCCAAGGCTCCAGGCGGCTCGCCGAGATAGGAGAGGTCTCGCTCGAGATCGAATCGGGCACCGAACGGCTGGACGATCTGCTCGCCGAGGGATTCGAAGTCGAGGCGTCCAGCTGGAAGGGGCGGCGCGGTACGGCGATCGCATCCGACCCGCAAACGCTGGGCTTCTACACGTCGCTTGCGCGCTGGGCCGCGTCGCGGGGCCTGCTGAGGCTCGCATTCCTGCGGGTCGACGGGCGAGCTCTCGCCTTCAACTTCTCGCTCGAGAGCCAGGGCAGGCACTACCTCCTCAAGCCCGGATACGACGAGCGATTCAGGAAGGCTGGACCCGGAACTGTCCTCACCTGCAGGATGATCGAGCGCGCTTTCTCTCGGCCTGGACACCTACGAGTTCCTGGGAGCGGATGACGAGTACAAGATGAGATGGACGTCCGAGGTGCATCCTCGCGTCCAGATCCAGGCCTTCGCGACATCGCCGACTGGAGCGATCGACCGCAACATCCAGACTCACGGGCGCGCCCTAGCGAGGAAAGTCATGAGAGCACGGGCCTGATGCTGCGCCGCTGGCTTGCGGTCTATGTCCCGCTGTCGCCCGGTGCATGGTTTCAGGAGCTCACTGAGTCCCCTCTCGACCTAATCGCCGATGCAGCCCAGACGGTGCTCGGCTGAGGCCGCACCGGATGTCGCCAGACCCTGCTGAGGCGGGATCTAGTGGCGCCGGCCCCGGTGGTGGGGCTTGCACCACGGCGTCTTCGGAAGCCCGGCGAACGGCCAGGGCATCGAGCGCTGCCTGGGCAGGGGCAGCATCTGAACGTTGGTCGGGCGCGGGTAGCTCATGCCCGGTTGCGGCGGGCAGGGTCCGAAGGCTTGTGTCGCGCAGATCACCTGCGCCGCCAGCGGGTCGGCGAGACTCGCGCCCTGGTTGGGAATCCCGCAGGTCTCGTGGGTGGTCTGGAGGTCGGCGGGCGTGCTGGTCACTGGGGTGCGGTCGCGATGGAAGTTGCCGTGCCAGCAGTTGCCGGGATCGTTCTGTTGCGAGATCTCAGCGAGATCCCCGTTGGTCGGGTTGCCGAAGAACCCGTTCCCGCTCAGCGAGTTCTTGGAGACCTCGTTGCCCCAATCGTCGTAGTAGCAGGGGACGACGAAGTTGAGCGTGCCGCCCTGGCAGTGCGAGGGCGTGTCGAGCGGGTTCGGAGTGGCATCCGGGAACGGCGCGAGCAGGATCCCCCAGGCGCCGTTGTCCGTGACCCGGTTTCGCGTGACCGTGTCGAAGCGCCCACCGGAGACGACCATGCCGGTGCCGGGTGGGCCCAGCGAGGCGCTCCCGGCGCTCGGCACGTTGGGGTTGTTGTTGTCGTGGATGTAATTGTTTCGGAAGACCGTGCAGGACCGGGTCGTGCTGCCGGGGCACAGGCCCACCTGCGGCGAGGGGGCGTCGTCGTTGTTCTGCGAGTTGGTGACGATGCCGGTGTTGTTGAGGTCCCACTCGGAGCGCTTGATCACCAGATGGCCGCCCGAGTTGGTGCCCGAATAGCCCAGCGCGCTTCCCTCGGCGTGGGAGTGGGTGAGGACCTGGTTGCAGTCGGGCAGGCGCCGATGTAGAAGCTGGCGTCGTTCATGTTGCTGGCATAGGAGTGATCGATCACTCCCGGCCCTCGCGAGTTCGAGGTGAAGATCCCGTAGGTGCCCGCGGGTGCGCCTGTGCCGCCGTAGAAGGTCGAGGTCGCCGACAAGTAGTCGCCCCGGAACGCTCCCATGCCGACCTGGCCGCTGCCGTCGCCGCCGTTGAACCAGATCTGGTTGCCGCCGCCGCCCGAGCCGCTCAGGAAGTTGCAGGCGGTGAGGTTCTCCACCGTGACTCCGTCCGCCTTGAAGACCTCGATCCCGTTGCGGCCGAGCCCGCCCGGCCCGAAGTCCTGATCGGCAGCGGCCGACGAGCACTTCGGCGAGCCCGGCTTGGTCCCGTCGACGACGACCCCATTGCGGTCGAGGCCGCGCAGGTGGAGGTGGGGCGTCGTGATGAGGACGCCGGCGCCAGCCTCATCGGTCGGCTTGTGAGTCGTGTAGTCGCCGCGCTCGTGGTAATCGCCCGGCGCGATCAGGATCCAGTCCCCGGGGCGGGCGGCGTCGACCGCGGCCTGGATCGAGTTGAACTGGGCAGCGGCAGCGCCCGGCCAATGGCTCTGGGCCACGCGCAGGACGCGGGCCGAAGCGGCGGCGGTGAAGACAAGCAAAACGGCAAGGCCGAGCGCTGACGCCAACGGAATACTCGCCCTACGGTGTTTGCTTGCACGCATGAACGTCTCTATCTGCTTCATCCGGCTGCCTTCATTGAACCACTAACCGAGGGAGCGCGCGTAATCCCGCGCCCGCAGCTTTCTCCTTGGTCAGGACGGATCGCCGCCGGCGCTGCGATAGCGTTGCCGGGGCAGTGGCTCAGGCGGAGATCTCCCTGCAGGTTCGATGAAGCGCCGCCGGACAGCAACGATCCTCCTGGTGAGTGCGTTCATGGCGGGCGTCGTGACGTCCGGCGCGGGCGCTTCGCCCGTCGCACGCTCCGCGGCTTTGAGCGCGGACCAAGCGAGATCGCTGGGCAAGCAGGCCTACGACTACGGGTTGCCGCTCCTCGAATTCCTCCGCGTCAGGGCGGAGGAGACGAGCGTCCGCTGTCCGGACGGCAGGGGCAACGCGCCAGTCAACTCCTTCTCCAATGCGGCCGGCTTCGCGACGGCAAGCGACCGCACCGTCGTCGCGCCCAACACCGACACGCTCTACTCGATCGCGCACCTCGATCTCGCCCGCGGCCCGATCGTTCTCAGCCATCCGGGCATGGGCAAGCGCTACTACAGCTTCGAGCTGCTCGACCCGTACACGAACGTGATCGACATCCGCGGGGCGCGCAAGGACGGCGGCGCCGCCGGAGCATTCGAGATCCGCTGGAACCATGCCCCGGGGAAGGCCAAGCGCCTCTCTCACACTCGGCTGATCAAGTCGAGGTACCGGCGGGTCTGGGTGATCGGCAGGACGCTGGCCACCGGGCCGGCCGACCAGCGCAAGGCGCGGAAGCTCATGGCCCGGTACCGGCTCGCCAGCCTCGGCGGCAAGGCCCGGAGGTTCAGCAGAGGATGCAAGCCCGGTACCCCGCGGGACTACACGACGCCGACGGACGGCCCGGGCTTCATCGCGGCGCTCGACTCCGCGCTCAAGCGGAATCCGCCTCCGAAGCGCGATGCGCCTCTGCTCTCCCAGCTCCGTCCGCTTGGCATCGGCCCCGGCCTCTCGCCGGACCGGGCGGGCCTGCCTGCCGACGTGCTCGCCGCGCTCTACGACGGCGTGGCTCAGGAAGCCGCCTCACTGCCCGGCTCCACGCGGCTGATGATCTTCACCCAGGCCCTGCAGAGCTCGGGCTGGCTGCTGCCCAAGTCGAGCATCGGCGACTACGGCACCGACTACCTCTACCGGGCCCAGATCGCGGTGGTGGGGCTCGGGGCCAACACGCCCAAGGAGGCGATCTATCCGACGGGCATCACCGACGCCACGGGGGCGCTCTACAACGGCGCCAACCGTTACCTCCTCGTCTTCCCGCCCGGCCAGGCGCCGCCGGCGCGGTACTTCTGGTCCCTGACCATGTACGACAGCGACGGATACCTGGTCGCCAATGCGATCAACCGCTACTCGATCGGCCCGAGCCACCCGCCGCTCCTCAGGCAGCCCGACGGCTCGATCGCCATCGCGATCCAGCACGACCCTCCCAGCGGCCCCGGCGTCAACTGGCTACCCGCACCAACGGCAGGATTCCGCCTCAATCTGCGGCTCTACGGCCCGAGCAAGGCGGCCCGGACAGGGCTGTGGCGTCCTCCGGCGGTCGTCCGGGTCGGCTAGGCGGCGGCAGACGCCGCTGGAGGATCCGTGCGACCGCTAGGGCTGCGCGACCGCGACGGGAACCTCCTCGCCCGCCTCGGGGGTGACGAGGATCGCGCCCTCTCCCGAGGCGTACGCGTCCTCGCCGTGCTGAACGACGTCCATTCCGAGCGCCTCCTCCCGCTCGGTGGCGCGGAGCGGCACCACCAATCCGATCGCCTTGAGCAGCAGGAAGGTCGCGGCGAAGGCATAGACGGGCGCCGAGATGGCCGCCAGCGCCTGCCAGCCGAGCTGGCCCGCGTCTCCATACAGGAGCCCGTTGGAGGCGCCGTTCCAGGAGAGCTGGGCGAAGAAGCCGATGAAGAGGATCCCGGTGAAGCCGGCGATGCCGTGTGCGGCGAGAACATCGAGCGTCTCGTCGACGCGCGTCCGCGGTCGCAGCACGATGACCGCGTAGCTGGGCAGTGCCGCAAGCGCGCCGAGCGCCATCGCCCAGCCGGGGCTCACATACCCGCCCGCCGGTGTGATCCCCACGCAGCCGACGATGATCGCCGTCGCGGCGCCGATCGCCGTCACCTTGCGGCCCCTGACCAAATCGAGCATGAACCAGACGACCAGCGTGCAGGCCGGGCAGAGCAGGGTGTTGGTGAAGGCGAGGACGCTGTTGGCGCCGGTGTTGAAGCCACTGCCGCCGTTGAAGCCGAACCAGCCGAACCAGAGGAGCCCCGCGCCGAGCAGGACGTAGGCCGCGTTGTGCGGCAGCAGGGCCTGTCGGCCGTAGTCCTTGCGGGCGCCCACCACAAGCGCCGCCGCCAGGGCCGAGAAGCCCGAGCCCATCTCGACCGGTACCCCTCCGGCGAAGTCGAGCATCCCGTGGGCGTGCAGCCAGCCGTCGCCGAAGGACCAGTGGGCGAGCACCGAGTAGACGAGCACCGACCAGAGTGCCGCGAAGACCATGAACGCTCCGAATCGCATGCGCTCGACCACCGCACCGGAGACGAGGGCGACGGTGATGATGCAGAAGGTCGCCTGGAAGGCCATGAAGAGGAGGTGGGGGATGGTGCTGCCCTCTCGCGGCGCGAAGGTGACGTCATGCAGCCCGACATAGTTGAGGCCCCCGATGATCGGGCCGCTGCCGTCGAACGCGAGCGAGTACCCGATCAGCGCCCACATCACCGTGGCGATGGCGATCGCGGCGATGCACATCATGAAGGTGTTGAGGGTGTTCTTCGCCCGCACCAGCCCGGCGTAGAAGAGGCCGAGCGCCGGTGTCATCATCAGGACGAGGGCCGTTGCGGCGAGCATCCACGCGGTGTCCCCGGTATCGACGCGAGCGGTGGCGAGGAGTTCGCTCATTGGCCGTCCACCGGGGTCACCGCGGCGTTGTCTGATTCGCCGGTCCGTATACGGATGGCGCGCTCGAGCGGGACGACGAAGATCTTGCCGTCGCCGACCTCGCCGGTTCGCGCCCCCTCGCCGAGCGCGGCGACGGTCGGCTCGACGAAGGGGTCCGTGACGGCGATCTCGAAGCGCACCTTCTCCGCCAGCTCCATCTTCACCGTGGTGCCGCGGTAGGTCTCAACGTGATCGAGCTCCCCCGCCGTGTCCCTGGACCCGGCTCATCGAAACGCCCTTGACCTCGGCGCGGTAGAGCGCCTCGAGCACGTCGTTGGCCTTCTCGGGCCGCACGATGCCGATCACCAGCTTCACGATCCACCTCTCTCGGACGAGGAGCGGCGCCAGCCGCCGCTCGCGTCCGAACCTATCCGCGCCTCCTGACGGAACTGCTCAGCAGACGCCGGGGCGGTCGATCAGCAGGCTGACCATCGAGCCCTTGCGGACGCGGGTGCCCGCCCCTGGTGAGGTCTGACAGACGTTCCAGTCCGACGGGACGAGCACGCCGAAGAGGCCGCCGCCGTCCTCCGTCGATTGCAGGCCGAGCGCATCGAGGCGCTGCTGCGCGACATCCAAGGGCTGACCGGCGAGGGGCGGGATGGCGATCCCGGTCGGCACCGGCGTCCTGCCACTGTCCGAGAGCTTGGGGACGGCGATCATGGCGCCGACGCCCAGCGCCGCGATCACCGCGAGGATCGCCACCGCCCAGGCCCATCGCCGGTGTTTCCTTCGGTGGGGCAGCGGATCGGTTGGCGGCAGGTCGGGATCGGGGAGAGACGCACCGTCTCCGGGAGAGGCGCCGCATCTCCGGACGCGACCACGTGCTCAGGCTCGGTGACTGCCTCGCCGCGCGTGGCCGCGACGGCGGCCCGCCCCAGATCTCCCGCGGACGGAAACCTAAGGGCGGGGTCTTTGGACATCGCCCGGCGGATGACGGGATCGAGAACCCGAGCAGGGCCGGCCGGCGGCGGCTCGTTCAGGTGCGCCCACATCTTGGCCGAGGTCTCCCGCTCCGGGAACGGCACCTTCCCGGCGACTGCGTGGAAGAGGACGCAGCCGAGCGCATAGACGTCCGTGCGCGCGTCGACCCGGCGTCCCTCGATCTGCTCGGGCGCCATGTAGTCGACGCTTCCGATCACCTCGCCGGTGGCCGTCAGGCCCGCGGTCGAGGCCATCGCCTTAGCGAGGCCGAAGTCGGTTAGGAACGCCGTGGATTCGGCGTCGGAAAGGCCTCCCTCGACGATCACGTTGGCGGGCTTGACGTCGCGGTGGACGAGGCCCGCGGCGTGCACCGCGTCCAACCCGTCGGCGACCTGGCCGATCAGGGCCGCGGCTGTCTCGGGCGTCAGTGGCCCATCGGCCGAGATCAGCCGGCCGAGGTCGCGTCCATCCACGTAGCGCATCGAGACGTAGAGCAGGCCGTCGCGCTCCCCGGCCCCGAAGATCGTGACCACCCGCGGATGTTCCACCGAGGCGGCGGTGAGCGACTCGGAGCGGAATCGGGCGCGGAAGCTCTCCTCTCCGGCGAGCTCGGGCCTGATCACCTTGAGGGCGACCAGGCGGTCGAGGCGCAGCTCCCGGGCCAGGTAGACGATGCCCATGCCGCCGTGCCCGAGCGTGCGCTCGATCCGAAAGCCGCCGAACTCGGCGCCGGTTGCGAGCTGGGCGTCCCCTCTGGCCGTTCCCTCGACTGACATCGGGTCCCCAGTATCGCCGCTTCGCCCGCCGGCGCCGGTGGGCTTTAGTCTCGGGTTCATGGCGGACCCGATGACAAGTGACGAGCTGCGCGCGCTGCAGCGACCGATCAAGGAGCGCTACGAGGACGATCCGGAAGCCGCGCGGATCACGCTCGAGGCAAAAGGGACCCTCGACGAGGACATCGCCTGTTCCGTCCAGACCGGGCGGGCGCTCGTCAAGGCGGGCCTCCATCCGGGAACCGGCGGCGACGGCACCCTCGCCTGCTCTGGCGACATGCTCCTGCAGGCCCTGGCCGCGTGCGCCGGCGTGACGATGAGGTCGGTCGCGACCGCGATGGGGCTGAACGTGAGTGGCATGGTCCACGCCGAGGGCGACCTCGACTGGCGGGGGACGATGGCGGTGGAGAAAGAGGCACCGGTCGGCTTCAAGGACATCCGCCTGAGATTCGAGCTCGAGAGCGACGCGAGCGAGGAGGACCTCGAGACCCTCAAGCGCCTTACAGAGCGCTACTGCGTCGTCTTCCAGACCCTGACCAGATCGCCGTCGCTGTCCGTGTCGCTGGAGCGGGAGTGAGCGAGGCACCGGTTGACGCGGCTGACGTACGCGCCTTCACGCTGATCTCATCGGCAGGCAGGGCGGCGATCGGGCTCGGCCTGCTGGCGGCGCCCGAGCCGGCGCTGCGCACTCTCGGCTTCTCGGAGACGAGCGCGGCGACGATCGCGGTCGGCCGGATCGCCGGCATCCGGGACCTGGTGCTCGGACTGGTCACCCTGGCGGCCATCGACGATCCGGTCAGACTGCGGATCGCCACCCTCGCCAATGCCGCCGCCGATGCCGGGGACGCCGCAGCCTTCGCGGTCGCGCTGCGTACGAACGAGCGAACCGCCGGGATCCGTGGAATCGCCGCGGCGCTGCCCGCGGCGGCGGCGGGAGCCTGGGTGGCGTGGCGACTGGGCTGAGCTCGCCGCAGGCGAAGCGGGTCCTCGACCGCATCCGCAGCGTCCCGGCGGGCTTCGTCACCACCTACGGCGACCTCAGCCCCGGGGCGCCGCGGTTCGCAGGGCAGGTACTTTCCGCCTGCCACGACCCCGACGTTCCTTGGCAGCGCATCGTCCGATCCGACGGCTCCCTCGCCAAGGGCGACGAGCAGCGCCGTCTGCTCGAGGCCGAGGGGGTCCCTTTCAGGGGCAGGCGGGTGGACATGGACGCCGCCTGGGTCCCGCCCGAGCGCGACGACTGACCGCGGCCGCCCAAGGGCAGGAGGGCGGCCCCGGGGACGGAATGGGGACGCGGAGCCCCGCGATGATCGTCGACAGCGCCCACTACAAGGATGGCGTGCGTCAGCACGATGAGGCGCTCACCCCGAAGCGCGCCGCGGAGCTCAGAAGCGCCGCGGGCACGGGCGAGTTCATCTGGATTGGGCTGCACGAGCCGGACCCGGGGCACCTGGAGCAGCTCCAGAGCCTCTTCGGGCTGCACGAGCTCGCCGTCGAGGATGCGCAGCAAGCGCACCAGCGGCCGAAGATCGAGGAGTACGGCGAGGACGCCTTCATCGTGCTGAAGACCGCCCACTACCACGAGGATCGGGAGGAGGTCCACTTCGGGGAGATCTCGATGTTCGCCGGCAGCGGGTACGTGATCAGCGTCCGGCACGGCCCCGGCAGCGAACTGGCCACCGCGCGCCAGCGGCTCGAGGCCCGGCCGGACCTGCTCAAGCTCGGCGCCGCCTCGGCCATCTGGGCGGTGCTCGACAAGGTCGTCGACGACTACATCCCGGTGGTCGACTCGATCGAGGAGGACGTCGAGGAGGTCGAGAAGGACGTCTTCGACGACGACATCCCGGCTCCCACCGCCCGCATCTACAACCTGAAGCGCGAGGTGATCGAGTTCCATCGCGCCGTCTGGCCGCTGCTCTCACCGCTGGGCACACTCGAGCAGGGTGGCTACGAGCGCATTCCGGATGAACTGGTGAGCTATTTCCGCGACGTCGCCGATCACGCCCGGCGGGTCGACGAGCAGGTGAGCGGCCAGCGGGAGCTGCTCACCAGCGTGCTTCAAGCCAACCTCGCTCTGGTCAGCGTCAACCAGAACGAGGTGGTGAAGAGGATCTCGGCGATCGCGGGCATCGTCGCCGTGCCCACCTTCATCGCCTCGGTATACGGCATGAACTTCGATCACATGCCGGAGCTGCACTGGCGGATCGGCTATCCGCTCTGCCTCGCGGTGATGGCGCTCTGCGTCGCCGCGCTGGTCGGCTTCTTCAGAAGGATCGACTGGCTCTAACCTGAGCCCGGTGACGCCGCCTTTCGCGCACGTCGGCGGCCCGGTTTTCGAGCCGCTCCAGGTCGCGGTCCTCACGCTGGTCGCGACCGCCTACTCGTTGCGCACCATCAACCTGGCCCAGGATCACCGGCCAGTGCCCACCTGGCGGATCGTCTGCTTCGCGTCCGGCCTGACCCTGATCGCGATCGCCTTCGTCTCTCCGCTGGGGCGGATCGACGACGAGCTCGTCTTCGTCCACATGATCCAGCACCTGCTGATGGGCGACCTCGGGGCGCTGCTCATCGTCCTCGGCCTGACCGGGCCGATCCTGCAGCCGCTGCTCGCGAACCGCTGGGTCGGCTGGCTGCGCCACCTCGCGCATCCGCTGGTCGCCCTGCCGCTCTGGGCGGTGGACCTCTACGTGTGGCACGCGCCGTTCCTCTACCAGGCGGCGACCGAGCACAGCGCGCTTCACGCGCTCCAGCACACCTGCTTCATCGGCTTCGGCATCCTGATGTGGATGCCGCTGGTCGGGCCGCTTCCCCAACCGAGGTGGTTCGGGATCCCGGCGAAGATCGGCTACGTGATCGGCGTCCGCTTCGTCGGCATCGTGCTGGGCAACATCTTCATGTGGTCGAACACGGTCTTCTATCCCGACTACGCGCGAGGCGAGGCGACCTGGCACCTCTCGGCGGTGACCGACCAGAGCATCGCCGGCGTGATCATGATGGTGGAGGGGACCTTCGTCACGCTCGGGGTGCTCGCCTGGCTCTTCCTGGAGTGGGCGAGGCAGGACACCGAGCGCCAGCGCCTGATGGACCTCGCGGACTCGCGCGGTGTCCCCCTGAGCGACGCCCGCGCTGCCCGCGCCGCCGCTGCCGGTCAGGGCGCCCGGCTGGAGGAGCGCATCAAGACCGAGGGATCGAGCTGAGTCGCTCCCAGGCCCGCTTCGCCCCGTAGAGGCCGAGCGCCGCAATCGACAGGCCCAGGTCGATGGAGAAGGAGAGGAGGCGTCCCGGCGCGCCCGTGTAGAGCCAGGCGCCGAGCCGCTGGCGGGTGCCGGTGTCTAAGGTCTTCTCCATGGAGACGACCGTAAAGGAGCTTCCCGACTCGCGGGTCCGCGTCGACGTCGACGTCGACCCCAAGGACGTCGAGGGCAGCATCAACCGCACGGCCCGGCAACTCGGCGAGGACATGAAGCTGCCCGGCTTCCGCAAGGGCAAGGTGCCGCCCGAGATGGTCGTCCAGCGCCTCGGTCGCGAGGCGGTGCTCACCCAGGCGCTCGAGTCATCGCTCGGCGACTGGTACGAGCGCGCGATGCTCGACTCGGGCGTCAACCCGGTCGGGGACCCGAAGCTCGACCTCTCCGACCTCCCGGACGAGGGCAAGCCGCTGCGGTTCTCCATCGAGGTCGCCGTGCGGCCCCGCGCGGAGCTCGGCGAGTACAAGGGCCTCGAGGTCGGCCGGGAGGACCCGGAGGTGCCCGAGGAGGCGGTCGAGACCGAGATCAACCGGCTTCGTGAGGGCTTCGCCCGGCTCAACCCGGTGGACCGGGAGGCGAAGGACGGCGACGTCGTCCTGATCGACTACGAGGGCAAGATCGACGGTGAGCCGTTCGAGGGCGGTACCGCCAAGGACTATCTGCTCGAGCTGGGGGAGGGCCGTGTCCTCCCAGAGCTGGAGAAGGCGCTCGTCGGCGCGAGGGCCGGCGATCAGCGCCAGGCGACGGTGCCGTTCCCCGAGGACTACCCGGCCGAGGAGGTCGCCGGCAGGACCCCCGAGTTCGACGTCACCGTCAAGGAGGTCCGCGAGAAGGAGCTGCCGGAGCTGAACGACGACTTCGCCGCCGAGGCCTCGGAGTTCGACACGCTCGCCGAGCTCCGCGAGCACATCGGCGGGCAGATCAGCGAGATTCTCGACCGGCAGATCGCGGAGCGCTTCCAGCAGGCCGCCCTCGACGCGGCGGTCGCCAACGCCAAGGTCCTCCTACCGGAACCGGTGGTCGACGCGCGGGCCGCGGAGATGTGGCGCCGGGTGGAGCGCTCCCTCGAGCGCCAGGGAATGGACCCTGAGAACTACCTGCAAATACAGGGGAAAACGCGCGAGGAGATGACCAAGGAGGCCCGTCCCGACGCCGAGCAGGCGCTGAAGCGCGAGGCCGTCCTGGAGGCCGTCGCGGAGGCCCAGGGGATCGAGATCACCGAGGACGACATGCTGGAGGCACTGCAGATCCCGCCGGGCCACGAGGACCACGGGCACCCCGAGCCGGAGGACGCGCTCAAGGACATCCGCGAGTCAGGGCGCGAGGAGCTCCTCAAGGATGACCTGCGGATGCGCCGAGCCCTGGAGCTGATCGCCGAGGAGTCCAAGCCGATCCCGTTGGAGCAGGCGAAGGCCCGCGAGGAGATCTGGACTCCTGAGAAGGAGCAGGAGGAGAAGGGCGCCCTCTGGACGCCCGGCTCCGACTAGTCCCACCCATGTCCCGGGAGGACGTCGAGATCGTCCGACGCTTCGGGGATGCCTTCGGCCGCGCGTTCGATTCTTACTGGGAGAACCTGGGCCGATGACTACCGGGTCCGCCTCGAGGACGCCACGGACCTGGGGGACGCCGCGTCTTCGTGACGCTGGCGATCCGCTACAGGGCGAAAGGCCGGTCGCGGCACGGTGGACGGCCGGCTCTACATGGTCGTCACGCTGGAGCACCGTTTGATCACCAGGCTCGACGAGTTCACGGAGCGCAGCGACGCGATGGAGGCCGCCGGGCTTTCCGCCTGACCTCATATGGCCTGGACCAGCCGCTCCGCGGGAGCGCCGGAGGTGTTGTAGGGACATGAGACGCGTAATCGCCATCGGTGTGACGGCCCTTGCCATGGTGCTGCCAGCGCCCGTTCTGGCGGCAAGCCAGCTTCGCCACTTTGAGGGCACCGTGCCGGCGATCGCGCTTCCCTCACAGCCGGAGCCCGGTGGCCTGCTGCGGCTGGACGTCGTCTTCAAGGATCAGCACGGACGGGGCAAGTTCACTCCGCGCAGGCTGATCGCGGTGAACTTCCAGGGGATGGATTTCGCCTTCTGCTCGACCCGGGAGGGTCTGGCCGCGTCGGACGCGCTCACCGGCTCCTTCCCTGCGCAGGCGACGTTTCGGGAGGGGAGGCCCGGACAGACGAAGCACAAGCCGAACCGCTATGCCTTTCACACTTCCTGGGCCTTCACCTCCTTCGACGGGACGATCGGCGCGAGGATCTACAAGGCCCAGGGCAAGGGTCCAGTGCTGTTCTTCAGCCACCTGATCATCAACCGCTACGACTTCCCGGCGCCGGGACCGGTGAATTGCGCTTCCGGCCCGCGGGGCGCCGGGGGCCCGCAGTGCCGGTTGAGCAGCGAGTCGAATCCGCTGCCGCTCTGCCGGCTCGATTAGATCCCGAGCGAGGTCTGAGGCTCTGGATAGGTGACCCGGCCGCCCTCGGCCACGGCTGACTCCGTCATCTCATGTGGCGTCAGCGATCCGTCTGGCCCCAGGTGAAGGACGCGCCAGCCCCTGACCGTCAGCACGTCCGCCAGCAGCCGGCGGTGGCAGTGGCGCCAGTCGCCCTCCGCGCACATCACGGCCGTGCGGCGCTCCAGCGCCAGGGACTCGAGCATCTCGAGGCCCGCCCGGAAGGAGTCGGTCGCCATGTGATCGGCGTAGCCGCGAAACGCTCCGTCCGGGACGGCGGTGTTGACCGAATCCGGCTGTGACTCCCGCCGGCCGCCCAGGTCGGCGCCCAGCGGCGCGTAACCGATCCCTGCCGCCTTCATCGTCCCGGCGAGGGCCGAGCGGTTGAACTGGGGATAGCGGGAGCGGGGGTTGGCCCGGACGTCGGCGATCAGCTCGACGCCGGCGCTTCGGACCAGACGGAGGAAGGTCTGCTCGTCGTGGTTGGAGTGACCGACCGTGAGGATCTCCCCTTCTGACGCCACCGGGGGATTCTCCCGCGTCCGGCCGGTCGTGAGCGGTCGCTAGACTGCCCCGCTCATGAGTCCCCTGGTCCCAATGGTGGTGGAGCAGACGTCCCGCGGCGAGCGGGCGTTCGACATCTACTCGCGCCTGCTCAACGAGCGGATCATCTTTCTCGGCACTCCGGTGACCGAGGACATCGCGAATCTGATCGTCGCCCAGCTCATCCACCTGGAGTCCGAGGACCCCGACAAGGACGTCTCGATCTACATCAACTCACCGGGCGGCTCGGTCTACGCCGGGCTCGCGATCTATGACGCGATGCAGTTCATCAAGCCGGACGTGTCGACCATCTGCGTGGGGGTCGCGATGAGCATGGGCGCCCTCCTGCTCGCCGGCGGCGCGCCGGACAAGCGGATGGCGCTGCCCAACTCGAAGATCCTGATTCATCAGGTTTCGGGCGGGTTCTCCGGCCAGGCCACCGACATCGAGATCCACGCCAAGGAGATCATCGACGTCCGCCAGCGCCTCGACGAGATCATCTCCAAGCACACCGGCCAGGACCTCGAGAAGGTCGCGAAGGACACCGAGCGGGACTACTTCATGAGCGCGCAGGAGGCGAAGGAGTACAGGATCGTCGACCGCGTCATCGAGCACCGCTAGCGGCCGCTTGTAACCGCGATTGATGGCGAAGCCGTGAGGCGGTGCGCTCTGTCGATATTCGTAACGCTCGCCGCCGCCCTGGCCGTCGCGCCGGTCACGACCGCTGACGACACCCTCGTCCAGAAGGCCTCTGCCTCACCGGAGCGCGGCTTCACCGACTCGGCGGACGGCGTTCGGATCGACTTCAGGCTCGGCGGCTCCGCACCCGCCGACGTCACGATCACGGTTTCCGGCGCTGGGGACGATGTGCGGCGGATCGAGTTGCCCGGCGTGCAGCCCGGCGTCGACAAGGTGGTGCGCTGGGACGGGCTCAATAACGGCGGGCGCCCGGTCGCGGACGGGACCTATCGGATCGCGGTCTCAGTCGCGGGCGGGAACGAGAAGGACGCAGGCAACGTTGAGCTCCACCGCCACTTCTTCCCGGTGCGCGGACCGCACGGGACCCGGGGGCCGGTCGGGGAGTTCCATGCCCCTCGGGACGGAGGCCGGATCCACCAGGGCTTCGACACAACCGCGCGCTGCGGCACGCCGCTGGCGGCGGCCGTCACCGGGACGGTGGTGCGCCGCGGCTACGATCCGCGCCTCGATGGCAACTTCGTCGTCATCAAGGGACTGGGCGAGCGTCGGCAGTACCTCTACGCGCACATGATCCACCCGTCGACCTACCGCCGCGGCGACTTCGTCCATGTCGGCCAGATCGTTGGCCACGTGGGGAAGACGGGGAACGCTCGGACCGTCGGCTGCCACCTCCACTTCGAGATTCATCTGCGCGGCAAGCCGATCAACCCGCAGCCGTACCTGCACGCCTGGGATCGCTACAGCTGAGCTGCTCGGCCAGGGGTAAGCTCGAGCCCGGAGGAGAGGATCAGGGATGTCCGAGGAAACGATGGAGCGCGCGGTGCAGCAGGCCCTCGCGCGGGAGGGGGTCGGCGAGGAGGTGGTTGCTGCGGGCCAGTTCAATCCCCGCGGCCACACCGGCTCCATGTTCGCCGGAGGTCTGGCGGGGGGCGAGGTGGGTGGGGCGGCCGGCTCCGTCGGGGAGGCGGTCGGCGAGATCGCCGGCGTCGCCGGCGGCATGAAGGCCAACGAGTCGGCCACCGGCCTGCCGCAGTGGATATTGGTCGGGGTCACCGCGAACGCCGTCTACGGGTTCGATGGGCGTTCGCGCAGCAAGGAGCCCGGTGCGATGGTCTTCAAGGCGGAGCGGACGGGGCTCGAAGTCGAGGTTCACCAACGCGTCAATGTGCGCGTGATCGAGCTGATTCACCCCGAGACCGGCTCGCGGATCGAACTCGAGGGGAGCCGGCTGCCGGTCGCCCACACGAAGGACGTGATTGCGGCGCTCGGCGCTGGTTGACTCGAATGCCGATCAGCATGGTGGGCGCGCGCCCTCGGATCGATGTAACAGCGGAAGGAAACCGGCCCCGCGCGGCGTAACGAGAATCCATCAGGCCGAGGCCGGCGGGCGTCTAAGCTTCGAAGCGAAGAAGGAGCCGGCCGGGCGAAGCGAGACGAGGGAGTATTCCGCTGGCACGTCCCACCGAATCCAACGAGCAGCTCCTCTGCAGCTTCTGCGGGAAGTCGCAGCGCCAGGTGAAGAAACTGATCGCCGGGCCCGGCGTCTACATCTGCGACGAATGCATCGACCTCTGTAACGAGATCATCGACGAGGAGCTCACCGCTCCGCCTACATTCGAGCTCGAAAACCTCCCAAAGCCACGCGAGATCTACGACGTACTGCAGGAGTACGTGGTGGGCCAGGAGGGTGCCAAGCGCGCGCTGTCGGTGGCGGTCTACAACCACTACAAGCGAGTCCAGATGGCGTCTTCCGAGGACCAGGGGGAAGAGGCGATCGAGCTGCAGAAGTCGAACATCCTGCTGCTCGGGCCCACCGGCTGTGGAAAGACCCTGCTCGCACAGACCCTGGCGAAGATCCTCAACGTCCCCTTCGCGATCGCGGACGCGACCGCCCTCACCGAGGCCGGCTACGTCGGCGAGGACGTCGAGAACATCCTGCTCAAGCTGATCCAGGCCGCCGACTTCGACGTGAAGAAGGCCGAGACCGGGATCATCTACATCGACGAGATCGACAAGATCGCCCGCAAGGCCGATAACCCGTCGATCACGCGCGACGTCTCCGGCGAGGGAGTGCAGCAGGCGCTGCTCAAGATCCTCGAGGGCACCACCGCCTCGGTGCCTCCGCAGGGGGGCCGCAAGCACCCGCACCAGGAGTTCCTCACGATCGACACCTCCAATGTGCTCTTCGTCTGCGGCGGCTCCTTCGGCGAGCTCGACAAGGTGATCGAGAAGCGGATCGGCAACCACGGAGTCGGATTCGGTGCCGAGATCACCTCGGCCGCCCACAAGGACGCCGGCGAGGACTTCGAGCACGTGCTTCCCGAGGACCTGATGGAGTACGGCCTGATCCCGGAGTTCATCGGCCGTCTTCCCGTCGTCGCCGCGATCCACCAGCTCACTCGCGATGACCTGATCACGATCCTGACCGAGCCGCGCAACGCGTTGGCCCGCCAGTTCCGCCGTTTCTTCCAGTTCGACGACATCGACCTGGTCTTCGCGCCCGACTCGCTCGGCGCGATCGCCGACAAGGCTCTCGAGCGCGAGACCGGCGCCCGCGGGCTGCGATCGATCCTCGAGGAGACGCTGCTCGACGTACAGTTCGAGCTCCCCTCTCGCGGCGACGTCCAGAAGTGCGTCGTCACCAAGGAGACGATCGAGAAGGGTCAGCGCCCGATGCTGGTCACCGACGCCACAGGCGAGCACGAGATGGCGCTCGAGGACCCGGCACTCGGCGAGCAGACGGCTTAGGTTCGGCCGGTCAGGCGCAGGTCGGCCCGGAGGCAGGACCGAGCTGCTTCACGCCGCTCGATGTGATGCGGTAGTTGAGCGGGCTGGCCGAGGGCGGGATGTTGGCTGGCTGGCCGTTGACGGTCATCTCCAGTGAGCCGTTGCCGAAGGTCACCTCGAAGCCCGTGGCGGTGAACGGGCCCCTGCTCTCGCCGGTGGCGAGCGTCTCACCGTCCACGAGGGGCCGCCCCCGGTCGTCGACCAGGCAGACCCAGACGTCGGCGCTCGGGCGCAGCTCCACCGAGAGCTCCGAGCCGGGGGCGGTGGTCGTCGTCGAGGCCGTTGGGCTCGTGGAGGTCGAGGCCGTCGGGCGCCCGTCGTGCCGTTTGGGGGTCGTGCCGTTGTCGGAGCCGCCTGAGGAGCCGATCGCCGTGACGATCAGCGCCACCGCCGCCACGGCAACCAGGCCGCCGAACACGAAGATGGCGGGCCGCAGCGAACGCTGGTGCT
This sequence comes from uncultured Solirubrobacterales bacterium, assembly GCA_963745625.1. Taxonomy (GTDB): domain Bacteria; phylum Actinomycetota; class Thermoleophilia; order Solirubrobacterales; family 70-9; genus DASUPK01. The sequence continues at coordinate 244,382 of CAVUXZ010000011.1, read as the reverse complement.
CGATGGTCCCGGAGTGGATGATCCCCGAGGGGATCGGCTCGCCGGCATCATCCGGCTCGACGTTCTCGCGGTACTGCTCGGCCAGGGCCTCGTCGTCGAGGTCGAGGTACCGGGCATAGGTCTGGAGGAAGCCGAGCGCGTAGGCGGGCGCCGGCAGCTCCTTCCAGCGATCCTCCTCCATCGCGCGCAGGAACTTGACGCGGATCTTGGTGACGCGCTCGACCTCGGTCAGATCGATCCCGCGCTCGAGGCGAGCCTCTCGCAGTGCTTGGCCGACCTTTTTCGCCATAACCAACCGATTGTCCTCGCTCGGGGCGGCCGCTGTGGGCCGCGCCTCTTATCCTGTGCGCATGAGCACACGCTCGTCCCGCGAGCCGATCGAGACGGTCAGGCACCAGCTCCGGCCCCTGTTCGACCAGGTGGTCCTGAAGGAGCTGGACCAGGACCGCATGCGCCGCTCTGGCCTGGTGGTGCCGGCCGGCACCGATGAGCCGCCGCCCCAGCAGGGGATCGTGCTCGCGGTCGGGCCGGGCCTCGACTGGTGGGAGGGCGCCGGCGTCGAAATGCCGGTGCAGCCGGGCGACCATGTCGTCTTCCCCCTCTTCTGCCGGCGTCTGGGTGGAGATCGACGAGGAGCGCCTGCTGGTCTGTCGGGTGGGCGAGCTGCTGGGGGTGCTCGAGTCGCTGCGAGAGGGCGACTAGAGCGCGGCCAGCGCCTCGGCCGCGGCGCGCTGGCCCGAGCGGACCGCCCCGTCCATATAGCCGTACCAGTAGTCGGAGGTCTCGGCGCCGGCCCAGTGAAGTCGCTTGAAGGGGGCACGCAGCGCGGTGCCGTGTGCCGTCAGCGCGCCGGGAGGCAGATAACCCTCGTAGCAGCCGCGGGTCCAGGCCTCGTGGGTCCAGTTCATCTCGAAGTACTCGAGCGGGTGCCGCGCGGCCTCCCCGAAGTAGGTCGCAAATGCGTTGAGGACGGCCGCCTTCCGCTCGGCGGGCGGGCGGCGCTGGTAGTCGCGAGCAGCGGCTCCCTCGATGAAGCCGAGCAGGACGCCGGGGCTGCCGTCCGGCGGTGAGTTGTCGAAGGTGACGCGTACGGGGCCGTCGAGGGCCACCGCCTGGCCGGTCAGCCCGGAGTCGCGCCAGTAGGGACGGTCGTAGACCGCCTGGCACTTGATCGTCGTGCCCTGGGGGAAGCGCTGGAGCAGCTGGCGGCGGTCGGCGGGCAGGTGTGGGTCGTAGTCGATCTGAGCTGTGACCACCGGTGGGCCCGTGACGATCACCTGCTTGCCGCTGGCGGTGAGGTTCTTGGTGCACACCCGCACACCGTGCCGATGCTGCTCGATGCGGCGGACCGCCTGCTTGAGCAGGATGCGCTTCTTCCCCAAGCGCTTTGCCAGCCGCTTCGAGATCAGCTGGGAGCCGCCGATGAAGCGGCTGTCCTGCGCTCCGTCCGGAACGTTGAAGAGCCGGTTCAGATCCGGCGGAGTGGTCTCGTTCGATCCGGATGCGATGTAGAAGAGGCTGAAGAGCAGGGAGAGGTCGCTCGGCTCGGCGGCGAAGACAGCCCCGATGCCGGTATCGAACAGTGCGCGGGCGTTGGGCACGTGCAGGTTCGCCTGCTTCCACGTCTCGAGGGTCTGGCCGTCCCAGGTCGCGGCGTTGGGCGCCGTCCAGGGTGTCGCGACGGGCACCGTGCCGGCCATCTGGTTGAGGTTGTTGACGGCGACGAAGACCTCGCCCACCGCACTTGGGTCCGGGGGGATGGGTCCCAGCGGCCCACCCGACTGATACGGGGTGAGGACGCCATTCGCCCAGTAGACGTTGTTGCCGGTGTTGTAGGTCTTGAAAGTGCCGATCCCGAGCTCACCGGCGAGCGCCATCAGGTGGTCCTGGGTCGGTCCGACCCATTCACCGCCGACCTCCGCGATCTTCCCGTTGCCGATCTTGTGGTTCAGGGTGCGGCCGCCGACCCGGTTGCGCGCCTCGAGGATCAACACGGAGTGCCCTCCGCGCAGCACATCTCGTGCAGCGGTGAGTCCGGCAAGGCCCGCGCCGACGACGATCACGTCCGCGCGGCGCCTCCGGCGACTGTTCCGCGCTCTTCGAGACTTGGCCTCCTCGGCGGGGGCGCCCAAAGCGCCCTGAGGCAGGTAGCCGCCGAGCGCCGCGCCGGCCGCCGTCGCGCCGGCGGTCCCGATGAATCGACGTCGGCTCAGGCGGTCCTTGTCGCGGTCTCCTCCTTGAGCCACGGAGGTGGAGTCTGCCGATCCCGCCGCTCGGCCGCTTCCTGGCCGCGATTAACATCGCCGCGTGGACGCCGAACGTCGCAAGACACTCGAGGCGACGACTCGCTGGGACCCCGGCGCGGTCGAGCGGCATGTCTTCGAGCGGTGGATGGAGGGTGGCTGGTTTGATCCGCCGGCGGAGGGCTCGCCCGATGAGAACTTCTCGATCGCGATCCCGCCGCCCAACGTCACCGGCGCGCTCCACATGGGCCACGCGCTCAACGGGACGATCCAGGACGCCCTGATCCGCCTCAACCGGATGCGCGGCCGTAACACGATGTGGATCCTGGGCACGGATCACGCCGGCATCGCGACGCAGTCGGTGGTCGAGAAGGAGTTGGCCAAGGAGGGAACCTCGCGGCTCGAGCTCGGCCGCGAGCAGTTCACCGAGAAGGTCTGGGAGTGGCGCCACCGCTACGGCAACACGATCATCGAGCAGTACAAGCGCCTGGGCGCCTCCTGCGACTACGACCGCGAGCGCTTCACCCTCGACGACGGCTACGTGAGGGCGGTCTACCGCGTCTTCGCCGAGCTCTACTCCAAGGGCTGGATATACCGCGACAACTACATGGTCAACTGGGATCCGGGCCTCGGGTCGGCGATCTCGGATCTCGAGATCGAGAACAGGGAGGTGACCGACGCGCTCTATGAGATCGCCTATCCGCTCGAGGACGGGGGCGAGCTGATCGTCGCGACGGTGCGGCCCGAGACCATGCTCGCGGACACCGCCGTTGCCGTCAGCCCGGATGACGACAGCTATCGGGAGGTCGTCGGCAAGCACGCGATCCTGCCCCTGGTCGAGCGGCGCCTGCCGGTGATCGCGGACGATCACGTCGATCCCGAGTTCGGCACGGGCGCGCTCAAGATCACGCCGGGTCATGACCCGAACGACTTCGAGATCGGCCGCAGGCACGATCTGCCCGCGATCAGCGTGATCGGCGAGGACGGGCTGATCACCGACCAGGCGCCTGAGCGGTTCCGCAGGATGACCGCGGCCGAGGCCCAGAAGGCGGTGGTGGCCGAGTTGAGCGACCAGGGATTGATCCGCGGCGAGGAGCCCTACACGCACACCGTGCCGTTCTCCCACCGCTCCGGGGAGCGGATCGAGCCGCTGATCTCGCTGCAATGGTTCTGCCGGATGGACGAGATGGCCCGGCGCGCCATCGACGTCGTCACGGAGGGGAGGGTCCGGATCATCCCCGACGGCGCCCGCCGTCAGTACCTGGACTCGATGGAGAGGATCCCGCCCTGGTGCATCTCCCGCCAGCTCTGGTGGGGGCACCGGCTGCCCGTCTGGTATCGGGGCGACGAGACCCACGTGGGGGAGACGCCGCCGGAGGGTGACGGGTGGGAGCAGGAGGAGGACGTGCTCGACACCTGGTTCAGCTCGGCGCTGTGGCCGTTCGCCACCCTCGGCTGGCCGGGCACCGACGCCCCCGAATACAGGGCGTTCTTCCCGACCGACGTGCTGGTGACCGCGCGGGACATCATCGCCCTCTGGGTCGCGCGGATGATCATGACCTCGCTCGAGTTCACGGACGAGGTGCCGTTCTCCGACGTCTACGTCCACTCGATCATCCAGGCGCCGGACGGGCGGCGAATGTCCAAGAGCCTCGGCACAGGGATCGACCCGCTCGAGGAGATGGACCGGCACGGAGCGGACGCGCTCCGCTTCGGGCTGCTCGCGATGACCTCCACTCAGGACGTGCGCTTCTCGGAGGCGCGGGTACAGCAGGGCCGCGACCTTGCCAACAAGATGTGGAACGCCTCGCGGCTCGTCCTGATGGAGGCTCGCGACGACGTCGAGCCGGGCCCGCGCTCCGCACGGGTCGAGGATCGCTGGATCGGCTCGCGCCTGCAGCGGGCCGTCCGGTCGGTGACGCAGTCGATCGAGGCCTACGACTTCGCGCACGCGGCGCTCGACCTCTACGAGTTCTTCTGGTCGGAGCTCTGCGACTGGTATTTGGAGATCGTCAAGCCGCGGCTCTACGACGGCGACGAGGACGCCTCGGCGACCCTGCTCTGGGCGCTCGAGCAGGTGCTGGCACTCGCTCACCCGATGATGCCGTTCGTCAGCGAGGAGATCTACTCGTACCTGCCGAAGCCGGCCGCCGAAGCGCTCGTCATCCATCCGTTCCCCGAGGCCGACGACACGTTGATCGACGAGGCAGCGGAGGCGGAGATCGGCCAGGCGATCGCGCTGACCCGCGCGCTGCGGCGCTGGCGACAGCTGGCCGGTGTACCCGTGAAGCAGGTGCTGGCCGCCCGCTCTGACGACGGGCGTCCGCACGAGCTCGTCTCGCGACTGGCCAAGGTCGAGTTCTCGGAGGACGGGGGCCAGCCGATCGCAAGCATCGCCGGAGTGGAGCTGCTCGAGACGGAGGGGATCGATCCGAAGGCCGTGTCCGCACGCATCCAGGAGCGTCGGGAGAAGCTGCGTGCTGAGGTGAAGCGCGGGGAGGGCAAGCTCTCCAACGAGGGCTTCGTCGCCAAGGCCCCGGCCGACGTCGTGGACGCCGAGCGCGAGAAGCTCGCCGCCTACAGGGCGGAGCTCGAGGAACTGGGCGGATAACCACCCGTTCCGAAGAGATCCTGCGCGAGCGCGAGGTCCTGGGCTGGAAGCTGGGGCTGGAGCGAATGCGGCGGCTCTGCACGCTGCTCGGCATGCCGCAGAATCGCTTCGCCTCGATCCACGTGGTCGGGACCAACGGAAAGACCTCGGTGACGCGGATGACCGCCGCGCTGCTCGAGGCGCACGGCGTCTCGACCGGCGCCTACGTCTCGCCCCACATCACGTCCTGGCGCGAGCGGGTCCTGGTCCGCGGGGAGCCGATCTCGGAGGAGGCGTTCACCGACGCGCTCGAGCGCACGGAGCAGGCGGCCGGGGTCGCCGATCGGTCGGCCGGCGACGAGGGGCCCGTCACCCAGTTCGAGCTGCTCACCGCCGCTGCATTCGTTGCCTTCGCCGCAGCCCGCGTCCATTATGCGGTGATCGAGGCGGGACTCGGCGGCCGCCTCGACGCCACCAACTTGATCCCCTCGCAGCTCACGGTGCTGACCTCGGTCGGCTACGACCACACCGAGTGGCTGGGCGAGACGCTCGAGGAGATCGCGGCCGAGAAGGTGGCGGTGCTCAGGGACCACACGACGCTCTTGGTCGGGCAGGTCCCGGAGGTGGTCAACGAGGTGATCGACCGGGAGGTGGCCCAAGGGCATGCGAAAAAGCTCTGGGCGACGAGCGTCGCGAACAACATGGTGCCCGGCTACCAGGGCAGGAACCTCGCCCTTGCACAGGCCGCGGCGGGACAGGTTCTGGGAGAGCTCGATTCGACGGCCCTGGCCGCGTTCATCAAGCGGCTCGTGACCCGGGAGTTCTCGATCCGGGGACGCGCCGAGTTGGTTCCCGGCGACCCGCCCGCGATCTTCGACGCGGCCCACAACCCCGATGGAGCGAGGGCTCTGGCCGAGGCCCTCCCGGAGCTGGCGGGGGGTCGCGACGTCGTCTGCTGCCTGGCCGTGCTCGAGGGGAAGGACGCGACCGGCATAGTGGAGGGACTCGCACCTGCCTGCTCAAAGTTCGTCTGCACGGAGATCCCGCCCGAGAGCATCGAGGGATCCGGGCGGCCCGGGGGGCGCGCGCGTCCGGCCCTCGAGCTCGCGGCGCTCTGCGAGAAGGCGGGGGTGGCGGCGGAGGCGATCGGAGACCCGATCGGCGCCTGGGAGCGAGCACGGGAGATTGCCAAAGCCAGGGAGGGGGTCGCGCTGGCGGCCGGCAGCCACTACCTTCTCAGCTGCATATGGACAGAGAGGCCCGCTCAGAGCTCCTGACGATGATGGGGCTGGTCGCCATCGTCGTCGCGGTGGTGATCCTGGTCTTCTTCGCCTTCGGCTACGTGTTCGGCCTTCTCTTCCTGTAAATCGCCAGAAAGCCACGACTCAAATGCCAGGCAGGGTTCCACCCCCCGATAAGGAAGTACGTACACTCGCGGCTCCCCTTTTCCCATGCCTCTAGCACTCTTCGGAATCGGCGGCGGGCTCGGCCTGGCCGTCAACCTGATCATCGTCTTCCTGATCGTCGTCTATCTGGCGCTGATCTATTGGACGTACCTCGACGCGCGCCGGCGGATCGAGGACCCGGTGCTGATCGCGTGCGCGACCGCCGCCTCCGTCTTCCCCTATCTGGGGACGATCGTCTACACGATCCTGCGCCCGCCGGAGTTCCTCGAGGACCGCGAGGAGCGCGAGCTGGAGCTGCGCGCCGCGGAGCTGGAGCTCAGGCAGCGGATCGAGCAGTCCTGCCCGCACTGCGAGTACCCGGTCGAGCGCAGCTACCTGCGCTGTCCGAACTGCGAGCGGCGCCTGCGAAACCCGTGTCGCAAATGCAGCAAGCCGCTCGACCCTCGCTGGGGGATCTGCCCGTACTGCGAGACCGAGGTCCGCAAGCAGCGGCCGGAGCGGGAGACCCGCCGCACCGACCGGCAGCGCTCCAGCCGCACCGCCAGCCAGCGCCCGTCGGCGAGTCCCTCGCGCGACGACGGGCCGACCCGCCGCTCTCCGCGTGCATCCGTGGCGGCGCGCCCGCAGCAGCGCCCGAGCAGCTCTTCGCGCTAACGCGGTCGCAGCAACGCCCGAATTGTTGTCGCGACCCCGCTCGCGTCGGAGACGATCTGGCGCCAGGTGAACCGGACCACGCCGTACCCGAGGAGCATCCCGCGCGCGATCGGCTTCCGAATGCTGACCTGGTCCGATGGGATTCCCAGCCATCGATTTCGACGACGAGCCCGGCGTCACGCCAGAGTAGATCCACGTCATATCGATCCAGACGCGCATTGACCTCGGGCTGGGGAAGGCGGTGGCGACGGCAGAGGGCGAGCATGCGCTGCTCGAGCTCTGTCCGCGCCCCGTCTGACTCGAAGCGATTCTCGATCGGGAGGCGGAGGAACTCGGCCTCTCGAAGAGCTGCGGCGAACTGAGCAGTGGAGAGGAATGGTCGAAGGTCCGCCAGCGTGCGGTTTGGGCGCGTCACCGGAATGCCCTCGAGGCGGGTGCAGTCACGGGCGACGAGGGTGGAGGAGCGATGGAGGACGATGCCGTTCCGCTTCCTGGTCCCGCTCGTCCTCGGGACCGTGATGTGAACCGCAGTGGGCTTCCCATCGACCCCCGCCGCGGCACGCCGGCGAGTGCGACGCCGGATTCCCCAGAGCTCTGCGGCGCTCAAGTGACTGAGTACGGCGCCGTCACCGCAGGCCAGTACGGCCACCATCCAGTGCGCCCGATCGCTGAGCCGGGCATGGCCAACGGCGTAAACACCGCGATGAATGCGGTGCAGGCGGCCCGCCTGCACGCGCCGGGTGATTGTCTGACGGCGCACGCCGACGGATTCGAGTTGGCCTAGCGAGGTCACGCCGTACTGTCGGCCAGCGATCCGCGCGATCTCCTCGTCGTGGCGTCGTCTGGCGCGTTCCTCACCCACGTGCGTGAGTAAGGCGACAAACGTCCGCATCTCGCCCCCCTGCATCGCCGGTGTTCGTCCCTCGACCACCCCGGAGCGCGATTCCCGGTACGTTGCCGCGGCCGTGGCTGCGGAACGCACGCTCATCCTCGTCAAGCCAGACGCATTCGAGCGCCGGCTCACCGGCGAGGTGATCGCTCGCTTCGAGCGCAAGCGTCTCCATCTCGTCGCACTGAAGTTGATGCAGGCCGACGAGGAGACCGCCAACGTCCACTACGCCGAGCACACCGACAAGCCGTTCTTCGGCGAGTTGGTCGAGTTCATCACCGGCGGCCCGCTGGTCGCACTCGTGCTGGAGGGGCCGAACGCCGTCAAGGCGGCGCGCCAGGTGATCGGCGCGACCGACCCGGTGGAGGCGGACGCCGGATCGATCCGGGGGGAGTTCGGCACCGAGGTCACGTTCAATCTCGTGCACGGCTCGGACTCGCCGGAATCGGCTGAGCGCGAGATCGGGATCTGGTTCCCCGAGCTGTAATCCTCGCCTCGGCCTCCCCTCAGCGCAGAGCGCTGCTCAAGGCGCTGGGCGTCGACTTCAGGGCGATCCCCGCGGAGGTCGAGGAGACGACCGTGGGGGATCCGCGGGAGCTCGTGATCGCAAACGCGCTGGCCAAGGCGGGGGCGGTCGCCGCCCGGAGGCGGCACGGCACCCTCGTGATCGCGGGGGACACCGAGGTGGTGGTCGACGGCCGGACCCTGGGCCAACCCGGATTCGAGGGGGAGGCCCGCTGGTGCCTCGAGGCTCTCTCCGGCCGGACCCATGAGGTCCTCGGCGCGCTGGCGCTGCTCGGTCCCGACCGGATCGACGGGGAGCTCGAGGCCCGGACCGGTGTCGAGTCGAGCCGCGTCACCTTCGGAGACCTGCCGCCGAAGCTGATCGACGCATACCTCGCCAGCGGCGAATGGGAGGGAAGGGCCGGCGGCTACGCGGTGCAGGGTCTGGGCTCTGCCCTGGTCGCCGGAATCGACGGCGACGTCTCCAACGTGATCGGTCTGCCGGTCGGGCTCCTGCTGCGGTTGGCACCGGAGCTTGCAGCCGGCTGACCGGATTTTCCTCCATTTTGGGCATTTAAGGCAAGCCCGCTAGGCTGCGATCGAGTTGCAGTTTCTTGGGGCGCAAATGAACTTCCTGACTTCGATCTCACCTGCGCGTGACATGGCCGTCGACCTCGGCACGGCGAACACCCTCGTCTATGTCCGGGGGCGGGGGATCGTGCTGTCCGAGCCGTCGGTGGTCGCGGTCGACGTGAGCACCGGCGAGGTGCACGCGGTCGGGGCCGAGGCCAAGCAGATGCTCGGCCGCACCCCCTCCACCATCAACGCGATGCGCCCGCTGAAGGACGGTGTGATCGCCGACTTCGAGGTCACGGAGTCGATGCTCCGCTACTTCATCAAGCGGGCGAACCACAGCCGCTTCACCCATCCCCGAGTCGTCGTCTGCGTCCCCTCCGGAGTCACCGGTGTCGAGAAGCGGGCGGTCGAGGAGGCCTGCCTCGGAGCGGGTGCGCGGGAGGCGTATCTGATCGAGGAGCCGATGGCGGCGGCGATCGGCTCGGGGCTTCCGGTCAGCGAGCCGACTGGAAGCCTGATCGTCGACATCGGCGGCGGCACCACCGAGGTCGCGGTGATCTCCCTTGGCGACATCGTCGTCTCGCAGTCGATCCGCGTGGGGGGCGACGAGATGGACGAGGCGATCGTCAACTTCTGCAAGCGAGAGCACCAGCTTGCGATAGGCCACGGCACTGCCGAGGACGTGAAGCACGAGGCAGGCTCGGCGGCACCACTCGCACAGGACATCGACGTGGAGATCCGTGGTCGGGATCTCGGCTCGGGCCTGCCGCGTGCAGTGCAGCTCAACTCCGCGGACGTCCGGAAGGCGCTCGACGAGCCGATCACGCAGATCATCGCCGCGGTCCGCGACACCCTCGACCGCACACCGCCGGAGCTTGCCGGCGATCTGATGGAGCGGGGAATGACCCTCGCCGGCGGTGGCGCGCTGCTGCACGGGTTCGCAGAACGGATGACCGAGGAGTGCCAGATGCCGGCCCGCCTCGCCGAGTCCCCGCTCACCTGTGTCGCGACGGGGTCGGGGCAAGCGCTCGAGGAGTTCGAGGCGATCAAGCGCGCTCTCAAGAACTCCCGGGTACGGAGGCGGTTCTAGGGAACCGGGCTCCGGGAGCAGACGCGGCCATGTATCTCCTGCAGCGACCCGAGGACATCCCGCCGCGTCTGACCAATCGCCTCAACGTCCGCATAGCCGTCCTCGCCGCGCTCGTCGTCGCGGCCGTCGCCATGGTGTTGCTTCGCCTCTGGTCGCTGCAGGTGCTCTCAGGTGAGCACTACCGGGCGCTCGCTCAGGACCACGGCGTCCTCGACATCCGTGTCCATCCGCCACGAGGGGAGATCCTCGACAGCACCGGCAAGGTGCTGGTCGACAACCGCACGGTGATGAGCCTTGAGCTCCGCCCCTCCGGCCTGCCGAGCTCGCCGCGGCAGCGCCACGACGAGCTGCGCCGGCTGGGGAGCCTGCTCGGTCTCTCGCAGCGGGCGATCCGCCAGAAGGTCCGTGAGACGCCCCAGTACGCCGGCTACCCGGTGGTGCTCCGGCAGGGCCTCGACCGGCGCCTGCTCTTCTACCTGCTCGAGAACAAGCAGAGCTTCCCCGGTGTCAGCGTCGAGCGCACATACATCCGTAAGTACCCGGACGGGACCCTCGCCGCCCACATCCTCGGCCTGGTCGGCCAGATCAGCCCGCGACAGCTCACCAGGCCCGCCTACCGCAGCCTGAAGCCGGGCGACATCATCGGACAGGCGGGCGTCGAGTACACCTATGACAAGTACCTGCGCGGCACCGCCGGCAGCCAGCGGGTCCAGGTGGACGCGCTGGGCCGCCCGCGGCAGGAACTCGCCAGCCGGGCCGCCCAGGCCGGCGACAACCTGCGGCTGACGCTCAACTCCGGCCTACAGGAGGCGGCCGAGGCCGCGCTCCGCGCCAAGGGACTGCCCAGTGCCTTCGTGGCGATGAACGTTCACACCGGCGCCATCCTGGCAATGGGCTCCTATCCGACCTACGACCCCTCCTTCTACACGCAGCCCCATACCACGGGGCAGTACGACGCCTTCGGCAACCAGCCGGGCGATCCGCTGGTCGACCGCGCTGACCAGGGTGGATATCCGACCGGATCGGCGTTCAAGCCCATCACGGCGACCGCTGCGCTGGAGGACCACCTGATCTCGCCGAGCACGATCTTCGACGACACCGGCTCGCTCGACATCGGCGGGATCACGCTCCACAACGCGGGCGGCGCCGCCAACGGCCCGGTCGACATGAGCACCGCGCTCAAGGTCTCCTCCGACGTCTACTTCTACAACCTCGGCCTGCACGCCCAGGCGAGCGGCAACGGCGGCCAGATCCAGGACTGGGCGTTCAAGTACGGGCTCGGGCGGAAGCCCGGCATCGACATCCCCGACGCCACCTCCGGCCTGATCCCGACCCCGGCCTGGCGCGACCGGGTCTACCGCAGCCACTCCAATCCCTACATCGACCGGCCGTGGACCCAGGGAGACAACGTCAACCTCGCCGTCGGGCAGGGCGACGTCCAGGTGACGCCGCTGCAACTTGCCCGGGCGTACGCCGCGCTCGCCAACGGCGGCACGCTGGTCACCCCCCACGTCGGCGGCCGCATCGTCAACGTGAACGGCAAGACCGTCAAGGTGATCAAGCCGGCGCCGGCGCGCCACCTGAACATCTCTCCGGAGATTCGCAACGTGATCCTCGGCGGCATGCACCGGGCCGCGGACGAGGCGGGCGGCACCTCGGATGCGGTGATGGGCAGCTTCCCCATCCCCGTCGCCGGCAAGACCGGCACCGCGCAGCGCAACGGCCAGCAGGACCAGTCCTGGTACGGCGTGATCGCGCCGTATAACAACCCGCAGATCGTCGTGACGGTGACTGTTGAGCGAGGTGGCTTCGGCGTCGAGTCCGCCGCCCCGATCGCGCGCGACATCCTCGAGCGTTACTTCAACCTGCATTCGGCCGGGGGTGTCGACACAGCCGCCGCCAGAGCCGCGGGGCCGGGCTGATGGAAGCCGCGAAGCCCTCACTCACGATCGCGCCGCGGCGGTCGCTCACCGAGCGGCTCAGCATGACGGGCATCGACGGCGTGCTGCTGGGCGCCTCGGTCGGCCTGATCGCCTTCAGCGTCTTCACTCTGGCGACCTCGACGCGGGACGAGATCGCGGGCCGCCCCTTCTACTTCGTCGAGCGCCAGGCGCTCTATGCGGTCGTCGGGATCGCGCTGATGATCGCGGTGGGTCGCTTCGACTACACGCGCCTCCGTGAGCTGCGCCTGTCGATCTACGGGTTCATGCTCGGCTCGATCGCGTTCGTCTTCCTGGTCGGGACGGCGGTGCGCGGCTCGAACCGCTGGATCGATCTGCCGTTCTTCCAGTTCGAGCCCTCGGAGCTGGCGAAGGTCCTGCTCTGCGTGTCCCTGGCCGCCCTCGTCTACGAGAAGATCCGGCGGCCGTTCGGGCTGCGCCAGACGCTTGGGCTCCTAGGGCTGGGACTGGCGCCGGCGGCACTGGTCTTCCTGCAACCCGATCTCGGCACGGGAATCGTGCTGGTCGCCATCGCGCTGACGATCCTGTTCGTCTCGGGGATCCCGTGGCAGCACTTCGCTGCGATCGCCGCCGCCACGGCCCTGATCGCCGGCGGCGTCTATGCCGCCGGATCGGCCGCCGGCGTCCACTTTCTGCACGGGTACCAGCAGGATCGCCTCACCGCGTTCCTGCACCCGAGCAACGATCCGAACGACGCGAGCTATCAGGTCAACCAATCCGTCATCGCGGTCGGCTCCGGCGAGGAGGTTGGTCGGGGGAACGACGCGACCCAGACCGAACTGCTCTTCCTGCCGGAGCGGCACACCGACTTCATCTACGCGGTGATCGGCGAGCGCTTCGGCTTCCTCGGCGCGGCCTTCGTCGTCTTCCTCTACGCGATCCTCTTCTGGCGGGCGATCCGGGTGATGAGGATCTCCACAAGCTTCTACGGGACGATGATCGCCGGGGGGGTCTTAGCGATGCTCGCCTTCCAGATGATCGTCAACATCGGCATGAACCTCGGCGTGATGCCGGTCACCGGGATCACCCTGCCCCTGATGAGCTACGGCGGCTCGTCCGTGCTCGGTACCTTCCTGGCGCTGGGGCTGTTGCAGAGCATCCACGCCCAGGCCCGGCGCCAGGGAGCGCGCTCATAGCGCGGGCCGAGGGGGAACTCTTTCAGTCTCGTTGAAGCTAGACGCTAAATTCGACGCGCGATGGAAGCGACCTTGAGAGCTAGGAAGAGCACATGTACCGCAAGCAGGTGCGCCGTCGACGGGCGGTGCTGTTGCTGCTCGTCGCCGCCTCGCTGACACTCCTCAGCCTCTATTACCGCGAGAGCAACGCGGGTCCGCTGCACGGCGCCGAGAAGGTGGTCTCGACGATCTTCTCGCCATTCCAGAACGGGGCGGACCGGGCGCTCAAGCCTGTCCGCGACCTGGTCAACTGGTTCCACGAGACCTTCGACGCTCGCGGGGACAAGGCGAGCCTGGAGAAGCAGGTTGCGAGTTTGCGCGACCAGCTCGCTCGCCAGCAGATCCAGCAGCACGAGGCCAAGGAGCTTTCGGCGCTGAACGAGCTGACCAGCGGCGGCATCGTCCCGAACGGCACCGATCCGGTGACCGCGCGCGTGGTCGGCCGCTCGCCGACCGTCTGGTACTCGACCGTGACCCTCGACAAGGGCTCCGGCGACGGGGTGCGGATCGACGACCCCGTGGTCGCAGCCCAGGGCCTCGCCGGGAAGGTCACCCAGACCACGCCCAACACGGCCCAGGTGACTCTGATCACCGACGCCGACAGCGCCGTGACGGCGCGGGTGACGCCCGGCGGTGCCACCGGGGTGGTCGAGCCCAACGTCGGCAATCCCAACGACCTGCAGCTCGACTACCTCGAGCGCAACAGCCAGATCGCCGAGGGGCAGATGGTGGTGACCGCCGGGTTCTCGACCGGGGACCTCGGGTCGATCTTCCCTCCGGGGATACCGATCGGGAAGATCACCCGGGCGAGCGTCGAAGAGCAGCAGGCATACCAGCGCGTGCACCTCTCGCCGTTCGCGGATCTGCGCGACATGGACTTCGTCAAGGTGCTGACGACTCACACCGGAGGCGGCAAGAAGTGATCCTGACCCCCGGCATCATGGCCCGCCTGGCCGTCCTCGGCGCGATCACCGTGATCGCGCAGGTCGTCTGCTTCTCGAAGATGGACGTCTTCGGCAGCGACCCCGACGTCCTTCTGCTCGTGGTCTTCTCGGTCGGGGTCCTCGGCGGCAGCCTGACCGGCGCAGTGTTCGGTTTCTCGGTCGGGCTGCTGCTGGACTGCCTGCTGCTCGAGACCCTCGGGGGATTTGCGCTCACCCTGCTCGCCGTCGGCTACGTCGCCGGGCGCTACCGCGAGACGGTCGGGCGCCCGACCCGTGGGGCCGTTCCCCTGCTTGGTGCCGCGATGACCTTTCTCGGCGCCGTCGTGATCGCGGCGATCCAGATCGGGACGGGCGTGGACGCCAACGTCAGCTTCCTGGTCGTGCGCGACGCAGTCGTAACCAGCCTGATCGGAGCGGCTCTCGCGATTCCCGTCCTCCTCGGCGTCAGACTGGTGGTGCGCTCCGCTCTCGTCGACGAGCGACGGGCGGCCCGACGCCCACCCGGCGCGCGGGCCGTGGAGACGCCATAGCCAGTCATGTATCGGCGCACACCCGAATCCGAGCCCGAGCGGCGGACAACTCCGCTGGCCCTGCGGATCTCGATCCTGACCGCGATCGCGATCGCGATCTTCTCCGTCCTCTTCCTCCGGCTCTGGTACGTGCAGGTCCTCTCGGGGGACAAGTACCGGACCCAGGCGAACGACAACCGCATCCGCGAGGTCCGCGTACAGGCTCCGCGCGGGAACATCCTGGACCGCAACGGCAAGGTCATGGTGGCGAACCGCACCGAGCTTGCCCTCGAGGTCAGTCCCGAGGACCTGCCGGCTCCAGGGCCGACGCGTTCGCGCGAGCTCCATCAGCTCTCGACGGTCAGCGGAATGACGATGGAGGAGATCCGCAAGGCGCTCCAGAACGGTCAGAGGGCGGCTCCGGGCGGCCCCGTTGTACTGAAGAAGGGCCTAGGCGTCGACAAGGTCTACTACCTGCGCGAGAACCAGTCGAGCTTCCCAGGGGTGAGCGTCCAGCGAGTGTTCACCCGCGAATACAAGGACGGGACCGCCGCGGCTCACCTCTTCGGCAACGTCGGCGAGGTCACGGCGCAGCAACTGAAGGAGCCGCGCTACGCCGGGCTCCATCAGGGTGACGCGGTCGGGCAATCGGGGATCGAGTACGAGTACGACCGCTTCCTGCGCGGCACGCCGGGGATCGACCGGGTCCAGGTCGACGCTCTCGGCCGCCCGACGCAGCAGCTCAAGGGCAAGGCGGCTCAGCCCGGCGACGACGTTCGGCTGACCATCGACTCCGGGCTGCAGAGCTACGCGGAGGGGGCGCTCGACTCCTTCGGGCTGCCCGGCGCGTTCGTGGCGATGAACGCTCGCGACGGCCAGATCCTGGCGATGGGTTCGGCGCCGAGCTTCGACCCGTCGATCTTCACCCACCCGATCACCCAGAGCCAGTACCAGGCCCTCACCTCGAGAAAGACAGACGCCCCCCTCGCGAACCGGGCGATCCAGGGCCTCTATCCGACCGGTTCGACCTTCAAGCCGATCACCGCCACCGCCGCGCTCCAGGACCATCTGATCGGCCCGAACACGATCTTCAACGACACCGGTTCCCTCAAGCTCGACAACAACCTTACGGTTCACAACGCCGGACACGCGATCAACGGTCCGATCAACATGACCGACGCGCTCAAGGTCTCCTCCGACGTCTACTTCTACAACCTCGGCCTGCACGCGCATGCGAGCGGAAATGGAGGCCAGATCCAGGACTGGGCCAGGCAGTACGGGCTCGGGCAGCGGACCGGAATCGACCTGCCGTCGGAGGTCAGCGGGCTGATCCCGGATCCAGCCTGGCGCAACCGCCTCTATCACGAGCATCTGACCGACCGGCCCTGGAGCGTCGGCGACAACGTCAACCTGGCCGTCGGACAGGGCGACCTCGAGGCCGACCCGCTGCAGATGGCGGTTGCCTACGCGGCGCTCGGCAACGGCGGCACGATCGTGCGCCCCCACCTCGGCGACGACGTCGAGAGCGTCACCGGCCGTGTATTGGAGGAGATCCGCCCGGGCCCGCGCCGGCATATCGACATCTCGCCGTTGACCCGGAGCACGATCATGACCGGGCTCACCCGCGCCGCGACGGAGCCGGGGGGAACCTCGTATCCCGTCTTCGGGAACTTCCCCTTCGCGGTCGCGGGCAAGACGGGTACCGCGCAGCGCCCGAATCAGCCTGACCAGTCCTGGTACATCGTCCTCGCGCCCGCCAAGAACCCGCAGATCGTGGTAGCGGTGACGCTCGAACGAGGCGGATTCGGCGTCGACACGGCGGCCCCGGTGGCCGCGCGCATCCTGGAGCACTACTTCCATCTGCCGATCACTCCGACCGCATCGTCCGGCAAGACGCAGGAGTGATGGCAACAGGATCCACAGGGATCACTACCCTGGGGTTGCGGCGGTCGTGCCCAGGCACGAGCGGCGCACATCTAGTCCATGGAAGCAGCACCTCTCACGCTCACCCCTAGGCGGGCCCGTATCGGCGAACGCTTCAATCTGCCGTACCTCGACGGCTGGCTGTTCGGCGCCGCGCTCGCGCTGATCGCGTTCAGCTGCTTCACGCTCGCGGTCGCGACGCCCAACGACGTCCCGGGCCAGCCGCTGTTCTTCGCGATGCGCCAGGGGATCTACGCGCTGATCGGCATCGCGCTGATGCTCGCCGTGGCGAAGATCGACTACTCCCGCTTCCGGGAGATCCGGGTCGGCATCTACTCGCTGATGATCGGCTCGATCTGCCTGGTGCTGCTCTTCGGCGCGGCGGCCCGGGGCTCGCGCCGCTGGATCGAGCTTCCCTACTTCCGCTTCCAGCCCTCCGAGCTCGCCAAGCTGCTCCTCGTCGTCGCCCTGGCGGGGTTCGTGATCGAGCGCACCCGCCGAGGCACTCCCATGCGCCAGACGCTTCGCATCCTGGCGCTGGGGCTGGCCCCGGCGGCACTCGTCTTCCTGCAACCCGACCTCGGCACGGGCATCGTGCTGGTGGTCATCACACTCACCATTCTTTTCCTCGCCGGGGTGCCCTGGTCGCACTTCGCTGCGATCGGAGGACTGGCGGCTCTCGCCGTCAGCTTCGTCCTTGTGATCGCCCCGGCCACCGGCCTGCCGAGCCCGTTGCACGGCTACCAGCAGGACCGGTTGACCGCATTCCTGCATCCGTCGAACGACCCGAGCGATGCGAGCTATCAGGTCAATCAGAGCGTCACCGCGATCGGTTCCGGTGAGAAGACCGGACGCGGTTCGAACTCGACGCAGACCGAGCTCCTGTTCCTTCCCGAGCGGCATACGGACTTCGTGTTCGCCGTGATCGGGGAGCGCTTCGGCTTTGCGGGTGCCGCATTCGTATTGTCCCTGTACGCCCTGCTTATCTGGAGAATGCTGCGCATTCCGACGCTCTCCAAGAACTTGTACGGGACCCTGATCGCCGGCGGCATCGCCGCCATGCTCATGTTCCAGATCCTTGTGAACGTGGGCATGACCCTGGGGGTGATGCCGGTCACCGGCATCACCCTGCCCCTGATGTCGTACGGGGGCTCCTCGGTGCTTGCCACCTTCCTGGCGATCGGGATCCTGCAGAGCATCCACGCACAAGCGCGGCTCAGCTCCAGCACACGCAGCAGGGCGCCTATCCCACTGTTGCGCTGAGCCACCTAGAGCACACCCAGACACACGACACAACCCGAAGCCCCGCTGACCGCGGCGGCTCGCTGGCTTGTGCTCGGTTCGCGCAGAAAGGAACGTCAATCTCATGAAGAAGAACATCCTCGTCAGCGTCGACCGGGGCGAGACCCGCGTCGCTGTGCTCGAGGCGAAGGGCAGCCCCCAAGCGGGCAAGCGCCCCAAGAAGGCAAGCCCAAGCAATGAATGGAAGGTCGCCGAGCTGTATGTCGAGCGCCGCGGCCGACGTTCGATCGTCGGCAACATCTACAAGGGCAAGGTCGACAATGTCCTGCCCGGAATGGAGGCCGCGTTCGTCGACATCGGCCTGGAGCGAAACGGCTTCCTGCACGTCGACGAGATCGTCCTGCCGGGGGGCCAGGCCGTCCCCAAGCGAGGCCGCGGCCGCGGCCGCCGCATCGACGAGCTGATCAAGCCCGGTCAGGAGATCATCGTCCAGGTCGTCAAGGACCCGCTCAAGACCAAGGGCGCGAGGCTCTCGATGCAGCTCTCGATCGCCGGCCGCTACCTCGTCTACATGCCGCAGGGGGGCGGCATCGGCGTCTCCAAGCGCCTCCCCGATGGCGAGCGGACCCGGCTCCGCAAGTTGATCGAAAAGGTGGATATCGGCAAGGGCGGGGTGATCGTCCGCACCGCCGCGCAGGGCGCCAAGAAGGAGGACTTCGCCCGCGAGATCGCCTATCTGCACCGCCTCAACGAGGTGGTCAGCGAGCGGGCGAAGAAGTCCGAGGTCGGCCAGATGGTCTTCCAGGAAGCGGACCTCTCGATCCGGGTCGTCCGCGATGTGCTGGTCGAGGAGTTCGAGGGCGCGATCATCGACGACGACAAGCAACATGATCGCGTCACGAAGTTCCTCCAGCGCACCGCCCCCGAGCTGGCCGACCGGGTCGAGCTCTACAAGGGCAAGAAGCCTGTGCTCGAGGAGTGGGATGTGGAGTCCGCCTTCGACTCGGTGCTCTCTCGCCGTGTCGACCTGCCCTCCGGCGGTTATTTGATGATCGACTACGCGGAAGCTCTCACGGTGATCGACATCAACACCGGCAGCTTCACCGGCAAGGGGAAGGGCCGGCTCGAGGACACGATCACCAAGGTCAACGTCGAGGCCGCCGAGGAGGTCGTCCGCCAGCTCCGCATGCGCGACATCGGCGGGATCATCGTCATCGACTTCATCGACATGGCGCGGGCACGCAACCGCGACCAGGTCCTGAAGACGCTGCGAACCGCGCTGGACGAGGACCGGACCAAGACCTACGTGGTCGAGGTCTCCCCGCTCGGCCTGGTCGAGATGACGCGCCAGAACGTCACCGACGGCGTCCGGGAGATCCTCACCAAGCGCTGCCCGACCTGCGATGGGGAGGGCGTGGTTCCCTCGGAGGAGACGGTCGCGATCTCGATCGTCCGCAAGCTCCAGGAGGTCGTCGAGGACGACCCGAAGCCCGACGCCTACCTGATTCGGGTCAATCCGCGGGTGGCGGCCGAGCTGCTCACGCCGGACTCGGGGCTCACGGAGCTGGAGGAGGAGACCGGCAAGCGGTTCCACTTCGAGGGCGGCGACGCCCTGCCGCTCGACACCTTCCACGTCGTCGAGACGGGCACGCGCGAGCAGATCGAGCAGCGCGCCCTGCCGTTCCAGGTGGGCGAGGAGGTCCTGGTCTCGATCGAGGAGCCCCATATGTACAACGTTGACGACGCGGTGGCGCGTGTGGACTCCTACATCGTCAGCGTCACCGGGGCAGGTCCCCACGTCGGCGAGCAGCGCATGGTGCGGATCGAGAGCGTCGGGCGCTCCTCGGCGACCGCCGCGCTGCTCGACAGCGACGGCAACGTGGTGGAGGCCGGCGCCAATGGAAACGCGGGCGAGAGGCTAGAATCCGCCGCCTCCGGCGGGCGCCGACGTCGCGGAAGCAGGGGCGGAAGGCGACGCTCGCGCGCCGGCGGGGGCAGCAACGACTAGTCGAAACGAGACGGAATTCCGATCATCAACGGCGGCCACAAACACCGCCGCCGAAACAGGAAAGACTCAATTGAGCTATGTAGTGATCGAGACAGGCGGCAAGCAGTACCGCGTCGAGAAGGGCTCGACCCTGCTCGTCGATCGCCTGACCGCGAAGGAGGGGGACAAGGTCGACCTACGTCCCGTCGCCTTTCGCGACAAGGAGATGGTCGTGGGCAAGGACCTGGAGAAGGTCAAGGTCGAGGCCAAGGTGGCCGGGCATGAGCGCGGGCCGAAGCTCCGGATCTTCAAGTACCGGCCGAAGAAGGGCTACCGGAAGCGCGCCGGGCACCGCTCGGAGCTCACCCGCCTGGAGATCACGGACGTGAAGATGCTCAGCCGCAAGCCAGCCGCGAAGAAGGAGACGACTGCGGCACCCAAGCCTGCGGCGAAGAAGGAGGGCGCGAGCGATGGCTCATAAGAAGGGACTCGGATCGAGCCGGAACGGCCGCGACTCCAACCCGAAGATGCTCGGGGTCAAGGTGTTCGCCGGCCAGGCCGTGAACGGCGGCGAGATCATCGTCCGCCAGCGGGGCACCCGTTTCCGCCCAGGCGACGGCGTAGGCATCGGTCGCGACCACTCGATCTACGCGACGCGCCCAGGGGTCGTCCGTTTCAGCACCGGCCGCCGGGGCCGGACCATCTCGGTCATCGACTCCAAATAGCGCCGGGCGACTCCGCTCGCGCGGATCGGGGTCCGATCCCGGCGTAGGCCGAAACCCGCTGGAGTTGACGCATGAGCCCGTGTTAGGTTGGCGCGGTGATGCGCCGACCCGGATGGTTGGCGGCGCTCCTCATCCTCACCGCGTCCGCCTGTCTCTCAATCACGGCAAGTGCCGGAGCGGACACGTCCCCGGAGCAGCGACAGCTTGTCTCGACCTACTCCCCGGAGTTGATGCTCCGGGAGCAGACCGACAAGCGGAATTGCAACACCACGGAGGAGCAGTACAACCCGCCGACCACGGTGAACACGGTGCTGCGGAACCCGCAGGTGAAGCTCGTCCACTACGTCAACGGCAAGGACGTGCCGATCAAGAAGGGGCCCACCGCGGCCGACATCGCCGGCCTGGATGACACCTACTACCTGGACCTTCCAGGCGATCCCCTCGATGTCCACTGCCCCCGCCCGGGGAGTTACCCCACGGACTTCGCAAGGCTCAGGGCGAACGGCCAGGCGCCGGCTCTCACCTACGCCCACATCGCCACGGAGCCGGGCCACTCCGGGTTCGTCGTCCAGTATTTCTTCTTCTACTACTTCAACCAGTTCAACGACGTGCACGAGGGCGACTGGGAGGGCATGCAGATCGCCTTCGACGCCGATAGCGCGGCGCAGGCCCTGCAGGACGGGCCGTCCCAGATCGCCCTGTTCCAACACGCCGGCGGAGAGCGCGCCAACTGGGATGACGCCAAGGTCCAGAAGAATGGGACCCATCCGATCGTCTATCCGGCGGCCGGGTCGCACGCCACCTTCTTCGACGATGCGATCTACATCCAGAACGGATCGCATGGGTCGGGGGTGGGGTGCGACAACACCTCGAAGCCGCTGGTCCAGTCGAACCCGGCACCGATCATCGTGCCCACGGCCGCGGCTCCCGGCAACGAGTTCCAGTGGCTGAGCTTTCTCGGACACTGGGGTCAGCGCGAGAAGGGCTTCAACAACGGCCCTCAGGGGCCCACGACCAAGAGCCAGTGGCTGCGGCCGTTCACGTGGATGGACGGGATCCGACAGGACAGCCCGCGGCTGCCGGGGGGAGCGATCCTGGGGCCGGCCGCCTCAACAGCCTTCTGCGGCGCGATCGCGGGGATCTCGGGGTTCATCAACCTCGAGGCCAAGACCACGCTTGGGGCGATCGGCCTCGGCATTGCCCTGCTTCTCCTCATCATCGTGCCTCCGATGTTCACCCGCTGGCGCCCGGTGGACATCTCGACCCTCCGACATAAGTGGACCGTGGGCCAGCTTCTCCGCGGGGCACGACAGCTCTACGGCCGGCATTGGCGCACGATGCTCGCGATCGCCCTGAGTGGCTTCCTCATCCTCGCCGCCATCCAGGGAATCCAGTACGTCTTCACCCAGCTCACCGGGAGCGGCGATATCCGGATCCATCCGTTCGGGCTGACGCTCGAGTTCAACGGCTCGATCGGGGTCATTGCCCACCCGATCGGTTCCGCACTGGTCTCCGGGGCAGTCGTCGCCTTCGTTCGCCTGCGTGAGGAGGGTAAGAACGCTGGCGTCCTCGAGGACTACAGGGCGATTGGGGCGCGGCTCTGGCGCGTCGTGGGTGCCCAGCTGCTGGTCGACGTGTTGCTGGCCCTGATGGTCATCACCGTCATCGGAATCCCATTCGCCGCCTACTTCTACATCGCCTGGCAGTTCGTACAGCAGGAGATCCTGTTCGAGGATCGCTCGATCCGGGAGTCGCTGCGCGGCAGCCACGAACGGGTCCGTGGCCACTGGTGGCGCACGGTGGTGGTTGCCGGGATACTCGCGCTGATCGGAATCGTCGTTGGCCCGGTCCTCGGCTTCTTCCTGATCTTCCTCAACCTCTCGGCGGTCCTGGTCAATCTGATCGGATCGATCGTCTATGCGCTGGTCATCCCGTACGTCACCCTGGGGCGGACGCTGCTCTATCTGGACCTTTGCGCGCGTGAGGAGGCCGAGGAGGCGGCCGGTGTGACAAGGCGACGCTGGTACTCGAGGCCACGGCCGGCGACGGAGACGGGATAGGAACCCCGCTGGGCTCGCCCCCGACGGCTACCTTCGCGGCGTGCTCTTCGATCGAGCGAAGATCCACGTGGAGGCCGGTCGCGGCGGCGATGGCGTGGTCAGCTTTCGCCGCGAGGCGCATGTCCCGCGCGGTGGCCCCGACGGCGGCGACGGCGGGCGCGGGGGAGACGTCGTGCTCGTTTGCGACGCGCAGCGACGGGACCTGGCGTCGCTCGGCCGCAGCCGGCACTTCCGGGCTGGCCGGGGGGAGCACGGCCGCGGAAAGCGACAGCATGGCGAGATGGGCGAGGACAGGGTGATCCCGGTGCCGCCCGGGACCGTGGTGCATGGCCTCGATGGCTCCGAGGCGGAGCTGCTCTCGGATGGTCAGCGTGTCGTGGTTGCCCGCGGCGGCTCCGGGGGCCACGGAAACAAGCGCTTCGCCACCTCGACCCGCCAGGCGCCGCGGTTCGCCGAGCGAGGCCTCGAGGGCGAGTCTGGCGAGATCGAGCTGCGCCTCAAGCTGCTGGCGGACGTCGGGCTCGTGGGCCTGCCCAACGCCGGCAAGTCCTCGCTGCTCGGTCGGCTGACCAGGGCGGATCCCAAGGTTGCCGACTACCCGTTCACGACAGTGGAGCCCAATCTCGGCACGATCGAGCTGGACGACCGCCAGCTGGTGGTAGCCGACATTCCCGGCCTGATCGAGGGCGCCGCGGGGGGCGCGGGCCTCGGGCACGAGTTCCTCGCCCACCTCGAGCGCTGCCGTCTGCTCGTCCACCTGGTCGAGGTGGCGCCGGTCGAGGAGCACCCGGAGTCGAACTACGAGACGGTCCGCGGCGAGCTGGCGGGCTACGGGGCCGGGCTCGATCGGCTCCCCGAGCTGATCGCCCTCTCCAAGATCGACCTGCTGCCGGAGTCGGAGGCCGAGGGGCTGATAGCCGAGTGGCGCGACCGGCACGAATCGCATGCCGCGGCGGTTCTGGGCGTCTCCTCCGCCACCGGGGCCGGCCTCGACGAGCTCACCCGGAGAATCTTCGCTGCGCTGCCCGAGGAGGACACGGCGCCGAGGGTGGCGTCCGGCGAGTTCGAAGTCGAGCATCGGGTGTACAGGCCTGGAGACGATCAGGGCTTCGATGTGGTTTCCGACGGCCGGGGTCGCTTCCGAGTCACAGGCCGCGGCATCGAGTTGCTGATCGCCCGGCACGATCTGGAGAACCCGGAGGCCCTCGACTACCTGGAGTCGCGGCTTCGCGAGATCGGCGTGATCGCGGGGCTCCGGCGGGCGGGATTCGAGCCCGGTGACGAGGTCGTGGTCGGGGAGATCGAGTTCGAGCTGCGGCCATGAGGGCCGCTCTACTCAGGAGCGGAGGCAGAAGGCCGAAGCGACTTGCGATGGGCGGCCGCAAATGGCCGCTTCTTGGTGGCGAAGCTGGGTCACCCGTACCCTGCGCGCCATGACCGTGGTTGCCAAGCTGGGCTCATCGATCGTCGCCGGAGAGGGTGGTGAGCTGCACGGTGACGTGCTCGATCGCGTCTGCCGGCAGGTCGCCGAGCTCCATCGCGGCGGGGAGAACGTCGTGATGGTGACCTCGGGCGCGATCGCGCGCGGGATGCGGGCCCTCGAGATGTCGAGCAGGCCATCCGCGATCGACGAGATGCAGGCGGCGTCCGCGGTCGGTCAGGGTGGTCTCTTCCGCGCCTATGAGGAGCGACTCGCGGAGGGCGGCGTCCGCGGCGCGCAGGTCCTGCTCACGGCTTCCGACCTCCAGCTCCGCACGAACTACCTGAACGCCCGCCAGACCCTGGGCCGCCTGCTCGCCTGGCGCGTGGTCCCGGTGGTGAACGAGAACGACACGACCGCGACCGACGAGATCACCTTCGGCGACAACGACTTCTTGGCCGCGCAGGTGGCGATCATGCTGGAGGCGCGGCTGCTCGTCCTGCTCACCGATCAGTCCGGGCTCCATACGAAGGACCCGCGCCGCCACGACGACGCCCAGTTGGTCTCCGAGGTGAGCGAGGAGGCGCAGCTGGAGGGCTACGAGATCGGGGAGCACACTTCCCCCTTCGGCCTCGGCGGCATGCGGAGCAAGGTGGCCGCGGCGACGATGGCGGGCGCCTCGGGCATCGGCGCGGTGATCTGCGACGGGACGGCCGACGGGACCCTGCTGGCGGCGGCCGCCGGCGGGTCCGTGGGGACCCGCTTCACGCCGCATCGCCAGCGCGGCTCGAGCTTCAAGCTCTGGCTGCGGTACGCCAAGCCCAGCCATGGGACGCTGCGGGTCGACGACGGCGCGGCGCGCGTCCTGCGCGAGAGCGGCAGCAGCCTGCTGCCGGTGGGCATCACGGAGGTCGAGGGCGAGTTCGAGGCCGGCGACGCCGTCGATGTCGCCTCCAACGGAAAGACGATCGGAAAGGGGATCGTCAACTACTCGGCCGGTGAGCTGCGCCGCATCAAGGGACTGCGCACCGAGAAGGTCCGCGAGCTACTCCCGCACGCCTCCGAGGAGGCGGTGCACCGCGACTACTTCGTCCTGACGTAGGACGGGGTGCACGACCTACTCCGCGATCGGACCGCGCTCCGGCAGGGTCCGGGAGGCGGGTGGCTCACTCTCGCTGGCCGGCGCATTCCTGATCGCGACCGGCGCCGGCTCGGCCCGTGCAGGGCCACTTGATCTCGGGGCCGCTCGCGCAGTCAAATGGCGCGTCGGCGGCCTTCGCGGCGGGGGTGGTCGCCGCCTGTCTCGCGACGGTCCTGGCGGTGTGTGTCCGCACCCGTTTCACGACTGGCCAGCCGGCCAGTCCGAGGTACTAGAGTCCCCTGCGATGGGCTCCGGAGAGGAAGCCGCAGGCGTTCTGAGCGACGCTCAGCGGGCGACCCTGACCGCGATCTGCGACACGGTCGTTCCCTCGGTGCCGCGCGACCGCGACCCGGAGGGCCTCTGGGCACGCAAGGCGAGCGACCTCGGAGTCGACGTGGGGGCCGCAGAGCTGATCTCGGAGATCCCGGACCAGGATCTGCGCGGCGGGCTTCTCATGCTGATCGACGCGATCGGGGGCCAGGGGATCACCCGGGCCCCTTCCCAGGAGTCCCGGGAGCAGATCCTCCGCAACACCGCTCTTTCGGACCCGCGGGCGGCAGCCGGAGTCGGAGCGCTGATCAACATGACGCTCTTCCTACACTACGGCGCTCCGGACCCGCGGACCGGCCAGAACCCGAACTGGCAGACCTTCGGCTACCCAGGTCCGATCTCGGCGCCGCCGCAGGTCGAGAAGCCCCTGAAGGTCGAGGAGCCCCAGGGCTCGGAGGAGACCCTCGAGGCCGATGCCTGCATCGTTGGCTCCGGATCGGGCGGCGCAGTCCTCGCCGCCGTGCTGGCGGCGCGTGGACTGGACGTCGTCGTACTCGAGGCGGCCGGCTACTACAACGAAACCGACTTCGCCCAGCTCGAGCTCAAGGCCTATCAGGAGATGTTCTGGCGGGGCGGCCCCACCCCGACCGCCGAGGGCAACATCAGCCTGGTCGCCGGGACCACCCTCGGCGGAGGTACGACGATCAACTGGACCAACTGCCTGCGCACCCGCCCCTGGGTCCGCAAGCAGTGGGCCGAGCACGGACTCGAGGGGGTCGACGGCCCCGAGTTCGACCGGCATCTCGATGCGGTCTGGAATCGGATCACCGCGAACGACGCCTGCAGCGACCTGAACGGGACCCAGCAGCGGCTTCGGGAGGGTGCCGAGGCCCTCGGCTGGAGCTTCGAGACGATCGTGCGGAACACCGATCCGGGTTGCTATTCGCCTGAGCAGGCCGGCTACCTCGGGTTCGGCGACCAATCCGGCAGCAAGCGGAGCGCCGACCGAACCTGGCTCGCGGACGCCCAGGAGCACGGTGCGCGGTTCCTCACCTTTACCCGTGCGATGCGTGTGCTCACCGAGGATGGCCAGGCGAGCGGCGTGGAGGCGCTCTGGCAGCCGCCGGATGGACGGGGTGCTCAGATCACCGTGAAGGCGCCGCGGGTGGTTGTCGCCTGCGGATCGCTCGAGTCGCCCGCGCTGCTGCTGCGCTCGGGAATCGGCGGTCCCGCCGTCGGCCACAACTTCCGGCTGCACCCGTCGAGCGTCGTCGGCGCCGCCTACGGCACCGACCAGCAGGCATGGTGGGGCCCGCCCCAGGCCGGGCTCTGCGACGAGTTTGCCGACACCGGCGAGGGATACGGGTTCCTGATCGAGACGTCTCAGTACGCGCCCGGGCTGATCGGCTCCGCGACGCCGTGGGCCTCCGGTCAGGACCATAAGCAGCGGATGGAGGAGTTCCGCTTCACCGGCACGTTCATCTCGCTGACCCGCGACCGCGGCGCCGGTCAGGTGCTCGCCGATGCGAGCGGCGAGGCGGTGCCGATGTACTCGGTCACCGATCCCCTCGACCTCGAGAACCTGAAGAGGGGGGTCGAGGTCCAGGTCCGCCTGCATGAGGCGGCAGGGGCCCACCAGATCGGCCCGTTGGCGGAGGGGGCGCCTCTCGGCGCCGGGGCGACGACCTCGAGGCCTTCATCGACCGCATCAAGCGCATCCCGTTCCGGGCCGGCGGTTACAAGCTCTTCAGCGCCCACCAGATGGGCACCTGCCGGATGGGCGCCGACCCGGAGACCTCGGTTGCCGGGCCCTACGGCGAGCTCCACGACACCAAGGGCGTCTGGATCGGGGACGGCAGTGCTTTCCCGACCTCCTCGGGGACGAACCCGATGATCAGCATCATGTCGCTCGCTCACCGGACCGCGGAGGCGATCGCCGAGGACGCCGGCGCCAAGGCGGACGAATCGCCCGCGGAGGAAGCGGCACCCGCTTGAGACGACTTCAATGAGAGGAGCGCGACTTGGCTACTGAGACAGCGGCACCAGCGCAGGCGCAGCACCCGACCGACCCGATCGTCCGGGACCGCCTCTACGTCGGCGGTGAGTGGGTGGAGCCGTCGGGCCCGGACACCATCGAGGTGATCGACTCGACAACCGAGCAGGTCATTGGGCGGATCCCGGAGGGGACGGAGGAGGACGTCGACCGGGCGGTCAAGGCCGCCCGCTCCGGGTTCGAGGCCTGGCGCGAGGTACCGGTCGAGGCGCGGGCCGAGGCCTGCACGGCGATCAGCGCCGCGCTCGCCGAGCGCGGAGACGAGATCGCCGCTCTGGTCGCCGCGGAGGTCGGCATGCCGCTGGCACTGGCGCGGACGATCCAGGCCGGGCTGCCCGCGATGGACTTCGGCTCGATGGCCCAGGTCGCCGGCGAGGTCGCCTGGGAGGAGCAGATCGGCAACTCGCTGGTCGTGCGGGAGCCGATCGGAGTGGTCGGCTGCATCACCCCGTGGAACTACCCGCTCCATCAGATCTGCGCGAAGGTGGCACCGGCGCTCACCGCCGGCTGCTCGGTCGTCGTGAAGCCGAGCGAGGTCACGCCACTGACCTCGTTCATCCTCGCCGAGATCATCGACTCGCTCGAGCTGCCCGCCGGCGTCTTCAACCTGGTCACCGGCTATGGGTCCGTCGTCGGCGAAGCGATCGCCGCTCACGACGACGTCGACATGGTTTCCTTCACCGGCTCGACCAAGGCCGGGCGGCGGGTGAGCGAGGTTGCCTCCCAGACCGTCAAGAGGGTGGCTCTGGAGCTGGGCGGCAAGTCGGCGAACGTGATCCTCGATGACGCGGACCTGAGCGCCGCGGTCGGCTACGGCGTCACGAACTGCTACCTCAACTCCGGGCAGACCTGCAGCGCGCATACGCGGATGCTGGTGCCACGGGAGAACCTCGCCGAGGCGGAGCAGGTCGCGGCGGCGTCCGCCGAGAAAGCGACGCCCGGCGACCCCTTCGAGGACGGCACCCGCCTCGGTCCGCTGGTCTCCGAGACGCAGCGCGACCGCGTGCGCGGCTTCATCAAGAAGGGGGAGGAAGAGGGCGCGAAGCTCGTGACGGGAGGCGCCGAGCCGCCGGAGGGCCTCGAGAGCGGCTATTTCGTCCGCCCGACGGTCTTCTCCGAGGTCAAGCCGGACATGACGATCGCGCAGGAGGAGATCTTCGGCCCGGTCCTCTCGATCATTCCGTACGACTCCGAGGACGAAGCCGCCGAGATCGCGAACAGCACGATCTACGGACTGGACGGCGGCGTCTGGTCGGCGGACCCCGAGCGGGCCAAGGCGTTCGCAAGGAGGATGCGCACCGGACAAGTGCAGATCAACGGAGCGACGTTCAACCCGGTCGCTCCCTTTGGTGGCGTCAAGCAGTCCGGACACGGTCGCGAGCTCGGCCGCTTCGGCCTCGAGGAGTTCCTCGAGGTCAAGGCGATTCAGCTTTAGACCGAGCCGCCCGGCGGGCGGGTCGTGGCGCGGAATTCCACCGCGGATCGAGGCATCTCACCGCGGCTGGAATTCCGCGCCACCCGCCCGAGGGGCGGGTTTCGTCCATCTGAATCGGCGGTAACCGTCTTGGGAAAGCTTCAGACGAGAGGAGTCGGGTTTCATGGCGGACGCACTGCAGGGCAAGCGAATTGCTTTCTTGATGGCGAACGAAGGGGCTGAGCAGGTCGAGTATTTCGAGCCGCGCAAGGCGGTCGAGGAGGCCGGGGCCGATGTGGACGTGATCGCGACCGAATCGGGCCAGGTGCAGGGATTCGAGCACCTCGACAAGGCCCAGACCTGGGACGCCGACAAGGCCACCTCCGAGGCGAAGGCCGGCGACTACGACGGCGTGGTCCTGCCGGGCGGCGTCGCGAATCCGGACAACCTGCGGATGGACAGGGACGCGGTCCGGTTCCTCCGCGAGTTCTTCGCGGCCGGCAAGCCTGTCGGCGCGATCTGCCACGCGCCCTGGATGCTGGTCGAGGCGGACGTGGTCGACGGCCGCAGGGTGACCTCCTTCCCGAGTCTGCAGACGGACATCCGGAACGCGGGCGGGAACTGGGTCGACGAGGAGGTCGTGGTCGATTCGGGACTCGTCACCTCGCGGAAGCCCGACGACATTCCGGCGTTCAACTCCAAGATCGTCGAGGAGTTCGCGGAGGGCGTGCACGATGCGCAGCGCCAGAAGGCGCAGGCCAGCTCGTAGCGCGGTTCCTGCGGCGGCAGCCGATCAGAGGGCGCGCGCCGCACAGGCGCGCGCCACTGCTGTCAGGCGCAGGATGCCGAGGTCGCCGATGGCCGTCGTGAAGTTGCCGATGTGACTGCTGACGAACCCGAAGGAGACCCCGGTGTCCGGGTCTCCCCACCCGCCACTGCCGCCGAAGCCGTAGTGGCCGAGGGCGCGGGGCGCCGGCTGGCCGAGGGCGAAGGCGTGATGGAAGCCAAGGCGCCATCGCATGCGCACGCCGAGGACCCGGTCGACGCCGCGGGTCTGGACCCTGCCGAGACGCGTCACGGTGTCCGCTGAGAGGAAGGGCCGACCGTCGGGACCCACTCCCCCGTTCGCCAGCGGGATGTAGAGACGGGAGAGGCCGTCCGCGCTGAGCGCGCCGTTCACGGCCGGCATCTCGGTGTGCCAGACCTCGGGGTCCGGACCTCTGCAGAGTTGCTCGAAGCCCGGAGCGTGGAGGGCGCGGAATCCGGCCCTGGTGACCGGCAGCCAGCCGAGCAGCGGCGTGGCTGCGATGCCGAGGGCGCTGTAGATGCGCAGCGAGCGGCCGACCATCTCGGCCGGTCTCGTGGGCCCGCCCCCCGTGCCGATCTCGAGTCCGGAGGTGCCGAGCGGCTCCGCGAGCTCGGTGCGGACCAGGTCGCGCATGCCCTTGCCGGTCACGGCCCGCGCCAGGCCCGAGGCGAGCCAGCCGAACGTGATCGCGTGGTACGCGGGGCGGCCGGGGGGTCCCTGGGGCGCGGCGGCGGCGAGCCGCCGTTCCATGCCGATGTGGTCCATCAGGTCGCTCGCGCTCCGTGCGACGGCCTGGACGTCGTAGAGGCCCGCCCGGTGGCTGAGCAGCTCGCGAACGGTGACGCGCTCCTTCCCAGCGGCCGCGAACTCCGGCCAGTGGGTGGCGACCTGCTCGTCGTAGTCGATCAGTCCGCGGTCCGTGAGCCGGTGGATCACCATCGAGGCGAGGCCCTTGGTCGCGGAGAAGCCGAGAGCCTGGGTCTCGGGGCGCCAGGGGCGCTGTCGGGCGCGGTCCTCCCAGCCGATCCGCAGGTCCGCGAGGACGCGGTTTCCGGCGCGCAGCACGAGTGCCCCGCCGCGAGGCCCTCGCGCCATCAGCCGGCGGAATTCCTCGGCGAGCGGCTCGAATCCCGCGTTGACGGTGCCGCCGGACTGCCGGATGCGCTCTTCTGTCGCCGCACTGACCCCTGCCATCCGGTCCAGTGTGACGGCGTAGTTACCCTTTGTGCGTGGCCACCGCAACGAAGACCGTCGTCGAGGTCTGTCGCGAGGCGAAGGACGCCTCGCACCTGCTCGCGCGGGCGAGCCGGGATGAGAAGGATGCCTGGCTGCGTGATCTCGCCGATCGGATCGATGCGAGCGTCGCGGCGCTGCTCGAGGCCAATCGGGCGGACGTCGAGGCCGGGCGCGAGCAGGGCCTGAACGAGGCGCTGCTCGACCGGCTGACGCTGACGGAGGCGTGGATCGTCGAGATGGCGAAGGGGGTACGCGAGATCGCCGACCTCGAGGATCCGGTCGGAGAGGTGGTGGAGGGGTGGACCCTCGAGAACGGGCTGGAGGTCGCAAAGAAGCGGGTCCCGATCGGCGTGGTGGCGGTCGTCTACGAGGCCCGGCCAAACGTGACGATCGATGCCGCTGCGCTCTGCCTCAAGAGCGGCAATGCGGCGGTGCTGCGCGGGTCGAGCAGCGCGGAGAGCTCAAACGCGTTCCTGGCCGGACTGATCGCGGATTCGCTGACGGCGGCGGAGCTGCCGGCCGCGTCGGTCTCGCTGCTCTCCGGAGCCGGCCACGAGCAGCTGGCGGAGCTGGCAACTCAGGAGGGCCTTGTGGACCTGATCATCCCGAGGGGCGGCGAGGGCTTGAAGAACGCGCTGAAGAGTGTCGCCAAGGTCCCCGTCATGTATGCCGCCGCGGGGAACTGCCATGTGTACGTCCATCAGGACGCGGATTTGGAGATGGCGGAGCGGGTCGCCTACAACGCGAAGGTGCAGAGGCCGGGCGTCTGCAATGCGGCCGAGACCCTGCTGGTCCATCGCGAGGTTGCGGCGGAGCTGCTTCCCAGCCTGCTCGAAAAGCTCAGCGAGGCGGGGGTGGAGCTGGTCGGCGACGAGCGGACGCGCTCATCCGCCGGTTCGGTGGAGGTCGGGGAGGCCTCGGAGGCGGACTGGGACACCGAGTACCACGGGTTGAAGATGGCCGTGGGGGTGGTCGATTCGCTTGGAGAGGCCGTGGACCACATCAACCGGCATGGGACCGGGCACTCCGACGCGATCGTGACTCGTTCGGATGAGGTGGGGAACGAGTTCACCGATGCCGTGGACTCGGCCGCCGTCTACGTGAACGCTTCGACGCGGTTCACCGACGGCTACGAGTTCGGCATGGGCGCGGAGATCGGGAACTCGACGCAGAAGCTGCATGCGCGCGGGCCGATAGGGCTTCGGGAGCTGACGACCACCAAGTACGTCGTCCACGGCAGCGGGCAGATCAGGGAGTAGGACGTCGCTCGGATCGGGGTCCTGGGCGGGGCCTTCAACCCGCCCCACGTCGGACATCTCCTCCTCGCTCAGGAGGCTCGCTGGCAGCTGGAGCTCGGGGAGGTGCTGCTGATGGTGACCGGGCGGGCTCCGCACAAGGAGATCGAGGACGACCCCGGTGCGGATGCCCGGATGGAGATGGCGCGGCTGGCCGCTGACGGCGAGGAGGGGGTGGAGGCCTCGGCGCTCGAGGTGGAGCGGGACGAGACCTCCTACAGCTACCGGACGCTCGAGCTGCTGACCGAGGAGCGGCCCGGGGACGAGATCTTCTTCCTGCTCGGCGCCGATATGGCGGCGGGGCTCCAAAGCTGGAAGGAGCCGGCTCGGGTTGTCGAGCTGGCACGGCTCGCGGTTGTCCCGAGGCCGGGGGTGGGACTGGGGGCGGTGCGGTCGGCGCTGGAGCGCCTCGGTGCCGCCGATCGGGGGGAGATAATCGACATGCCACTTTGCGGAGCGTCCTCGACCACAGTCAGGCAGCGGGCACGGGAGGGAAAACCGCTGCGGCACCTCGTTCCGGATCCCGTCGTGCGGCTGATCCGGGAGAGGGGGCTGTACCGGTGAGCCGCGGGGCCGAGATGACCTCGGAGGAGCTGGCGCGCCGGCTCGCCGCGATCGCCGACGACAAGAAGGCGACCGATCTGATGGCGCTCGACGTGCGGCGCCTCGTCGGATACACCGACTACCTGGTGATCTGCACGGCGCGCAACGAGCGTCAGGCGAAGGCGATTCACGATGAGGTCTACCACCAGCTCAAGCGCGAGGGATGGCTGCCGGCGCGGGTCGAGGGGGAGCGGGAGGGGGAGTGGGTGCTGATGGACTATCTCGACAGCGTGCTGCACGTGTTCACGCCTGAGCTGCGTAAGCGGTACCGCCTGGAGGTGCTCTGGGGCGAGGCGGACAGGCTCGAGCTTGATCTTGCGGGCGCTCGCGGCGTCGCCTAGTTAGCCGTCCGAAGGCGCTTTTAGCCTTTCGCTCGTGTCGAAGGAGCGTTTCCGGCGCGCCCTGCGCGGCTACGACCCCGAGGAGGTCGATGCGGCCATCAAGGCGCGCGATGCTCGACTGGCCCGCCTGGAGCGGGAGGCGCAGCGGCTCGCCGAGCGGGTCGTGGAGCGCGAGAAGAAACTGCACGAGGCGCTGAAGCGGCCGATGACCGCCGCGGTCAGCAAGGGGATCGAGGAGATCTACGGCCAGGCGCGCCGGCAGGCGACGCGGATTCGGATGAAGGCCCTCGAGGACGCGGTGCAGATGGCGGATCGCGTCACCGAGCTGTCCACGCTCAGGGATGAGCTTGGGGCGCGGGTCTCCGAGCTGGCCGACGTGGCGCGCGTGCGTCTCGGGATGGAGGAGGAGGACCGGCCGGCGGTCGGGACCGAGCCGGCGCAGGGCGGCATTTACGCAGGGCAGGTGGAGGTCGAGGTCGGGCCGCTCAACGACTTCGCGCAGCTGACCGGTTTCGAGGACGCGGCGGCGGGCATCGACGGCGTCTCGGAGACCAGGGTGAAGCGATTCTCGGGCGGCCGCGCCTGGGTCTCGATGAACGTGGACGACCCGATTGACCTGCTCCGGGAGCTGGAGGAGAAGGCGCCCTTCGAGTTCGTCGTGCGCGACACCCGCAACAACCAGCTGATCCTCGACATCGACGAGGACAGCCAGCAGGACCGCGCGGCGTAGCGGGCGTCATTCGCCACTCCTGCGTCACACATTCCTGAGATCCTGCGCGCCCCGCGTCAACCCGAGCGCACGAGTATCGCCGGGTGCTCACCGCCAACGACAAGGGCAACATCGCCGAGGCGGCGATCGCCTTGGAAGCGATCAAGCTGGGCATCGAGGTCCTGAGACCCCTAGCCGAGCATGGCCGCTATGACCTCGTTCTGGACATCGGAACACGATTGATCCGGGTGCAATGCAAGTGGGGCTCACTCGACCGGGGCTTGGGCGTGGTCTGCGTTCGCGTCGGCGGGTCCAGGCATACGCCGAATGGCTACGTGACGAGCACCTATTCGGCCGAGGAAGTCGACGCGATTGCCGTGTACTGCGCCGAGCTGGGAGAAGCGTTCCTCGTTCCGATCGAAGTCGCAGCCGGCAAACGGCAGATGCACCTGCGACTGGATCCGCCGCGAAATGGCCAGCGCGCCTGCATTAACCTTGCAGATGACTACCGACTCGGGGCTATAGCTCAGTTGGGAGAGCGTTCGGCTGGCAGCCGAAAGGTCGGGGGTTCGAGTCCCCCTAGCTCCACTGCTCAAGCCGATGTTGAAGTCGTCGGTGCGCACGAGTTCCGCGAGAAATTCGGCTACTGGATGGAGCGCGCCGCAGCCGGCGACGAGATCCTGATCACCCGCCGGGGCCGCCGCTACGCCCGCCTCGGCCCTCCGGATTCCCAGCTCGCCACCACAGATACCGCTCCGGCCGCAGCGCCAGCAACGGCCCGGGCGGTTCCTGCTCCTGGTACTGCTCGTACCTCTCCGTGAGCGCCGCCAGGCCCGCGGCGCTCACATCCACCTCCAAGATCGATACTGACCCGAGCACCTGCACCCAGGCGAGCTGCTCCCAGTCATCCGAATACCGATCGACCGTCAGCGCCGCCCGCGGATCCCGCCGCAGGTACCGCACCCGCGCCGGCTCACCCGCCCGCTTCGGCTTCTGGTCGATCGCGCTCCAGAGCCGCCCCTCCGCCACCGCAAAGGTCACCGGCAGCACCCGCGGCGCACCCTCGTCGTCGAGAAAGCCCAGTCGCGCCACCCGCTCCTCTTCGAGCAACTCGTTTGCCCACGCAACTAAGTCGGTAGGTTCAGTTGCAGCCACTAATCGAACTTAGTCGATGGAAGGAGCGGGATGGACCTCGGAATCGGACTGCCCAACGCAATCGCCGGCACCACGGGCCGGCAACTCACCGACTGGGCGCGCGCCGCGGAGGACGCCGGTTTCAGCACCCTTGGAACCATCGACCGGATCGTCTATCCGAGCTATGAGCCGGTGGTCGCCCTGTCCGCCGCCGCGGCGGTCACCGAGCGGATCCGCCTCGCCACCGACGTCATGCTCGGCCCCCTCCGCCAGAACCCCGCCATTGTCGCCAAGCAGTTCCTCTCCCTCGACGCGCTCGCAGGCGGCGGACGCGTGGTCCTCGGCATCGCGCTGGGCGGCCGCGAGGACGACTACGAGATCAGCGGCCTCGATTTCTCCGAGCGCGGGAAGTGGCTCGACGCCGCCCTGCCGAAGATCCGCGCCATCTGGGATGGCGAGGGCAGGACCGCCTCGAAGGTGGGCCCCCGCCCGCAGGCCGACCCCCCGACCCTCCTGGTCGGCGGCTACGTCCAGGAATCCCTCGACCGAGCGGCCAAATTCGCGGACGGCTGGACCCAGGGCGGCGCCGGCCCCGACCAGTTCAAGCAGGCCGCCGCGAAGCTCGACGAGGCCTGGAAGCGAGAAGGCCGCGACGGCAAGCCGTACAAGATGGCCCTCGCCTACTTCTCACTCGGACCGGATGCCCAGAAGAACGCCGAGCACGACCTGAAGGACTACTACGCCTGGCTGGGCGAAGAGACCGCGCAGGCGATCGTCGGCGGCACCGCAAAGGACCCCGACACCGTCAAGCAGTACCTCGCGGCCTTCGAGGATGCCGGCTGCGATGAACTGGTCCTCTTCCCGGCGAGCAGCGATCCCGCCCAGGTTGGCCTCCTCGCCGAGGCCGCCGGTCTCTACGACCGGCCGCCCCGGCTGCCACGCTAGCGTAAGCGAGCCATCCGCGCCGACCCGGCCGGCCGCACTGGTTCGGCGGCACAGGAAGGAGAAACCAGATGGAGTCTTCGAGGTCAGGAGCATCGTGGATTCCTGCCGATCCGGGGCCCCTGCGCCCCGGGCTCGCCCTGGCCTACGGCGGCATCGCCCAGCTGCTCGCCGGAATGTGGGAATTCCGCACCGGGAACACCTTCGGTGCGGTCGCCTTCTCGTCGTTCGGCGCGTTCTGGATCTCGTACTGGGCGCTGGTGACGTTCTTTGTCGACTCGATTCCGGCAAGTCACGCTGGTGCCGCGATCGGTCTCTACCTGTGGGCGTGGGCGATCTTCACCACCTATATGTTCGTCGCCTCCCTCAGGACGACCGGGGCGGTGGCCCTCGTGTTCTTCCTGCTCGCGATCACGTTCATCCTCTTGGGCGCCGGCAACGCAGGCGACCACACGAACGTGATCAAGTGGGGCGGCTACGTCGGCCTCGCTACCGCGATCGCGGCCTGGTACGACATTCGCCGCGGTCATCAACTCGACGTTCGGCCGGACCATCGCACCGGTCATGCCGCTGCAGGTCGCAAGGGGAGAGGAGGTGGACCCGGCAGGACGCTAGGCGTGATGCAGCAGGCTGGAGGCGGCGCCGCTCGGCGGCGCCGCCAATCCCGCCCATTCGGCGCTGATCGGGCAAGGAGTAGGTTGAAGAAGAGACACCGGACTTAGGAGGAGAGATGGCAACAAAGGTGAGCACGGAGAATCTCGAGAAGCAACTCGAGTCGATGCTCGACATCGAGAAGTTCCCGCCCCCCGAGGAGTTCAAAAAGCACGCGCTCGTCACCGACGAGTCGATGTTCGACGAGGCGGCCTCCGACCTAGAGGGCTTCTGGTCAAGGCAGGCGGAAGAGCTGATCGATTGGTTCGACAAGCCCACCAAGACCCTCGACGAGTCGAACGCACCCTTCTACAAGTGGTTCCCGACGGCACGCTGAACATCTCCTACAACTGCCTTGACCGCCACGTCGAGGCCGGCAACGGCGACCGCATCGCCTACCACTGGCGCGGTGAGGAGGGAGAGGAGCGCGACATCACCTACGCCGAGCTCCACCGCGACGTCCAGCGCTTCGCCAACGCCCTCAAGGCCCGCGGCATCGGCAAGGGCGACGTCGTCGGCATCTACCTGCCGATGATCCCCGAGGTCCTGATCTCCATGCTGGCCTGCGCCCGCATTGGCGCCCCGCACAACGTCGTCTTCGGCGGCTTCTCACCCGAGGCCGTTCGTGAGCGGATGGAGTTCTCGGAGGCCAAGGCCCTGATCACCGTCGACGGCGCTCGCCGCAAGGGCAAGACCGCGCCGATCAAGAGCGAGGTCGACAAGGAGATCGAGAGCGTCTCCTCGATCGAGACGATCTTCGTCGTCAAGGCGACCGACACCGACTGCGAGATGAAAGAGGGCCGCGACGTCTGGTTCGGCGAGGAGATGGAGAAGGCCGACGCCGAGTGCCCGCCTGAGCCGCTCGAAGCCGAGCACCCGCTCTTCGTCCTCTACACCTCCGGCTCGACGGCCAAGCCGAAGGGGGTCCTACACACCACCGCCGGCTACCTGCTCGGAGTCACCTTCACCCACCGCTACGTCTTCGACCTGAAGCCGGAATCGGACGTCTTCTGGTGCGGCGCGGACGTCGGCTGGGTGACCGGACACTCCTACATCGTCTACGGGCCGCTCTCCAACGGCGCCACCGGCGTCATGTACGAGGGGCCCCCGGACTATCCGGACAAGGACGTCTGGTGGGACATCATCGAGCGCTACAAGGTGTCGATCTTCTACACGGCGCCGACCGCCATTCGCGCCTGCATGAAGTGGGGCGCCGACTACCCGGCGAAGCACGACCTCAGCTCACTCCGCCTGCTCGGCACAGTGGGCGAGCCGATCAACCCCAAGGCATGGCTGTGGTACTACGAGGTGATCGGCGGCGAGCGCTGCCCCATCGTCGACACCTGGTGGCAGACCGAAACGGGCAACATCCTGATCAGCCCGCTGCCAGGCCTGACCGCGGCCAAGCCGGGGTCGGCAAGCAAGCCCCTGCCGGGCATCGACGCAGCGGTTGTGGACGACGACGGCAACGAAATCGACGGCGGCCAGGGTCTGCTCATCCTGAGGCGTCCGTGGCCGGGCATGCTCCGGACCCTCTACAAGGAGGACGATCGGTTCAAGGAGACGTACTACGGCAAGTTCGACGAGACCACCTACTTCGTCGGCGACGCCGCCCGCAGGGACGAGGACGGCTACTTCTGGATCCTCGGCCGCGTCGACGATGTGGTCAACGTCTCCGGCCACCGGCTCTCGACGGCGGAGGTCGAGTCGGCGATCGTCTCGCACCCGAAGGTGGCGGAGAGCGCGGTGATCGGGATCCAGGACGAGGACACCGGCCAGGCAATCTGCGCGTTCGTCACGCTCGAGGGCGACCTGGAGGGCTCGGACGAGATTGAGAAGGAGATCAACGAGCACGTCGCGCACCGCATCTCGAAGATCGCCCGCCCGAAGCGCATCATCTGGGCCGGCGACCTGCCGAAGACACGGTCCGGCAAGATCATGCGCCGCCTCCTCCGCGACATCGGCGAGGGACGCGAGCTCGGTGACGTCACAACGCTCCGCGACTCGGCCGTGATGGAGCAGCTCGAGACGAAGGTCAACGAGATCCAGGCCCAGGAGAGCTAGGCCGCAGCGGCCCGAGCCCGCCTCAGCGCGGGCCGGGCCCGCTCCGGCATCCAGCGGCGCAGGCGCCACCTCGCGCCCGAAAAGTTCCTGTTCGCGACTGTGGCGAACCCTTCCTCGTCCTCGCGCAGCGCGAGTAGCAGGTGCGCGATCCGGTCGCCGGCCGGCAGGTCGTCGGCGTCGCCGACCCGCACGCAGAAGCAGTGGACCCGATGTCCTCCCGGCCGCACCAGGATCGCGCCCTCCTGTCCCACCAGCCACGCTCCCAGCCGTCCACGCTCCAGCGCGAGCCCGGTTTCGGTGAGCAGATCTCGCGAGTCGTGACCGACCAGGTCGCCGAGCAACCCGAACGCGGTTCGCTCCGCGGGGCGGGCGGGCTCACCGATCGGCTTCACTCCGCGGGCGCCCCTGCGTGCCTGTAGGTGAAGCACCGCCAAGCCGTGTCCCAGGAAGATCGCGGAGACCGGGAAGGCCAGCGGCTGGATCCAGAACAGCAGCGCCGCGGGCAGCCCGAAGGTGACGACCACGCCGACGCTCCACAGCGTCCAGATTCGCCCTTCCTTCTCGAGGCTCCGCTCGCTGGCTCGCCGCCGCCAGGGCATCGCCGCGGCTTCGGCGAGGACGCCGGGGTTCACCGCTTCCGCCATCAGACCAGTTGTCCTCGGCTGCGCCTCGGGTCACCCTCCCGCTATCGGGCGCCGAAGAACCACCAGATCGGCGTCGAGCGGCAGCTCGCGCACCACCTCGGCCCTCCCACCGGGTGAGGTGGCGCTCGCCAGCATTCCCGCGTCGAGCTCTCGCCGGAACGCCTCGACCGCCATCCGCTGAGCACCCGCATCTTCGGCCGTCCAGCTCGCCAGCTCCGTGTGGCCCGTCCGGTCCAGCCTGATCAATCTCGACATCGCGCTTCCTCCTTCCGTCTCGCTCGAATATACGCCGCGGTCCCACTCGTAAACTGGCCGCCGTGCCCGAGAGCGAGACAAGCGACCGCTACGACCCCCAGGAGATCGAGCGCAAGTGGCAGCTCGTCTGGGACGCCGAGAACACCTGGGTGGTGGCGAACCCCGGCTCCCCCGAGTTCGACGCCTCGAAGCCCAAGAGCTATGTGCTCGAGATGCTGCCCTACCCCTCGGGCGAGCCTCACGTCGGCCACCTGAAGACCTACTCGGTCGGCGACGCGATCGCCCATTTTCGCCGCCGGCGCGGGTTCGGCGTCCTACATCCGATGGGTTACGACGCCTTCGGCCTGCCGGCCGAGAACAACGCGATCCAGACCGGCGAGCACCCTCGCGAAGCGACCGAGAAGTCCATCACCTCCTTCCGTGAGCAGTTCCGCCGCTGGGGGATCTCGATCGACTGGACGCGCGAGCTCGGCACCCACGAGCCCAGCTATTACCGCTGGACGCAGTGGATCTTCCTGAAGCTCTACGAGCGCGGACTGGCGCACCGCCACGAGGCGCCCGTCCACTGGTGCCCCAAGGACCAGACCGTGCTCGCCAACGAGCAGGTGATCGACGGCCACTGCGAGCGCTGCGGCACCCTGGTCGAGCTGCGACAGCTCGAGCAGTGGTTCTTCCGGATCACCGAGTACGCACAGCGGCTACTCGACGACTTCGAGCTGCTCGAGTCATGGCCGGAGAACGTGATCACCATGCAGCGCAACTGGATTGGCCGCTCGGACGGCGCAAAGGTCATCTTCCGCTGCGACGAGCTCGACCTGGATTTCCCCGTGTTCACCACCCGGCCAGACACGCTCTTCGGAGCGACCTTCTTCGTGCTCGCTCCGGAGCACCCCGAGGTCGAGCGCCTGGCCGCCGGTACCGAGCACGAGCACGCCGTCCGCGACTACGTCAACGAGGCCGCCCGGTCGAGCGCGGAGGAGCGGGCCGACGAGGAGCACCAGAAGACCGGGGTCCCGCTCGGCCGCGAGGTCGTCAATCCCGTCAACGGTGAGCGCATCCCGATGTTCGTGGCCGACTACGTGCTGATGGAGTACGGGACCGGGGCGATCATGGCCGTGCCCGCCCATGACGAGCGCGACTACGACTTCGCCGGGACGTTCGACCTGCCGATCCGTCGCGTGATCGAGGGAACCGACCCCCCTGATGAAACGGGTGGCTCCTCCAGCACTCAAAGGGTTGCTCCTGAACGGAGCATCCTCGCATCCGCGGAGCCCCCTCGCACCAACGATGACGACGGCCTTCCATACAGCGGCGACGGTGAGATGGTCAACTCCGGCCGCTTCGACGGCAAGCACAACCGCGAGGCCTACGACGAGATCGTCGCTTGGCTGGCGTCGGAGAGTCGGGGCAAGGCGGCCGTCGACTACCGCCTCCGGGACTGGCTGGTCTCACGCCAGCGCTACTGGGGCGCGCCGATCCCGATCATCTACTGCGATCGGTGCGGCACGGTCCCCGTGCCCGAGGACCAGCTGCCGGTGCTCCTACCGGACATTGAGGAGTACGCGCCGAAGGGGAAGAGCCCCTTGGCGGCGGCCGATGACTGGGTCAAGGTCGAGTGCCCCTCGTGCGGCGGAGACGGTCGCCGTGAGACGGACACGATGGACACCTTCGTCGACTCCTCCTGGTACTTCCTGCGATACCTCGACCCGCGGAACGACGAGCAGTGCTGGTCCAGGCAGGTCGCGGATTACTGGATGCCGGTCGACCAGTACATCGGCGGAGTCGAGCACGCGATCCTGCACCTGCTTTACGCCCGGTTCTTAGTCAAGGCGCTAAACGACATCGGAGCGCTGGAGGCGCGCGAGCCGTTCGCCAGCCTCTTCACGCAGGGAATGATCACCCGCGATGGGGCGAAGATGTCCAAGTCCCGGGGGAACACGGTGAGCCCCGCCGAGTACATCGAGCGCTTCGGCGCCGACACACTGCGCACCTACATCTGCTTCATGGGCCCGCCGATCAAGGGCGGCGACTGGTCGGATGAGGGGGCGGAGGGCATCTTCCGCTTCCTTGGGCGGCTCTGGCGGCTGGGCCGCGAGGTTCGCGACAAGACCGAGGCCTCGGTCAGCCCGCCTACGGGCGTGGCCGGTGATGCTCGCGAGCTGCTCGCCAAGGCGCACTGGGCGATCGACAAGGTCACCCGCGACATCGAGCCGCGCTTCCAGTTCAACACTGCGATCGCCGCAGTGATGGAGCTGGTCAATGAGATCTACCGGCTCAAGGACGGCCTCTACGAGGACGCCACGGGGGCGGCCGCCGTCCGCTTCGCCACCTCGACTGCCGCCTCCCTGCTCTTCCCGTTCGCCCCGCACCTCTGCTCCGAGGTCTACGAGTGGCTGGCCGGCGATCGCATCTGGGAGCAGCCCTGGCCGGAGGCCGACCCCGCCCTGCTCGAACGCGACACCTACATGCTGGTCGTCCAGGTGAACGGCAAGCTGCGCGATCGGATCGAGGTCGAGAACGACGCGCCAGAGGAGCAGCTGCTGGAGCTGGCCAGGTCCAGCGAGAACGTCCGGCGCCAGCTCGACGGCAAGGCCATCGTCAAGGAGATAGTCGTACCCGGCCGGCTCGTCAACCTTGTTGTAAAGGGATGATCTGGTAGAAAGACCCCGTGCTGGTCAGGCGGCTCGCGGATGCTCCCACCGAGGAGTGGCACAGGCTCCGCAATCACATCCTCATGGACGCCGGGGAGCTCGGCTCCCGCAATATGTCCGTGACCTGGCTCGAGGTCCCGGCGGGCATCGACCAGGAGCTCCACTCGCACGAGGAGGCCGAGCAGGTCTACATCGTGGTCAGCGGCCGCGGCACGCTGACGGTTGCCGGCGACACCCAGGAGGTTGCCTCTGGAGATCTCGTCCTCGTCCCGCCGGCCACCGATCACTCGATCGCGAACGGGAACTCGGCCGACCTCTGCTGCGTCTCCGTGCAGTCGCCTCCCGTCACCTCATCCGAGGTCTTCGGGCGCTCTGGCGTTGGTGTCGCATCCGAGTACGACGACGAAGAGGAATAGCCCCTGACCCGGAAGCGGGTTGTGGCCAGCGGGCGTGTCCAGGGGGTCTTCTTCCGGGACACCGTCAGGCGCCGCGCCGAGGCGGCGGGGATCTCGGGCTGGGTGCGCAACACATCCGAGGGCGCCGTCGAGGCCGTCTTCGAGGGCGAACCGGGAGCGGTCGACGAGATGGTCGAGTTCTGCCGCCGGGGGCCGAGCCGGGCCGAGGTCGCCTCCGTGGAGGTCACGGAGGAGGAACCCGAGCGGCTGTCCGGCTTCCAGGTCCGCTGAGCTGACCGCCGCCGGTCACTGATCCGACACGAAGCGGGGAGGTCCCGCGACGGCTCCGAGCCCAGGCTGTGCGCGTGCCCGAGCTGAGCCGCTCTCAACTGCTCGTCTACGGGGCGATCGCGATCGCCGTGCTGCTGATCGGCGCCGCTGGATTCGCTCGAGCGGGGGCGGCTCCTCCGGCGGCGCGCAGGTGAGCTTCGCCGCCGACTCCTCGCCTCAGGCCGAGAACACCCGTGACGTCGTCGTGCACGTCGCCGGGGATGTCCAGCGGCCTGGCGTCTACAGGCTCCCCGCCGGCTCCAGGGTCACCGACGCGGTTCGCCGCGCCGGCGGTTTCGCCGGAGGGGCGCACCAGGACGCGATCAACCTGGCCGCCCGGTTGACCGACGGTCAGCAGGTGGTTGTCCCCGGCCCGGGCACCACAGCGGCGACGTTTTCAGCCGGAGGCCAAGCCGGACCGATCAGCCTGGGCAGCGCCACCGCCGAACAGCTCGACGGGATCGAGGGGATCGGGCCCGTGACCGCCCAGAAGATCGTTCAGTTCCGCGACCAGCGCGGCGGACTGTCCTCGGTCAACCAGCTCGACCAGGTGGACGGCATCGGCCCTTCCACCATGCAGACGCTCAGGGCCTCGCTGCAGCCCTGAGCGTCCGGGAGGCGGACTCAGTGCCCGAGCAGCCGCTCCCACTCCCGGTGGCGATGCCCGACGTTCTCTTGCTCCGGCTCCTGGTTGCCTCGCGGGATGCTGCCCGCGTGGCCCTCGGCCGCGTGCATGTCGGCACGGCGGCGGTCGAGCTGTATCTGCCGCTCTCCCTCCGGGTGGGCGGCCCGTGGCGGCCCGCGTCGCGTT
This sequence comes from uncultured Solirubrobacterales bacterium, assembly GCA_963745625.1. GTDB lineage: Bacteria > Actinomycetota > Thermoleophilia > Solirubrobacterales > 70-9 > DASUPK01. The sequence goes on along the minus strand of CAVUXZ010000011.1, from coordinate 200,737 downwards.
CGTTCGCGGTTCGTGGTCATCGCTCCTCCTTCGCTCGAAGCTCGCGTTCACTGCCGCGTACCACGTGACCACTGAGTGAAACACGCGGTCTCTGCTGAGGCGGGCGGCGGGCGCTGGCTGAACGAATGGCGCTTCGCCGCCCTTGCCGGCGCGACGGCCGGCCTGGCACTCGCGCCACTCGCGCCTCCGAACCCCTCGCTCCGCGCGCTGGGAGTGGCGCCGATTGCGATCATCGTGCTCGTCGCACTGCGCCCGGACTCGCGGTGGACGCCGCTCGCCTTCGCCTGGCTGGCGGTGGTGGGCCTGATCGCAGCCCTGGCCGGCCTGCTGGCCGGTGGCGCCCGTCTGCACGCGCTGGACGCCCGGGCTCTCCACGCACGCCCCGGCGAGCGCGTCAGGGTGGATGGCTTCGTGGCCGGCGTCCCGCGGCGAAACGGCGACGAGGTCGATGTCCGGGTCGACTCGCCTGAGGGGCGGGTGCTGGTGGTGGCGCCGGAGCCGGTGGGCGACCTGCCGGTTGGATCCGAGATTGCCGCCGAGGGGCGGCTCGAGACGCCCGAACCCTGGCGAGCCGCCTACCTGCGCCGACAGGGAATCGCGATGACGCTCCGGACCGACCGGGTCGAGTCACGGACCGGTCGTCGTGGCGGCCTGACGGGGTGGATCGACCGGGTCCGAGAGCGCGCGGAGCAGGCGCTCGGTCGCGGCATGCCCGAGAGGGAGGCTGCCTTGGCGCGCGGCTTCGTCCTCGGTGAGGACGACCGGATCGACCGGCGGACCCGCGACGACTTCCGGCGATCGAACCTCACCCACCTCCTGGCGGTGAGCGGCGAGAACGTGATTTTGCTCTGCGTCCTCGCCTGGCCGCTCCTGGCCCTGCTCGGGATGACGCTGCGGGCCAGGCTGGTCGGGGCTCTCTGCCTGATCGCTATCTACGTGCCGGTCACGGGAGCGGGTCCCTCGATCCAACGGGCCGGGGTGATGGGGGCTGCGGGGTTGATCGCCGCGTTGGCCGACCGGCCACGATCGCGCTGGTACGCCGTGCTGCTCGCTGCGGCGATCACCCTGGCGGTCAATCCCCTCGCAGACGGCGATGTGGGCTGGCAGCTCAGCTTCGCGGCGGTGGTCGGGATCATGCTCTGGGCCAAGCGGCTGGCCGGAACCCTCGCTGGAGCCGCGGACCACCGGTCCGCCCGCCGGGCTCTGGCCGAGGCCATCGCGGTGACGGCCTCGGCGACCGTGGCGACAGCGCCGCTGATGGCCGAGGCGTTCGACCAGTTCTCCCCAGCCGCGCTGCCTGCGAACGTGATCGCGGCGCCGGCGGTCGCCCCGGCGATGTGGCTGGGCATGCTAACCGGGATCGCAGGTCAGCTGCCACTGGTTCCGGTCGAGCCGCTCAACTGGGTCGACTCGCTCTGCCTCGCCTATATCGCCCAGGTCGCGCACTGGCTCGCGGCTCCGAACTGGGCGCTGCTCACGGTGCATCTGCGGTCCCCCTGGGCGGTCGCGGCTGCCTATGCCGCCCTGCTGGTCGCGATGGAGTTGCTGCTCCGCAGGCTCTCGCTTCGGCGCGGCGGCGGACTCGGTCGGCCCTCGCTGCGCCTGGTGGTTCCCGCCGCGGTCATGGGAGTTGCCGCCCTCGCCCTGCTGGCGTGGCCGTTCCACCGGCACCAGGGTCCTCCGCCTCGGCCGGCCGACCTGGTCGTCCGGGTGCTGGACGTCGGCCAGGGGGACTCGATCCTGCTCGATCCGCCCGACGGCGACCCGGTCCTGGTGGACACCGGACCCCCGGGCGACGGGGTGGAGAATCGGCTGCAGGAGCTCGGCATCGGCAAGCTGGCCGCCATCGTCATCAGCCACGACCAGTCCGATCACGCCGGAGACCTTGGAAAGCTGCTCGGCGCCGTCCGCGTCGACCGCGTCGTCTACGGCTCCGCGGACGTCCGCCTGCGCCGCGCGGCACTCGCGGCCGGCGCACAGCCCTACCGGCTCGCGGAAGGTGGCGAGTTCGACTCGGGAGGCCTCCACCTGAGCGCGCTCTGGCCGCCCCGCGAGCTGCTCGGCGAGACCGGCGAGGACCCCAACCGCCTCTGCGTGGTGCTGGTAGCGCAGTGGCGCCACTTCTCGATGCTGCTCACCGGCGACGCGGAGGCGGAGTCCGTCCCGATGGACCCGGGGCCCATCGACGTGCTCAAGGTCGCCCACCACGGCTCCCAGGACTCCGGGCTCGGGGAGTTGCTCGATCGCTCCGTCCCGAAGCTGGCCGTGATCTCCGTCGGGGCCGACAACTCCTACGGGCATCCGACCGCAGCCACCCTGTCCACGCTTCGCGCGCACGACGTGCCCACCTTGCGCACCGACCGCCAGGGGGAGATCGACATCGATGCGAACGGTTCCCTCTGGACGGTGGCTACCGGTGGGGGTTAGCCTTGGCACAGGATGGTCGCAACCAGGCGGGCGGGGGCCCTGCTGCTAGTGATAGTGCTCGTCCTCGGACTGGGCGGCGCGCTTGCGACCGCGAAGAAGAAGCACCACAAGAAAAAGGGCCGAGCCTGGGGTTCCAAGGCGACACTGACCCATCAGACGAGCACGCAGTTCGCGGGTGTCATCACCTCCGGGTTGGGTGCCTGTGTTGGATCGCGGGTAGTCACACTGAGCTACACGGATCCCAATACCGGGATGAGCTCTCCTCTCTCCGGTTCAGCGCACGGACGGCGCGGGCCGCTACGAGGTGACGCTGACCAAGGACGCCTTCCTCGGCACCTATCAGGTCGCGGTCGCCGAGAGGAAGATTCGGGCACGGAAGGCGCCCCAACGGTGCCTCGCCACCGAGAGCGGCACGGTCACGGTCGCCTCCTAGCTCGCATCTCCCACCGGCCCTAGACTCGCTCGGATGGCCGAGCCAGAGATGAAGCCGGCGTATCTGATCGCCGGGACCGATCGAGGGGAAGATCGCCCGTGCTCGCGGTCGCCTGCGGGAGCGTGCCGAGCGCGAGGGCGGCCCGGGCGCGTTGGAGCTGTTCGAGGCGGGGGAGGGACGCCGCTCACCCGACGTCGACGCCGTGGTCTCCTCTCTCGCCGCGATCTCGCTCATCGCGTCGCGCCGATACCTGCTCGTGGACGGGGTCGACAGTTGGGGAAAGGCCGACGCCGAACGTGCCACGGAGGCGCTGTCGCATCTTCCACCTGAGACGACGGTCGCGCTGGTCGCGCATGGCAAGCCGCCGGCGGGATTCGCGAAGGCGGTCGAGAAGGCCGGCGGAGAGGTGCTGACATTCGACGCGCCCAGGGAGCGCGAACTGCCGAAGCAGCTGGTCGCCGACGCGCGAGAGCTCGGCTTTGACCTGGAGCCGACGGCCGCCAGGCTGCTGGTCGGGCGACTCGGCCCCCGGCCGCTCCGCCTCCGCACGGAGTTGGAGCGCCTGGCGCTCTGGGCGGGAGAGGGAGGCCAGGTCGGCTTGGAGGACCTCGAGGCGATGGTCTCCGATACGTCCGAGGAGGCGATCTGGACGCTCGCGGACGCGGTGGTCGCCGGCGACGGCGCCGAGACGATGCGAGTCGCCGAGCGCCTGGTCGCCCAGGGCGAGGCACTGCCCCGGATCGTCTACTCGCTCGCCCCGCGACTCCATCAGGCGCGCCGGGCGGCCACCGAGCTGGAGGCCGGGAAGCCGGCGGGCGAGGTCGCCAAGGGGCTCTCGATGCACCCCTACGCCGCCAAGATGCTCGTCTCCAAGGTCAAGGGCCGCACTCCGGAGGACCTCGACGTTTCGATCCGCGCGCTCGCGGACCTCGAACTCTGGTCCCGGGGGGGCTCCGACTACGCCGAGGGCGTCGCCTTCACCCTCTCGCTGCGCAGGGCGGTCGGCCTGGTGCCGGATGACACCGAGCCACTGGCCTGGGCTCTCCGGTGAGGGCTTCTATTTGGACGCGGAGCCGGCGATCCCGGCGGCGCGGGACTTCTTGCGGGCACCGGTGTTCCGATGCAGCGCGCCCTTCTGAACTGCCTTGTCGATCCGAGAGATCAGCGCCTTGTGCTCGGAGGCGACGGCGTCCGCGTCTCCCGACTGAACGGCCCCCTCGAGCCGCTTGAAATGGGTCTTCACCGAGCTCCGAAAACGCAGGTTCTCGAGATGCTCACGCTCTGAGCGGGCGATCCGCTTCTTCTGTGAGGCGATGTTGGCCATGAAAAGACCCGCGGCGCGGGCGGCGAAGAGAATAGAGCAATGACCGAGCGACGCGATGGCGATGATGCGAGGGCGCGCCGAAGCGGAGCGAGGCGCAACCCGTTCAATGCTGAGCCTCCGGCTCCGCCGGAGCCCTTCGACCCAGCGACGCAGGAGTTTCCCGCGGTCCGCACGCGGGAGGCCGAGCAGATCGAGCGGCGCCACGAGGCCGTCTCGATGGACACCTCGACCTTCATGGCGATTCCGGCGCCGACGCCGACCACCCCGTTCATCCCCCCGGATTTCGACGCGCGGGAGGGCAGGCTGGGTCGATCCACGGCGTTCTTCTCGCTCGCCACCGCCTTCTCGCGGGTGGCGGGCCTTGTGCGCGAGATCGTCGCGGCCAGCTACTTCGGCATCAGCGGCCCGATGTCGGCCTTCACGATCGCCTTCCAGGTGCCGAACCTGGTCCGCTCGCTCTTCGCCGATGCGGCGATCCAGGCCGCCTTCGTCCCGGTCTTCACGGAGGAGCTCGAAAAGGGCAACAAGCGGGAGGCCTTCCGGCTCGCCTCGACGCTGATCTACCTCGTCACCCTGGTGCTGGGGGCGATGACCGCCCTCTTCATCCTGCTGGCGCCCGTGATCATGCCGCTCTTCGCCCCGGGGTTCAGCGGCGAGATCCTCGACCTCACGATCACCCTCTCCCAGATCCTGTTCCCGATCCTGATCCTGCTCGGCGCGTCGGGAATGGTCGTGGGCGTCCTGAACAGCTACGACCGCTTCGCGGCGTTCGCGATCTCGCCGTTCTTCTGGAACGTGGTCATCATCACCGTGCTGGTCCTGCTGGAGCCTGCCTTCCACGGCAACGATCGGATCTACGCGTACGCGATCGGGGTGTTGGTCGGCACGGTCGTGCAGCTCGCCATCCCCGCCTGGGACCTGCGCAACACACCGTTCCGGCCGCTGCTCAAGATCGACTGGCGCATGCCGGAGGTCCGCAAGGTCCTGCTGCTGATGCTGCCGGTGACCCTGAGCCTCGGGCTGATCAATTTCGACCTGCTGCTCAACAGCATCGTCGGAACGCTCGTCTCCGACGAAGCGCCGGCGGCGATCGACAAGGCGTTCCGGATCTACATGCTGCCGCAGGGGATCTTCTCTGTCGCGGTCGCGACCGTCACCTTCCCGACCCTGGCGCGCTTCGCGGCGCGGCAGGAGTGGACCAACCTGCGGGCGACAATGGCGAACGGGATGAGGCAGATCCTCCTTCTCCTGATCCCCGCCGCGGCGGCGATTCTGGTGCTCTCGGTCCCGATGACGCGGCTCGTCTACCAGCGCGGCGAGTTCGATGCCCACCAGACCCATCTGGTCGCCCAGGCGCTCTTCTGGTTCGCCTTCTCGCTCCCCTTCAACGGGCTCTACTTGATGCTCACCCGGACCTTCTTCAGTCTGCAGCGGCCCTGGATCCCGACCGCCGTGGCGGGCTCGAACCTGGTTGTCGACGTCATCTTCTCGTTCGCCCTGTATTCACCGTTCGGCATCGGCGGAGTGGTCGCCGCGACGGTGATCGCCACCGTCTCGAGCGTCGTCGCGGAGGTCGTGATCCTGCGGGGCCAGCTCCAGGGGCTCGAGCTCGGGCGCCTGATGGCGACCGCAGCCCGCGTGCTCGCGGCCGCGGCCCTGCTTGCCGGAGTGACCTATCTGGTCTGGTACGGGCTCGATCAGTCGCTCGGGAGGAGCACGATCGCCCAGCTGGTTTCCGTCGGGGGGGCCCTGATCGCAGGGTTCGCCGCGTACTTTGGGGCGGTGCTGGCCCTGCGAGTCCCGGAGGCCGGGCAGATCATCCGGCTGGTGCGGCGGATCTAGCGAGGCCTCGACGGCCGCGGGATACTTGCCCATCGCGTCGAACACCGAGATCGTCGAGCGCATCTACCAGTCATGGCGGAAAGGGGAGGGAATCCCCGCCGCCCTCGTGGATCCCGAGATCGACTGGGTCAATCCGTCGGACGCGATTGAGACCGGGACGCGCCACGGGCCCGAGGGCGTAAACGAGGCACTCGCCAACTTCAGTCGCGCCTACAAGATGACCGGCCTGGAGGTCGAGCGGACGATCGCCGCCGGCGACTCCGTCGCCACGGCGGTCAGCTTGACCTTCGAGGGCCGTGGGAGCGGGATCGAGGTCCACAACCACCAGGGTCATCGCTTCACCTTCCGCGATGGACGGCTGATCCGCTTCGAGTGGTCGAATGATGCGGATGACTTGCTCGCGCCTGCGCGGAGCGAGCAGAATGAGGAGTCGGCCTAGGCAGGCCGGGGATCGCCGACCCAGTAGCGCGGGCCCGGGCCGGAGCGTCCGGCGCGGTCCCCGGGGTTGGCGAGCTCGCAGCGGTCGAGCGAGAGACAGCCGCAGCCGATGCACTCGGTGAGGCCGGCGCGCAGCCGCTCGAGCTCGGCGATCCGCTCGTCGATCCGGGCCGTCCAGCCATTCGACAGGTGCGACCAGTCGCTGCGGGTGGGCGCCCGGTTCGGTGGGAGCTTGGAGAGCTCCTGGGCGATCTCCCCGAGCGTTAGGCCGATTCGCTGAGCGAAGACGATGAACGCGATCCGCCGCAGCACCGAGCGCTGATAGCGGCGGTGGCCGGAGCCGGCCCGCTCAGAGCTGATCAGGTCGCGGTCCTCGTAGAAGCGCAGGGCGGAGGCCGCCACCCCGCTGCGCTTGGACACCTCGCTGATGGTGAGGAGTTCGGCGATCGGGACAGGGAAGCAGGAGTGCCCCTTGACTTCAAGCTCACTTGAGCTTGTAAATTGATCCGACACCATCCGAGGAGACGAAATGAGCGAGACCAGGCGAGCGAGCGAGAGAATCACCGACGAGGTCACCTCGTGGCGTGGCGTGGAGGCCGGCTACGGCAAGCGGGGCGAGTGGGGCTTCCGGCTCAACGGCCATGAGATCGGGCACCTGCACGGGGACCATGCCGCCCACTTCAGCTTCGGCAAAGAGGTCGGGGCCTCCCTGCGCCAGCAGGACCGCGTCGTCGATCATCCGGTCTTCCCCGGCAAGGACGCGATGGCGGCCCGCCGAATCGACGATGACGGCGACGTCCGCGACGTGATCGAGCTGATGCGGCTCAACTACGACCGCATCGTGGCTCGCTACGGGCTGTCCTCCCCGGCTGCCGCCTGACGTCACCGTGGGCAGGAGCCGGTTGCGCGCGGCTAGGGTTGGCCGGGTGCGAATCGACCACGTCATCCATGCGACCGCCGACCTCGACGCAGCCGCCGCCCGGATCGAGTCCGAGCTCGGTCTGCGCGCGGCGGGTGGCGGTCGCCACGAGGGTTTCGGCACGCACAACCGGATCGTCCCGCTCGGTGGCGGCTATCTCGAGCTGATGGCGGTGGCGGACGCCGAGGAGGCGGCGGCGTCGCCGATCGGCCGGGCCTTGCAGGCGCGCCTCGCGAATGCGGGCGAGGGCCTCTTCGCCTGGGCGATCGAGGTCGACGACGTTGAGGCCGTGGCGGACAGGCTGGGAACCCCGATCATCGAGGTGGCACGCGATGGCTTCGGGGCCCGCATCAGCGGCGTCGAGGAGGCGCTGAGTGGCACGGCGCTCCCCTTCTTCATCTCTCGCGATCACGAGGTGCCCGATCCCGGAAACGGGAAGGACGCGGGCGGGATCACCTGGCTGGAGCTCTCCTGCGATCGTGACGAGCTCGACCGCCGGCTCGACGGAGCCGACCTGCCCGTTCGCCTGGTCAACGGACCGCCCGCGATTCGAGCCCTCGGGATCTGCGATCGCGAGCTCCGCACCGGCTAGATCCGTCCTCGCGGCCCTACCCTTCCTCTCCGCAGATGGACCGGATACGCAACTTCTCGATCATCGCCCACATCGACCACGGCAAGTCGACGCTCGCCGACCGAATCCTCGAGCTCACCGGCGCCGTCGATGCGCGCACACACGTACCGCAGATGCTCGACTCGATGGAGCTCGAGCGCGAGCGCGGCATCACGATCAAGGCGCAGGCTGTGCGGGTCACGTACGCCGCGGCGGATGGGGAGACCTACAACCTCCATCTGATCGACACGCCGGGGCACGTTGATTTCTCCTACGAGGTCTCGCGCAGCCTGGCAGCGTGTGAGGGCGCACTGCTGGTCGTGGACGCCGCGCAGGGGGTGGAGGCACAGACCGTGGCCAACGCCTACGCGGCGATCGATGCCGGCCTGGAGCTCATTCCCGTGCTCAACAAGGTGGATTTGCCCGGCGCCGACCCCGACGGCGTCGCGGCTCAGGTGGCGGACCTGCTCGGCGGCGATCCCGGCGAGGCGCTCCGCATCTCGGCCAAGACGGGAGAGGGGGTCACGGACGTGCTCGAGGCGATCGTGCGAAGGATCCCGCCGCCCGACGGCCAGCTCGAGGCGCCGCCACGCGCGCTCATCTTCGACTCGGAGTTCGACCAGTACCGCGGCGTTGTCGCCTTCGTCCGGATGATGGACGGCCGCTTCGCGAAGAACGAGCCGATCAAGGCGATGCAGGCCGGGACCCAGGCGGACATCGACGACATCGGGTTCTTCACCCCGAAGATGACCCCTGCCCCCGGCATGTCCGCGGGCGAGGTCGGCTACGTGATCACCGGGATCAAGGACGTCACCAAGCTCCGCGTCGGCGACACCCTCACGAGCCGCGAGCAGCCCGCGGTTGAGGCGTTGCCCGGGTACCGCGAGGTGCGACCGATGGTCTTCTGCGGGCTCTTCCCGATCGACACCGACCGGTATGAGGACCTGCGGGACGCGCTCGACCGCCTCGCCCTCAACGACGCCGCGCTCTCGTATGAGCCCGAGACCTCGGAGGCCCTCGGCTTCGGCTTCCGCTGCGGCTTCCTCGGCCTGCTTCACATGGACATCGTTCGCGAGCGGCTCGAGCGCGAGTACGACCTCGAGCTGCTCGCAACCACCCCCAACGTCCGCTACGAGGTCCGGGTCCGGGGCGGCGAGCTCGTGGAGGTGCACTCTCCGACCGAGATGCCGGACCCTTCGGTGATCGAGGAGATCCTCGAGCCCTACATCCGCGCGACGATCATCACGCCGAACGAGTTCGTCGGCGCGGTGATGGAGCTGTGCCAGAAGCGCCGCGGCACCCACGTCGACATGCACTACCTCTCTCCGGAGCGTGTGCAGATCCGCTACGACCTGCCGCTCGCGGAGATCGTCCTCGACTTCTTCGACCAGCTCAAGTCGCGCAGCCGCGGCTATGCCTCACTCGACTACGAGCCGATCGGCAACCGGCCCTCCGACCTGGTCAAACTCGACGTCCTGTTGGCGGGAGACAGGGTCGACGCGCTCTCGCTGATCGTCCACAGGGCGGCGGCGAACGACCGCGGCCGGGCTCTGGTCGAGCGGCTCCAGGACACGATCCCGCGCCAGCTCTTCGATGTTCCGGTCCAGGCGGCCATCGGCTCCAACGTGATCGCCCGCGAGACGGTCAAGGCCCTTCGCAAGGACGTGACGGCCAAGCTCTACGGCGGGGATGTCACGCGGAAGCGCAAGCTGCTCGAAAAGCAGAAGAAGGGCAAGAAGCGGATGAAGCAGGTCGGCGCGGTCGAGGTCCCCCAGGAGGCGTTCCTCGCCGTGCTGGAGATGGACGGCAATGGCAAGTAGCGAACGGCGCATCGCGCTCGCGGAGGGAGGCATGGATGCCTTCAACGACGGGGACGTGCAGCGGATGGTGGCCGCGCTCACGGAGGACGTCGAGGTCTACGCGTCCCCCGAGATGGCGAACGCGGGTGAATACAGCGGCCACGAAGGGTTCGTCTCCTGGATCACGGCCTGGACCGACGCCTGGGAGGAGGTGACCGCCGATGTGACGGACAACACCACCGTCGGCGAGCGCCACGTGGTCACAACCGTCCACCAGGAGGGGCGTGGGCGCGCCGGGATCGAGGTGAACATGGACCTCGCCTTCCTCTTCGAGGTGAACGACGAGGGCCTCTGCACCTTCCTGGCGATGCTTCCGACCCCGGAGGAGGCCATCCGGATGGCGGAGGAGCGGGAGCGCTCCTAGCCGGCGTTCACCCGGCGCAGGGGCAGGCTCGAGCCGGCTCTCAACCTTCGCCAGCGGGTCCCTTCCGTTGTCGATCAGCAGGACGACCTCGTCGGCGGGGAAGTCCCGGAGCTCATCCTCGAGGGCCTGGGCGGGATCGTGGTCCCCCACCGATCCGCTGACCGGCAAACCGGCCGCGACCAGCGCCCCGGCCGAACGGGCGAGACGGGCCTCGGCCTCGTGGCGGGCGTCGTCCTCGGCCGAGAACCAGCGGTCGAGCCGGTGACTGGCGACGGGGACCACCAGGCGGACATCGGTTGTTTGGCCGGCGAGCTCCGCGATGCGCTGCGCGGATGTGGCGGTGGCCTCGGCGGTGGCGACCACCAGCACACGGTGCCCGTCGTCGTCGGCCGCGGCGACCTCGAGCTTCCGGTCGGGCTTGGACCGGGATGCGAAGACGACCAGGCCGGTCGCTGCGACGGCGCCGACCGCCATGCCGAGCCCGGCTCCCACCAGTCCCGCGAGCGCCATCGACGCGACGATCGAGGCACAGATCACGCCGATCAGCAGCGGAATCGCCCAGGAACGGAAGCGCATCCCGCCCTCGTCGTCGTTGATGGTCAGGAACGGCGTCACGCTCGATTCCAAGCCTAGTCGCCCCCGGCGAAGCGGCGAGCATAGAATCGCGCGTCGCCAATGACGCTCGAGACCGACGCAATCGGAAAGCAATGGCCGCCGGCCGCCTACGAGGTCGGCGCCGAGAAGGTCAGGGAATTCGCCAACGCGATCGGCGCCGCCGAACCCGGTGCATCACGACCACGGGGCAGCGAAGTCGGCCGGGTTCCGGGACCTGGTGGCCCCCCCGATGTTCTGCGTCGTCTACTGCGCCAGGGCGATGGGTCCGGCGATTCTCGACCCGGATGTCGCCATCAACCTCGCCACGATGCTGCACGGCTCGCAGGAGTTCGAGTGGGACGAGCCGGTCTGCGACGGCGACGTGATCGAGACGACTGCCACCTGCAAGGAGATCTACGAGAAGGACGGCAAGGGCTTCTACGTATTCGAGTCGGTTTCGACCAACCAGGACGGGAATCGGACCGTGACCGGGATCTGGACCAACATCGTCAGGGGAGTGTGAAATGACCAAGCTGAGCGAGCTGAAGGTGGGCGACTCCATCCCGGAGTTCAGGGTGACGCCCGACAGGTACCTGCCGCACCGCTATGCGGGGGCGTCCGGGGACTTCAACCCGATCCATATCGACCCAGAGTTCGCCAAGCAGGTCGGCCTGCCGGGCAACATCCTCCACGGCCTCTGGATGATGGCCCAGGTTGCGCGCGGGAACGCCCAGCTCGCCGACGGGGACCCGCGCGCGCTGAAGCGCCTCTCGGTCCAGTTCCGCGGGCATGGGGTTCCCGGAGCAGGAGCTGGTCGTCAGCGGCACGGTGAAAGAGGCCGGCGACGGCCGCGTGGTGATCGACACGGTCGCGGCGCAGGGCGAGAACCAGGTGATCAGAAACGCCCAGGCGGAGCTTGCGCGCCGAGTAGCGCGCGCTCGCGTTCCTATCATCAACTCTGTGCTGAGCGAACGCCAGAGCCGGATCCTGCGATTGCTGGTCGAGCGCTACGTCGACGACGGGCGCCCGGTCGGCTCGCGCGCGCTCGCCGAACCGGTCGGACATCGACTGGAGCGCGTCCACCGTGCGCGCCGAGCTTGCCAATCTGGAGGAGGAGGGCTTCCTCACGCACCCGCACACCTCCGCGGGGCGCGTCCCGACCGATACCGGCTACCGCTTCTACGTGGAGCGCCTGCTGGCCCAGCAGGATCGCCTTCCGCAGCCCGTTGCCGACGAGCTCGGCATCTCGAAGATGCGGCGTGAGGTCGACGTCGCGATCCGCGAGACGACCACGACCCTCTCCCAGATCACCGACCTGGTCGCGCTCGTCACGGCGCCGCCGCTTCACACCGCCACGATCCACCGGATCGAGGTCCTGCGGCTGCAGCCCAAGGTCGTGATGGTGGTCGTGATCGCCTCGAACGGCGGCGTCACCAAGCGGGTGTTCACCTTCGACTTCGGAGGTCGACCCCGGGCTCGTCGAGTGGGCCGCGAGCTATCTGAACGAGAGGCTCGCCGGACTCGGCCTGGGTGCTCGGATGGCGGCGGACCGCGTACGGGATCCCGAGCTTGGACCGAAGGAGACGGAGTTCCTGGCTGAGATCTCGAGCGCGTTCACCGACCTCGATGAGTCGGCCGAGGACACGCTGTACGTCGACGGGGCTGCGCGGCTGCTCTCGGAGGAGCACTTCGCCGAGCTGCCGCACGCCGACGATCTGATGCGCGCGCTCGAGCGCCGGGTGAACGTGCTGCGCGCGCTGCGGACCGCGCTCGACCGCCGCTCGGTCTTCGTCTGGATCGGGGGCGAGAACCCCGCTCCGGAGCTGCGCTCGGTGAGCGTGGTGGGGGCGAACTACGGCCTCGGCTATCGCAACCTCGGATCGGTCGGGATCATCGGTCCGCTGCGGATGGACTACGCGACCGCGATCGCCAGCGTCCGGGGCGCCGCCGGCGAGCTCTCCCGCTTCTTCGAGACGGTCTACGACGAGTAGACCGGCTGATTCGCATGGCGAAGCGCGACTACTACCAGGTGCTGGGCGTCGAGCGGAGCGTCTCCGATGGGGACATCAAGAAGGCCTTCCGCCGCCTGGCCCGTGAGCTCCACCCGGACGTCAACGCCCACGATCCCGAGGCCGAGGAGAAGTTCAAGGAGGCCGCCGAGGCCTACGAGGTGCTCTCGGATCCGGGAGCGGCGACAGACCTACGACCGCTTCGGCCACGACGGGCTCCGTACCGGCGGGTTTGAACCCGGCGCGCGGCTTCGGCAGCATCCAGGACATCTTCGACACGCTGTTCGGGGGCGGCGATCCGTTCGGTGGATTTGGCGGGGGTCCGCGCCGCCGGCGCCGATACCGGCGCGGTCGTCGAGATCGACCTCGACGAGGTCCTCGAGGACCAGACGCGCGAGGTCTCGTTCGAGGCAGTCACCGTCTGCGACCGTTGTCGAGGCAACGGCGCCGAGCCCGGCACGCCGATCGAGACCTGCGACCGCTGCGAGGGCGTCGGGCCAGATCCGCGAGGTCAGCCGCAGCATCTTCGGCCAGGTCGTGCGCGCGATGCCGTGCAACAAATGCGGTGGCGACGGTCGGATCCCCGAGACGCCGTGCGAGCGCTGCGGCGGATGCCGGGCCGCGTCTCGGAGATGCGGACCTGGGAGGTCGACATCCCGGCGGGGATCGAGGACGGTCAGCGGGTGCGGATCGCGGGCGCGGGGCATGCGGGCGCACCCGGCGGGCGCCAGGGCGACCTCTACGTCGAGATCCGCGTCGCCCTCCGACGATCGCTTCACCCGCCAGGGGACCGAGCTGATCTCGAGCGTCGACGTCCCGGTCACCACCGCGATCACTGGCGGGGAGGTCTTTGCACCCACCCTCGATGGCGAGCTCAGCGTCGAGGTCCCGGCGGGGACCCAGCACGGCGAGGTCACGGTGCTCAGCGGCCGGGGCCTGCCGCCGCTTCGCGGCGGACGCCGCGGCGACCAGCACGTCGTCTTCGAGCTGGTGGTCCCGACCGATCTCGACGACGAGCAACGGGAGGCCGCCGAGCGCCTGGCCGAGGCTCTCGGCCAGCGACAGGCGTCGCCACGGAGATGATCCGCCTGGCTGTTCGCTGCGATCCGGAGTACGCGGAGGCAGTGATGGCGAACCTCCTCGAGCTGGCGCCGAACGGGCTCGAGGAAGAGCGCGGCCCGGGATGGGTCGAGTTCGCGATCTACGGGCCACCCGGCGAAGTGCCGGACCTCGGCGAGCTGCAGGCGGCGGCCGGTGGCAGCCTCGTGGACGTCACGACCACCGCGGTCCCGGACGACTGGGCCGACAAGTGGACGGACTTTCACCGCCCGATCGAGGTCTCCGGGCGGATCGGCGTCCGCCCATCCTGGTGGGACCCGAAGGACGGGCTGATCGATGTCGTGGTCGATCCCGGCCGGGCCTTCGGCACCGGCGGTCACCCGACCACCCGGCTCTGCCTGGGACTTCTCGTCGAGCTCGAGGAGGCAGGCGAGGCATCGGGCCCGCTCGCCGACTGGGGCACCGGTTCCGGCGTCCTCGCGATCGCGGCGGCGAAGCTCGGTTGGTCGCCGATCACGGGCTGCGACCGCGAGCTCGCCTCGCTCGAGACCGCCCGGGCCAATGCGGATGCGAACGGGGTCGAAATGTCGATCGAGCGGCGTGGACGTGCGTGAGGGCCCGCCGCCGGTCGCTCCGAGCGTGGTCGCGAACCTGACCGGCAATCTGCTCACCGACTGCGCGAGCTCACCTGGCCACCGCGGCGAGGTGCCGGCGACGGCTCGTCTGCTCCGGGATGCTGGAGAGCGAGGTCGACGAGGTGGTCGCCGCCTTCGCTCCGGCTGGGTTGTCTGAGTCGGAACGCCGCACCGAGGGCGACTGGGGCGGCCTGCTGCTTCGCGCGGGCCGGCTTCCTGATGGGCGGCGAGACCCGACCTCCGACCTCCCGATCGCGATCTTCGACTCGGGCGTCGGCGGCCTGACCGTGCTCCACGAGTGCCTCGTCTCGCTGCCGGAGGAGGACTACGTCTACCTCGGCGACGACGCGCGCTTCCCGTACGGGGCCGCGGCAAGGAGGAGCTTCGTGACCATGTCGAGCAGGTGACCCGCTTCCTGCTCGATCGCGGGCGCGAAGCTCCTCGTGATCGCATGTAACTCGGCCGCGTCGGCCGGGCAGGAGACCGCCAGGAGATCGCCGCCGCGGCCGGGATCGAGGTCGTCGCCGTGATCGACCCCGAAGCGGAGATAGCCGGGGCGATCACCGAGACGGGCAAGGTCGGGGTCCTGGCGACGCCTGCCACCGTTCGCAGCGGCTCCTACCTACGCGCCCTCTCGCATCAGCACCGCGCTCTGACCGTGACGGAGGTCGAGGCCCCCGACCTCGCCGCCGTGATCCAACGTGGCTTTCCATTCGACGAGAGCGTGGTGCAGATGGTGCGCTCCTACTGCGAGCCGCTGAAGCGCGCGGAGGTCGACACAGTGATCCTCGGCTGCACCCACTACCCACTGGTGGCGCCGATGCTGCAGAGGGTCCTGGGTCGGGACGTGCGGCTGGTGACGGCCGGCCACGCGATCGCCGGGACCGCGCAGCGGGCGCTCGACGAGGCTGGTCTGTCGAACTCCGACAAGGAAGAGGGGACCTATCGGTTTCTGTGCACCGGCGATGCGGACACCTTCCGCGATCTGGGCACCCGGTTCCTGCAGATGCCGCTCGGGGACGTCGAGCGCGTGGAGCTCCCGTGAATTCCCGTCCTGGAGTTGGTCGGGCCACCCTGATGGAGAGTTTCGAAGCATTTATGCACCCCGGGCCCCACAATGCTTCAGAGCCCTGATCGATGGCGGCGATCACCCCGACGACGTCCCATTCTGGCCCTGGGGCCTCGTCCTCTTCATCGCCGGCCTCTACATCGTCGCCGTCGCCGCCCTGATCGCGGCCGGGCGCCGGGAGGATGCGCGGGCGCTGGCCGGCTTCATCCCCGACTGCGCGGTCCTGGTCTCGCGCTTGGCGCGCGATCCGCGCATCTCGCGTCCGAGGAGAGCCGCCCTCTTCCTCGTCCTGGGCTATCTGGCCCTCCCGATCGACCTCGTGCCGGACTTCCTGCCGGGTATCGGTCAGCTCGACGACGCGGTGCTGGTCGGCCTCGCTCTGCGGCTCGTCGTTCATGGCGGTGGCGCCGAGGTCGTGCGCGACTCGTGGCCCGGGCCCACAGGCGTCGCTGACCCTCGTCCTCCGCGCGGCCGGCCTGGAAACGAATGGCGCAGGGACCCCTCCGACTACGCTTTAGGCGTATGAAGCATCCTCGAACAGGTGCAGGAGGACGTCAAGACGGCGATGAAGGCCGGCGAGCGCGAGCGCGTCGGCCGGCTGCGCATGCTCGTCAACGCCCTGCAGGCCGAGGAGAAGGAGGGCAAGGGTGACGAGGTCGCCGCGCTCCAGCGCGAGCGCAAGCGACGGCTCGACGCAGCCGAGGCGCTGCGTGAGGGCGACCGAACCGATCAGGCGGCGGTCGAGGAGGCGGAGGCGGAGCTGATCGAGGGCTACCTGCCCGAGCAGCTCTCCGACGAGGAGCTCTCGAAGCTGGTCGCCAGCGCCGTCGAGGAGTCGGGCGCCAGCGAGGCCAAGGACATGGGCGGCGTGATGAAGGTGCTGATGCCGAAGGTCGGCGGTCGAGCCGACGGCAAGCGGGTCAGCCAGGTGGTGCGCGAGCGACTTGGCGCGTAGGCAGCTGACGATCGACAACACCGTCGCCGCGGAGCTGGCCGGGTCCGAGGACGCCGTCCTGCGGGCGCTCGAGGGCCATCTCGACGTCGACCTCTATCTGCGCGGCAACGTACTCACGCTCGATGGAAACGCGACGGAGGTCCACACCGCCGAGACGGTGGTCGGGGAGCTGGTGGACCTGATCGAGCAGGGCCACGAGATCGCCCCGGGAACGATCGAGGCGGTCACCGGCGCCCTCGACAAGCACGAGAGCCCGGCCGAGATCCTCGAGGACGTCGTCTGGCAGCACCGCAACACGCGGGTGGCGCCGAAGACGGTCAACCAGAAGCAGTACGTCGACTCGATCCGCCGGCACACGATCACCTTCGGGATCGGACCCGCCGGGACCGGCAAGACCTTCCTCGCGGTGGCGATGGCCGCCGCAGCCCTCTCGCGCGGCGACGTCAGCCGTGTGATCCTCACCCGCCCCGCCGTCGAGGCCGGCGAGCGCCTCGGCTTCCTGCCCGGCGACATTCAGGCCAAGGTCGATCCCTACTTGCGACCACTCTTCGACGCCCTCTACGACATGCTCGACCCGGAGAAGGTCAACTCCTACTTCGAGCGCGGCACGATCGAGGTCGCGCCTCTGGCCTTCATGAGGGGCCGCACCCTGAACGACTCGTTCGTCATCCTCGATGAGGCCCAGAACACGAGTCCCGAGCAGATGAAGATGTTCCTCACACGGCTCGGCTTCAACTCCAAGATGGTCGTCACGGGGGACATCACCCAGATCGACCTCGAGCGGGGTTCCAAGTCTGGGCTGGTCGAGGTGGGGAACATCCTCGATCAGGTCCAGGACATCAGCTTCATCCGCTTCGGCGGGGAGGATGTGGTCCGCCACAAACTCGTGCAGCGCATCGTGGCCGCATATGGCGAGGCCGAGAGTCGCAGCCGGTCCGAGGCCGACGACGGCGGGGGCGACTGACATCGACCTCTCGGACGTCCCGGGTGACCTGAGGCGAGCCGTGGGGACGACCCTGCACGCGGCCGGGGTGGACGACGGCCACCTCGGCGTCGAGATTGTCGGGGAGGGCCGGATGCGCACGCTCAACTACGCCGCGCGCGGCGTCGACGAGGTCACCGACGTGCTCGCCTTTCCGATCGACGATCAACACCACGATCACGGCCCGCGGGAGCTCGGGGACGTCTTCGTCTGCCCGGACAAGGCGACCGACGTGACCGAGGCCGCGGTGCACGGCACTCTCCACCTCTGCGGCTTCGACCACGAGACCGACAGCGGTGAGATGCTCGAGCTGCAGGCCAAGGTCTTGACTTCGCTGTGACGAAGGCCGCTTTCGTCGGCCTCGCCGGGCGCCCCAACGTCGGCAAATCGACCCTCGTGAACGCGATCGTCGGCGCCCATGTCGCGATCGTCTCCGAGCGCCCCCAGACCACCCGTCGCGCGATCAGGGGGGTGGCCACGGACCTGGCTGCCGACTGGCAGCTGGTGATGACCGATCTCCCCGGCGTGCAGCGGCCCCGTGATGCGCTCACCGAGCGCATGCAGCGCCGGGTCGAGCGGGAGATCGCCGACTCGGACGCGGTGCTGTTCGTCGTCAATGCCGAGCAGGGTGTCGGCCCGGGCGACCGTTTCATCTCCAAGGCGCTGCTCAGCGCCACCGCGGACACCCCGGTCGTCTGCGCGGTCAACAAGGTCGACCGGCTCAACAATGCCGAAACCGCGGCGGTGCTGTCCGAGACGGCGGAGCTCGACGGCGTGGACGAGATCTTCCCGATCAGCGCCCGCAAGGGACACGGGCTCGATCCCCTGATCGCAAAGCTGGTCGAGCTCGTCCCCGAGGGCCCGTTCCTCTTCCCGCCGGAGCAGCGCTCGGACCTTCCGAGCGAGGTGCTGCTCGCCGAGCTGATCCGCGAGCAGGTCCTGCGCCGCACCCGCGACGAGCTGCCCCACGCCGTCGAGGTCCAGGTCTCCGAGGTCGCTCACCGAGAGGACGGGGTCGTCGAGGTGCGCGCGCACATCTGGGCCGAGGCGGAGTCCCAGAAGGCGATCCTGATCGGGGCGGGTGGCGGCAAGATCAAGGAGATCGGGACCGCGGCCCGCGCCGAGCTCGAGCGTGAGCTCGGCGGCCGCGTCTTCCTCGACCTCCAGGTCCGGGTCCGCAAGCGCTGGCGCCGGGATGAGAGCCTGCTCGACCGTCTCGGCATCGAATAGCCGCTGAACCCACGCCTTCAGGCGCGCGAGCGGGTGATTCGTACAATCGCCCGATGGTCGTGCAGACCGCCAGAGACGCGGCGAAGGTGCGCTTCGACGAGCGCGGGCTGGTGCCGTGCGTGATGCAGGACGCCCGCTCCGGCGAGGTGCTCACCGTCGCCTACATGAACGAGGAGTCGCTGGTCCTCACCCTCGAGACCCGCGAGATCCACTTCTACAGCCGCAGTCGGCGCGAGATCTGGCACAAGGGTGCGAGCTCGGGCAACTTCCAGCGCGTTCGCCAGATCCGCTACGACTGCGACGGCGACGCCCTGGTCGCGCTGGTCGACCCGGTCGGCCCGGCCTGTCACACCGGCGAGCGCTCCTGCTTCTATCGCGACCTCGAGGGCAGCGCCGATCCCGGGGTCGACGCGCCGGGTGTAGTCGGCGAGCCGATCGAGCTCCCGTACGAGGCGCTGGCCGCGCTCGAGCGAACTCTGCTCGCCCGCCAGCGACGGCGGCCCGAGGGCAGCTATACCGTCGAGCTGCTCGAGGACCCGAGGCTCGCCGGGGACAAGGTGCGCGAGGAGGCCGCGGAGGTGGTCAAGGCCGTCAGCTCGGAGTCCGAGGAGCGTGTTGCCGAGGAAGGAGCGGACGTTCTCTACCACCTGGCGGTGCTGCTGCTCTCCCGAGGTATCTCGATGGCCGAGGCCCTGCACGTCCTCAACGGACGCCGCCGGTCCCGATGAGCACCTCGCCATGAACACGGTCGGGGCGACGACCAGCCTGCCCGGGCTCGAGCCGGACCTCGCTCGCGCGCGAGAGCTGGCCGAGCGCGCGAACGTCATCCCGGTCCGCTACCGCTTCATCGACGACCTCGAGACGCCTGTGAGCGCGTTCCTCAAGCTGCGGGGGGACGGCCCGGCCTTCCTGCTCGAATCGGCGGAGCAGGGCCGCCTCGGTCGCTGGTCGTTCCTTGGCTTCAGGCCCCGGTCGATCCTGCGCTGGTCCGAGGGCCGCCTCAGCGAGTGGGTCGGCGACTCCGCGGCCGAATCGGGCGTCGGGCGCCACGCCGGATCGGACTACCGACGCGCCGGATCCCTACGGCGCCGCAGCCGAGTACCTGGGCCGCTACGAGATCGCTGAGCCGGATCAGCTGCCACCGTTCGCCGGCGGCGCGGTCGGATTCTTCGGCTACGACCTGGTGAGGACGGTCGAGCCCCTGGGCGATCCCAACCCGGACCCGGTGGGGCTCCCCGACATGGCTCTGATGATCACCGACGTGCTGGTCGCGTTCGATCACCAACGTCACGAGGTCACGCTGATCGCGAACGCCTTCGTCGAGGACGGCGGCATCGAGGAGGCCTACGCGCGGGCTGCCGAGACGATCGGCGAGGTCCGGGAGCGGCTCAGGGAACCGGTGCCGGCGCCGAGGGTTGCCGAGCCATCCGCGCCCTCGCCCGATATCCCCGCAGGCGAAGCCGGGGAGATGGCGGTTGATGGCGAAGCCGTCAGCCGATCCGTCACCTTCGAGTCGAACATGACGCGTGACGAATTCGAGGGGACGGTGGCCCGCATCATCGAGTACGTCCACGCGGGTGACGCTTTCCAGGTGGTCCCGTCCCAGCGCTTCAGCGCCGTCTCGCCGGTCGAGGCGTTCTCGATCTATCGGGGACTGCGGACGGTCAATCCCTCGCCCTACATGTACTTCCTCGACTTCGGCGACTTCGAGATCGCCGGCGCCTCCCCGGAGCCGCTGGTCAAGGTGACCGGCCGTACTGTCGAGACCCGCCCGATCGCAGGCACCTACCCGCGTGGAGCGGACGAGGAGGAGGACCGCCGCAACGCCGAGCGCCTCCTCCAGGACCCCAAGGAGCGGGCCGAGCACGTGATGCTCGTCGATCTGGGCCGCAACGACCTGGGCCGGGTCTGCGAGTACGGCACGGTCACGGTCGACGAGCTGATGGTCGTCGAGACCTACTCACACGTCCTCCACATCGTCAGCCAGGTGTCGGGGACGCTGCGCGCGGGGATCAGCGCGATGGACGCCCTGCGATCGATCCTGCCGGCGGGCACCCTGTCCGGGGCGCCCAAGGTGCGGGCGATGCAGATCATCGACGAGCTCGAGCCCCACAAACGCGGTTCGTACGGCGGCGCGATCGGCTACCTCTCCTACACGGGGGACCTCGACACCGCGATCCACATCCGCACCGTGGTCGTCAAGGACGGTCTCATCCATGTGCAGGCGGGCGGGGGAACGGTCGCCGACGCCCAGCCGGCTTACGAGTACAACGAGTCGGTCAACAAGGCCAAGGCGGTCTTCCGGGCGGTCGGGCTCGCCGCGGCGCAGCCGGAGTGGCCGTGAGCGCGCAGCGCGAACGACGTGGCGCGGTCAGCGTCCTCGTCATCGACAACTACGACTCGTTCACCTACAACCTCGTCCAGTACCTCGGGGAGCTGGGCGCGGAGGTCGGGGTGGTCCGCAACGACAAGGCCACGGTCGCCGGACTGCTCCGCCTCGAGCCGGACCGGCTCGTCGTCTCGCCCGGTCCGTGCACGCCGAAGGAGGCCGGGATCTCGGTCGAGGCCGTCCGCTCCTTCGCTGAGGCGGGCACCCCTGTGCTCGGCGTCTGCCTCGGTCACCAGTCACTGGTCGAGGCGTTCGGCGGCAAGGTGGTCCGCGGTGACCCCATCCACGGCAAGGATGCGGAGGTCCGGCACGATGGCAAGGGGATCTATGAGGGGCTCTCCAACCCGCTGGTCGCGGGGCGCTACCACTCGCTCGTAGCCGACCCGGAGCTGCCCGACGAACTCGAGCTGACCTCGACATACGAGGACGTGGTGATGGGGGTGCGCCACCGCGAGCTCCCGGCGGAGGGCGTGCAGTTCCATCCCGAGTCGGTTCTCACCCCGCACGGCAAGAAGCTTCTGACCAACTTCCTCGGCGCCTAGTCGCCACACCTTCGACGATGCCCAACGACATCCTCACACGCGCGATCGATGAGATCTGCGCCGGGACCCACCTGACGGCCGACCACACGTCGGCGGCTCTCAGCGAGATCATGGAGGGCCGGGCGGGGGAGGTCCAGACCGGCGCCTTCTTGATCGCGCTCCGCGCCAAGGGGGAGACCGTCGCCGAGTTGGTCGGGCTTGCTCGGACGATGCGGAACCTCGCGGCCCACGTCAACGTGAACCGCGATGACCTCGTCGACACGGCCGGCACCGGAGGCGGGCCGACGACCTTCAACATCTCCACCACCGCGGCTCTGATCGCGGCGGGGGCGGGGTGCGCCGTCGCCAAGCATGGCAACCGCTCGGCGACGTCCAGGTGCGGGTCCGCCGATTTGCTGGAGGCACTCGGCGTACAGATCGAGCTCACGCCTGAACAGGTCGCGACCTGCATCGACGAGATCGGCTTCGGCTTCATGTTCGCCCCCAAGCACCACCAGGCCATGGCCCACGTGATTCCGGTTCGCAAGGAGCTGGCGGTGCGGACGATCTTCAATCTGCTGGGACCGTTGACGAACCCGGCCGGTGCCCGGCGCCAGCTGCTGGGTGTCTCCGACCGCACCTTCCAGGAGACGATCGCCGAGGCACTGCTCAGCCTTGGCTGCGATCACGCGATGGTGGTTTCCGCCGACGACGGGCTGGACGAGCTCAGCATCGCCGACCGCACCCGGGTGGTGGAGGTCGCGGACGGACGCACGGACGAGTGGTTCGTCGAGGCCGAGGATCTCGGTCTCGGGATCGCCCCGCTCCAGACGATCGCCGGCGGAGGCCCGGACCACAACGCCGCAGTCACCCAGTCGATCCTCGCCGGCGACCAGGGCCCCCAGCGCGACGTCGCCCTGCTGAACGCCGGCGCCGCGATCTATGTCGGGGGAGGCGCGGTGAACCTCGGCGACGGCGTCGAGCAGGCACGCCAGGCGGTGGACTCGGGCGCCGCGCGGGAGGTGCTGACCCGCCTCGTCGATCGCTCGTGCGCCCTCGCCGTCGCTAGCTAAGGTCAGGGGACGAGATGGGCATGATCGAAGAGCTGGTGGAGGCCGCCCGGGCAGGGGTGGAGCGGCGACGGGCGGAGGTTCCGCTCGAAGAGCTCGAGCGCCGCCTCGGCGATCGCCCCGAGCAGCGCCCCTTCGGCGAGGCGCTGGTCCGCCCCGGGCTCTCGCTGATCGCCGAGTTCAAGCGCCGCTCCCCGAGCGCCGGCGAGATACGCGCAGACGTCGATCCGGCCCAGGTCGTGAGCGCCTATGAGCAGGGTGGGGCGGCCGCCCTGTCCGTTCTCACGGACGCCCGGCACTTCGGCGGCTCCCTTGAGGATCTCCGCGAGGTTCGGGCTGCCTGTGCCCTGCCGGTTCTGCAGAAGGACTTCATCGTCGATCCGTACCAGGTGCTCGAGGCGGCGGCGGCTGGCGCCGACGCGGTGTTGCTGATCGTCGCCGCCCTCCGCCAGGACCAGCTATCCCAGCTCTACGGTGAGGCCCGCGGTCTGGACCTCGACGTGGTGGTCGAAGTCCACGGGGAGAAGGAGCTGGAGGCCGCTCTCACGGTGGATGCGGACGTGGTGGGCATCAACAACCGCAACCTGGACGACTTCACGGTCGACGTGCAGACGACGTTCGAGCTGATGCCCGACGTGCCGGCCGGCAAGACGGTCGTCTCCGAGAGCGGGATCTCCGACCGCGGGACCCTCGAGGAATTGGAGAGGGTCGGTGTGGACGCGGTCCTGATTGGGGAGGCTCTCATGCGTGCCGAGGATCCAGCCGCAAAAGTGCGAGAGCTCACCGCTGACGAGGACTCGACCAGAGAGCACTTCCTCTAGAGCGGCACTGATCGTGCTGCCGGTGGCCCTCGCACATCATCAGGTACACGGGTCCCCGATCGGATACGCGGCGATCGCCCTGGCGGCGGCCGTCGGCTGGTTCGGCCTCCCCGGTCCCGGCGAGGCGGCGGTGATCGCCGGCGGGATATTCGCCGCCAAACACCGGCTCGACATCGGAATGGTCATCACGGCGGCCGCCGCCGGAGCGGCGGCCGGCGGGACGGCCGGGTGGCTGGTCGGTATGAAGGCCAGCCGGCCCGTCCTGATCGGCCGGCGGGGCCCGTTCTGGCGCTCGCGCCGGTACCTGATCGCGCGGGGCGAGCGGTTCTTCGAACGGCACGGCCCGATCGGCGTGTTCCTCGCCCCCTCCTGGGCCGCCGGTGTCCACAACATGAGGCCCTCCCGGTTCCTGCCGCTCAACGCGATCGCGGCGGTCGCCTGGGCGCTCGTGTACGGAGGGGCGGCGTACCTCCTGGGCCCGGGCATCGCAGGCGGGCTCGAAGACATCGGGGCGATCGTGCCGCTCGCGGTGGCCGCGCTCGTCATCTGCGTCCTGGTGATCGCGCGCCTACGGCGCCCGCGTCGACTCTTACGGAACCGGAAGATGGGGCTTAGAGAGGGTTAAGCGGCGGCGCCAACACTGGCCCGCATGCAGTCGCTCAGAAAGTTCTTCTCGACCAGCTTCGGGTCCGCCGTCGGCGGCGGCCTCGTTGTCCTGATCGCCGGGCTGATCCTGATCCAGGCCGGCGTGGTCGACACGAGCAACGACAACTCGTCGGCCCCGGTGATCGAGCCGGCGGCCCTGGCGAAGCCCGCCAGCACCTCCAGCCGCGGACTCACCGTTCACGACATCTACCAACGGGATGGCTCGGGCGTCGCCTTCATCCGCTCGCAGATCGTGCAGAAGACCCAGTCGGTGTTCGGATTCCCCCAGCAGCAGCAGAGCACCGCGACCGGCTCAGGCTTCCTGATCGACAACGACGGCCACATCCTCACCAACAACCATGTCGTCGCCGGCGCGAAGAGCGTCACCGTCCAGCTCGGCGACGGCGCACAGCAGAGCGCCCAGGTCGTCGGAACCGATCCCTCGACCGATGTGGCCCTGCTCAAGGTCGACAACACGGAGGGCGCGCAGCCGCTCTCCCTGGGTGACTCGTCGAAGGTCCAGGTCGGAGACCCGGTGGTCGCGATCGGCAACCCCTTCGCCCTCGACCGCACGGTGACGAGCGGGATCGTCTCGGCGCTCCAGCGCCAGATCCAGGCACCCAACGGCTTCTCGATCAGCGATGTGATCCAGACCGATGCCGCGATCAACCCCGGGAACTCCGGCGGGCCGCTGATCAACGGGGCCGGCCAGGTGATCGGGATCAACTCCCAGATCGAGAGCCAGAGCGGCGGCAACGAGGGAGTCGGCTTCGCCGTCCCGATCAAGACCGCGGCCGACGTCGTCTCCCAGCTCGAGAACGGTGGGCAGGTGCATCAGGCCTACCTGGGCATCAGCGGCGGCGACATCGATCCTCAGATCGCCCACGCCCTCAATTTGCCGGTCACCCAGGGCGTCCTGATCGAGCGAGTCCTCAGCGGCGGTCCCGCCGACGACGCTGGGATCAAGGGCGCCACGGGCCAGGCCACCATCGCGGGCCAGACCTTCCCGGTCGGCGGCGACATCATCACGAAGGTCGACGGCAAGACGATCGCCGGCATGGATGACGTCGTCTCGGCGGTAAACGCGCACAAGCCCGGCGACACCATCACCCTGACGATCTTCAGTGGCGGTCAGCAGAGGGACGTCTCCGTGAAGCTCGGCGACCGCCCGGACCACGTCCAGGACTCGAACTCCAGCACCCTGCCGTAGCTGGGCCTAGGCCGCCTTGGCCGGCGTCTTCACCGCGCCGTGGTCGATCAGGCTTCGGGCGGTCTCCTCGATCGTCTCCTGGATGGGCCGGGGGGACCAGCCGAGCAGGTCCTGAGCCTTCGTCGTCCGGTACTCCGTCCGCTTCCCGAGCGAGCTCGTGAAGGAACGGATTCCCCCGTCGAACAGGGCCATCGCGCGGACCAGCAGATCGGGGGCGACCCGGGTCGGCACCTTCGAGCCGGCCGGACCGAGTCTCTCCCGCAGCACCTCCGCCACCTCCCTCATCCAGAGGAACTCGGTCACGGCGATGAATCGCTCACCGCCGGCCTCGCGAGCCGTCATCGCCCGGATCTCCATGTCCGCGACGTCACGGACGTCCACGAAGCCGAAGCCGAGTCGCGGCACCGCCGGCATGCCGTTAAGCAGGCGCTCGATCGCCTGCAGTGACGCGGAGCGATCATCGCTGAGAACCGGTCCGATGATCACCGTCGGGTTGACGGTGGTGAGGCGATCGCGCATGCCCCGCTCGTCGGCGAGGTCCCAGGCCGCCTTCTCCGCAATCGTCTTGGACTGAACGTAGGGGGTGAGCTTCGGTGCGTTGAGGTCGGTCCAGACGGTCTCGTCCAGCGGGCGGCCCTCGTTGCCGCCTCTGATCGCGGCGACGGAGGAGGTGAGCACGATGCGCTCGACGCCCGCGTCCAGCGCGGCCCCGACCACCCGCACGGTTCCCTCGCGGGCCGGGACGATCAGCTCGTCGGGGTCCTTCGGCTGCGAGGCCGGCAATGGGGAGGCGACGTGCAGGACGTAGTCGCAGCCGGCGATGACGTTCTTCCAGTGCTCATCGCTGGTCAGATCAGCCTGGTGGATGGTGAGGTGGTGGGTCGGATCGACCCGCGAGGCAACCGAGGCGTGCACCTCGGGCACGCGATTCGGGTTGCGGATGGTGGTCCTGACCCGGAAGCCGCGCTCGATCAGGCCGACGATGCACCAGCCGGCGAGATAGCCGGAGCCGCCCGTTACCAGGACTGTCTTGCCGTCGCCTTCGGCCATTGGTCCTCAGTGACCCTAGTCGACCGCCGCGGCTTCGCGAACAGCATCTGCACGTCCCGGAGGCGGCGCTCGCGGAAGCCGGCCTCGCTCATCGCGAGCCAGAGCGTCCAGAGCCGCCTGAACGGCTCGTCGTATCCGAGTTCGGCTGCGAGGTCCGCGTTCGCGATGAAGCGCTTGCGCCAGAGCTCGAGGGTGCGGGCGTAATGCGCGCCGATCTCGTCGAGCCAGACCGTCGACATATCGGTCTCCCGTGCGACGCAGTGCTGGATGACCTCTACGGAAGGAAGGCAGCCGCCTGGGAAGATCAGCTTGTTGGAGAAGCTCCGGGTCACCTTCTCCTGCTCGTAGAGGCGGTCGTCGATCACGATCGCCTGGAGGAAGAAGAGGCCGTCGGGCTCGAGCAGATGGGAGCAGCGGCGGAAGAACTCGTCGAAGTACTGCCAGCCGACCGCCTCGATCATCTCCAGCGAGACGAGCTTCGAGTATCGGCCGCGCAGGTCCCGGTAGTCCTCGAGTTGTACCGTGACGCGATCCTCGACGCCGGCGTCCCGGATGCGGCGCAGCGCCCCCTCGCGCTGCTCGGCGGAGATCGTCGTGCTGGTCACCCGGCAGCCGTAGTTTCGGGCTGCGTAGGCGGCCATCGCGCCCCAGCCGGTGCCGATTTCGAGCAGGTGGTCGTCCGGGCCGAGCTCGAGCGCCTGGCAGATCCGCTCCAGCCTGTTGAGCTGGCCCTCAGCGAGGCTCGCATCCGGATCGGGGAAGACCGCGGATGAGTACATCATCGACTCGTCGAGGTACAGCGCGAACAGGTCGTTGCCGAGGTCGTAGTGCGCCGAGATGTGGCTGCGCGACGCCCCTTTGCTGTTGCGCGGCACGTGCCACAGGGTCCGCTGCACCGGTGAGAGCACCGGATGCAGCCGGCCGCGTAGGCGGTCGAGCGGTCCCATGTTCCGGGCCGCGATCCGCACCAGCGAGACCAGGTCGTCGCAGTCCCAGAATCCGTCGCGGTACGCCTCTCCCATTCCCACGGTACCGCCGAGCAGTGCCCTGTAGAAGGCGGTCGAGTGGATCTCGACCGTCGCCGTCAGGTCAGTGTCGGAATCGCCGAAGGACAGCCGATTGCCGTCTGGCTCGATCAGCTCCAGGTGACCTCCGCGGATCCGGCTGAACATCCGCAAACAGAGGCGCCGGCAACTGCGCTCAATGGCGGTCATGCCCGCGCAGCCTACGCCGCGGAACGTGCGCTCGCACGGCGGATTCCACAACGCGCTTACCCTTGTCGCATGACCAAGGTCAAGGTCTGCGGCATGACGAATCTCGCCGACGCCGAGCACGCGGCGAGCAACGGCGCCTGGGCGATCGGGCTGATCCACCATCCGGAGAGCCCCCGCTACGTGCGTCCGGAGGTCGCCGAGGAGATCGGGGCGGCACTGAAGCGCCGCTGCGAGATCGCCGGCGTCTTCGTCAACTCGCCGCTCGAGGACGTGATCGAGGCCGCCGAGCGCGGGAACCTGACGCTGCTGCAGTTCCACGGGGAGGAGGGGCCATCGTTCTGCGTGGAGGCGCGGAGGCGCACCGGCGCCAAGGTGATCAAGGCAATGCGGGTGACCAGCGCGGCCGGCGTCAAGGCGGCCGAGGCATTCCGGACGGACTTCCACCTCTTCGATGCGTACTGGCATGGGATCCACGGCGGGACAGGCAGGAGCTTCGACTGGGACCTGGTGGCGAAGCGCCGCTCGAAGGTCCCCATGATCCTGGCGGGCGGGTTGACGGCCGAGAACGTGGCCGAGGCGATCGATCTGGTGAAGCCCTTCGCGGTGGACGTGGTCAGTGGCGTCGAGGCCGAGCCCGGCCGCAAGGACCACGCCAAGGTCGAGGCCTTTTTGGACGGGGCAGGCTCCAGGGTTGTCAAGGCAATGGCGCCCTCGCCCGGGGCCCCCGGAAGCGAAGCTGAGGAGGTGGCCGGTTGATGCTGGTCGAGGAGCGCTTCGGCCCCTATGGAGGACGCTTCGTCCCCGAGACCCTGGTAGCGGCCCTCGACGAGCTCAGCGCCGCCTGGGCCGCGGCGCGAGAGGACGCGGACTTCCAGGACGAGCTCTCTGCGCTGCTGCGGGACTTCGTCGGCCGGCCGACGCCGCTCTATCTCGCGGAGCGGCTCTCGGAGCGCGTGGGCCGGCGCGTCTATCTGAAGCGCGAGGACCTCGCCCACACCGGCGCCCACAAGATCAACAACGCGGTCGGCCAGACCCTGCTGGCGCGCCACATGGGCAAGAGCAGGGTGATCGCCGAGACCGGCGCCGGACAGCACGGAGTCGCGACCGCCACTGCCTGTGCGCTCTTCGGCCTCGACTGCGCCGTCTACATGGGCAGCGAGGACATCCGCCGTCAGGCGCCCAACGTCGACCGGATGCGTCTCCTCGGCGCCGAGGTGATCGCCGTCGAGGCCGGCGCCCGCACCCTGAAGGAAGCCGTCAGCGCAGCCATCCGCGACTGGGTCGCCTCCGTCGCGAACACCCACTACGTGATCGGCTCCGTGGTCGGTCCGGCGCCGTATCCGGCGCTGGTCCGCGACCTCCAGTGCGTGATCGGCGACGAGGCGCGCTCCCAGGCGCTCGAAGTCGAGGGCTCCCTGCCGAAGCGCGTGATTGCCTGCGTCGGCGGCGGCTCCAACGCGATCGGCAGCTTCCAAGCCTTCCTCGACGACCCGGTCGAGTTGATCGGCGTGGAGGCGGCGGGAGAGGGTTTGGAGAGCGGACGCCACGGCGCCTCGCTGAGTGCGGGTACGACCGGGGTGCTGCACGGCGCCCTCTCCTCGGTGCTCGCCGACGAGCAGGGACAGATTCTCGAGGCGCACTCCGTCTCCGCCGGGCTCGACTATCCGGGCGTCGGGCCCGAGCACGCCCAGCTGCGCGACTCCGGCCGTGCGCGGTACGCGACGGCGACCGATGCCGAGGCGCTGCGCGCGTTTCGCGAGCTCGCCCGCCTCGAGGGGATCATCCCTGCTCTCGAGCCTGCCCACGCAATCGCCTGGCTCCTTCGCGAGGGCGGCGATGGTGACGGCTACGACGTCCTCACGCTCTCCGGCCGGGGCGACAAGGACATGGCGGAGGTGACTGCGAGGCTCGCGGATGTTGATGGCTGAGGCGACCACTACATCGATCGATGCGGCCTTCGCCGCCGCCCGCGAACAGGGCAGGACGGCCCTGATGCCCTACCTGATGGGTGGGTTCCCCGACCAGGAGACCGCCACGGCTGTTGCGAGCGCCTATGCCGATGCCGGGGCGGACCTGATCGAGCTCGGCGTGCCGTTCTCGGACCCCCTCGCCGACGGTCCGACGATCCACGCCGCCGACACCGCCGCGCTGGCCGTCGGGGCGACCCTGGAATCCGTACTCGAGACCTGTGCGGCGGTCGGCGATCGGGTTCCCGTCGCGCTGATGGTCTACGCCAACATGATCCTGGCGAGGGGCGTCGAGGAGTTCGCTGCCCTCGCGACCGGCGCCGGGGCCTCGGGCGTGATCGTGCCCGACCTGCCGTTGGAGGAGCAGGCCGCGATCGCCGTGTCGTTCGGCGACCAGGGTTTGGCGCTGATCCCCTTGGTCGCCCCGACGACCCCGCCGGCGCGCCGAGCCGAGATCTGCGCAGGTGCCCACGGGTTCGTCTATCTGGTTTCGACGGTCGGCGTCACGGGGGAGCGTGAGGCGCTGCCGGCGGAGCTCACCGAGCTGGTCTCCGCGGCACAAGACGAGGCGAGCGTTCCCGTCGCAGTCGGCTTTGGGATCTCGACGCCCGAGCAGGCGGCGAGCGTGGGAGAGATCGCCGACGGCGTGATCATCGGGACGAGGCTGGTCCGCGCGGTGGGCGACGCGGCGGACGGCGATGCCGCGGTCGCAGCCGTCACCGGCTTCCTGCGAGAGACTCGCGACGCCCTCGGCAGATAGGGTTTCGAGGGTGCAGGTAGTCCTCTTCACAGTCCTCGGCGGGTGCGTGATGGTGATCGCCTACGCTCTGGGGATTCCGGGCCCGATCTGCGCCCTGCTCTTCCTGGGTGGAGTCTTCACCGGTGCACTCCTCAGGTACTCCCAGCCGCTGATCGACTGGCTGACCAGGCCGTAGGCCGCCCGCTCAGCCTTTTTCGGCGACCCGCCGCAGCAGGTCGCGGAAGCTCCTGAGCTCTGTGTTGTTCAGCGCCGCAAAGGCGACCTGACGCCCCTCCATGCACCGGGTGAGGATAAGCTTCGCCCGGCGTCCCTCGGCGGTGAGCGACGCGAGTCTCTTGCCTCGCCGTCCCGGCTCAGCAGCCAAAGGATCTGTGCCTCGCCCGGACCGAGCCCGAGCTGATCCGCGCAGGAGACGAAGCCCGCGCGGAAGTCGCGGACGAGTCCTCCCATGAGCGCCGCGATTTCATCGCCCAGTCGCTGCCTACCGCCTGTGGCTCGTCGACCTAGGCCTGGACTGAGCTCGGGTTGGGTGCTTCGCCCAGGTAGATTGATCGCCTGATGCGGATAGGCGTTCTCACTGGCGGGGGTGATTGCCCAGGTCTGAACGCCGTGATCCGGGCCATTGTGCGCAAGGGGGTGGGGGACTACGGGCACGACTTCGTCGGCTACCGCGACGGCTGGCGCGGGCCCCTGGAGGGCGTCAGTGGGCCCCTCGGTGTTCCCGAGGTTCGCGGGATCCTGCCCCGCGGGGGGACGATCCTCGGTTCGTCCCGGACCAATCCAGTCCAGGAGGACGGCGGGCCGGAGGCGATCGCGGAGAACCTGCAGGCCGACGGGGTCGACGGCCTGATCGCGATCGGGGGCGAGGACACGCTGGGCGCGGCCGCCAAGCTGTTCGAGCGGGGTGTCCAGGTGGTGGGCGTGCCAAAGACGATCGACAACGATCTCTCCGCCACCGACTACACCTTCGGCTTCGACACCGCGGTCAACATCGCGATGTCCGCGATCGACCGACTCCACACGACGGCAGAGAGCCACAAGCGGACCCTGATCTGCGAGGTGATGGGCCGGAACGCAGGCTGGATCGCCTTCCACGCGGGGCTCTCCGGTGGGGCAAACGTGATCCTGATCCCCGAGATCGAGTTCGACCTGGACCAGGTCTGTGACTACATCGTGCGGCGCTTCGAGAGCCACTACTCGCCGATCGTCGTCGTGGCCGAGGGCGCCCTGCCGAAAGGTGGAATGCCCTCCGGCGACGGGGCCCCGACCGACGCGTTCGGCCACGTTCGGCTCGGCGGAATCGCTCACTGGCTCGAGGGGGAGATTGAACAGCGCACCGGTCACGAGGCGCGCGCCACCGTGCTCGGCCACGTCCAGCGCGGCGGGACGCCGACCGCCTTCGACCGGGTGCTCGCCACCCGTTTCGGCCTGCACGCCATCGACGCCGCCAATCGCGGACAGTGGGGGAAGATGACCGCGCTGCGCAGCACCGACATCAAGCTCGTGGATCTCACCGAGGCCACCGGGGAGCTGAAGACGGTCCCCGAGTCGCTCTATCGCGAGGCTGAGGTCTTCTTCGGCTGAGTGATGGCTCGCCTGTCCCTTGCGGCGCTGCTGATCAGCCTTGCCGTTGCCGGTTGCGGGATCGCCGGGAGCGCCACGATCGAGGCCCCTGTGACCGTGTACGTCAGCCTGCCTCTGACCGGACCGCGCGGGCCCCAAGGGAGGGACGCGGCTGATGGTGCCCGCCTCGCCCTCGAGCGGGCCTCCGGCAAGGCGGGAGCGATCGAGGTTCGGGCGCGTTACCTGGACGACGCTCAGGGCGCGGCCTGGGACCCGGTCGCCGTGGGGGCCAACGCGCGCCAGGCGGTCCAGGACTCATCGGCTGCGGCGTACATCGGCGAGCTCGACTCCGAGCCTACCCGCGCGTCGGTGCCCATCACCAACGACGCCGGGCTGATCCAGGTCTCTCCCGGGGCCGGCGCGGTCGACCTGACCGGTCCTGCTGCCGGATACCCGAACTCGCCCGACCGGTATAGGCCCTCCGGCTCGCCGAACTTCGCTCGAACCGCGCCCGCCGACGACCAGGTGGTCGATGCCGCCGCCGACTGGGCCTCGGAGCTCGGTGTGACGCAGGCGGTGGCGACCTCCGACGGCTCCCCCTTCCAGAACCTCGCCGCAACGGAGTTCAGGTCCGCCGCCAGCGGGCACGGGATACAGGTGAGGCCCGGCAAGCCTCCTCGGGAGGTAGCCGTCGCGGCGAACACCGGGGAGCAGGCGGTCTATGAGCCGGGATCGCAGCGGCTCGGCATCTACGGGAGCTCTCCGATGAGCCTTGAGGTGAGCGCCCAGCTTGATCCGAGCCGGCTACCCGGCAAGGCCTTCGGCCGTGAGTTCGAGCGACGATTCCACCGCCCGCCTGGTCCCTACGCCGTCTACGGCTATGAGGCCATGGATCTGGTGCTTCATGCGATGCAGGGAGCCGGCACCGACTCCTCTTCGTTCCGCGACAACGTCCGCAACGGCGTCTTCGGCGCGCACCTCGACGGCACGGTCCTCGGCAGCTACGGGATCACCTCCGACGGCGACACGACCGAGTGCATGATCCAGCGGTACCGCCTCCAGGGCGCGACGAGGTTGCCGCTCGGGGCCCCCTGCCCGACCCGCTAGCGGGCGGAGGGTGGGCCCTCGATCACGGGCTGCCCCGTGATCACTGAGGACACCCAGTCGCGTATCTCCGGGATGCGCGTGAAGTCGACGGAGTGCTGTACGCGCGGTTCCCTGAAGGTGACGTGGAGGCCGCCCTCCTCCAAGAGGTCGCGCGCCTTGCGACCAAAGCCGATCGGGATGACAGGGTCGTAAGCGCCGTGGGCGACGTAGGCGGGCATCCCGCGCTTCGCACGCGGATCGAGCTTCCAGCCCCGCACCATCGGATAGAAGCCGCTGATCATCAGCAGCCCGGCAGCGTTCGGCCGGCCCATGCCGAGCGCCACGGCGCAGGCAACGGCCGCACCCTGGCTGAAGCCACCGATCACCGCCTTCTCCCAGGGAATGCCTCGATGTCGCAGCTCGTCGTCGAGGAAGCGGCAGAGCATCTTCAGGCTGTCGACGAAGGTCTGCTCGTCGGGGTGGCCGACCTCCCGAATCACATACCAGTGACGGCCGCCCGGCGGCAGGTCGGTGAGGGGCGCCCCCGGGGTCAGGCCGAAGAGCTTCCGGTCGGGGTCGAGCTCGTCCAGCATCGGATAGAGGTCGCGCTCGTCGACCGCACGGCCATGGAGCAGGATCAGTGCGCCCTCGGGCTCGCTCGCCGGTTCGCGGGTCAGATGCACCATCTGGACGACCTGACCCCGCCGATCGCCGGCCGACTGCTCAGGCTGAGACACGTGGGTTGGCGATCGGCCGCAGGACGGGCTCGACCTGCTCCCGAAGGTGCTCGTAGTCGGGCGGCAGCGAGAGCTTCTCGCCGAGCGATTCGAGCGGTTCGTCGACAGTGAAGCCGGGGCCGAGCGTCGCGATCTCGAAGAGGACCCCGCTCGGCTCGCGGAAGTAGATCGAGCGGAAGTAGAAGCGGTCGATGACCGGCGTCGGGCGGGCGCCCGCTTCGATCACACGCTCGCGCCAGGCCTCATGGTCCTCCATCTGGGAGGCCCAGGCGATGTGGTGGACGCTGCTCGCCCCCTGCAGGCCGCGCTCAGCGGGAGGCTCTGAGTAGCCCCAGAGGCCGCCCCGGCTGTCACCGCGGCACTCCCAGCCAGATTGTCCCGGCTCACCGGGAAGTGGCTGGAACCCGAGGGCCTCCTCGAGGAGCGGGCGGCTGGCCTCGGGGCTGCTCGCGTGGGCGATGGCACCGTCGAAGCCCTGGAGGGCCAGCTCGGATGGGATCTCGGGGTGCTGGGCGATCAACGGCTCGTCCGAGGTCTCTACCACCTTGAGCGCGTGCCCGAGGCCCTCGGGGTCAGCGAACCGAACGACGTCGTCGCCGCCACGCTCGACCTCGATCTCCTGCTCCTTCAACCGCTTCTCCCAGAAGTCCAGCGCCTCCTCTGTCCCGAGGCGCCACCGGATGCCCCAGATCATTCCCTCGCCCGCTCGGCCTGGTGGGGCGCCCGGGTACTCGAAGAAGGTCAGATCGGACCCGGCATCGCCCTTCTCGTCCGCGAAGAACAGGTGGTAGACGGTCGGGTCGTCCTGGTTGACGGTCTTTTTCACCAGCCGGAGCCCGAGCACCCCCGCGTAGAATTCGACGTTCTTCTGGGCGTCGCCGGTGATCGCGGTGATGTGATGGATTCCCTCCAGCTTCATCCGTCTCCATCTTGCCCTATCGCCGGGGTTTCCTGGGGCGTCGGCCAGGGCAGATCACCCGCATGAAGATCGCGTTCCTGCCGATCAGCATCCTCGGAGGGATCCTCGCTGGGCTCATCGGCCAGAAGGTGTTCGAAGCGATCTGGGGCAAGGTCGACCAACAGGAGCCGCCACAGCCGCAGCATCGCGAGGTCAGCATCGGGAAGCTGGCGGTGGCTCTCGTCATCGAGGGCGCGATCTTCCGCTTGGTCAAGGGCCTGTTCGACCATGCGGCGCGCCGCGGCTTCGCGCGCTGGACGGGTTCCTGGCCCGGCGAGGAGCGCCCCGAGCAGCCTTAGCCGCCGGTCGCCGAGCTCAGCGGAGCGCCGAGCGCAAGGCCTCGTCGAGGTCCGGATGCCGGAACTCGTAGCCCATGTCCAGCGCGCGCCTGGGGAGAACGCGGGCACCGCCGGCCACCGCGTCGGCGAGCTCGCCTCCGCGCAGCGCACTGACGGCGAACTTCGGGACCGGCATGAACGCGGGACGATGCAGCGCCCGGCCGAGCGCCTTCGAGAGCTCCCGATTCGTCACGGGGTTGGGCGCTGTCGCGTTGAGCACGCCGCTGACCTGATCGTTGTCCAGCGCCCAGAGGATGAGGCCGACCTCGTCGTCCATGTGGATCCAGGACATGAACTGCTCGCCGCCGGCGATCGGTCCGCCGACGCCGAGCTTGAACGGAAGAAGCAGCTGCTTGAGGAGGCCACCCCGCTTGGAGATGACCAGTCCAGTGCGGAAGATTGCGGCGCGCGGAATGATCCCCTCGGCCTCGCGCTCGGCCCGCTCCCAGTCGATCGGGACCTCGGCGGTGAAGCCGTCCCCGGGTTGGGACTCCTCGTCGAGGATCTGGGCGCCGCGGTCGCCGTAGTAGCCGATCGCAGACTGGCCGATGAAGACCTTCGGCTTCGAGGGGGCCGACTCGATCCCCTGGAGGAGGTTGCGCGTGCCGACCAGGCGGCTCTCGCGGATGCGGACCTTGGCCTGATCCGTGAGCCGCTGGTTGATCTCTTCGCCGATCAGGTTGACGACGCCGTCGATCTCGGTCAGTGCCTCCGCGGGAGGCCGCTCGGCGGTCGCCTGCCACGCGTGCCAGTGGACGGTTGGATTCTTTGGGCGCGCGCTGTCCGGATCGCGGGTCAGCCCGACCACCTCGTCGCCCCGCGCCAGCAGGGCGTCGCACAGCGCCGAGCCGATCAGGCCGGTGGCTCCCGTGAGGAGAACGCGCATTCGGCGCCTGATGCTAGCCGCAGCCGGTTAGGTTCCCGCCCATGGCCGCGACGGTGAGACCAGCCCGTCCAGGGGAGGGAGTGCGTCTCGGCGAGGTCTTCCTCTCCTCCGGCCGCGCCGCCTGGGCTCGCCACCTCTCGCCCGTCGGCCTGGCAGGCGTCAGATCACCGGCCGACGAGTGGGAGAGGCGGATCGTCGACCCGGATGTGATCTCGCTCGTCGCGGAGCATCGTGACCAGGTCGCCGGGATCGCCGTGCTCTCCCGAAGCCCCGACGAGGACTGCGATCCGGCGCTGGTCGCTCTGCTCGACCGCCTCTACGTGGAGCCGGCGGTGTGGCGGCGGGGGCTCGGACGGGCGCTGGTGGAAGCCTCGATGGAGGAGCTTCAAACCCGCCGCTTCCAGGAGATGACCCTGTGGACGGCCGAGTGGAACGCATCTCGTGGCTTCTACGAGGCGAGTGGCTGGTCACTGGACGGCGCGACTCGCGAGACGACCTTCGCGGGCGGCACCTTCACCGAGGTGCGCTACCGGACCCAGGTCCGGCCGTGAGCGCCGGCTCGGCCGCTGCGATCTCCGCCGGGGCGGCGCAGGGCGATGCGCGCCGGATCGGGGTCCTGTTCATGATCGGCTCGGCCTGCTTCGCGGTCGCCTCCCTGCCGGCGGCCTCCAGCCTCTCGGACAAGGCCGTCGGGGTCGTCTACTTCGCCGGGTCGATCTTCTTCACCACCGCCGCCTGCGAGCAGCTCCGGGTCGCCCGGGGCACGGGGGAGGAGGTGTGGGCGGCGGGCGTGCAGTTCGCCGGGACCATCTTCTTCAACGTCTCGACGTTCTTTGGCATGTCCCACCATCTATCCGGCCATCAATCGAACCTGCTCGTCTGGTCACCCGACGTATTCGGCTCCGTCTGCTTCCTCGTCTCGAGCGTGCTCGCCGAGCTGGCCGTGATCCACGCGATCCTCCTGGTGCGCCGCTCCGCGACCCTCAACCTGGTCGGCTCGGTCGCCTTCGGGATCTCGGCCGTGGCGGCCTACGTCATCCCCGACACGGACGAGCTGCTGAACGCGTCGGTGGCGACCTCAATGACCCTCGTCGGTGCGCTCTGCTTCCTCTGGGCGGCGCGGATCCTGGTGAAGCCGCCACCGTGGCTGCTGCCCTCGGAACGGCTCAGCCCGGGAAGAGCGTGATCACTTCGGAGGCCGCGTTCTTGCAGGCGATCTTGAGGCCATGCGTTTTCGTTTTCAGCAGCCTCACCGGGGAGGACGCGGAATAGGACTGGAAGTCCGCCATCCCGTTCGGTGCCACCTCATAGGGGAGCTGCCAGTTTCCCTGCGCATCGGTGACGCCGCTGGCCACCGTGGCCCTCTGGACGTCGCTGCCTCCCCCGCCCTCGAAGGCGGGCTTGTAGCCGAGATTCACGGTGGCGCCGCGCGCGCAGCGGGGGTTGGGAGAGCTGATCGTGCCGGTGAAGCGATCGGTCCCGGTGGGGTTGTACTCATAGGAGATCGTGAGCTGGCCGTGCACCTTCTTCTTCTTCTTTGCTCCGGCCACGCCCGTGCCGACGGTTGCGCCCAGCGCGATGAGCAGCACCACGACCCCAGAAACCCGAATCAGTCGAGACATCCCCATCTCCCCAGTGGCTGAGTGTCCACACTAACGCCGCCGGGACCCCATGGCCAGGGTCTCGGCCCAGCCTGCTGGTCGTCTGGAGGCTGAACCGGCTAGGCGCTGCGCGACCCGTCGCCGGCGCTGCCGTCGCCGTCGATGATCTCGAACGTCCCGGTTTCCTCCGAGAAGCGAGCCAGGCCCGCCTGCTTCGCCTCCTCGACGACGGCGTTGGCGACGCTGGTCGCTACGTCGCGGTTGAACACCGAGGGAATGATGTAGTCCTCGGCCAGGTCGTCCTCGGTGACGACCTCGGCGATGCCGCGAGCCGCGGCGAGCTTCATCTCCTCGGTGATCCGGGGAGCGCCGGCGTCGAGTGCGCCCCGGAAGATGCCCGGGAAGCAGAGGACGTTGTTGATCTGGTTCGGGTAATCGGAGCGGCCCGTTGCCATGATCCGCACGTACTGCTCGGCCTCCTCCGGCATCACTTCTGGATTCGGGTTGGCCATCGCGAAGACGATCGCGTCGTCGTTCATCTTTCCAAGCGAATCCGGCTCGATCAGGCCGGGGCCGGAGACGCCGATGAAGAGGTCACAGCCCTCGATCACCTCGTTGGGGCCGCCGGAGAGCTTCTCGTCGTTGGTGTTCTCCGCGAACCACTTCTTGATGGCGGACATCGATCCGTCGGCGTAGTCGGCCCGGTCGGTGGAGATCGCGCCCCGCCGGTCGCACCCGATGATCTGGGTGATCCCGGACTCCTGCATCATCTTCGTGCAGGCGATCCCGGCGGCGCCGGTGCCGAGGACCAGGACGCGCAGGTCCTCGATCGGCTTGCCGGTGATCTTCAGGGAGTTGAAGAGCGCGGCCATGACGACGACGGCGGTGCCGTGCTGGTCGTCATGGAAGACGGGGATGTCGAGCTCCTCCTTCAGGGTCTCCTCGATCTCGAAGCAGCGCGGCGCTGAAATGTCCTCGAGATTGATGCCTCCGAAGGTGGGGGCGAGCAGCTTGACCGTCTGGATGATCTCGGCGGGGTCGTTGGTGGCGAGGCAGATCGGGAAGGCGTCGACCTGAGCGAATTCCTTGAACAGCATCGCCTTGCCCTCCATCACCGGCATGGCGGCCTCGGGGCCGATGTCACCGAGGCCGAGGACCGCGGAGCCGTCGGAGACCACGGCGACGGTGTTCGCCTTGATCGTGAAGTCGAACGCCTTGGTCTTGTCCTCGGCGATGTACTCGCAGACCCGCGCGACGCCGGGCGTATAGGCCATTGAGAGGTCGTCGCGTGTCTTCAGCGGGTATTTGTTGTGCTGTTCGATCTTGCCCTTCTTATGCATCTCGAAGGTGCGATCGGTGAAGCCGAGGACGCGCGCGCCTCGCGTTGAGCCGATCGAGCGCAGGATCTGCTCCCAGGCCTCGGCGCTGGCCGCGTCGATCGTGAACTCGCGGACCCTTTTGCCCTCAGGGCCCGCTCCCGGGATCAGGTCGACGGACTGGAGCGCTCCGCCGGCCTCGGCGATCTGGGCCGTGATCTTGCCGAGCGGCTCCTGGCGCGCGTCGAGCTCGACGCGCACGGTGACGCTGTACTGGGCGGAGGCGGCCATGGCGCGGAAAGGATACGGGGGCCGAACTTCCGGCTCGGGCGGGACCGAACACCGGCGATGAAGGGGGAGCCGGACGAACACCGGCGATGAAGGGGAGAGGGCCGGCAGTTGGCGCCTTACTTGCACTATGCGCAAGGAAGGCGCCAATCGAGAGCAAGTGATCGCAAAGCTCGCGGCGAAGCAGCATGGGGTGGTGGCCGCCCGCCAGCTCGCTGCCGCTGGTCTTCCCGACTACAGCGTGACGCGGCGCGTCAAGGCCGGCCGCCTTCACCGCCTTCATCGCGGTGTTTATGCAGTCGGCCACGCCAAACTCAGCTTCGAAGGCAGGTGCATGGCGGCCGTCCTTGCGGCTGGCGATACGGCTGTGGCGAGCCACCAAAGTGCCGCGGCCGTGTGGGGGATGCTTCGGCCGCACACAGGGCCGATCGACGTCACCGTCCCAGGCGACGCGGGCCGCAGGAAGCGCCGCGGCATCAGTGTCCACCGCTCCTCCACCCTCATTGCCGCTGTTACGACCCGCCGCACGGCATCGCCGTGACCAATCCCGTCAGAACGCTCCGGGATCTCCACCGGAGCCTTCCCCAGCCCGCATACCAACGCGCCGTCCGCCGAGCGCTCGACCTTCGGCTGATTCGCTCTGACGATCTGGAACGCGAGCCCGACCTCACCCGCAGCGAGCTGGAGCGAGCCTTCCGCAGCCTCTGCGTCCGCCACCGCCTTCCCCAGCCGAAAGTGAATGCGCGCGCCGGGCCCTACGAGGTCGATTTCCTCTGGCGTGACCAGGGCCTGGTCGTCGAGACGGACGGCTTCCGGCACCACGGCGACCGGGCCGCGTTTGAAGCCGACCGGGAACGAGACGCGCGGCTCCAGGCGGTCGGCTACCGGGTCGTCCGCTTCACATGGCGGCAGATCGAGGAGACGCCCGCCTTCGCTGCCGGGACCCTGCGCGAACTGCTTGGCCAGAAGTCGCTGACACCCAACCTATGATGGACAGGTGCCCGCCACGACCCAGAAGAAGGCCCCCGCCAAGGGCTCGAAGGCCGAGAAGAGGCCCGCCGAGCTCTTCCTGATCGACGGCAACTCGCTCGCCTACCGGGCGTTCTTCGCCCTGCCCGAGTCGATCGCGACCCACGACGGCCGGCCCACCAACGCGATCTACGGGCTCGCCTCGATGTTCGCCAAGATGCTGATCGACTGCGATCCGGCCGCGGTGGTGGTCTGCTGGGACGCCGGCTGGTCCGGCCGCGAGAACACCTACGAGCCCTACAAGTCCCAGCGCAAGCCCCGCCCCGACCTGCTGCGCGAGCAGTGGCCCCACCTGATGCCGCTGGCCGAGGCCTTCGGCTTCACCAACATCAGGGTGGAGGGCTACGAGGCCGACGACGTGATCGCCTCGCTCACCAAGCGCGCTCGCGAGCAGGACCTCGCCGTGATGGTCGTCTCCGGCGACCGCGACGTCTACCAGCTCGTCGAGGACGGGGTCCGCGTGATGACCACCTCGCGGGGAGTGACCGACACAAAGATCTACGACCACGACGGCGTGGTCGAGCGTTACGGCGTTCCGCCTGAGCGGGTCACGGACCTGATCGGCCTGAAGGGGGACACCTCGGACAACATCCCCGGCGTCCCCGGGATCGGCGACAAGACCGCCGCCCAGCTCCTCCAGGAGTACGGAGACCTCGAGAGCGTGCTCTCCAACGTCGACAAGATCTCCGGCGCCAAACGCAAGGAGAACCTCACCAACCACGCCGAGGACGCACGCATCTCGAAGAAGCTCGCGACGGCGATCACCGACATTGATATCGAGCTCGACCTCGACGAGCTGATGGCGAAGCGGATGGACCGCAGCCGGCTGCGGGAGGTCGCCCGAGAGTTCGAGCTCCGCGTGATCCTCGAGCGCTTGGAGGAGGAGCTCGGGGCGGCCTTCGTCCCCGACGCCAAGGTCGATGAGGAGCTCGACGCCACCGCCGAAGAGGGGTCGATCGACGATCTCGCCGAGGGCGACGTCGCTCTCGCGATCGCAGGCCAGACCTGGTCCGGCTACGACGGCAAGCGCCTCGTCGAGGGAGACTGCCCCGACTTCAAGCTCCTCGCCGAGTCCCTCGGCAAGCGCCGCCTGATCGGCCACGACCTGAAGAGCCTCGGGGGCGGCGCCCGGCATGGAGTGCTCGCCGCCGCACCGGGCGGCCTCGACCTCCGCCACGACACGATGGTCGGCGCCTACCTCCTTGACCCCGCGCGACGCACCTACGACCTGATCGACATCGCCGCCCAGCGAGGCCTCGCCGCGGCGCCGAAGGATGTGGACACCACCGACGGCGACCAGCTCGAATTGGGCGAGGAGCCGCCGCCCGACCCCGCCGCCGAAGCCCGCCTCGTCTGGGAGATCGCACAGCTCCAGCGCAAGGGCATGAAGGAGCAGGGGATCGAGCGCCTCATGGACGAGGTCGAGATGCCGCTGATCGAGGTTCTGGCCGCGATGGAGCAGACCGGCGTCCTCCTCGACCAGAAGCGGCTCGCCGATATCGGCGAGGGCTTCGAGCAGCGGATCGAGACGCTGCAGGCCGAGATCTTCGAGCTCGCCGGCCACGAGTTCACCATCGGGTCGCCGCAGCAGCTGGCCGAGGTCCTCTTCGACCAGCTCGGACTGACCAAGAAGCGCCGCGGCAAGACCGGCTTCTCCACCGACGCCCGCGTGCTCTCGCAGATCCGCGAGGAGCACGAGATCGTCGCGAAGGTCGAGCAGTGGCGCGAGCTGACCAAGCTGAAGAGCACCTATCTCGATGCCCTGCCGGAGCTGATCGACCCCGACACCGGCCGCCTCCATACGACCTTCAACCAGGCCGCAACCGCCACCGGCCGGCTTTCCAGCACCAACCCGAACCTCCAGAACATCCCGATCAGGACGGACGAGGGCCGCCCGATCCGCTCCTGCTTCATCGCGCCGCGCGGCCACCGCCTGCTCTCGGCGGACTACAACCAGATCGAGCTCCGGATCCTCGCCCAGATCGCCGGCGAGGAC
Organism: uncultured Solirubrobacterales bacterium; assembly: GCA_963745625.1. Taxonomy (GTDB): domain Bacteria; phylum Actinomycetota; class Thermoleophilia; order Solirubrobacterales; family 70-9; genus DASUPK01. The sequence goes on along the minus strand of CAVUXZ010000011.1, from coordinate 158,543 downwards.
GCGCTCCGAGAGATCTTCGCCCGCGGCGAGGACATCCACGCCGCCACCGCGGCCGAGGTCCTGGGGTCGGACCCGAAGAAGGTCAGCCCCGGCGAGCGCTCAAAGGCGAAGATGGTCAACTACGGCATCGCCTACGGGCTTTCGGCCTACGGTCTCGCGGACCGCCTCAACATCGAGCAGGACGAGGCCGGCTCCTACATCGACCGCTACTTCGAACGCTTCCCCGCCGTCAAGCGCTACATCACCGAGACGGTGGAGTTCGCCCGCAACGAGGGCTACGTCAAGACCCTGCTGGGCCGGCGCCGCCCGATCCCTGAGCTCCGCTCGGGCCGGCCGCAGGTCCGCGGCCAGGGCGAGCGCAACGCCGTCAACATGCCGATCCAGGGCACCTCGGCGGACATCATCAAGATCGCGATGGTCGGCTGCCAGCGCGCCCTCGACGAATCCGACCTCGAGACCCGTCTCGTCCTGCAGATCCATGACGAGCTTCTCTTCGAGGGCCCAGCGAGCGAGATGGACGCCGCCGCCGAGCTGGTCGAACGCGAGATGTGCGGAGCCTTCAAGCTCGATCCGCCGCTTGCGGTCGATGTCGGCATCGGCAAGGACTGGCTGGCCGCGAAATAGTTCGCGGCTTTCGTCATCAGATCGCGGCGGCAAGCGGCCGCCCCACCACCCAGGTCGCCGACACTCCGGTGACCCCCCGGATCGGCGAAGATCACGCCATGGACAGGGGATTCGCCGTCCTGATCATGGCCATCGTCGGCGGGTGCATAGCGCTGCAGGCGCCGATCAACGCCGGCCTCGGCAAGCACACCGGAAGCTTCGCGGCGGCCACGATCTCGTTCGCCGTCGGCACGGTCCTGCTTGCCACGATCGTCCTGGTGAGCGGGAAGGCCGGAGGCCTCTCCGACGTCGTGCACGTGAACTGGTACCTGCTGCTCGGCGGCGCCCTCGGGGCCGCGTATGTCTTCTCCGCGCTCGTTCTCGTCAGCCAGATCGGCGCGGGCTCCGTCGCCGCGGCGACGGTCACGGGACAGCTCACCACCTCCGTGATCCTCGACAGGATCGGCTTCCTCGGCCTCGAGCAGACTCCCCTGAGCGCCAGCCGGGTGGCAGGGGTCGCCCTGCTGCTGGCGGGCACCTACCTGGTCGTTCGCTGACCTGACTACGCCGCGGCCTGCAGGGCTTCCCGCTCACCGCGCTTGCGCGGCGGCGGCCCCGCGAACTCCGGCGGGGCGATGCGCAGGTAGTGGTCGAAGGCCCAATCGACGAAGCGCTTGCGGCCGGCCACCCTGATCACAGCGCGCTGGACGCGAGCCGGCATCTTCGGCAGGAGCTTCTGCGCCCGGAGCATCCAGCGGAACTTGCGCTCGTGGCCGTCGACGAACTCGGCGTAATTGCGCAGCGCCGTCTCCCGGTCGTGCTCCCCGGCGACCACCGCCCGCAGCTCGTTCCCGAGCTTGATCCCGAAGTAGAAGGCGGTGCGGATTCCCTCGGCCGTCAGGGGGAGGCACTGGCCCGCCGAGTCACCGACGAAGAAGATGCGGTCCTCGGTTCCGGGGCGAAGCTTGTGGGGGATCCAGTTGCCCTGGTAACGGATGGCCGGTCGCTCCAGGTCGTCGGCGAGCAGGACGGTTGTGTCCTTGACGTGGAAGCGCGGGTCGAAGGAGCCGACCCCGATCCGCTGCTCGTCGCGCGCGGGGAACGACCAGCCGTACCCGGCCGGAACGTAGCGTCGATCGATCCAGACCTCGAGGTCCTCCCCTCCGCCGTGAGGGTGGACCTCCAACCCGCGTGAGAGGGGCGCGTCCGGCGGCTGAAAGCCCCCATCTGAGGCGAGGATCCGTCTCCAGCCCAGCGCGTCGACGATCAGCGGCGCCGTGATATCGCCGCGATCGGTGTGGACGAGCTCGCCGCTTCGGCCCGTTGACCTTGGCGGTCTCGAACTCGGCGTCCGATTGCGCCCAGAGCAGCTCGCAGAGCTCGCGGTACTCGAAAGTGGAGAAGGTCCAGGGCAGCTCGTACCGCGAGGTGCCATGTGGCGTATGGACCACCAGCTCGCCGAACTCCTGTCTCGCGGAGCCCTCGAGTGCCATCGCCCGGAGCCAGTCTGTGGGGATGCCGCAGGCGGAGGTCTGGCGCTCGCCGATCTCATAGCGATCGAGAACCAGCACCCTCGCTCCCGAGCCGGCCAGCTGCCGGGCCACGGTGAGGCCGGCGAAGCTCGCGCCGCAGACGATCACGTCGTAGCTGCCGCTCAGCGGCGTACGCTCGTCGCCGCGCTTGGTCTGCCGCGTGGGCATGGGCGCATCGTAGAACCCGCCGGCCCGGCAGGCCGGAGCGACATGAGGGCGGGGCCGGCCGAAGCCGGCGCCGCACTCACGTCAAGCGGTCGTTACTCGCAGAGCCGTACTACGGGCAGACGACCGTCACGCTGACCGACGTCCCGGAGGGGTTGCTCGCGATGACGTCGTTCGGGTGGGCTGTGCCCGAGCGGACCACCGAAGTGCCGCCATCAAACAGGCCCGATCCCGTGGCGACGCAGTCGACCACTGAGCGCGGGAAATGGATCGTGAAGCTGTTGCTGACCTTGCTCGCTGTCGTTCCGGACAGGGTGGCTTTCACGATTCCGCCCGAGTCGTTCGTCTCGGCCCCGAATACGTTGCTTGCCGGGGCCGAACCGGCTGAGTCGGCGCTCTTGGCCTTCAGGACCGAGAGTCCCGGGGCCCGGTTGTCGATGATGGTGTTGACCTTCTTCTTGTTGACCAGACCGCCCGCGACCGCGGTGCCGCCCAGCGCGACGACCAGCGCGATGATCGAGATCACTGTCGCCGGCGTGGCGTGCTTCTTGAGTCGTTGAAGCATGCTGCCTCCTTCTCCAAGGCTGATGGACGCTTCCCCCCGCTCGCAGGACCCTATTCCGTCCGTAGGCGTAACCACAAGCCCGAGCGATCCGCCTTCGTCTGCCACACTGTGCGGCTCGTGGCCGCAGGCGACGCAACAACCGAAGCTGGGCAGCTGGAGACGACCGTCGAGGAGACGACCTCGGAGGAGACAACGTCCGAGCAGACGACCGCCACCGAGCAGCCGGAGAGCACCGGTAACGGCACCGCGACCTCGGACAACCTGCTGATCGAGGTCGACGGCAAGCTCGTCCCCAACTACGACGCCACCATCCATCCATTCAGCGAGGGCGATGTGGTGAGCGGCAAGGTGGTTCGCATCGACCAGGACGAGGTCCTGGTCGACATCGGCTACAAGTCGGAGGGAGTCATCCCCTCCAATGAGCTGTCGATCCGCAAGTCCGTGGATCCCGCCGAGGAGGTCGAGCTCGGGGAGGAGGTCGACGCCCTGGTGCTCACCAAGGAGGACCAGGAGGGCCGCCTGATCCTCTCCAAGAAGCGCGCCCGCTTCGAGAAGGCGTGGCGCCGGATCGAGAAGGCCGCGGACTCCGGCGAGCCGGTCGAGGGCACCGTCATCGAGGTCGTCAAGGGTGGCCTGATCCTCGACCTAGGCGTGCGCGGGTTCCTGCCGGCTTCCCTCGTCGACATCCGCCGCGTCCAGAACCTCGACGAGTTCATGGGCCAGAAGCTCGAGTGCAAGGTGATCGAGCTCAATCGTTCCCGCAACAACGTCGTGCTCTCCCGTCGCGCGGTGCTGGAGGAGGAGCGCAAGGAGGTCCGCGAGCAGATCCTCGGGCGCCTGGAGCCCGGACAGGTCGTGGAGGGCAAGATCTCGAACATCGTCGACTTCGGCGCCTTCGTCGACCTGGAGGGCATCGACGGCCTGATCCACATCTCGGAGCTCTCCTGGAGCCACGTCAACCATCCCTCGGAGGTCGTCTCGATTGGCGACACCGTCCGGGTCAAGGTCCTGGACATCGACAAGGATCGCCAGCGCATCTCCCTGGGCCTGAAGCAGACTCAGGAGGACCCGTGGCAGCGCGTCCTGAACGAATACAAGGAGGGCGACGTCGTCGACGGGAAGGTGACCAAGATCGTCGCCTTCGGTGCCTTCGTCCAGATCCTTCCCGGCGTCGAGGGCCTCGTCCACATCTCCGAGCTCGCCCAGCACCACGTCGAGAGCCCCGCCGAGGTCGTCCGTCCCGGCGACGAGCTCAAGGTGAAGATCCTCGAGGTCGACGACTCTCGCCGCCGCCTCTCCCTGAGCGTGAAACGCGTCGAGGGTCAGGAGCTTCCGACCCGTCCGGTGAGTGACGACGTCGTCATCGAGGATGCCGAGCCGCCGGAGGATCTGGCGGCGGGTCCAGAGGAGGCCCCCGAGGCGGAGACAGGCGCCGCGGATGAGAGCCCGGAGGCACCCTCGGCTGAGACCGCCCCCGAAGAGCCCGCCGAGGCCCCTTCCGAAGACGCCCCCGAGGTGGAGGCTCCGGCCGAGGACGCCTCCGAGGAGGAGGCTCCGGCCGAGGAGGCTCCCTCCGAGGAGACCCCTCCGACCGAGGGTTGACCCGCTTCGTAGGTCTCACCGGGGGGATCGGGGCAGGGAAGTCGGAGGCGCTCGCCGCGTTCGAGCGTGGTGGAGCCGCAACGCTGTCGACGGACCGCGTCGCTCACGACCTGCTCGATGACGAGGAGGTCAGGTGTGCGCTGATCGAGCGCTGGGGCGATCAGGTGGCCCCTGGCGGCGTCGTCGACCGGGACAAGGTGGGGGAGATCGTCTTCAACGATCGCGAGGAGCTCGGCTGGCTGGAGAGCGTCACCCATCCGCGGGTGGGGGCGCACGTCCTGGACTGGCGCCAGAGCCTGGGCGGCGATGTCGACGTCGCGGTGGTCGAGGTGCCGCTTCTCTTCGAGGCCGCGATGGAGGACACCTTCGACGCCACCGTCGCGGTGGTCGCCGACGATGAGCTTCGGGACGCGCGCCTGCGCGAGCGGGGTCAGGCGGGGCTCGAGGGCAGGGAGGGGCGCCAACTCGACCAGGCGGAGAAGGAGCGCCGTGCCGACCACGTCATCCGCAACGATGCGTCGCTGGAGGAGTTGGATGGAGAGGTGAAAGACCTGATGGAGAAACTGCGCCAAGGGGGCGGCGAATGAGTCCAGGCACGTCCGCGGGCTCGGCGCGCACCCGCTCGCGCAGCAGCAGCAACCGCTCGAGGACGCGACGCGGCGCCCGGACGAAGGTGCGGCGATCGCAACGCGGCCGCCGTGCGCTGGTGATCGGCGGCACCCTCGCCGTCGCCGCTCTTGGCGGCTTCCTGCTCGTCAACAGCGGCCGCTTCCAGAACGCGCTCGAAGAGGTCACCCTGCCGCTCCAGCACGAGGACATCATCCGCCAGCAGGCGGCCGAGAAGGACGTCCCCGCCGACCTGATCGCCGCGGTGATCTACACCGAGTCCCGTTTCCGAGACCAGACCTCCCACGCCGGCGCCCGGGGGCTGATGCAGATCACCCCGAGCACCGCCCAACTGATCGAGAAGCTGAGCGGCGGCCAGACGTTCAACTTCAATGATCTCTCCAATCCCGACATCAACATCCGCTACGGGACCTTCTACCTCCATTACCTGATCCAGAAGTTCGGGGACAACGAGATCGCGGCGCTGGCGGCGTACAACGCGGGGGAGACAAACGTCGCGGCGTGGGGCGGAGCGAGCCTGAGCCTCGACGACATTCCGTTCCCCGAAACTCGCGACTACGTGGAGAATGTGCTGGAGAAGCGGGACGAGTACGCGCGGCACTACCGCCACGAGCTCGGACTGGACCAAGCAGGGCCCTAGAGAGAAAGACGAAGATGAGTCGCCGAAATCGCAGCGTGCTCGCCATCATGGCCTGCGCCTCCATGCTTCTGGTCGCCCTGCCCGGCTCCGCCGGCGCGGCGAAGCCGTCGGCCAAGCGCCGGGCGCACGAGTCGGTGGTCGGCGGCGGTCGCGCCGATCCCGCTCAATGGCCCTTCGCCGTGGCGATCTTTCGCAAGGGCCGGATGCACTGCAGCGGATCCGTGATCGCGCCGACCAAGGTCCTGACCGCCGGCCACTGCGTCGCCGGGTTCAACCTCGCCAACCTCCAGGTGATCGTCGGTCGGCCCACCCTGCGCGACACCGCCATCGGGCAGGTGATCGGAGTGACCTCGGGCAGGGTCCATCCTGACTTCGAGCAGACCGGCCTGCATGACGTGGCAGTCCTCAACCTCGCCCAGCCGACAGGCGTGACACCGGTCCCGCTGGCGACGCCCCAGCAGGATGCCGCCCTGACTGCGGCCGGCGCCCAGCTGCAGGTCGCGGGATACGGGGCGACCAACCCATTCGGAACGCATCTATCCGGATTCTTGAAGACGACCGTCGAGCAGGTCCGCACCGAGAGTCGCTGCCTGAAGGCGTACACCCGCGACCTCTTCGCGCCCGAGAGCATGATCTGCGCCCTCGGGGCGCGCCGCAAGAAGGCCGGCCGCTTCAAGATCCACACCTCAGCCTGCTCAGGAGACAGCGGCGGCCCGCTGATCGCGAGCACCCCGACCGGCCCGGTCGAGCTCGGCACCGTTTCCTTCGGCGGTGCCCTCTGTGGACTGCCCTCGGCCCCGAGCGTCTACTCGCGGGTCTCGGCCAGCCTGGATTTCATCAACGCCGGCTAGTGGTGACCAGGCCTGCGACCAGCGCTTGGTGTTGACGCAAAGTCAACGCGGACTATCCTGACCCATCCCCACCCGCCCTCTGACAACGGACCGCGCCGACGAGCGCCGACGGCAGCTGATCGAGGCGGCCCTCGAGGTCTTCGGTGACCGGGACTACGACGACGTCTCCGTCGACGAGGTGGCCGACGCCGCCGGCGTCTCCCATGGCCTGGTCTTCCAGTACTTCGGCAGCAAGAAGGGGCTCTACATCGCCTGCCTGCAACCGCTGATCGAGTTCTTCCGCGAGCGGATCGAGCCCGACCCGGACCTGCCGCCCATCGAGCGGCTGCGCTCGGGGCTGCGGAACTACGCCGACCTGATCGGGGAGCACCCGACTGGCTACCGCTCCCTGATGACGCGCGGGACCGGCTTCGCCGAGGTGCGTGAGGGGCTGGAGCTGGCACGCTGGCAGCGTGTCGAGCGGCTCGCGGAGAGCATGAGCCTCGATCCCCAGCGACCGGTGGTTCGCATCGGCTTGCGCTCCTGGGTCGCCTATGTCGACTCCGCGATGCTCACCTGGCTCGATCAGGGCGCGCCGGATCGCGAAGCCCTGGTCGAGATGCTGGTTCGCGCCCTCGGCGCCACCGCCGAGAGCATCACCACCGCCGACCAGCCCTAGCGTCGCAGGCACGCCCTGCGCCCCCAGTACGCTTGATGCGAGGGTGTGCCGCCAGGCGCAACCCGTTTGATCATGGAGTTCAAGCTCAATCCCGCCTACACGCCAACCGCTGACCAGCCGAGGGCGATCGAGGGCCTCGCCGAGGGGCTAGGTGCCAGGGAGCGCGTCCAGACGTTGCTCGGCGCGACCGGCACCGGCAAGACCTTCACGATGGCCGCGACGATCGAGCGGGTTCAGCGGCCGGCGCTGGTGATCGCGCATAACAAGACGCTCGCGGCGCAGCTCTGCAACGAGTTCCGGGAGTTCTTCCCCGATAACGCCGTCGAGTACTTCGTCAGCTACTACGACTACTACCAGCCCGAGGCCTACGTCCCGGCTCAGGACCTCTATATCGAGAAGGACTCTTCGATCAACGACGAGATCGACCGGTTGCGCCACGCCGCGACCGCGTCGCTCTTCGCCCGCGACGACGTGATCATCGTCGCCTCGGTCTCCTGCATCTACGGGATCGGCTCGCCGGACCTCTACCGCGAGCAGATGCAGCTCTTCAAGGTCGGCGACTGGATCGACCGCCAGGACGTCTTCCGCAAGCTGGTCGGGATGCAGTACCGGCGCAACGACCAGAACCTGGCGCGCGGGGCCTTCCGCGCCCGCGGCGAGGTGCTCGAGATCTATCCGGCGTACGCCGAGTCCGCCTACCGGATCCAGCTCTTCGGGGACGAGATCGAGGCGATCCAGCACTTCGACCCACTGACGGGCGAGATCCTCGACGTGATCGATCACGTCTCGGTCTGGCCGGCGAGCCACTACGTCGTCAAGGAGGAGACGATGGAGCGCGCCGTCGACGAGATCGAGCGCGAGATGCGCAACCAGGTCGCCTACTTCGAGGAGCACGGCAAGCAGCTCGAGGCGCACCGGCTCCAGCAGCGCACCCGCTACGACATGGAGATGATGCGCGAGCTCGGCTTCTGCCCGGGCATCGAGAACTACTCGCGGATCCTCGACGGCCGCCCGCCGGGAAGCCCGCCCTACACGCTGATCGACTACTTCCCCGACGACTTCGTCCTCTTCGTCGACGAATCCCACCAGACCATCCCGCAGCTCGGGGGCATGTACGAGGGCGACTTCTCACGCAAGTCGACGCTGGTCGACTTCGGTTTCCGGCTGCCGAGCGCGGTCGACAACCGGCCGCTCAAGTTCGACGAGTTCCTCGATCGCGTCAAGCAGATGGTGCTGGTCTCGGCGACGCCCGGCCCGTGGGAGCGCGCCGAGTCCTCGAGGATCGTCGAGCAGATCGTCCGCCCGACCGGCATCGTCGATCCCGACGTCGAGGTGCGTGAGACCAAGAACCAGATCGACGACCTGATGAACGAGGTCAGGGTCCGCGCCGAGAAGGACGAGCGCGTCCTGGTCACGACCCTGACCAAGAAGATGGCCGAGGACCTGACCGAATACCTGCTTGAGCACGGCTTCCGGGTCCGCTACCTGCACTCCGAGATCGACACCCTGGAGCGGATTCAGATCATCCGCGAGCTCCGGCTCGGCGAGTACGACGTCCTGGTCGGCGTGAACCTCCTGCGCGAGGGCCTCGATCTCCCGGAGGTCTCGCTGGTCGCGATCCTCGACGCCGACAAGGAGGGATTCCTCCGCGGCGAGACCAGCCTGATCCAGACGATCGGCCGCGCCGCCAGGAACGTCGACGGCCGCGTGCTGATGTACGCGGACAAGGAGACCGACGCGATGCGGAAGGCGATCTCGGAGACGGACCGCCGCCGCGCGATCCAGCTCACCTACAACGAGGAGCACGGCATCACCGCCGCGACCGTCGTCAAGGGCATCTCCGACATGGCCGAGTTCCTCGCGATGGAGTCGAACGCGCCGCGCCGGCGCCGCCGCCGCCGCGAGGAAACGGCGACCAAGACTCCGGAGGAGCTCGAGAAGCTGGTGATCGAGCTGGAGGAGGAGATGCTCACCGCTGCTGACGACCTTCGCTTCGAGGAGGCGGCCCGTATCCGCGACGAGCTCAAGGAGCTCAAGGCGGATCTGGACGCGATCAGGGCCTAGAAGTCGAGGAAGCGCAGGACCGCGAGCACTCGGCGGTGGTCCTCGTTGGCATGATCAGGGCCAGGGGCAGGATGTGGATCGGGCGTCCACCGGGCGGTCGCGATGGCGCAGGGCGCCGTCGCGCATGACTAATCTTGCAGGCAATGAGCGACGGACACGCAGACGAGCTTGCGGCCAAGGTGGCGGACTCAGTCCGCCAGGTGATCGCGGAAGCGGAGCAACGGGCCGCCGAGATCATCCGCGAGGCCGAGGCCGAAGCGGCCGGGCTCCGTCAGCGGGCCGAGGCCGACGCGGCGAAGATTCGCAAGCGGGCAGAGGCCGACGCGCGCGGGCAGATCGAGGCGGCCAAGCGGGCGCTGGACGAGCTGGGAGGGACGTTGGTGGCGGCCGCCTCCGAGGCGGTTCCGATCGCCGAGACCCCGGAACCCGAGCCCGAGCCGGCACCTGAGCCTGAGCCGGCACCGGAGCGCGAGACTGCGGGTAATCTGGAGGCGCCGATCTCAGCTCCGGCCGGCAACGGCGAGGATGCCGCCGAGCGGCTGGTCGCCATGAAGCTGGCGGTCGACGGCAAGGACCCCGCCGCGATCGAGGCGGAGCTGATCGAGAGATTCGGTCCGGGCGACCGCACGGCTCTGCTCCAGGATGTCGTCAGCCGGGCCGCGCGCTAGCTGGAGCTCTTCCGCCCGCGCGCCAGCAGCCCGGGCCGCCAGAGGCTGACCAGCCCGGCGACCAGCGTGACCAGGAAGATCTGGCCCATCAGCATCTCGAGCCCGGAGATCATCTTGCCCGGTTGCCCCGCCGGGACCAGGTTGCCGTAGCCGGTGGTGGTCAGCGTGGTGAAGCTGAAGAAGAGGAAGTCGCCGCCCTTGACCGAGACGCCGGCGCCGAAGAAGGGGGCTGATTCCACCCGGTCCAGCGCTGCGTAGAGGAAGCTGAAGAGAAGTCCCAGGATCGTGTAGACGCTGATCGCGCCCAGGATCGTGCGAAATCCCACCTCGGTCTCCATCAGGACGGCCCGCAGGATCGCCCCCGCCGCGAGCAGCAGGAGGGTGACGATCACGAACGAGCTGGCGCCGAGCAGGTGAGTGTTGTCGAGGAGCTCAGCCAGCGCGGCGAGGACGACTGCCGCCAGCGCAAGCATGCCGGCCCCGCGGACGACGGTCGGGCGCACGCCCGATCCGGCGAGCCCCACGACGCCCGCCAGTGAGGCGACCAGCGTGGTGAGCACCGCGGTCCAGCCATGGAAGGCGGTCAGTGAGCCAAGGGCGTAGGTGGCAAGCACCAGGAGCAGGACGAGGCCGAAAGCGTTCGCGACTCTCCCTGCGAACTGTCCCCAGCGCTCTCCCGGCTGCCGCGACAGTCCGAGCGGACGCCTCCTGTCTCGCCCCTCGCGGGGATTTTCGGCCACTTCCGACGGTTCGGGCCGTCTGGCGGCTTTCCTGCCGCTGGGCCGAACGGGTCAGGCGGAGGCCGTCGCCGACGAGCGGTCCGGCTCGGTCGCGGGCGCGACGGCGGACGTCGGCAGCTTTCGGGTGAACCAGAGGCAGAGCAGCGCGATGGCCGCGACGGCGCCGACGGAGATGCGCAGCGCGTCGAGCTCGGCGTTCCCGTAGTCCGCCGCCACGGCCTTGGCTTGGCCCTCCGAAAGGCCCTTCGAGAGCGCCAGTTGCTCCACCTGGGCGGCCGGCAAGATGTCGATGCCCTCCTCCGTGTTGGTGGCGATCGCCTCGCGCGTCTGGGCGGGCACCTGCGGGTTGTCCGCGACGTTGTCGTTGAACCCGTTGATCAGGTTGAGGATCAGGATCGCGCCGATCAGGGCGGTGCCGATCGAGGCGCCGAGGTTGAGGGCCGTTCCCTGCAGGCCGCCGGTCTCGCTGGCCTTGGACGAGTCGGTCGACGACATGATCACGTTGCCGAGCTGCGAGGCGAGCAGGCCTCCTCCGGCACCCACCAGGACCATGGCGATCTTGAACCCGGTGTCGTTGAGCTTCACGTCGAGCGTGGCGAGCATCACGACGGCTCCGGCGCTGATCAGGACGAGGCCCATCTGCGCGACCGTCCTCGGCGAGCGCCTCCCCGCGACCTTGGGACCGGCCATCGCCGCGACCAGCATCGCCGCGGAGAGGGGAATGAGCCGCTTGCCCGTCTCGAACGCGTCCAACCCGATCACGACCTGCAGGTAGACCGGAACGACGAAGAACAGCCCCATCAGCACCAGCTGCTGGCCCAACAGCGTCGTGAGCCCGGCGCGAAGCTGTGTGATCTTCAGCAGGGCCGTGTCGAGGAGGCGGTCGAGGCCCAGGCGGTGCCTGCGCTCCTCCCAGTGGACGAATCCGGCCAGTATTCCCAGGCCGGCGAGGACCATGAAGGGCACCACCGAGAAGCCGAGCGGGGTGATCTCCGTCCCGTTGATGGTCGGCGCCCCGAGCGGCTTCACGAATCCCCACTTGCTGCCCATCAGGATCCCGAAGACGGCCAGTCCCAGGCCGGCGACGGAGAGCACGGACCCGATGACGTCCATCTTGGGGGGGTGCTCGGCCCTCGGCGCCTGGGCGATCTGTCCGCGCAGCATGATGATCACGGTCACGATCACCGTCTCTCCGGCGAACACGTATCGCCAGCTGGCGTTGGTCGTCACCCAGCCGCCGATCAGCGGGCCGACTGCGACGGCGGCCGCCGTGATGCCACCGATCAGCGCGTAGGCGAGGGCTCGGTCCTTGCCCTCGTAGTTTGCGGCGGTGAGCGCTGCGATCCCCGGGATCACCATGATCGCCCCGAGGCCCTCGATCCCGGACCAGCCGACCAGCAGCACCGGCAGGCTCGGGCTGAGAGCCGTGGTCAGGGAGCCGACGCCATAGACGGCGAGCCCGATCGCGAACATCCGGTTGCGACCGTAGATGTCGCCGAGCTTGGCGCCGGTGAGCATCAGGGCGGCCATCACCAGCGCGTACAGCGTGATCGCCGCCTGGACTCCCTGGATCGAGGTGTTGAGGTCGGCCGTGATCTGCGAGATCGAGACGTTCATGACGCTCGTGTCGAGCGTCATCACGAACTGGCCCGAGGCGAGGATGACGATGGGGACCCATTTGCGCATGGCGCGACTCGGATCCTCTCACGGCGAAGGGATAACACCGGTACCGCGATTCGGGCCATGGGTCGCGGCCACTAGTCTGCCCTGACCGCCTCACTCAACAGACTGGAGGAACCTGGATGGTTCTTGCGGACTTCACCTTTGGCCAGGCACTGCTCACCGTCCTGGAGATCTTCGTCTTCGCAGCCTGGCTGATGATCCTCTTCACGGTCATCGGCGACCTGTTTCGCGATCACGGGATGTCCGGATGGGGAAAGGCAGCCTGGGTCGTGTTCCTGATCTTCGTCCCGTTTCTGGGGACGCTGATCTACCTGATTGCTCGCGGCAGCGGCATGCGTGAGCGGGCTCTGGCTCAGCAGCAGGAGGCGCAGAAGCAGCTCGACGCCTACGTGCGCCAGACCGCGGGCGGCGGCTCGGCGGCCGATGAGCTCACCAAGCTCTCCAAGCTGCATGACGAGAAGAAGCTCTCGGACGCGGAATTCGAACGCGCGAAGGCCAAGATCGTCGCCTAGCCCAGCGTCATCCGAGGGCGATCGCTAGGCGCGGGCGCCCTCGGCGCTGGCCGTGGCCGGTTCCTGCCGGAGGATGCTGATGTACGCGAGCGCTCCGGGGATCGTCGGCAGCCAGAAGGAGAAGGCGCGGTAGGAGAGGACCGCGACGATCGCGAGCCCGCCCGGGACGTTGAATGCGATCAGGGCGCCGATCATGCCGCCCTCCACGCCGCCGATGCCGCCCGGCAGCGGCAGCAGGTTCGCGGTCATGCCGATGAAGTATGAGGCGACGATCACGCCGGCGGGCGGCGGGGAGCCGAAGGCGTGCAGGCAGGCCCAGAGGACGGCGATGTCGAACCCCCACCAGCCCGCCGCCCAGAGCCCGTTGACGGGGCGATCCCTGAGGATCGCGATCGCGCCCCGGACGCCGCCAGCCAGCGTGTTCGGCACGGTGGCCAGGGCCGCCCGCCAGCGCTCCCCCCGGCTTGGATCGCGCAGGCGCTTGGTGGTCTCGCGCAGCTCCCCGCCGAAGTAGCCGATCAGGAGCGCCGCGACGATGATCAGCCCAGCCACGATGGCCGGGATCAGGGTGAAGGCCACCGGACTCGGTCCAGAGAGGATCCCCACCCGCAGGCCCAGCCCGGTCAGCACGACCGCGCCCATGTAGACGGTGTAGAGGAGCACCAGCATCGTCGCCATGCGCAGAGCAACCAGCGGAGCCGAGAGCCCATCGCGTCGCAGCGCCCACGCTGTCAGGGCGATCCCGCCGATCCCGCCGGCGGCGAGCAGCCTGGTCGCGGCCAGGCTCGCCAGGGTGATCCGGTAGCTCTGCGCCCAGCTGACTCTGGCCTCCTGCCCGATCACTCCGCGGAACAGCGCGACGTAGCAGAAGAACGAGGCGATCTCGAGGAACAGCCCAGCGGTCAGCCATCCGGGCTCTCCCTTGTCGAGCCTCCTCCAGGTGTCGCCGAGACCGGCGATGTTCGGCAGCACGATGTAGAGAGCGCCGAGGGAGACCGCGGCGAAGGCCAGGCCGATCAGCAACTGACGCTTGGTTACGCCTCTGGGGGCCTCGTTCATTCGCCCCGAAAGGTCCCTGGGGCGCCGTCGGCACGAGCGCCCTCCGTGTAGGCGGCCATATCCTGGCTCCAGAACTCGACGACGTTGCCATCGGGATCCGTGACGTAGATCGCCCGGCCAGGTCCGAGCTGGATCGGCCCCTCCACCTGCGCTCCGGCCTGCTCGATCCGAGCCTTCATCGGGTCGATCTCGGCATCGGACACGTTGAACGCGTAGTGGACGTGGGCGCCGCCCCGGCCGCCGGCGAGTCCCACCTGCTCGGTCCACAGCCCGAGCCTGGCGGTAGCGCCGATTAGATACCAGTAGCGACCCTCAGCGCCCTCGCCGTAGAGGGTCTCCTCGAAGCCCAGTACGTCCCGATAGAACCTCCGCGCCTCATCGAGGTCCGACACCTCCAGGACGAGTTCGGAGATGCCGGTGACTGGGAGCCTCCCGCTCATTCGGCCGAGCTTAACCTGGCGATCATGGTTCCCGAGGCGTACAGACGCGTGCTGGGCGCCCGCGGCGTCAAGCAGCCTCTTGCCGGTGTGATCATCGGACGTCTCTCGATCGCGGCTGAGCCGCTGTCGACGGTCCTGCTCGTGCACGCCGCGACCGGCTCGTTCGCCGCGGCCGGAGCTGTGGTGGCCGCCTACTCGAGCGCGGCGGCGATCTCGCTGCCGGTCCAGGGCAAGATCATCGACAGGATCGGGCAGACGCGGGTGATTCTCATCGCGACACTCGTGAACTCCGCCGGGTTCGCAGCGCTCATCCTGCTCGCGCACGGCGGCGCGTCGGGCGGCTCGATGGCGGCGGCCGGGGTCGTCGCCGGCCTGGGCACTCTGCCGACCGGCGCCACGATGCGGACGCTGTGGTCAAAGCTGGTCCCAGACACCGACCTGAGACAGGCGGCGTTCGCGCTCGATGCCGTCGCGATCGACGTCGCCTTCATCGTGGGACCGTTGATCGCGGCGCTGGTGATCGCCGTCGCCACGCCAACGGCCTCACTCTGCATGTGCATCGGGCTCACCCTCGTGGGCTCGATTGTATTCGCGTCATCGCCGGCGTCCCGCGGCTGGCGCGGCGCGCCGGCGGAGCACAGGCGGATCGGGCCGCTGCGCTCATCCAGCGTCTGGGTATTGATGGGCGCCGCGCTCGGCATCGGGATCGCGGTGGGCGCGGCGGAGCTCGCGATCACCGCCTTCGCCTCCGAGCACGGTGCAGCGGAGCTCGGCGGGACGCTGATCGCTGTCCAGGCGCTCGCCAGTACCGCCGGGGGCCTCTGGTACGGCGCCAGGAACTGGCGGAGAAGGCCCGGCGAGCGGTTGCCGGCGGTGGCGCTCGTCTTCGCTCTCTCCTTCGTGCCACTGGTCGCGATCCCCTCGTTGCCCGCGGCCTTTCCGCTGATGGCGCTCAGCGGGCTCGCGCTGGCACCGGCGATCTCGCTCGATCTACCTGCTGCTCGACTCGCTCGCGCCGGTGGGCACGGCGGCCGAGGCGACGGGCTGGGTGCTGACGGCGATCGTCGGGGGCGCCTCGCTCGGCACGGCGGCCGCCGGTGTGGCGGTGACCGAGGCCAGCCCCCACGCGGGCATGGCGGTCGCCATGGCCGGGGTCTCGTCACCCTCGCTGCGACCTGGATCGGGCGGCAGAACCTGCACGTCGCGGCCATCCGGGAACAACCGTTCGCCCGCGTACACTCGATGTGATGGCGCCTTCCGAGCGCATAGTCATCCGCGGGGCCCGAGAGCACAACCTCAAGGACGTCGACCTCGAGCTGCCGCGGAACTCCCTGATCGTGATCACCGGGCTGTCCGGCTCCGGCAAGTCGAGCCTTGCCTTCGACACGATCTACGCGGAGGGGCAGAGGCGATATGTCGAGTCCCTGTCCTCCTACGCGCGTCAGTTCCTGGGGCTGATGGAGAAGCCGGACGTCGACTCGATCGACGGGCTGTCGCCGGCGATCTCGATAGACCAGAAGACGACCTCGCGGAATCCCCGGTCGACGGTTGGAACGGTGACGGAGATCTACGACTATCTGCGTCTGCTCTGGGCTCGGATCGGCAAGCCGCACTGCCCCGAGTGCGGAGAGCCGATCGAGGGCCAGTCGGTCGAGCAGATCACCGATCGGGTCATGACGCTCGACGAGGGGACTCGCTTCATGGTGATGGCGCCGGTCGTCCGGGGGCGCAAGGGCGAGTTCGAGAAGCTCTTCGAGCAGTTCCGGCTGGAGGGGTATAGCCGCGTGCGCGTCGACAACGAGCTGCGGCGCCTCGACGAGGAGATCAAGCTCGACAAGAAGTACAACCATGACATTTCGGTTGTGGTGGACCGCTTGGTGATGAAGGGCGACCTGCGCCGCCGGCTATCAGAGTCGATCGAGGCGGCGGCTGCGCTCGCCGGCGGGGTCGTGGAGATCGACATCCTCGAGCAGGGAAGCTCGGGCGACGCGAACACCCGCGAGTCGACCGAGAACGTCGGCGGGGTGAAGGGTGCGAAGGGCGCCGGCGAGCTGCCGGAGGGAGTGGCCGACCGTCTCACCTTCAGCGAGCGGTTCGCCTGCCTCAACTGCGGCACCTCGATCCCGGAGCTCGAGCCGCGGATCTTCTCCTTCAACTCACCGCACGGCGCCTGCGAGCGCTGTCACGGGCTCGGCTTCCAGAGGGTGGTGGACCCTGAACTGGTCGTGCCGGATCCGACCCTGTCGCTGTCCGAGGGCGCGCTGCAGCCGTGGCGTATCGGCCATTCGCGCTACTGGAAGCGACTGGTCGAGGCGGTGGCCGAGGACTACGGGATCGATCCGGACACGCCCTGGCAGGAGCTCTCCGACGAGGACCGCGAGATCTTCCTCTACGGCACCGGCGGCGAACGGCACAAGGTCAACTACACGAATCGCTTCGGCAGGCGGCGCTCATACAGTGTCCGCTTCGAGGGGATCGTCAACAACCTCGAGCGCCGGTACGAAGAGACGGACTCGGACGGAGTGCGGGAGCGGGTCGAGGGCTACATGGCCGAGCAACCGTGTCCCGTCTGCAAGGGCGCACGGCTGCGGCCGGAGAGTCTGGCGGTCCAGGTCGGAGGGATCTCGATCCATGACTACACGGAGCTCTCGGCCCGGGCGGCGCTGAAATGGATCGAGGACCTGGAGATGACCGATACCGAGCGGGCGATCGCCCGCCTGCTCGTCCGGGAGATCACGGAGCGGCTCGCCTTTCTCGACAACGTCGGCGTCGGCTACCTCAACCTGGCGCGGTCCGCGCGGACGCTGTCGGGCGGAGAGGCACAGCGGATCCGGCTCGCGACCCAGATCGGCTCGAGCCTGGTGGGCGTCCTCTACATCCTCGACGAGCCCTCGATCGGCCTGCACCAGCGCGACAACGCGAAGCTGATCCAGACCCTGGACAGACTCCGCGACCTGGGCAATACGGTGATCGTGGTCGAGCACGACGAGGGGACGATGCGCTCGGCGGACCACCTCGTGGACCTCGGTCCCGGCGCCGGCGAGCATGGCGGTCACGTGATCTCGGAGGGGACTCCGGAGCAGGTCGAGGCGGACCCCGCCTCGCTCACCGGCCAGTATCTGGCGGGGCAGCGCCAGATCGAGATCCCCGATCAGCGGCGCGAGCCGCGCGCCGAACTGGTCGTCAAGGGCGCCCGCCAGCACAACCTGAAGAAGATCGACGTCCCGATCCCACTGGGCGTCTTCTGCTGCGTGACCGGTGTCTCGGGGTCCGGCAAGTCCACGCTGATCAACGAGACGCTCTATCCGGCGGTCGCCAACCGGCTCCATCAGGCCAAGCTGCGGCCCGGAGCCCATGACCGGATCGAGGGACTCGAGCAGATCGACAAGATCATCAACATCGATCAGTCGCCGATCGGGCGGACCCCCCGGTCGAACCCGGCGACCTACACCAACGTCTTCGACCACATCCGTCAGCTCTATGCGCAGACGCGCGAAGCGCGTGCCCGGGGCTACAAGCCCGGCCGGTTCAGCTTCAACGTCAAGGGCGGGCGCTGCGAGGTTTGCCGCGGCGACGGCCAGATCAAGATCGAGATGCACTTCCTGCCCGATGTCTACGTGCCGTGCGAGCAGTGCCACGGCAAGCGCTACAACCGCGAGACGCTGGAGGTCCGCTTCAAGGGCAAGTCGATCGCCGACGTGCTCGAGATGTCGGTTGCGGATGCATGCGCCTTCTTCAAGGACATCCCGAAGATCGCGCGGCGCCTGGACACACTGCAGGCCGTCGGCCTCGACTACATACGCCTCGGTCAGCCCGCGACTCAGCTCTCCGGCGGCGAGGCGCAGCGCGTGAAGCTCGCCACCGAGCTCTCCAAGGTGGCGACCGGCGACACGCTTTACATCCTCGACGAGCCCACCACAGGCCTTCACTTCGCCGACGTCCAGCGTCTGCTCGACGTCCTCGGTCGACTGGTCGAGGCCGGCAACACCGTGATCGTGATCGAGCACAACCTCGACGTGATCAAGACCGCCGATCGGATCATCGACCTCGGCCCGGAGGGCGGGGAGGAGGGCGGCAACGTGCTCGCGACCGGCACGCCGGAGCAGGTCGCCGCCACGCCGGGCTCGTACACCGGCGAGTTCCTCGCCGACCTGGTCGAGCCCGAGATGAAGGTCCGCCGCACCGGCAGGCGCAAGGCCGCGGTCGCCGCCTGATCCGAACGCCCGGATGCGCTCGTAAGCAAGGGCATGTGCCGCACAGATATCCAGGTGGGGGTACTGCTGCTCAGGGAGCGGGCCCGTCGCGCGGCGGCGATACTAGGGCCAGATGGGAGAGGTATTGCTAGGGGCGCTCAGCCTCAAGATCCAGAGCAGCGCCGCGTTCGACACCGCCGATCAGCGCGCGGGGCTGATCCTGCTCGGCTCGATGCTCCTCTCGTTCGGCTTCATCCGGTTCAGCACGAGGATGATCAGGGCGGAGGTCTCTTGGTGGCCCGGGAACGTCAGCCCGGGCGGACTCCACATCCACCACCTGGTCTTCGGGATCGTCGGGATGATGGCGGCGGGCTTCCTCAGCTTCGTCCTGCAGCCGGCAAGCCCGTGGTTCGAGGTCCTCGCCGGCCTGTTCGGGGTGGGGATGGGCCTGACCCTGGACGAGTTCGCCCTCTGGCTCTATCTCGAGGACGTCTACTGGGCTGACGAGGGCCGCAGCTCCGTGGACGCCGTGATCTTCGCGGCGATCATCGGCGGAGGCATCATCGTCGGCTTCGTCCCCCTGGACGCCGGCGACGGTGGATCCACGCTCACGATCGTGACCACCGTGCTGATCGATCTGAGCATCTGCGCGATCGTTGCCCTGAAGGGCAAGATGAGCACGGCGGTGATCGGCATGTTCATCCCCCCGGTGGCCTGGGTGGGCGCGATCCGGTTGGCGCGCCCCAGGTCGTGGTGGGCGAGGCGGCGCTACAAGCCGGGCAGCGGGAAGCTCGTCAAGGCCGAGGCGCGGAAGGCGCGCCATGACAAGCGCGTCCGGCGCTTCCAGGACCTGATTGGCGGCGCCCCGTCGCTGCCCAGCCCCCGGGCAGGCGGAACCGGCCGACCCGAGGAGTAGCCTCGCGCGCACACGGTCGCCGGGACGGCGGCCGGCATACGGCCGCCTAGGGGGTGGCCGGCAACCGAAGGGAGACCCACATGAGAGGTGCGGGTCGAGTCGTATTCGTCGCGATCCTGCTGCTGATGGTGGGCGTTCTCAACATCATTTACGGCATCGGTGCCATCTCCGATGCGCACTTCTACGCGAACGACACCCGATACATCTTCACCAACCTGCACGCGATGGGCTGGGTGCTGGTGATCGTCGGGGTGATCCAACTGACTGGGGGTTTCTCGCTGATGTCGGGGAACGCCTACGGTCGCGTGATCGGCATCATCGCCGGGAGCATCGGCGCGATAGATGCACTGCTGTCGATGGGTGGAGCGCACCCGTTCTGGTCGCTGGGGATCTTCTTCCTCTGCGTGTGGATCGTCTATGGAATCGCCGAGTTCGGCGAGGAAGAGCGAGTACGGACGTAGTTTCGGGTTCCGTGGGGCCCGGCCGGACGCCGGGCTCCACGGTTCCCTCTCAAGTCGGGAGAACGGGCGCGGCTACTTGGCGAGCCCCCGCTATTTGGCGACCAGCAGTGCGGCCCCGATGGCGCCGCCGAGGTCACCGAGCGCGGCCAAGCGCATCTCGGGTGGGCGATCGCTGACGAACAGGTGGGGGTGCATTTGGGTTGCGATTCGACGGACGTACTTCTCGCCGAAACGCACGCCGAGGCCTCCGCCGATTATCACGGCGTCCGGATCGATCAGGTTGACGGATGAAGCGATCCCGACACCGAGCGCCTTCACTGCTCGGTCGATCAGCGTCGTCGCCAGATCGTCGCCGTGCTTGAGAGCCCGCTCCCAGATGCCGCTGGTCAGCCGGTCCCGCCCATGCTCCTCCATGATCCGGAAGAGGTCCGTCTTTGCCCCGCGCTTCACCTCTTTACGAGCCTTGATCTCCATCGCCATTCGGCCCGCGTATGCCTCCATGCAGCCACGCCGACCACACGTGCACCTTGCGCCCCCGCGCTTGACGACCACATGTCCGATCTCACCGGCGGCGCCGCGGCCAAGCCACTGCTTGCCGTCGAGGACCAACCCGCCGCCCACGCCGGTTCCCCACCAGACGCCCAGGACCGTGCTGAACTCGCGTCCCGCCCCGAGCTCGAACTCGCCCTGCACCGCCACGGACACGTCGTTTCCGATTCGCACGGGTGTCCCCAGCTGTTCGTTGAGGTTCTTCGCCAGCGGAAAGGACCCGGTCCAGCCCGGCAGGTTGCGGGCGTCGGAGACGTCGCCCGTCTCCTCATCGGCATCACCCGGAGAACCGACCCCGACGCCGCCCAGCTCGCGCGTGCCGAGCCCCGCCTCGGCGGCCGCCTCGCGCATCGCCGCCGCCATCTCGCGCGCGACGTCCCTTGGGCCACCGGTGGTGGGGGTCGGTCGACGCGACTCTCCGAGCACCTCGTTCTCGGCGTCCACGACGACCGTCTGAATCTTGGTCCCGCCGAGATCGATTCCGCCGCGCGCTCCCTGCTTCCTGGGTGGGCTCACGGGCAGACAATATCCACCGCCTCCGAGGGTTTTGGGAAGCTCCCAGCGTGGCCTCTTGGAGGGAATGGCGCACCTGGTGGGTGAAGCGGCGCTGGTATGAGCGCAACCGGCGCTGGCGCCGCCGAGTCCGGCTCAACCGTCACGCGGCCGAGGGCGGTTTCTTCATTCGCCATCCGATCGAGGGCGAGGTGCTCGAGGCGCTCGACTCCGGGCGGCTCGAGATCGGGGAAGGGACGCTCCTCGAGCCCGGCTGCTGGCTGACCCTCTCGCGAGAGGCTCGGATCCGCATCGGCGAGGGCTGCTTCCTCAACAAGAACACGATGCTGGCCGCACTCGAGCTGATCGAGATCGGCGACCACGTGATGTTCGCCAACAACTGCTTCGTCGGCGACTCCGATCACCGTTACGACGATCCGACCAAGCCGGTCACCTGGCAGGGCTTCGAGCCTCAGGGGCCAGTCCGAATCGGCTCCAACTGCTGGTTCGGCGTCGGTTGCGTAGTCACCGGCGGCGTCGAGATCGGCGAGCGCTGCGTGATCGGGGCGAACTCGGTGATCACCAAGGATCTGCCGGCCGGCGTGATCGCCGCGGGCGCCCCCGCGAAGGTGATCCGGGAGATCGAATTCCGAACTCCGTAGTTCCGGTCGCGTCCCAGGCCACTCCTACAGTTCGGACGATGCTGAGACTCCGCCTCTCGATCGATGAGCATCGCGCCAACCTTGTCACCGAGGCGCTCGAGGGGACCGGGGGGGTCCATCGAATCGTCGCCCTCAACCCCGAGCGAGCCGGGACCGGGGTCGTGCTGGCGGCCGACGTGATGCCCTCGGTTGCGGACCGGGTGATGCACCTGATCCGCGAGTGGGAGGTCGAGGACGCCGACTACCTGCTCACCCGCCAGGAGGTGGTGGCGCCGAACCCGCCCCACGGCAGGCACTCGAGGGGAGACGAGTTCGCCTGGATCGAGGTGATGGGCGAGGCCAGGACTCACTCGCGTCCGTTGGGCCGGTACCTCGCGCTGATGGCGGTGGCGGGCGTGCTCGCCGCGATCGGAGTGATCACGGACAACCCGATCCTGATCGTCGGGGCGATGGCGGTCAGCCCCGACATCCTGCCGATCTGCGCCGTCTGTGTCGGGATCGTCGCAGGCCGGATCCGATTGGCCCGGCGCGCCACCGTGACGCTGCTGCTCGGCATCGTGCTTACCTGGGCGGTCGCGGCTGCCCTCGCCTGGTGCCTGCAGGCCGCCGGCATCCTGAGCTCGAGCTTCCAGGTCCACGACAGCTCGCTTCACGGCCTCGCTCACGTCGACTACTCGACCGTGCTGGTCGCACTTGCCGCGGGGGTGGCCGCGATGCTCTCCTTCGAGACCCGGGCTGCGGCCGCGGTCGGAGTCGCGATCTCGGTCACAACCATTCCGGCGTCGGCTCTCTTCGGCGTTTCGCTGGGCCTCGGGGAGGTAGGTGTCAACTGGGGCGCTGCCGCGGTCCTGGCGGTCAACGTCACGCTTCTCCTGCTCTCGGGAACCGCCACGCTCGCGGCGCAGCGCTGGCTCACCTCCAAGTCCCGCCCGGCCAGAGCCTAGACACCCTTCAGGAAACGATCTGGACGACCACGGTCCGGTCGCGAGGCCGGTCGTCGAAGTCGATCAGGACCAGCTGCTGCCAGGTTCCAAGGGCCAGGCGGCCGCCGACGACGGGCACCTGCTCCGATGCGCCGATCAGCGAGGCACGCTGATGGGCGTGGGAGTTGGTGTCGTGATTGAGGCGGTTGTGCTCGTAGTCACCCTCGACCGGAACCAGACCGTCGAGCAGGGCGCGCAGGTCCGCGACGCCGCCCGGCTCGAACTCCATCGTGGTGATCGCCGCGGTCGACCCCCGGACGAAGGCGGTGACGACCCCATCCGCCACAGGTCCGGCGGCCACGATCCGCTGGACGTCGGCGGTGATGTCATTGACGTCGGAGTCCCCCTGGGTCGAGTAGCTCAACTCCCCGCTGTGCACGGCCACGCGCTCACGCTAGCGAACCAGGATCGGTTATCACCCGAATTGGGCGATGCGGCGTTTGCGGATCGTGAAAGACTCAGGCGCTAATGCGGTTTCGAGTCCAGTGAACGACGCGCCCACCCAACCTGCCTCGGCACCCGCGCCCAAGCCCGCCGGGAGCCAGCACTCGGAGGATCGCGCGGCGCAAGAGCCGAAACATCGCCATCGTGCCCTCGTGTGGTCCCTCGTCGTGCTGGCGTCGGTGGTGCTGCTCGTCTCGATGATCGCGAACTGGGTTCAGACCCAGGTCCTCAACAGCGGCGAATTCTCCAGCAGCACCGAAAAGATCCTCCAGAACAAGGACGTCCAGCAGCAGCTCAGCATCTTCGCCGTCGACCAGCTCTATGCCAACGTCGACGTGCAAGCCCAGATCGAGCAGAAGCTGCCACCTCCCGCCCAGCCCCTCGCCGCTCCGGTCACGGCAGCGACCAGACAACTCGCCACGAACGTGGCGGAGACGGCGCTCGCCTCGCCTCGAGTTCAGCAACTGGTTGCCACCGCGATCAATGGGGCGCAGCAGCGGTTCGTCAGCCTAATCGACGACAAGAGCAAGTTCGTCTCGACGCAGGGGGGCGACGTCACCCTCGAATACGGGAGCTTCGTCGCCGACATTGCCGCTCGCCTGGGCGTTGATCCCTCGGCGATCTCCCAGATCCAGGGCTTCATCCAGCAGTCCTCGACGGAGCTCAAGCAGCGCCTGACGACGATCCAGACCAAGATCGAGTCGACGCGAGCAACGCTCTCCCAGGCGCAGGCGGGCACGCTCACCCCGCAGGCGCAACAGAACCTCACGACGCTCGAAACGGATGCCGCCCAGCTCCGCACAACCGTCGCGAGCCTCGAGCAGAAGATCGCGGGCATCGAGCCGAAGGCCCCGGCCCAGCTGCAGAGCCGGCTGACCGAGCTCCAGGGGCGCCTGGCCAAGCTCGACATACGGCTGACGACCGTGCAGGGACAGGCCGCCGCGGTACTCAAGGATCCAAGCCAGGCGAACATCCTCAAACTCGACCCCACGCTCGCCTCGCTCCAGATGCGCGTCACCACCCTGCTCAACCGTCAGGCGATTCAGCACCCCGGCGAGGTCGTGATCATGAAGTCCAGTGGCCTGAGCGGCCTCCAGGACCTCGTTAGCGCGCTGCGCAACCTCGGCTTCGTGCTGCCGGTGCTGGCGCTGGTGCTCTACCTGGCGGCCATCTACCTGGCGAAGAACTGGCGGCGCGAGGCACTGATCGCAGCCGGCGGCGGGATCCTCGGCGCCGCGCTGCTCGTCCTGCTGGTGAGGCGTGTGATCGGCAACGGGGTGATCGATTCGGTGGCGAGCTCCGACGCGGTCAAACCGGCAATCACCTCAGTCTGGAACATCATTTCCGCCGGGCTGCGCGAGCGGGCCCTGTTCGTGCTCGTGATCGGGCTGGGGTTCATCGGCGGGGGGCTCCTCGCAGGGCCCGGCCGGCATGAGGTCGCCGTGCGGCGCTTCCTGGCGCCGTACCTGCGCGAGCGGCCGGTCGTCGTCTATGCGGTCCTCGCCTTCATCTTCCTGCTCTGGCTGACGCTCCTGCCGACGATCAACAACTTCGGCCAGGTGCTCGTAGTCCTGGTTCTCGCTGGGCTGGCGGTGTGGGGCGTCGAGATCCTGCGCCGGCAGACGGCACGGGAGTTTCCGAACGCCTCAACAAGGGCTCCAGACCCAGCGCCGCGCCCGTAACCGGGCGACTCCCTACCAGTCCCAGGGGGTGTCGCCCACCAGCGCGTCCTGTTCCAGGTACCGGGCGAGCTCCTCCAGCTCCTCCTGGGGAATCGAGTAGGTGTGCTGCTCCTCGTCCGGGAAGGTCCCGGCGCGGACCTCCTCGGTGTAGGCGCGGACGCCCTTCAGTGACTCTCTGCGGACCTCGGCGAAGCGCTTGACGAACTTCGGCTGGTGGCCGTCGTAGACGCCGAGCAGGTCATGCAGGACCAGAACCTGACCGTCGGTGGACGGTCCGGCGCCGATCCCGATCACCGGGATCTCCAGCTTCGGCATGAGCGCCTCCGTGACGGCGGAGGGGATCGCCTCGAAGACGATCGCGAAGCAGCCGACGGACTGCAGAGCGACGGCCTCCTCGAAGAGCTTCGCCGCCGCCTCGGCCGTCTTGCCCTGGGCCTTGAAGCCGCCGAGGGCGGTTGCCGTCTGCGGGGTGAGTCCCACATGGCCCATCACCGGGATTCCGGAACGGACGATCGCCCGGGCGCGGTCGACGGACGTACCGCCCCGCTCGAGTTTGACCGCGTCACAGCCGGCCTCCTTGACGAAGCGCTGCGCATTCTCGATCGCCTGCTCGTTGGACGTCTCGTAGGAGCCGAAGGGCATGTCGCCGATCAGCAGCGGGCGCTTCAGGCCTCGCCGGACAGCGGCCGCCATCATCAGCATCTCGTCCATGCCGACCGGCGTGGTGGCGTCGTAACCGAGGACGACCATCGCGGCCGTGTCGCCCACCAGGACGATGTCGACGCCCGCCTCATCGACGATCTGCGCCGACGGATAGTCGTAGGCCGTGACCATCACGATCGGCTCCCGCTCCCGCCTCATCTCGGCGAGGCGCGGCAGGGTCATCTTCGGCCGATCGGAACCTGAGAACTTGCTGGGGCGTTGTGTGCTCACAGTCGCGCTCCCTTGTCCGGATTTTCCTCGCCGAGCAGGACGGTGGGATCGCTGTCGACGGCGGTGACCTCGTTGTGTTCATCGACGTGGACGACGACGGGCGAGTAGCGCTCCAGGTCCTTCTCGTCGAAGGTGCCGAAGCTCGCCACGATCACCTTGTCCCCGGTCCGGACGAGCCGGGCGGCGGCGCCGTTCACCTGCACCGTCCCCGAGCCCTCCTCGCCCTCGATCGCGTAGGTCACGAAGCGAGCCCCGTTGTCGATGTCCCAGACGTGCACCTGCTCGTTGACCAGCAGATCCGCCTGCCCCATGAGCACCGGATCGAGGGTGATGCTGCCGACGTAGTCGACGTCACAGTCCGTGATCGTCGCGCGATGGATCTTCGATTTGAGCATCTGACGCTGCATCAGGCCTCCCTGTTCGGAGTGATCAAGACGTTGTCGATGAGGCGGGCCCTGCCCACCCGGGCCGCGACTGCCACCAGGACGGGTCGGCCGTTCAGCTCGGCGAGCGGGGAGAGGTCCTCCGCGGCTCGCGCCTCCACGTACTCCGGCTCGATGCCGGCACTGCGAAGCTCGTTTCTGGCGACCTCTACCAGCGCCTCAGTGGAGCGCTCCCCCTCGAGTGCCGCCTGCTCGGCGGCTCGCAGGGCGCGGGAGATCGCGGCCGCCTGCTCGCGCTGCTCCGCCGTGAGGTAGGCGTTGCGGGAGCTCAGCGCCAGGCCGTCCTCCTCGCGGATGGTCGGCTGCACGGCGATCTCGACGGGGAAGTCCAGGTCCCGGGCCATCCGCTCGATCACCAGGGCCTGCTGGGCGTCCTTGCGGCCGAAGTAAGCGATGTCGGGCTGCACCGAGTTGAACAGCTTGGCGACGACCGTGGTGACGCCGCGGAAGTGGGACGGGCTGCGATGGCCGGGATCGCCCTCGAGCACTCCGGTGAGATCGTTCCCCACCTCGACGGTGGTCGCGAACCCCTCTGGGTACATCTCGTCCTCGCCGGGCATCCAGAGCAGGTCGACGCCCTCCAGCGCCGCGAGCTCGGCGTCCCGGTCCTCATCGCGGGGATACGCCTCCAGGTCCTCGCCGGGGCCGAACTGGGCCGGGTTGACGAAGAGGCTGACGACGACCACGTCACAGTCCTCCCGGGCCCCGCGCATCAACGACAGATGACCCTCGTGGAAGTAGCCCATGGTCGGGACGAGCCCGATCCGCTTGCCCTGCCGCCGTGGCTCGGCGAGCGCCTCTCGCAGTTCGGCTCTGGTGCGGACGGTCTTCATGAGGACACCCCGTGGGATTCCCATGCGATCGCCTCCGCACGCATCGCCAGGGCGTCGTAGAGCCGGACGAGCTCCGGTGCGTTCTCGGCGAGGGCGACACGATGGCGCTGCACCGTGGCGCGGTCACCGCGAGCGATCGGACCGGTGAGGGCGGCGGGCCCTCGCTCAGCCCAGTTCGCCGCCGTACGCAGGACCAGCGGGGCGAGCAGCTCCCGTCCCTCGTCCACTCCGATCCGCTCGAGCAGCTCGGCGGCGGACTCCTCCAGCGCGACCAGGAGATTCGAGGCGATCGCGGCGGCGGCGTGGTAGGCGGCCCGACTCTCCTCGGGCACCTCGAACGGGCGCATCCCGAGCGCTTCGGCGAGGGAGCGGGCGAAGGCGAGAGCGGCATCATCGGAGCCCGCGATCGCGGCCGGCGTGCCCTCAACGGCGGTCTCGCCGTCGGCGAAGGTCTGCAGCGGATGCAGGGAGAAGGTCGAGGCGCAACGCTCTCGCGCAGCAGCGAGGACGTCCAGCGTGCTCGCGCCGCTGACGTGGCCGACGAGCGGGGCGGAGCCGGCCACCCGTCGGCATGCCTCGTCAATCGCGTCGTCCGGGACGCAGAGCAGGACCGCGCCGGCTTCGCCGATCTCCTCGTCGCGGCTTGCGAGCTGCGCGTCGATCCCGGTGAGCTCCGCCGCTCGGGCAAGCGATTCGCCCACGCGCCCGCGACCAACGACCACCAGGGAGGTGGCGCTCAGGGGGGAGGGGAGTGAATCCCGTTCCAGTTCCCGCATTGGAGATACCAGACGGTTGTCTTTGCGATGGACGAGGTCTGAGGTGTGAGGTTCGATGGTCCGCGCTCCGGTTTGAGTCGCGGCCGCCGCTGATTATAGAGAGCGGTCCTGGCCACCCAGCCAGTGGCCCCAACCTACGCAATTTGCGGGCCGAAACCCCACCCGGATGGTCATGGTCCCGAACTACCATCAACCCGGTGCCGATCTACGAATTCGTCTGCCGATCGTGCGGTCATCGCTTCGAGGAGCTGGTCGGGGCGCACGTCGGGGTCGAGGTCTCCGAGGTCGCCTGCCCCGAGTGTGGTTCGGAGAAGGCGGAGCGCCTGCTCTCGACCTCCTATGCGCCGCTGCATCGGCAGCCGACGCCGAACCAGCGCCGCAGACTCGATGAGCGACGCGGTACCGATCGTGGCGGCGCCAAGGAGCGCTTCGCAAAGCAGCGAGAGGCAGAGAAGCGGGCCGCGCGCCGCGGCGGAGGGGGCTCTTGAGCGACGCCGAGACCCGCCGCCGGCAGCTCGTCGAGGTCTACAACGAGGCCTCGATCTGCGAGTGCTGCCCGCTCTCGGAGACCCGCAACCGGGTCGTCTTCGGTGCCGGCAACGCCGACGCGGACCTGATGTTCGTCGGTGAGGCCCCGGGCGCCGAGGAGGACCGCCAGGGCCTGCCGTTCGTCGGCCGCGCCGGGGGCTTCCTCACCGAGCTGCTCGATGGGATCGGGCTGAAGCGCGAGGACGTCTTCATCGCCAACGTCCTCAAGTGCCGTCCCCCCGGCAACCGTGACCCACAACCGGAGGAGATCGACTCCTGCCGCCCCTACCTCGAGCGGCAGGTCGACCTGATCCAGCCCATCGTGATCTGCACCCTCGGCAACTTCGCCACCAAGCTGCTCACGGCCAAGCCGACGGGCATCACCAAGGTCCGCGGCATTCCGCAGCAGCAGATGATCGGTGACCGGCACCTCTACCTGCTGCCGCTTTTTCATCCGGCCGCCGGCCTGCGCACACCGCGGGTGGCTGAGCAGCTCCGCGAGGACTTCCGCCAGATCCCGGATCTGCTCCAGCGGCCTCTTCCGGAGCCCGAGCCGCTGGTCCCCGAGCGCGAGCCAGAGCCGGACCAGATGGGTCTGTTCGGCGGTTGATCACCCACAGCGCCGCGGAGACGGAGGCGGTGGGTGCGCGGCTCGCGGCCGAGCTCCGCCCGGGGGACGTCGTCCTCATCAGCGGGGAGCTGGGGTCCGGCAAGACCACCCTGATCCGGGGTGCGGCGCGAGGGCTCGGCGTCACCGAGCCGGTCACCTCTCCGACCTTCACGATTGGCCACACATACTCGGGCCGGGTCCCCGTTTCGCACCTCGACCTGTACAGGCTGGCGGACCTGGGCCAGGAGGACCCGGCGCTGCTGGACGACTACGTGACGCCGCATGCGGTTGCGTTCATCGAGTGGCCCGGGGCGGCGGAACCCTGGCTCGAGCGCATCACGCGACGCGTTGAGATCCGCCACGCCGGCGGGGACGAGCGCGAGATCTCCTACTAGCCCGGGCGGGCGCTCATCGGCCGGTCATCCGCGCGTCACGGGGTGTTCATCTCGCCTTCCTACGGTCGTCGCGTTGGTCGATCCCCGAGGAGGCAAGACGATGACCAAGAAGCGCGGAAAGACAATCGGAGCAATCACGATGCTGGCCGTGGCGGTCGCAGTGACAGCCGAAACGGCGCCGGGCGCCACGGCGGCCAAGGCGTCGCCGACGCCGAAGGCGTCGCATTTCACCCACAACTCGAGCCGCATCACCAATCCATGGTTCCCGCTGGCGCGCGGCTCCGTCTACGTCTACGACGGACAGAAGGACGCCAAGGCCGCGCGTGACGTGATGACGGTGACGCGCAAGACGAAGGACATCACCGGCATTCGTGCCGCGGTGGTCTCGGACCGCCTTTTCCTGAACGGCGTGCTCGCGGAGCGCACGACCGACTGGTACGCGCAGGACCGTCACGGCACGGTCTGGTACCTGGGCGAGAAGACGGCCGAGCTGAACGCGAAGGGCAAGGTGACCAGCACCGAGGGCTCGTTCCTGAACGGCCGCGACGGGGCGAGGGGCGGCATCTTCATGCCCGCGCACCCGGTGGTCGGTCAGTCGTTCCAGCAGGAATCGTTCAAGGGTCAGGCCGAGGATCGCTTCCGGATTCTCGACATGGCGGCGACGATCAGCACGCCGGCGGTCTCATCCCACAACGCGATGCTGACCGAGGAGACCACGCCATTGGAGCCCGGCACCGTGGACCACAAGTACTACGTGCAGGGCATCGGGACGGTCAAGGAGCAGCAGGTCGCGGGTGCCCCGCCCGGTCAGGGCGAGGTCGGCACGCTCGTCTCCTTCACGCCTGGCAGCTAGCCCTACGGGTCGACGGCCTCGTCCCACTCGCGGACCTCCCATGAGCGGACGACGCCGTTGACCACGAAGGGATCGTTGTCGGCGAACTCCTCGGCGGCCTCACGCGTGGTGAAGACCGCCATCGCACCCTGCGACTGGGGGTCGCGGAACGGCCCGATCAGGAGCAGCTCGCCCCGCTCGCGGAACGGGTGCCAGTGCTTACGGTGGGCCGGCCCGTGGGCCGCCGCCTTCTCGGCCACTTTGTCCGATGATTCGTAGAAGAGGACGTACTTCATCGATCGCGGCTAGTAGCCGTAGTTGCTCCCGCCCCCGCTCTGCCCCTGCGGTGCCGGTTGCTGCTGCTGGTTCTCGACGCTCTGCGCTTGCTGCTCAGCTTGGGTGAGGTCGACCGAGCCCTGCTGCTGGATCGACCGGGCGCTGTCGACCGCGTTCTTCAGGTCGCTGCCGCAGCCGCTCGCGCCGACCGCAATGATCAACAGCGCCGCCACGAGGGCTGCTGCGCGTCGGATGGCTCCCGGAAGCCCGGTGGACTTCCTCCGCATCGCTAGTAGCCGTACTGGCCGCTGCCGCCGTTGTTCTGCTTCTGCTGGATCTGTGTCTGGACGCTCTGCACCTGCGACTGGACACTCTGCACCTGGCTCTGCACCTGGGTGCTGATGCTCTTGGCCTGCTGCTGGGCGGTTGAGATCGCCCCTTGAGCCGTTGACAGCCCATTCTGCACGGACTTGACCGCGTTGCTGACGTCGTTGCTGTTGTTGTCACTGCCGCACCCGGAGACCGCGATGCCGGCGCCGACGCCGAACACCGCTATCCCGAACGCAGCCGCCGCGGTCGCCGCACGCCGTCTGGCGGGGACGAACCTGCTGGACTGATGCTCCATGGTCACCCTCCTTCTCCCGAGGTCGATTGACGCCGATCGCCTTCCCGGCCCACTCTATTGATGGTCGTGCTCGGTGTCGATAGCGCGACGGCCGACGCCGTCGTGGCGGTGAGCGCCGATGGCGAAGTCATCAGGGATGCCCGGGTGGATCCCTGGCCCGACGGGCGACCGCGCCATTCCCAGGTTCTTCTCCGGGAGATCGAGAACTCCGTCGATGCGGCCGGCGGCTGGAAGCGCATCGACCGGATCGCGATCGGGATCGGTCCGGGATCGTTCACCGGCCTACGCATCGGGATCGCGACGGCACGCGCGCTAGCCCAGGCGAGCGGGGCGCCGATCGCGCCGGTCGGGACCCTGAGCGCGCTGGCGCGAGGAATCTCGGAGCAAGCCGGGGGAGACGGCCGGCCGGCGCTTCCCGTCATCGATGCCCGCCGCAGCGAGGTATTCGCGGCCCTGATCGAGGAGGGCGGGGTCGAGGTTTGGCCCCCGCTCGTCGCGCCGCCCGACCAGCTGGCGGAGCGGGTGGGAGGACTCAACCGCGCCCCTCTGGCGGCCGGGGACGGGGCGCTACGATTTGCCGCACAGCTGGAGGCCGCCGGCGTCACGGTTGCCCCGCCAGAGGACCCGATCCACCGACTTGCCGCGAGGCACGTTTGCGCGATCGGGGAGGCGGCGGCCGAGGCGTCACCGGACCGGATCCAACCCCTGTACCTGAGACCGCCCGATGCAAAGAGATGGCTTGAGCGAGATCGATCGGACCCCGGGGGATGAGCGGGGCGGGCTGAGGCTGCGACGCCTGGGCTACGGCGATCTGCCCTCGGTGATCTCGATCGAGCGGCGTTCGTTCCCGACGCCCTGGTCGCTCGCCATGTTCGTACTCGAGCTCTCGAAGCCGACCGGCATCTGCCTCGCGGCCGAGGACTCGGAGGGCCTCGTCGGCTACCTGGTCTGCGCGCGCTACGACGACGTCTGGCACCTGATGAACGTCGCGGTCCACCCGGAGCGGCGCCGCCGCGGCGTCGCCACCGAGCTGATCGAGCGGCTTTTCGAGGAGGCCGGTGAGGGCTCCCGCTTCACGCTCGAGGTCCGCGTCTCCAACGCGCCGGCGATCGAGATGTACCGCCGTTTCGGATTCCGCTCCGCGGGCCGCCGCCGCCGCTACTACCACGACAATGGTGAGGACGCACTGATCATGTGGCTCGAGGCCGCCGAGGGCGCCTCGGTCGCTTGAGACTTCTAGCGCTGGAAACCTCCTGCGACGACACCTGCGCGGCGGTCGTCGACGCAGCCAGGATCCTCTCCAACGTCGTCTCCTCGCAGGCGAAGTTCCATGAGCGCTATGGGGGGGTCGTCCCGGAAGTGGCCTCGCGCCACCATCTGGAGCTGGTCAACGCGGTGGTCGCGGCCGCCCTCGAGGAGGCGGAGACGGACCTCGCCGATGTCGAGGCGATTGCCGTAACCCAGGGACCGGGCCTGATCGGCGCGTTGCTCGTCGGACTCAGCACGGCCAAGGCACTCGCGGCCGCCCAGCGCAAGCCGCTGATCCCCGTCGATCACCTCCACGGCCACGTCGCCGCCAACTTCCTCGAGCCCGATCCTCTCGAGCCGCCGTTCCTTTGCCTGATCGCGAGCGGCGGTCACACGCTGCTCGCCGGGGTGCGTGAGCCGTCGGCCTACGAGAGCCTCGGCGCGACAGTGGACGATGCGGCGGGCGAGGCCTTCGACAAAGGCGCACGGCTGCTCGGGCTGGGCTATCCGGGCGGGCCGGCGATCCAGCGCGCCGCCGAAGGCGGCGACCCCGAGGCCTTCGAGCTCCCGGTGGCGATGAGCGAACGCGGCCTCGACTTCAGCTTCAGCGGGCTGAAGACCTCACTCGTCTACAGGGTCCGTGACCTCGGAGCCGAGGAGACTGAACGCCGCCGGGCCGACCTCGCCGCCTCCTTCCAGCGGGCGATCGTCGACCAGCTCGTCGCGAAGCTCGACCGCGCCGCGCGCTCCGGCGAGTGGCCCGCGATCGCGCTGGGCGGCGGCGTGGCTGCGAATGCCGAGCTCCGCGAGCGCACCGAAGTGCTCTGCGCCGAGCTCGGCCTGAGGCTGAAGCTGATCCCGATCTCGCTCTGCACGGACAACGCGGCGATGATCGCGTCGGCCGCCCGCTACCGCGACCCGATCCCCTACCCGGACTACCTGGGGTTTGACGCCTTTGCGACTGGTCAGGCTGTACGCGCGGCCTGATTGCCATCTCTGCGACGAGGCGCGCGCGGGGCTGGCGGCGATTCTCGCGGACGGCCTTGCGTTCGAGCTCGAGGAGGTGAACATCGAGTCCGACGACGAGCTGCACGCCCGCTACCTCGAGCGCATCCCCGTGATCGAGCTCGACGGCGAGATCGTCTCGGAGCTCTGGCTCGACGCGGACGGGCTGCGAAGCAGGCTGCGCAGCTAGCGGCTCCTTTCCGCGCAAGAAGCGCGGCACCGCAAGTACCACCGCCGCTGAGCGCGAGCGGTCCGGCGAGCGAGGCTCGATACCTTGTCCGCATGATTGAGGACGGGGCGGCCGGGACCGCCGAGCAGGAGGCCTCGGAGCTCACCGATGGCGATCGTCTCTCACTGGGGGTCGCGGCGCGCCTCTCGCGCTACCTCCAGGTGCTGACCCAGGCCCGCAAGATGGGCAAGGACACGATCTCCTCCCAGGAGCTCTCGGACTACACGCACATCAACTCGACCCAGATCCGCCGGGACCTGTCGGGATTCGGCAAGTTCGGGAAGCGTGGAGTCGGATACAACGTCGACTCGCTGGTCCTCGAGATCAGAAAGATCCTGCGTACCGCCGGCCAGCACAACATCGCTCTGTTCGGCGCGGGACACCTCGGCCAAGCCATCGCGAGCTCCGACATCTTTGCCGACCACGGATTCCGGATCGTGGCGATGTTCGACGTCGACCCGACCGTGATCGGCCGGCGGGTCGGCGGGCTCGAGGTCCGCTCGTTCGACGAGATCGACTCGGTCGTGGAGGGCGAGCAGGTGGTCGTCGGCGTCCTCGCCGTGCCGTCCGACGCGGCCCAGGAGGTCGCTGACAGGCTGGTCAAGGCCGGCGTCAAGATCATCTTCAACTACTCCGAGCGGCTCCTGCAGGTCCCGCCCGACGTCACCGTTCACACGTCGAGCCCGGCTGTGGACCTGCTCTATGCCCTCTACTTCTATCTGACCTAGAGCTGACCCTCCGCCGGTGACCACGGATCCGGAGCCACAGCACGACGGGCTTGACCTCGAGGCGGTCCGCGAGCTCTTCGAAGAGTCGACCGACTTCACCATCGGGATCGAGGAGGAGTTCGCGATCGTGGATCCCGCGATCCTCGACCTCGAGCATCGCTTCGAGGAGATGCACGAGGCCTGCCTGCGCGACCCGGAGCTCACCCACTCGGTCAAGGGTGAGCTGATCGACACCGAGATCGAGATCCGATCGGGGCGGGGTGAGACGTTCGCCGACGCAGCGGCACGCCAGCGCACGAGAAGGGAGCGATTGTTCGGGATCGCCGACGAGATGGGACTCGCGCTGGCTGCGATGGGCACTCATCCCTGGGCGAACTACCTCGACCAGCACATCATCGACACCGAGCACTACCGCCGCCTGGAGGGAGATCTGCGCTGGGTCGCGCAGCGAAACAACACCTGGAGCCTGCACGTGCACGTCGGGGTCCGCGGCGCCGATCGGGCCGTCGCGGTCTCGGACCGGATGCGGGAGCTCCTTCCACCGCTCCTCGCCCTCTCCGCGAACTCCCCGTTCCTCGACCACCGTGACACCGGCCTGCATTCCGTGCGCACGGAGATCTTCACCCGGACCTTCCCCCGCTGCGGCGTCCACGAGCCCTTCGGCGACTGGCGAACCTACGCGGACTTCGTCCAGCTTTTGGAGGACACGGACTCGATCGTCGAGGCGACGCAGCTCTGGTGGAGCGTCCGCCCGCACCATTCGTTCGGCACGGTCGAGGTCCGGATCTGTGACGCCCAGACGCGCGGCGACGAGTCGCTCAACCTCGCCGCCCTGATCGCGGCCTGCGTGGCTCAGTCGGCGATCGACCTTGACGGGGGAGTGACCCACGAGCCCATGGGGCAGCGGGAGATCGAGGAAAACCTCTGGCGCGCGATCCGCCACGGGATGGACGGGGAGATGATCGACTTCCGCGAGCGGCGCGTGGTTCCGACGCGGACCATGCTCGAGCGGGTCGTTGAGTGGACCGTGCCGGCGCGACAGGCTTTGGGGCTCGATGTGGACCTGCCGGAGCGCAACGGGGCCCAGCGGGCCTATGCTCGCTTCGCCGAGGGCGCGCCGATCGAGGAGATCTACAGGCGCTCCGTCGAGGAGACCCACAAGACCTACGCACCGGAGGGAGCCGTCAGTGGCCGATGAAGGGCAGCAGCCGAGCAGCGAGGGCGGGCCGAGCGAGGGCCAGCCGAGCGAGGAGGAGATCCGCGCTCAGCTCGAGGACGAGATCCGCAGGGTCCGGGTCGAGGACGTGATCCTGCAGAGCGTGGTCAGCATCCTCAACCTCTCGGCCAGGAGGATCGCGAAGGACGACGAGCGCGACCTCGAGCAGGCCAAGGTCGGGATCGACGCCGGTCGCGCCCTGGTCGACCTGGTGAAACCTGACGCCCAGGCGCAGCTGCGCCAGGCGATCTCGGAGCTGCAGGTCCTCTACGCGAAGCACGCAGGAGAGGGGCCTGCCGAGGGCGAGGGCGGAGAGGACGAGCCCAGCGGGCAGGGATCGGGACCTGAGCGGCCCAAGGGCGATTCCGGCCTCTGGACCCCCGGCTAGCCCGTTCACGGCGGCATGCCGCCTCGCCGCTACCGGGTAGACTGCCGCGCCGCTTTTTACGAACCCAACGCAGGAGCCTTCCTTGACTAAGTTTTTGACCGATTACGGAATCGTCGTCGCACTCGGTTGCGCCGCCGCGGCGGTGGTGTACGGACTGCTGGTCACCCAGCGATTGCTCGCCAAATCGCCTGGAAACGAGCAAATGCAGGAGATTTCGGGCGCGGTCCAGGAGGGCGCCAGCGCCTACCTGAAGCGGCAGTACATGATCATCGCCGGGGTCGGCGTGATCGTCGCGATCCTGCTGATCCCGCTCCAGAACGTGGAGACGGCGATCGGCTTCGTGATCGGCGGCGTCCTCTCTGGTTCGGCCGGGTTCATCGGGATGAACGTCTCCGTTCGCGCCAACGCCCGGGTCGCCGAGGCGGCCCGTGGAGGCATCCCGCCGGCGCTCGACATCGCCTTCAAGGGAGGGTCCGTCACCGGTCTGCTGGTGGTCGGCCTTGCGCTCCTCGGCGTGGCCGGTTACTTCGGGGCCCTGCTGATCTTCACCGATTTGAGCGACAAGGAGTGCGTCGACGCTCTGATCGGGCTCGGCTTCGGTGGCTCACTGATCTCGGTCTTCGCCCGCCTGGGTGGCGGCATCTTCACCAAGGCCGCCGACGTCGGCGCCGACCTGGTCGGCAAGATCGAGGCCGGGATCCCTGAGGACGACCCGCGCAACCCGGCCGTGATCGCGGACAACGTCGGCGACAACGTCGGCGACTGCGCCGGCATGGCCGCCGACCTCTTCGAGACGTACGCGGTCACCGCCGTGGCCGTGATGCTCCTCGGCGTGCTGACCTTCACCGGCTTCACTCGCGAGGTCGCGATCTACCCGCTGGCGATCGGCGCGGTCGCGATCATCGCTTCGATCATCGGTGCCCTCTCGGTCCGCACCCGGACGGGGAACGTCGAGGCGGCGCTCTACCGGGGTCTCGCCGTCTCGGCGGTGATCTCGGCGGCCGCCTTCTACCCGATCACCAAGTGGCTGATGGACGATCCGCTCGGCGGCGGCGGGCTCGGCAACACGAGCGTCACCGACCTCTGGCTGTGCGGTCTGATCGGCGTGGGCGTCACGGCGCTGCTATTCGTCCTCACCGACTACTACACCTCGACCCGGTTCCGGCCGGTGCGGACCATCTCGCGCGCCTCGCAGACCGGTCACGCGACCAACATCATCCAGGGGCTGGCGCAGGGGCTGCAATCGACGGCGCTGCCGGTACTGGTGATCGCGTTCGCGATCCTCGGCTCCTGGAAGCTCGCGGGCGGCGGCACCGATGGGATCTACGGGATCGGCGTCGCTGTGATGGCCCAGCTCTCGCTGACCGGGTTGATCGTCGCCCTCGATGCCTTCGGCCCGATCACCGACAACGCGGGTGGTATCGCCGAGATGGCCGACCTCCCTCAGGAGGTCCGCGACATCACCGACCCCCTCGACGCGGTCGGCAACACGACCAAGGCGGTCACCAAGGGATACGCCATCGGCTCGGCCGCGCTGGCGGCGCTGGTCCTCTTCAACGCGTTCACCGAGGAGCTGAGCCGGAAGTATCCGGACCACAGCTTCAGCTTCCAGATCGCCTCTCCACCCGTCCTGATCGGGTTGCTGATCGGCGGGGTGATGGTCTACCTGTTCTCGTCGCTCGCGATCGAGGCGGTTGGCCGAGCCGGCGGCCAGGTGGTCGAGGAAGTTCGTCGTCAGTTCCGCGAGAAGCCGGGGATCATGAAGGGCACGGAGAAGCCCGAGTACGGCCACGCGGTGAGCCTGGTCACGGCCGCCGCGCAGAAGGAGATGATCCTGCCCTCGCTGATCCCGATCGTGGTTCCACTGATCGTGGGAGTGATCTCCTACCAGGCGCTCGGCGGATTGCTGATCGGGGTGATCGTGGTCGGCATCTTCTCGGCGATCTCCATGACCGCCGGCGGTGGCGCGTGGGACAACGCCAAGAAGCTGATCGAGGACGGCGAGTACGGCGGCAAGGGTTCCGAGGCCCACGCGGCCGCGGTCACCGGTGACACGGTCGGCGATCCCTACAAGGACACCGCCGGCCCGGCGATCAACCCGATGATCAAGGTGGCCAACATCGTCGCGATCCTGATCATCCCGATCATCGCGCTGTCGTAGTTACGCCTTAGCCCGCGCGTATATTCGGTGGGCCTTGGCTCGACGGCTCGGAGCTCCGAGATGAACAAGCGTCCCTCGCCCGACGAGGGCTACCAGATGGCGGTCCGCATCTTCTCGGTGACGATCATCGGGTTCGGGCTGCTGATGCTGGTGCTGACGCTCGCGCGCGGCGGGGGGCCGCTGGCGGTTGGCTTCCTGTTCGGGCTCCTCTTCATCGCCCTCGGCTCGGGGAGGCTGTACCTGTCCATGCGCGGATGAGGATGGCGGCGCGATGAGGGCCAGGCGTCTGCTGGGCGTGCCGTTCCTGTATGCGGCCGCTTCCTCAGCGGTCGGCTTCTCGATCTACTTCTCGGTGGGCGTGGTCGCCGATCGCGGGCTGGGGCTGACTCCGCTGATCTTCCTGGCCGCGGGGGTGATGTTCGCGCTCACCTCGCTCTCCTACGTCGAGGGTGGCGCCATGCTCCGCGAGCGCGGCGGGTCGGCAACCTTCGCCCGGCACGCGTTCAACGAGCTGATCAGCTTCATCGCCGGCTGGGCGATCCTGATCGACTATCTGATCGTGATCGCCGCGGCGTCGATCACGGTCTCGCACTATCTGACTCCGATCTCGGGACGGTTCGGCGGCGGCGACGTCGAGCTGGCGGTGGCGATCGTGGTGATCGGGTTGGCCGCGATCCTCAACATCGCCAACGTCACCGGGAGAAACCGCCAGGTTCGACTGGTCGTGCTGGCGCTGGCGGAGCTCTGCCTCCAGCTGCTCGTGATCATCGTGGGGCTGATCGTCGTCCTCCACCCCGACCGGCTCACCGACCAGCTCCACCTGTTCAGCTCGCCCAGCGTCAAGGACATCGTCTACTCGCTGGTGATCGCGACGATCGCGTACGCGGGGATCGAGGCGGCGAGCGACCTCGCGCCCGACCTCGAGTTCGAGCCGAGGGACCTGAAGAGGGTGCTGGGCGTGGGCGCGATCGTAATCCCGCTGATCTACGCCGGGATCGCGGCGGTCGCGCTGATGGCCGTCCCGGTGGTCCCGGGGCCGCACGGCCCGGAGACGGCTCTGGCCGGCAAGTACATCGAGGAGCCGATGCTCGGCGTGGTCGCCAACTACCACCCCGGCTGGCTGGCCGACGTCATGAAGTGGGCCGTGATGCTGGTCGCGGTGCCGGTGCTTTTCTGGGCGGCGAACACGGCGATGCTCGGTCTCTCGCGACACATCTACGTGCTGGCGACCAACCGGCAGATCCCGAGCTGGGCGGGGAAGCTGCAGCGCACCTACTCGACGCCCTACATCGCGATCGCGATCGCCGCCATGCTCGCGCTCGCCCTGGCGATCCCCGGCGACATCAGATTCCTGGCGCGTGTCTACGCGTTCGGCGCCCTGCTCGCCGTGACCATCGCCCAGATCTCGATCGTGCGATTACGGGTGGTGGAGCCGGATCTGGAGCGGCCGTACCGGGTGCCGCTCAACGTCAGGTTCGGCGCGCACGAGCTCCCGCTGCTGGCGATCGGAGGAGCGCTGATCAGCGGACTCGCGTGGATCAGCGTCTTCGTGCTGCACCGAACGGCCGTCTACGTCGGCGGCGGGTGGATGCTGTTCGGGCTTGTCTTCTACGTGATCTACCGCCGCTACGTGGAGGGGACACCGCTCACGAGGCGGGTTCAGGTCCCGGAGTCCTCCCTGAAGAAGCAGCCGGCCGAGGTCGAGTACTCGACCATCCTCGTGCCGGTCTTCGGCACGGACCTGGACGACGACATCGTCAGCACCGCAGGCAGGCTCGCCGACGCCGAGGTCGAGGAGGGAGAGAGGCCGCCGCGGCTGGACGTCGTCTACGTGGCCGAGGTGCCGCTGACCGTGCCGCTCGACTCTCCGCTGCCCGCCGCGGTGCGAGAACGGGCGGAGAAGACGCTGGAGCGGGCGCGAGAGGTGGGGGACGAGTACGAGAACGTCGAGGTGACGACCAACCTGATCCGCGCCCGTTCGATGGGGTCGGGGATCGTTCAGGAGGCCCGGGACAAGGGAGCGGAAGTGA
Organism: uncultured Solirubrobacterales bacterium; assembly: GCA_963745625.1. GTDB lineage: Bacteria > Actinomycetota > Thermoleophilia > Solirubrobacterales > 70-9 > DASUPK01. Next base: position 118,496 of record CAVUXZ010000011.1, on the reverse strand, counting down.
TCGTGATGGGGGCCGAGCCGCCGACCCGGATCAGAGGAGGCGCGGTCCTCGGGGGCATTGGCGGTGCCCGTCCCGAGGAGATCGGAGAAGTGACGGAATACGTGCTGAAGAAGGCGCCGTCGAGGGTGCTGTTGACCGCCCCGCCGGAGGAAGCCTAGGCGGCAGTCGCCTGGCGGCGCGTCTGCGTCCCGGCGGTGCGGCGGACCCGGCGAGTGGAGCTGAGCTCGCGTGCGCGCTGGTTCCAGCTCGCCAGCCAAGCCGGGACCTTCCGAGCCGGCAGCGGCTCGGCAATCAGGTGGCCCTGGGCGCGCTCGCAGCCCATGCTGCGGAGCTGGCGCCAGGCGACCTCGGTCTCCACCCCCTCCGCGACGACCTGGATGCTCATCTGGTGGGCCAGGTGGATGGCCGAGCGCACGATCGATCGATTCTCTTCGTCGTTCAGACCGCTGATCAGGGAGCGGTCCAGTTTGAGCTCGTCGATGGGGAGCAGCTTCAGCTGCCGCAGGGAGAAGTGGCCGGTTCCGAAGTCGTCGATGGAGATGGTGGCGCCGAGCTGGCTCAGGTCTCCGAGCAGCTCCGTCGCCATCTCGGGGGCCGAAAGGAGGCCCTCCTCTGTGACCTCGAATTCGAGGGCGTCGCCGGGGAGGCCGGAGGCAGCGATCGCGCTGTTGATGAGCGAGGTCAGGTTCCAGTCGGCCGTGATGGCACCGAGCGGGAGGTTCAGGGAGAGCTGCAGCCCCAGTCCGGACCGCCACCAGTCGCCGGCCGCGCGGGTCGAGTACTCGATCACGCTCTCGGTCAGGGCGCGCTCGTGGCCGCCGCGGATGACCAGGTCGAGGAACGCATCCGCCGAGATCACTCCCATGTTCGGATGAACCCAGCGGGCCAGCGCCTCCACCCCGACCACATGCGCGTTGCGAAGATCGACCTTCGGCAGGAAGTAGGCCTGAATCTCGCCCGCGTCGAGAGCGCGAGCGATGTCCGTGTCTCGACGCTCGCTGGTCCCGTTCTGAGTGTGATTGGAGGTCATTACTGGCTCGCCAGCCGCCTTGAGCCCGCCGCGCGAATCGCGCGTGAACCGTTTGTGAAGTCTCAACGCCTCCCCACTATTGCGCAACGGGTCGAACTACTCCCCGGCATCAGTAGTTGCCCCGGATGGGCACCGATGAGCGGAACGAGGCAGGGACACAGGACTAAGATCCGACTTCGAATGTTCGTTCTCATAGTTGGGTGCGGGAGGGTTGGGTCCTCCGTCGCCCGGACAATGCTGCGTGAGGGTCACGAGGTTTCCTGCCTGGATGAGGATCCGGAGGCGCACGCGCGCCTCGAGGTGAACCTGGACCGCTCCTGGGAGGACATGGGAGGTCAGTTCACGGTGGGGACGGGGCTCGAGGAGGAGGCGATGACCTCCGCCGGAATCGAGCGCGCCGACGCCTTCATCGCATCCACCGACGGCGACAACACCAACATCATCATCGCCCAGATCGCGAAGCGGAAGTTCAACGTTCCCACGGTGATCGCGCGCATCCTCGACCCGCTCCGGGCCGAGTGGTACGAGAAGCAGGGCGTCAACACGATCTGCCCGACCCGCGTCGCGATCGAGATGCTCGAGAAGGAGGTCCTGGAGGCCGCCGGCTCCGGATCCAGCAGCTGATGGGCGAGGGCAAGTACATCATCATCGCCGGTGCAGGGAAGGTCGGCTGGAACCTGGCCAGGGAGCTGCTCGACAAGGGCCACGAGGTGACCGTGATCGAGGACAACCGAAACCGATACGGGACGGTCGAGCAGGAGCTCGAGCACAACATCCAGTACGGGGACGCTTCCGAGCTTTGGGTGCTCGAGCGAGCGGGTATATCCCGCGCCGACATGGTGATCGCGGTGACCGGCGACGACGAGGACAACATGCTGATCTGCCAGGTGGCGAAGGAGAAGTACCTGGTCGACCGGATCATCGCTCGCGTCAACAACCCCCGGAACCGGCCGCACTTCGAGCTGCTCGGGATCAAGCCGTACGTCTCGGCGACGGATCTGATCCTGCGGTTGCTGGAGCACGAGGTCCCGGACTACGGGCTGGTGCACCTGCTGGATCTCCCCGAGGAACGGCTCGAGATCATCGAGATGATGCTCGCGGATGACAGCAGGGTGGCCGGCGAGCGCGTCGGGGACCTGAGCATGCCCGAGGGGAGCCTGTTGATCTCGATCCTGCGCGAGGGGCAGGGCGGCTTCGTGCCGACACCCGACACCGTGCTCGAGGCCGGCGACGAGGTGCTCGCCGTGCTCGACCCTGGGCTGGAGGAGGAGCTGAAGGTGTTCTTCGGCTCGGACGGTGCCGGAGCGGGTTGAGTACCTGCTGATCGGGGGCTTCGCCTCCGGTTACTGCGCCGCCGAGCTGCGAAAGCGCGGGGCGGATGGGTCGATCCTGGTAGTCGGGCGGGAGCCGGAGCCGCCCTACGAGCGGCCACCGCTCTCCAAGGAGTATCTACGGGGCGAGGCGAAGCGCGAGGACGCCTACGTCAATCCCCTTTCCTGGTACGAGGAGAACGGGGTGGAGCTGCGGACCGGGACCAGCGTCATGTCTCTGGACATCGAGGGCCGGACGGCGAAGCTGCAGGGCGGGGATGAGGTCGGCTTCGAGAAGCTGCTGCTCGCCACCGGCGCGAACGTGAACATCCTGCGGGTCGAGGGCGCGGCGCAGGAGGGGATCCACTACCTGCGGGCGTTCGGCAACTCGGATGGGATCCGGGAGGCAGCGGAGGGCGCCGACCGGGTGGTGCTGATCGGCGGGAGCTACATCGGTTGCGAGGTGGCTGCGTCCCTGACCGCGAAGGGGACCGACTGCGCGATCGTGATGATGGAGGACGTGGCCCTCTCCCGCACCTTCGGCGAGGAGGCCGGCCGGTGGTTCCACGAGCTGCTCGAGTCGAAGGGGGTCGAGATCCACGGGGGCGAGACGCTTCAGTCCTTCGAGGGGGACGGGGACGTCAAGGGCGTGGTCACGGAGTCCGGCAAGGTGATCGAGGGGGATGCGTGGTGGTCGGCGCGGGCGTGAAGCCGGACGTGATGCTGGCCGAGAAGGCCGGCCTGGAGGTCGACAACGGGATCGTCTGCGACGCGACCCTGGAGAGCTCGGTGGAGGGGATCTACGCCGCCGGCGACGTCTGCTCGTACGACAGCAAGGTGCACGGCACGGCGGCTGCGGGTGGAGCACTGGGACGTGGCGATGCAGCAGGGCCAGCACGCGGCGCGGTCGATGATGGGGGAGGCGCGAGCCGTACGAGGTGGTGCCTTACTTCTTCAGCGACCTGGCGGATTGGGCCGGGCTCGAGTACGTCGGCCCGGCGACCGACTGGGACGAGGTGATCTGGCGCGGCGACCGCGACGCCGGCGAGTTCGCGGTCTTCTACATCAATGACGGCAAGGTCGCCGGCGCCCTCACCGTCGAGCGCTCGGAGGAGCTGGCGCACGCGCGGACGCTGCTGGCGGAGGGCGTGGACGTCGGCGGCGACGAGGCCAAGGCGCTGCTCGGGGACCCCGACAGCGACCTGGCTGAGCTCACATCAAGCTAGGCTTTTCCGAGCATTGCGGGCTGGTGTAATTGGCAACACGTGCGCCTCTGGAGCGCAAATTCGGGGTTCAAGTCCCTGGCCCGCAGTTCGAGGAGTGGGCAGCGGCTGACTCTTCTGGTTTCGGCCTGAGGAATGAGAGGTTCCCTCGGAGATCCTTGCTACCTTGCGCGGCCGTATGTGGCGTGTGAGGCACCTGATGGTCCTCGCCGTGGCGGTGGGCGCTGGGACCGTGCTCTCGGCTTGCGGCGGTGACAGCTCGCCCGAGACCCCGATCGTCGTCCCCACGGGGACCTCGACGAGTGGGTCTCTCGGCAAGACGGAGTTCATCGCTCAGGCGGATTCGGCCTGCGCCGAGGCCAACGCCTCGATCGAGCAGTTCGCCGCGTCCGGGCAGGGCGAGAGCGAGGCCGCCCAGATCGCCCAGCTGCGGCAGGGCGTCATCGACACCATCAAGCAGCTCAAGCCGCCGAGCGACACCAACCTCGACGCATTCCTGAAGGCGATGGCCGATGAGGTCTCCGCCGGCCAGAAGATCGGTCTCGCCGTCCAGCGCGGCGAGGACCCGAGCCAGTTCGAGACCCAGCTCGACAGCGCCAAGTCGGCCGCCGAGCAGGCTGCCTCCGCCTACGGGTTCAAGCAGTGCGGCGCCGCGATCAGCTCCTCCAGCACCAGCTCGAGCAGCAGCTCCAGCTCCAGCTCGAGCTCGAGCTCGAGCAGCGGTGGCAGCCGTCACACCCGTCGCCCCCAGCACCGGCTCCGCCGGCGGCACCAGCGGCGGCGGCACCTCGGGCAGCTCCGGGACGAGCGGCTCGAGCGGTTCCGGCTCCACCGGTGGCTCGGGCGGCAGCAGCGGCGGCGTCGGCCCCGGCTAGCGGCGGCCAGGCCGCTCCATTCCCGGAGCGGAGGGCGAAGCCCGTAGCGACTCGCGTGGGGCGGCCGCCTGTCGCCGCGATCTGATGGCGAAGCCGTTTTTACGCAGCGGCCAGGTCCGCCCAGGTCCCGTAGAGCTCGGCGTAGCGCCCGCCGGCCGCGATCAGCTCGTCGTGCGTGCCGCTCTCCACGACCCGCCCGTGCTCGAGCACCGCGATTCGTCCCGCGTTGCGAATGGTGGAGAGCCGGTGCGCGATCACGATCGCCGTCCGGCCCTCGAGCAGGCGCTGGAGGCCCAGCTCGATCGTGCGCTCGGTTCGCACGTCGACATTGGAGGTCGCCTCGTCGAGGATCAGGATTCGCGGCTCAGCCAGCAACGCTCGGGCGAAGGCGATCAGCTGACGCTGGCCCGCGGAGAGGGACACGCCGCGCTCGCCGACCTCTGTCTCGAAACCGGTAGGCATGCGACGGATGAACTCCCCGGCGCCGATTGCGTCGGCTGCCGCCTCGATCTCCTCGTCGCTCGCATCGGGGCGGCCGAAGGCGATGTTCTCCTGGACGGTGCCCGAGAAGAGAAAGCCCTCCTGGGGCACGATTCCGAGCTGGCTGCGCAGGCAGCTGGAGCTGAGGTCCCGGAGATCGTTTCCATCGACCAACACCGTGCCCCGCTGCGGGTCGTAGAAGCGCGAAACCAGCTTCGCGAAGGTTGACTTCCCGGCCCCCGTCTCCCCGACCAGCGCCAGGGTCTCACCGGCCGGGACGTGGATCGAGATGTCCTCAAGCGCCCACGCCGCGTTGTCCTCTTCATCGTCAGGACCAGTCTCGATCAGTCCGCTCGAGCGCTTCAGTCCGGCGGTCTTATCCAGTCCGTACGAGAACCAGACACCCTGCATCTCGATCTCGCCGCGCAGCGTTCCGGGGTCGAGGGCGTCGGGCTTGTCGACCATGTCGGGCTCGGTGTCGAGCAGGTCGAAGATCTTGTCCAGCGCCGCCATGCCCTGCTGATAGGTGGTGTAGAGGTTCGAGAGCTGCTGGATCGGGTCGAAGAACGTGGAGAGGTATCCGACGAACGCAACGACGATGCCGATCTGCACGTCGCGCGCATGTCCCGTCAAATCCAGCGCCTGATAGCCGCCGTAGAGCAGGATCACCGCCGTCCCGATCGCCGAGAGCAGCTCGACAGCCGGGAAGTAGGACGCGTTCAGATAGACGGTCTTCAGATTGGCTTGCCGGTTGAGCTCGTTTAGCTCGGCCATCCGATCGATGTGGCGGCGTTCCTGCGCGAAGCTCCGCACCACCCGCACGCCGCTGAGGCTCTCCTGCAGGTAGGCCGTCACCTCCGCGATCCGCTCACGGGTGATCCGGTAGGCACTGGCCGCGACGATCCGGAAGACCAGGCTGGCGATCGCAAGCAGCGGCAGGGTGAGGAACACCACCAGTGCCAGCTGGACGTCGGCCACCAGCATGATCACCACCACGCCGACCAGCGTCAGCGTGCTGGAGAAGAGCGTGACCACGCCGCTGCTGATCAGCTGATCGAGCGCATCGACGTCGTTCGTGATCCGCGAGATCAGCACTCCCGGGCGGTTCCGGGTGAAGAACCCGATCGACATCTCCTGGAGGTGGGTGAAGATCCGGATGCGGAGGTCCTGGAGCGCCCGCTCGCCCACCCATCCGACCAGGTACGTCTGCAGGTAAGCGGTACCCCAGCCGATCAGCGCCGCTCCCAGGAACGCCGCGACCAGCACCGTCAGAGCTGTCGAGTCATGCGAGAGCGCTGCCGAGACCACCTTGCCGACCAGGAACGGCGGCGCCAGCGTCGCGCCAGTGGCGAGAATCAACGCGCCGAGCATCATCAGCACCTGGCGGCGGTAGGGCCGCAGCAGTGAGAACAGCCACTTCACCTTCCGCCAGCGGTTGTCCTGGCCACGGATCAGTCGCCACAACGACTGGAAGAGGGCCAAGAAGTTCTGGGCTCCTTGTGAATCGGGTCGCTCCTCCGACATCTCACGGGTCGCGCTTTCGCGCGCCCTCGCATCATCGGGGCGCGCTCGCATGTCGTTCACAGCCTCGCCAGCTCCTCGCGCTCCTCGAGGTCACGCTGGAGATAGACGGAGTCCTCGAGCCCCTTCTCCGCGATCTCCTCGTACAGCGGACAGCGCTCCAGCAGCTCGTCGTGCGTCCCGCGGTCGACGAGCCGGCCCCGGTCCAGGACCACGATCTCATCCGCCAAGGAGATCGTGGAAAGGCGGTGGGCGACGATGAACGTGGTCCGACCCTCCATCGCATCGCGCAATCCGGCCTTGATCTGCGTCTCGGTTCGTGCGTCCACCGAGGAGGTGGCGTCGTCCAGGATCAGGATGCGCGGCTCCGCCAGCAATGCTCGAGCGATCGCGACCCGCTGGCGCTGCCCGCCGGAGAGCGTCAGCCCGCGTTCGCCGATCACCGTGTCGTAGCCGTCGGGCAGGCGGGTGATGAAGTCGTGCGCCTGCGCCTGCCGTGCGGCCGCCTCGATCTGCTCGAGCGTCGCATCGGGTCGGGCGTAGGCGATGTTGCCCGCGACGGTGTCGGAGAACAGGAAGCTGTCATCGGCGACAAACGCGATCTCGGAGCGCAGAGACGCCAGGTCCACCTCACGGATGTCGGCCCCGTCAATCACCACCCGCCCCTCGCTGGGGTCATAGAGGCGAGCGAGCAGTCCGACCAGGCTGGTCTTCCCGGCTGCGGTGGGCCCGACCAGCGCGATCGTGCGGCCGGCGTCGACCTCCAGGTCGATGCCGGTCAGCGCCGGCTCGGCGCCGTCATAGCGGAGCGTCACCCGCTGTAGCGAGACCTGCCCGCGGCCCTCCGGCAACGGAGGCGCGCCCGGCGCGCTCTCCATCGACGACTCGCGATCGAGGATCTCGAACATCCGGTTGCCGGATGCGACGGCACGCTGGGCCATGCTCAGGGACATGCCGAGCCAGCGGACCGGGCCCGAGAGCAGTACCACGTAGGCGTAGAAGGCGGTCAGATGGCCGATGCTGGTGTGGCCGTGGATGACCTGGAGCCCGCCGACCAGGAGCACGGCCGCGAGCCCGAGATTTGGGAGGAACCCCATCAGCGGCGTGTAGAACGCCTGCAGGCGCGTCGAGACCATGCTCTGCTCGAAGACGCGGTTCACCGAGTGGGTGAACCGACCGAGCACGTGTCGCTCCCGGGCGAACGCCTTCACTATCCGGATCCCCGAGATGCTCTCCTCAGCGCTCGCGGTCACCTCCCCGATGCGCTGCTGCACTTCCTGCTCAGCGGGGCGGTTGCGCCGGCTATAGCGGGTCGCGGTCGCCACAAGGAAGGGCACGGGCGCCAGGGCGAGCAGCGCAAGCACCGGGTCGAGCACGATCATCGCGGCGGCCGCGAAGAGGATCGTCAGCGCGCTCTGGCTCACCCAGATCAACCCGTAGCCCAGGAAGAACCGGATCGATTGCAGGTCGACGGTCGCCCTCGACATCAGCTGGCCGGTCTGCTGGCTGTCGTAGAAGGCGAGCTCCAGCTTCTGCAGGTGTTCGTAGAAGACCTGGCGCAGGTCGTACTCGACGGCGAGGGAGACCTTGCCCGCGATCAGCCTTCGGCCCACGGTGAGCCCCAGGCGGAGGACGCCGGCCCCGAGCAGCGCCAGGACCAGCGGCAGGATCCGGTCGCGATGCTCGGATTCGATCGCGTTCACGGTGCCGCCGATCAGCAGCGGGATCAGCACCGTCATGCACATCGCCAGCCAAGCGAGCAGCAGCGACCAGATCAGCGGGCGGCGATAGGGACGCAGGAAGCCGAGGAGGCGCCGGAAGGTGCGCATACCACGACTATACAAAGTGAAGTAAAGACCTCTTGCAGCCTCCCCGATCGGCTTCACTACCCTGCGAACTGTGCTCAGAGAGCTCGTCAGCTGGCCGATCTCGGTCGCGCGAACGGCGATCGACCTGCCGCGCAACATGGAGCGCAGCATCCGTGAGGCGAACGAGTTGATGGAGGTCTCGCGCGAGCAGCTCGAGATCATGCGGCGCCAGGCCGACCAGGCCCTCGAGCAAGCCGACCGGATGAACGAGCTCCTCTCCCGCGTCGTCAAGCTGACCGAGCCCATTGAACGGGCCCAGCGGGGCGGCGAATATGTCGCCGAGGGCCTGAAGCGGGCCCTTTTCGGGGAAGAGGCGGCTGCGATCGAGGCCGAGGTCGTCGCGGAGAAGGACGACGAGCCAGAAGCGGAGCGGTGAGCCGTCCGGACGCCGGCCTCTGCGACCGCTGCCGGCACCAGCGGGTGATCCGGAACACGCGAGGGTCGAGCTTCTCGCTCTGCGAGCGGTCGAGGACGGATCCGGAGTTCCCGCGCTATCCGCGCCTGCCGGTGACGAGCTGCCACGGCTTCCAGGAGAGGGCTCGGGGTGGTCGCTGATATGCGATGGTGGCTGGCGATTCCGCTCGCCGCGGGGGCATTCGTTTTGAGCGCCTGCGGTTCCGGCGGCACGGACACGACCAAACCGGAACCGCCCCCGGTGTCGGCCGTCACCGCCGATCGCCTCGCCAAGCTCAGCGACCGGGTGGCGTCGGACCTCGACGGCGGGGACACCTGCCACGCGGCTCACGCCGCCGACGACTTGAAAACAGCGGTCCAGGAGTCGGACCTGCCGGCGAACCTGCGTCCCGGCGTGGACGCAGTCGCCGGGGACCTGGTGGACCAGGTGAACTGCCCTCCGCCGCCCGCACCTCCGCCCGAGGAGAAGAAGAAGCCGGAGAAGTCGCACAGCGATCACCAAGGCGGCCAGGATCACGGCGGCGAGCACCAGGGCGACAACCACAAGCCGAAGCCGCCCGGGCACGGCGGCAAGGTCCCGCCGGGCAAGGCCAAGCTCAAGGGTGAGCCCGGATGAACCGCCATCTCGGTGCGGACCGTTACGAGCTCGAGCACCGGCTGGGCCACGGCGGCATGGCCACCGTCTATCTCGCCCACGACCTGAAGCTGGACCGCGAGGTCGCGATCAAGCTGCTCGCCGACAACTACGCCGGGGACGACGAGGTCCGCAAGCGCTTCTCACGAGAGGCGCGGCTCGCCGCGCGCCTCGACCATCCGAACGTCGTCCAGGTGTTCGACGTCGGCGAGGAGGACGACCGCCCCTACATCGTCATGGAGCACGTCGACGGCGGCACACTCGCCGACCGCCTCAACGGCCGGAAGAGATCGATCGCCAAGGCCGAGTCCCTGCGCCTGCTCGGGCAGCTCTGCGACGGGCTCGCCCACGCCCATTCGAAGAACCTCATCCACCGCGACATCAAGCCCCAGAATCTGCTCCTGCGCGAGTCGGATGGCTGCCTGAAGATCACTGACTTCGGGATCGCTCGCGCGGCGGAGGAGACCACCCGCATGACCAGGCCCGGCAAGGTGATCGGAACGGCCAGCTACATGGCGCCGGAACAGCTGGCGGACGGCCAGATCACCCCGGCGGTCGACGTCTACGCGTGCGGGGTCGTGGCGGACGAGCTCCTGCCGCAGGACCGCGGGCCCGAGCTGCGCGAGATCATCGGCCGCTGCCTTCGCGAGGACCCGAACGAGCGATTCAGCGATGCCAGGTCGCTCGGCGAAGCATTGGCGGAAGTCGATGGCGGGAAGGGTGCCGCCGTCGTCCGACGCATCAAGTCACAAGCGAGGACAAAGCAGATACCGGCCGGGGGCGCCACCGCCAGCTGGCCCAACCCGGTGGAGGCGGCCCGCCGCCGCTCACTCAGTACTCGGGTCGCCGTGGTCGTCGCCGTCCTAGCCGTGGTCGCGGGCGGGTTGGTCTTTGCGCTCGGGTCCAATGGCGGCTCTGACGCGCCGACCAAGGCCGATGGCGCCAAGCAGCCGCCGCGTCCGACCGCGGTCCCGCGCTCGGACGACCCCGCCCAGCAGGCAAGGGAGCTCGCGGACTTCCTCCGCGCCCAGTCGCGCTGAGCGGGCGAGCTCAAGGTGTGGTCTTCGGGACCGGTGCAGTGGGAGCCTGAGTCTGTGGCGCGGTGGCGGGCGGAGTGGTCGTCGTGGCGGCCGGGGTGGTCGTCGTAGCCGCTGTCGTCGGAGCGTGAATCGACGGCTCGGATTTCTCGCCGCAGCCGGTACCGGCCACAGCAAGTGCAGCCGTCACCAGCATGAGCGGCAGCAGCGTCCGCCGTCCCCGTACGGAACTCACAGGCGGGCACGCTAACGAACTAGCGGAACTCAACCTCCGCCAGGGGGCTGCTCAGGACCCAGTCCTCGACCGATCCGGTACCGCGTCCCAGCTCCTTCAGGATGCCGGCGATCACCTCGCGCCGCTCGTCCTCGTCGGTGATCGGGCGGGCGACGGCGGGCAGGTCGGCCCGCACGCTGTCCTTCAGGTGGAAGGTGAACCGGGGTTCGGCGAGCAGGTTCGCGTACCAGTCGCGAGTGCCGGGAGAGCCGCTCAGGAAGATGCGCCCGTCATGGCGGTAGAACCAGATCTCGATTCGCTGGGGCCGGCCGCTGTTGCGGCCCGTGGTGGTGATGTCGATCGTCCGGTCGTTCTCGAGCGCGCGCTTGACCCGCTCGTCCATCGGAGGGACCTAGGCGGCCTCTGAGTAGGCTGTCTCTTCGACCTGCGCGATCTCCCCCGGCGCTCCGTCCTGCGCGAACTGCTCGGCGGCCTTCTCCTCGGGCTGGATCACCCAGAGGGCGACGCCGATCGCCGCGACCACCAGGCCGGCTGCGATCCAGAAGGCGAGGTGGTAGCCGCTGGTCAGCGCCGATGCGGTCGAGTGCCCGGCCGCCTCCAGGTCGTTGGTCCGGGAGGTGGAGAGGGTTGCCAGCACCGCCAGGCCGAGGGCGCCGCCGACCTGCGCCGAGGTGTTGACCAGGCCAGAGGCGAGTCCCGCGTCGGCCCTGGTCGCACCCGACATCGCGATCGTCATCAGCGCCGGGAAGGAGATCCCGATCCCGGTGCCCAGCAGGATCAGCACCGGCAGCACGTCGACGAAATAGTTCGCGTTGACAGGTGCTCGCGTGAACAGGACCAGCCCGGCCACGACGAGGCCGAGGCCGGGGAAGAGCAGCCGCCTGGCGCCGAAGCGCGTTATCAGGGGCTCCGAGTAGCGGCCGGTAAGGGTGCCCATGATGATCGTGACCGGCAGGAAGGCGAGACCGATCTGAAGGGCGTCATAACCCTGGACCAGCTGCAGGTAGAGCGAGCCCATGAAGAACAACCCGAACATCCCGGCCACGGTCAGGACCTGCACGAGGTTGGCACCGCTGACATTGCGCGAGCGGAAGATTCGCAGCGGGATCAATGGGGTTTTCGCGGTTGACTCGCGGGCGATGAAGAGGGCCCCCAGCACGAGCGCGCCCGCTCCCAGGCCGAGCGTGGTGGCCGCGCCCCAGCCGTCCTTGGCCGCCGGTTCCACGATCGTGTAGACGCCGAGCATCAGCGACGTGGTGATCAGGACCGCGCCGAGCAGGTCGGCGCCCTCGCGGAAGCCGAGGCCCTGGTCCTTCTCGAGCAGGCGCCTGGAGAACAGGGCGGTGGCGAGGCCGATCGGGGCGTTGATGAAGAAAATCCAGTGCCAGCTGATCACCTGGGTGATCACGCCGCCGAGCAGTAGGCCGACGGCTCCGCCGGCGGAGGCTACGAAGGCGTAGACGCCGACAGCCTTGGCCTGATCCCTCGGCTCCGGGAACATGGTCACGATCATTCCGAGGATCACGGCCGAGGTCATCGCCCCGCCGATTCCCTGCAGCAGGCGCGCACCGATCAGCATCCCCTCACTCTGCGAGGCGCCGCAGAGGATCGAGGCCGCGACGAAGACCGCGAGGCCGATCAGGAAGATCGTCCGGCGGCCGAGCAGATCGCCGAGCCGGCCGGCCAGGAGCAGCAGGCCGCCGAAGGTGATCAGGTAGGCGTTGACAACCCAGGCGAGGCTGGACTGGCTGAAGCCGAGGTCGTTCTTGATCGACGGCAGCGCGACGTTGACGACGGTGATGTCGAGAACGATCATCAGCATCCCCGCGCAGAGGACGTAGAGAGCGATCCACCTGGACCGGTCGCTCGTGCGAGGGGGCCCCGCAGGCGAAGCCGAGGAGCCACCCGTTTCATGCTTGTTTCCACCCTGTGCCTGCGTCATCTGGTCTGGCCTCCTAATACCAAAGGGGGTCGTTTCAAATCACGACCGGCGATCCCCCTGAAACTCATCGCTTGTTTGTACAAGTTCGACCGCGCTCGAAGTCAAGCCGCGGTGAAGTCAGTCGAGCGTGGTCGGAAGCCCGAAGCGCTCGTAGGCCCGCGCCAGCTTCTCGTAGTCGGCGGGCTGCTCCGGCGTCCGTGCCTGCACCTCGGGATCCGGATCCTGCGAACCGCGCAGGATAAACGCATCGACTTCCTTGATCTTCTCGCCCTCGAAGGTGAGCACGTTGACCGCGAAGGGCACCCGCGCGCCCTGCTCGGTGTCCCAGCTGTAGAAGGCGAGTGCCGCCTGCCCGTTGGCGGTGATGGGCAGCGACCTCCAGCCCCAGTCGGGAATCATCGACCAGCGCTCGAGGAAGCCCCGGATCCCGTCGTGTCCCTGGAACCAGCGTGACATCGGCGGCATCGTGAAGGCGGCGTCCTCGGCGAGCATCGAGACGACGGTGTCGACGTCGTTGCGCTCCCAGGCGTCCGCGTACTGCTCGACCAGCTCGCGCAGCTTCTCGTCGCCGAGCTGGCGCAGGGTCTCTTGTTGTGACTGCTCGGGGAGCCTCTTCTCGACCGTGGCGCGGGCTCTTTGGAGCGCGCTGTTCACCGACGCCACGCTGGTTTCGAGGGTGTCCGCAGTCTCCTGTGCCGAGAACCCGAGGACCTCGCGCAGGATCAGCACCGCGCGCTGGTTCGCAGGAAGCAGCTGGAGGGCGGCGACGAAGGCCAGCTCAACGGATTCGCGCTGCTCGTACCGGGCGTCGGGAGACGCGTAGCCGTCCTCGATGCCAAGCGTCTCGTCCGGGAACGGCTCGATCCAGACCGACTCCACCAGTGGCTCGCCGACGCCGCCGTGCGGGTCGGCTGGGGGCCCGTAGTCGATCGGCAGGATCCGCTTGGGACGGCGGTCGATCGCATCGAGCGAGGTGTTGGTCGCGATCCGGTAGAGCCAGGAGCGCAGCGAGCTGCGGCCCTCGAACCTGTCGAGTCCCTTCCAGGCGCGCATCAGCGCCTCCTGGAGTGCATCCTCGGCGTCCTGCACCGAGCCCAGCATGCGGTAGCAGTGGGCCTGGAGCTCCGAGCGGTGCGGCTCGATCAGGCGCGCATAGGCGTCCTCACTGCCCTGGCGGGCGGTCTCGAGCAGCTCCCGCTGCTCCACTGTTGACTCTGTCGGCGCAGGACCCATCGCTTCCTTGGAGAGTAGACGGACCACACCGGCGAAACTCATCGGCCGACCGATGAGTTCGGTCGCCGGCCCCGGTCTATGTGGCAGGGAATGAATTCGCCCGCTGCCAACTCTGTCATCCACCTGGAGCTTCACACCGGCGACCTGAGCGGCGCCGTTGCCTTCTACTCGCAGCTCTTCGGGTGGCGCCCGGAGCGCATTCATGCCGGCGTGGGTTCATACCTGGCGCTCGGGATGGGCGACCGGCTCGGGGGCGGGGTGGTCGAGTGCGAGGCGAAGCAACCGCTCTGGTTGCCATACGTGGAGGTGACGGACGTCGGTACGAGCACCGATCGGGCGAAAAACCTCGGCGCGGAGGTGCTGCTCGGGCCTCGCGAGGGGCCGGAGGGATGGCGCACCATCGTCGCGGCACCCGATGGCGGTGAGGTCGCCTTCTGGCAGGCCAAGAACGGGCGCTGACCAGCCGCGATCAGATCCCGCGACCCAAGCCCGTAGGATCCGGTTGTCGTGACCGCGAGGCGAACGATGGAGCGTGAGCCCGTGAGCGCTCCGGTCCGAGGAGAGCTGCGCTACGGGCTGGAGCTCGCCAGGCTGTTCGCGACGCCGCGGTTCCTGAGGGTCCCGCCCGGCCGCGACCCTCACCCGGTCCTCCTGATCCCCGGCTTTCTGGCCGGTGACGTCTCCCTCGCCGCGATGGCCGGCTGGCTGCGGCGCCGCGGCCACTGGGTTCGCGGTAGCGGCATGAGGGTCAACGTCGGCTGCGCAGGACGAGAGCTCACCCGCCTGGAGGCCAAGCTCGCCGAGTTCGACCGGCCGCCGGTCGTGATCGGGCAGAGCCGGGGCGGGACCCTGGGGCGGGCGCTAGCGGCCGGCCAGCCGGATTCCGTCGCCGGGGTGGTCATGCTGGGCTCGCCCGTCCGCGACCCGCTCGCCGTCTCGGCGCCGGTCCTGCGAACCGTTCGCTCCTTCGCCCGCATCGGGGACCTCGGCGTGCGCGGGGTCTTCTCGACCGAATGCGCGGACGGGGCGTGCTGCGCTGAGTTCCGTCCTCTGCTGGAGGCGCCGCTCGATGAGGATCTGCCGGCGCTCGCCGTGTATTCCCGCAGCGACGGGATCGTGGACTGGCGGGCATGCCTCGACCCGCACGCGCGCTGCGTCGAGGTGGCGGGAAGCCACTGCGGGATGGCGGTGAACGCGGCTGTCTATCGCCAGCTGCAGGGTCTGCTTGAGCGGACGGAGGTGGCGGCATCCAGGCGATGAGCGCTCAGGACGCGATGTTCCTGCACGTCGAGAACGACGTGACGCCGATGCACATCGGCGGGGTGAGCATCTTCGAGGGCCCGCCGCCGCCGTTCGAGGATCTGCGGGCGATGGTGGAGGGCAAGCTTCATCTGACTCCGCGCTATCGCCAGAAGGTCCGCTTCGTTGCCCTGGGGATGGGCGAGCCGGTCTGGGTCGACGACCCCCATTTCAACATCGGCTACCACCTGCGCCACAGCGCCGTGCCCGCCCCCGGCACGAAGAAGCAGCTGCGGGCGACCGCCGCCCGGGTCTTCTCCCAACACCTCGATCGTTCCAAGCCGCTCTGGGAGATCTGGATGCTCGAGGGGCTGAAGAACCTTCGCTGGGCCCTGCTCTCCAAGGTCCATCACTGCATGGTGGACGGCGTCGCGGCCACGGACATGATGTCGCTGATGTTCGGCGGGACGCCTGAGCAGACCACGAATGGTGAGGTCTGGCATGCGGATCCGGAGCCCTCGGGACTGGAGCTGATCGCATACAGCGCGCGGCATCGCATCCACGACCCGGCCGCACAGGTTCGCTTCGCTCTGCGCGCGCCCAGGGAGGTCCTCGGGGCGTTCGCCGGGGGCGCCAAGGCTCTGCTCGCCGCCGCGCCGGCGCTTCGTCCCTCGACCTCGTCCCTGACCGGACCGATCGGCCCGCACCGGGTCTGGAGCTGGGCCAGGGTCTCGCTCGCCGACGTCAAGCGGGCGCGCTCCGAGCTTGGAGGGACCGTCAACGACGTCGTGCTGACCCTGATCACCAACGGCTACCGGGCTCTGCTGGAGAGCCGGGGAGAGGCGATCACGCGCGACACCGCCGTGCGGACGATGGTCCCGGTCTCGGTGCGGGCCCCGGGGGAGCGTGGCGAGTACAACAACCGCGTCTCGGCGGTGTTCGCACGCCTTCCAGTCGGCATCGACGATCCGGCCGAGCGCCTCGGCGCCATCCGCGAGCAGATGGACGGCATCAAGTCGTCGGGACAGGCCATCGCCGGCGACGCCCTCGCCCAGCTCTCGGGATTCGCGCCGCCGATGCTGCTCGCACTAGGCAGCCGCCTGGCGACCCGCTCGGCCCGCCTCAACATGGACACCGCCACGACCAACGTCCCCGGCCCGCAGGTCGCCCTGCACACGCTCGACCGCAAGCTCGTCGCCTCGTACCCCTTTGTCCCGATCGTGGGGACAATCCGGATCGTCGTGGCGATCTTCTCCTACGACGGCGAGCTCTACTTCGGAGTCACGGGGGACCGGGACCACGCCCCCGACGTCGACGTCCTGACCGCAGGCATCGAGAGCGACATCGATCGCCTGCTCGACCGCGCGAAGCTGGCGCCGGCCTAGCCGCTGGAGCTCGCGCGTAGGCTGAGCGGATGAGCGCGCAGCCGGCGACTGCGGCCTACACGGGCAAGACGGCCTGGGCGCGGAACCTGGCGTCACCCGTCAGGGACTTCCTGAGCGCCGAGTCGGGGGGCGCCGTCGCCCTGCTGGCGGCCGTGGCGGTGGCGCTGATCTGGGCGAACTCGCCGTGGTCGGATTCCTACCAGTCGTTCTGGACCACCAAGCTCTCCATCACCATCGGGAGCGGCGGGATTTCGATGGACCTCCGCGAGTGGGTCAACAGCGGTCTGATGACCTTCTTCTTCCTGGTTGTCGGGCTCGAGGCCAAGCGCGAGCTCGACACCGGGGAGCTCCGAGAGCGCCAGCGCCTGGCGATCCCGGTCTTCGCCTCCCTGGGCGGGATGGCGGTACCGATCCTGATCTTCACGGCCTTCAACGCCGGGGGTTCGGGAGCGCACGCCTGGGGCGCGGCGATGTCCACCGACACGGCCCTGGCGCTCGGAGTGCTGGGGCTCCTGGCGCCGCGGGGGACCCGGCTTCGGCTCCGTCTCCTCACGATCGCAGTGGTCGACGACCTGGTGGCGCTGGCCATCATCGCGACCGTTTACACGGATCACGTCGACCTGCTGCCCCTGGCGCTGGCCGTGGTCTTCTTCGGCGTCCTCCTGGGCCTTCGCTATGTACGCGGCATCTGGCGGAACGAGGCGGCCATCGTCGCCGGAGTCGCGCTTTGGGTGGCGCTCTTCGAGTCGGGGATCGATCCGGTGGTCGCGGGCCTCGCGGTGGGCCTCGTGACCAGCGCCTACCCGCCGGAGCGTGATGATCTCGAGCGCGTGACCGAGCAGGCGCGCTCCTTCCGCGAGCAGCCCACCCCGGAGCTCGCCCGGTCCGCCCAGCGCAGTGTGGCCTCGGCGATCTCGGCCAACGAGCGGCTCCAATACCTGCTGCATCCTTGGACCAGCTACGTGATCGTGCCGGTCTTCGCGCTGGCGAACGCCGGGGTTCACTTCGACAGCCAGCTGCTCGGCGACGCCGTCAGCTCCCCAATCACCCTGGGCATCTTCTTCGGCTACGTCGTTGGGAAGCCGGTCGGCATCGTCAGCACCGTCTGGCTGGCGTCGAGGTCGTGGCTGCTGGGTCTGCGGCGCGGTTTGAGTTGGCCGGTGATCCTGGGTGGCGCGACCGTCGGAGGCATGGGATTCACGGTCTCCGTTCTGATCGCCAGCATCGCACTGGGCGGCCAGCAGCTCGAGGAGGCGAAGATCGGCGTCCTCGCGGCGGGGCTGGTGGCGCCCTTCCTGGCCTGGGTCGTCTTCCAGGTGACGCGCAGGCTGCCCGCTGAGGTGAGGGCACGGCAGATCGCCGGCACGTACGACGACCTGCTCGACCTCTCCGAGGACGTGGACCCCGAACGAGACCACATCCGCGGCTCTGACGACGCGCCTGTGACTCTGGTCGAGTACGGCGACTACGAGTGCCCGTACTGCGGGCGAGCCGAGTCGGTGATTCGCGAGCTGCTCGACGACTTCGGCGACGACCTGCGCTACGTCTGGCGCCACCTGCCACTCAACGATGTCCATCCCAACGCGCAGAACGCGGCGGAGGCGGCCGAGGCCGCCGCCGCCCAAGGGGCCTTCTGGGAGATGCACGACAAGCTCATCCACAACCAGGACCAGCTCGGGGCTCCCGACCCCGAGCGCCATGCAGAGGAGCTCGGCCTGGACGTTGAGCGCTTCCGGGATGAGATGCGCCGGCGCGTGTACGCGCCGCGCGTCGCGGAGGACGTGTCAAGCGCCGATGCGAGCGACGTCGCCGGCACGCCGGGATTCTTCATCAACGGGCGCCGTCATCGGGGCGCCTACGACGTGGAGACCCTGAGCCGTCTGGTCAGAGACGCCAGGGGCCGCGCCCGGGCGCAGCAGGCAGCGGCGCGCGCTTCCGCGCCCGAGCCGGCCGGGTAGCCGCCGGCGACACGCTATCCTGTCTGGACTAACTACAGAAACTGGATCTAGCGATGACCTTTCTTCTGATTCCACTTGATGAAGCGATCGTCTTCCCGGGCGTCACGGCCACGCTGCCGATCGACACCGGCGACGAGGAGCGTGTCTTCCTGCTTCCGCGCCAGAACGGCGAGTTCGGCCGGATCGGCGTGGTCGCCGAGGTGATCGAGCGTGCCCAGCTGCCGAGCGGCGGATGGGCGGCGACCGTGGTCGGCCTGCATCGCGGCCTGGCCGGCGCCGCGCAGCCCGACGACGGCGACCACCTGCGCGTCGACGTGCAGGAGATCCACGACGGCAACCCCGAGGACGAGCGCAGCGCCGAGCTGATCCGCGAGTACCGCGCCGTCGTCGACGAGATCCTCGAGCTGCGAGGCGCGGACGAGCGCATCGGGGCGTTCCTGCGCTCGATCGAGGAGCCGGGCGCACTGGCCGACACCGCCAACTTCAGCCCGGACCTCTCACGCGATCAGAAGCTGAAGCTGCTGGAGACCCTCGACGTGAAGGCCCGCCTAGAGGCGGCCGTTGAGATGCAGCGCGAGCGGCTGGCCGAGCTGCAGGTCCGCGTCAAGATCCGCGATGACGTCGACTCCGGAGCCCAGAAGCAGCAGCGCGAGTACTTCCTGCGCAAGCAGATGGAGTCGATCCGCAGGGAGCTCGGGGAGGATGAGGGCGACCTGATTGGCGAATACGAGAAGAAGATCGCCGAGGCCGAGATGCCCGAGGCGGTCGCCGAGCAGGCCGACCGCGAGTTGCGGCGCCTCGAGCGCCAGGGCGAGCAGTCGCCCGAGTCATCGATGATCCGCAGCTACCTCGACTGGCTCCTGGCCGTGCCGTGGTCGAAGCGCTCCGAGGAGCGGCTCGACCCGGCGCACACCCGTGAGGTCCTCGACGAGGACCACGCCGGGCTCGAGGACGTGAAGCGGCGCATCACTGAGTTCATCGCGGTGCGCAAGCTGCGTCAGGACCGGGGCGTCGAGGGCGAGAGTCGCGCCAACGGCGCGATCCTCACCCTGGTTGGCCCTCCGGGCACCGGCAAGACCTCGATCGGCGAGTCGATCGCGCGCTCTCTGGGTCGCGAGTTCGTTCGTCTCTCGCTGGGCGGCATTCACGACGAGGCCGAGATCCGCGGCCACCGGCGCACCTACATCGGCGCGCTCCCGGGCCGGATCGTCCGCGCTCTCCGCGACGCGAAGACGATGAACCCCGTGATCCTGCTGGACGAGGTCGACAAGGTCGGCGCCGACTGGCGCGGCGATCCCTCCGCCGCCCTGCTCGAGGTGCTCGACCCGGCGCAGAACCACTCCTTCCGCGATCACTACCTCGACGTCGAGGTGGACCTCTCCGAGGTCGTCTTCCTGGCGACCGCGAACATGGTCGACACGATCCCGGCGCCGCTGCTGGACCGCATGGAGGTCATCCGCTTCGATGGCTACACGACCGAGGAGAAGCTGGCGATCGCCCGCGGCTACCTCTGGCCGCGCCAGGTGGAGCGCAACGGGCTACGGACCAAGGAGGTCCAGGCCTCCGACGCGATCCTCCGCAAGGTGATCACCGAGTACACCCGCGAGGCCGGCGTTCGCCAGCTCGAGCGAGAGCTGGGCAAGCTGCTGCGCCGAGAGGCGACGCGGATCGCCTCCGGCGAGTCCGAGGCGCCGATCGACATCGACGCGGATTCCGTCGTCGACGCCCTCGGGCGGCAGAAGTTCTTTCAGGAGTCCGTGGAGCGGACGGCGATCCCGGGTGTGGCCACCGGACTGGCTGTCACCGGAACCGGCGGCGACGTCCTCTTCATCGAGGCGACCGCGATGGACGGCGACAAGGGTCTGGTGCTGACCGGCCAGCTGGGCGAGGTGATGAAGGAGTCGGCGCGGATCGCGCTCTCCTACGTCAGCTCACATGCCGACGAGCTCGGCATCGACAGCGCGGGCTTCAACCGCGAGTTCCACGTTCATGTTCCGGCCGGGGCGATCCCGAAGGACGGGCCGAGCGCCGGCACGGCGATGACCACCGCCCTCGCCTCGCTCCTGACGGGGCGCCCGGTGAAGCACACGGTCGGGATGACCGGAGAGGTCACCCTGCAGGGCCGGGTACTGCCGATCGGCGGCCTCAAGCAGAAGGTCCTGGCGGCTCACGCGGCCGGGCTCACCGAGGTGATTCTGCCGGAGCGGAACCGCGGCGACCTCGAGGAGGTCCCCGAGGAGGTCCGCGAGCAGATGGCCTTCCATCCCGTGATGAGCATCGACGAGGTGCTCGAGCACGCCCTGGAGCCGGCCGAGCGTGGAGCGGATGTCGCCGCGGTGTCGTAGCTGTTCGCCGGTTCCCTCCGAGCTCCGCTCGGTCGCGGAGCTCCTGGAGCGCCGCTGGACGCTGGGCACGATCTACGCCTGTTCCAGCGGCGCCGCCCGTTTCAACGAGTTCCGCCAGTCGCTGCCCGGCATCTCGCCGACGACTCTCTCCGATCGTCTGGAGCAGCTGGAAGCAGCCGGAATCCTCCGGCGCCGGCTCGTCCCGGGGCGCCCCCCGCATGCCGAGTACCGCCTGACGCCCACCGGGAAGCGGCTGGCGTCGGCGGTGACGGGTCTGCTCCGCCAGCCGGCCTAGGCGTTGCAGCGGCTCCGGATGCGGGCCTTACCGGTTCTTCTTGTGCCGCTTCTTGCCGAGCATGAGGTCGACGGGCGCGGTGTCGGAGATCGAGCTGCCGGCGACGGCGCTCTCCGTCTTCACGAACTTCGCGTTCTTGCGTCTCGCCTCGTTCCTCGGACGCCGGACCTTGCCGAGGGCGCAGTCGGCTGCCGCCAGCCCCCGCTTCGCGGCCTTGAGCTTCTTACCGGTTAGCGCCGGAACGACGCAGTAGCGGACGTCGGCGTTGAACCCGATCTCGGCGCCGGCGCCATAGGGATTGGTGTACGGAAGCGTCGAGCCGTCCGCAAGCGGAGGGTTCCAGTCCGTATAGGTCGAGCCGCTGACCGTTGCCAGAGCGAATCCGTCCATCGCGTCCGTGACGTCGAACCCGACGATCTGGCCGGCCCTGATCGGCAGGCTGGCCGGGAAGGTCTGCGTCGCGCTGGTGGTGGGGGTCTGAGGAGGACCGGTGCCCGCTCCCGTGTAGGTGGTGCCACCGGCCGGAGTCAGCACGCGCAGGGAGAAGGGGCCGCCGGTGGCGCCGACGATCCGCCAGCGCACGATCGTCCCGTCGCTCGGAGAAGCGAGTGTTTCGCCAGGCGGCAGAGCGGTGTTGATCCAGGTGGAGGACATGCTCGTGGTTCCCGGCGAGAACGTTCCCGTCAGCGGGCTTCCGATCGTCACCGTCGCCGCTTGCGCCTCCGGCGTGGCAAGCGCGATCAGCAGGGTCGCGACGGCGAGCAGGAGCAAGAGGTGCCCCCCCGACCTCCTCCGATCTGCGCACCGTTTGATGTCAGCCCCTCTCGCCACGGACAGATGCTTTCCTGCACCTGCTCGCGGGCGATCCTACCGACCGCAAGGTGGTCCTCCGCTTCTAGCCTCTTCTGAGATGACCGAAGCAGCGACTCACTCCGGGGAGCACCGTCACGAACACAGCCACGGCCTGGTGGACCCATCGATCCGCCGCTCGCGCGAGGGGATCCGGGCCGTCCTGCTCTCGCTGCTCGTCCTGGGCTTGGCGGCCGCGGCGCAGACGCTGCTCTACCTCGCCACCTCGAGCGTCGCGCTGCTCGCCGACCTGATCCACAACTTCGGCGACGCCGCCACGGCGATTCCCCTGGCGGCCGCCTTTGCCCTGCGCAGCGAGAGGGCGGAGCGGTGGGCGGGGCTGGCCGTGGTGCTGACGATCTTCGTCAGCGCCTGCGTTGCCGGCTTCGAGGCGATTGATC
The DNA here is from genome assembly GCA_963745625.1 of uncultured Solirubrobacterales bacterium. GTDB lineage: Bacteria > Actinomycetota > Thermoleophilia > Solirubrobacterales > 70-9 > DASUPK01. The sequence continues at coordinate 96,222 of CAVUXZ010000011.1, read as the reverse complement.
GCCTCATCCACCCCAGGGCGGTTGAGAGCCTCGGCGCCCTCGCGGCTGCGGGCGCCATCGGCTATCTCGGCAACCGGGTCGCGGCCCGGATCCGGACCAGAGCGGGCCGCGTGCTCGACAGCCCGGCGCTGATCGCGGACGGAAACCACGCCCGTGCCGACGCCTACGTCAGCCTCGCCGTGATCGTGAGCGCCGCGGCGCTCGCGCTCGGACTGCGCGCGCTGGATCCGCTGATCGGTTTGGCGATCACGGCGGTGATCCTGAGGATCACCTGGCAGTCGTGGCTGACGATCCGCGGCCACCCGCGGCACCGGCACTAGGGAGCGACGCGACCGCGACGCTCGGCCTTCCTGCGGGCCCGCCGTGACATGGCCTCGGGCTTGCCGTTGCCCTCGGCCAGGAAGGGCGCGGCCTTTCGCACCTGGCGGATCTCACGCGCCTTCAGGATGTAAAGCACCAGCAGGCTCAGGAAGAGGGCGAACGAAACCAGACCGAGGATCGGGCCGAGGTCTTTGACGAGCGTCGGCAAGGTGGTCCATCCTAGTCACTCGGCCGCCGCCTCCTCGATCGGTGCCGGGGGCTCCCCGGGCCAGGTAGCGGCCCGGAAGCGCCGATCGGTCATCCCCTGATGTGATCGGGGCCTCGATAGGGTGGTCTCGGTGCTTGTGAGCTTCCAGATGCTGCCGGAGCAATCAGCCGACGAGCTTCTGGATTCGATCCGGATCGCCGACGAGCTGGGCTACTACGCCTGCTACAGCGCGGACGAGATCTACCACAAGGACGCCTGGATGCTCCTTGCCGCGGCGGCGGGAATGACCGAGCGGGTCAGGCTGGGCCCTTGCGTGGCACCAATATTCATGCGCGAGCCGACCTACGTGGCGCAGCTCGCCGCGACGCTCGACGAGCTCAGCGACGGGCGGGCGGAGGTCGTCTTCGGAATCGGGAACATCGCCATGCTCGAGCAATACGGCGTGCCGTGGCGCGGAACCCGGCCGATCGCCCGGTTGCGCGAAGCGCACCAGGTCATGCGGACGCTGCTCGACGATGGCTCGATCGATTTCACCGGTGAGTTCTATGCGTACTCCGGTGTCAGCACCGTGGCCAGGCCAGTCCAGGAACATCTGCCGCTGAAGATCGGCGCGATGGGCGGCCCCAAGTCGATGGAGCTCGCAGGCGAGATCGCCGACGGACTGCACACCGCATGCGCATATTCCACGGAGGCGCTGGGATACGCCGTCGGGTGTTTCGAGGCGGGCATCGAGCGGGCCGGCAGGAGCCGCTCGGCGCTCGACCTTGGCGACTCGCTGCTCGGGGCGATCGCACCGAACGGAGAGGCGGCGAGGCGGGCCGGCAGGATCCTCGCCGCCTTCTACATCCCCTCGATGCCGCCGGCTCTACTGGAGCGCCACGGAATCAGCCCGGAAGAGATGGCTCCGGTGAACGAGGCCTTTGCCGCCGGCGATGTGAACGGGCGGCGCTCGCGGCGACTCCGGACGCAATCGCCGATCGCCTCGTCGTCGCCGGCACGCCCGACGATTGGCAGCGGTGGCTGACCGAGACGTACTTCGCCGGTGGCCTCGATCACGCCCTCGTTTCGTTCGCCGACCCATTCACATTGCGCTCCTGGGCCGGTACCGAGGTCGACGGTCTCCCCAGCCTGCGCGAGCAGATCAGGCTCTTCGGCGAGCGGGTGCTGCCCGAGCTCACCTCGCGGGCCGATCCAGCTTGATCGGCCGATCCCCGTCCTAAATAAAGGTGGATGCGCGGAGTTGACCGAAAGTCAATTCAAGGAGCTGGCGTGATAAGTTGCCCCCCGGAGGGAGACGAGCATGGAAGCTGCAATTCATCCCGGGGTTCGCAAGTGGCTGATCTGGTTCGGCTGCGCGGTGGTCGCGCTGCTGCTGACCGCGCCGGCGGCGAAAGCAGGAATCGTCACCGATGGCGTGCCCACCGACGGAGGGTGCCCGTCGATCGCCGATAAGCCCGACGCCGCACCCCATGTCGATTACCAGGGCGTCAAGCACATCACCTACTGCTACGGGCCGATCACGATCAGCCCGGGCCAGAACGTGATTCGATTCCGACCGGCGAACGACGGTCTCGGCAAGCAGAATCTCTGGCCCCAGGTCCCGGGCTACATCACCCGCTTCGACCCCGAGTTCATCTACGCCGATGGAACGGTCCCGCGGGTCGACGTCCTGCACCTGCACCATGCGGTCTGGGCGGTCAACGGCGCCCCGCAGTTCGCCGTCGGGGAGGAGAAGACGATCCAGCAGCTCCCACAGGGCTTCGGCTGGCGGAGCCAGCCAGGCGACAGCTGGATCCTGAACGACATGCTGCACGACCTGGTCGCGCAGCCTGCCCAGGTCTACGTCGTCTGGCGGATCGACTTCGTCCCCGACACCTCACCGGCCGCCGCCTCGATACTCCCCGTTCACACCAAGTGGCTGGACGTCGCCGGGAACCCGAGCATCTATCCGGTCTTCGACGCCCTGCGAGCGGACGGCCACAACGGCACCTACACGTTCCCCGATCAGGCCCCGGCCGCGGACCTTCATCCGTGCGGCGGAGGGGGAGGTGAGGCTTCATGGCCGGCGGGCAGCCACGGTTGCCTCGGAGCGGCCCAGAGCTGGACCGTGCCCCATGATGAGACCCTGATCGGAACCGCCGGGCATCTGCACCCGGGCGGCCTCGATACGCAGCTGCGCGACACCCGCGGCAACCAGACCAACACGCTCTTCACCTCCGACGCCCACTATTACGAACCGGCCGGAGAGGTCTCATGGGACGTGGCGATGGGTGCGACGCCGCCATCCTGGCGCGTGCAGGTGAAGGCGGGCGACAAGGTGAGCGTGCACGCGACCTATGACACCCGGAGGGCCGACTGGTACGAGGTGATGGGGATCATGCCCGTCGCCGTCTATGACGGGACCCTCCCCGGCGATTCCTCTGTCAAGGACGCGCAGGCCACGGACATTCCGCAGACGGAGGTCCTGACCCACGGGCACCTGGACGAGAACCGCAATCACGGCGGCGACTCGACTGGCGCCCCCGACCCGTTGTCGTTGTGGAGCTCACCGGCGCCGAGCAACGGGATCAACATCCAGTCCTTTGCGTACCAGGGAGATCCGAACGCCGGCCAGAGCGTGCCAACGATCGCGCCTGGGCAGACACTCACCTTCCACAACAGCGACGCGGTCCCCAGTGTCAATGACCCGTACGGCGCTTTCCACACGATCACGGCGTGCAAGGACCCGTGTAACGGCACGACCGGCGTCGCCTATCCGATCGCCAATGGGCCCGTGACATTCGATTCGGGCGAGCTCGGTCACAACGGCAACGCCGACAGCTACGGAGGGGCGCCGGCCTCCGGTACCGACGCCTGGAAGACGCCCGACAATCTGCCGTCCGGCACCTACACGTACTTCTGCCGGATCCACCCGTTCATGAGGGGCGCCTTCCGCGTGGAGCCACAGTCCGGCCCGGTCCAGACCCTGACTGCGAAGAAGCAGCAGCAGCTCGGCACGGCCGCGGTCAGCGAGACCCTCGACAAGCCCGCCACCGTGGACCTTCAGGCGAGGGTGAAGGGCGGAAACGGGGCCGGCCAATCGAGCACGTCGCGGGCCCTCTCCCAGGCTCTCGACGCCAAACGGTCCACGCTGTCGCTCGATCCCAAGGTCAGGACCAAGATCAAGCTCAAGTTCTCGAAAGCCGCGCGCAAGAGGATCAGGGCGACGCTCGCCACGGGTGGGTCCCGGAAGGTCGTCGTCACCGCCACGGCCACCGACAGGTTCGGCAATACCTCGACCGCCAAGGCCCGATTCAGGCTGACCGGCTAGAGGAACGGGGGTCGCCGGTGTTCGGGCGCGGGCCAGGTGGCAGCCGCGGGATGAAGGGACGGAGGAGTTCCGGCGTGCGGAGGTTGATCGTGGCCCTGGCCGTGATCGGCGCGGCCGCGTTCGGCGCCGGCCACGCACTCGGCGCCTCCGAGCCGATCACCACCTCGACCATCTGCTGCAGTTACGGCAAGGCCAGCTTCACGATCGACCAAGGAACGGTGGCGACGTTCCAGAACCTCGATCCCGGCTCCTCGCAACACGACGTGACCGCGGTCAAGAATGGGCATGGCGGCCAGCCGTTGTTTCGCTCCGCCACGATCAGCGTCGGCCAAACGCCGGTGACGGGAACGGATCGCCTCGCCCCCGGCACCTACCGCTTCTTCTGCACGGTGCACCCGACCGATATGTCTGGCGAGCTGGTGGTGACCGGCGGCGGCCCCTCCGGGGTCGCGGTCAAGATCCTCAGTCGCAACCTGGGCGGAGTCGTCTCCACTAGCAAGCTGAAGGTCAAGCTGAGCGCGGTGACCGCCCGCGACGGCATCTCGCTGACGGCTAGCAAGGGGAAGAGGCAGCTGGGCTCCAAGCGCGGCATCGACCTGGCGGCGGGCGCCTCGCGCACAATCGCGCTACGGCTCAGCCGCGCCGGGCGCAACACCTTGAAGAACCTCGGATCCGCCAAGGTCAAGGTGACGGCGACCGTACCGGGCGCCAATCCGGCCAACGCGACGCAGCGCTTGCGTTAGCTGGCGGCCTCGGCGGGCTCGCCGTGCGGATCGGCGATTCGGTGCGGTGCGGGGATCAGGGCTGCGCCCGCAATGACGAGTCCGAACGCGATCATCCGTCCGGCGATCGGCACCGCTCCGCTGCCGATCGAATCGCGGAAGATCAGTACGCCGCCGACGATCGCGACGAGGTTCGCCGCCACCGAGGTGAGCGCGATGACTTCGACGCCCGGGCCGATCTGCAAGCCACGGGCCGACGCATAGAAGGCGATCACCGAGGCGGCCAGCGCCGCAACAGCCCAGGGGCTGATCAGCTCGAGCACCCCGTCCTGAACGGCGTGGGTAAGGAACTTGAGCGCGATGTCCGAGATGCCGAACAGCGTCCCAGCGGCTGCGCCGAGGATGAGACCCTCTCTTGTCTGCAGGACCTGCAGGCGGCCGGCCATCACGGCGATCCCTGTGGCGAGCAGGAGCACGCCGCACTCGATGGTGATCAACGCGGCCAGTGCGTAGCCCGGGGGATCGCTGGGTTGCGCCCCCTGGGTAACGCCGATGATCGCGAGCCCCACCGCCGTGATGACCAAGCCGGTCCACTGCCGCCGACCGAGCCGGAAGCCGAAGAACCGCTCGGCGAGCACGGCGAGGAAGACCAGCCCGGCGGAGAGGACGGCCTGTACGACCGACAACGGTGCGAGCGCAAGGGCGCCTACGTGAAGCGCCCAGGCTCCGACTGCCACCAGCCAGCCCACAGCGAACCATTTGGAGCGAAAGAGGCCGGCGGCGCTTCGCAGCGGGTGCCGAACGCGCACCGGTGGTGCCGAGACGGCGCCGCGCTGCTTGAGCAGGAAGGAGACGCTCGTCGCCAGCGCGCAGGCCAGGGCGAGCGCGAGTCCGAAGGTCACTTGCGGACCAGGACCTCCAGCAGATCGCCCACCTCATGCTCCTCGGCCAGGGGGTGGCGGAGCGGCAGCTTGGTCTTGACCTGGTAGCGGTTCCTTCGCCCCTGCCGCTCACGCACCACGTAGCCCTCGTCGACCAGCTCGGAGACGATTCGGTGGGTGGCGCGCTCGGTGATCCCGACGGCGGCGGCGATGTCGCGGAGTCGGATGCCAGGGTCACGAGCGACGCAGACCAGGACGTGCGCGTGGTTGGTCAGAAAGTCCCAGCGGGGGGCGGGTTGCTGCGAGTCCTGCGCTGCTGCCATATCCGAAAAGTATTTCATGAATTGGTGGTAGTGTGTCTGTATGGCTACAGAACCCACCAAGATTCCTCCGGCGTCGCCGATGCCAGCCGCGTCACCGATCCCATCCGCTTCGCCGATCCCGCCCCCATCAACGATGCCGGCGGGGATCCCACGACTGGAGGCAAGAAAATGACCAAGGCCACCGTCAACGAGCCGGTTTCCGGCTACGACAGCCTCAAGACCAAGGAAGTGATCGCGTCGCTCTCCAGTCGATCCCAGGTGGAGCTCGCGAAGATCGAGGGCTACGAGCACACCCACCAGAATCGCTTGAGTGTGTTCGACAAGCTTCGCTGGCTTCGCCAGGATGAACCGCTTCCGGGTTACGACTCGCTCAGCAGCAGCGAGCTCCTGGCCGCGCTCGAGGGGGCCGATCTCGCGACTCTCAAGCGGGTGCGCGGATACGAGCGCAAGTTCCACGCCCGTCGCGAGATCCTGGACGAGGTGGACCACCTCCATCGCGAGCGCCGGGTTCCGCTCGTCTCGCGCGACGCCAGAAGCTGAGGAAGGACCGCACAAAAGCTGAGGAAGGACCACACTTATGCCCACGCTCATCGTTTTGAGCAACCAGAGCGCAGACCATGACTCCGCCGTGGTGTTCTCGGAGAACGTTCAACCGGAGCACCTGGCCAGCACGCACCACGCGGCCCAGCTGATCGAGCGCGTGGGGTGGGCGGTCACTGACGCCAAGGAAGCCGAGGAGGTCGGACGATGACCTCACGGCGTCGCCTCGACGAACTGAGAGTCGATGCCCGCTACCACCGGGAACGGCGTGATCTCTACCGGGCCAAGATGCACGGTCCGCGGCCGACGAGTCCTGTACGGCTGAGGGAGTTGGAGCAGGCCTTCGCTCTCTCCGATTCGCGCCTACGGCGGGCCGAGCAAGAACACCGGCATTCCGCAAGCAATCCGGCTGAGACTCCGTCCTAGGGATTGCCTCCGACCCAGTCGAGGAGCTGGTCGGCCGTGGCGCGCTGCCAGCCGTGGCCCTGCCGCGACCAGGCGTAAAGCCACAGCGCAGCTCGCTCCTGGTCGTCCAAACCTGGAATCTCGTCGATCCGCTCCTCGATCGAACCGAACTGAGCCCGAGAGCGAACCAACCAACTCACGTCGCGTTGCGCTTGTCTTAGGCCCATAGTCTCCCCTTTCAGGTTGGAGCCATGTGCCGGACCGCAACTGTCGCACGGAATCGGCCCGGCGGCGGCCGGCCCTTCTCACCGCCGCCGCAATAAGCGAGGAATCCGGCTCAGGCTGAGACGGGCTCGAGCACGAAGAGCTCCACCGCGAGGTCCGGGTCCTGGCGGTTGGCGCTGAGGAAGGCCGCGACCTTGCGCTCGGTCAGCTTCTCGATGGTGGTGACGAAGAGCTCCTGCATGCTGTCCTGCCAGATCTGCCGAGCGCTGCGAACCTCATACCACCTGCCGGCCTCGAACAGGGTCTGCTCGCTCGCCGTGTAGCCCTCGCCCAGGACCACAATCACCAGGTTGGGTTCCAGGTAGGTCTGGCAGCGCGTCGGCCCCTTTCCGAAGTGCTGCTTGTACAGGCCGACCAACGCGGTCGAGATGTCCTGGCGAAGCGTGCCCTGCCCATCAGCAACGGACTCGCGCATGTCCGCGGCGTCCTCTGGGTGAAGCTCCTGACTCTCCAAACCACGTTCATCCTAGCTCGCGTGCAAGGGCCTCCTGCGGCCTTCGCCTGGCGATAGAGTCATTCGGCGGGGGCATTGCTCCCGTTGTCCGAAGGAGGAAAGGAACGCCTATGCGCTGGCGTTGGGACCGAAGAAGGCAACAGGCCGATCAGTCGGCCTCGACTGCCGATCAGACCACGGCTGACAAGGATCAGACCGCCTCGGACACCGACCAGAGCGCGTCCGACCGCGACCAGGTTCAGGCAGATGCCGACCAGCGCGCCTCGCAGCGAGATCAGGCCGCGTCGGATCGCGACCTCGCCCGCCGACCTACCGGCGATGCGGAGGTGGCCCGAACGCATGAGCTCTCGCGCACCGAACGTGTCCAGGGCACGCTCGACCGGCACGCGGCGACACTGGTGCGATCCCAGGTGTCCTCCGAGCGTGACGAGCAGGCCGAGCAGCGCGACGAGATCGCCCAGAACCGGGACCGGGTAGCGGAGGAGCGTGACCGAGTCGCCGAGGAGCACGACCGGGAAATGAAACGGCTGGGGGACGACCTCGGACGCGATGACCCTCGGGCCGCCGCAGCTCTGGCGGCGCTCGCGGAGTTGCGCGACAAGGCGGCAGCCCATCGGATGCAGGCCGCCGCGGATCGCGCGCGGGCCGCAAGAGACCGTAAGGCCGCGGCGGCTGACCGCGAGCACCTGCTCTCAGAGCTGGAGCGCGCGCATCTCGACGATCTCACGGGCGCCTACCGTCGCGGCATGGGGGAGAAGGCGGTCATCAACGAGATCGAACGCTCCCGGCGCGCGCGCCAGGCCCTGGTGCTCGCGTACGTCGACGCCGACGGTCTCAAGGGTGTGAACGATCGTGAGGGCCATTCGGCGGGGGATGTACTGCTCCGCCATCTGGTCGCGTTGCTGCGCTCGAATCTGCGCCCCTACGACCCCGTTGTGAGATGGGGTGGGGACGAGTTCATCTGCACGATCTCCGACACCGATCTTGATGGCGCCCGCAGCCGTTTCGAGGAGATCCGGGGAGTCATCGCCGAGACCGGGGGAGTGCCCGTATCGGTCGGGCTCGCGGTTCTGGGAGAGGGGGACACGCTCGAAACGCTGGTCGAGCGCGCTGACGCCGCCCTGCTGGAAGGCCGGGGCCGCCGATGACGGCGGCCAGCGGGCCCGGGTAGGGTCATCGCCCGTGCCACGGTACAAGGTCCAGTTCCGCACCGAACCCGGGCTATCCGACGAGGCGCGCAGCGCTCTGGACGCGGCGGGAATCCAGATCGTCAATGGCCACGCCGGCGTGAGCCACGACGCGCCCGGCGGCAACCTGCCGGGGGTGAGCACCCATTCCGCTTGGGTGGACGCAGACGGGGAGGACGCGGCGGGCCGCGCGCTCACCGAGGCGCTCGAGGGAAAGACCGTCGCCTTCGAGCTGCTCGGCGTGGAGCCCCTCAACTCGGACTAGTCGGCCACGCTGCCGTAGTGGTCGGATTTCTCCGGCTCGCCGGCGCCGATTGGGGTCAGAACGCGAAAACCCCAGCCGAGCGGGGCTTGCGTGAGTGCCGGAGGAGGGACTCGAACCCCCGACACGCGGATCATGATCCCTCGCCGCCGTCCGGCCGAGTCCAGTGCACTCGAGGAATCGCCACTGGATCGCGGTTTCGAGACCATCGAATCCGTTTGGGTCCACTTGGTTCCGGTCCGGTTCCTTACCACTCTGTTACCTGCCCGAGCGATTCCGCGGCCAGGTCGATGACGGCCGCACGTGCCGGAAAGCCGGCGCTAGACCCCCAGCCGGACTGCGAAAACCCGGTCCGAAATCTGAGTCGCGTCGGACACGAAAGCGGCGACACCACCCGACCGGGACCGGCAAAGACCGCCAGGACAGCGAAGAGACTCGGCCTGGGAATTGGCGCGACATCGGGAGTATGTTCTGAAAGTGGTCGAAGCCGGCGACGAGACGACTCGGGAAGAGCGGCGCGCGCAAGGGTCGACCGTCGCTGCCCTCAACGCGTTTTCCGCCGGCGTCGCCTCGAAGTTGCGTGCCGAGCTTGGCTATGCCGACCCTGACGACGCGATCCTGACGCTCGCCTCGGCGGTGCAGAAGGGCGCCATCCGCGTACCCCGCCTGCTGATACTTGACTCTCTGGTCCGGTTTGCCAGCAGGCGCCGGGACGAGCTCATGGTTCGCGGCGCGGCGCTCGACACCCTGCTTGAGGCGCTGATCACGGACGCCCGACGCCCGGAGGCGGACGTGAAGGATGCGGTGTCCACTACGCGTGCTGCACTCGAGTCGGTGGCCTCGCTGAGCGGCGTTGCGTCGGCCCCCCATCCTTGGGAGGCCTTCGCCCAGCAGGCTGGACCCGCCCTGGGGCTCAGTCAGGCTGAGATCGAAAAGCCGCTGTGCAACGACCGCGAGGTCGTCGTCAAGGGTCCGTACAAAGCCATCGGGGTGACGGTGGAGTTCCATACGGATGCCAGCCCGAGCGAGCTGCGCCGCTTCTGCGATCCGCAACGCTGGCACGAGTGCAGCGCGTACCAGAAGCAGATGGCGCAATGGCCCGGTGGACTCGACCAGCAGGGCCCTGGCCCACACGGATGGCGCCGCGACCTTCTCGAAAGGGTCCAGCTCTCGCCCGTGAAGTTGCTCGAGACACCGCTGCGTTTCACCTACGGCATCGAGGAGGAGAACGACCCGGATTGGGTGCACCTGGACTACCTACTGCTCAAGCAGACCAAGGACATCCTCGTCGACGAGGGTGCCCTCGACGTGCGGCGGGTGACGAGCGGCAAGCACCAGGGGCGCACGCGTGTGAGCGCAATCAAGGCGATCCTCTTCGCGGACCCCGTCCTCGCGAAGTGGCCGAGCGTCGCCTGCGACACGTTCTGGATGGACCTGGTCATCGAGGCCGCGGTCGGTTGCCTGGGCCCCGGCGCGGCAATAGACTCCGCGGGAGGTAAAGCCAAGATGGCGGAGAGCAAGGAAGCCCGGCTCGACAAGACGATCGACGATGCCGCTGCTGCCGCGCGGAAGTCGATCGAAACCTACGGGGAGCTCGCGAAGAAGGGCGCCGCCCAGCTTGCCGGGGATTCGGCCACCGACACCGGTAAGTGGGTGGAGCTAACCGCCAAGGCCTGGGCCCAGGCGGCCCGGGACGCTGCGCAGGCGTGGAGGACTTACAACGCGGTGCTGCAGGCTTTCGCCGAGTCCGGCGAGAGCAAGGGCAAGCAGCCCGAGTCCGGCGAGAGCAAGGGCAAGCAGCCCGAGTCCGGCGAGAGCAAGGGCAAGCAGCCCGAGTCCGGCGAGAGCAAGGGCAAGCAGCCCGAGTCCGGCGAGAGCAAGGGCAAGCAGCCCGAGTCCGGCGAGAGCAAGGGCAAGCAGCCCGAGTCCGGCGAGAGCAAGGGCAAGCAGCCCGAGTCCGGCGAGAGGCAAGCCCGGCAAGCGGCCACCCGAGCCCGGCGAACCCGACAACGACACCTGATGGCGGGCACGTTGGACGATCTGGTGGCAGCCGCGGTGCGGACGTGGGCGACCGTGACGCGGACCTGGATCGAGGCGGCAAACGCGATTCTGGTCGGGTGGTTGGACGTGCCGGATGTCGAGTCCGGCCGCACATGCTTCAACGAGGAGCATGCGGTCGTCCCAGCTCAGCAGGCCCCGACCGCTCTGATCCTCGATCCTTTTCCAATTGGGACCAAGATCAGCTCCCCGCCAACGCATTGGCTGTGACGCCGGCCCAGGTCGAGGCGGGCAAGATCACGGAGGTAGTCGTGTCGGTCCAGCCGCCTCCGGGCACTGCGAGTGGCACCTACACGGGCTCGCTGTACGACCCCACCGGCACCTGCGTGCTCGAGGAAATCGGCATCTACGTCGTCGGTGACAGGTCGCCGCCCTGAGGCGGCGCATCGTCATTCTCGGTGGCGGCATGGCCGGTTTGGCCGCTGCGTGGCGCCTGAGCGACCCCGACGGCGAGCCGGCGGAGGTCACCGTCTATCAGCGCGGCTGGCGCCTGGGCGGAAAGGGAGCATCGTCCCGCGGGCCCAACGGACGTATCGAAGAGCATGGGCTGCACGTCTGGCTCGGTTTCTACGACAACGCCTTCCGCGTGCTGCGGTCCTGTTATGAGGAGCTCGATCGACCGAGCACCGATCCAGCCTGTCCTATCCAGGACTGGCGCGACGCGTTCGTCCCAGCGAGCACAATCGGGCTAGGGCGCCCCGAGGAGACCGATTCCTCGGTCTGGCTAGCCCAGTTTCCAGAGAACGACCGGCTGCCGGGAGGGGCCGTCGGCGGCGATGAGCTCAGCGCCGTTGACTTCCTGGAACGCGGGCTGGCGCTGGTCGGGCGGTTCGGCGTTTCGCTGGCCTCCGATCCGGCGCCGCCGCCGCGAGTGGTGCTGACGTCGTCCCCCGGTCATCCCGGCCTTGCTCCGAACGATGCGTCGACCGGCGCCGAGCTGTTGCGAGGGGCTCGGGCGGGGCTGCGCGCGGTGGCCCGAAATGGGGGCGCCGCTGGGAAGAGCAGCGAGTTCACCGAGCTCATGCTGACCATGCTGCGCGGGACGGTCGCTGATCGATTGACCGTTCGCGGCTACAACGCGATTGACCACCTCGACCTGCGCGACTGGCTCGCGCAGCATGGGGCGTCGCGGCGAGCGCTCGGCTCGCCGCTCGTGCGCGGCCATTACGACCTCTCATTCGCCTATGAGGACGGCGACCCGACCCGTCCGCGTTTCCCGGCCGGCCTGGCGCTCCATCTGACGATGCGAATGTTCCTCGACTACAAGGGCGCGATGTTCTGGAAGACGAGGGCCGGGATGGGCGACGTGGTCTTCGCGCCGCTCTATCAAGCCCTCCGCCGGCGAGGCGTGCGATTCCGCTTCTTCCACCGCCTCGACCATCTCCACCTAGCGCCAGACGGGCGGTCGGTTCGCGCGGTCAGCCTGGGGCGACAGGCGAACGTGGCCGGTGACGACTATGACCCACTCGTCCGGATCCGCGGCCTTCCCGTGTTCTCCGATCGACCGGATCTGGCTCAGCTCGACGCAGGCGAGGAGCTCCTGGGCCACGACCTCGAATCGCATAACTGCGGCTGGCCCGACGCGGCGCGAGCGACCCTGTCGGCGGGCCAGGATTACGACGCGCTTGTGCTCGCTGTGTCGGTGGGGATGCTGCCCTACACATGCGGCGAGCTGCTCGACGCAAGTGAGCGGTGGCGATCGATGGTCGAGCAGGTCGGCACGGTCGCCACCCAGGCGTTCCAGACCTGGTTGCGCGTCGACGAGCGTTCCCTGGGCTGGCGCTCAGCGGCCGCGACCGTGACCGGATGCGGTGAGCCATTCGACACCTTCGCCTCACAAAGCCAGACGCTCCCCTTCGAGGATTGGCCCGACGACGAACGGCCACTGACCGCCACGTCGTTCTGCGCGGCGCTGCCCGAGACGGCGATTCGCGAGACAGCGGAGCCGCGCGAGGTCGTGCGGGCCAATGCGGTGCGATTCCTCGAAAGTCGCAGTCCGATGCTGTGGCCGGGGGGCGTGGACGCCGACGGCGGGTTTCGGTGGGACCTGCTCTGCGGGCACGGGCCCGCTTCAGCGGCCGCCTCCGGACAGGCGCGCTTCGACTCCCAATACTGGCGCGCCAACGTCGATCCGTCCGACCGCTACGTCCAATCGCTGCCGGGCAGCGGCGGGCACCGGCTGCGCGCCGACGGCAGCGGCTTCGACAACCTCTTCCTGGCCGGTGACTGGATCGACACCGGGCTGAACGCCGGCTGCATCGAGGCGGCGACGCTCGGCGGTCTGCAGGCGGCGAACGCGATCAAGGAACTACGCCTCGACGAGGGTACGTCAGGCGGCTACCGACCGCTCGGAGCAGGCGATCCTGGAGCAGTCGCTCGTGCCTGAGCGAGACCCGTTCGACCCGCTGGCTGCTCTGCGAACGATGGCCGACGTCCAGCGCGCCGGCCTCGAGGCCGCGGCGGCCGTGGTCGAGCGCATTCTCGAGGTGGGCCGGCTCGGCGCGCGGCCGCAGTCTCCCTTCCACCTCCCGGCACAGCCGGTTGACGGGACCGAGGGAAACGGTGCGGATGCGCTCAACGGAGCGGACGCGGATCACGGCGTGGACGCCAGCGCGGGCGCGGACCCCGTCACGGGGCCGGACAAGGAGGCTGATAGGGCGCGTGAGGTTCGCCGCCTGCGGGCGGATGGCGAACGTCTGCTCGAGTTGTGGGGCGAATGGATGCGTGTTCTCCTCGACGCGGCCATGGACGGCGCCGAGGCGGGCGTCGCCGAGCGAGACTCCGGCGTTCATGCCGACGACCAGCCGCTGCGGCTCGGCCCGGTGAAGCCGGGCCATCCAGAGTCCGGACGGGCGTGGGTGCACATCCTCGACGGTCCGCCCGGGCCTCCGGCCCGCCTGGGCGCGACGGCTTTCACCGCCCACGACGGCGCCATAGTCGAGGCGCGAGCGGCGAGCTTCGAGCCGCCAACGCTCGACAGCTTCGACCTTCGCTCCAGCCACGAGATCGTCGTCACCGTCGCCGTGCCAGAAGGGACACGCCCCGGCGCCTACTACGGCCACATCCTGGCGACCGGCATGCCCGAGGTCAGCCTTCCCGTCCGCCTCGAGGTTTCGAAATGAGCCGAGTGGCGGTGCCGTCGATCGAGGCAGACCTGGCCAACTATGCCGCGGTGACCCACGAGGCCATGAGGATCTACCTGCCCGACACCGAGCCGCGTCAATACCTCTGGGACCTGGTCGGTGAGTATCCGCGCCGGGACGGCAAGGCGATTCGCCCGGCGCTCTGCCTCGCGACCGCGGTCGCGTTTGGCGCCGAGCTCGATGAGGCGCTGCCGTCGGCGGTCGCGCTGGAGCTGCTCCACAACGCGTTCCTCGTCCACGACGACATCCAGGACGCCAGTCGGCTGCGCCGCGGCCTGCCGACACTCCACGCGCAGTACGGCGTCCCGCTGGCGCTCAACGCCGGAGACGCGCTCGCGATCCTCGCCGGCGAGGCGCTCCGCGACAACCGTCGGCTGCTCGGGAGCCGACTAGCGGGCCGGATTGGGGACGAGTTCGACCTGATGGCGCGTCGAACGATCGAGGGCCAGGCGCGGGAGCTGGGCTGGCGTCGCGACGTCGTCCTGGAGCTCGAGCCCGACGACTACCTGGACCTGATCATGCACAAGACCTGCTGGTACACGACGATCCATCCGCTGCGGGTGGGAGCTCTGATCGGCACCTTGGGCCGCGCCGATCCCGATCCGCTCGTGCGCTTCGGCTTCTACCTGGGCGCGGCGTTCCAGATCCGCGACGACCTCCTCAACCTCTTGGGGGACGAGGCGAAGTACGGCAAGGAGTCATGCGGCGACCTCTACGAGGGCAAGCGGACGCTGATGGTCATCCACCTCTTGCGTGAGGCGCGCGGCGACGACCGTCGCGCGGTCGGCCGCTTCCTGGCGATGGACCGGCAGCAGCGCACTCCGGGCGACGTCGCCGCGATCCTCGAGCTGATGCGCCGACACGGCAGCATCGACTTCGCGCGGGAGTTCGGCCTCGGGATCGCCAAGGCGGCTGAAGACGCGTTCGAGGCCGCGTTCGCCGACGTGCCCGACTCACCCGAGCGCCGTTTCGTGCATGAGCTCATCCCCTGGATGCTCGAGCGGGACGCCTGACGCGCGCGCTCTCTTGCAGCGAGATACTGCGTGGGCGATGTCGAAGGAGAACGTCGCGGCTCTCCGGGCCGCGTTCGAGCAATACGCCCAAGGAGACTTCAGCCCGATAGGGCTGCTTGGCGACGACTTCGAGTTGGTAATCAGCCCCGAGGCGCCTGACGCCGGGACTTATCGCGGAGAGGAGGCGAGGAGCTGGCTGCGTTCGTGGGTGGCTTCCTTCGAAGGGATGACGATCGAAGCCACCGAGATCCTCGATTCCGGCGACAAGGTCTTCCTTGGGATGACTCAGAGGGGCCGTCCCCCGGTAGCGCTGCCGCGGTTGAGGGGCATTGGTGGCAGGTTTCGACGTTTCGCGGGTCAGAAATCGTCAAGGCCGAGATGTTTCGTGAACGCGCCCAGGCCGTCGAAGCCGCTGGGCTGGAGCAATAGCCGATGCCGCGTTCCGATTTATCGCGGCCAGGCCACCAGCTGAAGAACCCGTCAACAGAAAACCGCGCCGTAGCGGGGCTTTCCCAAGTGCCGGAGGAGGGACTCGAACCCCCGACACGCGGATTACATCAGCAGCTGATCCGACCCGGCGAGCGCGCGGCGTCGCGCCTCAGACTCCAACCCGTCACAAGCGTCCTGCAGCGCTTCGTGCCACGCGACGGCGAAATCCTCGTCGCGCTGCCGAGCCTCGTAGGCCCGAGCGCGGCCCACCTTGGCCGCCTGGCAGGCAAGTGAGACGTTGGCGGTCGCGGCCAGGGTGCGAAGGAACCGCGGCTGCCAGTCGCGCGTGTTCCGGCCCCTAACGGGTGTTCGCTTTGTTCGCGTCGCAGCCACTGCCACAAAGGCTAGGAGAAATGGGACTTGACCCACGATGGCGGCGTCAGGGGGTCTTAAGCGGATACCCCCGTTTCCATGCAAAGCGCCGCTTTTCGTCCAAAGCGACTGCTCCAGCGCCTCGTGGGTTGTCGATCTGGCGTCCGTGACGGCGAGCGCTTGCTCGGCTGGTACCTAAGACACTCTGAAGCGCGCGGGCCGGTCGGCAAGCAATCCCCTGGGGGGGCCGATGGCGTAGTAACTTGGGTCAGCTCGCCAGGGAGCCCCCGGAGATCTGAAGAAACGGTAAGGAGAACCCATGCGTCACAGCCGCCGTTCCATCTTCGTGCTCGCCAGCGTTCCGATACTCGCGATCGCGCTCGCCGCATGCGGCAGCAGCAACAACTCCAGCAACTCCAGCTCCACGGCCGCGACCAACGCCGCCTCCGGCGGCACCGTCTCGGTGCAGTCCGTGAGTGGGGCGGGCGATGTCCTGGTCGATTCCCACGGGAACACGCTCTATACGAACAATCAGGACAGTGGCTCCAAGGTCGCCTGCACCGGCCAGTGCACCAGCATCTGGCTGCCCCTGGCGGCGCCCTCGAGCGGTCAGCCGACCTCGAGCGATTCCTCGGTCCAGGCAAAGCTCGGCGTCGTGAAGTTGCCCGACGGCAGCAGCCAGGTCACCTTCGGCGGCAAGCCTCTCTACACGTTCGTCCAGGACAGCCCGGGTCAGGCCACCGGCAATGGCGTCACCGACAGCTTCGGCGGCACCAGCTTCACCTGGACCGCGGCGACCACTGGCGGCAGCGCCAGCGGCGCATCCTCCAGCGGCGGTGCGAGCTCCAGCACCAGTGGCGGCTCGTCCGGGGGCGGCGGAGGCTACTAGGACTCAGCCCGGGCGACTCGATCGCCGAGGGACCTCGCGCGTGAGTAGCGAGCGCCAGTTCGGAAGCGCTCCTTTCCATGCGAAGCGGCGCTTCTGGCTGGCGGGCCACACCACCCCCGAGCACGCAAATCCTTGTTGGTACCGTCCGAAGAGTGGACCGCAGTGACGCTCGCAGGCTCGCCGACGCGCTGCGCGATCAACTCTGGGCGACGGCGAGCGAAGACCTGCTCTCGAGGCTTGCGGATCGCGGCGGAATGAACGTCGGGCTGAATCCCCCGGACGAAGTCGAGGACGAGGAGCTGACCGAGCTCGTCTGGCGCGCGCTTAAGCATGCCGGTCTCGCCGACTGACTACCCGCTGTCCGCTCGGGAACTTGCCCGTGTCCGACGCGGCCTCTGGCGACTGCCCGAGGCACGGCTGCGATCGCCCAATCCCCGGCGCTGATCGCGATCCCGTCTAGCATCCGGGTCGATGGCGGGAGTAATCCGACTTGTTCCACTCGACGAGCGCGGACGGGAGATCCTCGACGAGTTCGAAGGGAAAACCGGAGAGCAGCCGACCGAGGTCCAGGGTGACGGAGGCCGCCTGTACCACGTCGAGGGCGCAAGCGTCAGCGGTGAGGAATTCGACGCGATGCTGAGCCGCATCGATTCGGGCTGGCCAGAGCACATCATCCGGACGAGCTCAATTCTGCCGTAGCCTCGTCAGGTGAGTCGAGAGCAGGCGCATGCCCGGTCGCCTAACTCGCACTGAGCGGGGTAGCTTCGATCAGAAAGCGCCGCTTTTCGTCCAAAGCGGCTGTCTCGGCAGCGCCGGTCTTCGCAACTCACACATTCCGCATTCACGCGGGAGGAGGAGGCATGATCTCGGAACTTGCCTCCGATGGCGGGGAGCCTGGCGTCCGTACTATCTGATCGACCGCGGCGTCATGCAGCTGTGCCGCCAGCGTTCTCCGCGAACGGACCTGAAGAAAAGGTCGTGTTTAGCGCCCCGGTTATGGTCGCGGGATGGGGAGTACCAGGCGAGTGCTCGTGGCGTTGCTGTTGGCCGCGCTGCTCTGTGGGGGCGTGTTTGGAGCGGTTGCCTTTCTTCGGTCGGGTCCTAGCGGGCACGCTCCCGAGGGCCGCCCGAACATCGTGATGATCATCGACGACGACCAGTCGGCCGAGCAGCAGCGCTTCCTCACCAAGACGAACGCCGCCATCGGCCGGCACGGCGTCACCTTCGACAACTCGTTCGTCAACTTCTCGCTCTGCTGCCCGTCGCGCTCGACGCTGCTCACCGGGCAATACGCCCACAACCACGGTGTCCTGGGGGACGAGCCGCCGACGGGCGGCTACCCCAAGCTGGCGCCGACACTGGGGAACACGCTTCCAGTCTGGCTCCAGGGGGCGGGCTACTACACGGGGCTGATCGGCAAGTTCCTCAACCACTACGGGTCGCCCGATCCGCACACCGTCCCGCCCGGCTGGAACCAGTGGGACGGGACGGTCGACAACCGGCGCGTGGGCGGCAACTACTCCGCCTACGGCTACACGCTGAACGAGAACGGCCGCCTCGTCCACTACGGCTCGAAGCCGAGCGTCGTCGATCCGGCCATCTACCAGACCGACGTGTTCTCCCGGATGGCGGCCGACTTCATCCGCCGCCGCGCCCCGATCGACCATCCGTTCTTCCTCTACATCGCCCCGCGCGATCCGCACGTCGAGCCGGCCTCCTGCAAGTGCTACGGGAACAACCCGCGCGCCGCGCCGCGCCACGAGGGAACGCTTGCGGGCGTCACCGCTCCGCGGACCCCCGACTTCAACGAGGCGGACGTCTCCGACAAGCCGCCGGACATCAAGAAGCTCCCGCTTCTGACCCCGAGCAAGGTCGCGTTGGTCGATGCCCTGTACCGCGCTCAGGCCGAATCGCTGCTCGGAGTGGACGACCTCGTACAGAACGTGGTCCGCACCCTGCGCCAGCAGGGCGAGCTCAACAACACGGTGATCCTCTTCACCTCGGACAACGGCTTCCTCCACGGCGAGCACCGGGTCCTCCAGGGGAAGGTGCTGCCATACGAGCCGTCGATCCGGGTGCCGCTGCTGATCCGGGCCCCGGGTGTGGCGCAGGGAGTGCACCGGCGCCAGCTGGTGGAGAACATCGATCTCGCGCCGACGATCCTCGACTTCGCCCATGCGAACCCGGGGCGCGTGCAGGACGGTCGGTCCCTCGTCCCGATCATGCGGAGCAACCGGTACTGGCCGGGGGTCGGACTCGAGCTCGAGGCCTACGGCAACCCGACCTCGCTCAAGAACGCGAACAATCCACCCCTGTTTTTCAGGGGCATGCGCACCGACCGCTACCTGTACGCCAACTACGGGTCCGGAGAGCAGGAGCTCTACGACCTCCGGAACGATCCGTTCGAGCTGCAGAACGCGGCCTCCGACCCGGCCTACGCGCGGGTCAAGGCCTCACTGCAGAGCCTGCTCAGCGGGCTCGCGAGATGCGCCGGAAAGACGTGCCGCTCGAGGCCGGCCCTGAAGCTGAACGTGCGGAACTGCTCGACTGCGATGGTCGTCGGCGGGGGGGAGGCGCAGGAGGCGACCTTCTACCTGCACCGCAAGAAGATCGGGAATGACTCCAAGCCGCCGATCCAGGTCCGCCTGCACGATGGGAGCAACGGCGCCAAGCTCGAGGCGGTCGCGAGCTCGCTGGACGGCCGGAAGGTCAGCCTGACGCGCAAGCTGCGGGGCTGCTGACGGCGCGAAGTCCGCGATCAGCTCGGCGAGCGATCACCCTCACCGCCTCGCGCGGTTCCAGACCTGTCTTGACGAGCTGTACGCGGAACAGATCACGCCGCTCTCAGTCCGGAGAGGCGTCCCCACCTCGTGGGGGCCCCTTCGCACAAGCAGTGAGCGTCGGCTCGAAAAGCGCCGCTTTCCATGCAAAGCAGCGGTTTCTGATGGTGCGTCGTCAGCGCACCACTCGCGGATGACCTGCGGGCCAGGGCGACCTCCAAGTGTCCTTCGCTGAGCGTGGCCCCGAGGGCGGCTATATGGATCGGACTCCGGCGAACGAACCGCGTCCAGCGGGCCGTTAGTGCAGTGCAAAGAGACCCGCCTAGCCCAAGGAATCCGACAGCGGATGAGCCTGATCCGAACACCTCCGATCCCCGAGAGTCCTCCCGGCAGGCGTTTTCTCGGCCCAATCTGGCATTGGATCAGTGATCGCCTCGGTGCCATCTACAACGGGCGCTGGAGCTAGGTGAACCGGCTGCCCCTCTAAATCGACCTGAAAAACCTCCTTGTGGCTGCGCGTTGGTACTGAGGGCGGCCCTTTCGCTCGGGCGTACGTCTCCCTAGCCGTGGGGGTGCGCTTTGGGGTCTGCAGGGCGGAGTGGATCTCGTCTGCCGCGTAGATACCGTCCTGCACGGTCTGGATCGCCTCGTCGATCACCGTCCGCAGCTCCTCCCGCTCGCGCATCGTCCGTTCATGCTTGAGCTGTTTGTCGACGCGTTCGTTCTCTGCGCCGTTGGTCACGCGAGCGACCACCTACGAGCCGTCGGCTGTCATCAACCATCGGACGCAATCGGCCTGCTGGCGCCTGATCCGGCGGGGCCGTGCCTGCTTTCTAGATGTGGTATGTCTGCGACGAGAGGTCGGGAATCCGCTTAGGCAAGCGATTCGCGGGACCTATTCGCCACTTGTTCGCCAGTTGGTTCGCCAGTGGGATCAGGGATCGCTGCTTTTCGTCCAAAGCACTACTCCGACAGCCCGGCGGCGGCCTGGCTGACCTAGCACCTATTTCAGGAAGCGGCAGATGGGCATCTTCCAGTCGCTGAACCTGGGGTCCCCCGTTTTGCAGGGAGTGGCCGAGAAGGAGCCGCTGGAGACGCAGTTCTCCCTGCTGCCCGGGTTCGGGTCCCAGTCCTCGACGTCGAACGCCCCGTGGACCCTGCCCTTGCGGGTGACCCTGCCGGTCACCTGACCTACCGGCGGACGTAGCTGTGGGTCCAGATCAGCCTCGAACCTGTTCGCGAATCGTCCCTTGTTCAGCCTCTGCTTGAAAGGGAAAGACGGGTTGCCCGAGTTCTTCCAGATGCTGAGGTCCGACATGCCGCCCGGGTTGCAGCTCACCTGCGCCTCCAAGAGGTAGCCGATCGCCCATTGCGGCGTGAACTTCCCGTTCCCGGGCCTGCCTCCGTTCCCGTGCTTGTCGCGATAGATCACGCTGAAATAGATCTGCCCGGAAAACGGGCCGTTGAGGCTGAGATCCTGGAAGAAGAGGTTTTTCTGCCTGCCTTGGGCGGCAGGTGCGATCACCGCCGCGGCGAGCACCGAGAGGGCGACGACGGTCAGAGCGCGCCTCATGCACCGCGATCCTACGCCTCAGGACTCAGATTTGGCCAGCGATCCCATCCTCTTGGTGCGGGCACATCTCTGGAGCCCCAGCTCAAGTGTCGTTGTTGAGGTTGCCCAAGGCGCGAAGTCAGCCCTCGCAGGTCACGATCGGGCCGTACTGGGTGCCGTCGCTCACCCCTTCGGGCACGTACAGGAACGTTGCGGTGTCACCGCCGGGGGGTCCCGCGATGTAGAACTGACCCTCCGTCTGCGTTTCAACGGCTGCCCGGGGAAACGACGTCAGTAGGACGTCCTTCCCTACGTAGTCGTTGTGTTCGGCCACGGTCCGAACGGTTGTCACCATCGCCTCGCCCAGCTCGAGCACCCCGCCGTCCAGGGCCGTCTCGATGCGGGAGAGTGTCTGGGCGTATTCCTCATCAGTCAGCCTTTGTCCTGCGGTGGCCGCGAGGCACTCGGTTGATCCGAGTTTCAGGGCGCCCCATCGAAACTCAGGCGTCAGGCTCGTCGGCTGGCCCGACCCGTCCCTGACGTTCGAGACCCAGCAGTAGTAGGGCTCGAATTCCCGGTGCTCGGGTGGGAAGCGAGCCCATCCGACTCCGACGAACTCATGACGCCTCAGCTCCGCTGGCAGCATGGAGGCGAGCACCTCGAAGCGCGCCGTTGCTTCTTCGGCTACGAGTCGCAGCGCCTCCGTTTGCCCAGGGGCTCGAGAAAGAACCTCAGCGAGCCATTCGTCGGTCCGCTGTTGCTTTCGGCCCATATCGGCAACGCCGGTATAGGAGAAAGCCACACGACCGCAATAGAGCACCGCCTTGTTCGCCATGTCGTCCTTGTCGATCACGGCCCCATCCTGGATCCAGACAAGGCGACGGTCCGAGGCCTGCAGGACGGCATCCCTTGTCAGCGCACTCAGAACAACCGTCACGCGGGTCTCCTCTCACTCCCGTTGCCCAATCCGTTGCCCATTCGGTGCCCTGGGCGGTGTCACGGACTCTTCGAGGCATGAGAAAACCCCGTCGTGCGGGGCTTTCTCTAGTGCCGGAGGAGGGACTCGAACCCCCGACACGCGGATTATGATTCCGCTGCTCTAACCGACTGAGCTACTCCGGCGGGGGGAGAAATCGTAGCGGCGGGTCGGGTGTCATCTAGGGTGCGGCCGTGGACGATCTGGATCGAGCGGTGCGGGCCGTGGTGCGGGATTGCCTCGGTGTGAAGGACGGGGAGGAGGTCCTGGTCGTCTGCAATCCGGCAACCCAGCACCTCGGGGAGCGCCTGCGCGAGGAGGCTGCGGACGCCGGCGCCGAGGCAGTCCTGACGGTGATCTCCGAACGCGCCTCCCATGCGGCGGAGCCTCCGAGGACGGTCGGCGAGGCGATGGCGGCCGCGGACGTGCTCATGGCGCCGACCGTCCAGTCGCTCTCCCACACGGCCGCCCGCAAGCGCGCCACTGAGAACGGAGCACGCGCGGCGACGATGCCCGGAGCGACGGAAGGCATGATCGCCCGCGTGATGAGCGCCGACATGGAGGGGCTGCGGCGCAGGGGCCATGCCGTGGCGAAGGCGCTCGACGGCGCCTCGGAGGCCCTCATCACGGACTCGAACGGCACCGATTTCCGGCTGGAGCTATCTGGCCGCGAGGCGATCCCGGACGCGGGAGAGCTGACCGAGAGGGGCGCGTTCGGCAACCTGCCCTGCGGCGAGGCCTTCATCTCACCGGCCGATGGCAACGGGACCCTGGTGGTCGACGGCTCGATGGCCGGCGTCGGCCTTGCAGAGGAACCCGTCGAGCTGGTGGTCGAGGGTGGCCACCTGACCTCGGCCCGCGGCGGTCAGGGGATGACCTTCATGGAGCTGCTCACCGAGCACGGGGAGGATGGCACCAACATCGCGGAGCTCGGCGTCGGCACCAACGAGAAGGCCAAGCTGACCGGTGAGACTTTGGAGGACGAGAAGATCCTTGGCACGATCCACGTCGCGTTCGGAGCCTCGGCGGGGATCGGCGGGACGGTCCAGGTCCCTGTCCATCTCGACTGCGTGGTGATGAAGCCGACGCTCGAGCTCGACGGGGAGATGATCGTCCGCGACGGCGAGCTGCTGATCCCGTGAGCGCCGACGTCACAGCCCCCTGGCACCAGATGCCGCTGGTCGCCGTACCCAACTTCTCCGAGGGCCGAAGCGATCGGGTGATCCGCGCGCTCGAGGCGACGCTCAGGCTCGCACGCCAGGGTCCTCAATCGCCACTCCGACGCCCAGCACAATCGCTGCGTCTTCACGATCACCGCCGAGCCGCCCAAGCTGGTCGAGGCGCTGCTCGCGGCCGCCGAGCACGCGATCGACCTGATCGACATGCGCGCGCATCAGGGGCTCCACCCGCACGTCGGGGCGCTCGACGTCTGCCCGGTCGTCTGGCAGGCCGACGATCGCCACGACGACGCGGTCGCGGCGGCCCGGGAGGCGGCCAAGGGCATAGCCGACCTCGACATCCCTGTCTTCTTCTACGGCGAGCTCGCCACCGGCCCCGAGCGGGTCGAGCGGGCCTATTTCCGCCAGGGCGGCCCGGCCGAGCTGGCGCGGCGGATGGAGTCCGGTGAGCTCCAGCCTGACCTCGGGCCCGCCCGAGCCGCACCCGAGCGCGGGCGCCAGCCTGGTGACCGCCCGTGAGCCGCTGGTCGCCTTCAACGTGGAGCTCGACACGCCGAATCCCGAGATCGCGCGGGAGATCGCCGCGGAGCTGCGCGAGGAGGGCGGTGGGCTGCCGGGGGTCCGGGCGCTCGGGATGCCGCGCGAGGGCGAGCGCACCCAGGTCTCCCTCAACATCCACGATCCGCAGGCGGTGCCGCTCGCCAAGATCATCACGGAGATCACCCGGCTAGCGGCCGCGCACGGCGTCCGGCCGATCGAAGCCGAGCTGGTGGGCCTGGTGCCGGCGGCGGCCGTCGAAGGCTACCCGGAGGCGTGTCCGATCCGCGACTTCGACCCGCGGCGTGACGTGATCGAGAACGTCCTCGGCTAGCCTCCACTCCGTGGCTCAGACGAAGAAGAAGCGCCGCCGCAAGCACCGCGGCACCCAAGGGGGCCGGATCGACACCCGGCCCGCCCGCGGACGACCCAGGAGCCGCGCCGAGGCCCAAAATCGCGCGCGCAGCCGCGGCAAGAAGAAGAAGCCGGGCGATCGGACCCCCCAGCCGGCGAGCTGGTCGAGCGCGCTGAAGAAGGGCGGCATCGCCGCCGTCCTCTTCGTCGGCCTGCTCGCCTTCATCGGGCCAGAACCCGATCGCCTCGCTATTGATCGGGATCCTGATGATGGGTTTCTACGTCCCGATGGCCTTCCTGCTGGACCGCTTCTTCTACCAGCGGCATCTCCGCAAGGAGGCCCAGAAGCGCCAGGAGCGCGAGTCGCAGCGCACCGGCGCACATCAAGCAGAGGGCTGACCGGGATGGACGTCCGCATGTTCACGGTCGGCCAGATCGCCGAGAACTGCTTCCTGTTTCGCCAGGACGGCTCCGATCGGGCGCTGATCGTCGATCCGGGCGACGAGGCGGAGCGGATCCTCGGCGCCGCCGACGAGCTCGGCGTGAAGATCGAGGGGATCCTGCTCACCCACACCCACTTCGACCACATCGGGGCTGTGGCGCCGATCGCGAAGGCGACGGGCGCGCCGGTCTGGTGCCCGGAGATCGAGACGCCGGTCCTCGCCGACATCAACTCCTTCGTGCCCTGGGCGGGGTTCGGGCCCTTCGAGAGCTACGAGGCCGATCACACCCTGAGCGGCGGCGAGAAGCTCGAGCTCGCCGGCATGGAGATCGACGTGATCTTCACTCCGGGCCACAGTCCCGGTCACGTCACCTACTCGGTCCCGGAGGGGGAGGCGATCTTCTCCGGCGACGTCCTCTTCCAGGGATCCGTCGGGCGAACCGACCTCCCCGGCGGCGACTGGGCGACGCTGCTCGAGTCGATCCGAACGCTCGTGGACTCCCATTCGCCCGAGACGACGGTCTACCCGGGGCACATGGGGATCACGACGCTCGGCGCGGAGCGCGCGAGCAATCCGTTCCTCGCTGAACTCGCTCGCTGAATAGGCTCGGCCAATGAGCGAGAAGTTCAAGGCCCCCCGGGGAACCTTCGACGTGCTGCCCGAGCAGCAGCCGGTCCGCAAGCGGATTCTGACCGTCTCCCGCCGCCACCTCGAGGCGGCCGGCTACGGGCACATCGACACGCCGATCTTCGAGGACACCGACCTATTCGCGCGGGGAGTGGGCGAGGCCACGGACATCGTCCAGAAGCAGATGTTCACCTTCTCCGACCAGGGCGGGCGTTCCCTGACCCTGCGGCCGGAGGCGACCGCCTCGATCTGCCGCGCCTATCTGGAGCACGGCATGCAGAAGCTGGCGCAGCCGGTGAAGCTCTGGATGGACGGCCCGTTCTTCCGCCACGAGCGCCCACAGGCGGGCCGCTACCGGCAGTTCACCCAGGTCGACGCCGAGGCGATCGGGTCGGATTCGCCGCTCGTCGACGCCGAGATGATCCTGCTGGCGAGCGACATCTTCGCCGAGCTGGAGGTGGAGGGCGTCCGGCTCCGGCTTGGCAGCCTCGGCACCCCGGCGGCCCGTGCCGCCTATCTCGACGAGCTCCGCGACTACCTGCGCTCACATGAGGGCGAGCTCTCCGACGAGGTGCGAGGCCGGCTCGACGTCAATCCCCTGCGCGCCTTCGATGCCGATCACGAGGGCACGCGCAGGGTGATGGCCGACGCTCCAACCCTGCTCGACCGGCTCGACCCCGGCGACGCCGAGCACTTCGCGGAGGTCCGCGCCCTGCTCGATCGCAACGGGGTCGCCTACGACATCGACCCGACACTGGTGCGCGGTCTCGACTACTACACGCGCACCCTCTTCGAGTTCGAGTGCGACCGCCTCGGCGCTCAATCGGGGATTGGGGGAGGGGGCCGCTATGACGGGTTGATCGAGTTGCTCGGCGGCCCGCCGACGCCGGGCTGCGGCTGGGCCCTCGGTGTGGATCGGATCGCACTAGCGCTGGAGGATCAGGCCGGTGCCGGGGACGCCGAGCAGAAGGAGCGCGACGGCGTCTTCATCGTCGCCGACGATGATGGCCGCAACGCCGCCCTCGCCCTGGTCACCGAGCTGCGCCGGAAGGGCATCCCAGCCGATCTCGATCTGGCCGGCCGGGCGACCAAGGGCCAGATGAAGCAGGCCGATCGTGTCGGCGCGCGCTACGCGCTGATCCTCTCCGGGGAGGCGAACGCCACGCTCCGGGATATGGACTCAGGAGAGGAGCGGCAGGTCGACCCCGCGACGCTGGTTGAAACACTCTCGTCGCTATGAGCGACGAGTTCCCAGCGCTGCGGGCAAACGAGTACCGCGACACCTGGTGCGGCCAGGTGCTGCCCGACCGGGTCGACTCGGAGGTTCGCGTCGCGGGCTGGGTGCACCGCCGCCGCGACCACGGCGGGCTCGTCTTCATCGATCTGCGCGACCGCACCGGATTGGTCCAGCTCGTCTTCAACCCCGACGAGGCGGGCGACGCGTTCGGGCTCGGCCACAAGCTGCGTTCCGAGGACGTGCTGACCGCGCGCGGGCCCGTGGTGAGGCGCTCGGAGGAGACGGTCAACAGAGAGCTGCCGACGGGCGAGGTCGAGATCAGGGTGGCCGACGCCCAGATCCTCTCCGACGCCGACACGCCGCCATTCGAGATCGAGTCGTTCTCGGGCGAGGTCAGCGAGGAGACCAGGCTGAAGTACCGCTATCTCGACCTGCGCCGCGACCGGATGCGGCAGGCGATCGAGCTGCGGCACCGGGTGGCCGCCGCCATGCGCGAGTTCCTCTCCGAGGAGGGCTTCCTCGAGATCGAGACGCCGGTGCTCACCCGCTCGACGCCGGAGGGGGCCCGCGACTTCCTGGTGCCGAGCCGGCTTCAGCGCGGCTCGTTCTACGCGCTGCCGCAATCCCCCCAGCTCTTCAAGCAGCTGTTGATGATCGGTGGCTTCGAGCGGTATTTTCAGATCGCGCGCTGCTTCAGGGATGAGGACCTGCGCGCGGACAGGCAACCGGACTTCACGCAGCTGGACATCGAGATGTCCTTCGTCGACACCGACGACGTGATCGATCTGAACGAGCGCCTGCTGGCGTTCGTGCTGGGTCGCTGCGGTGTGGAGGTCGAGCTGCCGATGAGGCGGCTTCCCTACGACGAGGCGATCTCCCGCTACGGCTCCGACAAGCCGGACCTGCGCTTCGGGCTCGAGCTGCACGACCTCACCGAGGTCTTCCGTGGCTCGGAGTTCAACGCCTTCCGCCATGCGATCGAGGGCGGCGCCCTGGTGCGCGGCTTGAACGCCGGCAGGCGGGAGATGTCGCGGGCGGACCTCGACGGCCTGGTGGCGGAGGCCACCGAGCTCGGCGCCAAGGGGCTCGTCTGGGCGGTTCTCGAGTCCGACGGATGGCGCTCGCCGGTGGCCAAGTTCCTCTCGGCCGATGAAATCGCCGCGGCCAACGAGGCGCTCGGGGCGAGCGAGGGAGATGTTGTCCTGTTGGTCGCCGACGAGCCATTGTTGTCGGCGGAGGTGCTCGGGGAGCTGCGGCGCCGGCTGGGCGAGCGCCTCGGGCTGATCGATCCGGAGGCGAACGACCTGACCTGGATCGTCGACTGGCCCCTGCTCGGCTGGGCGGCCGACGAGGAGCGCTGGGACCCGCACAACCACCCCTTCACCTCGCCTGACGGCGCCCTCGATCCGGATGATCCGGGCGCCGCCAGAGCCAAGGCCTACGACGTCGTCTGGAACGGATGGGAGATTGGTGGGGGCTCGATCCGTATCAGCGACCCCGAGGTGCAGCGAAAGGTGTTCGAGGCGATCGGAATCGACGGGCAGGAGGCCGAGGATCGCTTCGGCTTCCTCCTCGACGCGCTGCGCTACGGCGCCCCTCCGCACGGCGGCATCGCGTACGGGCTCGACCGGATCGTGGCCCTTCTGCACCGCACCGACTCGATCCGTGACGTGATCGCGTTCCCGAAGACGGCATCCGGCGCGGACCCCTTGACCGGTGCCCCGGCCCCGGTCGACGACCGCCAGCTGCGCGATCTGGGGATCTCCGTAAGAGGCGGGGGCGGGAAGGGCTAGGCCGGTGGAAGGACGTCCTCCACCCGACGGCGACGACCTGTTCGAGTGGGAGGATGCGCCCGCGCGGCAGTCGGGCCCAGCCCGTGAGCCGGACACGGGCGAGCGCGACCGCCCCGGCACCGGAGAGCGCGATCGGGTGGGCACGGCGAGAGCGCGACCGGCTCGGCACCGGCGAGCGCGCGCGGGTCCCGGGTGCCTCCACCGAGACCGGCGAGAAGCGCCGCGTCCGCGGCGACACCGGGGAATTCGAGCGCAGCGGCCGCCGGCCGCCGCCGGGCAGGCGCGCCCGGCGTCGGGACCTGCCGGCCAGGGTCCGCCGCCGCCAGGACTTCATGATCGGCGGGGGCGCGCTGGTCGTGATCGTGCTGTTGATCGTTTTGATCTCGAGCGGAGGGGGAGGCGGCAGCTCCCAGCCGGTCCCGCTGAAGCGGCTGGTCGGCCAGACGATCGTCGCCAAGCTCGGGGCCAAGGGCCCCGACCAGGCGCTGCTCAAGCGTGTCCGAAAGGGGCAGGTGGGCGGCGTGATCGTCTTCCCGAGCGACCCCGCAAAGCTCAAGGCGGATGTCCAGCAGCTCCAGTCAGCGGCCAAGGCCGGCAACAACCCGGGGCTGTTGGTGATGATCGATCAGGAGGGCGGCAGCGTGAAGCGGCTCAAGCAGGGGCCGCCTGACATCTCGCCGGCCGACCTCGGCAAGAGCGGCGACGAGAACCAGTCAAAGGACCAGGGCCAGAAGACGGGCTCCTACCTCAAGGGTCTCGGAGTGAACGTCGACCTCGCTCCGGTCCTCGACGTCTCCAAGTCCACGACCGCCCCCTCGATCAAGAGCCGGACCTTCGGCTCCGACCCCGCGGTGGTCTCGAAGGTGGGCGTCGCGTTCGCCCAGGGGCTCGACGACGGAGGGGTCGTGGCGACCGCCAAGCACTTCCCCGGCCTGGGGCGCGCGACCGTCAACACCGACGACCGGCCGACCAGCATCGCTGCCACCTCCGACGAGCTGCAGACGGACATGGAGCCCTTCAAGGCCGCGATCGCCGCGGGCGTGAAGATGGTGATGGTCTCGACCGCCAGCTACCCGACGCTCGGCGCCAAGAAGCCCGCAGCCTTCTCACCGACGATCGTCAAGAACCTCCTCCGGGGGCAGTTCGGCTTCGACGGGGTGGTCATCACCGACGACCTCGAGGGCGGGGCGGTGACCGCCACGTTGCCTCCGGTCGTCGCCGCGACCAGCGCGCTCAAGGCCGGGGACGACCTGCTCCTCTACGCGAAGAGCACGAACGCCTCACAGAAGGCGTTCGGCCCCCTCGTTCGGGAAGTGAAGAGCGGGCAACTCGACCGCTCGATCGTCCAGTCCGCGTACGACCGGATCACCTCATTGAAGAACAGCCCCACTGGGTAGGGTCCGCGCCGGTTCACGTCCACCTAAGGAGGCAAAGGAGAGCGATGAACGACCTGCTGAAACCCGACGACACACGCGATGCGCTGCGCAAGATCGGCGGCCTTCTGCTTGGTCTCGCCGCCGCGATGATCTACATCCGCAAGGGCCCGTTCCTGCCAGGGAATCCCGACAAGTGGGCCAAATTCCCGATGTTCCTGGTGCTGGCGATTCCGGCGGTCTACCTCTACGGAAGCCTGTTGACGCGGCCCCGGACAGGCCGGCTCACTTCCTGGCAGGTGGTGCACAGCGTGGTCGGGCTGGTCTTCGTGCCGCTCGCTTTGTTGCAGTTCGTGAACATGATCGGTGGGGACCCCAACGCGGATTTGAACCTGTTCTGGGTCTTTGGCGTGACCGCCGCCCTCGCGCTCTACGCGGGTGCGGTTGCCGGAGTCCGCGTCCAGCTGCTGCTCGGCTCCATCGCCGTGATCGTCTCCTGGACTGCGCTCTGGGACAAGATTCTCTCCGACGGCGTCGGTGCCCACTGGGGCGTCTATCGAGGGCTACTCGGCATCCTGGCGATCGGCCTGCTCGCGGGGGCGCTCTATCTGTGGCGCAGCAACCCAGGCGGCGACGAGGTCGCCGTCACCGCGACCGGTCCGTCCGGCGACCTCGGGCTCTGGAAGGCCTCCGAGCTCCTCACCGGCGCCGGCATCGCGGCGGTGATCGCCTGCAGCCTCGGCATCACGGCGCTCGGCAACCTCAACCCGCTCGGGACCGGCACCCCGCCGATCCGGACGAGCAACTTCTGGGACATCCTGCTGCTGCTTGTCTCGCTCGGCCTGGTCGCGATCGGCTCACAGATAGGGACCAGGGGCCCGGTCTACATCGGGGCCATCGGGCTGCTGCTCTTCCTCGTGATCGTCGGCCTCGACCTCAACTCGACGCCGCCGCACCCGTTCAAGTTCGGCGTCTGGCCGTGGGTCCTGCTGGTGCTCGGCGTGATCGGCATCGCCCTCAGCTTCACGCGTGAGGCGAGCCTCGGCGACCAGCCACGGCGCTTCACAGAGAACCTGCGCGGCGGGTAGAGGTGGGAGGGTGCTCCGCGAGGAGCAACCCGTTTTGACGAGTGGTGAGCTCGCTCGCCGCTTCCTGGCCGCACTCACTGAGTGCGATCCGGCGGCGGTGGGCGAGCTCGTCCATCCCGAGGTCGAGATCCGGACTGAGCGCAGGGTCCATCGCGGACGGGAGGCCGCGATCGCGTGGTCCGGCAAGGCGTTCGACCACCTGATTCGCCGCTACGTCCCAATCGAGATCGAGCAGACCGAGGCCGGGGTGCTGGTCCACGCCGAGCTCCAGTACGTCTGGCGCGAGACCGGGGATGTCGGCGACACCTCGCGGGTGCGGATCGAGCTGGGTGTCCGCGACGGGCTGATCTCCTCCTGGCACCTGGAGGACGAGCCTGACTAGTCGCGGGGCGCTGCTAGGGTTTTCTCAGGCCCGAGCCTGTACGCGAACCGCTCCAAACGTTGACCCAACACAACTGGCTTGGGGGTCGATTTCCGCCGGTCCTTCGGGGTTGGCGGTAGACCACCACCTGTGCGACACGGGTTACCAAGCCGGGGCGGAAACGGCAGGTTGGAGCCTCTAAGCCGGCCCGCCACTGGCCGCGATCCGATGGCGAAGCCATGAATCGAGACCTCTTAGAGCAGTACCTCACCGACGACTCACGGCGTGGTCCGGCGCCCGGCCGCGCCTGCAGCGGCTCGGCCGGCGGCGCGCCCTGCGGCGACCTCGTCCGCGTCTCGCTGGTCGCGGTCGACGGCTGGATCGAGCAGGTCACCTTCGGGCAGGAGGGCTGCGCCGCGAGCGCCGCCGCCGCAGCGAGCGTCGCGGAGCTGGCCGAGGGTGCATCGGTGCTCGAGTCGGCGCGCATCAGCCCCACCGAGATCGAAGCGGCGCTCGGCGGACTCGGGCCGAG
This sequence comes from uncultured Solirubrobacterales bacterium, assembly GCA_963745625.1. Classification (GTDB taxonomy): domain Bacteria; phylum Actinomycetota; class Thermoleophilia; order Solirubrobacterales; family 70-9; genus DASUPK01. The sequence goes on along the minus strand of CAVUXZ010000011.1, from coordinate 64,589 downwards.
CCATCGTCACGCGGCCGTCTTGGCGGCGGACGCGCTGCACCGCGCGCTCTCTGGCCTCGCCGGGTCGGGGTCGCCGCTCGCGGAGCGACCGGCCAACGGTCCCGAGCGGGCTCTGGTCGCCCTCAGCGGCGGAGTCGACTCGGCCGTCGCCGCCCTGCGAGAGCGCCAGGCGGGGCGCGAGGTTGTGGCCGTCACCCTCAAGCTCTGGGCGGATCAGCGCACCGACGGGCAGCGCAGCTGCTGCTCACCCGAGGCCGTGCTGGGGGCGCGCCGGGTCGCGCACTCAGTGGGGATCCCGCACCTGACCCTCGACCTGGAGCGAGAGTTCCGCGCCGGAGTGGTCGGGCCGTTCCTGCGCGGGTATGCCGAGGGGCGCACCCCCAATCCGTGCGTGCTCTGCAACGGCGAGCTCCGCATCGACGCGATGATCGCCCTCGCCGATCGACTGGGGGCTGCCAAGCTCGTCACCGGTCACTACGCCCGGATCACTGATGACGGCTCCGGGCCGCTGCTCGCCGGCGCGGCCGACCCCGCCAAGGACCAGACCTACATGCTTGCGGCGCTCCGGCCAGAGTCGCTGCGGCGCCTGCGCTTCCCGCTCGGCGAGCTGACCAAGCCGAGGGTGCGCGCCATCGCCGCCGAGGCGGGCCTGGAGGTCGCTGGGAGGGCGGAGAGCCAGGACCTCTGCTTCCTCGCCGGTCAGGGCAAGCGCGACTTCTTGCGCCGGCATGCCGGGCTCGAGGACCGGCGGGGCGAGATCGTCGATCCCTTCGGCCGACGTCTGGGCCAGCACCGTGGCCACCACAACTTCACGGTCGGCCAGCGCCGCGGCCTCGGCGTGGGTGGCGGCGAGCCGCTCTATGTGCTGCGGACGGCGGCCGCCACGAACACGGTGGTCGCCGGCCCGCGTGAGCGGCTGGCGACGAGCCGGATCCGGATCCGGGGAGCGAGTCTCCACCGCGGCGCCGAGCGCGTCGACGGCGTCAAGCTTCGCTCCCACTCGCCCACCCGAGCGTGCCGAGTCGAGATCGACAGCGATCCCGGCGAGGCTGTGGTCGCGCTGGCAGAGCCGGTCGACGGCGCGGCCCCGGGGCAGCTCGCCTGCCTGCTGGACGGGGATCTGGTCGTGGGGCACGGGACAATCGTCTAGAGCCTTCATTTGCTCCGCGGATCGGGTTAGGTTTGGCGCCACAACCTCGGCTCCAAAGAAAAGGGGATCACATGCATTTCGATTCACGGTTCAAGGCCGTTGCCGGCATCGGATCGCTGATCGCGTTGCTCGCAGGGCTGGCGGGGGGCGGCAGCGCCTCGGCGGCACCGGCGGCAAACGCCTCGGCGTGCCAGAAGGCCAACAACATCGAGGCGATCATCGACGACTCGGGCTCGATGGACTTCACCGACCCCAGCAAGTTCCGCACGACTCTGCTGGACGCATTCGCCGCTCTCCAGCAGAACCAGGGCAAGACCCTGGGCGGGGTCGAGTTCGGTGACACGGCGGACGTGCTGTTCGCACCGGCCACGATCCCGGGCGTGATCCCGGCGATGGACGCGTCATTCGCCGCCGTCAATGCCGACAACGGGTCCACCGACTACAACCTGGCGTTCGCGACCGCCAAGGCCGCGAACCCCGGTGCGGACGGCAGGATCTTCCTGAGCGACGGGGAGCACAACGTCGGCACCTACGACAACGGCCACGTGGGAGTGAAGACCGACACGGTCGGGTTCGGCACCATCGACGCGACGCTGCTCGACAGGATCGCCAGCGATACCGGCGGCAGGTCGTTCGACCTGTCCGATTCGAGCCAGGTGCCGGCGATTGCGGCCGCCGTGACGGCGGACATGAACTGCAAGCGCCCGCCGCTGGTGTTCACGGACAATTTCACCCACCAGGGCCAGTCGTTCACTCATTCGTTCAAGCCCTCGGGCAAGTCCGCTGACATCCTCGAGACCTGGAACAACCAGGCGTCGGTCCTCGACCTGATCAAGTTCTCGTCGGGCGGGGGTGGCGGCCACGCCTCCGCCAGCTCTGTCGCACACGTTTCCGTGAAGGCCCGTAAGAAGAGCGGCAAGGGATTCGTCACGGTCCATCTCAAGGGTCTGAAGAAGGGCAAGCGGATCAAGTTCAAGGTCAAGGCGAGGCAACTAGCCGGCGCCACGACCGGGACCGCCTCCGTGATTCGGTAGCTCGACCGACCGCGGGCCCCGGTCTTCTTAGACTGGGGCCCGTGAAGGTCGACGAGATCCGCAAGACCTACCTCTCGTTCTTCGAGGAGCGGGGCCACCGGATCGTGCCGTCTGCCTCGCTGATCCCATCGGTCGACGATCCCTCGGTCCTGCTGACGACGGCGGGGATGCAGCCGTTCAAGCCCTGCTTCCGTGGGGAGGTAGATCCACCGGCTCCGAGGGTCGCCGACTATCAGCGCTGTTTCCGCACGGTCGACATCGACGAGATCGGCAAGACGGCCCGGCATCTGACCTTCTTCGAGATGCTCGGCAACTGGAGCTTCGGGGACTACTTCAAGGAGCAGTCGATCCAATGGGGCTGGGAGCTCTCGACCCAGGGCTTCGGCTTCGACCCGGAGCTGATCTGGGCCACCGTCTTCGCCGGCGACGAAGAACTCGGCCTCGGTCCCGACGAGGAAGCGATCGAGATCTGGAAGGCGATCGGGCTCCCAGAGGAGCGCATCGTCGCGCTGCCCCGCTCCGAGAACTTCTGGCAGGGAGGGAACACCGGTCCGTGCGGGCCGTGCTCCGAGATGTACCTCGACCGGGGGGAAAGCTTCGGCAGGTCCGGTGACCGTCCGGGAGACGACACCGATCGCTTCGTCGAGTACTGGAACCACGTCTTCATGAGCTACGACCTGGCGGAGGACGGGTCCCTCTCCGAGCTGCCGAAGAAGAACATCGACACCGGCATGGGGCTGGAACGCATGGCGGCGATCCTCCAGGGCGTCCCGTCGGTTTTCGATACGGACGCCCTTCGCCCGTTGGTCGACCTCGCCGAGGAGCTCTCCGGCCGCTCCTACGAGCAGGACGAGGCGACCACGCGCGCCATGCGGATCCTGGCGGACCACACCCGCGGGACCGCGGCCCTGATCGCTGACGGCGTGGTGCCCTCCAACGAGGACCGCGGCTACGTGCTGCGCCGGATCATGCGCCGCGCCATCCACCGGGGCCGCGCGATCGGCCTGGAGTCGCCGTTCATGGAGCGCTTCGCCGACCGAGCGCTCGAGCTTCTAGTCCCGGCCTATCCGGAGCTGGCGGCGGAGCGGGAGACCGTGATCCGATGGGTCAACGACGAGGAGGAGAGCTTTGGCCGCACCCTCGACCGCGGGATGCAGATGGTCCGTGACCTGATCCGCCACGCGCATGAGGACCGGACCTCGTGGATCGACGCGGATGACGCCTTCAAGCTCCACGACACCTACGGCTTCCCGTACGACCTGACCAAGGAGCTGCTCGCCGAGCAGGGACTCTCGGTCGACGACGAGGGCTTCGAGGAGCTGATGGACGAGCAGCGGACGCGCGCCCGGATGGGGACCGCGACCGCACACGGCTCGGAGGACCACCACGGCGCGGTGCTCAGCTTCGCCTCGGCGGCACCGCCGTCGCGCTTCGTCGGCTACGAGAAGCTCCGCGCCGAGACCAGCCTGCTCGCTGTCCAGGGCGACAACGGCCAGGCCCTCGTCAAGCTGGAGGAGAGCCCCTTCTACGCGGAGGGCGGCGGCCAGGTCGCGGACTCCGGTGAGGTTCGCTGGGAGGGCGGCAGCGCGCGGGTCGCGGACGTCTACCGAATCGGCGATGACCAGGCGGTCGAGCTCGAGCGCTCGAACGGTCTGGTGCCCGGCGCGCGTGTCGAGGCCGAGGTCGACCACGTCGCCCGCTTCGCGACCATGCGCAACCACACCGCGACACATCTGCTGCACGCCGCGCTGCGGGAGCGGCTGGGAACGCACGTCCGGCAGGCGGGATCGGCGGTCCGGCCCGACAAGCTGCGCTTCGATTTCACCCACGGCGCTCCGCTGACCGTGGAGGAGCTCACCGACGTTGGCGACCGGGTCAACGACTGGATCAAGGAAAGCCATCCAGTGCGCGCTCTCGAGATGTCGCGCATGGACGCGGAGCGCCTCGGCGCGATGGCGCTGTTCGGCGAGAAGTACGGCGACTGGGTCCGTGTGATCGAGGTCGAGGACGTCTCCCGCGAGCTCTGCGGCGGAACCCACGTCCCCAACACGGCGGCGATCGGGATCTTCGCGATCTCCTCAGAGGGCTCCAGCGCCGCCAACGTGCGCCGCATCGAGGCCCTCACCGGCCCCGCCGCGATCGACTGGTTCCGGTCCCGCTCGCGACAGCTCAGCGAGATCGGCAGGATCCTCGCCGCCGAGCAGGACCCGCTCGGCGCCGCGCGCCGCGCGGTCGAGCGTCTCGAAGAGCTGGAGCAACAGACGAAGAGGGCGGGCTCCGCGGACCTTTCGACGAAGGCGGAGGAGATGGCGGCCACCGGCCAGCGGATCGGCGGGATCACGGTCTTCGTGGGGCGCGGAGAAGGACGGCGATCAGCGCACGCTGCTCGACCTGGCCGACCGCATCAAGTCACGCGCCGGCGAGGCGGCCGTCGTCCTCGGCGGCGCCGCGGACGGCAAGGTGGCGCTGGTCGCCAGTTTCAGCAAGGAGGTGGTCGAGAGGGGCCTTTCCGCGGTGGAGGTGATCCGCCAGGCCGCCGAGGTCATCGGCGGCGGCGGCGGAGGGCGCGAGAACGTCGCCCAGGCGGGCGGCCGGGACCCCTCCAAGCTCGACGAGGCGCTCTCGAAAGCCCGGCAGGCCATAGAGTCACAGCTCAAGGGTTGACGCCTGCCAGTTCGGCGAAGTGCCGCAAAGAGCTGCTTGACGTCGCTCGTTCACGGGTATATCACTCCCCACGGGGAGATCTGTGATTGACAAAAAACAGGAGGTACACAGGGTGAGGAAGCTCGGAAGGTTGCTTCTACTGGCGGCGATGACTGCGCTCGCAGGGCTGATCTTGGTGGCCTGCGGAGGCAGCAGCAGCAGCAGTGGAGGAGGAGCCAACGGCGGTACGGCCACGGTTCTGATGGGCACCGCTCCGGACTACCTCGACCCTCAGGAGGAGTACACGACCCAGGGTGCTGAGCCGAACTGGATCAGCTACACGCCTCTGGTGACCTACAAGCACGAGAACGCGCCGGGCGGAAACGAACTGATCCCGGGTCTCGCGACCGCGCTGCCGCAGATCTCGTCCGACCAGAAGACCTACACCCTCACCCTGCGCAAGGGCCTCGTGTTCTCGAACGGTCAGCCCGTCAAGGCCAGCGACTTCAAGTGCACGGTCGAGCGCATGATCAAGGTCAACTGGGGTGGCAAGAGCTTCGTCACCGACAACGTGGCCGGTGCGACTGCCTTCGACAACGGCCAGTCGAACGACATCACGGGCATCACGACGGATGACGCGACCGGCAAGATCACGATTCAGCTCGAGAAGCCGTACGGCGCGTTCTCGAACGTGCTGGCCTTCCCCGAGCTGGGTCTGGTTCCGTGCGGCACCCCCGATCACACGATCACCCAGGACCCGATGCCTCCTGGCGTTGGCCCGTACATGATCACGGACATCGTTCCGAACAAGTCGTTCAGCGTCGTCAAGAACCCGAAGTTCGCCGCGCTGAACATCCCGGACATCCCGACGGGTCACCTCGACCGGATCAACGTGACGATCCAGTCGAACACCCAGACGGCCGCGCAGCAGGTCCTCAACAACCAGGCGGACAACTTCGACGCCGGCGATACCCTGCCGCCGTCGCTGGTGCCGCAGATTCAGTCTCAGGCGAAGGACCGCTTCGAGCCCGTGACGATCCCGTCGACGTTCTACTTCTTCATGAACGTCGACATCCCGCCGTTCAACAACGAGCTGGCCCGGCAGGCGGTCAACACCGCCATCGACCGGCCGGCCCTGCAGCGACTGGCGAGCGGGTTCCTCCAGCCGGGTTGCTTCTTCCTCCCGGAGGGAATCGTCGGGCACCCCGACAGCGCCTGCCCGTACGGCGCCGCTGACGGCCACGGCGACATCGCCAAGGCCCAGCAGCTCGTGCAGCAGTCGGGCACCGCGGGCCAGTCCATTACGGTCTGGGGCCAGGAGCGTTCCCCGCGCACGGAGTATGTCCAGTACTACGCCGACCTGCTCAACAAGATCGGGTACCACGCTACCCCGAAGATAATCTCGAGCACGACGTACTTCCCGACGATCGGGAACGCGAAGACCGCCCCCCAGACCGGCTTTGCCGACTGGATTCAGGACTTCCCGAACCCGGCCGACTTCTATCTGCTGCTCGATGCGAAGTCGATTCAGCCCGTCAACAACGAGAATTTCGGCAACGTCAACGACCCGTTCATCCAGCAGCAGTTGGCGAAGCTGGAGAACGTTCCGTCGACGCAGCTGAACTCGGTTGCGAGCCAGTGGCAGGCGCTGGACGAGTACGTCGCCAAGAAGGCGTACGTGACGGTGTACGGCTCGGAGCAGGTGCCGAAGTTCATGAGCGACCGAATCGACTTCGGCTCAGCCGTGGTGCATCCGACGTACCTGAACGACTGGAGCACCTGGTCACTGAAGTAAGACCGAACCCGGATAAAGGATGATTGGGGCGTGCCAGGGCGCCCCGTGACGAGATGGCAGTAGACCCGACCGCTCCAAGCCCGGGCACTCCGGCTGCACTAGAGCCGGCTGAGCCACTCGGGGCGAGCGAGATCCAAGGCGAGGGCGGCGTCGGCCCCTACAAGCTGGCGGTGCGCCGCCTGCGGCGTAACAAGACCGCCCTCGCCTTCGGCGCGATCTTCGTGGTGATCGTGGTGATGTGCCTGTGCGCGCCGCTCTACGCGAAGCACGTGGCGCACACGACACCGTCGGCCAACCACATCACGGACACGGTCAAGGTCGGGGGGGAGACCAAGGATGTCGTCTCCCCCGGCGGCATACCGATCGGCCCGACCTTCCAGGGCAAGTTCTTCCTGGGCGCCGACTCGAACGGCCGGGACGTCGCGGTCCGTCTCCTCTACGGGGGTCGGAACTCGCTGGAGATCGGGTTCATCGCCACCTTCATCAGCTGCCTGTTCGCGACCATCGTCGCCCTCTCCGCGGGGTACTACCGCGGGGTCGTCGACGGCGTGCTCTCGCGCACGATGGACCTGATCTGGGCCTATCCGGTGATCCTGCTCGGGATCGCACTCGGCACAGCGCTGGCAGTTGGGGGGCTCGACTTCGGCCTGTTCACCGTCAGCGGCGCCTCGCTGTGGATCCCGGCGATCATCATCGGCGTCGTCTATGTCCCATACATGGCCAAGCCCCTCCGGGGCCAGGTCCTGAGCCTGCGGGAGAAGGAGTTCGTCGAGGCGGCCCGCTCACAGGGGGCGGGGAACCTGCGGATCATGTTCCGCGAAATCCTCCCCAACATCGCCTCGAGCATCATCGTCTTCATCCCGCTGATGATCGCCAACGCGATCCTGCTCGAGGCGGCCCTCTCATTCCTGGGGGCGGGCGTCCAGCCCCCAAATCCGTCCTGGGGAACGATGATCAGCGATGGCATCCGCCTGATTCCGAGCGCCATGCATCTAACGCTGATCCCGGGGGGCATGCTGGTCCTGGCCGTGCTCGGGATCAACGTCTTCGGTGACGGCGTCCGCGACGCACTTGACCCGCGCGCCCAGGTGCGCATCGAGCACTGATGGCGCGCTTCATCGTACGCCGGCTCTTCGCGATGGTGGCCGTGCTGTTCGCGATCTCGGTTCTCACCTTCCTGATCTTCCAGGCGATCCCGAACGGCGATCCGGCCGTGCGGCTCGGCGGTCGCACCTCGACGCCGGAGACCCGGGCGGCGATCACCAAGGACTGGGGCTTCGACAAGCCGATCTACGAGCAGTACTTCATCACGATGAAAAAGATCTTCAACGGCACGGTGATCTCGTATTCGCAGCAGATCAACGTCGAGGACGAGATCAAGCGCGACCTACCCGCGACCCTCTCGCTGGCGATCGGCGCCGGGGTGATCTGGCTCGGCTTCGGAATCCTCTTTGGCGTGATCAGCGCCGTGAAGGCGGGTAAGTTCACCGACACGAGCCTCACCGTGCTGTCGCTGATCGGCGTCTCGACGCCGGTATTCCTGCTCGGCGCCCTGGTCTTATGGGCGTTCGCCTACAAGATTCAGATCTTCCCGGCCGGTGGGTACGTGAAGTTAACCCAGGACCCCTGGGGATGGTTCTCGCACCTGCTCCTGCCCTGGTTCGTGCTGTCGGTGCTCTTCATCGGCTTCTATTCCAGGGTGTTGCGATCCAACATCCTCGACACCATCAATGAGGACTACGTCCGGACGGCCCGGGCCAAGGGCCTGAGCGAGCGCCGGATCCTGATCCATCACGTGCTCCGGAACTCCCTGATTCCGGTGGTCTCGCTCTTCGGCCTCGACTTCGCGGCCGTGATCGGAGGCGGCGCGATCCTCACGGAGACGGTCTTCAACCTCCAGGGGGTGGGGCAATACGCGGCGACCTCGATCCAGCAGCTCGACGTGCCACCGGTCCTCGTGATCACGATGTTCGGGGCCTTCTTCGTCGTGGTGCTGAGCGCCGTTGTCGACATCATCTACGCGGTGCTCGACCCGCGGATCAGGCTGAGCGGTTAACGCGTGGCCGGCCCGCTGCTCGAGATCGAGGACCTGAAGGTCGACTTCGCCACCGACGAAGGCACGGTGCACGCCGTCGACGGCGTCTCCTTCTCGCTGGAATCCGGGGAGGTGCTCAGCATCGTCGGCGAGTCAGGCAGCGGAAAGTCCGTGACCGCAATGACGACCGTGGGCCTCACCCGGGGGAAGAACGCGCGGATCGGCGGCTCGGTGCGCTACCAGGGCAAGGAGCTGACCACCGCCTCCAACGAGGAGCTGCAGTCCATCCGGGGCGACCGGATCGCGATGGTCTTCCAAGACCCGATGTCCTCCTTCAATCCGGTCCAGAAGATCGGGGACCAGATCGTCGAGGCGATCCAGGCCCACCACGACATGGACAAGGCCGCGGCCCACCGCAAGGCCGTCGAGGCACTCGGCTCGGTCGGCATCCCTGATCCCGAGACGCGGGCAGGGCACTACCCGTTCGAGTTCTCCGGCGGCATGCGCCAGAGGGCGATGATCGCGATGGCGCTCGCCCTGGAGCCCGCCATCCTGATCGCCGACGAGCCGACCACGGCGCTCGACGTCACGATCCAGGCGCAGATCATCGAACTGCTCAAGGACCTGAACCAGGAGCACGGGCTCTCGGTGATCCTGATCACTCACGACCTCGGCGTGGTGGCCGAGGTCGGCGGATCGCGTCCTGGTCATGTACGCCGGGCAGATCGTCGAGCAGGGCTCGCTCGACGAGATCTTCTATGACCCTCAGCACCCCTACACCTGGGGCTTGCTCGGCTCGATCGCGCGGCTTGACGAGGAGCGTGCCGAAAGGCTGTCCCAGATCGGCGGCCAGCCACCGTCTCTGCTCGCGCTCCCTCAGGGGTGCCGCTTCGCACCGCGCTGCCCACATGCCTTCGAGAAGTGCTCCGAGTTGCCGGCGCTCGAGGAGCGCCTTCCCAAGGCGAAGGGCCACGCCGATCGCTGCTGGCTGGAACCCGCGGCCAAGAAGACCTTGCGTGAGGTCGGGGGCCGGATCGCACTGGAGGTGCCGGCCTGATGGCCAAGGGCGATCCGATCCTCGAGGTCGAGCACCTCGTCAAGCACTTCCCGATCAAGTCCGGGATCTTCCTCGATCGCGAGGTGGCGAGCGTCAAGGCCGTCGACGATGTCAGCTTCACCCTCCACGAGGGTGAGACGCTCGGGCTAGTCGGCGAGTCCGGCTGCGGCAAGTCGACCCTTTGCCGGACCGTGCTTCAGCTGCTCAAGCCGACGGCCGGTTCGGTCAAGTACCGGGACAAGGAGCTGATCGGCCTCTCGCGCAAGAACATGCGCCCGGTGCGCCGCGAGATCCAGATGATCTTCCAGGACCCATACGCCTCGCTCAACCCGCGCAAGCGGGTCGGGCAGATCATCGGCGATCCGCTGCAGGTGCAGGGCCTCGCCTCAGGCACACAGCTGCGCCGCGAGGTCCAGCAGCTTATGGAGAGGGTCGGCCTGCAGCCCGAGCACTACAACCGCTACCCGCACGAGTTCTCCGGTGGCCAGCGGCAGAGGATCGGCATCGCCAGGTCGCTCGCGCTGCGGCCCAAGCTGATCATCGCCGATGAGCCCGTCTCGGCGCTGGATGTCTCGATCCAGGCGCAGATCATCAACCTGCTCGAGGACCTCCAGGACGAGTTCGCCCTGTCCTACATATTCGTCGCGCACGACCTCGGGGTGGTGCGTCACGTCTCCGACCGGATCGCGGTCATGTACCTGGGCAAGATCGTGGAGCGCTCCCCGGCGGACGTCCTCTACGCGCGGCCGATCCATCCCTACTCGGTCGCCCTGCTCTCCGCCGTGCCGATCCCGGACCCGAAGGCGAACGCGGCCCGGGAGCCGATCGTCCTGGAGGGCGACGTCCCCAGCCCCGTCGATCCTCCCTCCGGTTGCCGGTTCCACACCCGCTGCCCATGGGCGACCGAGATCTGCTCCGAGGAGGAGCCGCCACTCGCCGAATACGGAACAGGCCAGGCGGCCGCCTGTCATCACCCCCGCAATGTCGACGAGCGGCAGATCGCCAGCACGGAGGTGGCCCCGGACAGCCCGGAGTCGGCCAGCGAGCGCCTCCCCGAGGCCGAGCAGCCAGCCGCGGCTACTCGATAGCTTCTTGCGGGTGCTCGCACTCGACTACGGCACCGCCCGCTGCGGCTGCGCGATCTCGGACCCGACCGGGACCCTTGTGCGCCCGCTCGCGGCGGTGGAGCCGCCCGACCCGGAGGCGATCGCCGAGATCGTCTCCGAGGAGCAGGCCGACCGCGTGGTGGTCGGTATGCCCACCACCCTCTCCGGGGAGGAGGGCGAACAGGCCAAGCTGAGCAAAGGGTTCGCCGATCAGCTCATCGAGCTGCTGGACGTTCCCGTCGAGACCTACGACGAGCGGCTCACCACCCGGATGGCGGACCAGAGCGCCCGCTCGGGCGCGCGTGCCGATCGTGACTCCCTCGCGGCTGCGCACCTGCTCGAGTCCTACCTGATGAGAGGGCGCTCCGCAGGAGAAGCCGAGGAGCGACCCGATTCGGGAAGCCAGCGCGAGGGGGAGAGCTAGTGGCCGACGAGCGGGAATGGTCCGTCGACACGGAGGGCAACCTGAGCGCACCGGGCGAGGGGGATGGAGTGAAGCCCCCGACCGACGAGTTCGGCCGCGACGACCAGGCCTCCATCGAGCGCGAGCGCCGGCGCCGCGAGCGTGAGGCCAAGCGCAGCAAGTCGCGCAAGGCGTCCAATCCGGCCGAGGTGCCGGATGAGCCCGAAGCGACCGAGGCGCCAAAGGAGCCAAGGACGACCGGGGCGCCGAAGCCGGCGAAGACGCCCGAGCCGCTTCCCGAGCCCGCCGCCACCGAAGCGCCGAGCGAGGCGCCGCCGCGCCGTTCCTCCCTTCGAGGCCGCTTTCGCCGCGACGGCGGCGAGGCCGGTCCGCCCCGGCGCCGCATCTTCAGCGGTCCCAAGCAGCGCCGGACCTACCGGCGCCGGCGCATCCTCGCCCTGGCGCTGGTGCTCGTCGGCGCGCTGGTGGCCTGGTTCTTGATCGCCTTCTTCCAGCCGCCGCCGTTCGATCCCGGCAACGGGTCGGGCGAGGCGATCGTCACCGTGCCGGAGGGGGCGAGCGCCGGGGATGTCGCCGACCTGCTGACCAGGAGCGATGTGGTCTCGAACGGGACGCTCTTCGAGTGGCGCCTGAAGCTGGCCGGCAAGACCGGGAACATCCTGCCGGGCCGCTACGTCCTCGCACACAACATGAGCTACGGCACGGCGATTGACCGCCTGACCAGCTCGGGCGGCAAGGTGAACGTGACGATCCCAGAGGGCGAGGACCGCACTCAGATCGCGGCGACCATCAAGGACCTCGGCCTGAGCGGCGACTACCTGGCGGCGAGCAAGGGCTCCAACGGCTTCGACCCGAACAAGTACGGCGCCCAGAACCCGAAGACACTGGAGGGATTCCTCTTCCCGGCCACATACCAGCTCGATCCGGGCGCGAGCGTCGACCAGCTCGTCTCGGAGCAGCTCCAGGCCTTCCGGCAGAACATCGCGGGGGTGAACATGTCCTACGCGAAGTCCAAGAACCTGACGGTCTACGACGTGCTGACCATCGCCTCGATGATCGACAAGGAGGTGCAGGTCCCATCCGAGCGCGCGCTGGTCGCCGCCGTGATCTACAACCGCCTGCACCGCGGCATGCCGCTGGGCATCGACGCGACCACTCGGTTCGAGTTCCACAACTACACCGGGGACATCACCGAATCCCAGCTCCATTCGCCGTCGCCGTACAACACGCGCATCAACGCCGGCCTCCCGCCGACCCCGATCGGCAATCCGGGGCTCGCCGCGATCCAGGCTGCGGCCCGCCCGGCCAAGGTCAACTACATCTACTACGTGCTGAAGGCGAACGGCAACGGCCAGCACTGCTTCACGGTGAGCGGGGCGGAGTTCAACCAGCTGGTCGCGGCCTACAACGCGGGCCGGGCGCCTGCGAGCTGCCGCAGTTGACCTCCGGCTCGGTCGGACCGGCGGTCAAGAGGCTCGCGGTCCTGGGTCATCCGGTCTCGCACTCTCGCTCGCCCGCGATGCAGAGCGCCGCGCTCGACGCACTCGGCCTCTCGCCCGAGTGGAGCTACGGAGCAATCGACCTGGACGCCGCCGAGTTCGATGACCGCGTCCGAGCCCTGCCTGGCGAAGGATATGTTGGCGCCAACGTGACGATCCCGCACAAGGAGGCCGCCCTCAGTGTCGCGGACCAGGCGTCCGAGGCGGCGAGCGAGATCGGCGCGGCCAACACGCTGAGCTTCGGCGGCGATGGGACCATCCGGGCCGACAACACCGACGCCCCTGGGCTGCTGGCGGCTCTGCCGGAGCCGGTCGAGAAGCGATCCGTCCTGATCCTCGGAGCCGGCGGCTCGGCGCGCGCTGCGGCCTGGGCCCTGGCGAGCGTGGGCGCGTCGGTGTCGGTGTGGAACCGGACCGCGAAGCGAGCGGAGGAGCTGGTGCGCGACCTGGCGGAGGCTGGGGCGGAAACGGTGACCGGGGGCAGGTTGGCGTCGGTGGGCTCCGATCGGGCCCGGGCTGCATCCTTCGACCTGATCGTGAACTGCACCGCGATCGGGATGGCCGACGAAGACCCGTTCGAGGACCTGCCGCTGGACCCCGACCGGCTCGGGCCGGGCGTCGCGGTCGTCGATCTGGTCTACGCGGGGTCCGAGAGCAGGCTGGTCCGTGAGGCGCGCGCTCGCGGTACGACCGCGATCGACGGGCTCGAGGTGCTCGTCCGCCAGGGGGCGGAGTCGCTTCGCCTCTGGACGGGTATGGATCCGCCACTCGACGTCATGCGCGAGGCGGCGCGAAGGGGAGATGAGACCGATGGCTGAGACACTCAGGCTCACGCCGCATGAGACGGTCACGATCCGCACCAGCTCGCCGGAGCTCCTCGAGGTGGAGGGAGCCTGGGGGCCGGAGGGAAGGCCGCCGCCCACCCACTACCACCCCTCTCAGGACGAGCACTTCGAGATTGTCGAGGGCATGCTGACGGCCCGAATTGCAGGCGAGGAGCGCGAGCTGGCCAAGGGTCAGACCCTCGACATTCCACGCGGGACGCGTCACCAGATCTGGAACAAGGGCGACACGCCAACGCGCGCACGTTGGCAGACGCGACCGGCGCTGAGGACCGAGCAGTGGTTCAGGACGATCGACCGCACCATCCGCGACGGTCGCGTCGATGGCAAGGGCATGCCTGGACCGCTCGCGTTCGGGGTCTATCTGACCGAGTTCCGGGATGTGTTCCGGCTAGGCAGCGCCGGATCTGCTCACCCGCCCCGTGCTCGCGACGCTGGCCCTGATCGGGCGTGTCAGGGGCTACAGGGTCGAGCCTTGAGCCCGCGGTGCTAACTTTTCGTTAGTGCCGAAGCTGAAGCTCATCTCCGGTGGCCTGCGGGCGATCTCCGACGGCGGTGCAAACGGAGTCGCGGCCCAACCGCCCGAGCGCCTGCCCGACGCCGACGCCTTCGATGCTTACTCCCGCACGGTTGCCGGCGTTGCCGAGCGGCTCACCCCCTCCGTGGCCCACCTCGCGGTCTCGAGGCGCACCCGGCGCGGGCGGGTCGCCGAGGGCGCCGGCAGCGGCGTCGCGATCTCCTCCGATGGCTACATGCTCACCTCGGCCCACGTGGTCTCCGGGGGCAAGCGCGTCAGCGCCTCTTTCTCGGACGGCCGCGAGATCGGCGCCGAGGTCGTAGGAGCCGACGCGCTCTCCGACCTGGCGGTCGTGCGCGCGGATGCCCGGGACCTGGACTCCGCCGAGCTCGGCGACGCGGACGAGCTCAGGGTGGGCCAGCTCGTGGTCGCGATCGGCAGCCCGATGGGCCTCGCCGGGACCGTGACAGCCGGTGTGGTCTCCGCCCTCGGTCGCTCGCTGCCGACTCGCTCCGGATCGGCGGGGCGCCTGGTCGAGAACGTGATCCAGACCGACGCCGCGCTCAACCCCGGTAACTCCGGTGGGGCGCTGGCGAATGGCCTGGGCCGCGTGGTCGGCGTCAACACGGCGGTCGCAGGGATCGGCCTCGGCCTCGCGGTGCCGATCAACGACGCAACCCGGAAGATCATCTCCGCCCTGATGAAGGAGGGCCGTGTGCGACGGGCCTACATCGGCATAGTCGGAGGCTCGCGGCCGTTGCCACCGCGGATCGCCTCGCGTCTCGAACGCGAAAAGGGGATCGAGGTGGTGGAGGTCGTCTCCGGCAGCCCGGCCGCTCGTGCCGGCCTGCGCGCGGAGGACCTGATCGTCGCGGTCGACGCGGAGGCGATGGGCGACGTCGGCGACCTGCAGCGGCTGATGGTCGCGGAGCGAATCGGGCAGGAGATCGAGGTCGAGGTCGTCCGCAAGGGCGGCCTGCTCAAGCTGGACTTGATTCCCCGCGAGCTCGAGACCTAGTCCGACCCGTCTGAGGCTTTCTTCCCCTTCTTCCGGTTCGCCTTCTATTGCTTCTTCTGATGAGCTCCGGGAGCCACCACCCGGATCTGCGCGGCGACTTTCCCCGAGGGCTGGAACTGGATCCCGAAGGTGCCGGGCGTGGTTGGCAGCAGCTCGAACCGGGCGGGCGCGTTCGGGGCGGCGTAGCCAACCTGGCCGAACTCCTGGATCTCCAGCTGGGTGGGGACCCGCGATGCCACCAGCAGGACCAGCTGCTGCCCGACCTTGACAGGAGCGACGACGGGGAACGTCCTTCCCCCGACATTGATCCTGGTGGGTTGGACGTATCCCGGTGGCGGCTTCTCCCGGGTCGTGGTCGTCGACGGCTGTGTGGTCGTGGTGGAGCCGGTGGTCCCGCCGCGAAGCGAATGCTGCGGGACCAGCGCCGCCGCCAGGGTCGAGAGGCCCAGCAGGACCAGCATCACGATCAAGAGGCGTCGTGCCGCCATCAGTGGGGGGAGAGCTCCGGGGCCATGGCGCTCTCAACGATATGGCCGCCGCCGTGCTCGACGCCTCCCTCGTCGCGCTGCTTGGTCTGGTCACGGTCAGCGACCTGCGCAACCGCCTGGTCCCCGACGGTGTGCTCCTCGCCGGCCTGCTCGTGGCGATTGCGATCTGCCTGGCCTCGGACCCTGGCGCGGTGCCGGAACGCCTGCTCGCCAGCCTCTGCGCCGGGGGCTTCCTGCTCGCGGCGGCGCTGATCAGGCCCGACGGCATGGGGCTCGGCGACGTCAAACTCGCAGCGGTCCTGGGCTTCTATCTGCAGGCCGGGGTGATCGAGGCGATGGTCGTCGCCTTTGCGGCCGGATCCGTTGCGGGCTTGGTGCTGCTCATCCGCCACGGCTGGCCGGCCCGCAGCCGGACAATCCCGTTCGCGCCCTTCCTCGCGTTCGGCGCTCTCATCGCGCTCGCCGCCCGGCTCTGACGTCTGCGCAAGGGCCAGACCGGGACCGGGCATCCGCTCCATCTACGCTCCGCGCGTGACTTTGAGGTTCACGACAGCGGGCGAATCGCACGGCCCGGGGCTGGTCGCGATCGTCGAGGGGCTGCCGGCCGGGCTCGAGCTGGACCGTGAGGCTCTCGACCGCGACATGGCGCGCCGCCAGCTCGGGCACGGGCGCGGCGGCAGGATGAAGATCGAGAGCGATTCGGTCGAGCTCCGCTCAGGAATTCGCCACGGGCGAACCCTGGGCAGCCCGATTGCGCTCCTCGTCGCCAACCGCGACTACCCGAACTGGGATGAGCGGATGAACCCCTGGCCGGTCGACGCGGAGGTCGAGGAGTCGCACCTGCCACGCCCCGGCCACGCCGACCTCGCCGGTGCGCTGAAGTTCGGCCACAGGGACGTCCGCAATGTGCTCGAGCGTGCCAGCGCGCGCGAAACGGCGGCGCGGGTCGCCGCGGGCTCGATCGCGCGGGGATTTCTCTCAGCCGTGGGGGTGAGCGTGCACAGCCATGTGGTCCAGATCGCCTCGGTGTCTGCGCCTGAGCGTGACGACCTTGGGCCCGAGGACTTCGAGGTCGTCGACGACTCGCCCGTCCGCTGCCTCGACCCAGCAACCTCGGAGGCGATGGTTGCGGAGATCGACCGGCTGCGGAAGGAGAACGAATCGCTTGGCGGCAAGTTCGAGGTCCGCGCCTTCGGTCTGGTCCCCGGGATCGGGTCCCATGTCTCCTGGAGCGAGAAGCTCGACGGCCGCCTGGCCCAGGCCGTCTGCTCGATCCAGTCCGTCAAGGGCGTCTCGCTGGGCGAGGCGTGGGAGGTAGCGGGCAAGCCCGGGTCGGAGGCGCACGATGAGATCTTCTGGTCGGATGAGCGCGGCTGGTACCGCCAGACCAACCGGGCGGGCGGCCTCGAGGGCGGGATGAGCAACGGCGAGCCGCTGGTGGTCCAGGCTGCGATCAAGCCGATCTCGACGATGACGCAGCCGTTGCGCTCGGTCGACACCGAGACCAAGGAGCCGGGGCAGGCGATGAGAGAGCGGACCGATTCGACCGTCGTGCCGGCAGCGGCGGTCGTCGCCGAGGCGATGGTCGCCCTGGTCCTGGCCGGGGCGTACCGGGAGAAGTTCGGCGGCGACCACATCGACGACGTGCTGGCGGCGCTCGGGGCCTATAAGGAGCGCATCGGATGGCGGAGGTAGCTCCTTGGCGGTCGGGCTCGCACCACGGGATCGTCTTCATCGGATTCATGGCGGCGGGCAAGACCCGGGCCGCACACGCCGCAGCCGAGCGCCTCGGGCTCGGGGTGATCGACACCGACGATCTGCTCGAGGGAGAGCTGGGCGAGCCCATTGCGACGTTCTTCGAGCGGGAGGGCGAGGCCGAGTTCCGCCGCCGAGAAGAGCGCCTGGTCGTCTCGGCCCTCGACGCACTCGCCGGGCAGGTCGGCGGCGCCTCGTCCGTGGTCGCGCTGGGCGGCGGGGCGGTCGAGAGCTCCAGGGTTCGCCGGGCGCTCGGCGATCACATGCCCGTCTGGTGCGCGGTCGACGAGGCGACCGCCTGGGAGCGAGCCTCGGGCTCGGACCGGCCCCTTGCCGCCGATCGCACCGAGTTCTCCGAGCGCTTCGCCCGCCGCCGGCCGATCTACGAGTCGCTCGCCCGCGCGATCCTCCCCTCGAACGCCCGGGAGGCGGCCGGGCCGGCCGCCCCCTGGCTGGCCGCGATGCAGGGCACGCCCAGCGTGCGCATGGCGTGGGCCGAATCCGAGAGTGGCGCGTATCCGGCGATGGTCGGTGAGGGAGCGATCGGGCTGCTGGACGACGCCCGCGAGGCGCTGCCCGACGACCTACCGGCCCGCACGTTCGGCGTGGCCGACGACGAGGCACTTCGCCACCACCGCCGCCTGCTTCCGCGCCTCGAGGGGACCATCGGCGTCCAGGGCGCCGAGTCCTCCAAGACGATCGCCGAAGCCGAGCGGATTCTCGGCGAGCTCTCCTCGGCCGGGGCGAATCGCGACGACTGCGTGCTGGCGTTCGGCGGCGGGGTGGTCGGAGACCTGGCGGGGTTCTGCGCCGCCACCTATCAGCGGGGCGTGGCCCTGGTCCAAGCCCCCACGACCCTCGTCGCCCAGGTCGACTCTGCCTACGGCGGCAAGACTGGGGTGGACCTACCCGGGGCGAAGAACTACGTCGGCGCGTACCACATGCCGGTCGCGGTGCTGGCGGATCCCACGACGCTCAACACCCTGCCTGAGGAGGAACTCCGCGCCGGGTTCGTCGAGGTCGTCAAGACCGCGCTGATCGCCGGAGATCCTCTCTGGTCGCGTGTCAGGGAGATCCAGAAGCTGGACCCGCGGGCGATGACCGACGTGATCTTCGATTGCGCGAAGACCAAGATCGACGTCGTCGCGTCGGATGAGAGAGACTCCGGGCGCCGGATGGTCCTCAACCTCGGCCACACCGTGGGCCACGCGATCGAGGCGGCCACCGGCTTCTCGCGCTACCGGCACGGCGAGGCGGTCGGCCTCGGGCTGCTGGCGGCTCTGCGGCTCTCGGAGGCCGACTCCCTGCGCAGCGAGGTCGAGGGGCTGCTCGCGTCGCACGGCCTGCCCATCTCGCTCGATGCGGCCCTCGATACGGAGAGGGTGCTCGCCGCGTTGGGACGGGACAAGAAGCGCGACCGCGAGGGCCTCGGGTTCGTCCTGCTCGAGGAGCCGGGGCAGCCGCGCTGGGGCCGGCAGGTGGAGCCGGATAGGGTGCGCGCGGTCGTGGAGGAGCTCAAGTAGTGGCCAGCACCAGGAACCGAGTCGAGGTGATGCACGGCGTCAACCTCGACATGCTCGGCAGACGCGACAAGGACATCTACGGCGACTTCACCCTGCCCGAGCTCGAGGTGAGGATCAAGCGCTTCGCCAGGGATCTCAACCTCGAGGCCGCGTTCTTCGACACGAACTCCGAGGGCGAGTTCGTCGAGCACCTGCACAGGCTGCCGGAACGAGCCGACGCCGCCATCGTCAACGCCGGGGCGTGGACCCACTACTCCTGGGCGATCCGCGACGCGCTCGATCTGACCGACGTCCCCACGGTCGAGGTCCACATCTCGGACATCTCCAAGCGCGAGGAATGGCGGCGCCGGTCGGTCTTCGACGGCCTCGATCTGCTGCTCGGCCAGATTTTCGGCAAGGGCCCGGACGGCTACCGGGAGGCGCTCGAGCTGATCGCCGAGAGGCTCGGGATATGACCAGGGGGGCGCGGCTCGCCGAGCTGGTCTCCGAGCGCGAGCTCGACCAGCTCTTCGTTTCGGACCTGATCAACGCCCGCTACCTGACGGGTTTCACGGGGACGAACGGGGCCTGCCTCGTGGGGCGGTCCGAGCTCATCTTCTTCACCGACTTCCGCTACACCGAGCGGGCGAAGGACGAGGTGGCGCCGGAGTGGGAGCGACCCGAGGCCGAGAGGGAGCTGATCCCGCAGATCGTGGCGCGGATGTCCGGCAGGGTCGGCTTCGAGGACGCCAAGCTGAGCGTCCGCCAACTCGCTCGCCTCGAGGCGGCCGCGGGCGAGGACGTCGAGTTCGTCCCGGCGGGAGATCTGGTCGAGCAGCTTCGCGTCGTCAAGGAGCCCGACGAGCTGGAGCGCATTGCCGCCGCGGCAGAGCTCGCCGACGGCGTCTACGAATGGGCGCTCGAGCAGGGCCTGGCCGAGCGCACCGAGCGAGACGTCGCCCGCGCCTGCGAGGCGCGACTGCGCGAGCTCGGGGCGGAGCCCTCCTTCCCGCCGATCGTCGCGTCGGGGCCCAACGGCGCGCTCCCTCACGCTGAACCTGGCGATCGCGAGATCGGTGCGGGCGAGCTGGTCGTCTTCGACATGGGCGCGTTGCTCGACGGCTATTGCTCGGATTGCACCCGCACCTTCGCCACCGGCGATCCGGGCGAAGAAGCCCGCGAGGTCTACGAGCTGGTGCAGCGCGCGCAGGCCGCTTCACTGGCGGCCGTGCGCCCCGGGGCCGCGGGCAAGGAGGTCGATGCGGTCGCCCGGGAGATGATCGCGGAGGCCGGGCACGGTGACCACTTCGGCCACGGGCTCGGACACGGCGTGGGCCTCGAGGTCCACGAGGGTCCCCGGCTCGCGACCACCTCCGACGACGAGCTCGCTGAGGGGAATGTGGTCACCGTCGAGCCCGGCGTCTACCTGCCCGGGCAGCTCGGCATCCGCATCGAGGACCTGGTCGTGGTCACCAGCGACGGCTACCGAAACCTGAGCGGGCTCGGGAAGGGCTTACGGGTTGTCGACTGACGGCTTCGCCATCAGGTCGCGGCCACGAGCGGCCGCCACCAGGAGTCGCTTCGGCCTTTGGCCGGCGCTTCTGAGGGGAGCAGGCCTGGTGGCCGCTAGGCAGTCGCTGGGGCCTCGATCGGTCCCGAGGCCGGTTCGCCGCCCCGCCTGAGCCGCGCGCCGAGCAGCGGGAAGATCAGGGTGGAGATGATTGCAGCGCCGACCAGTCCCGCGGCCGTGGAGCTCCTCATGTGCCCGGCGTTGATCGCGAGTGTGGTGATCGCGACCACGAGCGGCAGCTCGGTCGCGCAGTAGACGGCGAGGGCGAATCGGTCCCGCAGACCCATCTGGCGGCGGTAGAGCAGCAGCGCCGGCACGCCGCGGACGATCAGGAAGAGACCGACGAACATCGGCACCTTGAGCATGGCCGACGCGCTCGAGGTGAGGGCGTCGAGGTTGAACGCCATCCCGCTGGTGACGAAGAAGAAGGGGATCAACAGCCCGTAGCCGACCGCATTCAACTTCGAATCGAAGACAGCCACCTCGCGACCTCGCAGCGCAATGCGCGTGATCATGCCCGCGACGAAGCCGCCCAGCAACAGGTCGAGTCCCAGCTGGGCGGCCAGCGCGACGAGGCTGAAGACGAGCACCACGGCGAGCCGAACCGCGAGCTGGCTGGAGGTTTCGAATGTCTTCTCGACCAGCGGCCAGCCCCGCCAGGCCGACCGCACGGCCAGGATCCCGGTGATGACGGCGAGGATGATGAAGATCACCAGGATCACCGCCTCGTGGAGCGGATGGCCGGTCGAAAGGATCAGGGTCACCAGCAGGATGGGCCCGAACTCGCCGATCGCTCCCGCTCCGAGGAGATAGGTGCCGAAGGTGGTCCGCATCTCTCCGGCGTCGGTGAGGATCGGGATCAGGGTGCCGATCGCCGTGGTGGCCATCGCGGATCCGGTGTAGAGGAAGGAGAGGATGATCCCAGCGCTGGCGAGCGCGCCTCCGATTCCATAGGCCAGGGCGAGTGAGATGCTCCAGCCGATCGCCGCGAGCTCGAGCGGGCGGCCCTTGATGCGGTCGAAGTCGATCTCGTACCCAGCGAAGAAGAAGAGCATTCCCAGGCCGAGGTCCCCGAGGAGCGAGGTGGTGGGATCGAGCCTGGCGATGTCAAAGCCCTGCGGGCCGATCATGATCCCGAGCACGAGCTCCAGGACCACCACCGGGATGGTCAGCCGGGGCGAGAGCGCCAGAACGATCACGGCCGCGACTGCAGCCGCGATGACCATCACCAGGGCCGAGGTCTCGTCCACGCCGGCCGCAACGGTGACGCCGATCGGGATCTGAGCCATCGGCGGGACTCTAGGAGCCGCATCGGCGCGATCCCCCGCGCGGTCGCGCTAGCGAGCGGCGGGGAACTCGTCCCCATGGCGGACCCTGGTCCGGCGCTCGCCATAGCTCCGCGTCTCCACGACGACCAGGCTCCAGATCAGAACGGCCAGCATGGCGAGGATCGCGAGGGCCGGCAGCACCAGGGCTGCCGGGATCAGCGCGAACAAGAGGATCGCGAGACCGAAGCGGCGCCAGTTCACGGTGTGCACGTGCCGGTAGCGGAAGGCGACCACGCCGAGGAGGTAGATCGCGACTCCACCGAGCAGGGCGAACGCCGGCACAGCGTCGAGCGAGTCATCGACGTGCCCGAGCGTCTTCTTCAGCCCGAGCGCGAAGAGGATGATCCCGGCGAGGATCGGGAAGTGGATGAAGGAGTAGGAGTCGCGGGCCAGCTCGTTCCGCTCGCGGCCCTCCGGGGCGTCCGCGAGCCGCCGGGCGGACACCAGTGCGACGACGTCGAAGTAGGTCCACCACATAGCGGCGATCACCGCGATCCCGAGCGTCGCTGCGCCGGCGATGCCCCAGGTCAGCGATGAGCCGGCGCCGACCCCGATGGCGACGATGGACTCCCCTAGGGCGATGATCACGATCAATCCGTGCCGCTCGGCGAAGTGCCCGGGAACCAGCTTCCATCCCTCCGAGCCGAACAGGTAGGGCTCTCCCATGTCGAAGACCAGAGCGAGGCTCCAGAGTGCCACCTGTCCGCCGGTGTCGAGGAACGACCCCGCGATCAAGAGCGCGATGGCGATCGCGGTGCCGACGGCGAGCCCGAGCACCGAGCGTCGGAACACCTGGTCGTCTCGGCTGGCGAGCAGAAAAAGGGCGATGTGCGCGATCCGGACCGCCGAATAGGCGAGCGCGAACTCCGTCGCGAGGCCGCCGAAGGACTCCGGCACGCAGATTGCGGCGATCAGGAAGGAGGCCATCGCGCAGAAGAGGACGATCCGGATGGCGCCCTCCTCCGGATCGAAGACGCTGGTCAGCCAGGCGTAGCCGACCCACGACCACCAGAGCAGGGCCAGAACGAGCATTCCCTCCCCGACACCGCCCCAGGTCGTCTTGTGCGACATCAGGGTGGTGCACTGGGTGATCGCCAGGACGAAGACCAGGTCGAAGAACAGCTCGAGCGGCATCACCCGCTCCTCCTGCCGGAATGAGGCGCCCAGGCGAGGCGATGACGACTCTCTCACGCGTGCCATGGCGGGCATCGTGCCACGGGCTCTGGCTAGGCCGCGCTCCTCCCCGGATGCGCGAAGCGCGGTGCTCCGCCCAATCTGAGCCGCAGAGCCTGCCCGTAGATGCGCGCCAAGGTGGCCACCGTCATCGGAACGATCACCGTCAAGTGAGCGGCGCGGGCCGATGCCCGCTCACAGCCAGCTTCCGCCGGGCGGGACGACCCGAAGCCGCTCCGCGAGCTCGGGGGTCACCGCATCCCCCAGTTCGGCAACCGACCCAACCCCGCGCTCATCGAGCAGCTCGGCCAGCTCGAGCCATGCCGTGCCGACGGGCGCAACCTTCTGCTCGAGGCCCCCGCCGGACAGTCCCCTGAACCGCTCGGCGAGCGCTCTCGCGTCGGCGCTGCCGATCTCCCCGAACGTCACGTAGCGGTCCCCGACGAAGACCTCACGGCCGAGCAGCTCTCCGCTGGAGTCGGTCACACCCCGATTATCCACGCCGTCACCGACCTGACCCTGGCCGGATGGTCGAGTGCTTGACACGCCAAATAGTGAGCAGTAGGTTGAGGCGGCTTGAGTTGATTGCTGCCTCGTGATCAAGTGCTCGGGCGGAGAGGTTGCAGAATGCATGGCGTCAGCGCGAGAGGGCACAGGCGGTAGGCCGCATGTGCTTGGCGATTCCGGGTCAGGTGGTCGAAGTGCTCGACGCCGAGAACCGGATCGCCCAGGTCGACGTCGCCGGCGTCCGGCGGAGCGTCAACATCGGATTGCTCGATGAGGATGGTGATTCGGCCGTGCCGGGGGACTGGGTCTTGATCCACGTTGGCTTCGCCATCTCCAAGGTCGACGAGGAGGAGGCGACCGCCACCCGCAAGCTGCTGGAGGGGATGGGCGCCGACTACGAGCAGGAGCTCGAGGAGCTGAAGGCGAGCGTGATCGAGTGACCAGCCGGTACTGCATCTGGACCAGACGGCGCCTGCGGCCGGGCTGCGGAGAGAGGAACCCCGGCCCATGAGCAACGACCCCATCCCCCAGTGCGACCACGCTACGGGATGCATCACCTGTGGGGATGAGGCTGTGGAGATGCGAGTGATTCGAATCGATCGCGAGCGCGAGCTGGCGCTCTGCGAGGCCGCTGCGGCCGGCTCGCGCAGCAGCGTCGAGACCGCGCTGGTCGCTCCCGTCAACGAGGGAGACATGCTGCTGGTTCACGCCGGGACGGCAATCGCGCGTCTCGAGGGGGCGGAGGTGCCGGGATGACGATGAAGTTCGTCGACGAGTTCCGCGACGCCGAGCTGGGACAGGCGCTGGCCCAGCAGATCCTCGAAGCCGTCGAGCCGGGGCGCCACTACAAGCTGATGGAGGTCTGCGGCGGGCACACCCACTCGATCTACAAATACGGGATCGACGACCTCCTTCCGGAGAACGTCGAGCTGGTCCACGGCCCAGGTTGTCCGGTCTGCGTGATCCCGATGGGCCGCGTCGACGACGGCATCGCGATGGCCACCGAGAACGACATCATCTTCACCTGCTTCGGCGACATGATGCGGGTGCCGGGCTCGGAGAAGACCTTCACTCAGGTGAAGGCCGAAGGTGCGGAGATCCGCATGGTCTACTCGCCGCTCGACGCCCTCCGCCTGGCGAAGGAGAACCCGGATCGCCAGGTGGTCTTCTTCGCGATCGGGTTCGAGACCACAGCCCCGTCCACGGCGCTGACGCTGAAGCGCGCCAAGGCGGAAGGCGTGACGAACTTCTCCTGCATGTGCAATCACGTCACCATCGTGCCGCCGCTGCGGGCCCTGCTCGACTCGCCCGACCTTCGCCTCGACGGCTTCATCGGGCCGGGGCACGTCTCCACGGTGGTCGGCGCCCGGCCCTTCGAGTTCATCCCGAAGGACTACGGCAAGCCGGTGGTGGTCGCCGGGTTCGAGCCGCTCGACATCCTGCACGCGATCCGGATGATCCTGGCGCAGCTCGGCGAGGACCGCTGCGAGGTCGAGAACCAGTACAGCCGTGTCGTCCCCTACGACGGCAATCCGGCCGCGCTGCGCGTGATGTCCGAGGTCTTCGCGCTGCGGCCCCACTTCGAGTGGCGCGGGCTCGGCTTCATCTCGCAGAGCGCCCTGCGGCTGAGCGATGACTACGCCGACCTGGACGCCGAGCAGAGGTTCGGGGTCCCCGGCGTCCGGGTGGCGGATCCCAAGGCCTGCCAGTGCGGTGAGGTCCTGAAGGGCGTGATCAAGCCCTACGAGTGCAAGGTCTTCGGCACCGCCTGCACCCCGGAGCACGCCATCGGCACCTGCATGGTCTCCCCGGAGGGCGCCTGCGCCGCGTACTACAACTACGGTCGCTTCGCTCGCGACAAGGAGCTGGTCTGATGACGGACGCCGCCGTCAGCGAGCGAGAGCGGAAGGTCCTGGAGATCATCGAGACGGCTCGCGCCAAGCGGCCGAGGTTCAAGGACGAGGCCGTCACCATGGCGCACGGGGCCGGAGGCAAGGCCACCCAGACGCTGATCGAGGGCCTGCTGGTCCCGGCGCTCGCCCGCGAGGGCGAGACCCTCGAGGAGATGGGCGACGCCGGCGTGATCACCATCGACGACCTCGAGCTCGCCCTGACGACCGATAGCTACGTCGTCCGGCCGATTCGCTTCCCGGGCGGTTCGATCGGCGAGCTCGCCGTCAACGGCACGGCGAACGACCTGGCGGTTGCGGGCGCCAGGCCGAGGGCGCTCAGCCTCTCGCTGATCCTGGAGGAGGGGCTGCCGGCCGACGAGCTGCGCGCGGAGGTCGAGGCGATCGCCCGGGCAGCGGAGGAGGCAGACGTCCAGATCGCGACCGGGGACACCAAGGTCGTCGAGCGCGGCCACGCCGACGGCATGTACATCTGCACCGCCGGAATCGGCAAGATCGATCCGAGGGCAGCGCTCTCCCCCCATGGGCTCAAAACCGGCGATCGGATCATCCTCTCGGGCACGGTCGGCGACCATGGCTCGGCGATCATGCTGGCCCGCGACGAGTTCTCGCTCGACGCGGAGATCCGATCGGACACCCGCCCCCTCTGGCCGGCGGTCGACGCGCTGCTGGAGGTCGCAGGAACGGACCTTCACTGCATGCGGGACGCGACGCGGGGCGGTGCGGCCTCCGTTCTCAACGAGCTCGCGCGCGCATCGGGAGTTGCGATCAGCGTCCGGGAGGGCGACGTGCCGGTCAACCCGGCGGTGGCCGGCGCCGCCGAGATGCTCGGCATCGACCCGATGTACGTCGCGAACGAGGGGAAGCTGGTGGCATTCGTCGCCCCGGAGCGGGCGGAGGACGCCGTGCGGGCGTTGCGCTCGGTCCCCGGCTGCGAGGCCGCGGCCGAGATCGGAGAGGTCAAGACAGAGCCGCCGGGAATGGTGCTCGTCGAGACCGCATTCGGAGGCAAGAGGGTGATGGACCAATTGGTCGGAGACCCGCTGCCCAGGATCTGTTGAAGCAGGACGACCCAGGAGGAGAGATGGCCAACGCAGTCGAGTTCGTACCGGACCAGGCGAAGACCGAGGCGGTTGAGGCGCACGTCATCTGGATGACGACGGGACTGGGCTGCGATGGCGATTCCGTCGCGATGACCTCCGCCGTCGATCCGAGCCTCGAGGACATCGTCACCCAGGCGATCCCGGGGATGCCGAAGGTGATCGTCCACAATCCCGTGCTCGCCTTCGAGAACGGGGAAGAGTTCATGCAGGCGTGGTACGACGCCGAGGCCGGCAAGCTCGACCCGTTCGTGCTGATCGTCGAGGGCTCGATCCCGAACGAGGAGCTGAGCGGCGAGGGTCACTGGGCCGCGATGGGCACCGATCCGTCGAGCGGGCAGCCGATCACCACCAACGAGTGGGTCGACCGCCTGGCGCCCAAGGCCGCCGCGGTCGTCGCCCTCGGAACCTGCGCGACCTATGGCGGCATCCCGGCGATGAAAAACAACCCGACCGGAGCGATGGGTCTCGCCGACTACCTCGGCTGGGATTGGAAGTCGAGCGCGGGCCTGCCCGTGGTCAACATCCCAGGTTGCCCGGTGCAGCCCGACAACACGACCGAGTCTCTGCTTTATCTGGCTCTCCACCTGGCGGGCCGCGCCCCGGTGCCCGACCTCGATGAGGCGCACCGGCCGACCTGGCTCTTCGGCCGCACGGTTCGCGAATCGTGCAACCGGGCAGGTTTCTCGGAACAGGGTGAGTTCGCGACGGAGTACGGCTCCGATCACCGCTGCCTGGTGAAGCTGGGCTGCAAGGGCCCCGTGGTCAAGTGCAACGTCCCGGTCCGCGGGTGGCAGAGCGGCGTGGGCGGCTGCCCGAATGTCGGCGGAATCTGCATGGCATGCACGATGCCCGGCTTCCCCGACAAGTACATGCCGTTCATGGACGAGGATCCCTATGGCGCTGTGGCTGCGGGGATCATGAGCTTCACCTATGGGCGGATCGTGCGATCGGTGCGCCGGCGCAACGTGCGCAAGAAGTACGACGTCGAGCCCGACTGGCGCAAGCGCGGCGGGACCCTGTCCACCGGTTACAAGTCCCGGTCCGCCGGCTACGCGCCTCCTGGGTCGTAGGCGAACAACTTCGAAAAGAGGAGAGAGAGCAAGAACATGGCCACCACCGAAACTCCCAGCACATCGAAGAAGGTCGCCGTCAAGGAGATGTCGTGGGATCCGATCACGCGCATCGTCGGCAGCCTCGGAATCCATACGGAGATCGACTTCGACGCCAAGAAGGTCGAGAAGGCGTACTCGACCTCGATGATCTTCCGAGGGTTCGACATCTTCATGAAGGGCATCGATCCGCGGGACGCGCACTTCATCACCAGCCGTATCTGCGGCATCTGCGGCGACAACCACTGCACCACGTCGTGCCTCAATCAGAACATGGCCTATGGGGTGAAGCCGCCCGCTCTCGGGGACCTCGGCTACAACCTGGCCGAGACGGCCGACTACATGTTCGACCACGCGATCTTCAACGACTGCATGGCGAACGTGGACTTCTGCGAGCAGATGGTCAAGGAGACCAATCCGTCACTGCTGCAGAGGGCAGAGTCGACCCCTGCGCCCGGCTCAGACGTCCACGGCTACAAGACGATCGCGGACATCATGCGGTCTCTGAACCCGTTCACCGGGGACTTTTACCTGGAGACGCTCCAGGTGGCGCGCTACACGCGGGAGATGTACTGCCTCTTCGGCGGACGGCATACCCACCCCTCGACGATCATGCCCGGCGGTGTGTCAGTGGACATCACGCACCAGACCTGCACCGACTACTACGTGCGCCTGATGCGCTATATCGACTACGTCAAGCGCGCCGTGCCGATGCACGACGACCTCTACGACTTCTTCCTCCAGGAGTTGCCGGGGTACGACATGGTCGGCTACCGCGACACCGACCTGGTCTGCTGGGGCTACTTCGACGACCCCGACTACGTCGACTACGACTATCGGAACATGACGGAATGGGGGCGGAAGCGCTACATCACCCCCGGCGTCGTGCTGAAGGGCGAGCTGATCACGACCGACCTGGTCGAGATCAACCTGATGATGAGGATCCTGCTCGGAAGCTCGTACTTCGACGACTGGACGAACGAGGAGACGTTCGTCACCCAGGATCCGCTCGGAAACCCGGTCGACAAGCGCCACCCGTGGAACAAGGTGACCCTGCCGAAGCCGCAGAAGCGGGACTTCCAGGACAAGTACAGCTGGGTGGCCTCGCCGCGCATCTATGACGCGCGCAATGACACCTACGTCGCCTGCGACACCGGAGGGGGCCCCTTCGCCCGCTCCTGGGTGACCGCCAAGGCCGGCCTGGTGGACTTCGGCTACGCGAAGGCCACGGGCGAGAGCATCAAGATGCTGCTACCGAGGACCGCCTCGAAGCCCGAGATGGAGCTCGAGTGGAAGATCCCGGAGAAGTCGAATGCGATCGAGCGCGACCGGGCCAGGACATACCACGAGGCCTTCTCGGCGCTGATCGGTCTCCACAACCTGGAGAGGGCGCTGACCGAGGTCCGCGAGGGCCGCACGAAGTCGTGGAACGACTTCAAGGTGCCGAACGAGGCGGTCTCGGTCGGATTCGCCGAGGCGGCTCGTGGCGTGCTCTCGCACCACATGGTGATCCAGGATGGCAAGGTCGCGAACTACCAGCCCTACCCGCCGACGCCCTGGAACAGCAACCCGAGGGACACCTACGGGACTCCGGGCCCGTACGAGGATGCGGTGCAGAACACGCCGATCTTCGAGGAGAACGGGCCCGAGAATTTCAAGGGCGTGGACATCATGCGGGCGGTGCGGAGCTTCGACCCGTGCCTGCCCTGCGGCGTCCACATGTACAACGGGCGGGGCGGCCACGTCCGCAAGGTGACGCACACCCCGACCGGGATGTCCTGATCGGCGGGGAGGAGGCAGGAGCCATGCCCGTTGAGAGATCCGACGCGGTCAGCCCCGAGGCCCTGATCGAGAGGGTCGAGGAGCTGACCGTCCAGCTGGAGCGGCTTCCCGACCCCATGGCGCGCCGTGTCTCGGAGGACCTGGTTTCTGCGGTGATCGAGATGTACGGAGAGGGACTCACGAGGATCGTCGAGATCCTCGACGCGGAGGGGGACGATGGGATCAAGAAACAGCTGGCCGACGACGGCGTCGTGGCCAGCCTGATGCTGATCCACGATCTCTACCCGGTCCCGATCGAGGATCGGGTGGCGGACGCGCTAGAGGAGGTTCGTCCCTACATGGAGTCCCACGGCGGCAACGTCGAGTTGATCTCGCTCGCCGACGGCGTCGCGCGGCTGCGGCTCGAGGGCAGCTGCGACGGGTGCCCCGCCTCCTCATCGACGCTGGAGCTCGCCATCAAGGCGGCTCTCGACGAGGCCGCACCTGATCTGCTCGGTATCGAGGTCGAGGGCCTCGAACAGGACCTGCTCAATCCGGTTGAGGTGACCGGCACGCCGCTTCCGGTCGTTCAGGCCGGAGGATCGAACGGCTCGGCGAGCATGCCCGCCCCGACCGGCGTCTCCGGTTGGCGCGAGCTGAACGGCGAGGTCGATGGCCTTGGCGAGGACCAGCTGGTCAGGATCGACGTCGACGGGACCGCCATCGTGGTTGCTCGGGTGGAGGGATCCCTGCTGGCATACATGGACTCCTGCCCGAGCTGCGGTGGATCGATAGCCGGTGCCGAGCTCGACGAGGGGATGCTTATCTGTCCGGGCTGCGAGCGCCGCTACTTCCTGCCCCGGGCGGGACGCTCGCTCGACGACGAGAAGCTTCACCTCGGGCCAATTCCCCTGCTCGCGTCGCAGGACCAGGGGGTGAGGGTGGCGCTGGCGGGATGAGCGGAAACGGGCGCGCCATCGACGATGCGGTGGCAACCCGGAGGCGGGCGAACATGGTCACGGGCCTGCGAGGGCTGCGGCGATCCGATGGTCCCGGTTCCGGACCCGCGACGCTGTCGACCGCAGAGGAGCGCTGCGATATCTGCGGCGTGGAGGTGCCGAGCAAGCATGAGCACCTGCTGCACCTCGGCGACCGGCGCATCCTCTGTGTCTGTGCGACCTGCTGGACCCAGCGCTCCGGTGATCCCGAGCTGCGCCCGACGGGCAACAGGGTGGTCTGGCTGGAGGGCTTCGAGCTGCCCGACGAGCTCTGGGCGCGCCTCGAGGTGCCGATCGGCCTCGCCTTCTTCATGTACAGCAGCTCGACCAACGGGATGGTGGCCATGTACCCGAGCCCGGCCGGAGCCACCGAGTCCGAGCTCGAGCTGTCGGCATGGGAGGACCTGCGGGGTCTCAATCCCGAGCTCGAGAGCCTCGAGCCGGACGCCGAGGCGCTCGTCGTCAATCGGATGTCCGAGCCTGCGGAGTTCGTGATCGCGCCGATCGACGAGTGCTATGCGCTCGTCGGGGCGATCAAGGTGAGCTGGGAGGGCATCTCCGGCGGAGATGCCCTCGAGCGCGCGATCCCGACGTTCTTCGAGCGGCTACGCAAGCGCTCTCGGGAGTCGCGGTGACCGAGATCGCGGACCAGATGAAGGGCGAAGGGCCCCCGCACCCGCGCCCTCCCGAGGTGGAGACCGACACAGGCGATCGAGGGGCGCCCGAGACCGTCCAGCGGCCGGACGAGCCCGGCCTGCGGCTCGCGATCGCAGGCGCGCAGGCGATTCTGCACGCCGCCGCCCCAACCCTCAGCTTCACTCTCAGGGTTGACGACGATTCGGGGCTCGAGGTCTTCATGGCCGGGCTCAGCGTGCAGATCCAGATCGAGCCGGCGAAGCGCACCTACGACGCCGAGTCGAAGGCGAAGCTGACCGAGCTGTTCGGCGACCCGCACCGCTGGACGACGACCGCTCAGCGGATGCACTGGACGAGCCAGAGCGTCCTGCTCGGATCGTTCACCCGCTCGACCACCGCGCAGATCGAGGTCCTCTGCAACTACGACGTCGAGCTGGCGGCGGCCAAGTACTTCCACTCGGTCACCGACGGCGAGATTCCGCTCGCCTTCCACTTCAACGGCAGTGTCTACTACTCCGGCGGCGACGGCAGGCTCCAGGTCGTCCAGGTGCCCTGGGACACGAGCACCGACTTCAAGCTCCCTCTTTCCGTCTGGAAGGAGATGATCGACTCGTATTACCCGTATCGCGGCTGGGTGCCAGTTCATCGCGACACCCTCGATGCGCTCCAGCGCCTCAAGGCCAGGCACGGAGCGCCGACACTCGACGCCGCGATCATCGAGCTCCTGGCGGAGGACTCCCTCGATGAATAGCGCGCTGGAGGAGCTCGTTCGCTCCCTGCTCTACGAGGGATACGCCCTCTATCCCTACACGCCGGGGGTGAAGAACGCGACGCCGACGCCGTTCGGCATCGTCTACCCGCCGGCCTACGCGGAGGCGCAGCCCGCCGCCTACTCGATGCTGAGGCTCGAAGCAGTTCTCCAGGGCGATCCGGACGCACGGCTGCGGGGGACCGTCCTCTTCCTGCAGGCGACCGGCGAGCGCCACGAGGCCGGCGAGCGCTCGCTCGTGCTCGGGCCTGTGACGCTCGCCGAGCTCGCGCGTGAGCCGACACGCCGGTCCTTCAGCTTCCCGATGGACGACGACTGGGAGGAGCTGCGAGGGAGGGTGGCGATGCGCGCCGAGCTCCTCTCGCCGGAGCTCGCCAGGGTTCGCCTCTGCGTCCACAACGAGACCGAGCTGAAGGCCGATCCGACCGAGGCGTCCCGTGGAGAGGCACTCCGCAACAGCCTGATCTCCACTCATCCGCTGATCGAGGTCGAGGGCGCCAGGTTCGTCTCACCGCTGGAGCGCGAGGGGGCGGAGGGCGATGCCGCCCTCGCGAGCGAGCCCATGAACACCTTCCCCGTGCTGGTGGGCGAGGACGACCTCGCAGTGCTCGGCGCTGCGATTGTGGTGCCGGACCACCCCGAGCTTGCGCCCGAGAGTCTGGGCAATCTCTTCGACAACACGGAGATCGAGGAGGCGCTGCTGCTTCACGTCCATGCCCTCAGCGACGAGGAGCGCGCGGAGATCTCGGACCAGGACCCGGCGGTCAAGGAGATGATCGAACGCGCCGCCTCCACGACCGGCGAGGACATCATGGGGCTGCACGGCCGCCTCACCTACACCGAGCCGGACGAGCAGTCGGCGAGCAATGGCCGCCCACCCTCGCCGCCTGCGGGCCTCGACGAGATCAAGGGAGAACGCGAGGTCTCCGCCGGAGGCGCGACGGTCCGGCTGGGCGACAAGATCGTCCTGCGGCCGGGAACCGAGGGTGACGTCTACGACAAGATCCTCCACGGCCGCACCGCAACGGTCGAGCGCATCTACAGGGGCTACGACGAGCGCGTCTACTTGGGAGTCACCGTCGACGATGACCCCGGCCAGGACCTCCTCCGGGAGACCGGCCGCTACCTGTTCTTCTTCGCCGACGAGGTCGAGCCGGTCTCGGGATGAGCGATCAGCGCGAATACGAGCCCCGGATGCCGGATCTGCAGAGCCTGGAGGAGCCGGAGCTGCCCGTGATGGAGAAGCAGATCCTGGTCGCGGGCGTCGGCAACGCCTGGCTCGGCGACGACGGGTTCGGTGGCCACGTGGTCAACAAGCTGCTCGAGATGGGGGTCCCGCCCGGCGTCCATGTCCAGGACTTCGGCTCGGGAGGGCTCGACCTCGCCTACGAGGTCATGCGGGGCTACCACGCGATGGTCTTGGTGGATGTCAGCCAGCAGGGCGGCGAGCCGGGAGACGTCTACGTGATCGAGCCCGACCCTGACGAGATCAAGCCGATCGAGGACGGGGAGACGATCAGTCCGCACGGCATGGATCCCCAGTCTGTTCTCCGGTTCGTGAAGACCGTCCACGGCTGGCCCGGGAAGGTGGTGGTCGTCGGCTGCGAGCCGGCCGACGTCGAGAACATCGCCCTCGAGCTCTCCGAGCCGGTCAAGGCCGCAGTCGATCGCGCCGCCGGTGTCGTGCTCGATGAGCTCAAGAAGCTGCAGTCTGACGCGGCCTACGATTCGGGCTAGCCATGCACGAGCTCTCGCTTGCCACCGGAATCGTCGACACCGTGATCAGGCACGCTGCGGGTCGCCGCGTCACCGCCGTGCAGATGAGGATCGGCGCCCTGCGCCAGGTGGTGCCCGAGTCGCTCGACTTCTACTTCGGGATCTGCTCCCGCGACACGATCTGCGAGGGGGCCGAGCTGGAGCAGGAGATCCTCAAGGCCCGGCTTCGCTGCAACGGCTGCGGCGAGGAGTGGGAGCTCGACTTCCCCGACTTCCGCTGCCGCTCGTGCTCGAACGGTGACGTGGAGGTCCTGAGCGGCACCGAGTTCGAGGTGGAATCGATCGAGGTCACCGATGAGAAGGAGGCGGGATGCATCGCACAAAGGTGAAGGTCGCCGAGGACGCTCTCGACGCGAACACGACCATCGCCGAGGCGAACCGGCACGACTTCGATCACGCCGGTGTTCGCGTCGTCAACCTGATGTCGGCTCCCGGCGCCGGGAAGACCACTTTGCTCGAGGCGACGCTGCCGGGGCTCGACGCGCGGGTCGGCGTCCTCGAGGGCGACGTGCAGGGTTCGCTCGATGCGGATCGGATCGCCCACTTGCACGTACCGGTGGTCCAGCTCAACACCGACGCCGGGTTCGGCGGGGAGTGCCACCTGGACGCCAACATGGTGCGCTCGGCGCTGCCCGACCTGGACCTCGAGCAACTCGGCGTGCTCGTGATCGAGAACGTGGGCAACCTCGTCTGTCCGGCCGAGTTCCGGGTGGGCGAGGACGCTCGGGCGATGATCTGTTCGGTCGCCGAGGGCGAGGACAAGCCGCTCAAGTACCCGCTCATGTTCCGGGCCTGCGAGCTGGTGGTGGTCAACAAGATCGATCTTTTGCCGCACATCGAATACGACCTGGAGAAGCTGCGTCACAACCTCGAGTCGGTGAATCCGCGCGCGCAGGTGATCGAATGCAGCGCCCGCACCGGAGAGGGGACCGAAGCCTTCGGCGAATGGCTGTCGGAGGTGGCGGCGAGGGAGGCCGCCGCGGTTTGACCGTCGCGGCGGCAGGGCGGCTCGATTCCCTGCTGGAGGAGCGAACGGAGGCGAACCGGGCCTTCTTCGAGGACAGGGCCCTCGATATCGCGCGCTGCTGCCACCGGATGGCAGAGCGCTTCGCCCGCGGCGGCCGGCTGATCGCGCTCGGGCTCTCGCCGGCGGCTCGTTCGGATGTCCGGCACGTCGCCGTCGAGTTCGTCCACCCGGTGATCGTCGGCAAGCGGGCGTTGCCGGCGATCGGACTTTCCCGCGAGGGCGGCTCGCTCGCCGTCCAGGCCGAGCTGATCGCCGAGCCCGAGGACATCGCGATCGCGTTCGGTACCGACGAGCCGGGCGCAGAGGAGACGGTCGAGGCCATGGGACTCGCCCGTCAGAGGGGCTGCCAGACGATCGCCTTCTCGCCCTGCGGCGCCGAGTGGGAGTTCGAGCCGCCCAGCGAGGACCCGTTCGTCCGGCAGGAGCTCGCCGAGACGCTCTACCACGTGCTCTGGGAGCTGGTCCACGTCTTCTTCGAGCACCGCGGGCTGCTCGAGGGAAGGGAGGCCGGCCCGGTGCACGACACGGGGGCATCGAGCTTCCTCTACCCGTTTCTGTCGGAGGGGGAGACCGGACTGGACGAGGTGATCGAGGACGTCCGCGCCAACGTGCTGATGAAGGCCGAGGAGGTCGGCGAGCTCCGCGAGAGCACGATCTCGGGATCCCGGGAGACGCTGCTCGAGGCTGCGGCGGCGCTGCGGGCGATCTTCGATCGCGGCGGCAAGGCGCTCGTTTTCGGCAACGGCGGATCCGCGACGGACTCGATGGACCTCGTCGCCGACCTGCGGGCTGCGCCCCAGGGATGGCCGGCCCGCGCGGCGCTCGACCTGACCGAGGATCCCTCCATCCTGACCGCGATCGCGAACGACATCGGGGTCGAGGCGATCTTCCTGCGGCAGGTGATCGCCTACGGCACGGAGGGAGATGCGGCGATTGCAATCTCGACCAGCGGCAATTCCATGAACTTGATCGAGGCGCTCGGCGAAGCGAGACGCCGAAAGCTGGTGACCCTGGCACTGGTCGGCTACGACGGCGGACGGGTAGCGGACGAGGGTCTCGCCGACCACGTGATCGTGACGCCCTCGCAGCACATCCCGCGGATCCAGGAGGCGCAGGCGAGCGCGTACCACGCGATGCGAGAGCTGATCGAGCTGGGATGAGCATCGCCGCGGTGCAGCGGGTTCGGGTGCGGGTGGAGGGGACCGTTCAGGGCGTCGGCTTCCGGCCGTTCGTCTTCAGGGTGGCGACCGAGCTTGGGCTCTCGGGTTGGGTGTTGAACGACTCGCGCGGTGTGTTGATCGAGGCCGAAGGAGAGAGGAAGGCGCTCGACGACCTCCTTCAGCGGCTCCGGACGGAGGCGCCGCCGCTCGCTGTCGTCGAGCGGGTGAGCGACGAGCGCATCGAGCCCTCCGGGGCGCTGGGTTTTCGGATCACCGAGAGCGACGAAGGTGGCGAGCCCGAGGCCGCAGTTTCGCCCGACGTTGCCACCTGCGAAGACTGCCTCGCCGAGCTCAGTGACCCGGAGGACCGTCGCTACCGCTATCCGTTCACCAATTGCACCAACTGTGGCCCGAGGTTCACGATCGTGCGCGGCGTCCCGTACGACCGACCCGATGACGACCATGGCGTCGTTCGAGATGTGTCCCCGCTGCCGCGCCGAGTACGAGGACCCGCTCGACAGGCGTTTTCACGCGCAGCCCAACGCCTGCCCCGACTGCGGTCCATCGCTGAAGCTCACCGACACGGCTGGGCGATCGGTTGCCGGCGGCAACGAGCCGGCTTTGGAGGCCGCGACGCTTGCCCTCGCCGAGGGCCGCATCGTCGCCGTCAAGGGGATCGGCGGATACCACCTCGCCTGCCGGGCCGACGACGAGTCGGTCGTCGCCGAGCTTCGCGCCCGGAAGCACCGCGAGGACAAGCCGTTCGCCCTGATCGCGCCTTCCGTCGAGGTGGCGCTCGAGCTTGTCGAACTGGACGACGACGCCGGGGCCCTGCTGGCCTCGCGCGAGCGCCCGATCGTGCTGGCGCCGCGCCGTCCCGATGCGCCGGTCGCGCCTTCCGTCGCGCCGTCGTCCCGTGAGCTCGGCGTGATGCTGCCGTACTCGCCGCTCCATCACCTGCTGCTCGAGGACTCGGGGGCCGTTCTGGTATTGACCAGCGCGAACGTCTCGGACGAGCCGATCGCCTATCGCGACACCGATGCGCTCGAGCGGCTCGCCGGGATCGCGGACGTCTTCCTCATGCACGACCGGCCGATCGAAACGCGAACGGACGACTCGGTGCTCCGCTCCCTGTCCGGCCGCCCGCAGTTCCTGCGCCGTTCCCGCGGCTACGTCCCACGTGACCTGCCGCTCACCACCCGGAGGCCGATCCTGGCCTGCGGGGCAGAGCTCAAGTGCACCTTCTGCCTCGCGAAGAACCGCCGGGCCTGGGTCGGGCACCACATCGGCGACCTCCGCAACTACGAGACGCTGCGCTCCTTCACGGATGGAATCGAGCACTTCGAGCGACTCTTCGCGGTCGAGCCGGAGGTGGTCGCCCACGACCTTCACCCGGAGTACCTCTCGACGAAGTACGCGCTCGAGCGAGAGGGGGTTGAAACGGTGGGTGTGCAGCACCACCATGCGCACCTGGCGGCGTGCCTCGCGGAGCACGGCGAGGAGGCCCCGGCGGTCGGAGCGATCTTCGATGGCACCGGGTACGGGACCGACGGGACCGTCTGGGGAGGAGAGCTGCTGCTGGGCGACGCCTCGGGCTTCGAGCGCGCGGGGCACCTTCACCCGGTGCCAATGCCCGGTGGGGAGCGTGCCATCCGCCAGCCCTGGCGGATGGCCTGCGCCTGGCTGCTGGAGGCCCTCGGTTCGGAGCCGCCCCTCCCGCCGCTGCTCGCGGAGGCCGTCTCGGAGGAGGAATGGGCCAAGGTGGCGCAGCTCGCGGTGAGCGGGCTCGCGTCGCCGCTCACCAGCAGCGCCGGACGCCTGTTCGACGCCGTCGCCGCCATCTGTGGGATCCGGGCGGAGGTGAACTACGAGGGCCAGGCGGCTGTCGAGCTCGAGGCCGCCGCGGATCCAGCCGAGGGCCGGGCCTATCCGCTACCCGGGATTGAGAGCCTCGACGCGCGGGAGACGATTCGGGCGATCCTGGCCGACCTCGGGGCGGGGGTCCCGATGCCGACGGTCGCGGCCAGGTTCCATAATGGCGTCGCGGAGGGCAGCGCCCGAGCCTGTGCCGAGATCGCCCGCCAGGCGGGCACCGACCGGGTGGCGCTCTCCGGAGGCGTCTTCCAGAACCGCCTGCTGCTCGAGCGGACGACCGAGGCCCTGGAGCGAAGGGGCCTGCGCGTGCTCATGCCGAGGCTGCTGCCACCGAACGACGGCGGGATCGCCTTCGGCCAGGCCGCTGCCGCCGCCCGGTCCTGTTAGTCGGACGGGCCTCGTCTCAGGCGGTGGGGCTCCAGCGCGACGATCGTCCGGGCGCGAGGCGGCTCCGAGCCTTGACTCGACCGCGGCGGTACTCCACCACCGGATGGGGTCCCATCGCCCAGGGGTGCCAGCCGAGAGTCCCGTACGCCTCCCGGAGGTCGGCTTTGAGCTCACCGCGGTGCTCACCGCAGGCATAGCGGGTGCGCCCGTAGAGTCCGTTTCCCGTCCAGACGAGCCAGTTGCCGGGTTGGGCATCGAGGTACTCGCCGAAGAGCAGCTCCTGGAGCTGGGCCTCGAGGCTCTTCTGAGTGCCCTCATCCGGCACCGCGTTGCAGAACTCGCAGCGGAAGATGACTCGCACCGGCATCGCGTCAGGATCCTGTCGACGTCGACCAAGCCATCTCAGACCGTGGGTCCCCAGGCGTCCTTTGGCGCAGGATCGTGGGCATCGCCCAAGGTAGCTGCCTGTCAAGGGGCCTAGTTGCATCTGACTTGCAATTGCGGGCGGGCGGCAATAGGTTTCGCGAGTGCTCTCTCGATGGAGCCGCATCCGGGCGTCACTCACCGCGAGCGAATGGCGGACGGTGGCCCTGATGGCCGCTGTGATCGTCGGCCTGACCGTCGTCGGCTTCTTCCTCTTGATCGTGCTCGTCGTGCCCAGGGGCTACAGCCTCGGGTCGAGCGGAGTGTTCGGCCTGGGCGTCGGCGTCACCGCCTACACGCTCGGCCTGCGACACGCCTTCGATGCCGACCACATCGCCGCCATCGATAACACCACCCGCAAGCTGATCGGCGAGGGCAAGCGGCCGCTGAGCGTCGGCTTCTTCTTCTCGCTGGGCCATTCGAGCGTCGTATTCGCTTTGGGGACGGCGGTGGCATTCGGGGTCCGCGGCCTCAGCGGCGAAGTCCAAAACGACGGATCGAGCCTGCACCAGGTCGCCGCAGTGATCGGCCCGGGTGTCGGGCCTCTTCCTGCTCGCCATTGGTGCATCAACCTGCTGGTTTTGGTCGGCATCCTCGAGATCTTCCGCCGGATGCGCGAGGGCCGCTTCGACGAGCGGCAGCTCGAGGAGCAACTCGACTCGCGCGGCCTGATGAATCGCTTCTATGGCCGCGCGACCAGGGCGGTCACCAGGCCCTGGCAGATGTACCCGCTCGGCTGCCTCTTCGGGCTCGGATTCGACACCGCCACCGAGATCGCACTGCTCGTGATCGCCGGAGGGGCGGCGGCCAGCGGACTCCCCTTCTACGCGATCGTCTGCCTGCCCATCCTGTTCGCCGCCGGCATGTCCCTATTCGACACGATCGACGGTGCCTTCATGAACTTCGCCTACGGCTGGGCGCTCTCCCGGCCGATTCGGAAGATCTACTACAACCTGGCGGTCACGGGACTCTCGGTCGCGGTGGCGCTCCTGATCGGGACCATCGAGTTGATGTCGGTGCTCGCCGCCAAGCTTCATCTCTCCGGCCAGCCGTGGGACTTCGTCTCGACCATCGACCTCAACATCGTCGGCTACGCGATCGTCGCGCTGTTCGTCCTCACCTGGACGATCGCGTTCGCGGTCTGGCGCCTCGGGAACATCGAGGAGAAGTGGTCGGTCCATCTCAAGGCGCGCGCGGGCTAGAGTCGATTGACATGAGCGACTCCCCATTTCGATCGCCGGTCCGGGTCGAGTGACCTCGACGCACGCGATCGCGGCGCTGCGCGAGTCCGGCCATCGGGTCACCGCCGCTCGCCGGCTGGTGCTCGAGGCGCTGCTTCGCCGCCGAGGGGCCGGTCTCCGCCGAGCATCTCGCGCGGGGGATGGGCGGCGCCTCGCGCGCCGATGGACGTCGCGTCCGTGCACCGGAACCTCTCCCAGCTCGAGGAGCTCGGGCTCGTCCGCCACGTTCACATCGGACACGGACCTGGGCTGTACGCGCTGGTGGGCGCCGACGACCGCGAGTACATCGCCTGTGAGCATTGCGGGCAGGTGACCAGCGTCGAGCCGAAGAAGCTCGACTCCGTCAGATCGATGATCCGGCGCCGCTTCGGCTACGAGGCACGCTTCACCCACTTCCCGATCCTCGGTCTCTGCAGGAGCTGCGCGAGGGAAATGCGCGGCGAGCGTGGGGGCGAGCCGAAGAAGAGCGCCGTCCGTGCCCACCAGGGCCATGAGCACGAGCACAGCCACGGCAACTACGTGCATTCGCACCCACACGTCCACGAAAAGGGCGTGGAGGACGAGCACCAGCACAGCCACGAGGGCTGATCCCCGCGTCGCGGGGTTTCACCAGGTCAGACGCGGGAAGGCGCATCCCGTGAACCGCCGGATGCTCGGCATCTATCTGAACGACCACCTGGCAGGGTCGGTCATCGGTGGGAACCTCGCACGGCGCATCGCGCATCAGAACGGCGAGAACGAGTACGGCAGGGGCGCGGCCGAGATCGCCAAGGAGATCGATGAGGACAAGGCGCAGCTCCACGACGTGATGGAGCGCCTGGGAGTGCGGAAGAAGCAGACTCGGCTCGGCATGGCGTGGGTGACCGAGAAGGCGATGCGGTTGAAGCCGAACGGAAAGCTGGTCGGATATTCGCCTCTGAGCAGGGTCCTCGAGTTCGAGGGCCTGACGATGGGCATCACGGGGAAGCTGGAGCTCTGGCGGTCCATGGAGGCCGTCCAGGACGGCTCGGTCCTCCGCGACATCGACTTCGAGGAGCTGATCGCGCGGGCGGAGAGCCAGCGCGACCGCGTCGAGGACCTGAGGATCAAGGCCGCGCGCGAGGCACTGAGCGACTGAGCCTGGCCGACCTGTTCTGTAACTGACCAACCGACACATCGATCGACCCCTTGGCGCGGGCCGACGCCGCACCGGACGCGGTCGTTCCAAGTACTCTGATCCGTACCCGCTGTTTTGCCCGGGACATGCCACGACTGGATCGCGAAGTCTTACCGGACCACAAGGGGCGGTCGGAGCGTTGAACGAGAACAGGCTCACGGATGATCGACTTGAGCAACTGCTCGAGGTCGGTCGTAGCATCGTCTCAGAGTTGGATCTGGAGACCCTGCTTGGCCGGGTCCTCGATGCCGCCCGCGACCTGACCGGTGCCAGGTACGCCGCGCTCGGGATCATGAACGAGGACAAGACCGGGCTCGAGCGCTTTCTCAACTCGGGGATCGACGCTCAGACCCGGCATCAGATCGGGCCCCTGCCGAGGGGCCGCGGCGTGCTGGGCGAGCTGATCCGCAATCC
This sequence comes from uncultured Solirubrobacterales bacterium, assembly GCA_963745625.1. Lineage (GTDB taxonomy): Bacteria > Actinomycetota > Thermoleophilia > Solirubrobacterales > 70-9 > DASUPK01. The sequence continues at coordinate 23,401 of CAVUXZ010000011.1, read as the reverse complement.
GCACCCGTTGCGACTGCCGGATGTCGGAGCCCACCCACGCTCCTACGGCTTTCCGCCCAACCACCCGGAGATGAGGAGCTTCCTCGGCACGCCCGTGCTGGTGCGTGGCGACGCTTGGGGGAACCTGTACCTGACCGAGAAGAAGGGAGGCGCGGAGTTCGATGAGACCGACGAGCAGCTCGTGGTGGTGCTCGCCGCCTGGGCGGGTGTGGCGATCGAGAACGCCCGCCTGTACGAGGGGCTCGACGCCCGGGCTGACGAGCTCGAGAAGGCCCTCCGCGGCCTCGAGGCGAGCTCGGACATCGCGCGCACCGTGTCCAGCGGAATCGAGCTGGACGGCCTGCTGGAGCTGATCGTCAAGCGCGGGCGTGGGGTGGTCGGCGCTCAGCGCTCGATGCTGCTGCTCTCGGACGGATCCGAGCTCGAGGTCGTCGCCGCGGCGGGCAAGCAGCCAGAGGACCTGGTCGGGCAGCGCGCCCCCGACGCGGACACCTGGCTCAACGACCTCCAGGCCGAGGTGCCCGATCTGCGCGGGCTGCCGACGCTGGTCTCTTCGCTCGAGCTTCGCGGCCGGCCACGCGGCCTGCTGGTCGCGATGGGGTCCCGCGACGGCGAGTTCGACGCCACCGACGAGAACGTCTTCAGCTCTTTCGCCGCCAGCGCGGCCACCACGATCGTCACGGTGCAGGCGGTGGAAGCCGAGAAGCTGCAGCTCTCGATCGAGGCGTCCGAGCGAGAGCGGCATCGCTGGGCGCGCGAGCTTCACGACGAGACGCTTCAGGAGCTGGGAGCCCTGCGCGTCCTGCTCGAGGCCGCCGGCAGGAAGGAGGGATCGCAGACGTCGCCCGAGGAGCGCCGACTCGCGATCGAGCACGTCGACCGTGGGATCCGCAACCTGCAAGGGCTGATCACCGAGCTGCGGCCCGCCGCGCTCGACGACCTCGGCGTCGGCGCAGCCATCGAGGCCCTGGCCCGTCAGTCGAGCGACCGGTTCGGCCTCGAGATCGACGTCGACATCGACCTGGCCGCGGAGGGCGAAGCCGGACCCACCCGCCTCCCACCCGATCTGGAGGCGACCATCTACCGGCTCGTGCAGGAGGCGACCAACAACGCCATCAAGCACGCCCGACCGGACCGGATCTCCGTCACGGTGAGCCGCGGGGAGGGGAACGTCGAGGTGATCGTCGCCGATGACGGCAACGGATTCGTGCCGGATAGAGCCGAACGCAGTTTCGGACTGATCGGCATGCAGGAGCGGGTCACCCTGGTCGGCGGGCGGCTCGACATAGACTCGGCGCCCGGGCGCGGCACACACGTGCGCGCTGAGTTGCCGGTATCGGCCCACGTTAGGCCGGACACGGAGGGAGTGAAGCCCCGGGTCGGCGAGTTCCCGGACACCTAGTCCGGCCCCTTCACCGCTTAGGGGTGTGATCTTCGAAACCGCCGCATCTCGTCCAAAGCGGCTACGAGGATTCCTACCCCTTCTTGCACTTCCCCTTGGCCGTCTTGCACGGTGGTGGTCCGGCCCTCCACAGTTCCCTGCCGTGCCTGCCGTCCTTGGCGGTGAAGAAGAGGCTGCCGCCGACTGCGGTGAGGTTCCCGAGCTCGCTGCTGGCAGAGCCGCGGCGAATGTTCCTGACCATCCGTGTCCCCTTGCGAGTGCCGTCGCTTCGCCAAAGCTCCTGGCCGTGCCTCTTGTCGCTGCCTGCGAGGTACAGCGTTCCTTTGGCGGCAGTCAGTTCCTGGGGGCTGAAGTAGCCGCTGAGGTGGTTTCCCCTGACGAGGGTCGTTCCCTGCGGAGTACCGTCGCTTCGCCACAGCCCTTCCCCGCCGGTGAAGTAGAGGGTCCTCCCCTTGATGACAACGAAGCCGAAGATGCCGCCCTGCACCTGCTTGATGAGGGCGGTGCCGGTCTCGGTGCCGTCGCTTCGCCACAGCTCATTCGGGACGGGACCGGCGGGTTTGAAGGCGGCTGTGAAGTAGAAGGCGCCCGCTGCCGTTGGTCCCGGGTAGAGGGAGCTTCCGGGTCCGAAGTCCTTGACCACCGTCGTGCCGCCCTCAGTGCCGTCGCTTCGCCACAGCTGGCTGCCCTGGTCGCCGGCGCTGAAGAAGAGGGTCCCGTTGAGGTCGATGAAGCCCAGGGTGTAGACGAAGTGCGACTTGACGAGGGTCGTCCCCGCCTCGGTGCCGTCGCTTCGCCACAAATCTGAATAGAAACCGCCGAAGCCGCCGAAGTAGAGCGCGCCGTTGACGTTGATGAGGGGGAAGATGCCCTGGTTCGGGAACCGCTTGACCAGGCTCGTCCCCGCCTCGGTGCCGTCGCTTCGCCACAGCTCGCTGGCGTTGTTGCCCTCGGACGCCGTGAAGTACAAGGTGCCGTTGACGTCGGTGAGCTCGCCGGGCCCACCGGAGGCGGGACCGGGGTTGATGTCCTTGACCATCCTCGTCCCCCGCGCCGTGCCGTCGCTTCGCCACAGCTCGGCCCCGTGGACGCCGTCGTCGGCGCTGAAGTAGATGATGCGGTTGACGGCCGTGATCCCGGAGAGGTCGCTCCAGCCGCGGCCGGGGTTGATGTCCTTGACCATCCTCGTCCCCCGCGCCGTGCCGTCGCTTCGCCACAGCTCGAAGCCGTGCTTGCCGTCGTTGGCGCTGAAGTAGAGGGTCCCGCGGACGTCGGTGAGCTCGCCCCCGTTATAGGGGGGTTCGCAGTCGCCGCAGTAGATGGCGGTGATGCTGGCCGAGCGACCCGGGTTGATGTCCTTGACCAGCACGGCCCCGCGGTGCCTGGCCGCCTGGGCCCCTGAGGTCGATAGGAGCATCACGCCCGCGGCGATCAGTAGGGCGAGCCCACAGCCGAGCATCGGTGAACGGTGAATCGAGAGCGTCTTCATAGACCTCTATCAACGCTAACCCCGCGAATCCCCTCGCCGATCGGTGTTGCCGACCGATCCCGCATCGTGGGGCACCACTGAGTAACAACAATCGCCTCGGGTGCCGAAACCGCTGCTTTCCATGCAAGCAGCAATCTGTTGAGTCACACCTCTAAGCGCTAGAGGATCAGGCGAAGAACTCGCGGATCGCGTTGTGGGTCTGCTTCGGTGCCTCGAGCTGCGGGACGTGGCCGCAGTCGAGCTCCAGGTGACGCGCCGCGGGAAGTGCCCGCTCTACGTGCTTCCTGAAGCCCAGCGGCACGAGCTGATCGTGGCGCCCCCAGATGAACAGTGTCTGCGGCGACAGCCGGGCGAGTCGATTCCAGAAGCCGCGTTCGCCGTGCGGCTCGTCCAGATAGATGTTCCGTGCCGCCTCGTAGAACGCGACCCGGCCTCGCGGTGTGAGAAATGAGCGCAGGAACTCGTCCACGCCCGCCGCTGACCAGCCGTCCTTGCCGCCCGGAACGAGGTTGCGGACGATCGGCTCGGTGATCACCCGGGGCGCTGGCTGGATCAGGCCGAGCAAGGGGAGGGGCGCCTGCAGGAGCCAGCGCCAGCGGCGGCTGCGCAACCACGCAAGGGCCGGACTGAGCAGGGCGATCCTCTCGGTGCGTTCGGGCCGCAGCAGCCCCATCTCGATCACCACGCGCCCGCCCAGGCTGTTGCCGATCAGGTGGCAGCGCTCGATCTCGAGCTCGTCGAGCAGAGCGTCGATTGCGCCGGCGAAGTAGGGAGCGTCATAGGCGGCGCCGAGTGGCTTGTCAGAATCGCCGAACCCGGGTAGATCCATCGCGATCACTCGATAGTGGTCGGCCAGCGCGGCGACGGTGGGAAGGAAGGAGACCTTGGTCCCGCCCAGGCCGTGCACGCAGATCACGGGATCGCCCTCGCCGGCTGAGAGCGTCGAGATCTTGCCGACGCGAGTGCGGACGGACTCGAAGCGAAGCCGGCGTTCGTCGGCTATGGCGCTGGTGGCGGCGAGGAAGCCGACGCCCAGGTGCAGGTTCTGGCGGACGCTCATTCGGCCCTCGCGGAAGGCGACCATTCCACCGCGCACGTCTCGCGCAATCTCCTCCCAGGTTGCCCTGTCGGCGCTCAACAGTGCGTCGGGTTGGCGGCGGCTCGGCAGCTGCAGCTTGATCGCACCGTCGTCGATCATCGCCTCCCACTCGCCCTCGCCGTCAACGCTGAGGCGGATGCGCGCCGAGCCGCTAGGCACGTCGATCACCTCCGGGTCGAAGCGCTCAACCAAGGCAATCAGGCCAGCGGGAGGGCCGCTTACCTTGTCCTGCTCCTCGGTCTCGACGCCTGCCATTCGCAGAGTACGCGCGAGCTAGGGCCGGTTGCGACCGAGTAGGTCGTGCGCCCTCACCCATTCTGCGAGGACAATCGCCCAGCCGAGTGAGAGCTCGCCGCAGAGCACCGTTGCCGCGACGATCTCGGCCAGCTTGCGAACCTTGCCGGTCCCGTAGCAGCCGAGCAGCTCCAGGCACTCGCGCTGAGTGGCGAGCCCGGTGCCGCCGCCATAGGTGCCGACGATCAGCGAGGGCAGCGTGATCGAGCCGTAGTAGTCGCCGTTGGCGAGTAGCTCGCTGAAGCCGAGGGCTGCGGAGGATTCAGCGACATTGGCGGCGTCCTGCCCGGTGGCGATGAACAGGGCGGCGATTCCGTTGGCCGACTGCAGGCCGTTGTTGTTGACTCCGGACATGAAGCCGCCGAGGTTCGACACCTGGCGTGCTCGGAACAACTGCTCGCTGCTGGTGTGCATTTGCTCCTCGATCAGGGCTGCGGGGATCGTTGCCTCCGCGACCACGCGCTTGCCCCGGGTGCGCAAGATGTTGATCTGCGAGCTCTTCTTGTCGGTCGCGAAGTTGGACTCCAGGTAGAAGTTGGTGATGCCTTCGTAGTTGGAAGTGATCCACGCGCAGGCTGCCGCAGTCGCCTTGCCAGTGAGATTCTGGCCAGCGGCATCGCCGGTCGTGTAGTCAAAGCGGGTGAACAGGATCCGGCTGGCTGAGTACTGCTCGATCCCACGCAGCCGGCCTGTGCGCGTGGTGCCTTCGGCCGCCCGTTTGATCTCCGCGAAGTGCTCGGTCAGCCATTCCCCGAAGGCCCGTGCCTCGCGGGCGCTCTCGAACACGAAGGCCGGGGCCCGCTGCATGGCGTCGTCGAGGATCGTGGTCTTCACCCCGCCGGCTTCACGCAGCATCTTCATGCCGCGGTTGTGGCTCGCGACCAGCGTGCCCTCGCTCGTGGCCAAAGGCACGTAGAACTCGCCCTGTGCGTACTCCCCGTCAACGAGCAGGGGGCCGGCGATGCCGATCGGAACCTGCGCGACGCCGGTGAAGTTCTCGACGTTGCCGGGGAGAATCGACGGGTCGAAGGAATAGCGGGAGAGGTGCTTCAGTCCCACGCCTGTCTGCTCCCAGAGGAAGGCGCGGCGCGCCTCCGCGGCCTCGGGTGTGTAGTCGTGCTCGCGATCACGAGGAATCTTCATCCGCCGAGTCCCGGGGGTTGTCATCTCATCGCTCCAAGTGTGTGCAGCGGCAACTGTGCGCAGCGGTGCCCCCAAGCGAGGCTAGCTCTCCTCGGTCAGCCCGTGATCGCGGGCGAACGCGACGACCTCGGCCCGGCTCGCGGTGTTCAGCTTGCGATGGATGGCGGCTCGGTGGGTCTCGACGGTGCGGATGCTGATCACCAGCTTGTTGGCGATCTCGGGATTCGTATGCCCGGCCGCCACCAGGCGGAGGACGTCGATCTCCCGCGGCGTCAGCCCGCCGGGAGGCCCCTCCGGCTCCGCCGCGAGCCGCGCGCCCAGTACCGGATTTACATAGGTATCACCGCGGGCCGCCGCCCGGATGGCGTCGACCAGCTCGGCACCGGCGGCATGCTTGACGACGAAGGCCTTCGCTCCGAGGCGGAACGCCTCCCGGGCGAAGGCCGGGTCGTCCTGCATCGTCAGGACCACGACCGTGGTGCCCGGCGAACCCTCCAGGATCGACGGGATCGATGCGAGGCTCGGCTCGCCGGGCATGTTCAGGTCGAGGACGAGCACGCCCGGCTTCAGGCCGGAGCTGCGCCGTCGCGCGGTTTCGGCGTCGCCCGCCTCGGCCACGACCTCCATGTCGCCCTCGGCCTCAACGATCCGGCGGAGGCCGTCGCGGACGATCTCGTGGTCGTCGGCGAGGATGATCGTGATCGTCTCGGCCTCGCTCGGCCCCTTCTGCTCAGTAGTCATCAGGCTGGTATCGGGCACGGTAGTCGCCTCTGGGAGCGAGCGGGAGGAAGCGGCCCGGTCAGGCCGCAACCTCCTTCTTGTGGCGCTTGATCTCCTCGGACATCGCGTCGAGCGCGTCCTCGTTGCGCTGGGCGTGAACGGCCCTGATTCCGAGCTCGCGGCGGGCGTCCTCGGTCGCATCCTCGAGCGTCTGCTGCCAGTCGGCAGCCTGGTTCTTCGCCCGCGTCCGCAGGTTCTCGGCGCGCTCCTCGGTGTCTGAGCGGAGATCGTCCAGGGCTTCACGAGCTCGGCTGATCGCCGAGTCGATCGACGAGCGAAGCTCATCCTGTGCGCTCTGGCGCGCCCTGTTCAGATCGTCGAGCGCATCCTCGAGATGATCGGCGGCGCTCACGTCGTGTTTCTCGGTTGTCTCTGCCATTGGTTCCTCCTATTCGCGTTTTCTGCGCTTGTGGAGGCAGTCTTCACTGCGGTCGGGCCGCCGGCATCGGTGGAAAACACCGGGATCAGCCCCGAGCGGCGCACGGATGACGCGGCTCGAGCCCGCTGGTTTGCTATGGCCGTGACCAAATTCGCGATACAACGAGTGCGCGCGACCCCCGAGGCGCTGGACATGATCGAACGTCTGGTCGAGAAGCATGGGGCGGTCGCCTTCCTCCAAACCGGAGGATGCTGTGACGGGACCGCCACGAAGTGCCTGACCAGGGCCGAGCTGCTGCCCAGCGAGGACGAAATCAAGATCGGTGAGGTGGGCGGGGCGCCCGTCTACGTCGAAACTGAGGAGTATCGGCGCTGGGGCAGTCCCGCTTTCGTGATCGACGTAGCCGACGGCGCCGCGGGAGCCTTCTCGCTCGAGGGCTTGGAGGAGCTCCACTTCGTCAGCCGCGCGCCCGCGGACACCCCGCAAGAGCTTGCTGCTCGACCCCATTGAGAATGACACGAGGGAGCAGCGGGGGCGAATCGCCGTCTTTGGTCCCAGCCCAATGCTGAGCGTGACCATCGAGAGGCGGGGCGATGGGCGCGACGACGTGCATTGCCATCCGGCCGGACAGGGCGTTTGGCTCAGCAGGATGGCCGCCGAGCTCGGTGCCTGGCCCGTGCTCTGCTCGTTGCTCGGCGGCGAGACGGGCGTCCTTCTCGAGCCCCTGCTCCACGGCATGCAGGCGGAGCTTCGCCTGGTCCAGTCGAGCTCTTCAAGTGGCTGCTACGTGACGGATCGCCGCAACGGCATCCGGACGGTGCTGGCTCAGGCCTACCCCGAGCCTCCCTCCAGACACGAGGCGGATGAGCTCGTCGCCGCCACGACCGCGGTGGCCCTGGAAAGTGACGTGCTTGCGATCTGCAACCCCTATCCGGGTGACGCGCTGCCCCTCGAGGTCTACGGAGACCTCGTGACGAACGCCCGCGCCGCCGGGGTCCCGGTCATCGCCGATCTCTCCAGCCCCCGGATCGAGGCGGCCGCGGCAGCCGGGCCTGACCTCGTCAAACTGAACGACTGGGAGCTGGCCGCCTACGTCAAGGCGCCAGTGGATACGTGGGATCGACGGCGGCGCGCGGCCGAGAAGCTGCGCGAGCTCGGGGCGCGGAACGTTCTGGTGACCCGCGCGGGCGACCCTGCACTGGTGTTGCTGGGCGACGACGCTTTCGAGCTCGTTCCGCCCACGTTCGAGGCCGGCTCCCGCGAGGGTTGTGGCGACACGATGATGGGTGCGATCTCCGCCGCTCTCGCCTCCGGCCGGGAGCTGACCGATGCGCTGGTGCTCGGAGCGGGTGCGGGTGCGGTCAACTTCCTCCACCACGGGCTCGGAACCGGCTCGAGACGTGAGGTCGAGGAGCTCAGCCGCGAGGTGGAGCTTCGGCCGATCAACCCGACGGCGCGAACGGGGGCTCGAGGCGCTCTCCGCGCAGAATCGCGGCCGGCGCCTGCGCAGCGATCCAATTGAGATGCGGCCGAACGGCCTCAACCTGCTCGAGGGCCTGCAGTCCCGGCGAGATCCGCGTGGGTCTGCCCCCATGCGAGGAGTGGGCGTCGCTGCCCAGCACGTGGATCAGCCCGCGCTCGGCGAGCATCAGCATCCCCTCGCGAGCCGATCTCGAGGTGAGGTAGGCGGCGGTCGCCTGAACCAGAGCTCCGTCTTTGATCAGCTCCGCGATCCGCTCGCGGAGATCCGCCGAGAGATGTCGTTCCGGGTGGGCGATCAAGGCGTGGAAGCCCTGGTCCATCAGGTTGTGGACCGCGGCGTGCAGGCTCTCGCCGAGGGGACCGGGCCTGGGCTCGAGGAGGATCCAACCGCGACCCCCAAGCGAGACGGCCCGGAGCGCCTCCTGGTCCAGTTTTTCGAGGGCGGTCTCGGCCACCTCGCCCCCAGTGACGATCTGCAATGGAATCCCGTTTCGACCGATCGCATCATTGAGCTCCTTCACCCGTGCGGGGAGCTGCGGGATCCGAACGTCATGGTCGTGGCGAATATGCGGGGTCGCCGCGATCACCTCGATGCCGTCGGCCGCGGCGACCCGAGCCATCGCGAGCGAATCCGCGAGGTCGAGCGCCCCATCGTCGACCCCGGGGAGGATGTGGCAGTGGAGGTCGATCATCCGGTCACGATGTCGATGTCGGTGCGAGAAGGGTCGTGCGAGGTCGCGAGGGGACCGTGGTCTCTAGGACCGGCCGTACGCGAGCACGGCGGCGAGGTCGCGGGCGGAGATCATCCCCGCTGGGAGGTCCATGTCCGGCTGCACCGCGATCAGGTGGGAGATGCCGTGTTCGGCCATCAGCTTCGCTGCGGCTCTCGAGCGATTCGTTCGACTTGATCGTGACCAGATCGGTGCTGGCCACCTCCCCGGCGGTGAGGGAGTCGAGCTCGCCGGGCGCCCGGGCGAGGTCCAGGCTCGTGACGATCCCCCAGGGCAGTCTCTCGCCGACGTCCTCCACGACGATCGAATGCACGTCGTAGCCGACCATCATCCGAGCAACGTCGGCGAGCTTGGTCTGAGGCCGGCAGGTGACGACCCCGACGCGCATGACGTGGTGGACCTGTGCATTCTCGAACGCCGGGCCGAAGTAGGTGCGTTCCATGCCCCAACCCTATTCGCCTGGAACGGAGCGCAGATCCGTACTTCACACCGATCCCGTGCGAGCGGAGGGCGGGAGGCATAGTCTTGACCGGAGTGAGCCCCACGACCGCGTCCGTGATCCGAAGCGCCGCGCTCGACGACCTGATCGCGGCGCTGGCGGCGCGGGGCTACACGGTGATCGGGCCGAGGGTCCGGGATGGGGCAATCGTCTACGAGGAGATCTCCTCGGCCGCCGAACTGCCGGAGGGCATCACCGACGAGCAGGAGGGCGGCACCTACCGGCTCAAGGAAGCCGGCGACGACGCCCTCTTCGGCTTCAACAATGGGCCCAACTCCTGGAAGCACCATCTCTTCCCGCCCAACCTGACGCTGTGGAAGGCCCGGCGCGCCGAGAGCGGCGCGATCTCCTACGAGGAGCAGGCCGAAGAGCGCCCGCGCTACGCCTTCCTCGGGGTGCGCTCCTGCGACCTGGCGGCGATCGCCGTCCAGGACAAGGTCTTCATCGGCGACTCCTACACGGACGCCGATTACGAGGCCCGCCGCCGCGACGCCTTCATCGTCGCGATCAACTGCTCGAAAGCCGGCAACACCTGCTTCTGCGTCTCGATGGACACTGGGCCTCGCGCGAAGTCGGGCTTCGACCTGGCCCTGACGGAGCTGCTCGATGGCGAGCATCGCTTCCTGGTCGAGGCGGGCTCGGAGCGCGGGGAGGAGGTGCTGGCCGAGATCGGCGCCGATCAGGCGGAGCAGTCCGATGTGGCCGCCGCGGCCGCCGTGTCCGAGGAGTGCGCGTCCCAGATGGGCCGCGAGCTCGACACTGATGGGATCAAGGAGCTGCTCTACCGGAACATGGAGCACCCGCGCTGGGACGAGGTGTCCGAGCGCTGCCTCACTTGCGGCAACTGCACGCTCGTCTGCCCGACGTGCTTCTGCCACACCGTCGAAGACATGAGCGACCTCGCCGGCGAGGAGGCCGCGCGGGTGCGCAGCTGGGACAGCTGCTTCACGCTCGATCACTCCTACATCCACGGTGGCAGCGTGCGCAACAGCCCGCCGTCGCGCTACCGCCAGTGGATGACCCACAAGCTCGCCACCTGGATCGACCAGTTCGGTACCTCGGGGTGCGTGGGCTGCGGGCGCTGCATCACCTGGTGCCCGGTGGCGATCGACATCACCGAGGAGGCGGCGGCGATCCGTGCGACGGACCTCGGCCCCGCATCCGACGGTGAGAGGGGGATCAGTGCAGACCATTGAGCAGCTGCTCGCCGAGGCCAAGGCCTTCAACGGGATGTCCGAGGAGCACCTGGCCTTCATCGCCGGCTGCGCCCGGAACAAGGTCTTCGAGGACGGCGAGTACCTGATGAGGGAGGGCAACCCGGCCGACACCTTCTTCGTCATCCGCCTCGGCCGCGTGGCGATGGAGATCTTCGTCCCGCAGCGCGGCGGCCTGACGATCGAGACGATCGACGACGGCGACCTGCTCGGCTGGTCCTGGCTCGTGCCACCGTTCCGCGAGCACCTCGACGCTCGCGCGCTCAGCTCGGTGCACGTCGTCGCCTTCGACGCGGCCTGCCTGCGCGGCAAGGCGGACGAGGACCCGGTGCTCGGCTACGAGCTGATGCGGCGCTTCATTCCGGTGATCGTCGAGCGCCTGCAGGCCACCCGCGTCCGGTTGCTCGATGTCTACGGACACGTCGGGGTGGGCTGATGGCATCGGACCCGATGCTGCCGGCCTCCTACGTCGTGGCGGGCAAGCGCCAGGACCTTGCCGACACCTGGACCCTCGAGCTGGAGCCGGCCGGTGGCGACGCCGCAGGCGAATTCAATCCCGGTCAATTCTCGATGCTCTACGCGTTCGGCGCAGGCGAAGTCCCGATCTCGGTGAGCGGCGGCGGGGAGGCCGGCGGTCGCGTCGGTCACACGATTCGCGCGGTCGGCGCCGCAACGACCGCCCTCTGCGCGATCGATCCGGGCGCCCAGGTCGGCCTTCGCGGGCCCTTCGGCAACAGCTGGCCGCTCGCAGAGGCCGAGGGCGGAGACGTGGTCGTGGTCGCCGGCGGGATCGGTCTCGCTCCGCTGCGCCTCGCGATCAACCGCCTGATCGCGAATCGCGACTCCTACCGGGCGGTCTCGCTGCTCTACGGCGCCCGCAGCCCCGACGAGGTGCTCTATTCCTCCGAGCTCCAGCGCTGGCGCGAGGCGGGGGTCAGCGTCGCGACGAGCGTCGACAGCGCACCGAGCGGCTGGGATGGCCGGGTGGGGCTGGTCACCACTCTGATCCCGGAGGCGGGCTTCGAGGGCGCCTGCACCACCGCGATGGTCTGCGGCCCCGAGGTGATGATGCGGTTCGTCTCCTCCGCGCTGCAGGACCGCGGTGTCCCGCTGGACAGCATCTATCTCTCGCTCGAGCGAAACATGAAGTGCGCGGTCGGCCACTGCGGGCACTGCCAGCTCGCTCACCGCTTCGTCTGCAAGGACGGGCCGGTCTTTCCTGTCGGCCGAATCCGATCTCTTCTCGGAGTGCGGGAGCTGTGAGCGACGAGCGCCCGAAGCTCGCGGTCTGGAAGTTCGCCTCCTGCGACGGCTGCCAGCTCTCGCTGCTCGACTTCGAGCGCGAGCTGGTCTCGCTGCCCGAGGAGATCGAGGTCGCCTACTTCCTGGAGGCGACCCGCGGCGAGGTCGACGGGCCGTATGACCTCTCCCTGGTAGAGGGCTCGATCACCACGCCGCACGATCTCGAGCGGATCAAGGAGGTTCGGGCAAAGTCTCGTCGCCTGGTGACGATCGGGGCCTGCGCGACCTCGGGAGGAATCCAGGCGCTGCGGAACTTTGCCGACGTCCAGGACTTCATGTCGGTCGTCTACGCCACGCCGGAGTACATCTCGACGCTGGAGACCTCGACCCCGATCTCGGCAAACGTCCATGTCGACTTCGAGCTTCAGGGCTGCCCGGTGAACCGCCACCAGCTGCTCGAGGTGATCAGCGCCTTCGTCAACGAGCGCAAGCCGGCGATCGCCAACCACAGCGTCTGCATCGAGTGTAAGCGGGCCGGGAACGTCTGCGTGATGGTCGCCCACGGAACCCCCTGCCTGGGGCCCCTCACCCATGCCGGATGTGGAGCGCTCTGCCCGAGCTATGACCGAGGCTGCTACGGCTGCTTCGGGCCGATGGAGTCGCCGAACGCGCCGTCGCTCTCGGGCTGGTTCGAGGGGCTCGGCATGGACGAGGTCGACCTGATCCGCGTCTATCGCACCTTTCACACGGCGCGCGAGCCGTTCCGCTCGGAGAGCGAGAGGCTCGAGGCCGATGGCCGATAACGGCGACACCCGAACGATCCGAACCGAGGCGCTCGCGCGGGTCGAGGGGGAGGGCGCCATGCAGGTGCGGATCCGGGGCGGCGAGGTCGAGAACGTGGAGCTGCAGATCTACGAGCCGCCACGCTTCTTCGAGGCCTTGCTGCGCGGCCGGTCCTTCGCCGAGGCCCCCGACATCACCGCGCGGATCTGCGGGATCTGCCCGGTCGCGTACATGACCAGCGCTTTCAACGCGATGGAGGATGCGCTCGGAGTGGAGGTCGACGAGCGCATCCGCGTCCTCCGCCGCCTGATGTACTGCGGCGAGTGGGTCGAGTCCCACGCGCTCCACGTGTTCCTTCTGCACGCCCCGGACTTCCTCGGATTCGAGTCGGCGTGGACGATGGCACGCGACCACCGCGAGGTGGTGGAGGGGGGCCTGAAGATCAAGGCGATCGGCAATGACCTGATTCGGATGATCGGCGGGCGCGCGATCCATCCGATCAACGTGCGGGTCGGCGGCTTCTACAAGGCACCGAGCCGGGCTGACCTGGAGGCGCTCGTCCCGGGGCTGGAGGAGGCGAGGGAGCTGGCGCGACGGTCGGTTGCGTGGGTGGCCGGGCTCGACTTCCCCGACTTCGAGCAGGACTACGAGTTCGTCGCCTTGCGCCATCCCGATCGATACGCGGTCGAGAACGGTCGCCTGGTCTCCGGCTCTGGGCTGGACATCGCTCCCGGAGAGTACGAGGAGCACTTCATCGAACAGCAGGTCCCGCACTCGACAGCCCTCCAGTCGAGGATGGCCGGCGGAGGCACCTATTTCCTCGGGCCGATGGCGCGCTACTCGCTCAACTCCGCGCAGCTCTCCGACGTGGCGCGAGCGGCCGCGGAGGAGGCGGGACTGGCTGAGCAGTGCCGCAACCCGTTCAAGTCGATCATCGTTCGGGCGGTCGAGATCCTCTATGCCTTCGACGAGGCGCTTCGCCTGATCACCGACTACGAGCCGCCCGACCCGCCGGCGGTCGAGATAGAGCCGAAGGCGTCCCTTGGCACCGGCTGGAGCGAGGCGCCGCGCGGGATGCTCTGGCACCGCTACCGGCTCGAGGGGGACGGATCGATCGCGGATGCGAGGATCGTTCCTCCCACCTCACAGAATCAGGCCCGAATCGAACAGGATCTGCTCGAGTTCGTCCGGCCCAGAGTGGAGCTCCCCGACGATCGGCTGCAATGGGAGTGCGAGCAGGCGATCCGCAACTACGACCCCTGCATCTCCTGCTCGACCCATTTCCTGAAGCTCGACGTGGACAGGGCGTGAGCGGATGGCGTTCACCCGGCATTTCATCCATCGCGAGCCCAAGCCGACCGATCCGGCGTTCCTCCGCGAGGAGCGCGTGTTCCTCGACAAGCAGCGCGACACCCTCCACCTGATGCAGAAGGAGCGTGACCAGCTTCAGCAGGACATCGAGGCCGCGCGCCACCGGGCGCACGCTCTCGGAATCTCGCTGGAGCACGCTCCCGAGTCCGGCTATCGAGCGTGGCTCGCGCTGATCGGCGTTGGAAATCGCTTCCGCAGCGACGATGCCGCCGGTCTGGAGGTCGCGTCGCGGCTGCGCGCCACCAACCCGCCCGGCTGCCGGATCCTTGAGGAGGAGGGTGAGCCCACGTCGCTGATCGAGAGCTTTGAGCTGGTCAAGGAGGCGCTGGTGATCGACGCGGTCTTCTCCGGCGCCGAGCCGGGCACCCTGCACCGCTTCGACGCCACCGCCGAGCCTCTCCCGGCCGAGCTCTTCAAGTCCTCGACCCACGCCCTCGGTGTCGCCGACGCCATCGAGCTGGCCCGTGAGCTGGAGCGGCTGCCGCCCCGGCTTGCGGTCTACGGGATCGAGGGCGCCAACTTCGAGGTTGGGGAGGGGCTGAGCCCGGCCGTGGAGACGACCGTCGACGCGCTCGTCACCGAGCTGCATGGCGAGCTCGGCGGGAATGACACCGCGGCGAAGCGGAAGCCGAGCTGATGCCCCAGCGCGCTGACGTGGCCGAGCCTACTTCCAGGTCGCCGGCCAGGGGCGGCGTGGCGGCGCGCTCTTCACCCTGACGCGAAAGTCGACCGCGATCGCTCCCTCCGGCCCGGCCAGCACGGGATTGAGGTCGAGCTCGGCGATCTCGTGATGGGCTTCGACCATCGCGCTGACGCGAAGAAGCAGCTCGTGCAGCGCGTCGAGGTCGGCCTCGGGGCCGCCGCGAAATCCGGTCAGGAGGGGAAAGGTCGCGAGGGAGCCGAGCATTCGCTCGGCCTCGTCGCGCGTGATCGGGCAGATCCGGACGGTTACGTCCTTGAGCAGCTCCGCCTGCGTGCCCCCGGCCCCGCAGGCGAGCACGGGGCCGAAGGTGGGGTCGTCGACGACGCCGACCAGGAGCTCGACCCCGCCATCGACCATCGCCTGGACGATGAAGGTCTCCCGCTGCGCCCCCGTGCGGACTATCGCCTCATCCATCTCCTCGGCGGCGCGGATCACCTCCGCGCTCCCGGCGAGGCCGACACGGACGGCATCCATCTCGGTCTTGTGGACCAACCCCGGTCCCTGCGCCTTCAAGGCCACACGCCCCCCGAGCTCCTTGGCGCTCGCGCCGGCCTCCTCCGGGTCGGGGACGACCCGCCACTCCGGGATCGGGATCCCGTAGCAACCGAGGAGCCGCGCGCTCTCCTCGAATCCCATCCAGTCCTGGCCGGTCTCCAGCACGTCGGCCATCACCGCCGCCGCCTCTTCGGCGCGGAAGTCGTCGAAGTCGGGAGGCTCCTGCGCCGGGCGATTGCGCCAGTCGACATGACGCATCACCCGGGCGAGGGTGCGGGCCGCGTCCTCGGGATAGAGATGGGTGGGGACCCCGCCGCCCGAGATCGCCTCGTGGTCCTGAGGAGACATGAACACCGCCTGCACTGGGATCTCCCGAGGCATCTCCTGGACCGCCTCGCTAATCCCGGCCGCGACGTCCTCGGCCCGGGTGAGCAACGGGCGGATGAAGATCACGATCAGGGCGTCGATCCCGTCCCAGTCGGCGAGCGCGCGGATCGTCCCGCGGTAGTGCTCGGCGGTTGCGGTGGCGATCATGTCCACCGGGTTGAGCAGCCCCGCCTCGGCGGGGAGGAGCTCAGCGAGCCGATCCCGGACGTCCTCGGGGAGCTCGGGGACCTCGAGCCCGCCCGCCTCGCAGGCGTCCGCGCACATGATCCCGGGGCCGCCCGCGTTGGTGATGATCCCGACCCGCCGCCCGCTCGGCAGCGGCTGGTTCTCGAGTAGCGAGGCGACGTCGAGGAGCTCCGCCAGGCTGTCGGTCCGGATCACGCCGGCCTGCTCGAAGAGGGCGTCCACCGTCACGTCGGAGGCCGCGAGCAGCGCGCCGGTGTGGGAGCTGGTCGCACGCTCGCCGGCGGCCGAGCGGCCGCTCTTCACGACCACGATCGGCATCCGGCGTCCGAGCCGCCGCGCGACCCGCGAGAAGCGGCGGGGATCGCTGAAGGACTCGATGTAGAGGAGCGCGACTTGCGTGGCGTCGTCGTCCTCCCAGTACTCGAGGAAGTCGTTGGCGGTGATGTCCGCGCGGTTCCCGATGGAGGCGAATGTGGAGACGCCGAGGCCGCGGTCGCTCGCCAGGTCGATCAGCGCCAGTCCCAGCGCTCCGCTCTGGGTGGCGAAGCCGACACCTCCGCGGGGAGGAGTCGCCGGGGCGAAGGTCACGTTCAGCTGCGCATGCTCGGCGGTGTTCAGGATCCCCAGGCAGTTGGGCCCGACCAGTCGCATCCCCGCCGCCCTGCAGATCTCGACCAGCTGGTCCTGGAGCTCGGCGCCATCTGGCCCGGTTTCGGCGAAGCCGGCCGAGATCACGACCAGGGCCGGGACGCGCTTATCCGCGCACTCGCGCGCAACGTCGATCACGGCGGGAGCGGGGACGGCGATCACGGCGAGGTCCACCTCGTCCGGTACCTCGGTGACGCTCGGGTAGGCGCGCACCGACTGCACCACCTCGGCCGAGGGGTTCACCGGGTAGACAACGCCCTCGAAGCCTGCCTCCAGCGCGTTGTGGAAGAGCTGGCCGCCGACCGTTCCGTGCTCGCGTGAGGCGCCGATCACCGCGACCGCCCGGGGTTCGACAAAGGGACGGATCGCGGCTTGCGCGGCGATCCGGTCGCGGTCCTCGAAATGGGAGACGGCCTCGTCGGAGAGCGAGGTCGGGAGCTCCACGTGGATGGAGCCGGGGCGCGACGACATCTCGACCGGGATGCCGCTCTCGCGAAAGACCTCGATCATCCGGTGGTTCTCCGGCATCACCTCCGCGGTGAAGACCGAGATCTCGTTCTCCTGCGCGACCTCCGCCAGATGGGCGAGGAGGAGGGTCGCAAGCCCGAGCCCCTGGAGCCTGTCGGCGATCGCGAAGGCGATCTCCGCTTGCCCGGGGGCGATCCCGAAGTAGTTCCCCTGGGCGACCACGTCCTCGTTCCCGCCGCGAACCGCGATCAGGCCATACCGCTCGGAGTAGTCGACGTCCACCATCATGCGGGCCGCTGCTTCGAGGTCGGTGCCACCCGAGAAGAACCGGAACATGCGCGAACCGGGATCCAGGTCAGTAAGGAACCTATGCATCGCCTCCTCGTCGTCGGCTCGGACCGGACGGACGTGGATGGTCGAGCCGTCCCGCAGCGCCACATCCGCCTCCCGGTGGGCGGGGTAGGCGCTCGCTTCGGCTGGTCCCGGCGCAGGCTCCGTCAACTCGACCAGGCTACGGGTCTCGGACGGGTACCTGGTTCAACCGTGTTCATGAGACGCTTCTAGGGATCCGACCGGCCGAGACTGGAGCGGCCGCTGGAAAGGAGATTCACATGCAAGAAGAGCAACGCACCGGCAGCGAGGAGGCCCGGAGAGTCGGCGACGAGATCGGGGTCGATTGGGATCGGTTCGATCTGGAGCAGTTCCGAGCCGGGATGGACGTCGAGTACGAACATGGGAGCCACGATCCGCAGACGGACGTCACCGGGGACGACCCGTTGATGACCGGCAAGATCGCCCTCGCTCACATGAAGGAGTTCCCCGACTATTACGAGCGGCTGGAGCGGATGGAGGCTGAGGCGAAGCGGGACTGGGCCAACAAAGGCTGAGGCTGAGGCTAGGCATCGAGTGGGGTGGGGCCTGCGCCCCGCGGGACCACCATCACCGGGCAGGCGGCCGCCGCCATGACACGGCCGGAAACGCTGCCAAGCAGGGTGCCCTTGACCGGTCCATATCCCCTGGAACCGAGCACCAGCAGGTCGAGATCCTTGGCTGCCTCCGCAAGCGCCTCGGCGGGCTCGCCATGGAGCATCAGTGGCTCCGTAGCGACGTCCTCAGCCACACGCCCGGCGGCTTCCTCGTAGACGCGCTCCCACTCCCCCTTCTTGTATTCGCGGTACTCCTCGGGGCCGAGCGGCGAGAGCATGCCGCCGAGGACGTAGTGGGGTGTCCCCATCACGCTGAGGATCCGCAGCGGAGTTTTCGCTTGCTCGGCGAGGTAGGCAGCCGCGTAGAGGGCACGCCATGACTCCGAGGACCCATCGACCGCAACGCCGATCTGACCCAGGTCCGACGCCCCATCGGCGTAGCCGCGAGGAGCGACGGCGACGCTGCAATGGACTCCGGAGAGCAGCGAGCCGCCGACCGTGCCGACCAGCACACGCCCGCTTCTCCCATGGCGGGTTGACCCGATCACGATTGCCCTCGGCTTCTCCCAGTCGGCGAGCCCATAGATCCCCGCCGCAGGCGAGTCGTCCACGACCGGCTTTGTGGTCACCTCGAGACCGTCGAGGCGCTCGCGAGCCTTGGCGAAGATGGGCTCACAGAACCGATCCACGGCTTCGTTGAACTCATGCTCGTCCGTGCCATGTCGTGGATGTTCGATGACGAAGGTCACCACGGGCCTCGCATCGAGGATCTCGCTGATCCGGCGGCCGAGGACAAGCGCATCCTCTCCCTCGGAAGTGCCGTCATGGCCGATCAGGACTTTCGATCGCATTCGCTCCTCGTCTCGCTCGTTCAGATCTTCTCGGGGACCATCTCGATTGCACCGCAGGGGCATTCCTGGACGCATAAGCCGCAGCCCTTGCAGAAGTCGAGGTCGATCGCGTAGCCATTGAGGTTCGGGTTCTCCGCCGCCTCGGCCAGCTTCACGACCGCGTTGTCGGGGCAGACGCCGAAGCAGTTGTCGCAGCTGAAGCAGTTGCCGCACGACATGCAGCGGCGGGCCTCGTACATGGCGTTGGACTCGTCGAGCCCGCCGACCACCTCGTCGAAGGTGGAGCGCCGGCGCTCGATCTCGAGCTCGGGCTGCAGAGCCTTCGGTGCGTCGGCGTAGTACCAGGTGTTGAGCTGGTCGAAGGTGATGACCTCGTGCCTGGGTCCCGGCTCGTATGCCTGATCGCGCAGCCAGCCGTGGATGTTGCGGGCCGCCTTCTTTCCATGGCCGGCGCCGACGGTCACGGTCCGCTCGGCGGGGACCATGTCTCCGCCCGCGAAGACGCCCTCATGCCCGGTCATCATGTTCGGTCCGACTTGGACGACGCCGTCCTCGACCTCGACTCCCGAGACGTCGTCGAGCAGCGACAGGTCCGCCTCCTGACCAAGCGCGAGGATCACCGAATCGGCCTCGAGCTCGTCGAGCTCGCCCGTGGGCTGGGGGAAGCCCGTCTCGTCGAGCTCCATCTTCTCGACCGTGATCTTGTGGCCGTCGACCTGCTTGATGGTCTCGAGCCAGCGCATCATCACGCCCTCCTCCTCGGCCTCCGCGACCTCGAACTCGTGGGCGGGCATGCGGTCGCGGTTGCGGCGATAGACGACCACCGCGTCGGTGGCGCCGAGGCGCTTGGCGGTGCGGGCCGCGTCCATTGCGGTGTTGCCTCCGCCGTAGACGACGACCTTGCGGCCGAGCAGGGGCTTCTCGTCGGACTCCATCGACTCGAGCATCGAGACGGCGTCGAGGATGCGCGCGGCCTCGCCCGCCGGGATGTCGGCGTGCTTGCCGATGTGGGCACCGACCGCGAGGAACGCCGCGTCGAAGCCGCCTTCGGTCATCGCTTTCTCGATGTTGGTGACCTTCCTGTTCAGCTCGAGCTCGACGCCCATCGCCAGGATGCGGTCGACCTCAGCGTCGAGCACGTCACGCGGCAGCCGGTAGGCCGGGATGCCGAAGCGCATCATGCCGCCGGCCATCGGGCCGGCCTCGTGGATCGTCACCTCGTGGCCGAGGCGGCGCAGGTGATAGGCGGCCGAGAGCCCGGAGGGCCCGGCGCCGACGACCAGCACGCGCTTGCCGGAGGACCCGGCGGGCGGGTCGAAGGACCAGCCCAGCTTGATTGCCTCGTCGCCGATGAAGCGCTCGACCGAGTGGATGCCGACGGCCTCGTCGAGCTCTCCCCGGTTACAGGAGGTCTCGCAGGGGTGGTAGCAGACCCGCCCCATGATCGCCGGGAACGGGTTGTCCTCGACGATCTTCCGCCAGGCTCGCTCGTAGCCCTCGCCGCCCTCCTCAGCCTCGTACAGCCAGGCCTGGCAGTTCTCGCCGGCGGGGCAGGCGTGATTGCAGGGGGGCAGCCGGTCGACGTACTGGGCACGCTCGGTCCGCCAGCTGCCGGTCTTGTTGGCGAGGCTGGAGCCGACGTTGAGCGTGATGGCGAAGGGCAGGTTCTTTTCGGTGGCTTCCATCACTGAGGTCCGTGGGGGGTGTCGGAGAGCAGGTCGGGGCGATCTCTCGGTGAGCAGGTCAGGCAGCGAGCCGGAGCCCCCGAGCAGGCCGAAGCGCCTGATGTTGGCGTCGGCCCGGGCCTGGATGCCTCGATCACATCGGTGCGGGGCGGGTCCTTGAAGAGGTGCGCGTAGCGTTTCTGCAGCTTCAGGTATTCGGTCGACCGGCACCTGCTTGCGGATTTTCGAGACGCCGACAACCTCGCCGTCCTCAGCCTCGAAGACCGGGAAGATCCCGCTCTCCTTGGCGAGGCGCGCGATCTCGATCGTGTCCTTCGATGCCGATCCCCAGCCCAGCGGGCAGGGAACGAAGACGTGCAGATAGCGGGCACCCCGCATCTTCATCGCCTTCTCGACCTTGTACTCGAGGTCGCGAAGCTCGGCGACCGTCGCAGTCGCGACGTAGGGGATCTCGTGCGCCATCGCGATCAGCGGCGCGTTCTTGCCCTGGCCGAAGACGTTGCCGGGTTCGTCGCCGACCGGCTTGGTGTTGGCGGTCCGGGCGCCGGCGGCGTCGCGCCTGAGCGCTGGACGCCGGTGTTCATGTAGGCCTCGTTGTCGTAACAGATGAACAGCACGTCGTCGTTTCGCTCGAACATCCCGGACAGGCAGCCGAAGCCGATGTCGAGGGTGCCGCCGTCGCCGCCCTGCCCGACGACACGGATGTCCTCGCGGCCCTTGGCCTTCAGAGCGGCGGCGATCCCGGTGCTGACCGCCGGCGCGTTGCCGAACAGCGAATGGATCCAGGGCAGCTGCCAGGAGCTCTCCGGATAGGGGGTGGAGAAGACCTCGAGGCAGCCCGTGGCGTTCGCTGCGATCAGCTTGCCCTTCGTGGCCCGCATGGCCGAGTCGAGCGCGAACCGGGCGCCGAGGGCCTCGCCGCACCCCTGGCAGGCGCGGTGCCCGCAGGTGAGCGTGTTGGAGCGCTCCGTCCGCGCCTGCACCGCGCGCTTCTCCGGATCGAGCAGCCGACCCCCGACCGCGTACGTGCCCGTCTGGTAGAGCTTGATGTCTTGGTAGGGCATCAGTGGGCCTCCGCCGCGACCACGCCGAGGTCGCGGAGCATGTTCTCGGCGTGCGGGCCAGGGGGCTTGCCGTCGCGCTCGCGGGCCAGCTCGCGCTGAACCAATTCGATGTCGAGGTCGAGGAAGTTGCGGGTTCGTGCGCAGCGGATGATGCGCGCGGTGCTCCGGCGTGTCCCAGCGCGTGCGCGCTGATCGAGCCCGCGACGAACGCGACGGCATCGTCGACGACGACGATCTTCTGGTGGTGCGACGCTCCGACCGGGTGGTCCCCATCGAGTCGGAATTCGAGGCGGCGCATGCGTCTTCCAGTTGAGCTTGAACACGGGCAGCCACTCGCGCTCGAACGCGTAGACCATCGCGAAATCCCACGACAGCGCGTACGTGCGCAGACCCCGGCGCGACGCCGTGACTGCGTTCAGGAAATCGCCGAGCGGATCGGGAAAGCCGTCACGCGCGCCTTCGGGGACGCTGGCGTGGGATGGCTCCCGGTTCTACTACGCGGCCGCCTTTCGCGTGCAGCCATTGGACACAACCGGCGCCGGCGATATTTTTCACGCCGGATTTATCTATGGACTTCTCCAAGGTTGGCCGCTGCCCCGCCAGCTCGACTTCGCCTGTGCCGCCGCCGCCCGAACCGCACCGCCCCTGGCGCCCGTGGCGGCATTCAGTCGGTCGAAAATATCGAAGAGCTGATCGCGACTGGACCGCGATACCCTTCAGCCTTCGATCTATCAAAGTAATCCGGCAAGCGGGGGGAGTACAGGCAAATCCGTTGTCATCCTGAGAGATCCCGCGCCTTCGCTGGCGAAGGTGCGGGTGAGTCGAAGGACCTCTATCCCCGGAACACGCTTTCTGCGTTCAAGCCCTGGGACGGAAGCAGCAGTTCTGAGGGGAGGGGTCCTTCTGATCTCGTCTGTCCATTCGCGGAGCGAATGGACAGAACTCCACTCGGGATGACACGGTGAGTTTTCATCGCAAGGCTGCAAACAATGATTCCTTCCAGCGTCGGTTGTCGATGGTCCAGCACACTTTGGTCTTCCTTCCCTTCCGCATGGCATCAGCCCAGACCGCCTGGTTCCGCTCATCTGCCGCAACATTAAGGCGATCCACCACCGTCATCCCTCGCGTCAACTCGCTGCGGGTCTCGACCTCGACATAGTGTTCGCTCCACTGAGTTCCGATGCCGGGGTCGAGCGCAACGCTCATCGCCACTGGATCCGGCAGTGAAATGCCATCTTCTCCAGTCTGTTCTTTGTAGGCTTCGCGCGCACGGCTGTTGCACTCGATGGCAAAGCGGGCAAGTTCGTTGTTGAATCCCAGAATCTTTGCGATGTCGGCTTCGTCGAGGACAGCATCACCGCGGCAGTTTTGCCAACCTACCAGCTCCACCGGGAGGCCGCTGAGCATGACAATCCGTGCCGCTTCCGGATCGACCCAGATGTTGTACTCCGCCGCCGGGGTCACATTGCCTTCACAGCAAGGCGCGCCGCCCATGACCACGCAGCGACCGACCTGCGCCGCCAGACCGGGTTTGCGTTTCACGGCCAGGGCAAGATTGGTCAGTGGTCCGAGAGTGACCACTACTATTCCAGGATTGGCCTCGATGGCGTCGAGCATGGCATCGACCGCGTGCAACTTTCCCGCGGCCTGGCGCGGCGACGGATAGCCGTGATCCCCCAGTCCATCGTGGCCGTGAAACCAGGTCGCGGAGTCCGACGCCCGCGCCAGCGGCCTTTCTGCGCCGCTAAAAACAGGAACGGTCGATCCACAGAGCTCTGCGGTGTAAAGAGCGTTGCGGGTGGCCTGCTGTACTTCGACATTTCCGGCCACGGTCGTAATGGCGACCACGCGGACCGCGGGAGCTCGCAGGGCCATGATGAGAGCGACGGCGTCGTCAGAGGCGACATTGGTATCAAATGAGGAAGGCGCGCGGCATCCGCGTAGCATAACAAACCGGTTCCTCGCTTCAGTCGGGAGTACTTGGGAGTAGGTTGTGACTTCAGGTCGATTCCCTGTTGCCCGATGCGCCGCGGGGTTTCCCGCGTTGCTAAACCCGGAAAAATGTGGCCATCGTGCCAGC
>CAVUXZ010000010.1:0-118623 GCA_963745625.1 uncultured Solirubrobacterales bacterium | reverse complement strand
GACGGTCGATTGCGCCGCGCTCGTCGCGCCCGAGGACCCGTCGACCGCGAACACGATCACCAGGCCCAGCGTGACGCTGGTCATCACGGCACCGCACAGATACCCGAGCAGCAGTCGCTTCGGGTGGTCGAGCAGGAGCATCACGGTGGTGGCGCCAAGCAGGGTCGGGTTGCACGCCGCGGTGAAGGCCCAGAAGATGATCGTGTCCATTCGCCTATGGCCTCCCGTCGATCCGCGCGACGTCAGCCCTGATCGCCTCGATCTGGGTGCTCAGGTCGTCCTCGGCAGCTTGGGTTCGGTCCGGAACGCCATCAGCTCGACAGTGCGGGATCGGGTCTCCCGGCGTCAGCCGTATCTCCTCCCGATCCCGCGGAACCGGCGCGCCCGTCGAGAGCCTGCACGGTCAGATAGGCCACGACCACGCCCACGATAATCAGGGGTCCCGAGCCCAGCCCCGTATGCACGGTGAAGAGAGTGGCGAGCACGACCGCGGACAGGGGCAACCTGAGCACTGCGACGACTGCGGCGCCCAGACCGACCGCGACCGCGGGTGTCAGCTCGAATCCGGGCAGCTGGGCCGCCATCAGGCCGGCGGCTGCGCCGAGGAACATCGCCGGGAAGGTTGGGCCGCCGCGGAAGGTGCCGAGAGAGATGCCGTAGGCGAGGCCCTTGAAGGCGATCAGCAGGGCAAGCGCCGACAGCGACCAGGCGCCTGGATTGTCGACCAGGGGCCCGATCGCGTCCTGACCCGAAAACAGAACCTGGTTGACGCCGTGGTCGGCCGTCTGGTGGAACGCGATCCCGAGCCCGGCGACGAGCAGCCCGACCACCGGAAGGACGATGTAAGGCCGCGGCGTCGCGATGCGCTGGACCTCTCGGGCGAGGCGAAAGATCACGAAGGTGACGACTGCGATCGCGGCCGCTAGGGCGATCGACCAGAGGAAGTCGACGACATCCGGGCGCGCAAAGTCAGGCAGATGCAGGGGGCTGAGCGAGATGTCGGCCGTGCTGAGCCCCGTTATCGCCCCCATCCCGATCGAGACCAGCGATCCGATCCCGGCTGCGAGCAGCCCGGGAATCAGGACGAGCGGCATCCGCGATCCACCCAATCCCGCCGCCTCGATCAGGATGACCGCCGCGATGATCGGGGATCCGAACAGGAAGGAGACCGCGGCGAAAGTCGCCGAGCTGGCGAGCAGCACGCCCAGCTCCGGTGGCGCATCGGGGCGGATCGTCCGGATCATGAGAAACCCTATACCGCCGCCGAGGGCGATCAGAGGCGCCTCCGGACCGACCACCAGTCCGAGGCCGATCGAGGCGAGGGCGGCGAGCACCACACCCGGCAGGTCAACGGGCTGGGTGGGCGAAGCCTTGAGACCCTCGGCGGGAACGTGCCCCCCGTTGCCCGGCAGGCGGGCGATCGCAAACGCAGTTACCACGCCGGCGAACGCGAGCACCGGGAGGTACCACCAGAGCGGTGCGCCGTGGTCGAAGCCGAGGTCGTGCGGGATGTCGGTGAAGACCCACTGCTGCAGGTAGAAGATCAGCTCCAGGAAGCACCACGCGACCAGTGAGGCGATCACTCCCACGACGGCCGCGAGCACGAGCACAGCCACGAAGGCCTTGCTTCGCAACGTCGAGGCGGGATCCGGAGATGCCGGCTGCTCAGCCATCGCGGCAGGAGGATCGGCGCGGTTCCGGTTCCACCGCCCCGATCCAATCAGTCCAAGCGGCGCCCGGCATCACCCGATGGTGATGATGCCCCTAGGTAGTCACTACTATTGAGCCATCCGGGCATGTCCCGATTGTTTAGGCAGGCCTGCCAACATAGGGTTCCCCGGCGCAGAGACCCGGAAGGCGCGCAAGGACGCGAGTCGGGCCGAGGATCGATTTAGGGGATGACGACAGTTGACCCAAAGCGGTTCAGTCCGAGGCGAGAGGCGTCAGGGCCTGGCCTGAAGAGCGACGCGCCCACATCAACCGCGACGACGAACTTTCCCGGCTACGTTCGCCGTCCCGAGTTGATGGCGCGCCTGCGCGAGACCGGGGACTACCCGCTCGTATTGCTTACCGCTCCGGCCGGCTACGCGAAGAGCAGCGTCCTCGCCGAATGGTCCGAGGAGGACGAGCGCCCGTTCGCCTGGCTCACGCTCGATTCGAAGGACAACAACGCTTCGCGCCTGCTGAATCGCCTGGCCGAGGCCGTGGACTGGCTGGGCTCCGACGAGGCGCCCTACGTCCTCGTGGTGGACGATGCTCACGTGCTCAGGACCAAGACGGCCCTGAGTGCCCTCGAGGGCGTCGTCACCACCCTCCCGAGGGGGGCGCAGGTCGCCATGGCTTCCCGCAAGGAGATCGGCCTGCCGCTCGGCCGGATGCGCGCTCAGCATGACGTGTTCGAGCTCTCCCAGAGCGATCTCGCGATGACTCGAGAGGAGAGCGCCGAGATGCTCGAGGCGATCGGCCTCCGCCTCTCCCCGGAGGAGACGGCCGCGATCTGTGAGCGAACGGAGGGATGGCCGGCTGCCCTCTACCTCGCCGGACTGTCCCTCGGCCGGGAGTCCGATGGCGAGGTGCGCCCGGCCGATTTCGGGGGTGACGACAGGTTCGTGGCCGACTACTTCCGCGACGAATTCCTGAACAGGACCTCCGTCGCCCGGTTCAGGTTCCTTAGCCGCTCGTCGATTCTCGAGGACCTCAGCGGGCCGATCTGCGATCAGGTTCTGGAGCGGACCGGGTCCGCGCGGGTCCTAGAGGAGCTCGCCCGCTCTAACAAGCCGGTGGAGTGGCTCGATCACGCCGACGGCTCCTACCGCTACCAGCCGCTCTTCAAGCAGATGCTGTCCGCCGAGCTCCACCGCCGCGAGCCCGAGGTCGAAGTCCAGCTGCACCGGCGGGCCAGCGCCTGGTACGCGGAGCATGAGCAATTCGAGGAAGCCGTGAGACATTCGATCGCTGCCGGAGACGAGGAGCGGGCAGGTGCCCTGATCTGGGCTCGCGTCGGCCCCTCCTTCGCCGCCGGCGACCGCGAAACCGTGCGCCGTTGGCTGGACCGCTTCAGCGACCGGAAGATCGCGGACTCTCCTCGACTGGCGCTCGTTGCTGCGCATCTCTACCTGGCGCTTGGCGAGGGCGATCTCGCCCTGCACTGGGCTTCGGTCGCCAAGGAGGGGTTCGATGAGGCTGCCCTGGAGGACCCAGACCTGCTTGCGGACCTCCTCATCCTGCGGGCGACCCTTCCGGTCGAAGGCATCGAGCAGATGGGCATGGACGCCAAGCGCGCGGGCGAGCTTCACCCCACCGAGAGTCCGTGGCGAGCTATCTCTTGTTTCTACGCCGGCGCCTCCCGCCAGCTCCTGGATGATTCAAAGGGCGCCCGCCAGCTGTTCGAAGAGGGCGCCCGCCGGGGGGCGGCGACCGGCCCCTTGGTCCATGTCTTCTGCCTCACACAGCTCACTTTCCTTCACATCGACCACGACGACCTCGAGAGTGCCCTACGCCTCATGGCACAGGCGCGCGAGCAGCTCGACCGGTTCGAGCTCGACACATATCCAGTGACGGCCTTCGCATTTGTCGCTTCGGCACTGTCCCACTCGCGCGTCGGCCGGATCGAGGAGGCGGTGGCGGATCGGAATCGGGCCTCCGAGATGCTCGACAGGCTCAACGGCTTTCCGGACTGGTACCGCGCAGAGGCTCGGCTCTTCCTGGCTCGAGCGTGCATGCATCTGGACGACGCCGCCGGTGCCAAGGAGCTCCTCGCCGAGGCGGCGGAATTCGTCCACCGGGTCCCGGACAGCCCGACCCTGAAGCGATGGCTCTCGGAGTCCGAGTCCGCAGTGTCCGCCATTTCCAATGGAGAGGCGCGCGCGGACTTGACACCCGCTGAGCTCAGGACACTCCAGTTCCTTCCCAGCCATCTCTCGTTTCGCGAGATCGGCGAGCGAAGCTTCGTCTCCCCGAACACCGTCAAGACCCAGGCGCAGGCCATCTACCGCAAGCTCAACGCCTCCTCGCGGGGTGAGGCCGTCGAGCGGGCGCGGGAGGCAGGCCTGCTCAGAGAGGTGACCAATGGCTGAAACGCAGACAACAGGCGAGAGCGAGGCCGCGGGCAAGGCCGCCCGTCGCCGGACACCGCGGTCGGCCCTCGCCGGCTGGGAGCCGGCCGCGGATCGCACCAGCCCGGTCGAGATCCTCAAGCGTCAGGACAATACGCGGGTCCGGGACCTGGTTCCGATACGCCACGGGCGCATGTCCGCTTCTGCTTTCACCTTCTACCGGGGCGCGGCAGGAATCATGGCGGCCGACCTCGGTGCTGCGCCGAATACCGATCTGAACGTCCAGCTCTGTGGCGATGCGCATCTCTCCAACTTCGGCATCTTCGCGGCCCCCGACAGACGCCTGATCTTCGACATCAACGACTTCGACGAGACCCATCCAGGCCCATTCGAGTGGGACGTGAAGCGGCTCGTGGCAAGCTTTGCGATCGGCGGGCGGGACCTCGGCTTCAAGGAGCGCGACCGGCGCGGGGCGGTGGCCGAGGCTGCACGCGAGTACCGGCGCGAGGTCCGCCGCCTCGCCGCGATGCGCACGATTGACGTCTGGTACGAGCGCCTCGACGTCAGTGCCCTCGAGCAGTATCGATCCAAGGTCACCAAGAAAGCCGCGAAAAGGTACGACAAGGCGCTGGCGAAGGCCGAGAGCAAGAACAGCCTGCGAGCGTTCAACAAGCTCTGTCACTCGGTCAACGGCGAACTCCGCATCATCAGCGACCCGCCGCTGATCGTGCCCGTCGAGGATATGACGAACGACGACCGTCAGATGAAGGCGGTGGTCGGACGATTGCAGGAGTTCCTGGTGGCGTACAGGCGGACGCTGGACGGCGATGTGCGTCGTCTCGCGGAGGGCTACCGGTTCGTGGATCTCGCCCGCAAGGTGGTCGGCGTCGGAAGCGTCGGCACCCGCGCCTGGATCGTGCTTCTGCTCGGCCGCGACGAGGGGGACCCGCTCTTCCTGCAGGCGAAGGAGGCCGAGGCCTCGGTCCTGGAGGGCTTCGCCGGCAAGAGCAGGTTCAATCAGGAGGGCCGCCGCGTCGTCGAGGGGCAGCGCCTCATGCAAGCGGCGAGCGACATCTTCCTCGGCTGGCTGACCGCGGAGGGACCCGACGGCAAGGTTCGGGATTTCTATGTCCGCCAGCTCTGGGACGGCAAGGGCTCGGCACAGGTGGAGCTGATGACTCCGACGACGATGGGACTCTACGCCCGGCTCTGCGGTTGGACGCTGGCCCGAGCCCATGCCCGGTCCGGGAATCGCATAGCGATCGCTTCTTACCTCGGCAAGGGCGATTCCTTCGATCGGGCGATGGTGGACTTCTCCGAGGCCTACGCGGACCAGAACGACCGCGACTACAAGGCGTTCACCAAGGAGATCGCCGAGGGTCGGCTGGAGGCGAAGACCGGGGTCTGACGCCGGCGGATTCGCGAGCGGGAATTTCACCCGATCGGGATGAGGACGAGGGCCCGTCGCTCGGGTTTGCTGACGGCATGGCGCCCCGTCGCGGCGAGCCGAACAACTTCAAGTACACCGCGCGGCCCAGCCTGCCCGCCGTCGTCCCGCTCATCCTCCCGGGCACCTGGCTGCTGGTGATCGGGATGCTCAACATCTTCTACGCGATCTCGGTGATCGCGGGATCTCACATCTTCATCACCACCGCGTCATGGCTGGTCGGAGATGCCCGCCCGTGGGGATGGCTGATGCTGGCGGTCGGGTTGATCCAGATGGCCGCCGCCCCAGCCGTCTTCCTCTTCCGAGGGTGGGCGATCGGGATCGGGGTGATCTCGGTACTGGGACACATGGTCGCCGCGATCATGTTCTTCTCCGACAGCGAGGGCATCGCGATCGCCCTCCTCGCCTTGGATGCGATCGTCTTGGCCAGCTTCTTCGCGGGGGTGGCGGCGTTGCGCCAGAGGGCAACCGCCTAGCGGCTTGCGGGTCAGCGTGGGAGCTCCGCCCGGCGGCGCTCCAGGAAACGACGCTCGGCGTCGGAATGAACGAGCTCCAGCCCCCGGTCGTACGCGGCACGGGCCTCCTCGGTGCGATCGAGACGGCGGAGCAGTTCCGCTCTGGTCGAGTGCAGGTAGTGGTAGCTGTCGAGCTCGAGGCCACCGATGAGCTCGAGGGCGGCCTCGGTGTCGCCGGACTCGGCGATGGCAGCCGCTCTGTTCAGCTGCACGACCTCTGAGCCGGTCAGTCTGGCGAGCTCGCCGTAGAGGGCCGCGATCTGTGGCCAGTCCGCCGGCTCCTCGGTGTGCAGGGCGGCGATCGCTGCCTGAACCACGTACGGGCCGCGTCCGCCCAGCGCCAGCGCGCGATCGAGCGACGCCTGGCCCTCCGCGATCTGGCCGAGGTCCCAGAGCGAGCGATCCTGATCGCGCAGCAGGACGATCGCGCCGTCGTCGAACCGCGCGTCGCGCCGGGCGTCGTTCACCAGCATCAGGGCCAGGAGGCCGTGCGCCTCCGGCTCGTCCGGCATCAGCTCGGTGAGCGCGCGCTCGATGCGGATCGCCTCGGACGCCAGCTCACCCCGGCCCCCGTACCCCTCGTTGAAGATCAGATACACGACGGCCAGGACCGCGGCGAGGCGATCGGGGAGCAGGTGGGGTGGGGGCACGCGGAACGGGATCCCGGCCTCCTCGATCTTGTGCTTCGCCCGGACGAGCCGCTTGGCCATCGTGGGCTCCGGGACGAGGAAAGCGCGGGCGATCTCCTCGGTGGACAGTCCACCGAGCGTCCGCAGCGTCAGGGCGACCTGGGAGTCGAGGGCGAGCGCCGGATGGCAGCAGGTGAAGAGGAGCTCGAGCCGCTCATCGGGAATCGTCGTCTCATCCATCTCTTCCTCCACCGCCTCGGGGACCTCGAGCAGCTTCGTCTTCTCGGCCAGCGTGCGATCTCGCCGGATCCGGTCGATCGCCCGATTCCGAGCGGTCGTCACCAGCCAGGCGCGCGGATGCTCGGGGATGCCGTCCCGCGGCCAGCGCTCGGCGGCGATCGCGAACGCCTCCTGAGCGGCCTCCTCGGCCAGCTCGAAGCTGCCGAGGAAGCCGATCAGGCTGGCGAGGATGCGCCCCCACTCGTCGCGGAAGACCTGCTCGAGGATGGTTACCCCTCCACGACCGGCCGGATCTCGATTGCACCACCCATGCGCGCGGCCGGAATGCGACCCGCGAGCTCGATCGCCGCATCGAGATCGTCCGCCTCATAGGTGAGCCAGCCGCCGAGCGCCTCCTTGACGGAGACGAACGGCCCGTCGGTGGTCAGCGTCTTGTCGTCCTCGACGCGGACCGTGGTCGCGGACTCGGGTGGCCCCAAGCGCATGTCGTTCGGGGTGACGCCGGGCGTCTTGTTGATCGCCATGTAGTCGGCGTAGACCTGCTTCTGCTCGTCCTCGGAGAGCTTCTCCCATTCGTCGGTCCCTGGGACGGAAGTCGTCCCCTGGTGAATCAAGAGCACGTACTTCATTTGGCTCCTCCTGTTCGGTTTGCGCCTCTAGGACGAACGAAGGGGCGCGAAATGGACACCCCGCCAGACCAATTATCGGACCGGCTTGAGGGGGGCGGTTTCGCGGGCGTTCCGCGGATGACGGCTCGAGAGATCCACGCCTAGGAGGTGCCATGGCCCGGACAGATCCGTCGCGGCGCTTGGGACCGTGGCGGTGATCCTGATAGCCATCGTCAGCGCCGGGGGGGGAGCACGGCACCTACGGGGCCGTCACCATCGCGCGGATCCTGATCGCCACCGGAATACCGTTGATCAACATGGCGCACGTGGTCGGAATCCTCTTCTTCGCGTCCTGGCCAACGGCTAGGTTCGCCGCGTGAATCCAAGAACCGCATTGATCCTGGCCGGCGTCGCGCTCGTCGTCGGTGTCGTCGGCCTCATCATCGGAATCAGCGCCAAGAACGGCAACAAGAGCGATCAGGACATCGCCGACGCGACCAAAGCCCAGCTCGAGCAGCAGCTCGGGACGACGGCCAACCAGGTCAAGGGCCAGGTCCAGGCTCAGGCCAACCAGGCCGCTGGCGCGACGGCAAGCCTCAATAAGCAGCTGCGCGGCATCCGCTCGTCCATCACGCAGCTCCAGACCGGCGTCAACAACCTGAACACGACGACCGCGACGCAGGCGACCGACATCAAGAACCTGCAAAACGACGTCAACAAGCTGGACACCCGGGTCAGCAATCTCGGGGGCTAGCCGCAAAGCACGAAAACGCGAAGGGCCGCCTCAGAGAGGCGGCCCTTCGCTTCACTAGCGCGGTTCTGAGCGGGCTTGGGATTGACGGTGGGGCGGGACGGCTCCCACCTCCCTTCGCTCGCCGGTGCCCGGGTTGGATTCCGCCGGATGGCCGCGTGCCGTCCTGACGGCCCCTTGGGCCCTACAGCGCCCGGACCTAGCGGCCCTGCACCTCCAGAGTCCCGTTACGCATGGAATTCAAGTTGAGGACCACCTCCTTTCTCTGGTAGCTCCTATTGAAGCAGGCGCTCCGGCCGTGGCTAGAGTGCCGGGTCCGTATGTCCCGCGACAGAAGACTGCTGCTGATCCTTCCGGCGGCTGCGAGCATTGCTCTCGCCGCAGGCTGTGGCGGAGGGAAGCAGCAGGTCAGCGCCGCCGAGCTGGTCCAGAAGGGCGATCAGATCTGCCGCCAGGAGCAGACCAAGTTCGGCCAGATCCAGACCCATCCGCCGTCCAACGCCTCGAACGCAGCGGACCAGACCAAGGAGCTGGTACAGGTCGCGGAGAGCGCCAACTCCCAGCTAGGGAAGCTGCAGCCGCCAGACGAGCTCAAGGCCCGGCTGGACAGCTACCTGAGCGCCCGCGACCGGGCCATCGACCAGATGAAGAACGGGCAGGGCGCGGCGGAGAATCAGGACTCGAGCGCTTACGGCGCGGCGCAGGCGGCCGTTGTGAAGAGCTCCCCCGAGCGCAAGAAGCTCTCACGGGCGGTGGGCTTCAAGGTCTGCGGCTCGAGCCCAGGGTCCGCCTGATCGTGACCTAGGACTCCGTCCGCGCCAGGTAGGCGAAGCCAGCCGTCATCGCCAGGTTGCCGATTCCCGCGACCCAGAGGCCGGCGCGGGCCCCCGGTCTGGAGAAGGCCGGGGAACGGGACCAGAGGATGTCGGTGGCAAGCTCAGTCCCCCTGAGCCATGACAGCGCCCACCAATCCTTGGCGCGGTTGCGCCGGTAGGCGACGAGATGCGCCGCCGCGAACGTGAGCCAGATGGGCCCGCAGCGGCGGAAGAGCTCCCTGGCGTCGTCCGACGGCTCGTCGTGGCCAAGCACGCGCAGGGTCTGCGAGGGGGCCAGCAGTGCGCTCGACCCGAGGATCAGGTCGAAGGCGATCATGTTCCGGTTCGTCCTCCGCAGCTCACCGTCGAGGCTCACGGCGACGATCCAAGCACATTCGCCTGGCTCGAAGAAGGGAAACCCAAGCTGGCAGCGAAATCAGCGCCCGTGGCACGGACCGCGACCAGCACCCATCCCGCCCGCAAGAGCCTCTCGGACTTCATCACGGAGCGCTTCGACGACTTCTCGCGCTCCCAGAAGGACGTTGCCCGCTACATCGTCGACCACCTCGACGAGGCGGCCTTCCAGACGGCGGAGGAGCTCGCCCGCCGGGCCAACACATCCTCTTCCACGGTCGTCCGCTTCTCGCAGGCGCTCGGCTTCGACGGCTATCCCGAGCTGCAGCAGGCGGCGATCGAGGAGTACCGGCACAAGGTCTCCGAGGGTCAGCCGAGCGGCAACGGCGGCAGCGGCGCGGCGGCCCTCTTCAACTTCGATCACTCGGAGTTCGAGGCCTCACTCGGTGCGGACTACTCGAACATCGAGGAGACGGCGCGCAACCTGACCCGCGAGCAGATCGAGGCATCGGTCTCGGCGCTCGCCACTTCCAGGCGGGTGCTGATCGTCGGCGTCGAGCAGATGGCTTTCTTCGCCAGCTACCTGCGCCATCTCCTCGGCCTGCTCGACGTGCGCGCGGAGATCGTCGCCTCCCCGAGCCAGGACAACATCCAGAAGCTCTCGCGGATGGACGAGGACACCCTGCTGGTGGTGCTCACAGCGGGGCGCGCGCATCCGCTCATCCTCAGGGCGCTGAAGCTCGCCCGTCACCGTCGCGCCCGGACGATCTCGATCACGGACTCGACGCTCTCCGACGTCGCGGAGCACTCGGAGCTGGTGCTCTACTACTCCTCGAACGGTCCGTCCTACATCCGCTCGAACGCGGCGCTGATGGGCCTGGTCCAGGCGCTCGCTCATGGGGTGTACTCGCGCGACGAGGCCGCGCACCGCGACCGCATCCGCGCCTTCAAGCTGAAGTAGGTCTGCGGGCTTCTACGCACGGCCGCCTCCAGTTCAGGCGTGGCAGTGCCGATAACTAGGTCGTGTCCTCGGTGGAGAGAGGACCGACCCATCCCAATGTTCATCGGCGAAGAGAAACCGCGAATCCTGCTGGTCGAGGACGGCGAGGTGGTCGCCGAGCTCATCCGGCGGACCCTCGCGGACGTCGGGGAGGTCACCGTTGCAGCCAGCGCCGAGGAGGCGCTGGAGCGCCTTCTCGACCGCGAGTGGAACCTGATGCTGGTCGACGTCGAGCTGCCCGGAATCAGCGGCCTCGAACTGCTCGAGCGGGCTCGCTCCCGCTACCCGCAGCTGCTGTCGATCGTCGTCAGTGCCAAGGAGAACTTCGACTACGCCGTCACGGCGATCCGGGCCGGTGCCGTCGACTACATCTCGAAGCCCTTCAACCCGGACGAGTTCCGCTCGAAGGTCAGCAAGGCGATCGCGACGGACCGCTTCAACCGGACCCTGCGGCGTCCGCACGAGACCGTGCTGGCGATCGGGTCCCATCCGGATGACGTGGAGATCGGCTGCGGAGGCGTCCTTCTGCGGCACAGCGGCGTCGGCCACGACGTCCACCTCCTCACCCTGACGAGCGGAGAGGCCGGTGGTGACGCCGCCGTCCGGGCGGCCGAGGCCGAGAGAGCGGCCGAGGTGATGGCCGCCGAGCTCCACATGCTGGACCTGGACGACACCGCCATCTCCGAGACCGCCGCCACGGTCAGGGCGATCTCCGAGGTCATCGATCGGATCCGGCCGACCACCATCTACACCCACAGCGCGTGCGACGTGCACCAGGATCATCGCGCCGCCCACAACGCCACCCTCGTGGCGGCGCGGCGGGCGCCGCGGGTCTACGCGTACCAGACGCCCTCAACGACCGTCGAGTTCCGTCCCAACCGCTTCATCTCGGTCGACGACGTCCTCGAACGCAAGCTTGAGGCGATCGGCGCCTTCGAGTCGCAGACGGCGATCCGCGCCTACCTTGCACCCGACCTGCTCACCGCAACGGCTCGTTACTGGGGTCGTTTCGCGACCTCCCGCTATGCGGAGCCGCTGGAGGTCGTGCGCGAGGGGGACATCGTCCCCAGCGGCAGCGTCCAGAGCGACGGCGCGACGGAGCGCGGCGGGGCCACCACCGTCCATGCCGGGATCTAACGGGCGCAGCCCGCGCATCCTCGTCACGGGCACCGGGGGCCCCTCGGGCTTCTCCTTCATGCGCGCGCTTCGCGGCGAGGCCCTCGAGTTCGTCTCCGCCGATATCGACCCTCACGCGCCCGGCCTGTTTCTGGTCGACCCGGCTCACCGTGTCCTGCTCCCCCGCGGAGACGACCCCGACTTCGCCGAAACGGTGCTCGAGCTCTGCCGCGACCTCGACGTGGACGTCGTCGTGCCCACCGTCGACAGCGAGCTCCTGCCGATGGCAGAGAACCGGGACGAGTTCACCGATGCCGGCGTCTCGGTGCTGGTGGCGCCGACGAGGGCGCTGCGCCGCTGCCTCGACAAGTGGGTGCTGATGCAGGTGGCCGATGGCTCGGTCGCGATCCCGCGCTCCGCGCCACTGAATGAAGACTTCGATCCGAGCTCATTCGAGCTCCCCGTCCTCGTCAAGCCGCGGCTGGGCAGCGGGTCCCGCGGGGTGAGGCGAGTGGACTCCTGGGACGCCCTGGGCATCATGGATCGCTCCCTGCTCGTCCAGGAGTTCCTTCCCGGGCCCGAGTACTCGCTCGACGTGCTGGCGACCGTCTCCGGGGAGGTCCGTGCGGTGGTGCCGCGCGAGCGCCTTCGGGTCGACTCCGGGATCGCGATCACGAGCCGGACCGTCCACGACGACGAGCTCGAGGCGGCCGGCGCAGCGGCCGCGGAAGTGGCCGGAGTCACCGGCGTGGCAAACGTTCAGGTGATGCGTGACTCCGCAGGTACGCCCCGGCTGATCGAGATCAATCCCCGCTTCCCGGGGACGATGCCGCTCACCGTCGCCAGCGGCGTGAACATGCCGCGCCTCGCCCTCGGCGAGCTGCTCGGAGAGCCCATTCCAGCTGGACCGCTCCAGTTCCACGACGTGGCGATGACCCGGGTCTTCGAGGACGTCCCGGTCGACCTCGACGAGCTCAGGGAGCTCGAGGCGGCCGGGCAGATCGAGGCGGTGGCGACGTGAGCGCCAATGGCCTCCCGGGTCTCGACCAGGACATGCACGTCCACTCCACGTACTCCGACGGAGCGGCGACCGTCGCCGAGAACCTGATCGCCGGCGAGCGGGTGGGACTGTCCGCGCTCACGTGCGTCGACCACGTCCGCTCCGATACCGAATGGGCGCCGCAGTTCGCTGAGGAGGTCCGCGGCCTCGCTCGGGGGGCGAAGCTCGAGGTCCGGAGCGGCCTGGAGGCGAAGATCCTCGACACCACCGGAGAGCTGGACCTTCCGGCCGACACCGGAGGCGTCGACCGGATCTACGCCGCCGACCATCGGGTCCCGCTGGAGGATGGGCCCGCCGATCCGGCGGTGATTCGGCGGGCGCTCGAGGAGGGCGACCGGGATCCCGCTGCCGTGCTCGACGCGATCGTCACGGCAACGGCCAACGCCCTCTCCCGCCGGCCCAACCTGGTGATCGCCCATCTGTTCAGCGTCCTCCCCAAGGTCGGGTTGGAGGAGTCCTCGGTGAACCAGGACATCCTGGACGGCCTGGCGAGGACGGCCGCGGAGCGCGGCGCCGCGATCGAGGTGGACGAGCGCTGGTGCTGCCCGTCGGTGCGGACCCTGCGCACGTTCCGTTCGGCCGGGGTGCCGATCCTGCTCAGCACCGACAGCCACTCTCCCGAGACGATCGGCCGCTACGACTACTGCGCCCGGGTCCTCGAGGAGCTGGCGGGGTGAGGGACGTCATCGACATCGTGCTCGTCGCCATGGTCCTCAGCGGGGCCACGGTCCTGGTGGTCGGCTGCTACCAGTTCTTCCTCGCAGGCCTCCACATCTGGCGGCGCCCATACATCCGCGTTTCGGAGCTCTATCCGCGCGTCGCCGTTGTGATTCCCGCCTGGAACGAGGGCGCCGTCCTGGGGCGGACGATCGACCAGCTGCTGCGGATGCGCTACCCGGAGGACAGGGTGCGCGTCTACGTCATCGACGATGGCAGCACCGACGAGACGCCCGAGGTGGTGGCCGAGCGCGCCGCCGCCCATCCCGGCCAGGTGATCCATCTGCGCCGCGAGCAGGGCGGCGGGGGCAAGGCCGACGCGATCAACTACGGACTCGACACGATCCGCGAGGACGACTGGTACGAGGCGATCCTGATCATCGACGCCGACGTGCTGCTCACCCCGACGGCGCTGCGGCGGATGACCCGCCACCTCGGCGACCTCCAGATCGGTGGCGTGACGGCCTACATCAAGGAGGGCACCGCCGATCCCAACTACATGAACCGTTTCGTCGCCTTCGAGTACATCACCGCACAGGCCGCCGCTCGCCGCGCTCAGAACATGCTCGCCGCGCAGGCCTGTCTCGCCGGCGGCGCCCAGCTGATCCGCCGGGACGCCCTGGAGAGGATCGGCGGCAAGATCCAGACGGGCACCCTCGCCGAGGACACGGTCACCACTTTCCGGATCCAACTCGCCGGCTACGACGTGCGTTTCGAGGGCAATGCGATCGTGCTCGCCGAGGAGCCGAACTCCATCACCGCGCTCTGGAAGCAGCGCGTCCGATGGGCGCGCGGCAACGTTCAGGTGAGCCGCCTGTATCGCGGCGTCTGGCTGCGACGGCTGCGCGCCGGGCCGCTCGGCGGCCCGAGCTTCGCCGCGATCTGGTCCTCGGTCGTCTTCATGCCGGTCTTCATGGTCGCGGCCACAACGGGGCTGCTGGCGCTCTTCTTCACCGACCGCGCCCTCTCCATCTCGGCGTTCACCGCGCTCTGGGCGCTCACCGGCGGCACCTTCCTGTTCGTGACCCTCTCGGCACTTTGGATGGACCCGCAAACCGGGAAGCGCTGTTGGCGGGAGGGGTTCTTCTTCCCAGGTGCGATCAACCTGACCCTGATCCTGTTCGGACTGTTCGGCCCGATCATCACCAGGGTCTTCGCTCAGCAGCTAGCCGAGGTCGGGCTGGCCGGAGGCGAGCCGGCGGTCAACTATCTGCTGCTCTTCGCGGACTGCTGGCTCACTCTGTCGATCCTGGCGGCGTGGCTGCTCAAGAGGCTCGACGAGTGGGGGCGGGTGCCCTGGCTGGTCAGGCCATTGCTCTACTTGGTCGGCTACGGCCCGCTGCTCTGCGCGTTCACGGTCGCCGGCTATGTCGCCGAGCTCCGGGGCCAGAAGCAGACCTGGGAGAAGACCGAGAAGGTCGGGCGCGTCAAGGAGCTGGCGGCATGAGAGGCCGGCTCCGCGTCGGACTGATGCGCCTCCCGGGTAGAGTCGGGTACCGGATCGCGCGCGCCCTGCACGTCCGGCCTGGCGAGATGTCGCCCGCGAACCTGGATGCTGCGGTGGCGCCGGCGGACCAGGGCTCGCACCAGAACGGTTCCGGCGGGGGGCCGCTCACCGTCGAGCTCGAGCAGGGCGATCGCAGCAAGCGGCTGCGAGTGCGAGCCGCCGGCGACATCTGGTCCGACGAGTTCCGGGATGAGCTGAGGCGTGATCGAGCCTTCGAGGCGAGCCTGGTCTGGCGCGAGCTGGCGGTGCTGGTCCTGATCGCGGCCGTGCTGGCCGCGCGCACGATCCTCGGCTGAGCATCCAGACATAGGGCCGCAGGCCCGGGGGGCGATCCGGACCTGCAGCCGGTACGGGATCCGGGGAGGACCCCAAGTTGAACATGCCGCCTCGTCCCGATCCGGCCCCCCAAGGGCGAGGTAGAGACAAGGTTGCCCTCCCTCCAATCAGGCAAACGTCGGTCCCCGATCTTTGGCGGGACGTCAGGGCGGGGTCACCGCGGCCGCCTTCTACTATTCGGTTCCCATGGCTGAGCGAGCGACCTTCCGAGTCAAGACCGGCCTCGCCGAGATGCTCAAGGGCGGGGTGATCATGGACGTCACCAACGCCGAGCAGGCGAAGATCGCCGAGGACGCGGGCGCCTGCGCGGTGATGGCGCTGGAGCGGGTGCCGGCCGACATACGCGCCCAGGGCGGGGTCGCGCGGATGTCGAACCCCGCGGTGATCAAGGAGATCCAGGAGGCAGTGAGCATCCCCGTGATGGCCAAGGCGCGGATCGGTCACTTCGCGGAGGCCCAGGTTCTGCAGTCGCTCGAG
Source organism: uncultured Solirubrobacterales bacterium (assembly GCA_963745625.1). GTDB lineage: Bacteria > Actinomycetota > Thermoleophilia > Solirubrobacterales > 70-9 > DASUPK01. The sequence continues at coordinate 102,996 of CAVUXZ010000010.1, read as the reverse complement.
GTCGACTACGTGGACGAGTCCGAGGTGCTCACTCCCGCAGACGAGTCGAACCACATCGACAAGTTCGCGTTCGAGGTGCCGTTCGTCTGCGGCGCCACCAACCTCGGCGAGGCGCTGCGGCGGATCGGCGAGGGCGCGGCGATGATCCGCTCCAAGGGCGAGGCCGGGACCGGCAACATCGTCGAGGCCGTCCGCCACATGCGCGAGATCACCGACGGCATCAAGCAGCTCGGCTCATTGCGTCCCGAGCAGCTCGCCGGGGCCGCCAAGGAGCACCGGTCTCCGCTCGACGTCGTCCAGGAAGTCGCCGAGCGCGGCTGGCTGCCGGTTCCTCTCTTCTGCGCGGGCGGCATCGCCACCCCGGCGGACGCCGCGCTGATGATGCAGCTCGGCGCCGAGGGCAACTTTGTCGGCTCGGGGATCTTCAAAAGTGAGGACCCGGCTCGACGGGCCAGCGCGATCGTCGAGGCGACCACGCACTTCAACGATCCCGAGCGCGTCGCCCAGGCATCGATGGAGCTCGGCGACGCGATGCCCGGCCTCGAGATCGAGGCGCTCGCGGCCGACGGCGGGTTGCTTCAGGGCCGCGGTTCTTGAGTTGGGAGGGTGCTCCGTAGGCGAAGCCGAGGAGCAACCCGTTTAGTGAAGTTGCGAATCGGCGTGCTCGCGGTCCAGGGCGACTTCGAAGCCCATCGGCGGATGCTGGAGTCGCTCGGCGCCGAGGCCACCGAAGTCCGGACGGTGCCCCAGCTGGAGGCGCTGGACGGCCTCGTCATCCCCGGCGGCGAGTCGACGACGATCTCGATGGGGATGGAGCGCGAGGGGCTCGACGAGGCGATCCGCTCCTATCACCGTGACGGCGGGCCGATCTTCGGGAGCTGCGCCGGGATGATCGTCTGTGACCGCGGCCATCTGGGGCTCGCCGACTACCTCTGCCGCCGCAACGCGTTCGGCCGCCAGCTGCAGAGCTTCGAGGAGGACCTGCGGGTCGCCGGGCTCGGGGAGGAGCCCCTGCGCGCGGTCTTCATCAGGGCTCCGTGGGTCGAGGAGCACGGTCCCGATGTCGAGGTCCTGGCAGAGGTGGGCGATCACCCCGTCGCCGTCCGGGACGCCAACGTGCTCGCCGTGGCTTTCCACGCGGAGCTCACTGACGACAGCCGGCTGCACGCCGCCTTCATGGCGATGTGCACCGCGGCGAGACGCCCCCGGGTATGCGAGGGCGCGCCGAAAGGCGCGACCCGTTTCATGCGGGAGGAGGCGCCGCCTGATGGCGAAGCCGAGTGATGGATAGGTTGTTGCGATGAAGGATCCACGGGTGACGGCGCTCGCGCAGATCCTCGTTCGCCACTCCACCAAGGTGAGCGAGGGCGACGTCTGCACGATCGAGGGAGAGTCCGCCGCCGAGCCGCTGCTGCAGGCGGTCTACGAGGAGGTCCTTCGGGCAGGCGGCAATCCGATCGTTCATATGGCGATGGAGGGGCAGTCGACGTCCTACTTCGAGCTCGCCTCCGACAAGCAGCTGCAATGGATCTCGCCGGTTGCGGAGTGGGCGGTCGAGAACGCGGACGTTCGCATCGCGGTGATGGCGAGCCAGAACACCCGCGCCCTCTCCCAGGTGCCGCCCGAGCGCCAGGCGGCGCGGCAGGCCGCGACCCAGAAGCTGATGAAGCGAGCGATGGAGCGGAGCGCCGAGGGCACCTACCGCTGGGCCCTCACCCTGTTCCCGACCAACGCGTACGCGTCCGAGGCCGGGATGAGCCTCGCCGCCTACGAGGACTTCTACTACGGCGCCTGCCTGGCGACCGACGACGATCCCGTCGGCGCCTGGGCACGGACCTCGGAGGAGACGAAGCGCCTGGCGGATTGGGTCCAGGGCCGCTCCGAGGTCCACGTCACGGGTGAGGGCACGGACATGCGCCTTGGAATCGAGGGTCGGACGTTCATCGCCGCCGACGGCGAGCACAACATGCCCGACGGCGAGTTCTTCACCGGCCCCGTCGAGGACTCGGCCGACGGTGAGATCACCTTCCACCTGCCCGCCACCTACGCCGGCCGAGACGTGTCCGGCGTGCGGTTTCGCTTCGAGGGCGGCAGGGTCGTCGACGCCAGCGCCGAGAAGGGCGAGGAGTTCCTGATCGAGATGCTCGACACCGACGAGGGCGCCCGGCGCCTCGGCGAGCTCGGCATCGGCACGAACTACGAGATCACCGCCGGCACGGGGGAGATCCTGCTCGACGAGAAGATCGGCGGGACCGTGCATCTCGCCGTAGGCCGCTCGTATCCCGAGACGGGCGGCGTCAACGAGTCGGCGATCCACTGGGACATGATCTGCGACCTCCGTAAGGGCGGCCGGATCGAGGTCGACGGCGAGCCGCTCCAGAGCGACGGCCAGTTCGTCGTCTAGTTGATTCTCACCGCCCGATCCGTATAGGGTCGGCGTCAGTTGTCACAGGGGGCCCGAGGAGACTGGAGGCATGTGATGACCGGTAGGAACCTGACCAGGCGGACTGGAGCTGTCTTCGGCGTCGCGGCCGCTGTCTGCCTTTTCTGGGGCGGCGTCGCCCAGGCGGCCACCTCGACCTTCAACTTCACCGGGGCCGAGCAGACCTTCGCGGTGCCGCAGGGGATCACCAGCCTGCACATGGTGGCGGTCGGCGGCAAGGGCGGCCACGGCGCCGCCGGCGTCGCGGGTTCGGGCGGCACGGGAGGCTTCGGCGCCAGAGCCATCGCGGACCTGGCGGTCACCCCCGGCCAGCTGCTCTTCGTCGAGGTCGGCGGTAACGGTGCCAGCACCACGACCACGACCGGCGCCACGAACACCTTCAACGGGGGCGGGACCGGCGGCACCACCATGGACGCGTCCGGCCTCGGTCATGGCGGCGGTGCCGGCGGCGGCGCCTCCGACGTGCGCACCACGTCTCGCTCCGGCGGAGGCTCGCTCGGTTCGCGGCTGATCATCGCTGCCGGCGGGGGCGGCGGCGGCGGGGCGACCTGTCTCGCCACCGGCACCAACGGTGGCAACGGCGGCGCCGGGGGAACTTCCGGCACGAACGGAGCCGGCGGCGGTACGCCGCTCGAGGGCATCGGCGGGGCGGGCGCAACGCCCACGTCAGGCGGCGCCGTGTTCGCTCCCGGCACTCTCGGCGCGGGTGGCAACGGCGGATCCAGCGCCGTTTGCGGTGGTTCCGGCGGAGGCGGTGGCGGCGGTACCTACGGCGGCGGCAGCGGCGGGAACGGCGCCGACGGCAACAACGCCGGCGGTGGCGGTGGCGGTGGCTCGAGCAGCTTCGCGGCGGCCGCGACGGGCACCTCCGTGTCCACCGACAGCAGCGGACTCCCCTCGGTGACCTTCACCTACGGCTCCAACGGCAGCGGTGGCGGTGGGGCGACGACGCCGAAGAAGTGCAAGAAGAAGAAGCATCGCTCGGCCTCCGCGGCGAAGAAGAAGTGCAAGAAGAAGAAGCACTGAGCCGGGCCGCGGCGAAGGACGTGCGCTGGTGAGCGTTCTTCGCCGCAGCCTGATCGGGGGGATCGTTGCGTCCTTCGGCTGCCTCGTGGCAGCGGGGCCGGCCCTGGGGCAGACCGTCACCTTCGGCTTCACCGGCGGCGAGCAGACCTTCACCGTCCCCGCCGGGGTGACGAGCCTCCACGCGGTGGCGGTCGGCGGCCGCGGCGGAGCGGGCTTCGACAACCTGACGCTCGGCGCGTTCGGCGCCCCTGGCATCGGCTGACCTCGCCGTCACTCCGAACGAGATTCTCTATATCGAGGTCGGGGGCAACGGCACCCAGGCTGCGGCGGGGGGCACCGGTGGCTGGAACGGCGGGGGCGACGGGGGCGGCGCGGACGAGGGGAACATCGGAGGAGGCGCGGGAGGCGGGGCGTCGGACCTCCGCACCACGCCGCTCTCGGCTGCGTCGCTGAGTACCCGCCTGATCACCGCCGGTGGCGGAGGTGGATCTGGCGGCGGCTCCACCGCGATGAGCTACAGCGGTGGTGCCGGCGGCACGGGAGGATCAACCGGCGGCGATGGCTCCGCAGGGCTCATCGGCCGCGCAGGGGGTGGGGGGGCGACGCCTACCTCGGCAGGCACAACGACCGGCTTCCCGGGCGGTAGCGGCTCCTTTGGTGCGGGCGGGCACGGCGAGAGTGACGGCGGATTGGGCCCGTTCGAGATCGGCACGGGCGGCGGTGGAGGAGGCGGTTACTCGGCGGCGCCGGCGGCCGCTCGGGAGACGTGATGAAGCCGGGTAGCGGAGGCGGGGGCGGCTCGAGCAGCTTCGGTCCGGGCACCTCGGCGGCCACGATCGGCACGGGCTCGACCGGAGTGCCCTCGACCAGCCTCACGTACTCCACCCCGCCAACCTCGCCCGCCGTGCCCGCGACGAAGTGCAAGAAGAAGCATCGCTCGGCCCTCGTTGCTAAGAAGTGCAAGAAGAAGAAGCACCGCTGAGATGCGGCTGATAGGAATATGCGGAATGGGTCTCGTCCGCCGGAGCCTGATCGGGGGGCCACTGGCATTGCTCGCCTGCCTGATCGTGGCAGGCCCGGCGCAGGCCGCCTCCACGATCAACTTCGGCTTCACCGGCGACGAGCAGACCTTCACGGTCCCGGGCGGTGTGCGGAGCCTGCACGCCGTCCTGAGCGGTGGGCGCGGGGCCGCCATCGGATCGGCGTCGGGCGGCCTCGGCGGACTCGCCACGGCCGACCTGGCCGTATCGCCAGGGGAGACTCTCTTCGTCGAGGTCGGCGGCAACGGCGGCTTTGCGTCGGGCGCCACGCCGGGTGTCGGGGGCTTCAACGGTGGCGCGCCTGGAGGAGATGGAGCCCCACTGGGTCAAGCCGGCAGTGGCGGCGGCGGGGCGTCGGACATTCGCACCGCTTCGAGCGGGCAGACCGCGACCACGCTGGAATCGCGGCTGATCGTCGCCGGCGGAGGCGGCGGCGGGGGAGGTCCCGAGAACGGCGCCATCGGCACCAATGGCTCCGGGGGCGCCGCGGGCGCAGCGGGATCCTCGGGCAACGACAGCAGCGCCCACGCCGGCGGGGGGGCCGGAGCGAGCTTCGCCGGCACCGCTGGGACGAGCGGCTCCAACCCGATTCTGAACGGCGCCGACGGCAATCTGGGGTTCGGGGGGCAAGGAGGGACCAACGGTCCAGGTGGCGCCGGCCAGGGCGGTGGCGGGGGCGGCGGGATCTTTGGAGGGGGTGGCGGTGCCGCCGGAAGCAACGGCATGGCCGGCGGCGCCGGCGGCGGCGGCGGTTCCTCGGGTTTCGCCGCGGGCGCCAGCTCGACACTCACGGGCCTCGACACGACGGGCGTGCCGTCGATCTCGCTCACCTACACGCCATCGGCGAGCAAATGCAAGAAGAAGAAGCACCGCTCGGCAAGCTCGGCAAAGAAGAAGAAGTGCAAGAAGAAGAAGCGCTGAGCCCCGCGCAACTCGCGCCCTAGGAGCGGGTTTCAAGCAGCGACAAACAGGCGCTCGACGGGGAGAACGAGCCCTCACCAAGGAGGGACAGCATGTTCGGACGCAAGCTGGGCTTGGTGGCCGTCGCGGCCCTGAGCCTCGGTCTCGTTCTGGCTGCACCGGCCGCGCAGGCCAGGAAGAAAGTCATCAACAAGACCTACACCGTCGGCGTAGGCGCACCGGCCGGGGGCGTGCCGCTCAACATTCCCGATGGCGGCGGGGCGGCCCCACAGCTGGTTCGCGACCCGGTCGCGGTCAAGAAGCTCAACCCGCGGGGCAAGATCAGGGACGTCAACGTGGGCGTCCGGATCACGCACCCGTTCGCGAGCGATCTGGAGATCTATCTCGCCACGCCGCGGGGGGTGATCAACCTCTCGCATGACGTGGGTAGCAGTGGCAACAACTACGGCAACGGGTTCGCCGGCTGCTCGGGGAACCTGACCACCTTCGACAGCCAGACGCCGACCTCGATAGCCACGCCCGGCCTGAACGCTCCGTTCGTCGGGTTTTTCGCGCCGCAGCAGAGCCTGAACCAGCTCAACGGGCTTGGCGGCAAGAAGGCGACGAACGCCGTCTGGTCGCTGCTGGTGATGGACGACAACAACGCACATGGGACCGGCACCCTCGACTGCTTCCGGCTCAGCCTGACCGAAAGCAACCCGCGGTAGTAGTCGGTCGAACCGGGGAGGAAACGGAGCGCCGGGCGGCGCCCCGTTTGCCTTCCGGGTCCGTCCTAGAATCGAGGCCATGTCCGGTCATTCCAAGTGGTCGTCGATCAAGCACAAGAAAGGCGCCGCCGACGCCAAGCGCGGCAAGCTCTTCACCAAGCTGGCGCGCGCGATCACGGTCGCGGCGCGGGACGCGGGAGGCAACGTCGACGCCAATCCCGCGCTCGGCCTGGCCGTGCAGAAGGCCCGCGACGCCTCGATGCCCAAGGACAACATCCAGCGGGCGATCGACCGTGGAACCGGCGAGGGCGCGGACGCCGCCGCGATCGAGAGCGTCACGTACGAGGGCTACGGCCCGGGGGGCGCCGCGATCCTGGTCGAGGCGCTGACCGACAACCGCAATCGCACCGGCTCCGAGATCCGGCACGCCTTCGAGCGGCACGGCGGCAGCCTCGGCGAGCCCGGATCGGTCGCCTGGCAATTCGAGAACCGCGGCGTGATCCTGGTCGACGGCGAGCGCTACAGCGAGGACGACCTGATGCCCGCGATCGACGCCGGCGCCGAGGACGTCTCAGAGGACGGCGACCTGCTCAAGGTCACCACCGCCGCCACGGACCTGGCGGCCGTCCGCTCGACGCTGGAGGAGGCGGGGGTCGAGGTCCAGTCGGCCGAGCTCTCGATGGAGCCGAAGAGCACCGTCGAGGTGGGGGAGGGCGACGCTCCGGCGCTGCTGCGCCTCATGGACGCCCTCGAGGAGCACGATGACGTGGACTCCGTGCACGCGAACTTCGACGTGCCGGAGGAGATCTTGGAGAAGGCCGCAGCGGCGAGTTAGCTTCGAGGATGCGCCGCCAGGCGCAACCGGTTCAGTGGCGGTTCTTCTTTTTCTTCTTCTTGATCGTGTCCTTCGCGCAGTACGCGTAGGTCGCGACCGAGCTCCCCGCGGGCTGCGGAACATTGAGCGCATTGAGGCCGAGGTGCCACGCCCTGTTCCCGTTCGGCTGGAACTCATCGACGCCCACGACCGGAATCTGAGACGTGGTCGGCGAGAGGGCATAGCCGCCTGAGACGACGTGCTGCTTGCTCGGGCAGCTGGGATCCCCCGAGGCACGTTGGTTTTGGCCGAAGCCCGAGAACGCCGAGACTTCGCCGATCGACTGTCCCTTGGCGTTCCTCTCGCAGAGGCCCGTGACGCTGACGTTCCCGCTGGCGGGCACCAGGCTGTTCTCGAATGCGGAGACAGTCCACTGATTGACGGCCGTCCGACGCGATTGGAGGATGAGGATCCTGAGGTTGTTGGGATTGTTGACATGACTGACCAGCCCCGTGCCGGTATATCCGGCGCTGACCACATGAGTGCCTGTCGGGCAGTTGAGGACCAGATCGTCCAGCTGACCGGAGAGGACCGTGGCGGATCCCGAGATCGCGGTGGCGATCTGACTCAGCTTGTTGCTTTCGCAGCGTGCAAAGGCGGTGATGCTGCCCGAGGCGCTCGGATTCACGAACGAATCCGACGTCGTGGTCCATCCGGTCGTCCCCTGGGGGGTCGAAGTCGAGTTCAGGCTGCGGAGGCCCGTATTGCCGCCCGGGTCATAGTGGGGCGAGACCGCCCAGCCGCCTCCTGAGACATGGGTCTTGCCGGTGCAGCCAGCCGAGGCACTTGCGGTGGTGGCCGATGAGAAGGGCGATGCGCTGGCTGTCACCGCCGGCTGTGCCTTCTTCTTCTTTTTCTTCGCGATGGCCGGGGAGGCGAGGCCGATCACGAGCAACCCGGCGAGAGCGGCGGCGCAGACCACCATCAGGCGCCTGCGAAATCCGTCCATCTCCCTCCCCGGCATGGCGGCGATGCTACTCAAACCTCCGCTACTTCAAGACCCGCACGGGTATATGTGCGACCGAATCCAGGCGATTCGCGGCGGGGATTCGCGGGTGGGACCTGGAGTTCCGAATTCGGGAGGTGGTTCTCGATGAAGAGCAAGCGATCCCGGCTCGCGCTGATGGGGGCTCTCGCCCTCGTGCTCAGCGTGACGGTGGGACTGGTGTCGGGCAGCGTCGCCGACGCAAAGAAGAAGAGCAAGCGGTCGTTCACGATCACGAAGACCGCTCCGACCACGATCCCGGGCGCCCCGGGGCCGAGTGTGGCCGTCGTGAAGGTCCCGATCGGCACGGTCGGCAAGAAGATCGCGAAGGGGAAGGTGGTCTCCCTCAACGGGGTCAATGTCACCACCACCTTCACCGGCTCGCCCGGCTTCGCCAGCAACATCAACGACGTCGAGGTGATCGGGCCGAGCGGTCGCGTCGGCTTCCTGGGCAATCCGATCGGCAACGGCACGAACACCGAGACGATCAGCGGGCCGCTGACCGAGACGCCCAATTCGGCGAACGACGTCTGCATTCCGGATGCCTCGCCGCCGCCACCCCCCTGCGCGGACCCGGACGCCAACCTCGGGCCTCCATATGCCGGCACGATCGGCAACAGCTCGCTCCTGGATTTCAGCGGGGGCGCTGCCAAGGGCACCTGGTTCATCAAGGTGACCAGGGGCGCGGGCACTGAGCCCATCACCTTGGGCACCGTCAAGGTCACCGGCGGTCTGATCACCAAGTCGCAGTAGGCAACGCCGGAGCATCGAAGTGGAAAGGGCCGCCTTCGGGCGGCCCTTTCGTTGCAGGACATCCGGGGGGCGAGTGAGAATGAAGTGGCGTGATCGTCATCGGTATCGATCCGGGTATCGCCAACACCGGATTCGGAGTGGTCCGTACCTCCGGTGAGCGAATGGTCGCGCTGGACGGGGGCGTGATCGAGATCCCCTCGGATCTCTCCCCCGAGCAGCGGCTGGTCCGCCTGCACGATGCACTGGCCGAGCTGATCCGCTGGCACGAGCCGAAGGCGATGGCGCTCGAAGAGCTCTTCTTCGGCAAGAACGTCGCCTCCGCGCTGAGCGTGGGCGAGGCGCGCGGTGTGACGATGCTGGCCGCGGCCAGGCACGCGCTGCCCTGCTTCGATTACACGCCACAGGCCGTGAAGAAGGCGGTCTGCGGATCGGGTTCCGCCGACAAGGGGCAGGTGCAGCGGATGGTGGCCAGCCTCCTCGGCCTGGCGGAGCCGCCGGCGCCCGACCATGCGGCTGACGCCTTCGCCGTGGCGATCTGCCACGCCGGGACGGCCGGAGCCCGCGACGCGGTCTCCCATTTCGGCCGGTCGAGTGTCGGCACGCCGTCCGCGCTCGGCGCGCGGCAGCGCCTCGCGGGCTAGAAGGCATCCGGGCTGCGGCCCAGAATCCTTGGGCATGATCGCCTCGGTCAGCGGAGAGGTTCTTGTTCGCCGTCCCGACTACGTCGTCATCGACGCCGCCGGGGTCGGCTATCGCTTGGCGGTTTCGGCCGAGACGCTCAAGGCGGTCCCGGCGCGAGGGAAGCGCGCATCCCTGCATGCGCACCTGGTGGCGCGCGAGGACTCGCTCAGCCTCTACGGCTTTGCGAGCGAGGAGGAGCGCGACCTCTTCCTGGGCCTGATCTCGGTCGGCGGTGTCGGCCCCAAGGTCGCGATGGCTGTCCTATCCGGCGGCTCCGTCCGTGAGCTGCTGCGGGCGATCGCGGCCGGGGACGCGAAGCGATTCCAGGCCGTGCCGGGTGTCGGCAAGCGCACCGCCGAGCGGATCATCGTTGAGCTGCGCGAGAAGGTGGCCGGGGAGATCGAGGGCGATACCGATGCCGCCGCGCTCGCCAGGGGCGAGGAGGACCCGCGCTCACTGGCGCGCGAGGGCTTGCTCAACCTCGGCTACACGCCTCCCGAGGCCGAGAAGCTCCTCTCGGCCGCGGAGGGCGAGAGCCCCGAGGAGATCGTCCAGTCGGCGCTCCGCAGCGCCGCGGGGGCGAAGGCCGCATGATTCGCGCAGCCCCCGTTGATGCGAGGGCGCGCGACGGCGCGACCCGTCAGATGCCGGAGGAGGCGGAGCGTTGATCGAGCCGGGGAAGGGCATCCGGACACCGGGAATCGACGACGACGAGGAGATCGTCATCCACGATGCCCGCGCCGCAGGCGCGGACGACGACTTCGACCGCTCGCTCCGCCCCCCGAAGCTCGAGGACTTCGTCAATCAGGTCCAGGTCACCGAGCAGCTCGGCATCTTCATCGAGGCGGCCCGCCGCCGAGGCGAGGCGCTCGACCACGTGCTGCTCGCCGGCCCGCCCGGCCTCGGCAAGACCTCGCTGGCCCACATCATCGCCGCGGAGCTGAGCGTGCCGATGGTGCAGACGGCCGGCCCCGCCCTCGAGCGCAAGGCCGACATCGCCGCCTTCCTGACCTCGCTCGAGCCAGGCAGCGTCTTCTTCATCGACGAGATCCACCGCCTCGGCAGGGCGGTGGAGGAGACCCTCTACCCGGCGATGGAGGACCGCAGCCTGCCCGTGGTCCTCGGCCAGGGCGCCGGGGCGCGCACCGTCACTCTCGACCTCCCGCCCTTCACCCTGATCGGCGCGACGACCAGGACCGGACTGCTGACGACGCCGCTTCGCGACCGCTTCGGCGTCAGCCACCGGCTCGAGCACTATGCGCCCGCAGAGCTGCGACAGATCGTGCTGCGGTCGGCGGGGATCCTCGGCATCGAGGTGACCCCGGACGGGGCCGAGGAGATCGCCTCCCGCGCGCGCGGAACGCCCCGGGTGGCGAACCGCCTGCTGCGCCGGGTCAGGGACTTCGCCGAGGTCAAGGACCGCGGCAAGATCGACGGCGAGCTCGCCTCGGACGCGCTGGAGATGCTCGAGGTGGATCGCGCCGGCCTCGACCGGCACGACCGCCAGCTGCTCGAGCTGATGGCCAGCAAGTTCGGCGGTGGCCCGGTCGGCCTCTCGACCCTCGCGGTGGCGATCGGGGAGGAGGCGGACACGATCGAGGACGTGGTCGAGCCCTACCTCCTCCAGCAGGGGCTGGTGAAGCGCACCCCGCGCGGCCGGGTGCTGACGGAGAGGGCATACGAGCACCTGGGGCTGCCCGTTCCCAAGGACACGGCGAGTCTTTTCTGAGCCTGGCCAGCGACCCGGCCGCCTTGATCCGTTGGCTAGCCTTCGGACAGGCATGCCCTACTTCATCTGTCCGAACTGTGGAAACCGCGAGCTGAGCGGGGAGCGCACCGCGGGTTTCTCGACCCGTCCGAAGGGGTGCTCGAAGTGCGGCTTCGGCTTCCTCTTCGAGCTGCTGGACGACTACATGCCCGCGCCCGGCGCCGCCTTCTTCACACTCGACCAGCAGGCCAGGGTCCTCGACCTGGGCAAGGGCGCCTTCGAGCTCACCGGCCTGAAGGATGAGCAGGTGATCGGGCGCCCGGTCCGCGACGTGCTCGGCCTCGAGTGGATCGACAAGGGCGACGGAGGGGATACCGCCGACACCGACGGCGACGGCGAGACCGATCCGATCGAGACGACGCTCGAGTGGGGCGTGCGCTCACTGGGGAAACGGGTTGCGGTGAAGGCCGAGGGCGACTTGCCGACCGAGGCTGTGGCGGACCTCTTTCCCGCGTATGACGACGACGGCGGCCTACTTCTCGTCCTGACGCCGGAATAGATGCGGCCTGTCGTGGCCGCCGAATTTGTACGCCCCCTGCTGTGTTGCAATGGGGGCGGGAGATCACGCGTCAGACCGCTAGCGTGACCCCTTCAACATCGTGAGCAACCGCCGCCGCAACATCTTCATTCTCGCCTTTGTGGCGCTTCTGATCCTGGCCTCCGGGATCGTCGTGGCGACCAAGAAGACGACCCTCGGCCTGGACCTCAAGGGCGGCACCGAGCTGATCTTCCAGGCGCGCCCGACCCCCCAGAACCCGACGATCAGCGGCGACGACATCAATCGCGCGATCGAGATCATCCGCAAGCGGACCGACGCGTTCGGCGTCTCGGAGCCGGAGATCTCGAGGATCGGCTCGGACTCCATCAGGGTCGGACTGCCGAATGTGAGCAATGCGGCCAACGCGAGCCAGCAGGTCGGGCAGACAGCGCAGCTCCACTTCTACGACTGGGAGCCGAACGTCATCCCCAACCCGGTGACCACGAACGTGCCCCGAAGCGAGGCATCGTTCCCGCGCTACTACGACGCCGTCAAGCTTGCCTCCCGGCAGACGCCCGAGTGCTTCCAGAACAAGTGCACGACCAACGGGCCGCAGTACTACCTCTTCAACTCGCAGACCCACGCCTATATCGCTGGGCCGGCCGATAACACACGGGACCTGTTCGCCGACCTTCCCGGTCAGAAGCAGCCCCCCAACACCCAGATCCTCACGGTCCCGCAGGGCACGCTCGTGGTCGAGAAGGAGCCTGCTCAGGGACAGTCGGCACCGCCGGACACCGTCGCTGGGAAGAACTCCGCCTCCTGGTTCGTGATCAGGGACAGGCCGGCGCTTTCGGGCACGGACATCACCGACCCGAAGCCCAACTTCGACCAGTTCAACAACCCCGACGTCACCTTCAGCTTCACCGGTACGGGGCGCCAGGAGTTCTCCGACGTCACCAAGACGATCGCGCAGCGAGGGCTTCAGAGCGCGCCTCCGGGAGTGGCGGGCAACTCTCAGCTCGCGAACCAGTACTCCGGCCATTTCGCGGTCGTCCTCGACCAGGCGATCAAGTCCCGTCCGATCGTCAACTTCGTCGACAACCCCAACGGGATCGACGGCCGCACCGGCGCCGAGATCAACGGGCTCACCCAGCAGGAGTCCCAGGACCTCGCCCAGATCCTCCAGATCGGCGCACTCCCGGTGGACCTGGTGCAGATCTCGAGCTCCACGGTCTCCGCGACCCTCGGACAGCAGGCGCTCCACCAGGGCCTGAAGGCCGGGATCGTCGGGCTGATCCTGGTCTGCCTCTTCCTGCTCATCTACTACCGCTTCCTCGGCTTCGTCGCCGTGGTCGGGCTCGCGATCTATGGGCTGCTCTTCTTCGCCCTCATCAAGCTGATCCCGATCACCCTGACGCTGCCCGGCATCGCGGGGTTGATCCTGACTATCGGGGTGGCGGCCGACGCCAACATCGTCATCTTCGAGCGCATCAAGGAGGAGGCGAGAGGCGGCAAATCGATGCTGAGCGCGATCTCAGCCGGCTACCGCCGCGGCATCGCGACGATCATCGACGCGAACGTGATCACGCTGATCACGGCGTTCATCCTCTTCGCGCTGGCGACTGCGAACGTGAAGGGGTTCGCGTTCACCCTGGGGGTCGGCACGATCGCCTCCCTGTTCACCGCGGTCGTCTTCACCCAGGCGTTTCTCGGCCTCTTCGGGCGAGCGCGTTTCATGCGCTCGCCCGCCGCGTTGGGCGCGCGCGAGCAACGCTTCAAGTGGCACTTCGACTTCAGCCGGGCGAGCAGGTACTTCTTCACGCTCTCCGGGGTCATCCTGCTGATCGGAACGACGTCGTTCGCCACCAAGCAGCTCAATCTTGGCATCGACTTCAAGGGCGGCAGCCGGATCACGGTCGGCCTCCAGAAGGCGGCGACCGTGGATGCTGTGCGCACGGTCGTCGAGTCGGCCGGCATCAACGACGCCCAGATCACCAAGGCCCACAACAAGCAGCTCGGCACCAACACCTTCGAGATCGACTCGAAGGCGAGCCCGGGCGAGGTCCAGGGGATCCAGCCGGCCCTCCAGTCGAAGTACGGGATCGTCCCCAACGGGTTCAACGCGACCACCGTCGGACCGACCTTCGGCCAGCAGGTGGCGAGGAGCGCGATCGAGGCGATCATCTTCTCGCTGCTGGTGATCTTCGGCTACGTCGCCTTCAGGTTCGAGCCGAAGTACGCGGTGCCGGTGATCATCGCCGTGATTCATGACGTCCTGATCACGGGAGGCGTCTATTCGCTGACGGGGAGGGAGGTGACCAGCGGCACCGTCGCCGCGTTCCTGACCATCCTCGGGTACTCGCTCTACGACACGGTCATCGTGTTCGATCGGGTGCGCGAGAACGTGCCGCGATTGCCGCGCGCGACGTTCTCCCAGATCACAAATCGCTCGATGAGCGAGGTTCTGACCCGGTCGCTGATCACCGGCCTGTCGAGCGTCTTCCTGGTCACGGTGCTGTTCATCTTCGGCGGCGCGACCCTGAAGGACTTCGCCTTCGCGATGATGGTCGGGCTCGCCTCCGGTACGTACTCGTCGATCTTCATCGCCACGCCGGTCCTCACCCACTGGAAGGAGCGGGAGCCCGCCTATCGGCGCCGGCGCGAGCGGATCGAGGAGCAGATGGGCCGCGTCCCCGCCTTCCCGGAGGAGAACGTGGTCGCCCGGACCGACGGGGGCCTCGAGGAGCCTGTGCAGGCGGAGACGCCGGTTGCGGTGGCGCCTGCGCCGAGCCGCTCCCAGGTGCCCGGGGTCGTCCCGGAACCGCCGGCTCCGGTCGAGCCGCCTCCGGCTCAGACACCACAGCCTCCGGCGCCCGAAAGGCAGGAGCCGGCGGCGCCGGTGGGTGCCCCTGGGCCAGACGGCGGGGATGTCGGTGACGGCGACGTCCAAAGAGGGGACGGCCAGAGCGGTGACGGCGAAGTCCCCTCGGATGGCAACGGCGGGGCGCAGTCGGAGCGCCCCGAGCTCAGCGAGGCGAGCGCCGCGGCCCTGCGCAAGGTGCGCGAGCAGGGCGGGGGGCGCAAGCGCCGCCGCAAGCACGGGAGGAACCGCTGATGTCGGTCCTGGTCTGGTTCACGATGGGCGTCGCGCTCTGGCACTTCACGGTGTTCGTCCCGGACCGCTTCTGGGGCGGCATCGTCGGCGCCTTCCTCGGCTCAGCCACGGGCGCGATCGTGAGCGGAGCGATCGCCCAGATCGCGCTCGGCAAGGGCGTCGGCGACACCGACCTCGCGACCGCCCTCTACGCGGTCCCCGGCTGCGTGATCGGTCTGGCGATCGTCTACGCGATCGGCGTGCGCTCGGGCGTGGAGGCCGAACACATCTAGGCGGTCGCCGGGGCGAGAACCGGCGATGAAGGGGGAGATATCGGGGGAGTTGGCGACTTTGTTCGGATATGCCGAACAAACTCGCCACGAGCAGCCGTGACTTCGCCATCGCCAGAATCGCCGCGCGGCAACACGGTGTGGTCACCCGCGCCCAGCTCGTGGCCGTAGGCGTTCTCCCCAGTGGAATCTCGGATCGCGTTTCCGCCGGGCGTCTCCACCGCATTCATCGAGGGGTCTACGCGGTCGGCCATCCCCGGCTCAGCAATGAGGGCATGTGGATGGCGGCGGTTCTCGCCTGTGGAGGTGACGCCGTCCTGAGCCACCGAAGCGCGGCTGCGCTCTGGCGGATCCTTCCGGCTAACGGACGCCCCGCGGCTGGGACGGAATCATCGGTTGCGCCTGTCGATGTGACCGTCCCGGGGGATGGTGGGCGAGCCCAGCGGACCGGCTTATGCCTGCACCGCTCACCCTCACTCTCCCCAGCCGAATGCACGATCCGCGCCGGCGTCCCCGTCACGACCCCGGGCCGCACGCTCGAGGACCTGCGCCGCGTTCTCCCCGGAAGAACGTTCGCTTCGGCCCTGCGGGAGGCGGAGTACCTGGGGTTGCCGGTCGGTGACCGGCTGCTCACGGACCACACCCGTAGCGAGCTCGAGACGCGCTTCCTCGCCCTCCTCCGTCGCCACCGCCTTCCCCAGCCGGAGGTGAACGTTCGCGTTGGGACCTTCGTCGTGGACTTTCTCTGGCGAGCGGAGCATTTGGTTGTCGAGCTGGACGGTTGGCAGGCACACGGGACTCGCACTGCTTTTGAAGCGGATCGCGCCCGCGACACCCAACTCCGAGTGGCTGGTTTTGAAGTCCTTCGGTTCACGTCGCGACAGGCGACGGACCAGCCGAAGCAGGTCGCGAAAGCCGTGCGTTCCCTCCTGGGCCGGTAGTCATGGCGAGTTCATTCGGAAATGCCGAACAAAGTCGCCATAACTCACTTGCCCGGAGATTCCGTCGGGGGGCGAACCTAGTTTGGTCGGATGGCCTCGACTGGACCCGCTCGAGCATTGCAGGCGGACCCCTACGACTACGGGGAGGTCCGGCGGCTCGCCTCCGAGCTCGAGCTTGCAGAGCCGGTCGCCGTGACACTGGTCCGCCGCGGCTACCGCACGGTCGACGCCGCCCGGCGATTCCTCGAGGCGCGCGAGTCCCACGAGCCGACCGAGTTTCGCGGGATGGAAGAGGTCTGCGAGCTGATCCTCGAGGTCGCGCGTGGCGGCGGCCCGATCACCATCCACGGCGACTACGACGTCGACGGGGTGTGCTCCACGGCGATCCTCGTCTCGACGCTGCGCTCGCTCGGGGCAACATGCGATTGGCTGATCCCCGACCGGCTCGCCGACGGCTACGGGCTGACGATGTCGAGCGTCGACGAGCTTCAGCGCCGCGGCACGGATCTCGTCATCACGGTGGACTGCGGAATCGGTTCCGTCGAGGAGGTGGCTGCGGTTCAGGCTGCCGGGATCCAGGCGGTCGTGACCGACCATCACCTCCCCGGAGAGCGCCTTCCCGACTGCCCCGTGGTTCATCCCATCGTCTCGGACTACCCCTTCGAGGGTCTCTGCGCCGCCGGCGTCGCGCACAAGCTCGCCATCGCCCTCTGCGACTCCGCGGGGCACGGGGCGGTGGAGACCGTGGCCGGCCGCCGGCACCCCTGTGACCGAGACCTGGACATGGTGGCCCTGGCGACCGTCGCCGACATGGTCCCCCTGGTCGGCGAGAACCGCCGCCTGGTACGCGACGGCCTACGGGTCATGCGTGACGGCGCGAGGGTCGGCCTGCGCGCCCTGATGGCCGCCGCCGCCGTCGATCCCCAGACCGTGGACGCAGGCGCGCTCGGCTTCCGCCTCGCTCCCCGCATCAACGCCGCCGGGCGCCTCTACCGCGCGGACGCCGGGGTGGAGCTGATGCTCACGGACGACAGCGATCGCGCCGCCGCGATCGCCGAGGAGCTCGACCGGGCCAATGCCGAGCGCCGCTGGGCGGAGCAGAAGGTGGTCGAGGGGGCGGAGCGCGCCCGCGCCGCCCTGCCGCCCGAGCAGGCCGACGCTGCCGCCCTGATCCTCTCCGGCGAGGGATGGCACCCGGGCGTCGTCGGCATCGCAGCCTCGCGGATGGTCGAGCGCCACTTCCGGCCCACGATCCTGCTCTCGGTCACCGATGGCCGGGCCAAGGGCTCGGCCCGGAGTATCCCCGGCTTCGATCTGGTCGCGGCGCTCGACGCAACCTCCGAGCACCTCGGCCGCTACGGCGGCCACCGCGCTGCGGCAGGCCTCGAGCTGGACGCCGATCGCCTCGACCTCTTCCGAGAGGCTTTCATCGCGCACGCGGCGACGAAGATCGACACAGCCGACCTGGTCCGCACCGACCACCTCGACGCCCTGGTCGGGGTGGGCCGGGACGGGATCGGAATGGACCTCGCGCGCCAGCTCGAGACCCTCGGTCCCTTCGGCATGGGCAATCCCGGACCGCGCCTGCTCGTGCCCTCCGGCCGCCTCCGCGAGGTCCGCCCCCTCGGCGAGGAGGGAAAGCACTCGCGCTTCCAGCTCGAGAGCGGCGCCGGGCGCGCGGCCGGGGTGGCATTCGGGATGAATGGGGAGATCTGCCGCCGTGAGGACCAGTCGCTCGATCTCTCGATCGAGCTCGAGGTCGACCGCTGGAACGGCGCCGAGCAGCCCCGCGTCGTCGTCCGCGAGCTCTATCCGCTCGATCGGGGCCGGGAGGCCCAGCCGGACAGCCGTCCCTGCGGCGACGGCTGCCCAGCCCCGGAGGACGAGTGGTGGGCGCGGCTCGAACAGGAGCTGTCGCGGGTGGCGGAGGGGCGTCCAGGAGCGCTTCTCGACACCAGGGCACCGGACGGCCCCCGGCGCCAGCTCGTCGACCGCCGCGGCGGCGCGGCCGTCGCCTCCCTCGCGGAGCTGATCTCGAGCGGCGAGTCGGTCCTCGCCATCTGCGCGGACGCCGGCCGCCGGGCGAAGCTCGCCTCCTCCGCCGCGGACCCCCGCCGCTTCGGCGCCGCGCTGCCCCGGATCGCCTGTTGCCGCTGCGGGGCCGAATCGCTGGACGCGACCCTGCGCAACGCGCCAGGAGCCGGGCTCGCCCTGGTCGACTGGACTGCGATCGCTCTACGGCGGAACGCCCCGTGCCACTTCAACCACGTGGTGGTGATTGATCCCCCGCCGAGCGAGCCGCTCGAGGGCCTGGCCCTGTCAGGCACCGGCTACCTCCACCTGGCCTGGGGCCCGCCCGAGCTGGAGCTGACCGAGCGGCTGCTCGCCAGGGACTGGGAGCTTCGCAGCTCGATCGCCGAGATCTGGCGCGCGCTCCCCGAAGCCGGGGAACAGGTGGAGGCGACCGCCCTGCGCACGACCCTCGAAGGAGCCTCCGACTATCCGAGGACGCCCGAAACCGCAGCCCGCTGTGTGCGTGTTCTCGCCGAGCTCGGCCTGTGCGAGTGGCGGCCCGATCGCGGCGCCGCCGCCCTGGGCGTCCTATCCTCGGAGAGGACTGATCTGGGGCGATCCAGGGCCTACGCGGACTGTCTCGCCAGACACCAGGAGGCCATCCGATTCCTGCGAAGCAGAGCACAGGCGTAGCGAGCACCGACAAGGGCAAGGCTCCCGGCGGTGGCCAGGGCCTGCGCGATGGTGATCGCCGCGGCCACACTCGCGTGGGCGAGGCGCCGGGTCACGCGCCCCTGCCCAAGGCCGACTCGATCACTCGCGAGCTGACCGCCGACCAGCGTGCGCTGCTCGGCGACCTCTTCGCCGTCATCGAGGAGCACAAGGCCGACGCGGTCGAGCCCATCGATCGCCAGGAGCTCGAGCGCGCCTTCGCCTTCGCCTGCGAGAGCCACGCCGGCCAGGAGCGCCGCTCCGGCGAGGACTTCATCACCCATCCCCTCGGCGTGGCGCGGATCTGCGCCGGCCTCCGCCTCGACACCGCGACGCTCTGCGCCGCCCTTCTCCACGACACGGTCGAGGACACCAGCGCCAGCCTCGACCAGGTCCGCGACGATTTCGGCGACGAGGTCGCCCAGCTCGTCGACGGCGTCACCAAGCTCACCGAGATCACCTTCAAGAGCCGCGACGAGCGCCAGGCCGAGAACTACCGGAAGATGATGGTGGCGATGGCCACCGACGTCAGGGTGATCCTGATCAAGCTGGCCGACCGCCTCCACAATATGCGCACCATCGGTGCGCTCCCCAAGCAGAAGCAGCAGGAGAAGGCGCGCGAGACGCTCGAGATCTTCGCCCCGCTCGCGCACCGCCTCGGGATCCACGCGATCAAGTGGGAGCTCGAGGACCTCTCCTTCGCGACGCTGCACCCGCGCCGCTACGACGAGATCAAGGAGCTGGTTGCCCAGCAGCGCGCCGCGCGCGAGCGCTACGTCGAGCAGGCCGGCAAGTTCCTCGCCAAGGAGCTCGGGAAGGTCGGCATCGACGCCGAGATCTCGGGCCGGGCCAAGCACTTCTACTCGATCTACACCAAGATGACCCGCAAGGGCCGGGAGTTCAACGAGATCTTCGACCTGACCGCGATGCGCGTCCTGGTCGGGTCCGTCAAGGACTGCTACGGAGCGATCGGGATCGTCCACTCCCTCTGGAAGCCGCTGCCGGGCCGCTTCAAGGACTTCGTCGCCATGCCCAAGGCGAACGCCTACCAGGCGCTCCACACCACGGTGATCGGGCCAGAGGGTCGCCCCCTCGAGATCCAGATCCGCACGCCGGAGATGCACGAGCTGGCCGAGTACGGCATCGCCGCGCACGTGATCTACAAGGAGGGCTCCTCCTCGGGCGACGGCGGCAAGGAGAAGATGACGTGGCTCCGTCAGCTGGTCGAGAACGAGCAGGACCAGGGGCCGAAGGCGTTCCTCGAGGCGCTCAAGGTCGACCTCTTCGAGGACGAGGTGTTCGTCTTCACCCCGAAGGGGGAGGTCAAGAACCTGGCGGCCGGTTCGACGCCGCTCGACTTCGCCTACTCGATTCACACCGACGTCGGCCACCGCTGCGTCGGGGCGAAGGTGAACGGCAAGATCGTCCCGCTTCACTACCAACTGCGCAGCGGTGACATCGTCGAGGTGCTCACCGCCAAGCAGGGCCGCGGGCCCTCCCGGGATTGGCTGAAGCTCGTCCGGACCAACCGCGCACGCAACAAGATTCGCGCCTGGTTCTCCCGCGAGGGTCGTGAGGACGCCGAGCACCAGGGGCGCGATCAGCTCGCCCAGGCGTTCAAGAAGCGCAGCCTGCCGTACCAGAAGCTCGCCGGCTCGCCGCTGCTCGTCGACGTGATCCGCGAGATGGGCTTCCGCAAGGCGGACGACTTCTACATCGCCCTGGGCCAGTCGAAGATCTCCACCAAGGTCGTCACCAACAAGGTGATGCAGCGCCTCAAGCGCGGCGAGGCAGTCGAGGAGGAGCCGGCCGAGGGCCTGATCAAGGGGACCGACGATGCGAGGCGCCGCACCAGGGAGGCCACCAGTTTCGGGATCAAGGTGAAGGGCGTGGAGCAGGTCGCTGTTCGCCTCGCCAAGTGCTGCCGCCCGGTTCCAGGCGACGAGATCGTCGGCTACGTCTCGCTGGGAAGAGGCATCACCGTCCATCGCGCCGACTGCCGCAACGTGGCGGCCCTGAAGAAGGCGCCGGAGCGGTTCACCGACGTGAGCTGGGACGGCGACAACGAGTCCTCGTACCGAGTGGAGCTCCAGGTCGATGCGTGGGACCGAACCCGCCTCCTTGAGGATCTCTCCAGGACCTTCGCGGAGGCCGGCCTGAACATCCTGGAGGCCCGCTGCACGACCAAGCACCCGATGGTGAAGAACCGCTTCGTGCTCGAGGTGGGGGACACCGAGCAGCTCAAGCAGTGCATCTCGCGCCTGCGGAACGTCGACTCGGTGTTCGACGCCTACCGAGTCACGCCGACCGGCTGACGGGCTCGCAGTTTTTCCGCATCGTCAATCCTCTTCGCGTGTTCGTTCGTATGATGAGGACAGTGAGGGAGCGCGGGACATGGAGGGCCAGGATCAGGCTCTCGCTCTTCTTGGGGATGCTGGTGCTTGCACTAGGAGTCCTCGCCGGTGGGGCGTGGGCCGTGTTCCAGCCGATCGGGGCGATTGACAGTGCCTACAACCAGCCCACCTACACGATGGACCAGGGGGAACGTCCCCTTTTCTCGAACGGCGGAGCGCTCCAGCACAATGTGGCAGCTCGCCAGAACGGCCCCGACAAGCGCGTGCTGTTCAGCACCCCGACGCTGGATGGCGGTCAACAGGCGACTCTGGACGGCAGCCAGTACCTGACCACGGGCAACTACACCTTCTACTGCACGCTCCACCCGACCGAGATGCAGGCGACGCTGGTGGTCGGCCCCGGTGGTACCCCGCAGGCCCGGCCATCCGCGACCCTGAAGGTGCGCAGCACGAAGGTCGGCAAGGTCACCAAGAAGGGGATCCAGGTGGCCATCACCGCCAGCACCAAGGTCGACGGAGCCTCGCTCACCGCGAAGCTCGGCAAGACGACGATCGGCAAGGCGGGTGGGCTGTCATTCGCCGCGGGTCAGACCTTCCAGACGGTGAAGCTCAGCAAGGCCGGCAAGAGCAAGCTCAAGGGCACGAAGAAGGCCACGGTCAGCGTCACGGCCGACATCCCCTTCGGCTCGCCGGCCTCGGGCAAGGTGAAGCTCACCTAGTTCTTTTCGACCGCCCTCCGTACCCGTTCGGCGACCTTCCGCATCTCCGCCTCCGAGGCGTACTTGGTGCGCGGCCAGAAGAACCCCCTCAGCCCGTCCTTCGGCTTGCGCGGGACGACGTGGACATGCAGGTGGGGAACGCTCTGGCTGACCACGTTGTTGAGCGCCACAAAAGATCCCGGCTTTCTCATCGCCTTCGGCACGGCGACGGAGAGGAGCCCCGCGTTGGCGAAGAGAGGCCCGATCAGCTCATCGGGGAGATCGCCGAGCGTCTCATGATGGTCGCGGGGCACCAGCAGCGAGTGGCCGGGGAAGAGCGGGCGGTTGTCGAGGAAGGCGATCGAGCGCTCGTCCTCGAACACCAGGTGGGCCGCCTCATCCCCGGCGACGATCTGACAGAAGCGGCAGTTAGGGTCCTGGGCGGCCAGGTCCGCGATACTGTCAGAGCGCGGGGGGCCGGAGAGGAGAGCTGACCCCAGTGAGGACATCCCGCAGGAGAAGGCCAAGGGACCACCGGGTGGTCGTGCTCGCGCTCTGCCTGCTTCTCGCACTTCTCGTGCTCGCACCGGGGTCTGCGGGGGCCGGAACGCCGATCAAGCGGGGCACATACAGCGGCAAGACCGACCAGGACGCTGTCGCGACGGGCTTCCGCCGGATCCAGTTCACCGTCAGCAAGGGGAAGGTGACCTTGACCACCGAGCCGACCGTCGCCAGAGGGCTCTGCCTCTCAACCGCCGTCTTCACGGAGGGCGGCACCACCTCCAGCAAGAAGCTCGGGCGGAATCGAGCCTTCACGATCACCCACACGTTCTTCGGCAGCCAGATCGACAAGGTCCACGGCCGTTTCGTGAGCTCGAACGAGATCGACGGGTACGCGATCTACCACTTCTTCGCGCAGGACCTCTGCTCAGCGGGCAAGACGAAGGTCAACTTCAAGGCGTCACACAAGTAGATTCAGCGGCGGTTTTTGTGGCCGCCGTTCATGGCGAAGCCGTTGGCGGCTACGCGACGACCGTCAGCGCGCCGGGATCGACACTGAAGCGCAGCTCCGTGTACTCGCCGAGATAGTCGCCGTCGACCTGGACCGGGAAGGGGCGTGGCTGGTCGTCCTCGTCCATGGAGACCGAGCGGACCATGGCCTCCCTGACCTCTGCGAACTCGTCGATCTGGCGGTGCTTCGTCGCATGCAGCCTCCGACTCAGGACCCGGGCAGCGATCGGCAGCATGTCGCGCTGCTTGGCCCGATGGAGCAGCGCCATCGAGAGCGTGCCGTCGTCTAGCCCGATGTCCTCGCAGATCTCGATCGGGATGTTGGCGAAGTAGGTGAACGGGGCGGAGTTCTGCGCGATGGCGGTGACGCCTTTCTGTGTCTCGCCCGCGATCTCGAGCTCGAGCCGCACGGGGTTTCGGAGGTAGTGGCGATAGAACCCGGAGATCGCGGCCCAGGTGTAGTACCACTGCCGCGCTCGTGCCTTGAGCCGCGGGTGGGCGTCGACCCGCCTCACCACCGTGGCGTCCAGCCCGACGCCGCAGGCGAAGACGAAAAGGCGGCCGTTGCAGCGGCCGAGGTCGATCTTGCGGGGACGGAAGTCGTCGGCGAGGCCGATCAGGTGCTCGGTGGCGTCGACCACGTCGTTCGGGATGCCGAGAGTCCGGCAGACCACATTCGTGGATCCGCCGGGCAGCACCGAGACGGGCACGTCGGTCCCGGCAAGCCCGTTGGCGACCTCGTTGAGGGTGCCGTCCCCGCCGAACGCGACGACGATGTCGTACTCGCCGTGGCGGGCGTCGCGGCCGATCTCGATCGCGTGCTCGGCTGCCTCGGTGTCGACTGCCTCGACGTCGTAACGGGCCTGGAGCGCGTAGACCACCAGGTTCTTGAGCCGGTCCGACACCGTAGTTGCGTACGGATTGACGATGATCAGCATCCTCTTGCGATCCGCGTCGGGCGCGAGGGGGACGGCGGGGGCCGCCGGGGCTGGGTCTCGCTGAGCAGGGGCGATCGTCGGCGGCACGGTCTCTTCTAACCCTCGGCCACGACCGGGTTACCGCCCGGAATCAGGTCGCCGAGCCGATCCGACGCGATGTCCGAGGTCGCCTCGTAGCGGAGGACCTCTTCATCCTCCACCTCGCGGACATACCCGGCGTTGACGAGCAGATCGACGTGCCCGATCACCTCGGAGAGCGTCAGGAAGGCCTGCGTCACCGCCACGTCCCCCCAGATCGCCTGGGCGAGCTCGTGGCCGGTTCGCGGCTGCTCGGAGATCAGCCCATAGAGCTTCTCCGCCCGCTGCTGATGCATCGCGAAGCGTGAGTCGATCAGCGCGACGTGGTCGGTGATCGGCTCGCCGTGGCCGGCGAGCACGATCGCCGCGGGCAGCTCGCGTGTCCTCTTCAGCGACTCCAGGTAGGTGACCAGCGCCTGGGTCCGCTGGGCCGAGCCGTCCAGTGGCCTCGAGATCAGGGGGTTCGAGGAGATGTGCTTGATCAGGTGGTCCGCACCGAGCAGTATCTGGCGCTCCTCGTCCCAGAACAGGGTGTCTGACGGGCTGTGACCCGGACGGTGCTGGACCTCGAGCCGGCGATCGCGCAACTCGACCACCTCGCCGTCGTGCAACGGCCGGCTCACCTTGATCTTGGATCCCCAGGCCCGAAAGCTCCCCGTCACCTGGCGCAGCGCCCTGACCACCTCCTCGGAGATCCCATGGCGGCGCATCAGCGCGGCGGCCTCCTCGTCGTCGCGTTCGGCGTCGTCGCCGAAGTTCTCCAGGAAGGGAACCGCAACGTCGATCGCCGCCACCTCGGCGCCCGACCGGTTGGCGACGATGTCGACCAGGCCGAGGTGGTCTATGTGCTGGTGGGTGACGATGACCAGCTCGATGTCCTCTATCCGGTGGCCGAGGGCCTCGAGCTGGCGCTCCAGCTCGTCGAGCGCCTTGCCCGAGTTGGGCCCGGAGTCGACCAGGGTCAGCGGCTCGTCCTCGAGCAGGTAGGTGTTGACCCGGCCGACCTGAAAGGGCGTGGGGATCCGCAGCACGCGAATCCCCGCGTCGACTATCTGCTGCCAGACCGCCGGCGAAGCGTCATCGCTCACAACCTGATCAGCCCCAGAACCTCGTCGCGCTTGGCCTCCATGTCCTCCGGGGAGACCAGCGACTCGAGGTTGAGGCGCAGAAGCGGTTCGGTGTTCGAGGGGCGCACGTTGAAGTGCCAGTCGGGATAGTCGACCGAGACTCCGTCGAGGTGAGTGATCTCGCCGTCGGAGTAGCGCTCGGCGATCTCGCGCATCTTGCCCTCCTGGTCTGCCACCTCCGAGTTGATCTCACCGGAGATGAAATAGCGCGAGCGAAACTCGGCCATCAGGTCGTGGAGGGAGCGGCCCTCCCCGGAGATCAGCTCGAGCATGAGCAGCGCCGGGATCGTTCCCGAGTCCGCGCAGTAGAAGTCGCGGAAGTAGTAATGGCCGGAGACCTCGCCGCCGAAGATTGCGCCGGTCTCGCGCATCCGGACCTTGAAGAACGCGTGGCCGACCCGGCTCAGGTCCGACTTCCCACCCGCCGCGGCGACGGTGTCGGGGACTGCTCGGCTCGACCGAGGGTCATAGAGGACCGTCGAGCCAGGCTGCTTGGCGAGGGCGGCCCGAGCCAAGAGCGCGCAGGCGAAGTCGCCGTCACAGAAGCTGCCCTCGCTGTCGATGAAGAAGCAGCGGTCCGCGTCGCCGTCCCAGGCGATCGCCAGATCGACGCCCTCCTTCTTCACCTGCTCAACCAGCAGGCGGCGGTTCTCCTCGAGGAACGGGTTGGGGCCGGCTTCGGGGAAGTCGCCATTCGGCTCCCAGCGACTCGTGGTGACCTCGAGATCGAGCTGATCGAGCAGGGGTCCGACCATCGGCCCCGCCATCCCGTCGCTGCCGTCGGCAAGGATCCGGAGCGGGCCGATCGCCTCGGGATCGACCAGCGAGAGCATGTGCTCGTGGAAGTCGGGGTAGACGTCCTCCTCCTCGACCGAGCCGCCGCCGGGCGGATCCGGCAGCCCGGCCTCGATCTCGGCGCGGACGTCCTGGATGCCGGCGTCGCCCGAGAGGGCGAGGGCGCCCTCTCTCAGGAGCTTGACCCCCGTGTACTTCTTGGGGTTGTGGGAGGCGGTGACCATCGCGCCACCATCGAGTTCGCGGGAGCCGACCAGGTAGTAGCTCATCTCCGTTGCGATCTGCCCGGCGTCGATCACGGTGGCGCCCTCGTCGACCAGGCCCTGCCGGACACCCGCGGCCATCTCCGGCCCGGTCAGGCGCATGTCGCGGCCCAGCCCGATGCGGAGCTCGGAGACGTCCTTGTTTCGCAGCCGCGCCAGCACCCGGGCGAAGGCGCGACCGATCAGATGGGCCGTCTCGGCGTCGAGCTCCTCGCCGTAGATGCCGCGGATGTCGTAAGCCTTGAAGATGCCGGACGGCGGCGCGGTGATCGCCATCTCAGCCGAAGGCCTCGCGCACGGTCTTGAAGCTGTCCTCGAGGGTCTGGTTCATCACTCGGGTATCGCCGAGGACCGGCATGAAGTTCGTGTCGCCGCCCCAGCGCGGGACGACGTGCATGTGGATGTGGTGCTCGACCCCGGCGCCGGCCGCGCGGCCCTGGTTGACGCCGACGTTGTAGCCGTGCGGCGCGTAGCTCGCCTGGAGGGCTGTCATGCCGCGCTGGGCGAGGGCCATCATCTCCGCGGTCGTCTCGGCGTCGAGGGTCTGCAGCGTGGAGACGTGCTCATAGGGGGCGACCATCAGGTGACCGTTCGTGTACGGGTACTTGTTGAGGATCACGAAGCAGCTCTCGCCGCGATGGACGATCAGGTTCGCTTCGTCGTCGTCCGCCGCGCTGGCCGCGCAGAAGATGCATTCGCTCTCTTTGTCCTTGGAGGCGTCCTTCACGTACTCGAGGCGCCAGGGCGCCCAGATTCGCTGAGTGGCCACGGCGCAATCGTATGGTCCAGCGTCCTGCCGACGGTTAGAACCAGCCGCGCCGGCGGAACCAGACGAGCATGCCGCCCATCAGCGCGATCATGGCCGCGATCAAAACCCAGAACATCGTGTCGGATGAGGTGACGGGGTCGCCGCCCCCGGGCAGGCCGACGTTCATGCCCCAGATGCTCGCCACCAGCGTCGCGGGCAGGAAGACGATGCTGAACACGGTCAGCAGCCGCAGGATGTCATTGAAGCGGTGGGCAATCACCGACTCATTGGTCTCCTCGAGAGCCTCAACCACCTCTTTGTAGTTCTCGAGCATGTCCCAGATGCGCTCGTGAGCGTCGACGATGTCGTCGAAGTAGATCTCGAGGTCCATGTCCGGGGCCAGGTAGCGCTGCTTCACCTTCTCCAGGTCCCTGAGCACGGGGCGCTGAGGCCGGATGACCTTGCGGAAGTTGATGATCTCCTGCTTGGCATTGGAGATATCGCGCACGATCTCCTGGGAGGAGTGGCCCTCGAAGATCTCCTCCTCGAGCACGTCGAGCTTGTTGCCGATCTTTCGCAGCATCGGGAAGCAGTAGTCGAAGCCGTCGTCGACCAGCCGGTAGAGCAGGTAGCCGGAGCCGCGCGAAAAGAGCTGCTCGCGCATCTCCTCCTTCTGGCGGCAGCGCTCGAAGAGGTACTCGACGGGCTGAAGCGGCTGGTTGGGGATCGTGATCAGGAATCCGGGACCCACGAACAGGTCGAGCTCGCCCGCCCCGAGCCGACGGGCCGAGCGGTCGAAGATCGGGAACTGGAGGACGATGAACAGGTACTCGTCGTAGACGTCGATCTTCGGCCGCTGGTTGCGGGAGAGGACGTCCTCGTAGTCGAGGGCGTGGAAGTCGAAGTTCTCCTCCAGCCAGGTCTGCTCCGGCGCGCCCGGCTGGTCGATCTTCACCCAGCGGAGGCCCTCCGCCGCGATCTCCTCGACCTTCGGCGCCTGCGGCTCAGGCGGAAGCGGCGCGACGAGCTCGCCGGCGCGGGTCCTGCGCAGTCTGGGGCGAGGGAGGTTCGGCATCTTCCGGACCTTGTGGGTTCGTCGCTTCCATTTCCATGGTCAATCCACTGTACTGCGGCGAGGCGGTCGCGGGCGCACTTACATGCCCGGATTTGCGCATGTAAATGCGGATTCAGGGCATTGCTATATTCCCTCGTCACCATACGCACCACATCAAGAGGGGTGGAGGGACTGGCCCGATGAAACCCCGGCAACCCCCTCGGATCTAGGTCCGAGGAAGGTGCCAACTCCAACAGGTTTAGACGTAAGGCCTGGAAGATGTGGGAAGAGCGCTCCTCACGGAACCTCCGCCCACATCGACCCGGCGAAGGTTTTTTCGTAGAGGAGCCAGATGGCAGTTCAATCTCTGAGGTGCAAGGAGTGTGGGGAGGAGTACCCGCTCGACGCCCGCTACGTGTGTGAGCAGTGCTTCGGTCCGCTCGAGGTCGCCTATGACCTCGCGGACCTGGACCCGGGCGAGGCTCGCCGCAAGATCCAGGCGGGCTCACGCGGGATCTGGCGGTACTCGGACTTCCTGCCCTTCGACAGCCGGCCGGGCGATCCGCTCGAGCCGGGACTGACACCCCTGGTCCGGGCGGATCGCTTGGCCGAGCGGCTCGGCCTCGGCGAGCTCTGGATCAAGAACGACGCCGCCAACCCCACGCACTCATTCAAGGACCGGGTCGTCGCCGTCGCGGTGGCGAAGGCCAAGGAGCTCGGCTTCGAGACCGTCGCCTGCGCCTCGACCGGGAACCTGGCGAACGCCGTCGCCGCCCACTCGGCGGCCGCCGGGCTCGACTCCTACGTGTTCGTCCCCGCGGATCTGGAGGAGCAGAAGCTGCTCGCCACGGGCATCTACGGGACCAACCTGGTCGGCATCCGTGGGACCTACGACGACGTCAACCGCCTCTGCACCGAGCTCAGTCAGACGCACCCCTGGGCCTTCGTCAACGTCAATCTTCGCCCGTATTACTCCGAGGGTTCCAAGACCCTCGCGTTCGAGACGATCGAGCAGCTGGGGTGGAGCCTCCCCGACCAGGTCGTCGCGCCGATCGCATCGGGCTCCATGTTCACGAAACTCGCCAAGGGCATGCGCGACTGGCTCGACCTGGGTTTGGTGGAGGGAGAGTTGCCCGTCTTCTCGGGCGCGCAGGCCGAGGGCTGCTCCCCGGTTGCCACCGCGTTCGCCGAGGGCTGGGACGTCTGCAAGCCGCAGCGGCCGGACACGATCGCCAAGAGCCTCGCGATCGGCGATCCGGCCGACGGGCCCTACGCGCTCGAGTTGGCCCGGGAGACCGAGGGCGTGATCGAGTCGGTGACCGACGACGAGATTCGCCAGGGGATACGGCTGCTGGCCGAGACCACCGGTGTCTTCACCGAGACGGCCGGTGGCGTCACGATCGGAGTGCTCACCAAGCTCGCCGAGGCCGGCCGGATCGGAGCGGACGAGCGGGTGGTCGCCTACATCACGGGCGAGGGGCTGAAGACGCTCGACGCGGTGCGCGAGTCCTTCCGGATGCACGAGATCGAGCCGACGATTGATGCCTTCCAGGCCGAGTTCGAGGGCGCGGCCGCCTCGGTGTAGCAATGCAGGCGAGCACGAGCGATGAATAAGATCCCCGCCGCACGATGAGCATCACGGTGAAGATTCCGGCGCAACTCAGGGCCGCCACAGGCGGCGAGGGCGAGCTCGAGGTCGAGGGGTCGACCGTTGGCGAGGCGCTGGACGCCGTGTTCGAAGAGCACGACGGCCTTCGCGAACGGATCACCCAGGACGGGGATCTGCGCCGCTTCGTCAACGTCTACGTCTCCGGCGAGGACATTCGCTTCCAGGACGGCCTCGACACCACCGTGAATGACGGCGACGAGGTGACGATCCTGCCCGCGGTGGCCGGCGGCTGACCCGGTTGGGGACGCGCCGGGTCGGGTAAAACTCCTCCCGTGCGCAGGTTGGCCACAGTGCTGGCTGTGCTCGGGGTGTTCGCGCTGACCGCCGCGCCGGCGGAGGCGAAGAAGCGACACAGCCACAAACCCTCAGGAATCGAGGGCGTCGTCCTCAACACCACCTGCAACGGCGCCTGCGCCGAGCCGCCGCCTCCGGCGCCTCTCTATACCGGGAGTGGGTTGACCGTGACGGTCACCCGAATCGCGGACGGGGCGCCGGTGGCGTTGAGCCAGCCCATCGACGGGCGGTTCCGCTATCGCCTTCCGCGCGGCCGCTACCAGGTCAGAGCAGCGATCAACGAGCTCACGCCCCAGCCCCTGGTGAACGGACCACTCGTGATACCGCCCAACTGCTGGATGGGGGACAGCCAGGAGGCTACGGTCCGCCGCCACCACTTCACTCACGTCGAGCTGCGCGTGGGCAACGTCTGCATCGTCTGATCAGCGGACCGCAGCGCGCCCGGCAGGATTTGAACCTGCGACCTCTCGCTCCGGAGGCGAGCGCTCTATCCACTGAGCTACGGGCGCGGGGTGTCGGAGCTTAGACGGTGCCTCGTCGGCCGACCCATCGAACATACGTTCTATCCGACCACTCCGTGCATTCGACTCATGACTACATCGCTGAAGGGAAAATCGGACAGAAGCTGCGGTGCTGGAGGCCCTTGTCGATCGCGACTTTGCTGTGCTCATCCCGTTTGGCGAGGGCCACCCAGATGACCTTGTGGTGCACCTCGTGAATGACACCTTCCTGCGGGTGCAATGCAAGACCGCTCGAGTGATGAACGGCTGCGTGATATTCAACAGCCGCTCGACGGATCACGGCCGGGGACAGGGGACCTAGCTTGGGCTAGCGGACGTATTTGGGGCATATTGCCCAGTAACGGAAAAGGTGTACCTGGTGCCGGTCCAGGAAGTGCCGACCTCGGTTGTCCACCTACGACTTGACCCCGCTCGCAATAACCAGAGGCGAGGCATAAGAGATGCAGCAGACTATGAGGCCGGTTCGTGGACGCTCGCGGCGCTGCTCGATGGCACTCGAACCGCAGTTAGAACCAGTCGCGGTATGACACACGGGCGGGGGCGCCCGCCCGGGTCCGGCGTGGCTTTCTACGCTAGGCGCCTATGGACCTCTCGGTTGTCTTTCTCGGCACCGGCGGCTCCGTGCCCTCGGCGCGGAGGGCGACGGCATGCGTACTGCTGCGCGCTGGTGGCGCCCGGGTGCTGGTCGACTGCGGGGAGGGGGCGCAGCGCCAGATGATCAACTCGACCGGGCTCGTTCAGGTCGACGACATCTACATCACCCACTTCCACGCCGATCACTACCTCGGTCTCCCCGGGCTGCTCAAGACCTATGACCTGATGGAGCGCCAGGCGCCGCTGCGAATCGTGGGGCCGGCCGGCCTGGTCGGCCTCTTCGAGGCGCTGAAGCGGATCTTCGGCCGCCTCCGTTACGAGGTCGAGCTGGTCGAGCTCGAGCCGGGGGAGGGGATCGACCACGACCGGTTCGAGCTGCGCGCCTTCGAGGTCGATCACCGGATGAAGGCGCTCGGCTACGCGTACGTCGAACCGGAGCGCCCGGGCCGCTTCGACGTGGAGACCGCGCGCGTCCTCGGCATAGTCGACGACCGCGACTTCGGCCGCCTGCAGAGGGGCGAGACGATCGCGATCGACGGCTCGGAGGTCCGGCCGGAGCAGGTGCTGGGCGATCCGCGACCCGGTCGCAAAGTGGTGATCACGGGAGACACGGTGCCCTGCGAGATGACACGGATCGCCGCCCACGCCGCGCAGCTGCTCGTGCACGACGGGACCTTCGCGGTCGAGGAGGCCGCCCGTGCGGCCGACACCGGCCACTCGACCGCCCGTGGCGCCGCCCAGCTCGCAGCCGAGGCGGAGGTCGGGATGCTGGCGATCGTCCACGTCTCCTCCCGTTACAACGTCTCGGCCGTGCTCGCCGAGGCGCGCGATGTGTTCCCGAATACGGTCGCCCCCCGTGACTTCGACCTGGTTGAGATTCCCTTCCCCGAGCGGGGTGATCCGGAGCTCGTTCAGGAGGGCGCGAAGCATCTGCCGGAGCCCCAGGCCGAGCCGGCACCCAAGTCCTAGCCGGCCCGCCGATCGACAGTCGCGCCGGCGAAAAGGTGGCCGCGCTTTGCGGCTTCACGCCCGATCGCGGTCTGGAGCCGATGCTACGCTGGCGCGGCAAGCCCCTTTAACCACGGTCCCGTGAGGCCGGGAAGGAGCAAGACAGTGAGCGACGAGAAGGTCGTGCTCGATCACGACGATCTGCGGCGGACGCTTGTCCGTATCGCCAACGAGATCGTCGAAAAGAATCAGGACTCGGACCGGCTGGCGCTGGTCGGCATCCACACGCGGGGCGCCGTCATCTGCCGCCGCCTCCACGCACTCGTCGGCGAGCTCTCCGGCACAGACGT
The DNA here is from genome assembly GCA_963745625.1 of uncultured Solirubrobacterales bacterium. Lineage (GTDB taxonomy): Bacteria > Actinomycetota > Thermoleophilia > Solirubrobacterales > 70-9 > DASUPK01. Next base: position 70,826 of record CAVUXZ010000010.1, on the reverse strand, counting down.
CCCCCTCGGCGACCTCGACATCTCCTTCTACCGAGACGACATCGAGCGCCGCGAGCCCCGCGACGCACCCGTCGTCCACGACTCCCATCTCGACTTCGACCTGGCCGGGCGCACGGTCGTCCTGGTCGACGACGTGCTCTACACGGGCCGCACGGTCCGCGCCGCGATCGACGCCCTCTTTGACTACGGGCGGCCGGCGCGAGTGCAGCTCGCGGTGCTCGCCGACCGCGGCCATCGCGAGCTGCCGATCCGCCCCGACTACGTCGGCAAGAACCTGCCGACCGCCCCAGGCGAGCGGGTCAACGTCCGGCTCGAGGAGGTTGACGGCACGGACGAGATCGCCATCACGCCCGCGAAGGTCGTGACGAAGGAGGAGTCATGAAGCACCTGCTCGGAGTGGAAGGGCTCTCGCGTGAGGAGATGGAGCGCATTCTCGAGCGCGCCCAGAGCTTCGCCGAGGTCGGTCGCCGTGACATCAAGAAGGTCCCGACGCTGCGGGGCCGCACCATCGTCAACCTCTTCTACGAGGCCAGCACCCGGACGCTCTCCTCCTTCGAGCTGGCGGCCAAGCGGCTCTCCGCGGACGTGGTCAGCGTCAAGTCGGCGGGCTCCTCCGTCGACAAGGGGGAGTCGCTGAAGGACACGGTCGCGACCCTTTCCGCATATGACCCCGCGGCGATCGTGATCCGCTCGCCTCATGCAGGCGCAGCGGGCCTCGTGGCTCGCTGGACGGAGGCCTCGGTGATCAACGCCGGCGACGGCAAGCACGAGCACCCGACCCAGGCGCTGCTCGACGTCTTCACGCTCCGCCAGCGCCTGGATTCCCTCGATGGGATCAACATCTGGATCGTCGGCGACGTCCTCCACAGCCGCGTCGCCCGGTCCTGTCTGCTCGCCTTCCAGACGATGGGGGCGAGGGTGACGCTATGCGGCCCGCCGACACTGATGCCGCGCGGGATCGAGGCGCTCGGCTGCGAGATCTCCTTCGATCTCGACGGCCTCGCTCAGGCGGATGTCGTATACGCCCTCCGCATGCAGCGCGAGCGGATGAGCGAGAGCTTCGTCCCCTCGCTGCGCGAGTACGCGGCGCGCTATCAGATCGACTCGCGGCGGCTCGGACCTCGCCAGCTCCTCATGCACCCCGGGCCCGTCAACCGCGGCGTCGAGCTCTCGCCCGAGGTGATCGACTCGCCGCAGTCCCTGATCACCGCCCAAGTCGAGAGTGGCCTGGTCGTCCGGATGGCGATCCTCTACGAGCTGCTCGCGGGCACCGATCGGGCGCGGCCGGAGCAGGGGCCCGCCCCCGCCGACACACCGACGATCGGACAGCCGGCGTGAACTTCACCGCCAACGATTCCCGCGGCGGCGCCGAGGCACCCAAGCTGATCTCCCGGCCGGGGCGGGGCGCCAACCTGATCATCGGTGCCGCTCGCCTCTTTGACCCGCGGACGGGCCTCGACGCCACGCGCGACCTGATCGTCCGCGACGGCGTGATCGCCGAGATCGCAGAGCCGGGTGGTGCTCCGGAGGTCGAGGGGGCGGAGGTCATCGATGGGGAGGGACTGCTCGCGGTTCCAGCCTTCGTCGACCCGCACGTCCATTTCCGTGTCCCGGGCCAGGAGCACAAGGAGGACCTCGAGACGGGAACCCGCTCCGCTGCCGCCGGCGGGTACTGCGCGGTGATCGCGATGGCCAACACCTCTCCGCCGATCGACTCGGCCGCCGTGCTCGGCTCCGTCCGCGACGGTGCCGAGCGGGAGGCATCGATCCCGGTCGGCTTCGTCGCCAACGTCACCCGCGGAATGGAGGGCCAGGAGCTCACCGAGATGGCCGAGCTGAGCGAGGTGGGGGCGATCGGCTTCTCCGATGACGGCCTCCCGATCGCCAACGCCCGGGTTCTTCGACGCGCACTCCAGTACCAGCGCCTTGCCGGCGGCGTGATCGCTCTTCACGAGGAGGACCCGGACCTCTCCGCCGGTGGCGTGATGCACGAGGGCGAGGTCTCGGCGGCACTTGGCATGGCGGGCGTGCCAGCGGTCTCGGAGTCGACCATGATCGCCCGCGACTGCTCGCTTGCGCTCTATGAGGGGGCGCGGGTCCACGTCCAGCATCTCTCCGCCGGCGCCTCGGTGGAGGAGATCGCCCGCGCGAAGGTCGCGGGCGTCCAGGTCACCTGCGAGGCGACGCCGCACCACCTGACGCTCACCGACGAGGCGGTCCGCGGCCTCGACGCCCGCTTCAAGATGAACCCGCCGCTGCGGACCGAGGACGACCGCCAGGCGCTGATCGAGGGCCTGCGCGGCGGCACCATCGACTGCATCGCCACCGACCACGCCCCGCATGCAGCCGAGGAGAAGGAGGTGCCCTTCGAGGATGCCGCCTGGGGTGCCACCGGCCTCGAGACCGCCTTCGCAGCGCTCTACACCGACCTGGTACTCCCCGGAGTGATCTCCCTCGACCTGCTCGTCGAGCGGATGACCTGCGGGGGCGAGCCATTCGGGATCGAGGCGCCCCGCCTCGAGGATGGCGCCGCGGCAAACGTCGCGCTGATAGACCCCGAGCTCACCTGGACCGTCGGCGAGGAGGGTTACGAGAGCCGCTCCTACAACAACTGCTTCGGCGGCCGGGAGCTGACCGGGCGGGTGCTGATGACCGTCGCCGCGGGGCGGGTCGCCTTCCGCCAGCGCAGCTTCGCGCTCGGCGTGGCCTCGTGAACGGCAAGCTCAAGCCCGAGAGGACGACCCTGGTGGTCGTCGACGTCCAGGAGGGCTTCCGGAGGGCGATCCCCGACTTCGAGCGGATCGCCAAGGCAACGGCGACCCTGATCGAGGGCGCCGATCTGCTCGGCGTCCCGATCGTGGTCACCGAGCAGTACCCCAAGGGTCTGGGGGAGACCGCTTCCGAGGTGGCCGAGCATCTGCCGGAGGGGACCGTGCCGCTCGAGAAGGTCCGCTTCTCCGCGGCCGAAGCCGATGGGTTCGACCTCGGCGGTCGCGACCAGGCGCTCGTCTGCGGGGTCGAGAGCCATGTCTGCGTCAGCCAGACCGCCATCGACCTGCTCGAGGGCGGGGTGGAGGTGCAGGTCCCGCTCGACGGCGTCGGCTCGCGGACCGAGGAGAACAAGCGCGTCGGCCTGCACAAGATGGAGCGGGCGGGCGCGATCCTCACCAGCGTCGAGGCGGCGCTCTTCGAATTGCTCGGCGGGGCGGGGACCGACGAGTTCAAGCAGATACAGAAGCTGATCCTCGACTACGCCCCCAATCCGGGGACCGAGCGGAAGGCGAAGGTCGTATGAGCGGCTACATCCTGCTCGAGGACGGGACGCGCTTCGACGGCGAGCTGCTCGGCTCCGGCGGTGAGATCACCGGCGAGGTCGTCTTCAACACCTCGATGAGCGGCTATCAGGAGGCGGTCACCGATCCCTCCTACGCCGGCCAGATCATCACCTTCACATATCCGCTGATCGGCAACTACGGCGTCTCGGCCGATGCGATGGAGTCCGACCGGGTCCAGGCGCGCGGCGTGATCATGCGCGAGGGCAAGAACGGCGAAGACGCCGCCACGGCCGAGGGTGGCTGGCTCGACTGGCTGCGTGACCATGGGATCGCCGCGATCGGCGGCATTGACACGCGCGCGCTGGTCCGGCACATCCGCGACCGCGGCGCGATGCGCGGCGGCATCTTCCCGGCCGATTTGGCGGAGTCGGAGGGGCGCGATCGCGTCGAGGGGGAGCCGTCGATGGACGGGGCGGACTTCGCCCGGACCGTGACCCCTCCCGAGCCGGTCGAGTTCGACGGCGAGGGCCCCCACGTGGTGGGTATCGACACCGGGATCAAGGTCTCCATCATCAGGCAGCTGCGGCAGCGGGGTTGCCGGGTCACGCTCCTTCCCTGCGACGCGCCGGCCGAGGACGTCCTCGCGCGGGATCCCGACCTGGTCTTCCTCGCCAACGGCCCTGGCGACCCCGCCGCCCTTGACTACGTTGTCGAGAACGTCCGCGGGGTCGTCGGCAAGAAGCCGGTCGTCGGCATCTGCCTCGGGCACCAGCTGCTCTGTCGCGCCGTCGGCCTCGAGACGTTCAAGCTCCCATTCGGCCACCGCGGGGCGAACCACCCGGTCAAGGACCTCGACTCCGGCCGGATCGACATCACCTCGCAGAACCACGGCTTCGCGGTGCTTGGCCCCAGCGGCGACCGGACCATCGACGGCGATGAGCCCGTACGCTGGCAAACCGACTTCGGAGAGGCCGAGCTCTCCCACCTCAACCTTTACGACCGCACCGTCGAGGGGCTGGTGCTGAAGGACGTCCCCGGCTGCACCGTCCAGTACCACCCAGAGGCTGGCCCCGGGCCCCACGACGCCCGCTACCTCTTCGACCGCTTCCTGGAGCTCGTCAAGTGACGACGTCAAAGGTCGAGACGGTCGGAGCCCTCTTCGCCGCGTTCAACGCCGGCGAGCTCGATGACGGGTTGATCGAAACGAGGTTCGATCCTCATGTCGAGCTGTTGGATTTCCCCGACATTCCGGGGCGCCGGCTCTACCGCGGACGCAGCGGTGTACGGGAGTTCCTCGCCGATCTGTCGGAGAACTGGGCCGGGACCCAGATAATGGTTGACGACATCCGGGAGGTGGACGGCAGCGTTGTCGTCCTGGGCACCCAGACGGCGGTGGGGGCCCTGAAGGGAACGCCGGTGACCTCTGACTTCGGAGAGGTCCTCGAGTTCGACGGCGATCAGATCGTCCGAGTGAGGATGTTTCGCGATCACGACGAGGCGTTGACGGCGGTCCAGCTTGCCTAGGCGCGACGACATCCAAAAAATCCTCTTGATCGGCTCAGGTCCGATCGTGATCGGGCAGGCTGCCGAGTTCGACTACTCGGGCGTCCAGGCCTGCAAGGTGCTCCTGGAGGAGGGCTACGAGGTCGTGCTCGTCAACTCCAACCCGGCGACGATCATGACCGACCCCGAGTTCGCGAACCGCACCTATATAGAGCCGCTCCTTCCCGGCCCGGTCGCCAAGGTGATCGAGCGCGAGCGTCCCGACGCGCTGCTGCCGACCCTCGGCGGCCAGACCGCCCTCAACCTCGCCAAGGCTCTGTACGACGACGGCACCCTCGAGCGATTCGATGTCGAGCTGATCGGCGCGAACTACGAGGCGATCCACCGCGCCGAGGACCGCGAGGCCTTCCGCCGGACAATGGAGGAGGCCGGACTGCGCGTGCCCTGGTCGCAGATCGTCACCTCGGTCGCCCAGGCGGAGACGGGCGTCGCCGATGGGAGCATCAGCCTGCCGGCGATCGTCCGGCCGGCGTTCACGCTCGGCGGGCACGGGGGGGGCGTCGGCAACACCGATACCGAGCTCGCCCAAGTCGTCTCCGAGGGCCTTGCCGCCAGCCCGATCAACCAGGTGCTGGTCGAGGAGTCGGTGCTCGGCTGGGGCGAGTTCGAGCTCGAGGTGATGCGCGACCACAACGACAACGTCGTGATCATCTGCTCGATCGAAAACGTCGACCCGATGGGCGTCCATACCGGCGACTCGGTGACGATCGCGCCGGCGCAAACGCTCACCGACTCTCTCTACCAGGAGCTCCGAGACCAGGCGATCAGGGTGATTCGCGCGGTCGGGGTCGAGACCGGCGGATCGAACATCCAGTTCGCCGTCAGCCCGGAGACTGGCGAGGTCGCCGTGATCGAGATGAACCCGCGGGTGTCGCGCTCCTCGGCGCTGGCCTCGAAGGCGACCGGCTTCCCGATCGCCAAGATCGCGGCGAAGCTCGCCGTCGGCTATGCGCTGGAGGAGATTCCCAACGACATCACGCAGGCGACGCCGGCGTCGTTCGAGCCGACCATCGACTACGTGGTCACCAAGGTGCCGCGCTTCGCCTTCGAGAAGTTCCCCGGCGCCGAGGGCCGGCTCTCCACCCACATGAAGTCGGTCGGCGAGTGCATGGCGATCGGCCGGACGTTCCGCGAGTCCTTCGCCAAGGCGATGCGCTCCCGCGAGCTGGATACCGAGCCGGACATCCCCGCGTCCACCGGCGAGCTGCTCGAGCGGCTCGCGACGCCGTCCCCCGACCGTTTCGACCTGATCGCCGCCGGCTTCGAGCGCGGTGTGGAGCTCGAGCGAATCCAGGAGGCGACGATGATCGACCCCTGGTTCCTGCGGGAGCTCCGGGTGCTCGCCACCGAGGGCGACGGCACCGACGGCCTGGAGCGCACCTACCGCTCGGTCGACACCTGCGCGGCCGAGTTCGAGGCGCGGACGCCCTACTTCTACTCGGCGCACGAGCGCAGCTCGACGAACGGAGCTGTCGGCGAGGTCGACCGGGGTGATCGTCCCTCGGTGGTGATCCTCGGCTCCGGCCCCAACCGGATCGGCCAGGGCATCGAGTTCGACTACTGCTGCGTGCACGCCGCGATGACGGCTCGGGAGCTCGACCGGGACGCGGTGATGATCAACTGCAATCCCGAGACGGTTTCCACCGACTACGACACCTCGGACCGCCTCTACTTCGAGCCGCTGACCGAGGAGGACGTGCTCGCAGTCTGCGAGATAGAGCGACCCGAGGGCGTGATCGTCCAGTTCGGCGGCCAGACGCCCCTGCGGCTGGCGAAGTCGCTGGAGGAGGCGGGAGTTCCTCTGCTCGGCACTCCGGTCGACGCGATCGACCTCGCCGAGGACCGGGGCCGCTTCGGCGCGCTGCTGCGCCGGCTGGAGATCAAGCACCCCCCATATGGGACGGCGCTTTCCGCGGAGGAGGCTGTTGCGATCGCGGAGGACGTCGGCTTCCCCCTGCTGGTCCGCCCCTCCTACGTCCTGGGCGGGCGGGCGATGGAGATCTGTTACGAGGGGGAGGCGCTGGCCGCCTACCTGGAGGCGAATGTGAAGGCCGACCAGGAGCATCCGTTGCTCCTTGACCGCTTCCTGGAGAACGCGATCGAGGTCGACGTGGATGCCCTCGCCGACGGCGAGCGCTGCTTCGTGGCCGGGGTGATGCAGCACGTCGAGGAGGCGGGGGTCCACTCCGGCGACTCGGCCTGCGTGATCCCGCCGATGAGCCTGGGGGAGGAGATGCTGGAGGAGATCCGCGAGACGACCCGCAAGATCGCGTTGGAGCTCGGTGTGATCGGCCTGATCAACGTTCAGTACGCCGTCGCCGGCGGAGAGCTCTTCGTGATCGAGGCGAACCCGAGGGCTTCCCGGACGGTGCCCTTCGTAAGCAAGGCGATCGGCACCCCACTCGCCAAGATCGCCTGCCGGCTGATGCTGGGGGAGTCGCTCGACGAGCAGTCCCTGCCCAACGAGTCCCCCACCCACATCAGCGTCAAGGAGGCGGTGCTGCCGTTCGCCCGCTTCGCCGGCGCGGATGCCGTGCTCGGCCCCGAGATGCGGAGCACCGGCGAGGTGATGGGGATCGCGGCGGACTTCCCGACGGCGTTCGGCAAGGCTCAGGCCGCCGCGGGCGTCTCACTGCCGCAGCAGGGCACCATTTTCATCTCCGTCACCGACTCCGACAAGCCCGCCGCGACGCAGCTCGCCACCCGCTTCCACGACCTCGGCTTCAAGGTGATCGCGACCTCGGGCACCGCGCAGGCGATCTCGGCGATGGGCGTGCCGGTCCGGAAGATCAACAAGATCGGTGAGGGCTCCCCACACGTCGTCGACTGCATTCGGTCCGGCGAGGTCGATCTGGTGATCAACACGCCGACGGGCTCTGGCGCCCGCGCGGACGGCTACGAGATCCGGGCCGCGGCGGTGAAGCACGGCATCCCCTGCGTGACCACGATGACCGGCGCCTCCGCAGCCTCCCGGGCCATTTTCGCCTCGGCCAGCGGTGACGCCGAAGTCCTGACGCTTCAGGAGCTCCATCAGCTCGAGGAGCGCGAGCCATCGCAGAGGTGACCACAGGCGAGGCCCGCGACCTGGGGCAGCGAGCCGTGGCCCCCTTCGGCCGCCGGCTCTGCGAGGTCACGCGCAACCTCCCCTCGGGCGGATACCGGATCTTCTCCGCGCTCGACCCGGCCGGCCCGGCGCCCGCCGGGGGCCAGTTCTACATGCTCGCCACAGACGCTGGCTGGGGCGGGGAGGAGGGCCGCCCCTACCTGGCGCGCGCCTTCTCGGTCGCCGATGCCGAGCCCACCGAGGGCGGCGTTCGACTCGACTTCCTGGTTCAGGCCGTCGGCCCCGGGACCTCGAGGCTCGCAGAGCTGGAGCCGGGCGAGGGGCTCTGGATCCACGGACCGCTGGGACGGCCGTTCTCCGCGCCGCCCGCCATCGCAGAGGATGCCGCCGGAGCGATCCTCGTCGGCGGCGGGATCGGCGTCGCCCCCTTGGCCATCTGGCGCCGGCAGCTGCTCACCGCCGGGATTCCGTCCCGCGTCCTGCTGGGCTTCCGCGACCGGGCCAACTCCGGCGGCCTCGAGCTGTTTGACTGCAGCGAGGTCCGCCTGGCTAGCGAGGACGGCCACACGGGGCACAGCGGCTATGTCACCGACCTGCTGGCCGTGCTGCTCGAGGGTGACGATGCCCGCAGCGCCGCCGTCTACGCCTGCGGGCCGCCGGCGATGCTCGAGGCGGTGCGCATGATGTGCGCGGATCGCGGGGTCGCCTGCGAGCTCGCCCTGGAGGCGCCCATGGCCTGCGGCTTCGGCGCCTGCTTCGGCTGCGCCATCCCCCTGAGCGACGGAGGCTACATGCGCCTCTGCGTAGACGGGCCGGTGGTGCGCGCCGAGGAGATCGAGACCGCCTTGGTGCCCGGATCGGGCCATTGATCACCCAATCGAACAGCACCTCCTCCGCTTCGCGCCCGGGGGTGCAGTTCTGCGGGCTGGAGCTCCGCCACCCGGTCATCAACGGCTCGGGCACCTTTGACGCGATTGCCGCGCGGCGCGCGTTCGGCGACCAACTGTTAGACCAGTTCCCATTCTCCGCCTTCGTCTCCAAGACGATCACCCCCGAGCCGCGCGCCGGCAACCCGCCTCCTCGCCTCTGGGAGACGCCCTCGGGGCTGATCAACTCGATCGGGCTCCCGAACAAGGGCCTCGACGGGTTCCTCGAGCACGACCTTCCGCAGCTCGCCGAGCTCCCGGTCCCCCTGATCGTCTCGGTGATGGGGACCAGCCACGACGAGTTCGCCGGCCTGGTCGACGGGGTCGGTGGCCGAGCGGAGGTCGCGGCGCTCGAACTCAACGTTTCCTGCCCCAACGTGAAGTCGGGGCTGATCGTCGGCGAGTCGCCCGCGGAGGCGCTCTCCCTGCTCCAGCGGGTACGGCCGCTGACCGAAAAACCCCTGCTCGTGAAGTTAACTCCGAACATCGCCGACCCCGTTCCGGTCGCCCTCGCGGCCGAGGAGGGCGGTGCGGACGCCGTCTCGCTGATCAACACCCTGCGGGCGGTCGCCTTCGACCCGGATTCGGGCGATCGGTGGCTGGGCGGTGGCGGTGGCGGTCTTTCGGGGCCGGCGGTCCGGGCCGTCGCGCTCGCCCAGATCCACGCCGTGGCAACTGCGGTTTCGATCCCGGTGGTGGCGATGGGCGGCGTCTCCACGGGTCATGACGCCGCCGGGATGTTGCGGGCGGGCGCGATGATCGTTGCGGTCGGCACGGAGAGCTTCCGGGACCCAGCCGCCGGGTCGAGGATCGCGGCCGAGCTGCGGGACCTCGCACGGATCTCCGGTTAGAGGGGGTTTTTTTCACAAACCCGAGAAACCCCTTTCCGCGCCTCGCGGCCGCGGATATACTGCCGCCCCGATGCAGGCCCCGGTCCAGTCCTCCAACGCCGCCCCCGAGAGATCACTGGACCAGCGGATGGAGGCTCTTCGGAGGGCCAACGACATCCGCTCGAAGCGGGCCCAGCTGAAGCGCGACCTCAAGGGCAACAAGGTGAAGATCCAGACACTGCTGATGGATCCGCCCGAGTACGTCCAGACCGCCAAGGTCATCGACATGCTGATGGCCGTGCCCAAATACGGGCGGGTCAAGACCAATCGGATCCTCAACCAGTGCCGGATCTCGCCGTCGAAGACCATCGGCGGCCTCTCCGAGCGCCAGCGCGCCGAACTCGTCGCACAGCTGCGCAAGTAGCGGGGCATTCCAGGAGCTTTTCGCGGCCGTCCCGGCGGTCATGATCTCCTCGACGTGGGGAAGGTCTTTGTCATCACCGGTCCATCCGGGGTCGGAAAGGGAACGCTGATCGAGCGGCTGCTCGAGCGTGTGCCCGAGCTGGAGGCGTCAGTCTCGGCGACCACCCGAGAGCCACGGACCGGGGAGGTCGGCGGCCGCGACTACCACTTCCTGAACGCGGCGGAGTTCGAGCACCGGATCAAGAATGGTGACTTCCTGGAGAGCGCGACCTACAGCGGGAACCGTTACGGGACGCTCCGTCAGGAGGTGGAGCGCAGGCTGGCCGAGGGGAAGTCGGTCGTCCTCGAGATCGAATTGCAGGGAGCGCGACAGGTGAGGGTGGCGATGCCCGAGGCGGTCCAGATCTTCATCGCGCCTCCGGATCCGACTGTGCTGCGCGAGCGCCTCGAGCGCAGAGGCACTGACTCGGCGGAGGCGATCGAAGAACGCCTGAGAACGGCCGACACCGAGCTGGCGGCGAGGGACGAGTTCCCGCACGTGATCGTGAACGACGAGCTGCAGAAAGCGGCCGACGAGCTGGAGAAGCTCGTTCGCGACGAGCTATCCCTACACTCCTGAGCCCATGTCAATGATCCGACCAAGAGTCGACAAGCTTCTCGAGCACACGGACACCCATTACGCCGCCGTCGTGGTCGCGGCGAAGCGAGCCCGCCAGATCAATGCCTACTACCACTCTCTCTCCGAGGGGGCGTACGGCGAGTACACCCCTCCGATGGTCGAGGTTCCCAGTGGGAACTACCTCACCATCGCCCTGGAGGAGACGGCGCAGGGCAAGCTCAAGTACGAGTACAAGGCCTAGCTTCCAAGGAGGGCTGAATGGCCCGCATCCTGCTCGGGGTGAGTGGCGGGATCTCCGCCTATAAGTCGCTGGAGCTGGCGCGCCTCGCCACCCAGGAGGGGCACGCGGTCCGCGTCGTGATGACGCCGGCGGCGCAGCGGTTCGTCGGTGCCGCAGCCTTCGAGGGGATCATCGGAGCGCCGGTCCTCACGGATGAGTTCGAGCGCGACCCGGCACGCGGCGCCTTCCCCGGCGACCCCGCGCCCGACCACGATCCGATCGGCCACCTCGAGGTGGTCGCCAACGCGGACGCCTATCTGGTCGCGCCTGCATCGGCCAACACCGTCGCGAAGCTCGCCGCGGGAATCGCCGACTCGATGCTGACCACGTCGTTCCTCGCCTGCGAGGCTCCCAGGCTGGTCGCGCCGGCGATGAACGACCGGATGTTCAGAGACGCGGCGACACAGGCCAACCTGGCGACGCTCCGCCAGCGGGGGGTCACGGTGATCGAGCCCGAGGAGGGTGCGCTCGCCTCCCGCGGGGAGCACGGCGTGGGCAGGCTGCCCGAGCCGCGGGCACTGCTCGATGTGATCGAGCAGGCCGCGCCCGGTCCGATCGGCCCCTGGGACGGCCTGCGGGTGCTGGTCTCCGCCGGCGGGACGCGTGAGCCGATCGACCCGGTCCGCTTCATCGGCAACCGCTCCTCGGGGCGGATGGGCCTTGCTCTCGCCGAGCGAGCGGCTCGCCGAGGCGCCGAGGTCACGCTGGTCGCGGCCAACGTCTCGCTGCCGGCGCCGCCCGGTGTGCGGAGGGTCGATGTCGAGACCGCCGCGGAGCTGGCGAGCGCGCTTCAGCACGAGTTCGACTCCACCGACGTCCTGGTGATGGCCGCCGCGCCAGCGGACTTCCGGCCGAGGCGGGCAGCCGGCGAGAAGATCCACCGTGAAGGCACCGGCGCGTTCGAGCTCGATCTCGAGGCGACGGAGGACATCCTCGCCTCGCTCAGCGCCAGGCGTCGCGAGGGGCAGACGATCATCGGGTTCGCGGCGGAGACGGACGGCGGTCTGGATCGGGCCCACGAGAAGCTCGAGCGAAAGGGGGCAGACGCGATCGTCCTCAACGACGTTTCCCGCGCCGAGATCGGCTTCGAGAGCACGGAGAACGAGGTCGTGATCGTCGAGCGCTCCGGGGAGCGTCAGGTGCCCCTCGCCTCGAAGGAGGCCGTTGCGGACGCGATCCTCGATCGGGTCGAGGCGCTGCGGGCGGAATCGCCGGCAGGCCGAGCCAAGCCGCACGACTAGGCGGGTCCCGGGTGCCGCTTGCGCGCCCTTTTACACTGGGTGCATGGCCCAGGACGTGCAGAACGAGTCGCTCTATTCGCTCTATAGAAGGGGCATGGAGCTGCTCGAAGACGGCGACTTCGAGGAGGCGACGGTGCCCCTCAAGGAGGCCGCCCGGCAGGCGCCGGAGAAGAGCTCGGTGCGCGAGGCGCTCGGCCGCGCCCTGTTCCGGACGCGGCACTACGCCGAGGCGGCGACCGAGTTCGAGGCCGTGGTGGAGACCCACCCGGTCAACGACTACGCGCACTTCTGCCTCGGCCGCGCGCTCAGCAAGACCGGGGAGACGCGGCGCGCCCGCCACCACCTGGCGCTGGCGTCGAACCTGAGGCCCGAGCGGCGGGACTACCGCATATATAGAGAGCGCCTGGCCGCCGGCACCTAGGGGCGACGGTATGACCGAGATACGGCTTCTGGCCGTTCCCTACGAGGTCGGTGCTCTGCGCATGGGAGTCGGACGCGGCCCGGAGCGGCTGCTCGAGGCCGGCGCCGCCGACTCGCTGGGCAGCCAGGGCGCCAAGGTCGAGGTCGAGATGATCGAGCTGAAGGAGGACCTCAGGGACCGAAGCGGCGCCAGCGAGGCCAAGGCCGCGTTCGAGCTGATCAGGCTCGTGGCGGAGGGCGTCGGCAGGGCGATCGAGGACGGCGCCTTCCCCGTGCTTCTCTCCGGCAGCTGCTTCGCCGGGATCGGGGTGGTCACGGGCATGGGGGAGAGATCACCGGGCGTCCTCTGGTTCGATGCACACGGCGACTTCAACACCCCGGAGTCGAGCGTTGACGGCTACTTCGACGGCATGCCATTGGCGATTCTCACTGGCAGTGCCTGGCGGACGATGGTCAACGACAGGGAGACCAGGACCGTTCCCGAGACCGCCGCCGTGCTCGCCGGAGCTCGCGACTTCGACCCCCTGGAGCGGCTGCGACTCGACTCCTCCTCCGTACATCGCCTGCCGCCGGCCGAGATCGACTCCGAGGACGCGGTCGCTCGGGCCGTTGATGCGATGGATCCGGCGCCGACCGGGCTCTACCTCCACCTGGATCTCGACGTGCTCGATTCCGAGGAGGCCCACGTCAACATCTACAGCGCCCCCGACGGCCTCAGCGCCGAGCAGCTCATCTCGCAGGTTCGCTCCCTGCTCGAGACGCGCCCGATTCGGGCGGTCTCGCTCACCGCCTATGACCCGGAGTGCGACGCGGAGGGCAGGGTGCCTCCGATCGCGATGCGGGTGCTCGAGGCTGTCGCCGAGCATGCCGCACGCGGGCGATGAGGGCACTCGTCCAGCGCGTCAGCCAGGCGGCCGTCGACGTCGAGGGGGAGAGGGTCGCGCAGATCGGCCCGGGGCTGCTGGTGCTGCTCGGGGTCTCCCGGGAGGACGGCGAGTCCGAAGCCGACCGGCTCGCCGAGAAGGTGCGGACCCTGCGGGTCTTCGACGACGCCGACGGCAAGATGAACGAGCCGCTCGGCGACCGCGAGATCCTCTGCGTCAGCCAGTTCACGCTCTACGGCGACACGAAGAAGGGCACTCGTCCCAGCTATGTGCGGGCCGCGCCCGGCGAACAGGCCGAGCCGCTCTACGACCGCTTCTGCGATCAGGCGGGTGCGAAGAAGGGAGTCTTCGGCGCCTGCATGGGCGTCGCGCTGGTGAACGACGGCCCGGTCTCCGTGATGCTTGAGGTCTGACGCGCACTCGCCGCCCGTGAAGCCGCGAAACCGCCGCTTTGCGTGTAAAGCGGCGCTTTGAGCGAGATACTGCGTGGGCGATGTCGCGACCAGACCTCGAGCGAAGGAGAACTCATGAGCCCGGATGAAAAGACTTTCGAAGGGCAGTGCTACTGCGGCGCTGTGACGATTGAAGTCACCGGCGATCCGGAGGGCGCTGGCTATTGCCATTGCGCCGCCTGTCGGAGCTGGTCCGCCGGCCCGGTCAACGCTTTCACGCTGTGGAAGCCCGAGGCGGTCGAGGTGACTCAAGGAGAAGACCAAATCGGCGAGTACAACCAGAACGAGCGGAGCTATCGCCAGTGGTGCAAGGAGTGCGGCGGGCATCTGCTGACGCGGCACCCGCAGTGGGGCTTGGTCGACGTCTACGCGGCGACGATCCCTTCATTTCCGTTCACACCCGAGGTGCATGTCAATTACGAGTCGACCGTGATGCCCATGAAAGATGGCCTCCCCAAGCTCAAGGACTTCCCGGAAGAGCTGGGCGGCTCCGGCGAGACGGTCGCCGAGTAGCAATACGACTGGCACCTCTGCAGCGCGAGATACTGGGGTGGGCGATGTCGGAGGCGAACGTCGAGATCGTGCGTCGGGGCTCATCGCCACAAGTGGTGGCAATCCGGAGGGGCCGCAAGCCGTGTTCGATTCCTCGATCGAGTGGGACATGTCAGGCGTGGCGAGATGGCCGGAGAACCGTGTGTACCGAGGGCCGAAGTGGGCGGGTTCCTTCGCGCTTTGGGCCGACTCGTGGCGGGACTGGCACTTCGATGTCACGGACTTACGGGATGCTGGCGAAGACGGGTCTTCGTTGCGATCCGCGAATGGGGGATCGGCACTGAAAGCGACGTGAGCGTCGACCAGCACCGCTATCTGATCTTCACCCTGCGAGATGGGTGGGTTGTTCGGGTCCAAATGTTCAGCAAAAGCGCTGAGGCGCTTGAAGCTGGCGGGCTATCGGAGTAGGGGCTCAGCGAGGAGGATCGGAACCCGAGGCGATTTGAGATGAGCGAAAGGAGCCAGCCGCCATCGCCTACGGCGCCCCTTCTGGTCCAAAGCAGTGGTGCGGTGATCGAGCAGTAGCCGCTCCCTTGCTCCGCCGTCCGGGCTGTGTTTGGATTGGCTGACTGTCAACTACGAAGGGCTGAGCAATGGTTGGTGGCAACCCGGTCTCCGCGGTCCTGATCTCGGCTGACCTCGACGCGTGCCGGGACTTCTACGAGAACAAGCTCGGTCTCGTGCTCTCGCCGCGCACGATCAAGAACCATCTGCTCTTTGAGTGTGGCGACGGCACGACCCTGCTGGTCTACTTTCGGCCCGGTGACAACAACGCCGATCACACTCAGGTTCGCTTCTGGACGCAAGACATCGAGGCCGATGTCGCCGAACTGGAGGGACGCGGCGTTGTATTCGAGGAGTACGACACCGAGTACATCAAGACGGTCGACCACATCGCAACCACCCCGGGCATCGGTCGCTCCGCCTGGTTCAAGGACCCTGCCGGGAACACGATCGCGTTGTTTCAGCCAGAGTAGGAGCCGCGGGACCGCCGCATTGACGGCTGTCACCCGCTAGGCGGCAAGCGCGCCTCGGGGGAGATGCGAGCGGGGGATTGCGCCTTTCCTGGCCCGGCCGTGACTCTGTTCCCTGGCCACGCTGATCCGCAAGGGTGGCCTCGCTCTCCGCCAGGCGCGATGTGCGTCCAGCCGGATCTGGGCGGCGAGGTAGTGGTCATCTCGGTCGGTCTGCTCGCTGTTCATCTGATGCCTCCAAGTGCCGGGGATTGTCGGAGCGATCCTCCGCCCGTTCCTGAAAGACCGGAGAAGGGTTTCCGAAGAATCAGATGAAAGTAGGACCGGAGAGCACGGCCTTTGCCCGGCCTTTGAGTGGAGCTTCCCGTTCGCTAGCCAGCTCCTCGCAACGCTGACACAGTGACCCCCAGAAGAAGCGACTCAACCACACCACGCGTGCATCCCCGTCCCGATCTAGCCCGCGCGGAGGGGTGCATGCATGCGGATCCGATGCGCCTCCGGCTGATCGAGTACACGCGCTACGGCACCTGGATCGGCTGCGTCGAGTGCGGCACGTCCTGGCTGATCCGAAGCCGCGACTAGCCCGACGCGGCTGGGTCCGCTGAGTCCCGCCGACGGGTGGTGGCTGATGAGTAGCGCGCAGCCTCTTCTCGTCCAAAGGGGCGCTTCTGCGCTACTCCAGCAGTCCGGTCACGGCTTCCAGTCGGGCGGCAGCTGGCGCAGGAAGAGCGCGTCGGTGAAAACGACACGATCGACTTCCAAGAGGTAGCCGTGCGTCTTGCCTACCAGCTCGACGTGACCGGCCACCTCGCCGTCGGGGTGGCGAACCGAAGCCGCCTGCTCCTCGGCGACGCGGATCGCGTCGTCGTCTGACTCGGCCTGAATGGGGATCGAGATCAATGCCCGGTAGTCCTTCATCGCGACCTCCTCCGGTCGGTTGTAGTCAGGGCCGGGGCTCGACGTTCTTCCTCCGGTATCGCCCCCGCTGTATCTCTCGACGGAGTGCCGCTTTTCCATTCAAGCACTGCTTCTCGTCCAAAGCGGCTACTCCGACAACCCGGCGGCGGCGAGACCATCGGCCCGCTCCTGATACTCCTCGATGCGGCGGAGCTTGCCGCCTTCGACCGTGTTGACGTGAGCCAACTCCATGTCGATTGGAACCCCGCTTTCTGCTCCGTGACCCGAGAAGCGAACCCAGACGAACGCCCGACCGCCGTTGGTCTGGATCTCAAGCGGCTCCACCTGCAGGTCGGGATAGGCCTCGACCCATTGCCCAATCTGCCTCCTCACCGCCTCGATTCCCCGGTGAGTCGCGGGGTCGGGATCGCTGGCGGAGTTCACGTACACGCCGTCGGGATGCCAGATATCAAGAGACGCGAGCTCTTGCTCGTCAACGGGCTCTCGTTCGGCCTGGTTGAACCTGGCGTATCCACGGCGGATGAAATCTTCGAGACTCTCCTGCGGCATCGCCCACGCAGTATCTCGCGAGAAACGCTGCTTTCCTTGCAAACCGCCGCTTCTCGTCCAAAGCGGCTATTTCGGTTGCCATGGGAGCGCCGGACCCATCTCCGCTATGGGCAAGCGGCGCGCCACCGCTTCACGGCACAAGCACGAGCTTGCCCTTGGCCGCCGAGCTCTCCAGCATCTCGTGAGCGCGACGAGCCTCGGAGAACGGCAGGCGCTCGGCCACGACCGGGTGGATCCTGTCCTCACGAAGCAGCTCGAGCAGCACCTGGAAGTCCTCGGCGAACCAATCCTGGTGGGGGATGCGCAGGACCTGGACCCGGTAGCCCGAGACCCGCCGGCGGGACGAGAGCGTGCTCCAGAGCCAGGTGATCGCCATCGCCGGCCACCACTCGAACCACCCACGCAGGCTCTTGCGGCCCTGCACCATCGTGTTGTAGGCGCCCATAGTCACGAGTCGCCCACCGGGATCGCCCGCGATCTGATCGCCCTTCCGCAGCGCGCGGAAGGAGCGCAGCGCCACCTTGCCGCCGATCCCGTCGAGCACAACGTCCACACCTTCGCCGTAAGTCAGCTCGCGGACCCGAGTTAGGAAGTCCTCATTGCGGTAGTCGATCGCCACCGCCCCGAGCCGCTCGACCGCGGCCTTGTCGCGCGCCGAACAGGTCCCGAAGAGACGCAGTCCTGCCACCGCCCCCAGCTCGAGCGCCGCCGTGCCGACCCTGCCGGCCGCGCCGTGCACCAGCACCGTCTCGCCGGAGTGCGCGCACGCCGTGCGGTGGAGCATCTGGTAGGCGGTCATGTACGGGAAGATCAGGCTCACGAGCTCCCCCGGGTCGACGTCCTCGGGCACCGCGACCGCGTACTTCTCCTCCACGCAGACACGTTCGGCGTCAGCGCCCCACACAGTCAGCACCCCCACCCGGTCCCCCTCACGTAGCCTCTCGCAGTCTTGGCCGAGCTCCTCGACGACGCCGACGAGCTCGTACCCGGGCGTGAAAGGCGGCTTCGGGCCGCCCATGTAGGTGCCGGCGCGGATCTGCGCGTCGGTGAACGAGACCCCAGCCGCCAGCACCTTGACGCGCACCTCACCCGGACCCGGTCGTGGATCGTCCTGATCCACCACCTTCAACACCTCGGGCCCGCCGTAGTGGTCGATGACGACGCGCTTCATGGCTCAACCTCCTTGTTGAGGTTAAGTCGACCCTTGCCGCCGCAAGGCGAAGAATCATCGGTCGTATCCATCGATCTCGACTCCGTGCCCGCCACGGAGATCGAAGCGCGGTTCACAGGGAGCGACCGACGGAACCGCTGCTTTCCATGCAAAGCACCGCTTCTCGTCCAAAGCAGTAGTTCCGCCAAGCGCATTTCATGGACGAACCCGCCGTGCCTTCGGCGGGGGACGCTATGTATTCGTAGGCAATGGCAGTCGGCCGGCGGCTAGAAGATCTCCTCCCGGGAGCGACCGCTCTCGGCACGCCGGTTAACTCGGAACCACTCGGAATAGGGATAGAAGTCGAAGAGTTCGCTCATGCTTATGGCTCCTTGCCTCCGTGCGCGGGGTTCGTCCGACCTACGTGGTTACCCCCGATGTACATGGAGAAGGCAGCTCTAGCCTCGAGTCACTCTAGTTAGCTGCCCACAGCGAGATAAAGATGAAAGAGGAAGAGCGGTTCAAAGTCGCGATCGCCGGCGGGGGCGTCGCGGCGGTTGAGGCGGCGTTGGCCCTCCACGAGGCGGCGCACCGGCGCATCGATCTCGAGTTGATTGCGCCGAACGACGAACTCGTTCTGCCCGCTCTGGCGGTCGCAGAGCCGTTCGGGATCACACCGCCCCCCGCGATTCCACTTGGCGACGTCTGTCGGGACGTCGGCGCGTCGCATCGCCGGGATGCACTCCGCGGCGTCGATGCCGAGGCGCGGATCGCCCACACGGAGTCGGGAGCCGAGGTCCCCTTCGACGCGCTGCTGCTCGCGATCGGCGCGTCCACCGAGCCCGCACTCCCAGGAGCCCTCACCTACCGTGGCATGCGCGACAACGAGAAGATCCGGGAGCTTCTTCATGCAGCCGAACACGGCGAGGTCGGCCAAATCGTGTTCGCCGTCCCCACTTCGATCCAGTGGCCGCTGCCGATCTACGAGCTGGCGTTGCTCACCGCCACCGAGCTCCAGGAGCGGGGGGCCGACACCAAGTTGACCCTGGCCACCCATGAGAGCTCGCCGCTGTCGCTGTTCGGCAGGCGTGCGAGCGACGCGGTGCGCGATCTACTCGATCAGGCGGGAGTGGAGCTGGTCACCGGCGCCCGCGCCGCCGGCGTTCAGGCCGGTGGCCTCGGCCTGCACGACGGTCGCGTCCTCCTCGCCAGCCGCGTGATCGCCTCATCGCGCCTGACGGTGGTGCCGATCGAGGGGGTCCCGCAGGGGCCTGACGGCTTCATCGGCACCGACTCCGCGATGCGGGTCGAGGGAACGCCGCGGGTCTACGCCGCGGGGGACTCGACCTGGTTCCCGATCAAGCAGGGAGGTGTGGCCGCTCAGCAGGCCGACACGGCCGCCACGGCCATCGCCTCCCTGGTCGACCCGGACATCGATGTCGAGAGATTCCAGCCCATTCTGCGTGGCGTCCTCTTCACCGGCGGCGCACCGCGCTACCTGCGCGCGCGGTCACGCTCGCAGTGTGGCGCGCCGTCGCGCCGCTGCCTCGACCAAAGCGCTACGCCGCTCTGGTGGCCGCCCGTCAAGGTCGCTGGGAAGCATCTGGCTCCCTACCTGGCCAAGCGCGGCCTCGGGGTGTCGTTGGAGGATCTCGAGCCCCTCCACGGAGAGAGCCGCGAGGAGGCCGAGCAGGATCAGCGCGAGGCGCTCGATTTGGCTCTCACAGCAGCGGACGCGGACGCCGGAGGAGGCGACTACCGGGCCGCCCTTCGCTGGCTCGACGTCGCCCAGGAGCTCAGCCTCGGGCTGCCGGAGGAATACGCTGAGAAGCGTCGCGACTGGCAGGCCGCGGCAGACGGGACCTGAGAGTTTGCGGCACGCGGTGAGCGGCTTGCGGCCGCCCGCGACCTCTTTGAGGAAGGCCAGGACGCACTCGGGGCCCCCTTTCGGAAGGGGGCGGGTCGGGATCGCCGAAGGTGGCGCACTCGCTCTCCTTGTTCAAGCCCAGGTCGCTCACAGCCGCCCTCCGGAAGCGAAAAAGCGAGGGCTGCGTAAACCGCCGCTTTCCATGCAAAGCGGCGGTTTGAGCGGCTGGGGGGCGACCGGGCGGCGGTGGGCGACTTACTGGCGGGTTAGCGACAAGAGTCGCCAACACAGCGGCTCCGCGGAGCCGGTCCGTTGCCGGTTTCAAGCGCCATTGCGCGCTTCAGGCACGGGGCTATACTCGCCGAGGAACCTTTTTTCGCACCGAACCGCGTGTCGAAAGGTGGGCGAGCGCCCGCCTTTTTTTGGGCCCGCGAACACGACAGAACCGGACTGAAGTGGACAGAGAGCTCCAGCAGATACAGGAAACCGTCGAGACCCGGCTCCGCGACCAGGAGCCGGACGTCGAGCTGCTCGCGCTCGAACGGCCCGCCTCCGAGCGGCTGCGGCTCGTGATCGACAGCCCAGACGGCGTCGACATCGCCCTCTGCGAGCGGGTCACCGGGCACCTCCGGGAACTGCTCGAGGAGTGGTCGCTGGAGGTCTCTTCTCCGGGGCCCGAGCGGCCGCTCACCAAGCCGGAGCACTTCCGGCGGTTCCTCGGCAGAACGGTTCGCGTGCGGACGAACGAGGAGATCCGGGGGAGGCGCTCCTTCACCGGGCGCCTGGCCGATGCTGACGAGAAGCGGGTCAGCGTCGAGGGGGTGGAGGGAGCGGTCGACATCCCGCTCGCCGCCGTCCGGCGCTCGAACCTGCTGCCCAACGCGAACGGAGGGGTGAGATGACCCAGGAGATCGTCGACGCCGTCAAGATGCTCGAGCAGGAGAAGGGGATCGCGGCTGACACCCTGATGGACGCCCTTCAGGACGCGCTGCTCTCCGCCTACAAGAAGACGCCGGGTGCCGCGAAGTACGCGAAGGTCGAGCTCGACCACGGGAGCGCCGACTTCCGCGTCTATGAGCTGATCGTCCCGGAGGATCTCGAGAAGCGCCTGCTCGACGAGCAGTTCGAGGAGCAGCTCCAGGCAGCCGAGGCCGCCGAGGCCGCCGGCGAGCCCGTGCCCGAGATCCAGGCCACCGGCCCGTCGGTCGATCCCGAGACCGGCGAGCGCCGCGAGGTCGAGGAGGAGGAGCTCGAGCCCCAGCGCCTCGAGCCCTACATGGACCAGATCGAGACCCGCGACGTGACGCCGGACGACTTCGGTCGCATCGCCGCCCAGACCGCCAAGCAGGTGATCCTCCAGCGGATCCGCGAGGCCGAGCGGGGCATGATGTTCGAGGAGTACAAGGACCGGGTCGGCGAGCTCATCACCGGGATCATCCAGCAGTCCGACAACCGCTACACGCTGGTCCAGCTCCGCGAGCGGGTCGAGGCCCTGCTGCCGCGCTCGGAGCAGGTCTACAACGAGCGCTATGACCACGGCATGCGCGTCAAGGCCGTGATCACCGATGTCTCGGCCGATACCAAGGGCCCGAGCATCGTGGTCAGCCGCCGCAATCCCGAGCTGATCAAGAAGCTCTTCGAGCTCGAGGTCCCCGAGATCGCCGACAAGCTGGTCGAGATCACAGGCGTCGCCCGCGAGCCGGGCTGGCGCTCGAAGATCGCCGTCATCTCACACGCGGACGGGGTTGACCCGGTCGGCGCCTGCGTGGGCCCACGCGGCTCCCGGGTGCGCATGGTCGTCTCCGAGTTGCGCGGCGAGAAGATCGACATCATTCCCTACAACGAGGAGCCGGCCCGCTTCGTGGCCAAGGCCCTCTCTCCGGCGCGGGTGCGCGAGGTGCTCGTCGACGACGAGACCAAGGAGGCGACGGTGATCGTCCCGGACGACCAGCTCTCGCTGGCGATCGGCCGTGACGGCCAGAATGCTCGCCTCGCGGCGCGCCTGACCGGCTGGAAGGTGGACATCACCTCCGAGACCGAGTTCGCCCAGCACGAGGAGGACATCGAGTACGAGGGCGAGGAGGCCGCCGACGGCCGCTGCATGGCCGTGATGACCACCGGTCGCCGCTGCCCGAACGCCGGCCTCCAGGGCTCTCAGTTCTGCGGCCTGCCGCAGCACCAGGCGCTCGCGCGCTTCAGCACCAACCAGGTGGCTGTGCTGAGCCCGCTGAGCGACGACGAGGTGGCGACCCTGGCCGACTCCGACGCCGACGAGGCAGCCGTCAAGCCGATCGTCGAGAAGGCCGAGAGCCAGTTCGACGAGAGCGCCGAGGCCGAGGAGCCCGAGGCCGACGAAGAGGAGGCCCCCGCCGAGGAAGAGGCCCCGGCCGAAGGAAGAGGCCCCGGCCGAGGAAGAGGCCCCGGCCGAGGAAGAGGATGGGGAAGAGGAAGAGCCGGCGCCGGAGGAGGCCGTGGAGGAGGAGCCTTCGGACGACGCCGGCGAAGAGGAAACATCAGATGAGGCTCCCGCCGCCTCCGAGGATGGCGCCGCGCCGGAGCAGGAGGAGCGGGAGCAGCCCGCCGTGACAACCGCGGAGGAGCAGACGACCGAGTAGGAGATGGCCAAGAAGCGCGTACACGAGATAGCGAAGGCCCAGGGCACGACCAGCAAGGAGCTCCTTGCTGCGCTCAAGGCTGCCGGCGTCGAGGCGAAGGCCGCCCAGTCCAGCGTGGAGGAATCGGACGCCCTGGCCGCGCTGAAGAACTCCGGCGACGGCGCCGGATCCGCCACCGCCACCGAGACGAAAGCGAAGCCGGCCGGGAAGGCCGCTGAGAAGGCTGCCGCCCCAGCGAAGCCCAAGAGCGACGGTGCTCCGAAGGCCGAGGTCAAGGCCGCCGGAGGTGATGGGGCGGCCGCCGCGCCCGCTCAGAAGGGGCCCGCCAAGAAGCGCCGCCGGGTCGTGATCGACTCGCAGGCCGCACGTCGCGACCACATCGCCAAGACCCAGCCGCCGCCCCGGCCGCCGCGCCGCCGCGGCGGACGTCGCCGCAGGCCCCTGCTCGAGGAGCCCAGCGACAGGGAGCTGAAGCAGCCTGAGGAGCAGCCGCCGATCAAGGTCAACTCCGGGGCCACGGTGCGTGAGGTCGCCGAGAGCCTCGGCCTCTCCGCCGCCGAGGTGATCAAGGCTTTGATGAAGGAGGGGGAGATGGCGACCCTCACGCAGACGCTCACCGACGAGTCGGTGGAGTCGATCGCCAAGCAGTTCGATCGGAAGATCGAGATCGTCACCACGGCCGATGAGGAGGTCGAGGAGCAAGTTGCCGAGGAGGACGACGAGGCTGACCTGGTCGACCGCCCGCCGGTCGTCACCGTGATGGGGCATGTCGACCACGGCAAGACCTCCCTGCTCGACGCGATCCGCCAGACCCAGGTCGCGGCCGGCGAGGCCGGCGGCATCACGCAGCACATCGGCGCCTATCAGGTTGCTCACGACGGCAAGACCCTCACCTTCCTGGACACACCGGGCCACGAGGCCTTCACAGCGATGCGCGCCCGCGGCGCCTCGGTCACCGACGTCGCCGTGATCGTCGTCGCCGCGGACGACGGCGTCATGCCGCAGACGGTCGAGGCGATCGACCACGCCCGGGCCGCCGGCGTCCCCATCCTGGTCGCCGTCAACAAGATCGACAAGGAGGGCGCCGACCCGAATCGCGTCCGCACCGAGCTTGCGCAGCAGGGCCTCAACCCCGAGGAGTGGGGCGGGGACACGGTCTACGCCGATGTCTCCGCGAAGACCAAGGACGGCCTCGACAACCTGATCGAGATGATCCTGCTGGTCACCGACCTCGAGGAGCTCGGCGCCAACCCCGACGCTCCCGCCTCCGGCACTGTCGTGGAGGCAGAACTCGATCCGGGCCGCGGTCCGGTCAGCGGAGTCCTGGTCCAGCGCGGCACCCTCCATGTTGGCGATGCGGTGGTCGCCGGTCCGGTCTGGGGCAAGGTCCGGGCGATGCTCGACGACAAGGGCGAGCGTGTGAACGAGGCCACGCCGGGGACTCCCGTGGAGGTCCTCGGGTTCGACGGAGTGAGCGAGGCCGGCGAGCATGTCCAGGTGGTCGAGAACGAGCGCAAGGCACGCCAGCTCGCCCAGGAACGCGAGACGCGCCTCAAGACCGAGCAGCTCGCCCGCCGCCAGGCCCGTAAGGTCACCCTGGAGGAGGTCTTCCAGCGCGCCAGCGAGGGTCAGCTCAACGAGCTCAACATCGTGCTCAAGGCCGACGTCTCGGGTTCGCTCGAGGCGCTCCAGGACGAGATCGCGAAGCTCCCGCAGGAGCAGGTCCCGGTCAACGTCATTCACGCCCAGACCGGGGGAATCAACGAGTCCGACGTGATGCTCGCGGCGGCCTCCGACGCGGTGATCATCGGCTTCAACGTCCGGCCGCTCGCGGAGGCTCGCCGGGCGGCCGAGCGCGAGGGAATCGACATCCGCACCTACACGGTGATCTACAAGGTCACGGAGGAGCTGCGCGCCGCGATGGAGGGCCTGCTCGAGCCGGAGGAGGTCGAGGAGGCGCTGGGGCAGGCCGAGATCAAGCAGACCTTCAAGGCCTCCCGCGTCGGCACGATCGCCGGCTGCCTCGTCACCGACGGCAAGGTCACCCGCAATGCGAGCGTCCGCCTGGTGCGGGACGGGACCATCGTCTGGACCGGCAAGCTCGGCTCGCTGCGGCGTTTCAAGGACGACGTCCAGGAGGTCGACGAGGGCCAGGAGTGCGGCATCGTCCTCGAGGGCTTCGCCGACGTCAAGGAGGGGGACGTCCTCGAGTTCTTCGAGACACGGCAGGTAGAGCAGACGCTGGAGTAGCGCGCCGGCGCTAGCCTCGGCGCGTGACCGCCTTCGTCGAGCTGATCGAGATTCGCCTCCACTTCGGCGAGGTTCAGGACCTGAAGGGCAAGCGCAAGCTCGTCAAGTCGCTGAAGGACGGGATTCGCCGGCGCTTCGGAGCTTCGGTGGCCGAGATCGAGGGCCACGACAAGTGGCAGCGCTCGACGCTGCTCTGCGCGCTGGTCGGGGACGGTCAGGTTTCCGACCGCGCCGACGGCCTGATTCGTTTCGTCGAGAGTCGCTGCCCGGACGGATATTCGGTCGAGCGCGACCTGCTCAGCCTGAACGACATCCGCGGCTGAGGTGAGGTCGCTCACAGAAAGCTTGCCCTCTGCAGGGAATTACGTATAGGGTCGGCGCCAGAGATCGGGAGCGGGGGGCTCCCGGAAAACCAAGGCCGCCGAAGGGTGGCTCCCAAACCGGGGAGAAGAGATGCGCAAGAAAGCACGTAAGTTCCGGCCCAGCCCGGCGATGGTCGTCGCCGTGGTGGCCTTGATCGCCGCTCTCGGTGGCACCGCCGTCGCGGGTGGCGTCCTCAACAAGAAGAAGGTCAACAACATCATCAGCAACAGGGCTCCTGGTCTCGACGTGAAGAGCGCCAAGAACGCCGACAACCTCGGCAACGTGGCGGCAGGCGGCTATCAGCAGTTCTGCAAGCCGGGGACGATCAAGGGAAGCCTGGTGGTGGATGCGGCTCAGGTTCTGGCGCTTCCATCGGACGGCAACTTCCAGAACGTCACGGGGTTCAACTGCGCCGACCCGGGCAACACGACGAGCTCCGTGCAGTGGCGGCGCACGGCGGCCGGCGGGGAGATCCATGTTCGGTTCGTCCCGAACCCGCAGAGCGGTTCCAGCGTCGTCAGCCAGCACAACTACATCCACCAGATCAACTCGCAGGCCGTCAGCAATGACACGAAGGCGCCCGGCGAGACCGTGTTCCAGGTGGTCGAGGCTGATGCGGCCGGCGACCCGATCACCACTCCGCCCGACGGGTTCTCGCTCGTCATCTTCTGATCGAAGACGGCGATGAAATTGCAACGGGGCGGCCTGCGGGCCGCCCCGTTTGTTAGGGGGACGTTGGGGGGCATGTGATCTTCGCAACCTGGGCGTGTCCGTTCTGTTAGGCGCACTTGGGTTTGTTTGAGCGTCTGCTGTTATCGTCGCCCAGCGATGGGGACCGCCCGGATGCGGCGCGTCAACGAGGCGATTCGCGAGATCCTCGGCGATGCGATCACGACGGAGCTCAAGGACCCGCGAATCGGATTCGTGACCGTGACCGAAGTTGACACCTCTCCCGATCTGCGCGCTGCCCGTGTGTACGTCAGCGTGCTCGGCTCTCCCGAGGAGCGGGAGAGCTCGCTCGCCGGCCTGCGTTCGTCCCATGGAGTGCTTCAAGGAAAGATCGCGAGCGGGATGCGCCTGAAGCGGACGCCCACCCTGACCTTCGAATACGACGAGAGCACAGAACGTGGCGACCGCATCTCCCGTCTCCTGGACGACGAATGACGGAGGCGACCGAGCTCTTGACCAGCGACCTCGACCTCGTCGTGGAAGAGATCCGGGCAGGCGAGCGGTTCATCCTGACGACCCACGAGAACCCGGACGGCGACGCGCTCGGCTCGCTCCTCGCCACCCAGCGGATCCTCGAGGCGCTCGGCAAGGACTCGGTCATGTTCCTGGCCGCCAAGGAGTTCCCGCTGCCGGTCGAGTACCGGTTCCTGCCGCTCGAGGAGGTCTTCCACGAGCCGCCGGCGGACATCCACGACCGCGTCGTGATCTTCCTGGACTGCGGGAACATCGACCGGATGCCCGTCGACTTCCTGCGCACGGACGGGGCGAAGGTGATCAACATCGATCACCATCACGACAACACCCGCTTCGGCACCGTCAACCTGGTCGACGTCGATGCCTCTTGCACCGCGGAGATCCTCTACGACATCGCCGGGCTGCTCGGCGTCGAGCTGACGGCGGAGATCGCCAATGCGCTCTACGTCGCCCTCGTCACCGACACGGGCAAGTTCATGTACGAGAACACGGATGCGCGCTCTCACCGCATGGCCGCGGGGCTGATCGAGGCCGGGGTGGAGGTCAACGACATCTACCGCCGCCTCTACGAGCACGCGCCGATCGAGAAGCTCAGGCTGCTCGCCCGTGCCCTCGACCGAATCGAGCTGCAGGACGAGGGCCGGCTGGCGATCACCTACATCTCCGCCGAGGACTATGCGGCGACCGGCGCCAGTGAGGCACTCACCGAGGGGGTGATCGACCACCTCCGGACCATCGACGGGACGCTGGTGGCGGCCGTGGTCCGCGACCAGGCCGAGAGCGGCCGTGCCGCCCGCAAGGTGAGCATGCGCTCAACCGACGGGCGCGTCGACGTCTCGGCGATCGCGCGAGTCCACGGCGGCGGCGGCCATCGCCGCGCCGCCGGGTTCGGCACCGATCTCCCCTACGAGCAGGTCGCCGAGTTCCTGATCGGGGAGATCGCCTCGCAGCTCGACAGCTGAGGCATGGCCGAGGGGGAACCGACCTCCGCCCGGGGGCTACTGGTCGACAAGCCTGCCGGGGTGACCTCGCACGACGTGGTCGTCGAGATTCGGCGAGAGGTAGGGGGCAAGGTCGGCCACGCCGGCACGCTCGACCCGTTCGCCACCGGCTTGCTGCTCGTCCTGCTCGGGCGTGCCACGCGACTGCAGCGCTACCTGCTCCAGCTGCCGAAGACCTACCGTGCCACGGCGAGGCTCGGCTGGCGTTCATCCACCGGCGACCCGGACGGCGAGCTCACCGAGACCGGCCGGATCCCCGAGCACCTCGAGCTGCCGGCCGGGGAGATCGAGCAGCGTGTGCCGATGACCTCCGCGGTCAAGGTCGATGGGGAGCGGCTCTATCGGAAGGCTCACCGAGGCGAGTCGGTCGAGACGCCCACGCGGCGCGTGAACGTGTACCGGGCGGAGTTGATCGATCACGACGGCGAGCGCGCCACCTTCGAGATCGAATGCTCATCGGGCACCTACATCCGGACGCTGGTCGAGACACTCGAAGACGCCTACTGCGAGTCGCTGCGCCGGACGGCGATCGGAGACCTCTGGGTGCCGGACGGTGGCCGGGAGGAGGTCTCCGTCGAGCGGCTGATGGAGTTCCTCCCCGAGCGTCTGCTCGACCCCGACGAGGCGGACCGGGTGGGGCATGGCCGTCCCGTCGAGGAGCCTTTCGACGTTCCTCCGAGGAACGTGCGGCTCACCTATGAGGGGAGGCTGATCGCGGTCGCGCGCGTGGATGGAGAGAATCTGCAACCCGAGGTTGTTTTCGCGTAGCCATGCCGAAAACGTCCCGCTGGACCCCGCTGGATCACGCCTGGCAAATGGCGCAACTGGCGCATCACTGGCGCACAAGGGCTTATAGGGATTCCCATACGTCCTCCTTGCAAGAGCCGGGGCCCGTGGGGCGCGATCGAGATCGGCCTGGACGCGAAGCTGGCCTAGCCGAGCGCGGAGGCATAGGATCGCGGTGCATGAGACGCGCCCTGACCCTCGTCGCCCTCTCGGTGCTCGCCGTGGCGATGATCGCGCCTGCCGCCCAGGGCAAGCGGACGGTGCGCCTCTTCCAGGACCTCGACCTGACCGGCTCGCTTCCAGGTGAGATCTTTCTGACCGTGATCTACCAGGATCGGCACGGGAACGGGAAGCTCAGACCGCGATGGGTCGGCTACGACCTGGAGACGCAGGTGAGCTGCAACCCGGGCGGCCTATCAGAGCTCATCGTCTTGAGGAGCCCGGACAATCCCGATGTGCAATCCAAGCTGAGGCTCAATAAGGGTCGATTCGCCACCAGATTCGAGTCTGGGGTGAGCCCACAGTTGGCGCCACCACACGGTGACCTGACCGGCAAGGTCAGCAAGGGCAGGGTCGGCAAGGGCAGGGTCAACGGGGCCTTCAACGTCGAGGACTGGGACCCGAATCCGGGCGGCAGGGAGAACTGCGTCGCCAGCGGGTCCTTCTCGGCCACCCCCTGCAAGTCGGGGGATCCGAGGTTCAGCCACCTGGACGTCCCCATCTGCGACAACCTGCGGTAGCGGCTACCGCGCTTCGCCCGTAGCCGCCCGCATAAACGCGCGCAAGGGTCGTGGACCAGCCCGCATAAACGCGCGCAAGGTCGTGGACCAGCTCTTGGCCGCTTTGCATGGAAAGCGACCATCTGTGCGAGATACTGGGATTCCGATGCCGCGGGAGAATGTTGCAGTAGTTCGCGAAATGTGGGAGGCGTTCCTGCGCAACGATTTCGAGAGCGCCTTGTCTGCATTCGCCCCAGACGTCGAATGGGACGGAACCAACTTGCCCGACGGCACCATCTCCCGTGGGCACGATGCCGTCCTCGATCACGTAATCAGGGTGGACGGCAATGTGGGACACCTGGGAGGTCGATCTCGAGGAGGTCATCGACGCCGACCAGAACCGGGTGATCGCGTTTATCCGCGAACGAGGACGCACGAAGACCGGACTCGAGGTGAAATGAACGCCACTCAGAGCTCTACACGGTGCGCCACAGGAAGATTGCGTCCCGCAAGGGATTCTCGGACGCCGACCAAGCCCTCCAAGAGGCTGGCGTGCGTCCGCGGGATAGCTGATGGGTGACCTTGCAGTGCACTCAGGCGCTCGGTCAACCCGAGACGGACCCAGCGGCCCTTAGTGCGGCGGCTCGGCCGAGGGTCCTCCTTTCCCTGCAAAGCGACATAGCCGCTTTGGACGAGAAGCACCGGTTTCGGGATTGACTGGCGCATCTACTGGCGCATCGGCGAGCTACTTGGCTTGCATATGCGGAATGCACGCCAGCCCTCCATATGGAGAGAATCTGCAACCCGAGGTTGTGCCGACTTGACGATCAAGGTCACAAAGCTCCCCGACGCGGAACCGCGCGACCGCCACGTTGCGATCGGAGTCTTCGACGGCGTCCACAAGGGCCACCAGGCGGTGATCGACAAGGCGGACACCGTGCTCACCTTCGATCCGCATCCGCTCAGCGTGATCAACCCCGACGCCGCGCCCAAGCTGATCATGCCCTTTGACGTGAAGCGGGACGTGATCGACGGCCTCGGGGTCGACGAGCTGGTGGTGATCCCCTTCGATAAGGAGTTCATGAAGATCCCGGCTGAGGAGTTCATCTCGCGGATCCTGGTCGAGCAGCTCGGGGCCGGCAAGGTCTCGGTGGGGGAGAACTTCCGCTTCGGTGCCAGGGCGAAGGGCACTCCGCAGATGCTCGCCGAGTGGGAGGAGTTCGAGACGCGCATCGTGCCCCTGGTCGAGATCGATGGCGAGACGGTCTCGTCGAGCCGGATCCGGGCACTGGTCGCCGCCGGGGAAGTCGACGCCGCGATGCGGTGCCTGGGAGCGCCGTTCATGGTCGAGGGGAAGGTGGTCGAGGGCGACCGCCGCGGCCGCAAGCTGGGCTTCCCCACTGCCAACCTGGTGCCCGACGACCGCCTGGTCGTGCCGGGCCACGGCGTCTACGCCGCCTTCGCGAAGGGCCACCCGGCGGCGGTCAACGTCGGGGTGAGGCCGACCTTCGAGACGGGCAGGGGGCTGCTGATCGAGTCCTTCCTGATCGACTACGACGGTGACCTCTACGGGCAGAACCTGCGCATCGCCTTCGTCAGCCGATTGCGCGGAGAGCGGCGCTTTCCGAGCGTCGAGGATCTGATCACGCAGATGAACCGGGACGTCGCCGAGGCGCGCGAGATCGCCTCGAAGTACGAGGATCGCGGCGGCGCCTAGCCGCTACCCTGTTGCGCCGATGCCGCTGACCAAGGACAGAAAGCAGGAGTTGATCGGCAAATACGGCCGGTCGGGCGAGGACACCGGGTCCGCAGAGGTGCAGGTGGCGCTACTCACCGAGCGGATCAACGAGCTCACCGAGCACCTGCGCACCCATAGCAAGGACCACCACTCCCGCCGTGGCCTGCTGAAGATGGTCGGCAAGCGTCGCCGCATCCTCCGCTACCTGGAGAGCACCGACCTGGAGCGCTACCGCTCGCTGGTCGCCGAGCTGGGCCTGCGCCGCTAGCGCCGGTGACAGACATGATCGAGGCGGGCACGAAGGCACCCGACTTCTCGCTGCCGGATCAGGACGGAAACCCGGTGTCGCTCGGCGACTTCGCCGATCGCAAGCTGATCCTCGCCTTCTATCCGCTCGACTTCAGCCCGGTCTGCACCGATCAGCTCGGTCTCTATCAGGAGGTCCTCCCCGAGATCGAGTCGAAGGGCGCGAGCCTGGTGGGGATCAGCGTTGACTCGAGCTACTCGCACCGCGCCTTTCGCGACCAGTTGAACCTGACCATGCCGCTGCTCGCTGACTTCAACCCGAAGGGCGAGGTCTCCCGCGCCTACGGCGCCTGGATCGAGGCGGTCGACCACGGCAACCGCTCCCTGGTGCTGATCGAGAACGGCGACGTGAGATGGTCCTACGCCGCCCCGAACCCGGGCGAGATCCCGGGCGCCAACCTGATCTTCGACGCGCTCGCGACCTGATGGAGCACATGCGCGTGCTCCGTCCGGCTGAGGACGTGTACGCGTTCTATGACGGCAGGATCGATGGCTACCGCTTCGCCGAAGGTCCCAACTGGGTCGATGAGGGTGCGATCGCGCTCGGCATCGCGAGTTACGCGCTCGTGGTGGGTGAGGAGGCGATCGTCTACGACACGCACACCTCCGTTCCGCACGCGCGCTTCGTCCGCGAAAGGCTCGAGGCGGACGGGATCGACGCGGTTCACCGTCGTTCTCAGCCACTGGCACCTCGACCACGTCGCCGGCACCGAGGTGTTCGGCGATTGCGACGTGATCTCCTCCGAGCGCACCGCCGAGCTGCTCACGCGCAACGCGGCCGCGATCGAGCGAGGCGAGCTCGAGGGGCCGCCCCCGATCGATCCGCTGATCCTGCCGACGCGGACCTATCGCGAGCGACTCCAGCTGACCGTCGGCCCATTGACCGTGGAGCTGATCCATACGGACATCCACAGCGACGACGCGACCGTCCTCTGGCTTCCGCAGCGGCGGATCCTGTTCTGCGGGGACACGATGGAGGACACCATCACCTACGTCGACGACGCGGGGAGCTTGGACACGCATCTCGCCAACCTCGAGCGGCTCCGACGGCTCGGCCCGGCCCGGATCCTGCCGAACCACGGCAATCCCGGCGTGATCGCCGGCGGCGGCTACCCGGCCGACCTGATCTCGGCGACCGAGCAGTACATTCGCGCGCTCCAGCGTTGCCGCGGCGAGCCCGGCCTGCGCGACGCGACCCTGCGCGAGCTGATGAAGAAGCCGCTCGACGCTGGGTGGATCCACTACTTCCCGCCGTATGAGGACGTTCATCGGCAGAACGTCGCGACCGTGCTTGGGGGCGAAAAGCCGGCCGGGGCGGACGGCTAGCGCAGGCGGGTCTCGTCGCTGACGAACAGGTAGTAGAAGGCGAGAGCCGCGGTGTAGACGAGCACGGCCGTGTAGATGATCAGGCTCGTGAGCTGGCGCCCACTCACCTCGTCGAAGCGGTCCACGAACGGCCCGATCAGGACGATGTCGTAGGCGAGGAATCCGATCAGCTGTCCGGCGGCGTTCGACCAGCGTGGCTGGACGAATCCGTAGAGGAAGTAGACGGCCGCCCCGAGGTAGATGAAGCCGAAGATCGCCGAGGTCTCCGAGCGCAGGTCCCAGGGGAAGATGTCGGCGCCGAAGGCTAGGGCGGTTCCCGCCGCAATCAGCACCAGCGTAAGGAAGGCGAAAGAGCCTCGGACGGGCGTAGGCATCCGGCGCCGGTCGCGCCAGGGGATTTGGCGGCTCCAGAGAAAGACCGCGAGGCTGGTGAGCGCCGCTGCGCCGAAGGCGAGCAGGTACCAGCCGAGGGCGGGTTGCCCTGGGTCGCCGGCGAGGGTGATCAGGTAGACGAAGATCGCGCCGTAGGTGATCGAGAGCTCGAGGCCGCCGGCCTGGATAGCCGCAAATTCGCCGCTCACCGCGATCCAGAGCGCGGGCAGCGCGATCGCCGCAAGGATCGAGCCGATGAAGACGAAGGAGAGGGGAGTGTCGGCCCAGGGCCAGAGGTCGGTGGCCCAGTGCGCGGACTGGAGGAACGCCAAGGTCAGCACGAGCATCGCCACCCCGCACGCGCAGAGACCGGCGCGGATCGTCCTCTCCCCGACGAGACCTTCCACACGCCGCAAGATACCGTCGAGACGATGAGCGAGCTGACCAGCGCCGCCGTGCCGCCCCTGGGTGCGGACGACCATGTCACCGGAGACGGGGTGGAGGCGGTCGTCTACTCCGACTTCGGCTGCCCGTACTGCGCCGCCGGCTGGGCTCGTCTGCGCGAGCTGCCGTTGCGTCTCTGCTTCAGGCACTTCCCGATGGCCTCCAAGCACCCGCGGGCGCTGGCGCTGCACGCCGCTGCGGAGGCGGCCGCAACCCAGGGTGCCTTCTGGGAGATGTGCGACTCGCTCTATGCGGACCGCGGGCACGTCGACGACCCACATCTCTGGGAGCGGGCCGAGCGCTTCGGCCTCGATCTGAACCGCTTCCGCCGCGAGAGCCGCTCCGATGCTGTCCGCGAGCGTGTCGAGAGGGATTTCGTCAGCGGAATCCGCGCCGGCGTCGCCGGAACGCCAACGGGGTTCGTCGACGGCCGGCGCCTCGAGGGCGAGCTGATTGAGGCACTGTGGGGGATCAGCGGTCGCTAATATCGTCGCGACAGAGAACGAGAGTTCTTAAGCGAAAGGCCGTCAACCGGACGGCTGAAG
Organism: uncultured Solirubrobacterales bacterium; assembly: GCA_963745625.1. Taxonomy (GTDB): domain Bacteria; phylum Actinomycetota; class Thermoleophilia; order Solirubrobacterales; family 70-9; genus DASUPK01. The sequence continues at coordinate 37,171 of CAVUXZ010000010.1, read as the reverse complement.
GGAAACAAAACATATGAGTATGTTCGACGTAACCCGCGTCTCGGCTGAGGTAGGCGGGGAGGAGATCTCATTCGAGACCGGAAAGCTCGCCCGACAGGCGAGCGGCTCCGTGGTGGTGCGCTCAGGCGACACGATGGTGCTCTGCACCGCGACCGCCGGCAACGACCGCGACGTGGACTTCCTCCCGCTCACAGTCGACGTGGAGGAGAAGCACTACGCCGCGGGAAAGATCCCCGGCTCATTCTTCCGTCGCGAGGCCAGGGCCGGCGAGAAGGCCACCCTGACCGCGCGAATGATCGACCGTCCGATTCGCCCCCTCTTCCCGAAGGGGTGGCATCGCGAGACGCAGCTCGTCTCCCAGCCGATGTCGGTGGACCACATCCACCCGTACGACATCCTGGCGATGAACGGCGCATCCGCCGCCCTCGCGGTCTCGGATATCCCGGTCGCCAAGCACGTCGGTGCGGTCCGGGTCGGAAAGCTCGACGGTGACTTCGTCGTCAACCCCGAAGAGGAAAGGCTCCAGGAGCTCGATCTCGATCTGATCGTGTCGGGTACCGACGAGGCGATCCTGATGGTCGAGGCCGGCGCCGACGGCGTCAGCGAGGCCGAGATCCTCGATGCACTCGACATCGCGCACAGCGAGATCAAGAAGCTCGTCGCGACTATGGAGGAGCTGCGCGAGAAGGCCGGCAAGGAGAAGCTCGAGATCGAGGAGCCCAAGGTGGACGAGGAGCTTCTCGCCTCGATCCAGGGCTCGCATGGCGCCAAGCTCGACGAGGCCACGCAGGTTCAGGCAAAGCTCGAGCGCCAGGACGCCATCGATGCCGTCGAGGCCGAGGTGCTCGAGCAGTACGCGCCGGTGGCCGATGACGGTGAGCTCGACCGCGAACATCACGCGGCCGTCAAGGCCGCCTTCGCCAAGCTCGAGAAGGACACCATCCGCAAGCGCATCGCCGTCGACAAGAAGCGCCCCGACGGCCGTGCCCAGGACGAGATCCGCCCGATCGAGACGGAGATCGACATTGCGCCGCGCTCACACGGCTCGGCTTTGTTCACGCGCGGAGAGACGCAGATCCTCTCCAACGTCGCGCTGGGCACCACCCGCATGGACATGAAGGTCGACAACCTCGGCCTGCAGGAGACCAAGCGGTTCTGGCACCACTACAACTTCCCGCCGTTCTCGGTGGGAGAGGCCGGCTTCATGCGCGGCCCGAAGCGACGCGACATCGGCCACGGCGCGCTCGCCGAGCGCGCGCTCCAGGCCACGATCCCCGACGAGGAGGAGTTCCCCTACGTGATTCGAGTGGTCTCCGACACGCTCGAGTCCAACGGGTCCTCGTCCATGGGCTCGGTCTGCGCCTCCTCCATGGCGCTGCAGGCCGCCGGAGTGCCGGTCTCTGCACCGGTCGCCGGTGTTGCGATGGGCCTGATCAAGGAGGGCGACGACTACACCGTCCTCACGGACATCGCCGGCGTCGAGGACCACCTGGGCGACATGGACTTCAAGGTCGCCGGGACGTCCGAGGGCATCACGGCCCTGCAGATGGACATCAAGATCACCGGCGTCACGCTGGAGATCCTCAGGGACGCCCTGGACCAGGCGAACAAGGGCCGGCTGTTCATCCTCGACAAGATGGCCGAGGCGATCGATCATCCGCGCGAGGAGCTCTCGCAGTTCGCGCCGAAGATCACCTCGATCAAGATCGACCCCGAGAAGATCGGCGCCCTGATCGGCAAGGGCGGCGAGACGATCCGCGGTCTCTCGGACGAGTTCGAGGCCGAGATCGACGTCGACGACGACGGCACCGTGCGCCTCTACGCGCCCACGGGCGAGAGGGTCGACGCACTGGCGGAGCGGATCACGGCGATGACCAAGGACGCTGAGATCGGCGACCGCTATACCTCCGGCAAGGTGGTCAAGACCACCAACTTCGGCGCCTTCGTCGAGCTCAGCAAGGGCACCGACGGCCTGCTTCACATCTCCAACGTGAAGCCGGGCGAGCGGGTCGGTGCAGTCGAGGACGTCCTCAACCAGGGCGACGAGATCGACGTCACCGTCGTCGAGGTCGACAAGGAGCGGGGCCGGATCGGCCTGCGGCTCACCCAGGACCCCGACGTCGAGGGCAAGTCGGCCGAGGAGCTCGCCGGTGTCGGCACCGGCGACCCGGGCCCGCCCAGCCGCCGCCGCGATGGTGGCGGTGGCGGTGGGGGTGGAGGGCGCCGGCGCGAGCGCGATGGCGGCGGACGCCGCCGTGAGCGCGACGGCGGCCGGGGTCGCTGAGCCCGACGTGGCCAGCGACCAGGCTCAGGTAACCCAGCTCGATTCGGGCATCCGGGTCGTCACTGAGGCGGTCCCCTCGGTGCGCTCGGTGGCTCTGGGGCTCTGGGTCCGGACTGGTTCGAGGGACGAGACGCCGGCGCAGGCCGGCGTCTCGCATTTCCTCGAGCACCTGCTCTTCAAGGGCACCAAACGCCACTCGGCTATCGAGATAGCCGAGATCTTCGATGGGCTCGGCGCCTCGGTGAACGCGGCGACGGGCAAGGAGTCGACGAACCTCTTCGCCCGCTTCCTCGATACCCACACCGAGCAGGCCTTCGACCTACTCGCCGAGATGCTGCTCGGCCCGACCTACCCGGAGATCGACTCCGAGCGCGAGGTCGTGCTCGAGGAGATCGCGATGTACGAGGACGAGCCTCAGGACAAGGTCCATGACGTGCTCGACCGTGCGGTCTTCGGCGGACACCCGCTCGGTAGGCGCGTGCTCGGGGAGGCCGAGGTGATCAGCTCGATTCCGGTTCCCGACATCGACGCCTATCACCGGGCCCACTACACCGGGGGCACCATCGTGGTCGCCGCCGCCGGCAACGTCGAGCATGACCGGATCGTCGAGCTCACCAGGCGCCACGTGGAGCCGCCGGCCGCCGGCGACGGTGCCGCGTCCGAGAGCCCGGAGGGTGAAGGCGCCAAGGTCGGCTTCCAGCAGAAGGACACCGAGCAGTTCCACATCTGCTTCGGGGGCCCCGGCATCGACCGGGGCGACGAGCGCCGCTACGCGCTCAGCATCCTCGATGCCGTTTTCGGCGGCTCGACGTCGTCGCGGCTCTTCCGGGAGGTGCGCGAGAAGAAGGGACTCGCCTACGCCGTCGGCTCCTACACCCAGCACTATGTGGACAGCGGACTGATCGGCATCTACGTCGGGACGCGCGGGGACAACGTCCAGGAGGCCTGCGAGATCATCGGCCGCGAGCTGGCCTCGATCCACACCGAGGGCATCACGGACGACGAGCTCGTTCGCGCCAAGGAGCACGTCAAGGGGCGCATGGTGCTGTCCTCGGAGTCGACCGCGGCGCGGATGGGCAGGATCGGCAAGGCCATCCTGTTCGACACACCCCTCTTGACGCTCGACGAGCTGCTCGAGAAGGTGGACGCCATCACCTCCGAGGACGTCGCCGAGCTCGCTCGCGAGCTCTACGCCCCGGACTCGCTCTCGGCTGCCGCGATCGCCCCGGACGAAGATCGGTTCCGGGCGGCCTTGGCGCCCGTGAGCGGGGAGCTGGCCACCGCATAAGGGGTCTACCTGGCGACCTTGTTCGGATAAGCCGAACAAAGTCGCCAATCACGGCGCGGGTGACCGACCGGCGCTTGATGCTGCAGGCGGTCGATCGCCACGGTGACCCGGAGGGAACAGCCGAGCCGATCCTGCCCGAGCAGATCGCCTCGGCGAAGGCGGGAGGCGCCGGCGGCGGCTGGTGGACGGTGCCCGCCGGCATCCTCGATCATGCTGCTGTCCAGCTTCAGATCAAGACCACCGGCGGCGAGAAGCTCAAGCTGACACTGATGCGCGGCAAGGGACGCATGCTCTGCGGTCTCGGCGGCGGCGAGGCCCAGCGACGAGGCTCGAGGCCCTCGCCGAGTGGTTTCGGGGCATCGGCACATAAGATCGAGCCATGGCCGACCCGATCAAGGTCGTCGTCTCCGGTGCGGCCGGGCGCATGGGGGAGACCGCCTGCGGGGCCGTGGATGGCGCCGAGGACATGGAGCTGGTCGGCCGAGCCGACCCGGAGCTCGACACGTCCGTGAGTGACGTACTCGAGGGAGCCGACGTACTGGTCGACTTCACCACTCCCGACGCGGCGCCGGCGAACGTCCGCGAAGCGATCAACGCGGGAGTGCACGCGGTGGTCGGCAGCACCGGCTACGACCTCGCCGAGCTCGAGGCGACCGTGCGGGGGGCAGACGGCGAGGCGAACTGCTTCGTGGCGCCGAACTTCGCGATTGGCGCAGTGCTGATGATGGAGGCCTCCAAGCAGATCGCCCCGCACATGCCGGAGGTCGAGATCATCGAGCTGCACCACGACCGGAAGCAGGACGCGCCGTCGGGCACGGCGAAGCGGACCGCGGAGCTGGTCCGCCAAGCCGGCGGGAGCGTTCACGAACCGATTCACTCGGTGCGGCTGCCGGGGCTGGTCGCTCACCAGGAGGTCATCTTCGGCGGCGAGGGGCAGACGCTCTCGATCCGCCACGACTCGATCGATCGCTCGAGCTTCATGCCCGGCGTGCTGCTAGCCGTGCGCAGGGTGATCGATCTGCCCGACCGCTTCGTGGTCGGGCTGGAGAACCTGCTCAACTAGGGACGAGGGATCATGGTCACGGAAGACCTGGCAAGGCTGGACGCCACCGCGCAGGCGGAGCTTGTGCGAAACGGCGAGGCGACTCCGGTGCGAGCTCGTCGAGGCTGCGATCGAGCGGATCGAGGCGATCAACCCGAAGCTCAATGCCGTGATCACGCCGCTGTTCGAGAAGGCGCGCGAGGCCGCGGCCGCCGAGCTGCCCGGCGGGCCGTTCCGCGGCGTCCCGATGCTGCTCAAGGACCTGATGGCGCATTCGGCGGGCGACCCGTTCCACGAGGGCATGAAGCACCTCCGGGACCTCGACTGGCGGGAGACCGAGGACACCTGGCTGGTCGAGCGGTTCCGCGCGGCCGGCTTCGTGATCTGCGGCAAGACCAACACGCCCGAGCTCGGCATCGTCGCCACGACGGAACCCGAGGCGCACGGAGCAACCGCAATCCGTGGGATCTCGAGCGATCACCCGGCGGGTCGAGCGGGGGGTCCGCGGCAGCCGTCGCCGCGGGAATGGTGCCGGTCGCGCACGCGAACGACGGCGGCGGCTCGATCCGGATCCCCGCGTCCGCCTGCGGGCTGGTCGGCCTGAAGCCGACCCGGGGCCGCGTCACCCTCGGACCGGAGTTCGGGGACGTCATGACCGGCCTGGTCAGCGAGCACGTCGTCAGCCGCTCGGTTCGGGACTCGGCCGTCATCCTCGACTGCATCCAGGGTGTCGCGCCCGGCGATCCGTACTCCGCGCCGACCCCGGAGCGCCCGTACGCCGAGGAGGTCGGCGCCGATCCCGGCAAGCTTCGCATCGGGGTGATGAAGAACGCTCCGGGCGGCCAGTTCGAGGTCCACCCGGACTGTGTCGCCGCTGTCGAGGAGGCTGCGGGGCTGCTCGAGTCGCTCGGTCACGGCGTCGCCGAGTCCTATCCGCAGGCCCTGGACGACCCGCACTACACCGAGCGCTTCATCCAGCGCTGGACCGCCGGGATCGCCTGGAACCTCGAATACTGGTCGCGGAAGACCGGCAAGGAGGTGACCGCGGACACCGTGGAGGCCTCCACCTGGGCCCTGGCCGAGATGGGGAGAACCTTCGGCGGTGTCGACTACCTCCGGGCGCTCGAGTACCAGCAGCGGGCGGCGCGCTTCGCGGCCGAGTGGTGGGACGGCGGATACGACCTGCTGTTGACTCCGACGACGGGCGAGCCGCCGACTCCGCTGGGTGCGTTCGCACCCGAGCCGGACAACCCCGCCGCGCCGATCTTCCGCTGCATTCCCACCGCCGGGTTCACTGCGTTCTGGAACTCGGCCGGCCAGCCCGCGATCTCGCTTCCACTTCACTGGACGGACGCGGGGCTGCCAATCGGAACCCATCTGGTCGCTCCGCTCGGGCGAGAGGACGTCCTGATCCGGGTCGCCGCCCAGCTCGAGGAGGCGCGTCCCTGGGCCGACCGGTTCCCATTCCGCAAGGGGGCCCCGCAGGGGCAACCCGTTTCACGTTGGGTACTCTCCGGCTGATGGCGGAAATCGGAGGGGTACTCACCGCGATGGTGACTCCGTTCGCCGAGGACCGCTCGGTGGACGAGGCGACCGCTCGCCGGCTGGCGCGGCATCTGGTCGAGCACGGCTCGCACGGTCTGGTGCTGGCCGGCACGACCGGCGAGTCGCCCACGCTGGACGACGAGGAGAAACTCTCGCTGCTGCGCGCCGTGCGTGATGAGCTCGGCTCGGAGGCCCTGATCATCTGCGGGACGGGCTCCAACGACACGCGGCACTCCGAGCGTCTCTCGGCGGCGGCCGCCGACGCCGGCGCCGACGCAGTGCTCGCGGTCACCCCGTACTACAACAAGCCCAACTTCGCCGGCATCAGGGCCCACTATGAGGCCGTCGCGAAGGCCGCCGGCATTCCGGTGCTGCTCTACAACATCCCCTCGCGAGTGGTGGTGAACCTCTCGGCGCAGCAACTCGCCGAGCTGGCGCAGATCGAGAACATCGTCGCCGTCAAGCAGGCGAACGACGACGAGCTCCAGCCGATCGATGGCCTGCGTGTCCTGGCCGGCAACGACGGGACCTTCCTGCGGACGCTCGAGATCGGGGAGCCCGGCGGCATCCTGGTTGCCTCACATCTGGTGGGGCGCGAGATGAGGGAGATCTACGACGCCGTTCAGGCCGGGGACGTCGACCGCGCACGCGAGATCGACGCGAAGCTGCGGCCGATCTACGACGTCTGCGGCAGGACCAATCCGATCCCGGTCAAGGCCGGCCTCGAGCTGCTCGGAGTCTGCTCGGCGCGGGCGAGGTTGCCGATCACGGAAGCCGACGACGAGCAGAGGGCCGAGGTGAAGCGGACGCTGGAGGCGCACGGCTTGCTGGCCGGGAGCGCCGCATAGGTTGAGCAGCTCGAGCGTTCGGATCCTTCCCCTGGGAGGCCTGGGGGAGATCGGGAAGAACATGACCGCCGTCGAGGTGGACGGGCGGATTGTCGTCGTGGACACGGGTCTGATGTTCCCGACCGCCGACATGCTCGGGATAGACCTGGTGCTCCCGGATTTCTCGTCGCTGCGCGACCGGGCCGACGACATCGAGGCGATCGTCCTCACCCACGGTCACGAGGACCACGTCGGAGCGCTCCCGTACGTGCTGCGTGAGATCGGCATCCCGCCGGTGATCTACGGGGGGCTGCTGACAATCGGCATGGTCCGCTCCAAGCTCGATGAGCACAAGCTGCGGGACGTGCCGCTCCAGGAGCTGCCCGCGGGAGAGCGGGTGCAGGCGGGCCCGTTCGAGATCGAGCTCGTCCACATGGCGCACTCGATTCCCGACGCGCGCGCGGTCGTCCTACGCAGCGACGCCGGAACGGTGCTGGTGACCGGGGACTACAAGTTCGATCAGACGCCGGTCGACGGCATCCCCGCCGACGTCTCGCGGCTCGCCGAGCTTGGCCGCGAGGGAGTCCTCTGCCTGTGCGGCGATTCGACCAACGCAGACCGTCCCGGTGTCGCGCCCTCGGAGTCGAGCGTGGGCCCGGCGCTCCTCGAGGTCTTCGGTCGCTGCAAGGGCCGCATCGTGGTCACCTCCTTCGCTTCCAACGTCCATCGCGTCCAGCAGGTGATCGATGCGGCCGCGCAACTCGATCGGAGGGTCGCCCTCGTCGGCCGGTCGATGCGGAAGAACTTCAATATCGCCTCGAACCTGGGTATCGCCTCGGCACCTGAAGGGCTCTTCATCTCGCCCAAGGAAATCGAGGATTTCCCCGACGAGAGGGTCGTCGTGATCTCCACGGGCAGCCAGGGCGAGCCGCTCTCGGCGCTGCGGAGGATGGCGCACCGTGACCACCCCGACGTCGAGCTCCACTCGGGCGACACCGTGATCTTCTCGGCCACTCCGATTCCCGGCAACGAGCGCTCCGTGAACGAGACGATCGACCGGATCTTCCAGATCGGCGCCCAGGTGGTGACTGCGGCGGACGCCCCGATCCACGCGTCAGGGCATGGCTGGCAGGAGGAGCTGAAGCTGATGCTCAACCTGACCAAGCCGCAGAACGTCTTCCCCTTCCACGGCGATCACAAGCGCCTCAAGCTTCATGGTGACCTCGCCGAGTCGGTCGGCATCGACCGCGACCGCATCTTCACCGGCCGCAACGGTCTCGCCCTCGAGCTCGACGAGTCGGGCGCGGCCTTCGGCGAGGACTTTCACGCGAGCATGATCTTCGTCGACGGCGTCTCCGTCGGGGAACCGGACGAGTTCGCCCTCCGCGACCGGCGCAAGCTCTCCGACGACGGGGTCTTCATCGTCGTCGCGACGATCTCGTCGGACGACGGCTCCCAGGTCACCGATCCGGAGGTGATCTTCCGGGGGGTGCCGTTCGCCGAGGAGGCGGATGGCCTGCGCGACGAGCTCAGAGAGGTCGTCCAGGACACGCTCAACGACGCGGCCGACGAGGAGATCCGTGAGGTTTCGCTGCTCCAGCAGGACCTGCACGACGACATCGCCGAGTTCGTCTACGAGAAGCTCCGCCGCCGGCCGCTGGTGCTGCCCGTCGTCGTCGAGGTCTGACGGGCCAGTGCGGTCATCGTGACCGAGCGCTCGGCGGGAGACGGCCGTGTGCCGTCGACGGCAGACGAGGAGATCATCTACGCCGAGAGCGCGCTGGTCGCCTCCGAGCGATCGGATGAGGAGCGCCTGCAGCGGGTCCAGCGCGAGCTCAGCCTGGGCTTCAGCGAGCTCGGTTGCATCGGACCGGCCATCTGCGTCTTCGGCTCCGCGCGGATCCAGGACGGCGCGCCGGAGTACCGCCTGGCCCGGGAGGTGGGACGCGCGATCGGGGAATCCGGGTTCGCCGTGATCACCGGGGGAGGCCCCGGCCTGATGGAGGCGGCCAACCGCGGCGCGCAGGACGCCGGGGCGCTCTCGGTCGGCCTCAACATCGAGCTGCCGCACGAGCAGGGGCTCAATCCCTACGTCGACGTCGGCATCGAGTTCCACTACTTCTTCACGCGGAAGCTGATGTTCGTCCGCTACTCCGACGCCTTCGTGGTCTTCCCGGGAGGCTTCGGCACCCTCGATGAGCTCTTCGAGGCGCTCACCCTGATCCAGACCGGAAAGGCGGTCGACCATCCGGTGATCCTGCAGGGCTCCGCGTTCTGGGCCGGGCTGATGGACTGGATCGCGGGGTTTCCGCTGGCCCACGGGATGCTGACGCGGGAGGACCTCGGTCAGGCGGAGGTGGCGGACGACGTCGAGGACGTCATGGCTCGGCTCGAGTCCGGGATCCGCGCCTCCGGGTAGCGGCCGCGTACGTCGTCCACGAACTTCGCGAGGCGGTCTGCGAGCGCGGGCTCGTGCAACTCCAGGACGGACTCCGCGTTCTGCTCCCCCGAGCGCGAGAGGTTGAAGGAGCCGAGGAAGACGACGTCGTCGGCGACGGTCAGCTTCGCGTGCATGAAGTCGTGGACCTCGGAGTCCGGCGTCCAGGGCGTCGACGGCTTCGCGGAGAAGGGCAGCTTGCCGAGTGTCGCCGCCAGCAGCGGGATCTTCCAGGCAGTGTGGCCGTTCTCGGCCCACTGATGGAACACGGTCCCGGTTTGGGGGCCATCGACAACCCCGGCGACGTCGCGGCCTCCTCTGTCGGCCAGCTCGGCGAGGGTGGCAAGGACCGGCCCGGAGGTGATCACCGGCGAGGCGATCCGCACCCTGCGACGCGCTGAGCCGATGGCGGTGGCGATTCGGTGGGAGAGCTGCTCTCCGTGGCCGGGCGTGAACCAAGCCGTCACCGACACGCCGCCGACGTCGACCGGCTCGGGATCCACCTTGCCGCTGTGCGCGACGTCGGGCCGGGTCCAGAGCTCCTCGAAGTTCTGGCGGAAGTGTGCGGCGAGCTGCTCGCTCTCGATTGTGGCGAGTACGTTCTCCTGCCGCGTCCACGAATCGATCGTCCAGTTCGCTGAGCCGGCCCAGACGGCCTCGCCGTCCCGGACCACGTACTTGTGATGCATCAGGTCCGGGATCCCCGGCACCGGACGCGAATCGATCGGCAGCTCGGCGAGGATGTCGGGCCGGGTTCGGGGTGGGGATGGAGCTCGGAGGGCCTGCCGGAGTCGACGTTGTAGAGGAGCCTCGTCTTGACGCCGCGCTCGCTCGCCGCCCGGAACTCGCCGGCGACGATCGAGCCGGTCGGGTTGGGGAGGCGGACGTCGTAGAGCGCCAGCTCCAGGGTCGAATGGGCCGGATGGAGGAAGGCCGCGACGCGACGCGCGACGTCATCGGCCGACTGCCCGCCGTCGGTCAGGGTGAAGACGTCGATGGGTCTCATTGCCGTGATTTGAAGTGGCGCAGGCGCTGCCGTAGGGCTCTAGCCTTGATCAGCATATGTTCAGGGGGTACGTCCAGCTCGTTCACGAGGCGTTCGACTGCTTCGATCGCGGGGACTGGGATCGGCTGCGCCCCCGGATCGCGCCCGACAACGTCATGACCCCGCCGGAGTTCTGGCCGGATCCCGGGCCCTTCATCGGTCCCGACGAGAGCATCCGCGAGTACAAGCGCCTCTTTCAGATGTTCCGTGGCATCGAGGTCACGGTCAGAGGCATCGTCAGCCACGAGGCCTGGGCGGTGGGGCACTACCGCGGCGTCATGGAGATGGAGGTCCCAGACCTGGATCTTCCCCGGGAGCTCGAGTTCACCGGCGTCCACCGCTTCGAGAACGACCTGTTCGCGGAGTCGCACTACCGCTTCGACCGCGACGCTGCCCTCGCGGCCGCGGGGATATAAAAAGCCCCCGGCGGTCGAGGGAGGGGCGACCACCGGGGGCGACGCTTTGGCCAAAGTGATGTGCTGGCCTCAGCGGGTCTCGCCGTGGAGTGTGGGGTTTCGCACCACGGCGAGGTGTCTCGTCCAGTCGTGAATCTATGAGGCGTTCTTGAACGTTTGCTAAAGCAACGCGGATCAATCGGATCGCGTTGATGCGCGTCGCGCCTCGGCGCCGGAGCTCGATTCGGATTCCGCATCGGGCCCCCGCTCGGCGGCCGCCTCAAGCGGAATCCGGACCGAGAAGCGGGCACCACCGCAAGTGCTGCGGCCCGCCGAGACCGAGCCGCCGTGCGACTCGGCCACGGCGCGAACGATCGCCAACCCGAGCCCGCTGCCGCCGCCACCGGCGGTGTCGGACGGGCCGTCCCCTCGGACGAAGCGGTCGAAGACCTGGTCCTCCATGGCCGCCGGGATCCCCGGTCCGTCGTCGATCACCTCGAGCAGCGCCTCGTCCCCATCGCGGCGGGCGGTGAGCTCGACCGTTGTCTTTTCCGGCGTGTGCCGGACCGCGTTCTCGAGCAGGTTGCGGGCGAGCCGGTGGAACTCGTCCGCATTGCCCCGTAGCGGCAGCGGGCTCTCCAGCTGACTCTCCAGTCGCCGCTCGCCGGCCAGCGGCTCGACCTCCTCGAGTGCCCCGGCCGCAATCGCCGCCAGGTCGATGTCCCGGGTGGCCACCTGGCGTCCGGCGTCGGCGCGAGCCAGCAGCAGAAGGTCGGAGACCAGGCCGGACATCCGCCTGGTCGAGGAGAGCGCCGAGTCGACTGCCTGACGATCGTCCTCGGGCCAGTCGCCGCCCGCCTGGAGCAACTCCAGGTTCGCCTGGATGCTCGTCAACGGGGTCCTGAGCTCGTGCGAGGCGTCGGCGACGAACTCGCGCTGGCGCTCGAGCGATTGCTCGCGCTCGGAGTGGGCTTCCTCGAGGGCCTGGAGCATCCCGTCCATCGTCCGCGCCAGCTCCCCGACCTCGTCGTCGGTCGCCGGAACCGGGATGCGCTTCGATGGGTCTCGGGTGCTCGTGATCTGACGCGCCAGGCCGGTGAGCGCCTTGATCGGGCGCATCGCCCGGTCCGCCACGGCGAGCCCGGCGAGCAGAGCCAGCAGCGTGCCGCCGAGCACGCCGGCGCCGAGGAAGAACCAGAGCCGTGCGACCGTGTCGTTCACTCCGCTGTTGGGCCGGGCGTACTGGACGTAGGCGGGGAGGGAGCCACTCGCGCTGATCGGCTCGGTGGCGACGCTGAGCTGGCCGACGTTGTGGATGCTCCTGGTCGGCGGACCGAGGTTGACCGCCGGGTTCAACCCGGCAAGGGGGTGCCCGTACTGATCGAGGATCCTGATCTGGGCGTCCTCGGGCAGCGCGAACGCCCTCAGGTTCGGGTGGTCGACGACGGTGCCGAGGATGGCGTCGGTGGACACTCTGGTCTCGGCGCCCAGCGAGCGGGCCGCGCTGCGCAGCTCCTCTCGGAAGTCACCGCGGATCCGGTTGCCGACGACCTGGCCGAGGACGAGTGCGAAGCAGACCAGGATGAGCAGCGTCAGGCCGGCCGTGGTGATCGCGATTCGCCAGCGGACGGGGATGCGCTCGAAGAGCGGCAGCCGCCTGCGCCGGATCCACGTCACGTGGCGCCCTTCAGCACGTAGCCGGCGCCTCGCTTGGTGTGCAGCAGCCTTGGCTCGCCTCCCGATTCGAGCTTGCGCCGAAGGTTCGAGATGAAGACGTCGATGGTGTTGGTCTGCTCGAAGGGGTCGTATCCCCAGACGTCCTCGAGCAGGCGCTCGCGAGAGACGACCAGCTTCTGGTTCCGGGCCAGGTACTCGAGCAACTCGAACTCCCTGTTGGTCAGCTCGATCTCGCGCTCGCCACGCTTCACCTCCCGCGTGTCCGGGTTGACCAGCAGGTCCCCGACCACGATCGAGGCGCTGCCGCGCGGCGGGCGGCGCCGCAGCAGAGCCCGGATCCGCGCAAGCAGCTCGGAGCGCTCGAAGGGCTTCGGCAGGTAGTCGTCGGCGCCGGTGTCGAGGCCCTTGACGCGGTCCTCGGTCTCGGTGCGGGCGGTCAGGATCAGGATCGGCACGTCGCTCTCAGCCCGGAGTCGCCGGCAGACCTCCATGCCGTCCAGGCGGGGGAGTCCGAGGTCGAGCACGACGAGGTCAGGGGCGAATTGCTCGGCGGCCGTCAGCGCCTCGGCGCCGTCGGCGGCGCTGCGGACCTCATGGCCCTCGGCGCGCAGGGAGCGGCGCAGGACGTCGGCGATCGCCTCGTCGTCCTCGACGACCAGCACGCGCGCGGAGGCTATGGCCTGTTCCATCACCATCTTTAGGGTAGGGGTGAATTCCGCGCTCTCAAGCGGTCTTGAGGGAACGTTTAGGGCTCGATTCGGCCCCGAACTCGTCGCCGGATCGGCCACTCCCAGGCACGAAGGGGACTGCCCTTACGCGTCGAATGGGTGGGCGCATGCTTGCAGACCGCATTTTCGGCGCGCCGGAGCGGCGGGATCCGCCACGGCGCCGCAAGAAGCCTGCGCGCGGGCGGAAGCCGAAGCCCGCGACCCGCGGCCGTGCTCGCGGCCGTCGCTCGACCTCACCCGAGGTAATGCAGCGGCGCCTCGACCTCGCCGGCCTGGCCTGTATCGGACTGGCGGTCTATCTGGGATATGTCATCTATCTGGGCTGGAACGGGGGGACCGTCGGGGACGGCTCCCACACGGCCCTCTCCTACGCAGTCGGCGCCGGAGCGATTGCCGTGCCGGTCGCCCTGGGGCTCGCCGGCGTTGGTCTGATCCTGCGTCCCTTCCTGCCGTCGCCGAAGTCGGTGGCCGTCGGGGTCGCTGCGATCGTCTGCGGCCTGCTGCTCGCCCTGGCGGCGCAGACCGCTGGGTTCGGCCCGGAGGGCGCTCGCAAGGGCCTCTTCGATCCGGCGTTCTTTCCTCATCACGGCGGCGGCCTCGGCGAGGTCCTCTACTGGGCCACCAGTACGCTCTTCGACCGGATCGGGGCGCACATCGTCGCTCTCGTTCTGATCGTGTCCGGTGGGCTCCTGCTCACCGGTCGCTCGGTCTCGGACATGGTCCGTGCCGGACGCCGTGGCTTCGATCGCGCCAAGCGCGGCACGGTCGGCTTCGCGACCGCGGTAAAGGAGAGCCGGATCAACACGGACCCGGACCTGATCGACACTTCTCCGGCCGATACCGAGCCCGTCTTCGGGCCACCGGAGCCGGTCGCCGCCGGGGACGACTTCCAGGTGCTGGTCGGCGGCGATGAGCGGGAGACGGAGAAGGTCGCGAACTTCGATGAGGCCGTGCGGGTGGCCGAAGAGCCGGAGACGAGCGAGCTCGAGGACCTCGAAGCCAAGGACGAGGCGTTCAGGGTTGCCAAGCCAACCGCGCCCGAGCCGCAGATCTCTGGAAGCGAAGCTGAGGAGATGGGCGTTGATGGCGAAGCCAACGAAGACCGCTCAGAAGAGGAGCCGGTCGCCCTCACCCCGATGGGCGAAAAGCGGGGCGGCGTCACGGAGTCCGAGGAGATCGACTACGACCCGCCCGTCGCCGAGCAGGTGCTCGAGCGCGGCGCGCCCGACAAGGGGCCCGACAAGCAGGACCACGAGGCGGTCGCGCGCAACCTGCTGGAGACGCTCGGTCACTTCGGCGTGGAGGCCAAGATCGTCGGCACGGTCACCGGACCTCACGTCAGCCGATACGAGCTCAAGCTGGCGCCGGGGACCAAGGTCTCGAAGATCACCCAGCTCAAGGACGATCTCGCCTACGCGCTGGCCTCGACCGACATCCGCATCCTGGCGCCCATCCCGGGGAAGCAGGCGGTGGGGGTGGAGGTGCCGAACCAGCGCCGCCGCCTCGTTCGCCTCGGCGACATCTACGGTGGGCGGCCCCAGGGTGGCTCGCCGTTGGTCGCCTGGCTCGGCAAGGACATCTCCGGCAGCGCCGTCTGGACCGACCTGCAGAAGATGCCCCACGCCCTGATCGCCGGGACAACCGGCTCGGGCAAGTCGGGCAGCGTCAACGCGATCCTCAGCTCGATCCTGCTGCACGCCTCCCCGAACGAGGTGCGGATGGTGCTCGTCGACCCGAAGCGGGTCGAGCTCAACCACTACGAGAAGATCCCGCACCTGCTCACCCCGGTCGTCACCTCACCGCGCCTGGCTGCGAACGTGCTCAACAACCTGATCGCCGAGATGGAGAGCCGCTACCAGATCATGGAGCAGGCCCGCTCACGCAATCTCGGCGAGCTCAACCGCGTCCGTGAGCGCGAGGGAGAGGCGCCGCTGCCGTACATCCTCTGCGTGATCGACGAGCTGGCCGACCTGATGATGGTCTCGCCGGCTGAGGTCGAGGACGCGATCATCCGTCTGGCGCAGAAGGCTCGGGCGGTCGGCATCCACCTGCTGCTCGCGACGCAGCGCCCCTCCACGGACATCATCACCGGGACGATCAAGGTCAACATCCCCTCCCGGATCGCCTTCGCCGTGTCGTCCCAGGTCGACTCACGGGTGATCCTGGATCAGGGCGGCGCGGAGACGCTGCTCGGCCAGGGCGACATGCTCTTCCGTCCGGCGGGCACCTCGAAGATGCAGCGGATCCAGGGCGCCTTCATCACGGAGGCCGAGATCGCCAACATCACCGAGCACTGGTCGGAGCAGGGCGAACCGGACTTCGCCGAGGAGCTGCTCGAGGCCGCCCAGCTTTCGTCAGACGAGGCCGGTGGCGACGAGGACTTCGACCCGGACAGCGACGATCTGCTCGACCAGGCGGCGCAGCTGGTGGTGGAGGGCGGCACCGCGTCCGTCTCGATGATCCAGCGGCGTCTTCGCGTCGGCTACACGCGCGCCGGGCGCCTGATCGACATGCTCGAGCGGCGGGGGATCATCTCCGGGTACGAGGGCTCGAAGCCGCGCCAGGTGCTGGTCTCGCTGTCGGATCTGCCACGCGTGCTGGGCGGCGGCGCCGTGCCCGAAGGCTCGCCGCAGGGGGGCTCCGAAGAGCCCGTGCCGGCCCGTGTCGACGCCGAGTAGCGCCCCGGCGTCCATTTAGGAAACGGTCCTAACCTCGCCTCAATGGCGGGTCGGCGGGACTTCCGAGTGCGCGTTCGAGCGCGCCGCCGGCGAGCGTTCGCGAGCATGCTCGGCGGCGCCTGTCTGCTCGGCGTGGTGGCGTTGGTCGTCGCCCCGGCAGGCACCCCGGCACTGTCGATGGTGGTGAGCCGCTCGGCGGCGCTCCAGGGCGCCCTGCAGCAGGCGAGGACACGCCTCGGGGTCCCCGGCGTCAGCGCTGCCGTGATCCAGCGCGGCCAGGCCGTTTGGGCCGGAAGCGCCGGCACGGAGTTGCGGAGCGGTGGCGATCCGGTCAACCCGGACACGCTGTTCATCACCGCAAGCACGGCAAAGACCGTCACCGCAGCGATGGCAATGCGCCTGGTGCAGCAGGGCAAGCTGGGGCTCAACCAGAAGGCGGGCCGGTATCTGCCCGAGCTCCGCGAGGGGAACCGGATCACCGTCCGCGAGCTGCTCCAACACACCAGCGGACTGCCGAACTACCTCTCCTCGCCGCGGATCCAGCGCCTATTGAGCAGCGATCCCCAGCACGCCTGGACCCGGGCTGAGGTGCTGCGCGCGGTTGGCCACCCGACCTATCGCCCAGGGACACGGACGGCCTACTCGGACAGCAACTACATCGCCCTCGGCGGGATCATCGAGGCAATCGAGGGTGAGCCCTTCGAGGATGACTTCAAGGCGCTGATCGCCGAGCCGCTGGGCCTCAGCAAGTCGAGCTGGCGTTACGACGACTCTCAGATCGGCCGGTTCGCTGAGCCGACGATCCAGCGGCCCGACGGTTCATTCTTCAACCCGTGGCAGTCCGGCACGATCAATACCGGCCACTGGGGCGAGGTCTGGACCGACGGGGGCCTGGCCACCACGGCCGGCGAGCTGGCTGAGATCGCTCATGCGACCGTGATGGGACCGCTGCTGAAGCCGGCCACGCGACGTCAGATGACCGACTTCAACAGCGACGGCGTCGGCTTGGGCGTCTTCGACAAGCACTTCCTGGGCCGGCCGTGGATCGGTCACGCCGGGCTCTGGGCCGGATTCACCTCCGAGCACTGGACGTACAAGCGGCGCGGGATGACGATCGCCGTCCTGACAGACCTCGAACCCCGACCGGGCGCCGCCAACCCGGCCGAGACGATCTTCAAGTCACTCGCCCAGGTCGCGCTCAGCGCCTGAGGAGGGGGTCGGCTGCCCGCGATCGAGGATCGGGAGAATGACGGCATGAACCGTGAGGAAGGGGTTCGAGCCGGCATCCTGGTCACTGGGACCGAGGTCCTGAGCGGCTACGTCATGGACCGCAACGGGCCCTGGCTCTCGGAGCGGCTGGCGGACCTCGGGGTGGAGGTCGAGGAGATCACCGTGGTCGGTGACCGCCCGGAGGACCTCGAGGGCGCCCTGGGCCACATGCGCGATCAGGGCCTCGACCTGATCGTGACCAGCGGCGGCCTGGGGCCGACCGCCGATGACCTGACCGCCGAGGTGGTCGGGCGCTTCGCGGGCCGTGAGCTGGTCCTTGACGAAGCCATGGAGCAGAGGATCGCCCAGATCATCGCCCGCTACGCGCGCCGCCTGCGCTTCGATCCCGAGGCCGTGCGAGAGGCGAACCGCAAGCAGGCGATGGTGCCGGAGGGAGCGGTGGCGATCGACCCGGCCGGCACGGCACCAGGCCTGGTGGTCCCGGCCGACGGGACGGTGGTGGTCGTGCTCCCGGGCCCGCCTCGCGAGCTCCAGGACATGTGGCCGCGCGCCCTGGCCGCTGAGCCGGCCCAGGAGGTTCTCGGCCGTGCAGAGCCGTACAAGACGATGTCGATCCGCATGTTCGGCATCCCGGAGTCCGAGCTCGCCAAGACGCTGCGCGAGATCGAGGAAGACGGTGTCCCACTCGACCAGCTCGAGGTGACCACCTGCCTGCGCGGCGGGGAGCTGGTCACCGACGTCCGCCACCGTGACGGCTCCGAGGAGGCCGCCGAGGGCCTGCGGGCCGGTCTCGCCGCGCGCCTCGGCCAGTTCACCTACACCGAAACCGGCGAATCGATCGAGGAGGTCGTCTTCCGGCTGCTCGGGGAGCGCACCATCGCCGTCGCCGAGTCCGAGAGTGGGGGCCTGCTGGCCGGCCGCCTCACGCTTCGGCCCGGCTCCTCGCAGTGGTTCTCGGGCGGCGTCGTCTCCTACTCGAACGAGTCCAAGGCGAAGCTGCTCGGGGTCGATCCGAAGCTGATCGACAGCAAGGGGGCGGTCTCACCCGAGGTGGCCGATGCAATGGCGGAGGGCGCCATCGATCGCTTCGACGCCGACGTCGGCTGCGCGATCACCGGGGTCGCGGGTCCCGACGGCGGCAGCGAGGAGAAGCCGGTCGGCTACGTCTGCTTCTGCGCCAAGACGGCGAGCGGGACCAAGCTCGCGAGGGACCCGGTGCTGCCCGGCAGCCGCACGGACGTGCGGGAGCGGTCCGTCGTCGTCGCCCTCCACCTCGTTCGCTATCTGCTGGAGGAACGCGAGCCGCCGCGGTGAGCGCTCCAGAGCAATTCGAGATCAGGGTGGGGGAGGAGGTCGCCGACCTGCGCGACAGGCTGGGGCGCACCCGCTGGCCGGAACAGCCGGCGGGGCATGGCTGGGATCTCGGGACGGATCTCGGCTACGCGCGCGAGCTCTGCGAACACTGGCGGGATCGCTACGACTTCTCTCGGCTGGAGCGCCTGAACGCGCTGGGCAGCGCGCGCTGGAAGGGCCTCCATTTCCTGCGCGTCGATCCCGAGTCCGGCGCGGAGGGCGATCCGATCGTGCTACTGCACGGCTGGCCGAGCGGGCCGATCGAGTACGAGCGGGCGGCGACGCTGCTCGCCGCCGCGGGGCGGACCGTGATCGTCCCGTCGCTGCCCGGGTTCGCCTGGTCGGAGGATCCCGGCGAGCTGCTTGGTGTGGTCGAGGTCGCGGCGCGGCTGCTCGACCTGCTCGCGGAAGGACTGGGGCTGGAGGGGTTCATAGTCGCGGGCGGCGACTGGGGCGCGCCGATCGCGACCAGAATGGCCTTCGACTCCCCTGATCGCGTCGCCGGGCTCTACATCAGCACCCCGGGGGTCGTGCCTCGCCCGAGCGACCTCTCCGATCCACCGCTGAGCGAGGACGAGCAGGCCTTCGTCGAGCGCGGGCTGCGCTGGTTCCGGCGCGAGGGGCATCACATGGCGATCCAGTCCGCTGCGCCGGACGCGATCTCCACCGCGCTCACCGATTCCCCGGCCGGGCTCGCGACCTATCTGGTCGAGAAGTACCGCCGCTGGGCCGACACGGGAGGAGACGTCGAGGCCCGCTTCTCGAAGGATGAGCTCTGCGACTTCCTCACGATGTTCTGGGCGACCGGCAGTATCGCGTCATCCCTCCGCATCTACTGGGCAGAACGCCGAGCGAGATGGCACCTCGGGCCGGGAGAGACGATCGCGGTCCCCGCGGGCATCGGGGCCTTCCACGCCGGCATGCAGGCCGGCGGCGAGAGCGCCGGCGTGATCGGGAACCCGCCGCAGGAGTGGACGCGCCGCGTGCTCGGCGATCTCCGCCACTGGAGCGAGCCTCCCAGCGGCGCGCATTTCTCCGCGTTCGAGGAGCCGGAGCTCTACGTTGCGGACCTCCTGGAGTTCGCGGATGCGCTCTAGGCTCGCGATCTCGGTCGCCGTTGCGGGGGCGCTGGCCCTGGTCGTGCTCGGCTGCGGAGCGGACGTGACCACCGCCGATCGCAGGCAGGGCCTGGAGGACTATGTCGCCAAGGTCCAGCCGATCAGGCTCGGCATCAACGAGCTCCTCGACAAGGCAGATCCCATCCTCGAGGGCTACCGGGACGGTGATCTGACCGCAAAGCAGGCGCAGCGCGGGATCGATCGGATCGAGCACGGTGCGGCCCGCTACGCGGTGCAGATCTCGGCTGTCGAGGGCGTCCCAGAGGAGATGCGGGCCGCCCAGGACGCCTACGCCCACACCTTCGTCCTCCAGGACACCTATCTGAGCGCCCTGGCGGCGGCGCTGCCCACGCGCGCCTTCGACGAGCTGCCCCACTTCCAGAACGCGCAGCGGGCGGCGATCATCGCCTGGCGCACCCGGCTCCAGGTGCTCGCCAACCGCTGGGGAGCGAAGCTCCCGGCGAACCTGCAGGTCGCCGGCCGGGGAGAGATCTCCCCGGCCCCGACCGGCGACTAGGGCGCTCGCGCAGAGTCAGCTAGCCCGTGGCCAGATGGGTCGGTGTCGCGTTGCCGGGTGCGAGCAGGTCGAAGCCGTCGGGAATCTTCAGGTAGCCGGGCCTGCGGCCGGAGTGATCCGTGTGCCCGTACTGCCAGACGATGCGCCGCTGCCTGGGGTCGATCAGGACGACGCGGTGGCGGTAGTCGTCGTTCACGCCGAGCAGCCCGTTCGGCAGCCGCTCCGCAAGGCTCGGGTGGTCCAGCATCGCGGCGCCCGATTTCGGGTGATAGGACCAGAGGATCTTCCCGGCCCTGTTGAACTCGTAGACCCCGCCGGGCTTGGAGTAGTCGGCGACCAGATAGAGATTCGGCCCGAGCTGCTGCGGATCGGAGGGGTAGCTGATCGGGAGCTTGGTGCTCCAGATCAGCTTCCCGCTGCGGGTGAACTCATCGACATAGGAGCCATGGACCTCCGAGACCAGGAAATGCCCGTTCGCGAGCGGGGTATCGCCGTTCGGATAGTTGATGCTCTTCGGGGGATCGTGGGTGCACTGGCCGCTGGTTCCGATCTGCGACTCCGGCTTGCCATTGGGGCCGATGAAGAGGATGCGGCAGTTCTGGGCGTCGGCGACCGTGATCGACCCGTCCTTGAGCAGATAGGCGTCGTCGGGCTGATTCAGATAGCCGGGCTGAGAGCCCGCCGCGCGGGGATGGCCGTATTGAAAGGTGACGTCGCCGGAAGGGAACGCGATCCGCACGATCGTCTCATTGTCCTCCTGGTTCGAGATCAGCCCGGTGCCGTGCTGCGTGAAGAACGCGTCGTCCGGGAAGTAGAAGCCGCCTCGCGGAGCCGGCCTGCCCTTGCTCGGGTACCTCCAGAGAACCTGCTTGGCCGCGTTGACGAGCAGCAGCCGGTTGTTGCCCCTGTCGGCGATCAGGAGGCGACCGCTGAAAGGGGCGGACATCGCGGATGTCCCTGGGGATCCCCCGCCGGATCCCGAGGCCAGCACGACGACGCCCAGGGCCGCTGCGGCGATCAGCGTTACCGCGCCCAGAAAATGGCGGCGCCGGTGCCGGCGGAGCTGTTGCGCCTCCCGCCTTCGCTGCCGCAGCGTCTCATCGGTGAATGCCAAGTTCGGCTAGCACTCTCCCTGCCGATCATCAACGCCGCCTGAAGCACGCATTCATGTCGTAGTCATGAGGGCCTTGTCAGATTGCGGTTGTGGCCGACGGCCGCGGTGCAGCGCAACCTCCGGACGAAGCGCGGTGATGGATGGATCAAGGGATCTGGTGTCATGCGGTCCTCTCGGTTCTCGTGCAACAGGTCAGCGGCTGCGGAGAAGCGAGCTCGGCCCCGCATCGAGCCGCCGTGCGAGCCGCGGGCGTGCGGACAGGTCCCATGATCCTCGGCCACTCGGTTGAGGGTCGGCCGATCCTCGGCTATCAGGTGGACGAGCCGTCGGCGACCCGGCGCCTTCTCGCGGCCGGCTGTGTCCACGGCGACGAGACGGCAGACGAGGCGATCACCCCGGCGGTTGATGTCGACCCCTCCTCGGGCCGGGGGGCTCTCCGGGAGATCGGCCGCGCGTCACGTATCGGCCGTGGAAACCCTGGCGAGTGCAATTCCACGGTGGCCCAACCGGGCTCGACCGACCTGTAGGTATGCAGCCATCCAGCGTTAGCCGGCTCTCGCTATCTCGCCTTGCCTTGCTGGCATTCCCCGCCGCGCTCGTCCTGCTTGGGGCGGCGATGCGTGTGCCCGTCCTCCTGACCTATCACGGGCCCTTCACAGCTCATGGGGTGGACCTCGCGGAGATGGCCCATGTCGGCGCCTACTCCGACATCTCTCATCTCTATTACCGCGACCACCTCTGGCAGCACCCGATGCCGTACTTCGACTACCGCTTCGAGTACCCGGTGCTGACGGGCCTGTTCGTCTGGGTCGCCAGCTTCGTGAGCACGAGCGACGCGGCGTACTTCCTGACGTCGGCCGCCCTGCTCGCCGCCCTGGGGTCTGCCGCGGCGTGGGCCATCAGTCGGATCGATGGGTCAAATCCGTGGTTGTTCGCAGCGGCACCGGCCCTGGTCCTCTACGGAACGCTGAATTGGGACCTGGTCGGAATCTGCCTGCTCGTCTTCGCGCTGCTCCTGCTCCAGCGTGGTCGAGACGGCCTTGGCGCGGCGGCGCTGGCCCTGGCCACCTGGGCCAAGTTCTTCCCGATCGTCGTCGTACCCGTGATCGTCGTGCTGCGCCTCGCAGATCGCAACTGGCGCTCCGCGGCTCGAATCGTCGGGATCTACGTGGGAACGACGCTTGCGGTCAACCTGCCGTTCGCGATCACCGGAGGGGAGCAGGGCCCGATCCGCTCGAACTGGTCGTACTTCTTCACCTTCACCGTGCATCGTCCGCCGCGAGCGACGATCTGGCAGCCGCTGCTGGGCAACGGTGCGGACCTGGTGAGCACACCGCTGTTCGCCGCAGGCCTGGCGGCGATCGTCATCGTTGCTGTCCGGGCCCGCGAGCGACCCGGTGGCTCTTTCATGCCAGCGGCATTGGCCGGACTGCTCTGGGTGTTCGCCACCGCCAAGGTGTACAGCCCGCAGTACGCGCTCTGGATCTTCGCCGCCCTGGCGATCGACGGCGCGCCGGTGACGATGGCCGTCGCATTCGCGCTGGTCGACCTGGTGATCTTCTCCACGACATTCGGTCCGCTCCACCCATCCGGACCGATCGCGTCGATCTTTCCGCTCTGGGTGCAGTGGGGCGCATACGGGGTGCGCCAACTGGTCACCGCGGCGTTCGCGTTTTGGCTCGTTCGCAGGAAGCTCAGCCCACCCGCTGCGGCGATTGAGCCGACGTACGCGACTGTTGCCAGATGACCGCGGCCCGTGAGCGGCTCACGGACGCTCCGAGGTCACGGGGGGCCAGCCAGAGTCGTGTCGCGGGCCGATAGCGCCAGACGACGAAGCGACCATCGAAATCGCGTGAGACCAAACGCAGGCGAGGCGTCGACAGCACAGGGCTGGCAGCGGGCTGGGTATTGCCCTGCGTCGGCAGGGCCAACACGTCGACCTCCCCGACCAGGTCGCCGCCGGCCGGCAGCGGACGGCTGGCCGGCAGGTAGAACTCAAGTGGCTTGCGGGCGAAGCTCCCCGGTGTAGCAATCACCACCCGGTCGACCCGCGGTGGACCCAGGTCGCTTGCCGCGGCTCGCCAGTCCTCGCTGTGGTACTTCGGTTCCCAGGCGGTGAGCGCAACGACTGCGAGCGACGTCGCGCAGAGTCCAATTGCAGCTGCAGCGCCCACCCGGGGCCGCGAGGGAGCAGCGAAGCCCATCGCCAGGAGTACGAGCGCCGGGACGACCGCGACGATCAGGTTCCGCGGGTCCAGGTAGTCGAGTCCGAGGAGCGAGAGGCCGAATGGAAGCGCGACGGTGCCTGCCAGGAGCACCGCCATCAACCGGGGGCCGGGCCCCTCACCTGAACGTTGCGGCCCCGCAAGGCGTGCCAGGCCGACCAGCGCAGCCACGATCGCCAGACCGGCCACCGGGATGGCGGCGGCGGTGAGATCGAAGCCGACGAGGAAGTCGAGGGGGGTGACTGCGAGTCGCCCGAGGATCGGGGCCTTGCTGATCCAATCGGCATGACCGTGCGCTTGCTGCTGGAGCGCAAGAGGCAGCAGCGACGCGCCAACCAGCGCAACGAAGCCGATCGCCAGCGCCGGGACTCGGCGTTTCGTTGCCGAGCGGAGAAGGACCACCGCCTCGGGCAGCACCAGAAACGCGGCGAAATAGTGCGTCGCGAGGGCCAGGGCGGAGGCCCCCGCCCAGCCCGCGTAGAGGCGTCCGCTGGGCCGGTGCAGCGCGCGCAGAGTGAGCAGCAGGCCGATCGCGCTGAGTAGTGCCAGCAGCGAATAGGAGCGAGCCTCCTGCGAGTACCAGACCAGGAACGGGTTGACCGCGACCAGCCCGGCCGCGATCGTGGCGGCGCGCGCGTTCGTCAGCTCGCGCCCGATCCAGTAGGCGACCGGCACCAGGGCGACACCGCAGATCGCGGGAACCGCACGGATTCCGACCTCGGTGCCGGGTACCACCTTCACCCAGAGCCACGAGACCAGGTAGTAGAGCGGCGGGGTGGATTCGAGATTCCCGATTCCCGTCAGCATGTGAGACATCGAGCGGTGGACGAGGTCCACGGTGCTCAGCTCGTCGCCCCAGAATCCCTTTGCGCCCAGCGTGCCGAAGCGCACCGCGGCTGCGAGCAGGATCAATCCGATCAGGATTGAAGCGCCCGGTGGTCTGCTTCGTGGCGGCGTGGCGGAAACCATCGTTGGCGTCCTCGAGGCGGGCATCGCAGATTAGACCGCCGGTCCATAGAGACGGCCCGAAAACCGTTGCCTCGACGGCTGGGAGGGAGAAAACCGGGCGCCCTGGCCTCATCCGCCCTGATGATCGAAGGGACCGCGAGCGCGATCTTGGCGGCCGCACCGGGCTTTAGCGTTCGGTCGTGGCCAAGGAGAGGCTCAAGAGCCCGCGAGCCCGCCTGTTCGTCGCCCTCGATCTGCCGCAGGACGTTCGTGCCGGGCTGGTCGATTGGCAGCAGACTGCGCTCGCCGATCCCGCCCTGCGAATCGTCTCGCCCGACGCCCTCCACATCACCCTGGTCTTCCTCGGCTACCAGGCCGAGAAGGAGGTGAAGGCGATCGCGAAGACCGCCTTCAACGTGGAAGCGGAGGCGCCCGCGATCGAGCTCGCCGCCGAGCCGGTCGGCGTCCCGGGCGGCAAGCGCCCTCGTCTGATCGCGCTGGCGGCCAACTCGGAGGGCACCGTGGCGCTGCAGAAGCTGGTGGAGGAGCGCTTGGTCAAGGGCGGTTTCCACGAGCCGGAGAAGCGGGCGTTCTGGCCGCACGTGACGATGGCGCGGGTCAGGCCCGAGGCGCCGGGGAGCCGAAAGCCGGCCCTGATCACGACCCAGCCACACCCGCTACCCGAACACATGTTCCGGTTCTTCCGTCCGACTCGTCTGGTGCTCTTCAAATCCCACCTGCGCCGGACGGGCGCCGAGTACGAAGCGATGGCCGAGTTGGAGCTTCCGACCGCCCACGACGACCAAGAGACAGAGAGGTGACCGAGATGGCAGATCAGAAGCCCAACTTGAGAGAGGCCGGCGAGAAGGACGCGAAGGCGCGCGACCAGGCGCTGCAGGCGGCGGTGACGCAGATCGAGAAGGAGTTCGGGCAGGGCGCGCTGATGAAGCTGGGCGACCAGGGCGCGCTCAAGGTGGAGTCCGTCTCCACCGGCGCCCTGCCACTCGACATCGCGCTGGGAGTGGGCGGGGTGCCGCGCGGCCGCATCGTCGAGATCTTCGGACCGGAGTCCTCCGGCAAGACCACGCTCATCTATCACATCATCGCCGAGGCCCAGGCTCGCGGAGGGGTCTGCGCCTTCATCGACACCGAGCACGCGCTCGATCCCGTCTACGCGCGGAAGATCGGAGTCAACACCGACGAGCTGATGATCTCCCAGCCGGACTACGGCGAGCAGGCCCTCGAGATCGTCGACGTGCTGGTGC
Source organism: uncultured Solirubrobacterales bacterium (assembly GCA_963745625.1). GTDB lineage: Bacteria > Actinomycetota > Thermoleophilia > Solirubrobacterales > 70-9 > DASUPK01. The sequence goes on along the minus strand of CAVUXZ010000010.1, from coordinate 11,455 downwards.
GCTCCGGCGCCGTCGACGTCGTCGCGGTGGACTCCGTCGCCGCGCTTACCCCGCGGGTGGAGCTCGAGGGCCAGATGGGCGACCAGCACGTGGGTCTCCAGGCACGCCTGATGTCACAGGCGCTGCGGAAACTGGCCGGGAATCTGAGTCGCGCCAACACGATCTGCCTGTTCACCAACCAGATCCGCGAGAAGATCGGCGTGATGTTCGGCTCTCCGGAGACCCAGCCGGGTGGCCGGGCGCTGAAGTTCTATTCCTCGCAGCGGCTCGACATTCGCCGGATCGAGACCCTGAAGGAGGGCACCGAAGCGGTCGGCAACCGCGTCCGGGTGAAGGTCGTCAAGAACAAGGTGGCGCCGCCGTTCCGCCAGGCCGAGTTCGACATCGAGTACGGCGTCGGCATCTCCAAGGAAGGCGGCCTGCTCGACATGGCCCTGGAGCACGATCTGATCCAGAAGTCCGGCTCGTTCTTCTCCTACGGGGAGACGAGGCTCGGCCAGGGGCGCAACAACACCAAGGAGTTCCTGCGGGATAACCCGGAGCTGGCCGCCGAGCTCGAGAACAAGATCCACGCCAAGCTCGGGCTCGGTGCGGAGGCCGAGACGCGGCCGGAGGCCGAGAAGGAGGCTGACGCCGCCAAGGCGGCCGAGGTGGTCGAGGCAACCAAGCCGGCGGCTGCCAAGAAGCCGGAGAAGAAGGCTGCCTGACGACGCTCATGAGGTCGCGCTCAAGGCGCTGAGCTACAAGGAGCGGACGGAGTCCGAGCTGCGCGGCTGGCTCGCCGAGCGCGGGGCGGAGGAGGCCGAGGTCGAGGAGGTGATCGTCCTGCTGATCGAGGCCGGCGCGATCGACGACGCGAGCTTCGCTCGTCGCTACGCCGAGGACAAGCGCCAGCTCGCAGGCTGGGGACCGGACCGGATCTCGGCGGCACTCGCCGGCCGCGGCGTCGCCCTTGAGCACATCGATGCTGCCCTTGGCGCCGAGGGCGAGGACGCCCAGCTCGAGCGAGCCGTGGGGCTGCTCGGAGACCGCGGCATGCACTGCGGCTCGGAGAGGGAGCGGGAGCGTGCCCTGGGGCTGCTGGTCAGGCGGGGATACCCGCTCGAGCTCGCCTACGAGGCCGTGCGCCGCGTCGAGCGCCTCGCCGACGCGGCGTGACCCACGCGGGGTAGGATCCGCGGCGGGATGGACGGCAACTTCTTCTTCGTCATCGGTGGCGTCCTGGTCGCCATCGCGGTGCTCTTCGCCTTCATCGGGATTCGGGGCGGCGATTCGTTCCCGCCCAATCGCGCGGTGATGGCGGGCGTGATCGCGCTGTTCGTGGCCGTGGTGGGGACGACGATGGCCTTCGCGATCGTCAAGTCCAATGACGAGCAGAAGTCGCGGAACGAGAAGCTCGCCAAGGAGGAGGGGACGACCACGACGACCCCGAGCGGCGGGCCGACGACTGATCTCGCCGTGTCCTCACCGGCCGACGGCTCCCTGGTCTACCAGCCCAATGGCCTCCAGGCTCAGCCGGGCAACGTAACCATCACCTACGACAACCCCTCGCAGGTCCCGCACAGCATCGCTGTCGCCACCGCCAACGGCAACGTCCTCGGCCAGGTGCAGCCGTTCACCAACGGCAAGCAGTCCGTCAACCTGACCAGCCTCGCCCCGGGCAAGTACGTTTTCTACTGCACCGTTCCCGGCCACCGCCAAGCTGGGATGCAGGGCGACCTCACGGTGCTGCCGCCAAAGAAATAGCTCTCGACTCAGTTCGTATAGCACTGCTCTTAGCGTGCTATACAGGAGCGATGATCAGCGAGATGGAGGCGCAGCGCCTGCGCAAGGCGCACGGCGACTTCGAGCGGGCCCGCAGTCGCGTCTGGATGGAACGGGTGCGGGTCGGGCTCGAATATCGCCGGGCGATGAGAGGGATCGACGAGGAGGTGACGCGGATCCGGCTCGTCCGTGACAGGCTCGTCCGGCAGTCCGTGGAGCCGGGGCAAGCTACAGACAGGTGGCGTGTACGCTCGGTCTCTCGCACAGCCGAATCCAGCAGATCGTCAACTCGCCCTCCAAGTAGAGCAGCCGCCGCTAGATTGACTGCGATGGAGCGCCGCTACCACGTCACCACCTTCGGCTGTCAGATGAACGAGCACGACTCCGAGCGGATGAAGGGGATGCTCGATTCGCTCGGCTACGTCGAGTCCGCCGACCGGCAGGGCGCCGACCTGATCCTGTTCAACACCTGCTCGATCCGGGAATCGGCCGACAATCGCTTCATCGCACACCTCGGTGAGGCAAAGCGGCTCAAGTCCGAGGATCCGGCGCGGATCGTGGGCGTGGGCGGTTGCTGGGCGCAGTCGGTGAAGGACGATGTCTCCGCCGCTTCCCCTTCGTGGACGTCGCCTTCGGGCCGGGCCAGATCCACCGGCTGGCGGAGTTCCTCACCTCCGACTCGCTGACGGCACAGGGCTACTTCGAGTTCGAGGACGTCTCCGGGCATCTGCCGATGAAGCGCGGCCGTGAGTTCCAGGCCTGGGTGCAGATCTCGCAGGGCTGCAACTGCGTCTGCTCGTACTGCATCGTGCCGTCGGTGCGCGGCCGTGAGGCGAGTCGCGACCCAGACGAGCTGATCGCCGAGATCGAGCGCCTGGCCGGCGATGGCGTCTCAGAGATCACCCTGCTGGGCCAGAACGTGAACAGCTACGGGCGCGACCTGCCGAAGGAGACCCGGATCGCCTTCGCCGAGCTGCTCGCGCGGGTGGATGAAGTCACCCGGGTCGATCGGATCCGCTACACGAGCCCGCATCCAGAAGGACATGCGCGAGGAACGTGCGTTCGCGCGCACGCCGAGCTCCCGTCGCTCTGCGAGCACATCCACCTGCCGCTGCAGTCCGGCTCGACGCCGGTGCTGAAGAGGATGAGGCGTACCTACAGCCGGGAGCGCTATATGGACCAGGGTTGCCCTGATCCGCGAGCACGTGCCCGACTGCGCGATCACCACGGACATCATCGTCGGCTTCCCCGGGGAATCCGAGGAGGACTTCGAGCAGACGCTCGATGTGGTCGACGAGGTCGGCTACGACGGCGCCTTCACCTTCATCTTCTCTCCGCGGCGCGGCACCGAGGCCGCCACATTCACCGACCAGTTCTCGCACGCGGTGAAGCGCGCGCGCATGGAGCGCCTCGTCGAGTTCGTCCAGCGGCGAGCGCGAGAGCGGGCAGAGCGCTTCGTCGGGCGCACCATGGAGGTGCTGGTCGAGGGCCCGAGCCGCACCGATCCCTCCGCCTGCGAGGCCGGACACGCCACAGCAAGACCGTCAACTTCGATGGCACGGCCGCCCCGGTGAGCTGGTGGAGGTCGAGATCTCCGGCGCCACCTCGACGACCCTGAGCGGCACCGAGCGTCTCCTGAGCCGCGCCGCGTAGGCGGCTCCGAGGAGCCGGCGAGTGCGGATCTGGCCCTGTTCGGCCCGACGGCCGTCGGCAAGACGAGCGTCGCGATCGCCGCGACCGACGCGCTGCGAGCCCGCGGCGAGGACCCGGTGGCGGTCAACTGCGACTCGATCCAGGTCTACCGAGGCCTCGAGACCCTCAGCGGCGCGGCGAGCGCCGACGAGCAGGCCCGCCTCGAGCATCGGCTGCTCTCTCGTTCGTCGATCCGGGCGAGGAGTTCAGCGCGGGCCGCTACGCCGAGGCGGCGCATCGCGAGATCGACACTCTGCTCGGGCAGGGGCGCCGTCCGATCGTCGTGGGCGGAACCGGTCTCTATCTGCGGGCCGCGCTCGCGGATCTGGATCTGCGTCCGCCCGTCCCGACGGAAATCCGCGAGCGCGTAGAGGCAGAGATCGCCGAGCGCGGCCCGCGGCCGCTGCACGGCGAGCTCGACCCGGAGCTGGCACAGAACGTCGATCCAAACGACCGCAAGCGGATCGCCCGCCTGACCGAGCTGGCGCGGGCAGGAATCGAGGCCGCCGCGGGCGCCGAGGGCATGTGGACCGCTGACTGCGGCATCCGACCCTGCTGGTGGGCCTGACGATGGAGCGCGAACGGCTCGCGAGCCGAATCGACGCCCGGGTGGACGAGATGGTCGCGAGGGAGCGGCCGAGGAGGCGCGCGCGCGGAGGAGACAGGGCGTCGCGAACGGCACGGGCGGCCCTCGGCTACGAGCAGCTGGTCTCCGACATCGACGGGGCACCGTCGGCGAGGCGATCGAGTCGATGAAGGCGGCGCACCGAGGCTACGCGCGCCGCCAGCTCACCTGGACGCGACAGAGGAGCAACGTGACCCTGATCGACCGCACGGATCGCGATGATGGCGGGGTGGCCGCCGAGATCGTGGAGCTCCTCGATGGGTCCCGAGGCGCGCGAGGCGATGGTCAGGCGCTCCATCGAAGCGTGGAACGCCGACGACTGGGAGAAGCGGCTCGAGGCAATCTGGAGCCCGGACGGGACGATCGTCGCTCCCGAGGGTTGGCCGTAGCGGCGTTCGAGCCTGGTTCCGGCGAGCGACTGTCCTTGGCCGACATGCGCTCGCGAAGTCTGCGCGCGCGGCGGCGAGGCGAGCGCATGAAGTTCGAGAAGTGGCAGGCGCTGGGCAACGACTATCTGATCGTGGAGGCCGCGGTGCTGCCCTGGGAGCTGACCGAGGCGCGCACCGGCGTCTCTGCGACCCGCACTTCGGCGTGGGCTCCGACGGCATCCTGCTGCTGGCCGAGGTCGAGGACCCAGCGTACGTCGCCGAACTCCGGATCCTCAACCCGACGGCTCAGAGGCTGAGCTGTCCGGCAATGGCGCCAGGGAGGCGGTCATGTACCTGCGCCGCTCCGGCTGGACCGACGCGGACGAGTTCACGATCCTCACCAAGGCCGGGCCGATCACGCCGACCATCCGCTCCGACCGAGAGTGCACGCTCGAGATGGGGAGGGCGAATACGACGTCGGCGACTTCCCGAGCGGGCGGGAGGACGGCAGGGGGAGGTCGGAGGCGGGGGGCAGGACCTGGGCCTTCCAGCACGTCTCGATCGGGAACCCGCAGTGCGCGATCGCCGTGGACGACGAGCTCGAACCGCTCGATCTGCCCGCGATCGGACCCGAGATCGAGAACAGCGAGCTTTTCCCGAACCGGACCAACGTGAGCTTCTTCCGGACCGATGGTGACCGGGTCCGCGCGCGGATCTTCGAGCGCGGGGTGGGGGAGACGCTCTCCTCGGGGACCGGAGCATCGGGCGCGGCGGTGGCAGCCCACCTCGCCGGCGCGCCCCGCGCGCTGATCCGTCGAGCTGGACGGCGGCGAGCTCGAGGTGGAGATCGGCGATGAGCTCTCCGTGCGACTCACCGGCTGGGCGGAGCCCGTCTACGCGGCGAGCTCTCGGCGAGCAGCTGGCCGAGCTCGCGGCGCTCAGCTAGCGCCGCCCGCGGCTCGGGCCTAGTCTTCCGGATCCGATGGCGGCACCGGCGAAGAAGAAGGGCCTTGCGGCCCCCTCCCAGAGGCTGGAGGCGATCCCTCCCGTACATGTTCGCCGAGCTCGAGCGGCGAATCGAGGCGAAGCGCGACGAGGGAATCGACGTCATCAGCCTCGGGATCGGGGACCCCGACACGCCCACATTCCGCTACGTCGTCGAGGCGATGCGCGAGGCGGTCGGCGACCCGGGCGCGCAGAAATACCCCAGCAATCGCGGACGGCCGGAGTTCCGCGAGGCGTTCGCCGACTTCTATCTGCAGCGCTTCGGGGTCGAGATCGATCCCGTGCACGAGGTGATCCCCGCGATCGGCGCGAAGGAGTGCATCTACAACCTCTGCTTCGCCTTTCTCGATCCGGGCGACGTCGCCCTGGCCTCGATCCCGGCTACCCCGTCTACACCGGCGGGCCCGTCCTCGCCGGCGCCGAGGCCCACCTGCTCCCGCTCCGACCCGACCTCGGCTTCGTGCCGGACCTCGACGCGATCCCTGAGGAGAAGCTCGAGGCGGCACGCCTGATCTTCATCAACTATCCGAACAACCCGACCGGAGCGGTGGTGCCGGACGGCTTCTTCGAACGCGTCGTCGAGCTCGCCCGGCGCCACGAGATCCTGGTCGTGCACGACAACGCCTATTCAGAGACGACCTACGACGGCTACGTCGCTCCGAGCTTCCTGGCGACGTCAGGCGCGAAGGAGGTCGGGGTCGAGGTCTTCTCCCTCTCCAAGGGCTACAACATGACCGGCTGGCGCTGCGCCGCGATCCTCGGCAACGCGGAGGCGATCAGGACCTACTGGCGCCTCAAGACGAACGTCGACTCTGGCTTGTTCGAGGCCGTCCAGCTGGCCGGTGCCGCCGCGCTGCGCGGACCGCGCAAGGACGTCGAGGAGATGTACCGGATCTACCAGCGTCGGCGCGACCTGGCGGTCGATGCCCTCAGGGACATCGGCGTCGAGGTCACGGCGCCGAAGGGCACCATCATCTGGGCGCCAGTCCCGCAGGACATACCTCCGCCTCGTTCGCGGAACTCGTGCTCGAGGAGGCCGCGGTCGTCGTCTCACCGGGCTCGATGTACGGGCCGAGCGGTGAGGGATTCTTCCCGATCTCGCTGACGACTCCGGAACCGCTCCTCGACGAGGCCGTCCAGCGCCTCCGCGCACACCTCACCGGGTAACCCGGCGCGCTGACGCACCGGCGCGGAGGAGCGTGGAGCGCGTACGGTCCGGGTAGGCAGGGCCTTCCGAACCTGGGGGAGAACCGGCCTTTACCCAGTCCTCAGGTCAAGGACCCACCCTCTCGCGCCGACCCTCTAACTGATGAGCGAAATCGGACTCATACTCGCCCTCGGATGCGCCCTGATCTCAGGGGTGGCCCTCCTCTGCAAACACCGCGGCGCGGTCAACGCCCCCGATGTCGCGCTGCGCAGCCCGCTGCGCAGCGCCTCGGCGCTGTTTCGCTCGCGCTGGTGGGTGATCGGGTTCGCGCTCGCCTTCTTCGCCTGGTGCCTGCACGTGGCGGCGCTCTCGATGGCGCCGCTGTCGCTGGTCCAAGCGGTGATCGCCGGCGGCCTCGCCATGCTGGCGATCCCGGCGCGGCGCCTGTTCGGCATCGCGGTGTGCAGGCGCGAGATGCTGGGATGGTGCTCTGCGCCGCGGGACTCGGGTTCCTGGCGCTCACAGCAAGCAAGGGACATGCGAGCCACGGTTTCGCGGACTCCTCGATGCTGGCCTTCGAGGGCGGCACGCTCGCCCTGGGCGGCCTGCTGATGTGGGCCTCGGCGCAGCGCCGCCTGGTCGCGCGCAACTGGCTGCTGCTGGCGGCCGCGGCGGGAACCTCGCTCGGCGTCTCCGACGTCGCGCTCAAGGCACTCGCCAGACCGTTCCGGGCTCGCCGCTCGGCGTTTTCAGTCCCTGGACCGCCGTCGCCATCCTGGGCGGGATCTGCGCCTTCCTCGCGCTCGCACGAGGCCTGCAGCTCGGGGACGCCGTCGGTGTGATCGTCGTCTTCTCCGCGACCGCGACTCTCGCGGCGATCGCCGGCGGGATCATCGTCTACGGCGACCCGATCGGCTCGGACGCGCTCGAGGTCGTCATGCGCTCCACGGCCTTCCTGGCGGTGGTGGGCGCCGCGGCGCTGCTGCCGGTGGTTCCCGGGCGAGCGACCGCTGCGCCCCCCGCCTAGCCTCCCGGACGGCGCCTAACATCTATTCAGTGCCGAGAACCGCAACCGCCGGCAGACCGAGAGCAGCCATCTGAACGGCGCCGGAATCGTCAACCCTCGCGCCCGCCAGCGCGCCATCGCAGTCGGAATCGTTCGCGACGACCGAGCGCCGCGACGAGCCCTTGGCCGAGCTCAAGGAGCTCCTGCGGACAGCCGGGGTCGCGACGGCGGGGGAGATGACGCAGGCCCGCGCTCAGCCCGACCCGGACCGCTACCTGGGTCGCGGCAAGCTGACCGAGCTACGGCGCGAGATCGCGGCCGCGGACGCGAATCTGGTCGCCTGCGACGACGAGCTCGCGCCCAGGCAGGAGCGCAACCTGGAGCAGGAGCTGGGCGTTCCCGTGATCGATCGGACGGCGGTGATCCTGGACATCTTCGCCGACCACGCCCACACGGCCGAGGGAAAGCTCCAGGTGGAGCTGGCTCAGCTGGAGTACAACCTCGCCCGGATGAGGGGTCTCTGGACCCACCTCGAGCGACTCGGCGCGGGTCGAATGGATGGCGGCATCGGCACCCGCGGCCCCGGTGAGTCCCAGATCGAGACCGATCGACGTCTCGCCCGAGACCGGATCAGCGCCCTGCGCAGGCGCCTGCGGCGCGTGAGCGGAACCGGGCCGTGATGCGGTCGGAGAGCGCGAGCGCGCCGCACTGCCCTCGGTCGCTCTCGCCGGCTATACCAACGCCGGCAAGTCCACCCTGCTGAACGCGCTGACGGGAGCCGGGGTCGGCGTGGGAGAGCGGCTCTTTCACACCCTCGACCCGACCACACGGGCCTTCACCCACGATGGCCGACGCTTTCTGCTCACCGACACCGTCGGCTTCATCCGCAAGCTCCCACATGCGCTCGTCGAAGCCTTCAAGGCCACTCTGGAGGAGACCGTGCTGGCGGACCTGATTCTGCACGTCGTCGACGGCTCCGAGCCGGAGGAGGAGCGGGCCGCTCGATCTCGGCGGCCGACGCGGTGCTCGAGGAGATCGGCGCCGGATCATCGCCGCGGCTGCTGGTGATGAACAAGGTGGACCTGCTGGATGACGACGGACGCCGGGAGCTCGCCCTGCGCCATCCCGACGCCATCCTGGTCTCGGCCGAGACGGGGGAGGGGCTCGAGCGGCTGCGCTCCGAGATTGCGACTCTGATCGAAGAGGGGCTCAGCGAGGTCGAGTTGCTCGTGCCCTTTGACGCCGGTGAGCGTCTTTCGGAGCTTCACGAGATCGCTGGTGACCTCGAGCGCGTGGATCGCGAGGACGGGGTTCTCGTTCGCGCGCGACTACCTGCCGCCCTCGCCGATCGCTTCGCGGATCTTTCGGTCAACGGGCGAGGAAGCCGGGCTCACAGCGGAGCTCGAGCCGCCGGCGACTAGCGGCGGCGTCCCAACCGAATCCGCCTCTACGCTAGGCGCCGTGGAGGAGCTGAGATTCATCAAGCTCAGCGAGAGGGCGACCGTTCCCACGCGGGCGCACGACAACGACGCCGGCCTCGATCTCTACGCGGCCGAAGGCGCTCAATCCGCCGGGGGACCGGGTCAGCGTCGGCACGGGCCTGGCCGTCGCGATCCCGGAAGGCCTGGCGGGCCTGGTACTGCCTCGGTCCGGCCTGGCGCTCAAGCACGGAGTGACGCTGGTCAACTCACCAGGGCTGATCGATCCGGGCTATCGCGGTGAGGTGCGCCTGCTGCTGCTCAACACCGATCAGACCTCTGACTACGAGTGCACAGCCGGTGATCGGATCGCGCAGCTGCTCCTGGTCCCGATCGCCACCGCCGGCCCGCTTCAGGCCGACGAGCTCGATGCGTCGATCCGCGGGGCCGGCGGGTTCGGCTCCAGCGGGACCTAACTGAAGGAGACCTGAGGAGCCTCGCGCTCGGCCGCGTCGCCGATCTCGAAGAAGGTCTTCGGCATGAACCCGCCCTGATTGGCGATGGTCGAGCCGGGAAACTGCTGGATGCGCGTGTTGTACTGCTGGACATTCGAGTTGTAGATCCGGCGAGAGGCCTGGATCTCATCCTCCAGCTCCGAGAGCTGACGCTGGAGCTGCTGGAAGTTCTCGGTGGCACGGAGCTCCGGGTACTGCTCCGCAACCACTCGCAGGCCGCCCAGCGCCTGGGTGAGCTGCGTCTCCGCCTTGCCGGCCTCGGCAGGGCCGCTCGCCTGCATCGCGGCTGCACGCGCCTGGGTCGCCTTTCTCGAAGGTCGACTTCTCGTGCGAGGCATAGCCCTTGACCGACTCGACCAGGTTCGGGACCAGGTCATGCCGGCGCTTGAGCTGGACGTCGATGCCGCTCCAGGCCTCATCGCACTGGTTGCGCAGCCTGATGATGCCGTTGCGGGCGAGGACGTAGATCAGCCCGACCAGCAACAGCAGGGCGATGATGATGATCACGATGACCATGCGGGGGATCCTAGCCCGTCGAGGCCGCGCGCAGGGCGGAATCGTGGGCGGCCGCCTCCAGCACGTCGTCGAGCGGCTCGAGCTCCGGCATCGAGCCGGTGCGGCGCTCAACCGCGAGCGCGATCAGCCGGTCCGCGAGCCAGGCGTTCTTGGGGAGGAGGGGACCATGCAGATAGGTCCCGATCAGGTTGAGGCGCTTGACTCCCTCGTAACCGTCGCGATCGTTGTTGCCGTGGCCGTGCAGGACCCGGCCGAGCGGCGTCGCATCCGGGCCGAGTTGGGTGCGGCCGCCGTGGTTCTCGAACCCGGCCAGCACCTTGGGCCCGTCGCCCAAGTCGACCTCGATCGAGACGTTCCCGATCAGGCGTGGCCCGGGGTCCCGCACCGTCTCCAGGTCGGCGACCCCCAGCCCGGGGATCGACTCGTCCCCGAGCTGGTAGCGGTGGGCCGAGCAGCTGGTAGCCGCCACAGACGGCCAGCAGCGCGGCTCCATCCTCGACAGCGGAGGCGATGGCCTCGCGCTTGGTGCGCAACATGTCGGCGGCCACCAGCTTCTGGTCTCGGTCCTGACCGCCGCCGATGTAGATCAGGTCGTGATCGGCCGGGTCGAAGCCGTCGCCGGGCCCGGCCGCCGCGTACAGGAACGGGATGCCACGCCACTCGCTGCGCCTTTGCAGGAAAAGAATGTTGCCGCGGTCCGCGTAGATGTTCATCTGCTCGGGATAGAGAGCGAGCAAGCGGAGCTCGGATTCGCCCGGGCTCATCGAGGAGCCCCCAAGAGCACCACGACCGAGTCGGCCTCGTTCTCGCCCGAGCTGATCGACCGCCTTCCCATCGGAAGAAAGCCGGCGTCGGCAGCCTCGTGCTCGAGGGCCTCGGGGCTGACCCGATGGAGTATCTCGTCGTGGACCTCACGCTCCATCCGGCCGTCCGGCGAGACGCGCTCGCGCAGTCGGCGCACGGTCAGAGCCCGATCGCCGACCTGCACCCAGAGGGGCTCGCTCGAGTAGACCCAGCCCTCGATCTCTCGCATGTCGGGAAGGATCTGTCTTGAGGCAGCCCCGGTGCTGAGCAGGGTGGACTCGTCCACCAGGGTGAGCGCCACCGTTGCACCGGGGAGGACGAGTTCCAGCAGGCGCTCCAGGAGCCGCGGCCGAGCCTCGGCATCGAGAACCTGGATCACGTGCAGAGGACCGATCGCAAGCTGCGGGCGTCTTGGGAGCCGCAGACCATCGGGGAAGTCGAGGTCGGCGGTGACGGTGGCGACGGAGACGCCCCGATTGGTGGCGAGGCGCTCGAGCTCGGCGGCCAGGCCGGGGTCCCGTTCGAGGGCGATCACGTCGTAGCCGTGCCCGGCCAGGTGTAGGGCGACTCGGCCGGCTCCCGCTCCGAGCTCGAG
>CAVUXZ010000009.1:0-44795 GCA_963745625.1 uncultured Solirubrobacterales bacterium | reverse complement strand
CTGTCCCGGGCGTTAGAGCACGTAAAACGGGCGTTGCGGTGCAGGGGGCGATCTGAGATGATCGCGCCGTCCAGGAGGGACCAACGAGGGGAGAAGCATGGATGGCCGTCTGACCCGCTTTGCGCTCGTAGCAGCACTCTCGGCCATCGGCGCGGCGGCCTTCGCCTCGAGCGCCGCCGCCACTTACCACGAGAACATGATCCGGGAGGTGCACGAGGGCGTGGCCTCGGTCGGTGACTACGTTGAGCTACAGGCCTTCGCCCCGGGCCAGAACTTCGTGGCGGGCAAGCACATCGTCAGCTACGACGCCGGGGGCGGCGCGACCCCGCTCACCGACTACACGATCCCTTCCAACGTGACCAACGGCGCCAATCAGGCGACGATCCTGATCGCCAATACCGCCATGGTCAATGGTGTCCCAGCGGACTTCGTGACCGGCCCGGGTTCCACCGGACCGGGGAACCTGAACGTCGACAACACTGGAGGCACCGTTTGCTACACCGACAGCTCGATCAGCGTGCCGCTCGACTGTGTGGCATTTGAAGGGACGATGAACCCGGTCACCGTGCCTGCTGCGGCGCAGTTCGGGACGCCCTTCGCCCTACCCGGCGCGAATCTGGACGGCCAGTCGCTGATCCGGACGATCTCCCGGGGCTGCGCCACGTCGCTGACGCCGCCGATGACACCAACAGCGCGGCGGACTTCAGCCTCGGGGCCGGGAGCCCGCGGAACAACTCCGCCGCTCCCACGGAGAAGGCCTGTCCGCCCTCCCCCACCGCCACCACGACCAAGGCGAAGTGCAAGAAGAAGAAGCACCGCTCGGCCGAGGCGGCAAAGAAGAAAAAGTGCAAGAAAAAGAAGAGGCACTGAGGAGGATCGCGTGCATCGCAAGCTCACCAGGACCGCCCTGATCACCGGAGTCGCACTCGTAGTAGCTGGACCGCTTCCGGCCGCCGCCTCGGCGGACACGGTGACGATCGGTAGCCCCCTCTCCCACCCCAACACCCCCGCCCTGTCCACGGGTGCGATCGGGGTTCAGGCTGGCGCGTCCGCTGGACTGTCGACCTTTCCGTTCCTCTCTCCAGCGACCGGAACCGTGACGGGCTGGTCGGTGCGGACCGCAGACTCTGGAGCGGTCTACGGCCTGCGGGTGCTGCGGCCTGCGGGTGGCACCTTGTACACGAGCGTGGGCGCGAGCGGGCTCGCCCCTGCCACCCCCTCGTCATCGGACGCGACCTACCACTTCGCGACCTCGTTGCCGATCATCAAGGGCGATGCGATCGGCATCTCGGTCGACTCGGGGCACGATCTGCCCCAGTACACGACGACGAACATGCAGGACGTCCTCGAGTACGCGCCGACGTTCCCCAACGGCAATACGCAGACCTTCACCAACATCGGAGGCCTTCACGAGCTGCTCCTGCAGGCGACCGTGAAGTTCTGCAATGTGCCGAACGTGCACAAGCTGAAGAAGGTCCTCGCCAAGACCGCCCTCACCAACGGGGACTGCGGCGTCAGGGTCAAGAAGAAGGACACCAACAAGAAAAAGTTCCGCGGCAAGGTGCTGAAGCAGAAGGTCGCGGTCGGCACCACCGGCGCGCCGGGTCTTGTCGTCCCGATCGTGATCGGGACAAAGTAGTGACGTAAGGCAATCCCTTTCCGCCACCCGCTCGTAGCAAGAGGTGGTGAGGAGAAGGAGGACCTTCGCAGCTGTCCTGGCGACCGTGACGGTCGCGCTCATGGTGAGCGCTGCCGGCGCCAGCGCCACGTTCCACCTGATGAACATCCGCCAGGTGTTCGGGGGCGGCGGCAACGCGGCGAATGACTACATCGAGCTGCAGATGCGCTCCACCGGCGAGAACCACACCGGTGGCCACCCGGTGCAGATCTACAACGCCGTCGGCCTGCTGGCGAACGCCCACCTGCTGACCGACGTCCCGAATGGCGCAGACCAGTCGACGATCCTGATCGGGGACACCGGGGTCGCGAGCGCGTTCGGCGTGACGCCCGACGTCACCGTCCCGGGCCTCGAGGTGAGCGACTTCGCCATGAACGGGGCGGTCTGCTACCCGGACAGCGAGCCACCGGACTGCGTCGCCTGGGGCGGGTTCACCCCGCAGGGCGGCTTCCCAGATCCGGCCTCGGCCGGTGGGGCCAACAACTTCCCCGGCCCGATCAACGGCGCGATGGCGCTCACCCGGCGGATCGACCGGGGTTGCCCGACCCTGCTCGAGAGCCCCGCCGACGACGTGGGCCCATCGAGCACCGACTTCACGCTCACCGCTCCCAGCCCGCGCAACAACTCCATGGCGCCGACCGAGAAGGCGTGCGGCGCAGGGGCGGCCAAGAAGAAGAAGTGCAAGAAGCACAAGAAGAAGCCGCCGAGCCTCTACTCGGCGAAGAAGCACAAGTGCAAGAAGAAGCACCACTGATCCTATGAGCAGTCGGCGCAAATTCGGCCTGGCCTTCGCTGTCGCCGTTGTGGGGCTCGCGGCGGTGGCCTCCAGCGCCAGCGCCACCTTCCATCTGATGAAGATCCGCGAGGTCTCCTCGGGAACCGGCACGGCGGACAGCAGCTACGTCGAGATCCAGGCGTATTTCGACTTCCAGAAGTTCCTCAGCGAGGGGTCAAAGCTCGTGCGCTGCGATAGCACCTGCTCGAGCCCGACCGTCTTTGCCCCGTTCACCGACGTCGCGAACGGCAACAATCAGGACACCGTTCTCTTCGCGGACTCGGGCATCCCGATGGGAAGCAAGGATTTCGACGTCAACCTGAACCTTGATTCGATCGCGGCGGGCGGAGCTGTCTGCTACCTGAGCGAGGTGGGATTCAGCGACTGCGTCTCCTGGGGGAACTTCAGCGCGAACTCGACCCTGATGACCAACTACGGGACGAGTGCGGGCACACCCGCTGCCGCGCTTACCTCGGGCATGGCGCTGCGGCGATCCATCGCACCCGGGTGCGCCACCATGCTCGAGCCCAGCGACGACACGAACGACAGCGCCACCGACTTCTCGTTGACCACGCCGAACCCGCGCAGCAACTCCGTGACGCCGACCGAGATGCCTTGCACGTCGGGCGGTGGCGGTCCGACCGGCTACCCGCCGACCTCCGGCGCGCCGCCGGTCGCGACCAAGAAGAAGTGCAAGAAGCACAAGCACCGCTCCGCCCAAGCGGCGAAGAAGTGCAAGAAGCACGGGTAGCTAGGCCCCAGCCTGCCTGAGTTTCCGCTGGAGCCCGCTGACCCCGTCTGAGCCGTCAACCCGGACCCGCTTCAGCGTGAACATCTCGTTCTTCGAGGCGAGGCCCTCGTCGGTGGTGGTCGCCCCCAGGTAGCCCGCGGTCCGCACCGCCTGAATCGCCTCAGCGTCGTAGCGGCCGGACGGGTAGCAGAAGAAGTTCACCGGCTGGTGGAAGCGCTGCTGAATGTCCTTGCGGGACCCTGCCACCTCTTCCTGGAGCTGAGAGCCGCTCAGAGTCGAGACGTCGAGGTGATGAACGGTGTGCGAGTCGATCTCCCAGCCATCGTTGATCATCCGCTGGACCATCTCGGGGCTGAGCTCTCCGTCCGGCTCGGTATAGGTCCTGACGATCAGGTTGAGGACGCCCGGCCAGCCCAGCTTGCGCAGCTCGGGTCGCGCATAGACATACTGGCCCCGATAGCCGTCGTCGAAGGAGACGACCACGGGCTTCTGGGGCAGCCTCCCGCCCTTGAACCAGGCGTCGTAGACCTGATTCAGGGTGACGCCGGCGTAGCCCGCCGACTTGAGCGCTTCCATCTGCCGATCGAAGGTCTTCGGGTCGACGTAGAGCTCCGGCAGCTGCGCGCCCGCCGGCGGGTTCGCGATCACGTGGTACATGAGGATCGGCACGGGCGCCTGGGAGCGAACCAGGCTCCCAGTGTCGGGTGGTGCCCCGAGGCCGCCAGTGCTGAGATTCGGGCCACCGTTCCCTCTTTTCTCTCCGGTCGAAGCCGCCTTCGAGTGATTGCCTCCGCGCGATCCGTGCGAGGCGCCGATCGCCACGCCGGCGGCAAGGGCCACCAACGCCAGCAGGGCCAGCGCGCGCCGCCGCCTGCGCACCGTCCGCCGCCGCTCCGCCGCTCGGCGGGCGTCGCGCCTGTTCCGCTGTCCCTCCAAGCGGGCTAGCCCGAGTAGAGCGCCTCGATCTCCTCGGCGTACTTCTCGTCGATCGGCTTGCGCTTGAGCTTCATCGTGGGAGTGAGCTCGTCGCCACCGGGCTCCCACTGCTGGGGCAGGAGCGTGAACTTCTTGATCTGCTCGACGCGCGCCATCTTGGTGTTTGCCTGGTCGACGGCCGCCTGGATCGCGTCGCGAGTCTTCTCATCGAGGGCGAGCTCCTCGAGTGACTTGCCGTCGAGTCCGTTCTGGGAGGCCCAAACCGGTGCGAAGTCGGGGTCGAGGACGATCAGGGCGCTGTTGAATGGGCGCCCATTGCCGATCGCGCAGGCCTGCCCGATCAGCGGGCTCGCCGTCTTCAGATGAGACTCGATGTTCGCCGGTGACATGTTCTTGCCGGCCGCGTTGATGATCAGCTCCTTCTTGCGGTCGACGATCTTCAGATAGCCGTCCTCGTCGATCTCGCCGATGTCGCCCGTACGGAGCCAGCCGTCGTCGGTGAACGCTTCCTCGTTCTTCTCCGGCAGCTTGCGGTATCCGGGCATCACGCAATCGGCCTTCACCAGCACCTCGCCGTCGTCATCGAGTCTGATCTCGACCCCGGGCGTCGGCGGCCCGACGGTGCCCAGCTTGATTCGGTCGGGCGGGTTGATGGTGCCGAGCCCGCAGGTCTCCGACATGCCCCAGAGCTCGCCGATCGGGATGCCGATCGCGTGGAAGAACTCGAGCACCTCGAGCGGAGTCGGTGCGGCGCCGGCGTTGACCGCGAGCGCCTCATCCAGTCCGAGCTGCTTGCGCAGCTCGGAGAACATCTGCTCATCGGCCTGGGCGGCCACCACGGCCACCTCATCTGGGACCGCCTCCCCCGCCTGCTCCGCGCGGACCTTGGCCAGGGACGCCTCGAGCCCCTTCTCGGCCGCCTCACGTTGCTCATCCGGAAGGCCCGCGAACATCGCCTCGAGCCCGGCCTTGAGCTTCTCGAAGATCCGGGGTACCGCGAAAAACCAGGTCGGCCTCACCTTGGGGAGGAACTCGGCGATCCGGCGAGGATCGGAGCAGACCGTGACCGAGACGCCCTTGGTGACCGGCAGGTAATAGTGCGCGTTTCGCTCGGCGACGTGGGCGGCCGGCAGCCAGGAGATCACCTTGGCGCCCCGCTCCGGGAGGTCGATCAGCTCGTCCGCGGTGGCGATGGCGAACAGCAGGTTGCGATGCGTGAGCTGGACGCCCTTCGGGGGCCCCGTCGTCCCGGACGTGTAGATCAGCGTCAGGATGTCGTCCAGGCCGATCTGCTCGACGGACTCGGCGGGATCGAACTGCGGGTCCATCTCCATGAGCTCGTCGAGGGTGAGATCGCCGCCGTCGCCGTCGACGACGATCACGCGTTCGAGCCCCGAGAGGCCCTTCCGCGCCTCATTGACGTTGTCGAGATATGCCTGCTCGGTGATGACGAGCTTGCTCTCGGCGTCCGAGAGGAGGTACTGGATCTGCTCCGGCGCGTAGGTCTGGTAGACCGAGAACGGAATCGCGCCGAGGGAGACGGCCGCAAGGTCCGTGGGGATGAACTCCCAGCGGTTGCCGAGCATGATCGCGACGGTGTCGTCCTTCCGCACGCCCAGCTTCGCGAGCCCGCCGGCGATCCGGTGGACCGTGTCACGAAGCTGGTTCCAGCTGATCTCCTTCTCGCGCGCCTCGTCGCGGATCGCAAGGTCGTCGCCGAGGCGATCGACCACGGCGTAGAAGGCCTTGACGAGGTTCTCGGCAGGGAGCTTCGGCGCTTCCCCGCCGCTCGCCTGGCGCTCTGAAGTCGTGACCTCCACGGGCAGCTCTCCTCTCCTCGGTAGAAATCCGAGAAACGGGTTGCTCCTCCAACATCACACGGGTTGCGCTGACGCGCACCCTCGCATCAAGGAGCACCCTCGCATAACGCTACACCAGGAGGAAACGATGCCAACTGGCCTAGCGGACGTTGAAGCCGTGTCCGTTCAGCCGGCCGATGTCATTGCTCAGGCCGATGACGAAGAGCGCCAGGATCAACAGGAACCCGATCGCGCTGGCGCGCTCGATCACGCTGAATGGCACGCGGCGTCCGCGGACCTTCTCGACGAGGCTCCAGAAGATGTGGCCGCCGTCGAGCGGCAGGAACGGGAACAGGTTGATGATCGCCAGCGACAGGCTGATCACCGCGAGAAGGGTCAGGGCCTCGCGGGCGCCGAACTCGATGGTCTGGTGAGCGACGTCGCTGATCCCGACCACACCTGAGAGCTGCTTGCGCTGCGCGGGCTCGAAGATGCGGGCAAAGGTCGAGACGGTCTTCGTGGTGACGTCCCACATGAAGCTGACCGCGCGACCTGCAGCCTGCGGGGCGGACAGGTTCTCCGGCACCAGCCCCCCCGCCTGGAAGCCGAAGCCCACCCTGTACCGGCCCGGCGGGTCACCGTCCTTCAATGCGGGAGCTTTGGCGTCGTAGAACGGCGTCACCCGCACCGTGACCAGATGCCCGTCGCGCTTGACCACGAATACGGCAGGGCTCGTCGCCTTGCAGTCGTTGACCGGCGTCGCCTCGCAGGTGTGGGTGTTGACCTGCTTCGCAATCGCATCGGCACGATCTCCGAGCTCGGAATCCGTGGGTTTTGATCCACCATTCGTCGGGCGCACCCCGTCCACGGAGATGATCTGGTCACCCTTCTGAAGGGCATGTTCGGCGGGCGTGCCGTGCTCGATCGTGCCCACCTCGAGGTCGGTCGCCCTCGAAGTGCCCAGCGCAAGGAAGAACAGGACGAGAAAGGCGATCAAGATGTTCATGGCCGGCCCCGCCCCGATCACGACGATTCTCTTCCAGACAGGTTGGTTGTAGTAGGCCCGGTCCAGCACATCCGGTGGCAGGGGCGTGACTCCCTCAACCGACCCGGGCGTCTCTTGGCCGGAATCGGCCCCCTCTATCTGCTCGAGAAGCCCGGGCTTGTGGAGGTGCTCGCCGCGTTCGGCGGCGTCGAGCTCCTCGGGGTTCATTCCCGTGATCTTCACGAAGCCGCCGAAGGGGATGGCGCCGATCCCGTATTCGGTCTCCCCCCGGCGGATGCTGACCAGCTTCGGCGGAAAGAAGAGGAAGAAGCGCTCGACCCTCATGCCGGTTGCCTTTGCGGCCAGGAAGTGGCCGAACTCGTGAAGGACGATCAGCGCACAGAACCCGATGAAGACCAGGACCCAGCTCACGCGACCGCCAGACCCTCGATCTCGCCGCGGGCATGCTCGCGGGCGGCCTCGTCGACCTCGAAGAGCTCCTCGAAGTGGCGGACCGGCCCGCCCGGGATGGCCTCGAGGGTACGGTCGATCGTCTCGGCGATGCCGGTGAACGGGATCCGGTCGTCGAGGAAGGCCTCGACCGCGATCTCATCGGAGGCATTCAGAACGCAGGGCGCCGTTCCCCCACCTCGCCGGCCTCGCGGGCCAGGCGCAGGCAGGCGAAGGTCTCCGCGTCCGGTGTCTCGAAGTCGAGCTGCCCCACCCTCGCCAGGTCGAGCGTGGGCACGTCGACGTCGGCGCGCTCGGGATGGTGGAGCGCGTAGGAGATCGGCACCTTCATGTCCGGGTAGCCCAGGTGGGCCAGCGACCCGCCGTCGTTCAGGTTGACCAGGGCGTGCACGATGGATTGGGGATGGACCACCACGTCGATCCGCTCGTAGGGGACGCCGAAGAGGTGATGCGCCTCGATCATCTCGAAGCCCTTGTTCATCAGGGTCGCCGAGTCGATCGTGATCCGGCCGCCCATCTCCCAGGTCGGATGGGCGAGTGCCTCATCGGTGGTGATCCCGCTCAGGTCGGTCCGCCCGCGGAAGGGTCCGCCCGACGCGGTCAGGACGAGGTGGTCCACCGTGCCGGGTGGCTCTGCGTGGATCAGCTGATACAGCGCTGAATGCTCGGAATCGACGGGGATGATCCGGGCGTCAGCTGCCTCGGCGAGGGCCATGACCAGCTCACCGCCGATCACCAGGCTCTCCTTGTTGGCTAGGGCGAGGTCGATTCCCTCTGTCAGGGCCACGATCGTCGGCCCCAGTCCGGCGGCGCCGACCACTGCGTTCAGGACCAGATCGGGCCTGGAGGTGAGGATCAGCTCGCGAACGCCGTCCTCTCCGGCGAGCACCTGGCCTCCCCAGGCAGCCGCGGCCTCTTCCGCGCATTCCGGGTCCGCGAGAGCGACCGCTGGGACGCCGTGGTCGCGCGCCTGCGCGAGCACCCGCTCCCAGCTCGAGTCGGCGGAGAGCCCCGCGACCTGGAGGTCGTCGCTCGCCGCGATCACCTCGAGCGCCCGGGTCCCGACCGATCCGGTCGATCCGAGTATCAGCACTCGCTTCACGGGGCCAGTGTAGGTCTCAGTCCAAACCCGCCGTAAACGGCGCGCTGCATCTCAGAAACGCAGACGGGAGGCCCGAGGACCTCCCGTCTGCGCACGTCCTTTGGAGCTGTGAGTCCCTAGCGGACCGTGTAGGCGGAGAGCTGGAACTGCTTGACCCTGAGGTCGCCATGGACCTCGTTGCAGGCGACTGAGTACGTGTGCTTGCCGCCCTGCGCGGTGGTCACGATGTTGATCCCGTAACCGTCGCCGTAGTCCTTGTCGGCCTCGCTGGCCGGCGAACCCGGATCAACGTGGATGGTGGGCTCCACCCTGATCGCGGTGCCGTTCAGAGCCGCCCCGTCCTGCTGCAGGCGACACTCGCCGCGCGCCTTGTCGGCACCGACGGAGTTGAAGGTCCCGTTGAAGACCAGTGCGATCCGGCGCGGGAACGCGGTCGACACACTGGTGTTCACCGAGGTGCAGATCTTGTAGTCGGTCGGGCTGGACGGATCGCAATCCGTGCCCGCGTTCGTCGAGCTGACGGGCAGCACCTTCAGGCGTGCGTCCTTGCTGAGGCCCTTGTACTCGACCTTCTTGGCCGTGGCCGCATACGCGCCTCCACCGAGGGCCACGCAGAGCGCGATGAACCCGATCACGGCGCCGGCGGAGGGCCGGCGGTTGAAGAGCTTCCTCATCCAGAACCACTCCCTTTCTTACGTCGTGAGCGTTCGCTGACGAAACAGCATGAGGCCGAGAAGTTGCGGTACCGGGCAGATTCCTTCAGGAATCCGGGAGGATTCGGGCGATGGCCAAGCGGAGGCGCGCACGGAAGGACGATCCCGGGATCGATGCGGAGAGCATCCGGGAGGCGGTTCGCCGCACCGATGCGAATCCTCAGCTGGTCGCGACCGCCAGATTCCTGAGACGCCTGATCCCCGGTGGCGAGCCGGAGACCTCCGAGATGCCCGAGCCGATGCAGCGCCTGATGCAGCAGGTACAGCCGAAGGGCCCGAGCGCCATGCGGGAGATCGGCAAGGGCGCGCTTCAGGCCTGGCAGGCGCTGTCGGAGGCCCAGCGGCGCAGGCGTGGGAACGCCGACGTCGCGATCCTCTTCACCGACCTGGTCGGCTTCTCCGACTGGGCCCTCGTTGCCGGCGACGAGGCTGCCCTCGAGGTGCTTCGCCAGGTGGGCGACGCCGAACAGAAGGCGATCTCGTCCAATAAGGGAGCGGTGGTGAAGCGCATGGGCGACGGAGCGATGGCCGTCTTCGGCGACGCCGAGGCTGCCGTCAAGGCGGCCCTGGCCTCCCAGCGCATGATCTCGAAGATCAAGGTCGACGACTATCGGCCGGAGCAGCGCGCCGGCGTCCACCGTGGCACTCCACGCAAGGTGAAGGGCGACTTCCTCGGCGTGGACGTGAACATCGCGGCACGGGTCGGGGATGCGGCCAAGGGCGGCGAGGTGCTCGTCTCGGACAGCGTCCGGCAGGAGCTCGCCGGGGGGCGCTTCAAGTTCGGCAGGGAGCGCCAGCTCGACGCCCACGGCGCGCCGGCGGACCTGACGGTCTCCCCGGTGAAGCCGCGTTCCGGGCGCTAGTCGGGCCTCTGGTCAGTAGACGAACGCGATGGCGAGGTAGTAGCCCACGACCACGGTGAAGAGCACGGCGTCGAGCCGGTCGATCAGGCCGCCGTGGGGTCCGAAGAGGCGGCCGGTGTCCTTGACGCCGAGGTCGCGCTTGATCAGCGAAGCGAAGAGGTCTCCGACCGGCGCGATCAACCCGATGCACATTCCCATGATCAGGGCGTCCGTGCCGGCCAGCCAGTCCTGGTAGAGACCGGCGAACCAGAAGCCCAGGGTCGCTCCAATGAATCCGCCGATTAGGCCCTCCACCGTCTTGTTGGGCGAGATCCGCGGCGTGATCTTGCGAGAACCGAAGAGGCGGCCCGCTGCGTAGGCCGCCGTGTCGCCCAGGAAGGTCGCCACCAGGACGTCGATCAGCAGCGCGCCGCCGTGCGTCGGCAGGTCCCGGAGGAGGACTGCGTGCGAGAAGCCGAGCCCCATCCAGGCGACGCCGAGGACCGTGAAGGCGATCGAGGTGGTGATCGCCTCGTGCGAACGGCGAACGGCGGCGAACGCGAAGGCCAGGGGGAAAAGCGCGGCGAAGACCAGCACTATCTGGAAGGCGGTGCCGTAGTGGGCCGCGATCACCATCCCCGCGGCGACCGCGTACCCCGGCAACGTGATCGGCTGCTCGGGCTGGGCCATCAGGAAGAACTCCCGCAGGCCGAGGATCGCGAGCCCGATCATCGCCGCGGCGAACACGGCCCCGCCGGCGCTGACGATTGCGATCGCGAAGACGATCCACGGAATCGCGACCACGACCCGGGCGGTTGTCTCCGACATCTCGGGAATCAGCCGTTTGAGACCGCGGCCCCTGCTGGGAGATTTCTCGTCGTCGTCGGCGCGCCTGACGATGATCTCCGGCTCGGGCGGCATCTCCTCGAACGGGTCGTGGTCGAAGGGGTCGAGCTTCTCGACCATCGCTACCTCGCCCCGAAGCGCCGCTGGCGCTCCTCATACTCGTCGAGCGCGGCCCGGAAGACCTCGCGGCTGAAGTCCGGCCAGAGCTCGTCGCGGAAGACGAACTCGGAGTAGGCGCACTGCCAGAGCAAGTAGTTCGAGATGCGCTGCTCGCCGCTGGTGCGGATCAGGACGTCGGGATCGTGCATCTCGGGCGCGTAGAGGTGGCTCTGAAACGCCTCCTCCCCTCCTCCCTCATACGCCGCGGCGGCATCGAGGATCTCCGCGCGGCCACCGTAGTTGAAGGCGACAAAGAGCGTGATCCGGTCGTTGCCCCCGGTCTCGGCCTCGGCCCAGTCCATCCGGGCGATGAGCTCCTCGCTGATCCCTTCGCGCCGGCCGATGAAGCGCATGCGCACACCCTCCTCCTTGAGCTCGGGCGTCTCGCTGTCGATCCGCTCGGCGAACATCGCCATCAGGCCGTCGACCTCCTGCTTGGGCCTGGTCCAGTTCTCCGTCGAGAAGGAATAGACGGTCAGCTCCTTGACCTCGAACTCGACCGCATCACGGAGCCGCTCCTGCACGACGTCGGCGCCTGCCCTGTGGCCCTCGATGACGGGCAGGCCTCGCTGTTGAGCCCATCGCCCATTGCCGTCGGTGATGATCGCGACGTACTCGGCTGGCATCAGGAGAAGCTCCAGATCCAGCCGAGGCTAGACCTCGAGAATCTCTTCTTCCTTGCCCTTGAGGAGGGAGTCGATCTCGCCGATCGCCTCGTCGGTGTGCTTCTGGAGCTCGGTCTCGCCATGGTGCTCCTCATCGGAGCCGGCCTCGCCGTCCTTCTTCAGCTCGCGGAGGTCGTGCATGACGTCGCGGCGGATGTTGCGGACCGCCACACGGCCCTGCTCGGCGACCCCGTGGACGACTTTGACGAGCTCCTTGCGGCGCTCTTCCGTGAGCTCTGGGATCTGGAGGCGGATGACGTTGCCGTCGTTGGACGGAGTGAGGCCGAGGTCTGACTCCATGACCGCCTTCTCGATCGTACCGATAGAGGACTTGTCGTAGGGCGTCACGGTCAGCATGCGAGCGTCGGTGGCCGCCACCTGGGCGAGCTGCTTGAGGGGCGTCTGGGCGCCGTAGTAGTTGATGTCGAGGCGATCGAGCAGATGCGGAGAGGCACGTCCCGTGCGGACAGTGGCGAGCTCGTTGCGCGTCGACTCGACCGACTTCTGCATCCGCTCCTTCGCGTCCGTCAGTAGCTCGTCGACGATCTCGCTCATCAGCTGCGCACCCCGGGAGCCAGCTCGGTTGCGGGCTTGCTCGACACCAACGTCCCCACCCTCTCTCCGGTCACGATCCTATCTATGTTGCGCTCGTCCGCCATGTTGAAGACGTAGATGGGCAGGTCGTTGTCCATGCAGAGCGACAGGGCGGTCGAGTCCATCACCCGCAGGCCGCGTTCCATCGCCTGTCGGTGGCTGATCTCGGGAAGGAACTCGGCCGTCGGGTCGATCGAGGGATCCGCGGTGTAGACGCCCTCCACCCCGTTCTTCGCCATCAGGATCGCCTCCGCGTGGATCTCCAGGGCCCTCAGGGCCGCCGCGGTGTCGGTGGTGAAGAACGGGTTGCCGGTGCCGGCGGCGAAGATGATCGCGCGGCCCTTCTCCAGATGTCGGATCGCCCGGCGGCGGATGTAGGGCTCCGCGACCTCGGTGACGGCCATCGCGGAGAGGACCCGGGTGTCCACCCCGACCTTTTCCAATGCGTCCTGGAGCGTCAGCGCGTTGAGGACCGTGGCGAGCATCCCCATGTAGTCGGCGGTCGCGCGATCCATCCCCTTGGCGGCCCCCTCGAGGCCGCGGTAGATGTTGCCGGCGCCCACCACGATCGCGACCTCGACCTCCTGGACGCGGACCTCGCGCACCTGATTGGCGATCCGCTCGATCTGCTCGGGATCGGTGCCGTACTCGAGATCGCCCATCAGGGCCTCGCCGGAGAGTTTCAGCAGGATTCGATTGAAGCGGGCCGAGGCCAAGGGAGGTTTACTCCTGACCCACCTCGAAACGCGAAAAGCGGGCGATGCGCACGTTCTCGCCGGTCTTGGCGGCGACCTCGGCGCGCAGGTCCTCGATCGTCTTGCCCTCGTAGCGCTCCTCGTTGAAGTGCTTCTGGTCGAGCAGGACGACCTCGGAGGCCCACTTGCGGAGCTGGCCGTCGACGATCTTCTCGACCACGTCGTCGGGCTTGCCCTCCGACTTCGCCTTCTCCTCGAAGATGCCGCGCTCGCGGGCGACGTCCTCCTCGGGGATGTCCTCAAAGGTGACGTGGTCGGGGTTCATCGCAGTGATGTGGATTGCGACCTGGCGGGCGAACTCCTTGAAGTCCTCGTTGCGGGCGACGAAGTCGGTCTCGCACTGGACCTCGACCAGGGCGCCCTTGCGGGCATCGGCGTGGATGTAGGCCTCCACCACCCCCTCCGACGTGCCGCGTCCGCTGCGCTTCGCCGCCGAGGCCTGTCCCTTCTTGCGGAGGATCTCGATGGCCTTGGCTTCGTCGCCTTCGGCCTCCTCCAGCGCGTTCTTCACGTCCACGATCGGAGCGCCGGTACGCTCGCGAAGGGCCTTCACGTCGGCCGCCGTCACAGCCATCAGGACTCACCCCCGCTCTGGGTAGGAGCCGGCTCGGGCGTCGGTTCGGCCTCGTCCGCCGGGGGCGGCTGAGGCACCTCGATGGCCGCCTCGCGCTGAGCCTCCTCGTCCGAGCCCTTCGCGTCATGCGGCTTGGCATCGCCATCCGGCTGGGGCTGCGGGATCTCCTCGGCGGCCTCCTTCACGGCCTCGGACTGCTTGGCGGCTGCCTGTTGCTTGGCATCCGCCTCGGCCTTGGCCTTGGCTTCCGCCTCGGCCTTCGCCTTCTCCTCCGCCTCCTGCTTGGCCTTCTCCTCGGCCTCACGGCGTTTGCGTTCCTCCTCTTCCTTGCGCTTCCGTTCCTCCTCCTCGGCGCGCCGCCGTGCCTCCTCCTCGCGCCACTTCGCGGCGGCGCCCTCGATGGCGGAGCCCAGGCCGCCGATGATCAGATCGCAGGAGCGGATCGCATCGTCGTTGCCGGGAATCACGTAGCTGACCGGACCGGGATCGCAGTTCGTGTCCACCAGGCCGATGATCGGGATCTCGAGGCGCTCGGCCTCGCGCAGGGCGATCTCCTCGGTCTTCAGGTCGATGATGATCACCGCGTCCGGGATGCGCTGCATGTCTGCGACGCCGCCGAGGTTGTACTCGAGCTTGCGCAGCTCGGCTTCCATCGACATCCGCTCCTTGGTGGGCAGCAGGTCGAGGCGCCCCCCCTCCTTGAGCTCGCGCAGCTCGTGCAGCCGCTGAATCCGCTTGCGGATCGTGTTGAAGTTGGTGAGCAGCCCGCCGAGCCACCGCCGGTTCACGTATGGCATCTCGCAGCGCTCGGCCCACTCCTGGACCGAGTCGCGGGCCTGCTTCTTGGTCCCCACGAAGAGGATCACGCCGCCCTTCGCCGCGACCTCCGTGACGAAGTCGGTCGCCTGCTTTAGCAGTTGCTCCGTCTGGAGGAGATCGATGATGTGGATCCCCTCGCGCTCCCCGTAGATGAAGCGGCGCATCCGGGGATTCCAGCGCCGCGTCTGGTGGCCGAAATGAACTCCGGCCTCCAGCAGCTCCTTAATGCCTACCTCGGCCATCTGACCTTCCTGTCGCTTGTCGGTTCGAGGGTGCTCCGCAGGAGCAACCCGTTTCGTGTTGGCCCCGTCGCGGCTGCGGGAACCCGGGCTCTGCCCGAGCAGCGTCCCGTGCCTCTCGGCGGGGGTTGCGTGCAAAGTCCGCGGGATTGTAGGCGCTGGGCGGCATCCGGCCGTTGTGGCGCGTCTCGCAGGCCGGTGTCGTCGACGAGGAGTAGGCTCGATCCGTGCCCGGCTGACGTTGACCTCTTGCCTACGAGCTGTTTCCACGTCCGCCTCCTGGGAGGCGTGCCAATTGCAGGGCTGTGCTCAGATCCACCGGCAGCTCCGACGTGAACTCGAGTTGCTCGCCCGTGCGCGGGTGGGTGAAGCTGAGCCGGGAGGAGTGCAGGAACTGGCGCTTCAGGCCGTGTCTGCCGCGCGAGCCGTACTCGGGGTCGCCGGTGACCGGATGTCCGATCGCGGCGAAGTGGACTCGGATCTGGTGGGTGCGGCCGGTCTCCAGGCGAGCGTGGACGAGCGTGTCGGCGGGCAGTGCCTCGACCACCTCGAAGTGGGTGCGCGCCTCGCGGGACCCCGCGCCCTGAACCGCGCGCTGCGTGCGGCGGCGGCGGTGCCGCCCGAGGGGGGCGTCGATGGTCCCGGCGCGGCTGTCCAGGTGCCCCTCGACAAGCGCCGTGTACTCGCGACCCACTTCGCGCGCCTTCACCATTCGGGCGAGCGCTCGGTGAGAAGCGTGGTCGCGGGCGACGAGCATCAGGCCGGAGGTGTCCTTGTCGAGTCGGTGGACGATGCCGGGGCGCCCACCCTCTCCCCCGCCGCGATCCCGTCCAGCAGGTCGACCAGGGTCTCACCGTGGTGCGAGGGTGCCGAGTGCACCACCAGGTCCGCGGGCTTCTCGATCACGGCCAGGTCTCGGTCCAGGTGGACGATCAGGCGCTCGGCCTCCGGCCTCAAGATCCTCTCCGCTGCGCCCCGGAGCGCTCCACGTCGAAGAGCAGCAGGAGCACCCCGACCGTGATCGCGAGGTCCGCCAGGTTGAAAGTCGGCCAGAGCGGGACGCTGATGAAGTCGGTGACAGCGCCATCGCGAACCCGGTCGGCGAGGTTCCCGAGCGCACCGCCGATCAACAGGGCCGCCGGTAGCCAGACGAGCCATCCGCTCCCGCCGCGGACGGCGAAGAAGACGAGGAATCCGAGCAGCAGCACTACGGTCGCGGCGATGAGCACCGCCGAGATGTCGCCGCCGATCCCGAAGGCCACCCCCTTGTTGCGGACATTCTCGATGTGGAGGAACGGAAGCACCTCGACCCGGTCGCCGCGCGAGACGAGCGACGTGGCGAGCGCCTTCGTGCCCTGGTCGAGCGCGACGATGACGCCGCAGGCGACCAGGGCGGGGACCAGTAACGCGAGGGCGCGCTGAGGCGGAGCCGAGGCGCGACCCGTTCGGTCAAGCCGCCTCAACCGGCGATCAGGGATACGACCACACGCCAGACGATGCTGAGGACGACGATCGCGAGGATCGGGCTGAGGTCGAGGCCCATGCCGCCCACGCCGAGCGGCGGGAGCAGGCGCCTGAAGATGTTCAGGAACGGGTCGACCACCTGGTGGACGAAGTCGACTGTCGTCCGCAGCCAGGGGTAGTAGGGCATCCGAGGAATCCAGGAGATCAGGATCCGGATGAAGATCAGGATGAAGTAGACGAGGAACACCGCGTTGACGTAGTTCGCGACGTCATCACGCGTGACCGCCAGGAGCGGGCTCACTCGCGCACTCGCTCCAGCGAGGCGTCCACCGCCGCCTGGAGCGTCTCCTCGATCCTGTGCTCCTCCAGCGCGTTCAGCCCCGCCTCCGTCATGCCTCCCGGTGACGCCACGGCGTTCTTCAGAGCCGTCGGGTCGTGGAGGTCGAGCAGTCGACCGGTGGCGCTCATCGCGCGGGCCACCATGCGCAGGGACTGATCCTCGGTGAGGCCCTCCCGGACTCCGGCCTCGACAAGCACCTCGGCCATCAGCGCCAGGTAACCGGGCGAGCAACCCATGATCGCTGTCGCGGCGTCGATCAGGCCCTCGTCCAGCTCGATCACGTCTCCCAGCAGGCCGAGCATCTGCTCGATCCGCCCTCGCTCGGCCTCGCCCACGCTCTTCGCGTGGACGACGCAGAGCACCGCCTGACGGACCTGCGCCCCCAGATTCGGCATGACCCGGACCAGGTCGATCCCCGGGAGGGCCTCGTGGAGAGCATTGAGCGAGGTGCCGGCCAGGATCGACAGCACGGGTGTCCCGGCCTGGACCAGGTCCGGGGCGACCTCGTCGAGAACATTCGGCTTGACGGCGAGAATGACCAGGTCGCAGCCGTCCGCAACGGCGAGGTTCCCCTCCATCGCCTCGCCGCCGACCTCCTCGGCGAGCTCTCTCGCCCGCTCGTGATCAGCGTCGGCGAAGAGCATCGCCTCGGGGGCGCCGGTCTCGCCGCGCGCGGCCGCCCAACCGCGGGCAAGCCCTCCGGCCATGTTTCCTGCACCCACGAAGCCGACCCTCATGGTGAGAACTCTATTCCGGGGGCCAGGACGACCCCGACGGCGCGAACCGTCACGTCAGGCGTCCACCGCGAAGTAGTCCAGGGGGCCGAGCAATCGCCGCGAGCGGCGCGAGACCCCGGGCAGACGAACAAGCCGGTGTGTCAGAGGCTGCTTGGATTCGCGACGCTCGGCCTGTTCTGCGGCGACGGGACGCCAAACGTGATCGACGAGCTCCACCGCCTCCGTGGCCTTCACCTTCTCGATCGGCATCTCGAGGTGCTCCGCCCAGAGCCGCTCGCGAACCGCGGTGGCAAGCGCGGGGTCCTCGCAGCAGACATTCACCTCCGAGTCGTTGAAGAGCGAGCGCTCATT
Source organism: uncultured Solirubrobacterales bacterium (assembly GCA_963745625.1). Taxonomy (GTDB): domain Bacteria; phylum Actinomycetota; class Thermoleophilia; order Solirubrobacterales; family 70-9; genus DASUPK01. The sequence goes on along the minus strand of CAVUXZ010000009.1, from coordinate 27,200 downwards.
GAGGTTCGCCGAGCCGAGCGTCAACCATTGATCGTCGACGATGCAGACCTTGCTGTGAACGTAGACCGGTGTCGGATCCCCGCGATCGCCCTGGGCATAGATCGAGCAGGCGACGAAGCGCCCGGCCCCGTCATCGGCTCTCTCGAGCTCTCCGGCCTGCCCGCGGGTGACATCTGCACCGTTGTTGGGGCGAACGGGGAGCAGAACGACGATTCGAAACTCCTCCGAAGGTGGATTCGCGAGCTTGCTGGTGAGGATCTCGACTATCTCGGGCGACCAGAGGAACTGGTTCTCAATGTAGATCAGGCGTTGGGCTGAACGCAGGGCGCGGACGTACGCCTCGAGGATCCTGTAGTCGCCTCGGGGAATGCGCTCATAGACGCCCTGCGGGATCGTCCGGATGAGCTTGACCGTCTGCTCGCCTGCCCGGGCCCGCGTCGCCGGCAGGGCCGGGGCGAGATTCTCATCGGTGACCTCCTTCCAGCGGAGGGCGAAGTGCCCGGCCACATCACCGACGATGGGGCCGCGAAGCCGGGAGGAGACGTCATGCCAGCCGACGCCGTCCCGGTGAGGATGGTGAGAGCGATCGAAGCGGTCGCCGCCCAGCTCGGTCAGGTCGATTCCGCCAACGAACGCGACCTCGTCATCGACAACGATGATCTTCTCGTGGTGGCAGTGGATCGGGTGCTCCCGTGCGTCCAATTCGCACTGGATTCGGGTGCCCTTGGTGAGTTTGTCCCGTACCTCGCGCACGGTCCTGCGGGTCGGCGAGAAGACCGGCGCGGGGGAACCGGCCCAGAGCAGTACACGCACCGGAATCCCCTCCGCGGTCTCCGCCAGCAGGTCACGGAGTGCAACCGCTCCGGCGCCTCTAATGAGCTCGAAGTCGGGGCTTGCGAACCAGCCGGCGACGTGAACGTGGGATCTCGCGGCCGAGATTGCATCGGCCATCGCGGGCAGCGCGTCCTCGCCGTCGATCAGGACATCGAGCGAGCACCCCTCGCGAGGCGGCGGCTCCCCGGCGGGCCAGCGACCTGAACCGGAGGGGTCGAGAGCCCGGTCCCAGGAGACCTTCCGGAGCCGGCGACGATGGCGCGAGCAGATCGCCCGCTCCGTTGCCTGTCCGACCGTGCGATCGATCCAGTCGATCAGCATCCGGCAAAACTAGCCGGGAGAGCCGCCGGTCGTCGTCGCGGCTGGCTAGGACTGGTTGAAGAAGCCGCCCTCGAGCAGTCGGGCCTTCTCCTCGGCGGAGACCTCGACGTTCTCGGGGGTGAGCAGGAAGATTCCCTGCGAGATGCGCTGCATCCCGCCGCCGAGGGCATAGGTCATGCCCGAGGAGAAGTCGATCAGCCGCTTGGATAGCTCGCGGTCAGTCGATTGAAGGTTGATGATCACCGGCTTCGAGCGCTTGAACTCGTCGGCGACCTGCTGAGCGTCGTTGAAGCTCCTGGGCGTGACCACGTGCATGGAGGCGACCCCTCCTCCGTTGCCTGCGGACGAGCGCCGGCGGCCGCGGCGGGGCTGGGGCTCCTCGGCCGTGTCGTCGACCGAGCGGATCCGGCCGCGCCGAGGCGCGGGCTCGTCGTCGCCGAAGATGTCGTCGATGTCCTCCTCACGCCCGCGGCGGCGGGATGAGCTGCCGACGGCCTCGCGCGGCGCGGCGCTCGGATCGAGCGCCATCTCGCTGCCCGTGTCCCCCTCGTCGTATTCGCCCTCCTCGATGTAGTCGCCCTCAACGAGGCCGAAATACTCGAGTGCGCGTCTCCATGTGTCTCTGATCGCCATCTCGGCTCAGATTCGGCTTGAGGGCCGTTATTCCTCCAGGCCGTGTTGACCGATTATGACCAAAGCACGGAGCCCAGGCGAATGATCGTCGCTCCCTCCTCGACCGCGACCGGCCAGTCCTGGCTCGTTCCCATCGAGAGGCGCTGGAGGCCACGCTCGGAGGCGAGCCCGCCTAGTCGCCTGAAATACGGCCGCGAGTCCGCCGGATCCTCGGTGTATGGCGGCATCGTCATCAACCCCGACACCGTCACCGGGCAGCGCTCAATGAACTCGTCGAGGTTCGCGGGATCGATGCCGCCCTTTCCCTCCTCTTCGGAGAGGTTCACCTCCACCAGCACCTCGGTGTCCGGGCCGCCGTGGCGCCCGAGCTGCTCCAGCACCGAGTCGGTCGCCACGGAGTGGATCAACCGCACCAGCGGCAAGATCCTCTTCACCTTGCGGCTTTGCAGGTTCCCGATGAAGTCCCAGGTGAAGCGGTCCCCCCAGCGCTCGCGCTTCTGATCGAGATCCTGGAGGCGGTTCTCGCCCACCAGCTCGATCCCGGCCTCGGCCAGCGCGCCCATGTCCTCGCTGCGGACGTACTTGGTGGCGGCGAGGATCTCGACGTCCGGGCCCGCCTGCTCGCGGACCCGCTCGAGGTTGTAGCGGACGCGGGCCGGATCGAGGTCTGTGACGGGCTCGACCACGTCAGTCCATCCAGACCAGCCCGGCCTGGCGGCCGGTGCGCTCGCCGTCGCGGCGGTGGGAATAGAAGAGATCGGGGTCGCACTTCGTGCAGAGGCCGCTCGTCTCAACTGTCTCGACCCCGGCCCGCTCCAGCAGGGCGGTGGCGACCGCGGGCAGATCGAGCATCCGGCCGTCCGCGACGTCGTCGAGGTCGGCGAACTCGGCGAGGACCTCGTCTCCGACCTCGTAGCAGCAGGGGCCGATCCCCGGACCGACGATGGCGCCCTCCGCGTCGACCGACTCGGCCGCCCTGGCGACGATCCCGCCGGCGAGCCCCCGCCAGCCGCAGTGAGCCATCGCCACGCCGCGGGAGCCGGCCAGGGCGACGGGCAGGCAGTCCGCCACCATCACCAGCGGGGTCAGGTCCGGGTTGGAGGTCGCATGTGCGTCGACCTCGTCTGGGCTCTTCACCACTTCGGCGTAGACGCCCGGCACCTGGCGCTCGACGTGCCTACGGAGCTCCGCGCCGTGGACCTGGCGGCCCATCACCACCCCTTCGGGCGCGCGCCCCAGTGCCGCGGCCAGTCGACGCCGGTTCTCCCGGACGTGATCGCGCTCGTCGCCGGTCATGATCGCCACGTTGAGAGCGTCATAAGGCTCCCGGGAGACCCCCCCGAGCCGCGTCGAGAAGGCCGCCCTCGCTCCCGGCAGCTCCGCCTCGAGCCAGCGAACACCATCTCGCTCGCGCCACTCCATCCGGGCAGGCTAGATCAGGGCCCTGCTAGTCCTCCGGGATCTCGCCCCTGGCGGCGGCTAGCGCGATGCGGAGCTCCTCGTCGCGGCCCGAGAGCTCGCCGTCGAGCTTGCCGGAGAGCGCGGCCTCGAGGCCGTGGCCGATCGCCGGGCCCTCCGGAACTCCGGCCGCGATCAAATCCTCTCCGCCGATCTCCAGGGCAACGTGCCGCCACTCGTCCGCGTAGCGGTCGAGCCACTCGGCTCCCAGGGCGCGTGCCACCAGCAGCTGCGCCGGATCCCAGGACTCGGCCAGGCGGACGATCTCGGACGGCCTCTCAGGCGTCGCGGCGGCCAGCTCGCGGATCTGGGGCAGCGGCCTCGTGATCGCCAGCATCACGGCCAGCTCCCGGTCCACCCAGCCGGTCCACGGCTGCTGCGACGCCAGGCGCGCCACCTCGTCCGCACGTGACGGCGCCTCCGGGTCCAGGGTCGGCAACACCCTCCAGTCGAGCAACAGCTGAAGGGCCGTGGCAGGCTCCTCCTCGGCGGCGATCTTCTGCAACTCGTTCCGGACTCGGTCCTCGGAGACCGTGGTGAGGTCCGTCTCGCTCAGCAGGCGCTCCGTGTCTGGGTCGAGATCGAACCCGAAGCGGGCGGCGTAGCGCGCCGCCCGCATGGCCCGGGTCGGGTCGTCGACGAAGGAGCCGTCGTGCAGCACCCGGATCAGGCTCGCTCGGAGATCGTCGACGCCGCCGTGGGGATCGATCAGCTCGCCGTCGCCGCCGAGCGGAAAGGCCATGGCGTTGATGGTGAAGTCGCGTCGGGCGAGGTCGTCGGCGATCGCCGCCGGACGAACCTCGGGCAGGGCGCCCGGACGCGGATAGGTCTCGGCGCGGGCGCGGGCGATGTCGATCTCCTCATCACCGGTTCTCAGGCGACCGGTCAGGAAGAGGCTGTCCCGCTCGGGCTCGAAGCCGGGCATCTCCGAGAGGGTGTCGGGGTCGCCCTCCACCGCCACGTCGAGATCGACTCCGTCCCCTCCCAGCAGCAGGTCCCGAATGACGCCGCCGACCAGGTACGTCGGGACCCTCTCGGCGATTGCTCGCACGGCGTCGATCCCCGGCAGGGCAGCGACCAGCTCAGGCAGACGTGCGGGGTCGATTTCCCTTGTGTCCGGCATCAGCGCGCTCTCCTACGATGGGCCACTTCGCTCATGGCCCGGGCGGGATCGTATGCGCGCGACGATCAAAAACCTCTGGAGCAACCACCGCTGGATGACGATCGGCGTCGCCGCCGGCGTCGCCGCGGTCGTGATCGCCCTCGTCGGCTACGTGGTCCTGAAGCGGCCGGGCGACAAGTCCTGCACCGCCCCATGCACGATCACCAGCGAGGCGCCGCATCCCGTCTCCGGGACCACCGACTGGCCGATGTATGGGTTGACCGAGGAGCGGACCCGTTACCTCGATGCGCCTGAGGTGAAGCCGCCGTTCTCGATCCGCTGGCGGTTCAAGGGCGGCCATCTGCTCGAGTACTCCCCGATCCTTGTCGGCAACCAGCTCTTCGGGGTCAACAACAACGGCCTCGCATTCGGGCTCAAGGCCCGCACCGGCAAGGCCCGCTGGAAGCGGCAGATCGCACACCTGAACGCCTCAGCGCCGACCTTCAGCGACGGCATCCTCTACATCTCCAATCTGGACCCGGGACAGGTGATCGCCCTGGCGGCCTACGACGGGCACACCTACTGGCAGCACCCGCTGCCGGGGCGATCGGAGTCCTCCCCCCTTATCGTCGGCAACAAGGTGATCGTCGGCTGCGAGTGCAACACGATCTTCGCCTTCAACAAGAAGACGGGCAAGACGATCTGGGAGAGGCATGTGAATGGCGCTGTCAAGGCCGCCCCGGCCTATAGCGACGGGATCGTCTACGTCGGCGACTACAGCGGCGAGATGACGGCCATCCACGTCAACGACGGCTCGATCAAGTGGCAGACGGGCTCGCAGGGGACGAGCTTCGGCCGGACCGGCCAGTTCTACGCCACCGCCGCGGTCGCCTTCGGCCGCGTCTACGTAGGCAACACCGACGGGCGCATGTACAGCTTCGACCAGCAGACCGGCCGGCTCGCCTGGAGCCATTCGACCAGCAACTACGTCTACGCCGGTGCGGTAGCGGCACGCACCCCGGACACCCCGCCCACCATCTATTTCGGTTCCTATGACGGCAACTTCTACGCGCTCGACGCGCGCACCGGCGAGGAGCGCTGGAGCCAACACAACCTCGGCTCGATCTCGGGGGCGGCGAGCCTGATCGGCGACACGGTCTACGTCGCAGACCTGCAGCACACCTCCACCTACGGATTCAACGCAGCCAACGGCCACAAGGTCTTCGAGTACTCGGACGGGGCCTACAATCCGGTGATCTCCGACGGCAAGGAGATCTTCCTGACCGGCTACAAGACGCTCTACGCGCTGACGCCGGGCCAGGGGCCCGCCGTCAACGGGATCATCCAGGCGCCGAAGAAGGCGAAGCAGCCCACGAAGAAGAAGTCGGGCAGCAAGGGCTCGGGGAAGCAGAAGGGCTAGACGGCCCGGACCGGGATCCCAGCCCTCTCCATCCGCTCCTTCGCCTCGGCGATCGTGTGGGCGCCGTAGTGAAAGATCGAGGCGCAGAGCACGGCGTCCGCGTGCCCGGCGGTCACGGCCTCGACCAGGTGGTCGAGCTCGCCGGCGCCGCCCGAGGCGATCACGGGAACGCCGACCGACACGGAGACCGCGCGGGTCAGCTCCAGGTCGTAGCCGTCGGTGGTCCCGTCGCGGTCCATGCTGGTCAGCAGGACCTCCCCCGCCCCCAGCTCGGTCGCCTCCTTCGCCCAGGCGACCGCCTCGCGGCCTTCGACCCTGCTGCGGCCGCCGTGCACGTAGACGTCCCACTCGGCGTCGCCGAAGAAACCGGGCGGCGCCTGACAGGTCTCGGACGTGTCCCCCGCGCCGCGGCGCTTGGCGTCGATCGCGATCACCACGCACTGGGAGCCGAAGACCACGGCGAGCTCCGAGATCAGCTCGGGCCGCTCCAGCGCCGCCGAGTTGACGGAGACCTTGTCGGCGCCGGCGTCGAGCACGGCCTGCGCATCCTCCACTGAGCGGATGCCACCGCCGATCGTGAACGGGATGAAGACGTTGTCGGCGGTGCGGCGGGCGAGGTCGACGATCGTCTCGCGGCTCTCGTGGGAGGCGGTGATGTCGAGGAAGATCAGTTCGTCAGCGCCCTCCGTGTCGTAGCGCTCCGCGAGCTCCACCGGGTCGCCGGCGTCCCGGATGTCGACGAAGTTGGTGCCCTTGACGACGCGGCCGTTGTCAACGTCGAGGCAGGGAATGACTCGCTTCAGGACCATTGTCCGAGAGTAACGTTGCCGCCGTGTCGGAAGACAAGGTCGAGCTCTTCCAGCGGGCGATCAAGGCGCTGATCGACGATGACCCGGAAATGGCCCTCGCGCTGAGCGATTCCCAGGGGAGCTTCGAGCCGCTGCGATCGGCGACCGAGGGAGCCTTTCGGGGACACGACGGGATGCGCACCTTCTACGAGGACACCCGCGCGAGTTTCGAGGTGTTTGTGCCCGAGTACGACGACGTTCGCACCCTCGACGACGCGCGCGTCCTCGCGCTAGGCCGGATCCGGCTCCGAGGCCGTGGCAGCGGGGCCGAGGTGGTGGTGTCGAGCGCCTGCCTGGTGACCTCCGCGACGGACTCATGTCGCATTTGAAGGACTACGGCGACCGGGACGCCGCGATGGCGGCCGCCGGTCTCGACTAGTTCCAGTCGCCGGCGGCGTAGGCCCAGGCGATGAACAGAAGCTGAACCGGCAGCCGGGCGTAGAGAGCATTTCGGCCGCCGGGAATGCCCTTCTCGTAGCGCTCCCACTCGATCGCCATGTGGAGGTTGGCGGGGAAGACCGCGACCAGCGTGGCGATGCTCCAGGCGCTGCCGACCCTGCGGGTGCGCGGGTGCATCGTCGCCAGGCCGCCGGCGATCTCCGCCACGCCGCTGGCGTAGACGAGCTCGCGGTGGCGCGGGATGTACGGCGGCATGATCCGCTCGTACCAGCGCGTCCTGACGAAGTGCATGATCCCCGCGAAGACGAAGAACGGCCCGAAGAGTCTTGCCATGCGAGGGAACCTATCCGCTTACGGATCGAGGACCGACTGCGCCTCGGCCACGCCGAAGCGGCTCTCGTAGAGCGCCCGTCCGACGATCACTCCGCCGAGGTTCTCGAGCCCCAACTCCGAGAGGGAGCGCAGATCGTCGAGCGTCCCGATCCCGCCCGAGTAGATCAGCTCGGCGTCGGTGGCGGCGGCGGCCTCCCGCAGGGAAGCGAGGTCCGGCCCCTCCATCAGGCCGTCGACGTCGACCGGTGTGTAGACGAAGCGACGCAGTCCGCGCTCGGTGAGTGCGGCGATCACCTCGGCCGTGCCCAGGTCCGAGGCCACCGTCCAGCCCTCCGCCGCGACTTTTCCTGAACGGGAATCCACCGAGGCCACCACCCGCTCGCCATGCGCCGATGCGATCGCCGCGGCCATCTCGGGGTCGCGGACGGCGGCGGTCCCGAGGACGACGCGCTCGACACCCGAGGAGAAGGCCTCCTCGACCTTCTTCGAGTCGCGCAGGCCGCCGCCGAGCTGGACCGGCAGACTCACCGCGGAGACGATCCGCCGCACGTGCTCGAGGTTGACCGGCTCGCCGGCTCGGGCGCCGTCGAGGTCGACGATGTGCAGCCAGCGCGCCCCGCCATCCGCCCAGCGCCGGGCGGCGACCACCGGGTCGTCCTCGTAGGCCGTCTCACGGTCATAGTCGCCCTGGGCGAGGCGGACCGCCTTGCCGCCGCGGATGTCGATCGCCGGGAAGAGGATCAAGCGCAGACGCGCACGAAGTTGGCGAGGAGCCCGAGCCCCGCCGAGCTCGACTTCTCGGGGTGAAACTGGACGCCGAAGAGCGGCGGCCGCTCCACCGCGCAGGCAAAGCGCTCGCCGTACGCCGCTGTGCCGAGCACGTCGCCAACGGCGGCCGGCCGGGGCGCGAACGAGTGGACGAAGTAGAACGGGGTCTCTTCGCCCAGGCCCTCGGTGAGCCGTGAAACGTGCTCCCAGTGGACCGGCGACCAGCCGATGTGCGGAACCTTGTACCCATTCGCCTCGAGAGGGGCGACGATCCCCCCCAGCAGCCCGAGGCCGCCGGCGCCCTCGTTCTCGACCGAGGACTCGAAGAGCAACTGCATTCCCAGGCAGATTCCCAGCACCGGGACCCCGGCCTCGACGCGATCCGCGACCAGCTCGTCTAGCCCGGTCTCGTGGACCCGGCTCATCGCACTGGGGAATGCCCCAACGCCCGGGAGGATCACGCCGTCCGCGGCTTCCACCCGCGCGCGATCGGCGGTGATCTCCGCCTCGGCTCCGACCCGCTCCAGCGCCTTCTCGACCGAGCGGAGGTTCCCCATCCCGTAGTCGAGGATGGCGATCCGCGTCATTCGGTCAGCGTGCCTTTGGTGGATGGCACCCCGCTCTCGTCGGGATCGATCGAGACGGCCTCCCGCAGCGCCCGGGCGAAGGCCTTGAAGCAGGCCTCGATCATGTGATGCGCGTTCGACCCGGAGCGCACCCAGAGGTGCAGGGTGATCTTGGAGTTGTTGGAAAGGGCGCGGAAGAACTCCTCGGTGAGCTCGGAGTCGAAGCCCGCGATCGTCACGTCCGGGAGGTCGGCCTCGAACGCGCAGAAAGGCCGGCCCGAGATGTCGATCGCGGCCTCGCCGAGAGCCTCGTCCATCGGCACCAGCGCAGAGCCGTAGCGGCGGATCTCGGCGCGGTCCCCCAGGGCGTCGTCAATGGCCTGCCCCAGGCAGATCCCGATGTCCTCGGTGGTGTGGTGCGCCCCGGTCTGCAGGTCGCCGCTCGCCTCGATCTCGAGGCCGATGCGCCCATGGCGGGAGACCAGCTCGAGCATGTGATCGAGGAAGCCGACGCCGGTCGAGATCTTCGCCTCGCCGCCGTCCAGGTCCAGACGCAGGCTGACCTTGGTCTCCTTCGTCTCTCTGTTGATCTCAGCGGTGCGCGACATGCCCTAGTCCTTTGCCCTCGCTTCGACGGAGTCGGCGTGCAACGGGAAGCCCTCGGCGCGGGCCAATGTAGCGACCGTCGGAGCGAGCTCCCGGGCCGCATCCTGCGTCATCTGGACGGTCGTGGTCCGGCGCCTGAAGGCGCCGGGCCCGAGCGGTCCCTGAAAGCGTCCGGCGCCGCCGGTGGGCAGCACGTGGTTCGACCCGGCGGCGTAGTCGCCGAACGCGGTGGCGCTGCTCTCGTCAATGAAGACGCAGCCGGCCGTAGTCGCCGCGTCAGCGAGCAGAGACGCGTCCTCGGTGATCACCTCCAGATGCTCCGGCGCGACCGCGTTCGCGAGTTGCACCGCGGCGACCGTATCGGGCACGGCGACCAGAGCGAGTGGCGCGTCATCGGCGATCCGATGCTCCGTCGCGACGCGCTTCACCGCCTCCTCGATTGCGCCCAGGATGACCGTCTCGACGGCCGCCGCGATCACGAGCCCGTCCGATCCATGTTCCGCCTGGGCGCAGAGGTCGAGCGCGATCCACTCCGCCTTCGCCGTGTCACCGGCGATCACCATCAGCTCGGACGGGCCCGCGATTCCATCGATCCCGACCTCGCCGACAAGCTGGCGCTTGGCCTCCTGGACGTAGCGGTTGCCGGGGCCGGCGATCACGTCGACCGGCTCGATCATCTGCGTGCCGATGGCGAGCGCGGCGATCGCCTGTGCGCCGCCGAGTGGGTAGACCTCGTCCGCTCCGCCGATCGCCGCGGCGGCGAGGACCAGGTCCGAGACCGGCCGCTCGACCTCCCCCGCCGGGGTGGCGAGCACCACCCGCCGGACGCCGGCGACCTTCGCCGGGATGCAGCCCATCAGGACCGTGGAGGGGTAGGAGGCCGCACCCCCCGGCGCGTACACCGCCGCCGAGCCGACCGGGACCTCGCCCAGCGCGACCGAATGGCCCTGTTCGAGCTCGACCACCTGGTCGTCGGCGAGCTGGGCCTCGGCGACCGCGCGAATGTTGGCGGCGGCGGTCCCCAGGGCGCCGCGCATCTCGGGATCGAGCCGCTCGAAGGCCGAACGCACGTCGGCGTCTGGCACAGGCAGGGACCGGGGATCGGCAGGGCCGGCCCCGAAGCGCTCCTCAAGTTCGGCGACCGCGTCGTCACCTCGCTCGCGGACCGCAGCGATGATCTCCCTCACCGCCTCGCTCACCTCTCCCAACGGGGGCTGCAATTCGCGGATCTCCCGGGCGAGCGAGGAAGCCCCCCGGCCGTCCCAGTCGAAGGACTCGATGCGCATCAGCGGTCCTCCGGTCGCAGGCGCTCGACGAGGTCGTCGACCTCCGCCGCGCGCAGCTTGTGGCTGACGCGGTTGGAGATCAGCCGTGCCGTGGAGGTCGCGATCTCCTCGCGGATCTCAAGGCCGTTTTCCTTCAACGTCCGCCCGGTCGCCACCAGGTCGACGATGCCGTCGGCGAGACCGACCAGCGGCGCCAGCTCCACCGAGCCCTTCACTTCGATCACGTCCGCATGGCGACCGGTCCGCTCGAAGTGGCGCTCGGCGATCCGCGGGTACTTGGTCGCGATACGCATCTCCCCCACCCGTCGCTCGGACTCGCCCAGGCTCTGGTCGCCCTCGCGTCCCGCCAGCACCATCCGGCAAGCGCCGTAGGCGAGGTCAAGGATCTCGTAGACGATCCGGTCGCCCTGCTGCTCGAGCAGGACGTCCTTGCCGGTGATGCCGAGGTCGGCAGCGCCCGCCTCGACGTAGGTGGGCACGTCGGAGGGGCGCATCGTCACCAGGGTGAGGCCGTTCACATCGAAGACGAGCGAGCGCGAGTCGCTGCGCATCGCGGCAGTGTCGAGGCCGATCCGGTCAAGGGCGTCAAGCGTCTCCCCCCAGAGCGCCCCGCGCGGGATCGCCACCTTGAGCGGTCCACCCAGGCGGGCGCGGATCGGCGACTCCACCGTCGGCGGAGTCATCGCCCGGCCTCCCTCACCACGCGCTCCTCCTCCATCTGGGCGAGGTGCACCCGCTCCAGATAGAGACCGAACCCGGCGGCCGGCATCGGGGTCCCGAAGCGGCCGACGAGGTCGTCATAGCGGCCGCCGCCGCCGAGGATGTGGCCGAGGGCCGGGTCGTAGATCTCGACGATTGCACCCGTGTAATAACCGAGGTCGCGCAGCAGGCCGAGATCGAGCTGCACGCGGCCGGCGACCCCTCTCTTCACCAGCAGGTCGTAGGTCTGCTGCAGGCGCTGTGCCGCCCGCTCGACAGCGGTTCCGCCCAGCTCCCTGGCCTGATCCAGGACCTCCGCCCCGCCCCGCAGGCCGGGCAGGCGCAGCAGGGTCTCGCGGCCGTGGGCGTCGAGTCCCTGGACCTCGTCCACAGCCATTTCCAGGCCGACGAGGTTGTGCTCTGCGAGCCGATCGAGAATGCGGTTGCGATGCTCGCCCTGTACGCCCAGCTCCGTGAGCAGCTGCCGGTAGAGGTCGGCGTCACCGAGTCCCAGCACGGCGCGATTGAGCCCGACGGCGTCGAGTGAGGCGCTCAGCACCTCGAGCACCTCGGCGGTGCCCTCGGGCGCCGGGGAGCCGAGCAGCTCGATCCCGGCGTGCAGGAACTGGCGGACCTGGGCGCGCTGTGGGCGGACGACCCGGTAGGCATTCCCGACGTAACAGAAGCGGTGTGGCGGCTCGGAGTCCGCGAAGCGGGTCGCGACCAGACGGGCTATCGGGATGGTCATATCCGAGCGCAGGGCGAGGAGCTCTCCGCGCTCGTCGAAGAAGCGGTACGCGCCGACTCCACTGCGGCCCTCTCCCCTCTGCAGCACCTCGTCGTATTCCAGAGTCGGCGTCGCGACATGGCCATAGCCGAAGCGCTCGAAGACCTCGATCAGAGTCGCCTGGAGCGCGCGCAGCTCGCGCATCTCATCCGGGAGGATGTCCCGGGTTCCGGGTGGGATCGGGTGAATCATCGGCTCATGATGGCGGCGGCTCAGCTCCCGCGCTGCAAGCTTCGGGGCGTAGGCATGCTTTAGTGCCGCGAAGTAGGGTCGGTCTCGCTACCCGACTCGAGGAGGAGAAAATATGGCTGTCTTGATGGAGCTTGAGGTTCCCGCGACCGCAGAGCAGTACGACGCGATCGACAAGGCGGTGGACGTCAGAGGCAACCCGCCTGAGGGATTCATCGCCCATTCCGCACAGGACGCGGGCGGAACCATGCACGTCGTCGACATCTGGGAGTCCGCCGATGCCTTCGGTGCCTTCGCTCAGTCTCGCCTGGGCGCCGCTATCGCCGAGGTGATTGGTGACGATGCACCGCAGGCGCCGGAACCGAAGTTCACCGAACTGCACAACGCCTACTGCGCGTAGAGGAGGCGATGACGATGGCAATCGTGGTGATCCAGGAGTTCGAGGCGTCGGCCGAGGACTACGACAAGGTGGGCCAGGAACTGGACGGGGAGAACAACCCGCCCGATGGGGGAATCCTGCATGCAGGGATCGATCTAGGCGGCGGGCGCATGAGAGTGATCGATTTCTGGGAATCCGAGGACGCGTACAAGAAGTTCGCCGAGGAGCGGCTCGGGCCGGCGGTCGGCAAGGTGATGGGCCCGGACGCACCGCAGCCGGATCCACCCGAGATTCACCAGGTCCACGACGTGATGGCCGGTCCAGCCCTGGGCTGAGGTCAGGCAGGAACGCGCTCTGAGGCAACCCGCTCGATGCGGGCGCCGAGGTCGCGCAGGCGCACGTCGATCGACTCGTAGCCCCGGTCGATCTGCGCGACGTTCCCGATCTCCGAGACGCCGTCCGCCGCCAGCGCCGCGATGAGCATCGCCATCCCGGCCCGAATGTCGGGGCTCTCCAGTCGAGCGCCATGAAGACGGCTCGGACCACTGACGACCGCCCGGTGGGGGTCGCTGAGGTGGATCCGAGCGCCCATCGCGACCAGCTTGTCGACGAAGAACAGCCGGTTCTCGAACATCTTCTCGTGGACCACGATCGTCCCGTCCGCCTGGGTGGCGAGGGCGAGGGCGATCGAGGTGAGGTCCGCCGGGAACGCCGGCCAGGGGCCGTCGTCGATCTTGGGGATCGCATCCCCCTGGTCGTCGCGGATGGTGAGCTTCTGCTCGGGTGGTACCAGCAGGTCCTGGCCCTCGAGCATCGTCTGCAGGCCGAGGCGCCGGAAGTGACGCCTGATCCCCTCGAGGTCCTCGGGGACGACGTTGCGGATGCGGAGTTCGCCGCTGGTCGCAGCGGCAAGCGCCATGAAGCTCGCGATCTCGATGTGGTCTGAGCAGACGTCGTGCTCCGCTCCGCCGAGTTGCCCACGGCCGTGCACGGTCATCACGTTGGAGCCGATCCCATCGACCTGGGCGCCCATCTTGCAGAGCAGCCGTGCCAGGTCCTGAACGTGTGGCTCCGAGGCGGCGTTGGCGATCGTGGTCGGCCCCTCCGTGAGCGCTGCTGCGAGTAGGGCGTTTTCCGTCCCCATCACCGAGGGCTCGTCCATGAAGATCCGCCTGGGCTTCAGGCCCTCGGGCGGCGCCGAGAGCTCGATCCAGACCTTGCCATCGATCTTGGCGCCCATGTCCCGGAATGCGTCGAGATGGGCGTCGAGGCGGCGCCGGCCGATCGTGTCGCCGCCCGGCGGAGGCATCTTGACCTCCCCGAAGCGGGCCAGCAGCGGCCCCGCGACCAGGAACGAGGCTCGAATCCGATCAGCGAGCTCCTCATCGACCTCGGTACCCGAGATGCTGTCCGCCTGCAGACGGACCTCGTTGTCCCCCGTCCACTCGATCTTGACCCCGAGGCGCTCGAGCAGCTCGAGCATGGATGCGACGTCGCGGATCTTCGGCACGTTGCGTACGAGAAGCTCCTCCTCGGTGAGCAGAGACGCCGCGAGGATGGGGAGCGCGGCGTTCTTGTTGCCCGCCGGCGTGATCTCCCCGGAGAGCGGAACGCCCCCTTGAATGATGAATTTCTCCATGGGCGCCTAGAGTAGCCAGCCCCATGGCGGAGGTTTCACGAGACGATGCATGGCAGCTGGTGACCGAGTGGGTCGAGTCAGACTCGCTGCGAAAGCACCTGCTCGGGGTCGAGGCGGCGATGCGCGCGTACGCCCGCAAGTGGGGTGAGGACGAGGAGTCCTACGCGGTCACCGGCCTGGTCCACGACCTCGACTACGAGCGCTACCCGGATCTCGAGACCGGTCATCCGCGCTATGCGATCAAGGAGCTGACCGATCGCGGCTATCCCCAGGATGTGATCGATGCGGTGGCCGGGCACGCCGACTTCATGGGCGTCCCCCGCGAGACCCGGATGGCGAAGACCCTCTATGCGGTCGACGAGCTCTCAGGTTTCATCGCCGCCTGCGCCCTGGTCCGCCCCACCGGAATCGAGGGCATGAAGCCCAAGTCGGTGAAGAAGAAGCTGAAGCAGCCGTCCTTCGCCGCGGCCGTCAATCGGGATGAGGTCCAGCGGGGAATCGAGGAGCTCGACGTCGATCAGGATGAGCACATCGCCCTGATCATCGAGGCACTGGCGGAGCGCTCCGATGAGCTCGGCCTCGGTCCGCAGGAAGGCGCAGGGGCCGAGGCCGCGAACTGAGCGATGCCGCGCTGGCTCAAGATCACCCTCGGCGTGATCGCCGGACTGATCGTCCTGCTCTTGCTCAATGCGCTGGTCGTCTCCAACGCAACCAAGGACGCCTACGTCCGAGACCAGGGTGCGACGCTGGTGGATACCTCGAGCGGCACCCTCCAGGTTCTCGACCAGGGCGATCCCCAGGGCAGCCCGATCGTGCTTGTTCACTGCGCCACCTGCTCGATGGAGTGGTGGGACAGGCTCGCGCCGCTGCTCGGGCGGGACCACCGAGTCGTTCGCATCGACCTTCTCGGGATGGGCGGATCGGACAAGCCGGGCTCCGGATACTCGATCACCGATCAGGCGAGCGCCGTTGCCGAGGCACTCGCGAAGCTCCACGTCGTCGGCGCCACGGTGGTCGGCCATTCCCTGGGAGGAAGCGTCGCGACCGCGCTGGCGGAGCAGAGCCCGAGCCTCGCGTCCCGCGTCGTGATCATCGACCAGTCGCCCGAGGACGGCTTCGAGCACGAGTCGCTCGGGGAGCAGCTCAGCACGGCGCCGGTGATCGGGGAGGCGATCGCACGCCTCGTACAGATCGCGCCGAAGTCCCTGATCCGAGACGAGTACCACCAGGCCTTCGCCCCCGGCTTCAACATCTCGAGCGGCTTCGACAACCCAGATCAGCCCGTGGACGACCTCCGCGCCATGACCTACACGGCACTCAAGGACACCGTCAACGCGGAGCAGGACTATGTGGACCAGAGTCCGCTTGATCAGCGGCTCGCCGCCCTCCACGTGCCGCTGCTGGTGATCTTCGGCGCCGAGGACCAGATCTACGACGCGCAGGCGGCCATCGCGCGCTATAGGCAGAACGTCCCCGGCGCGCAGACGCAGCTGATCCCGGGCGCCGGCCACTCACCCAACGTCGAGAAGCCCGATCTGGTCGCGCCGCTGATCTTGGCGTTCGCGAAGCCGCCGCAGCCGGCGAAGCCGCCGGCAACGAAGAAGCAGACCGGCGGTCAGGCTGGGAAGGCCGCCCGGAAAAAGCCGGGCACGAAATAGCGAAAGGACCCGGTTGCCCGGGCCCTCTCTAAGAACAAGGTTTCCCTTGTTCCATTGATATGCAGGCTACGCCTCCCGAGCGGGAAGTCAAGGCTCTGTGGGCGGCCATCCCGCAATCTGCGGAATTTCAGGCCGGCTGTGGGGCCGGCTGAGCCTCCGTCAGATCGAGCGTGTCGGCCGGAGAATCCTGGCGCCTCGAGAGCGCGATGAAGGGCAGCGCGAAGGCCGCGATCCCGGCGGACAGCACGTACGACTGCGCGTAGCCCCAGACGTCGGCGGCCCGGCGAGCACGGGCTGGGCCCATACCCCGCCGGTGGAGGACATCATCGAGTCGAACGAGAGAATGGTCGCCCGCTGCCGCGAAGGGATCATCGCGTTGATGTAGGTCTGGCGGATCGGCATCGTCGCGGCGAACAGCCGCCCCCAGATCGTGGTGAATCCGATCACCGGCCAGAAGCTCTGGATCGCTCCGATCATGACCAGGGTGACCACGCTCGCCGCCGCCATCAGAAGCAGAGCGGAGGTCCGCCGCTGGAAGAGTCCGCGGATCCGGGGAGCGGCGATGCCGCCGAGGATCTGGGCGCCGGCGACGATGGCCGCCGCCAGCCCGGTTCGAGGCGATCTTTCTCTTCTCCGCAAGCGGTCCGCCGCCCTTCTCGGGCGTGAAGCCGACGTCGTGCATCAGCCGGAACGCGACCACGAACATCACGAGCAGGATCGCGCCGCGCAGCACGAAGGGAGCGCCCAGGCTGATCTGCTCGGCGATGAAGCCTCCCGCCACCGAACCGCCGAGCATCCCGGCGCCCGTCACGATCTGCCCCTGCCGAACACGGTCTCGAGCTTGCCTGTGTAGCCCTAGCGGTCAATGCGTCGACCAACCACGCCTCCACGGCCCCGGAGAAGAAGGTGAAGCCGAGCCCCAGAA
This sequence comes from uncultured Solirubrobacterales bacterium, assembly GCA_963745625.1. Lineage (GTDB taxonomy): Bacteria > Actinomycetota > Thermoleophilia > Solirubrobacterales > 70-9 > DASUPK01. Next base: position 10,350 of record CAVUXZ010000009.1, on the reverse strand, counting down.
GCAGCGAGGCGATCGTCCCACTCCCAAAAGGGCGCCTCGATCTGCCAGGAGGTAGGTGCGCTGGATGGAGCGAGACGACGGCATGGGCGCTGGTCAAACGTACTGACCCGCCAGACGGCGCTGATTCATCGGTTCCATCGCGGATAGCGAAACGGCCCGGTTTCCCGGGCCGTTCCTTTGAACGGAAGCTCGATTGACCTTTCGATCAACCTGCTTTGTTCAAGTGCGAGCACCCTAGCGTTTGAGATCGGGCGGTCAAGTGAGCGTCGCGTCGTGATTCCGCGCTTTGCGACGATCGGCCGAATCGGCCGCTCTGGGAATCCGCGCAAAATCCGTCTTCACTGCCAGCGGCCGCCGGCCTTCGCCCACTCATTCAGGTGATCCACGGAGCAGAACGCGTCGGCGACCCGGTGCTCCCCGCGGTGCCTGACCAGAAGGACATGCGCTTCGGTGAGATCGCCGCCGCAGTGGGCGCAGCGGGTCGCTCCCTCGTCGAGCTCGACCGGCTCGGTCAACGTCCCCGCGTCCCAGTGGGCGCCCTGGATCGACCAGGGGATCACGTGCTCCAGGCGGCAGAAGGCGGCCCTGCGCTCGCCGGCGGGTTCGTAGGCGCGGAAGCCGTCCCCCGGCTCGACCTCTGCGCCACACCAGCTGCACTTCTCATTCACGGATCGCGGCGGGTTCGCCCGGCTCATATGAGTAGCCTCGCAGGCCGGATGGCCGGGCTGCGAATAGCCGTGCTGGAGGGTGACCAGACCGGTCAGGAGCTGCTCGAGCAGGCCCTGCGGGTGATCGATCCCGACGTGATCGCCCTCGACATCGAGCTGGAGCGCTTCGACCTCTCCTTGGAGAACCGGCGCCGGACCGAGAACGGGGTCTGCACCGAGGCAGCCACCGCGATGGCGGAGGCGGGCTTCGGGATCAAGGCGGCGACGATCACGCCGGAGGGCGCCGGTGACGTCGGCAGCCCCAACAGGCTGATCCGCGAGGCGATCGACGGCAAGGTGATCGTCCGGACCGGCCGCCGGATCCCGGGAGTCAGCCCGGTGTCGGGAATCCATCACCCCATCTCGGTGGTGAGGATGGCGGTCGAGGACGCCTATGGAGCCGAGGAGTCGCGGCGCTCGGAGGACGGCGACGAGGTCGCGCAGCGGACCGAGGTGATCCATCGCTCCAACTGCCGTGCGGTGGCCGAGTACGCCTTCCGAACGGCGGAGCGGATCGGCGGCCGGGTCTTCGGTGGCCCGAAGTGGACGGTGAGCCCCGCCTACGAGGGGATGCTGAAGGAGGAGATGGATGCGGCCGCGGAGCGCCACCCACAGGTCGGCTACGAGCCGCTGCTGATCGACGCGACCTACGCCGGCCTGCTCACCGGCCGCGCGGACGCGCCGCTGGTGATCCCCAGCCTCAATCGAGACGGGGACCTGCTCTCCGACTTCGTCCTGCCGCTGTATGGCTCCATCGCCGGAGCGGAGTCCGTCCTACTCGCTCTCGATGAGGATCTCGGAGTTCCGGTGGCGATGAGCGAGGCACCGCACGGCACCGCTCCCGCCCTCCAGGGCAAGGACATCGCCAATCCGATGGGGATGATCCTGGCCGGGGCCGCGGTGCTCCACTACGCCGGCGTGGCGGGAGTCGAGGATGCGCAACACCGCTCGCGTGCCGTCTATGGGGCGGTATTCGAAACGGCCGGCGCCGGCATCCGCACTCCTGATTTGAAGGGCCATGCGAGCACCACGGAGTTCACGAACGCGGTGATCGAGCGGGTCCGCGCTCAGTCGGGCTGAGGCGGCTCCGGCTCGAAGTCCATGCGGCCGGCGAGTCGCTCGTCGGCCTCCGGCCGGGTGAGCTCGTAGAACGCCAGCCGCTGGCCGCCAGGGGTGCGCAGCTCCGCGGCGGGCCCGTGCGGGAAGCCGAACTCAGCTTCGATCTCAGCGCCGCGATCCCGGAGCTCCGACACGGTCGCCTCGAGGTCGTCGACGCGGTGGAGCACGACCGGGGCCTCGCCCTCGAGGTGCCCCGCCAGCAGCAGCCGAGGCCCTCCCTCGGTGAGCCGAACCTGGGCGACCCGGGTGCCAAAGGCCTCGATCGCGAAGACGATTTCCGCCCCGAGGACGTCGCGGTAGTAGCCAAGATCGCCGGCGACGTCGGTGCTCGGCATGTAGAGGAAGTCGAAGGACTCGACGCGGGCCACTGTCAGATGACGGGGCCCGTCGGCGCGGCCTGATCGGTATCGACCACCCGTCGCCACTGGGTGATCAGCCCATCGTGGACCATGAACGCCGTCTTGGCCTGCTCGCCGACGCCCTTCCCGCACTGGCCCTCGCCCGGGCGCTCGGTCAGTACGAAGGTCGCGATCGTGTACCTGCCGGATGGGGTCGCCACCGTCAATCGTGCGCCGCAGGGCAGCGAGCGGTTGAAGGCCTCGACCTGGCGGCGATTGGTGAGGCGGAACGGTCCTGTGCCGTTCTGAATCACGCTCGGGAGGGCGAACCGCTCGCTGGCGGAGATCACGTCCCCGGCGCGGAGCTCGTCGGCCCACCTCTTGATCACCTGGACCGTGCCGGCGTCCGCGCCGCCGGGGATCGTGGTGGCGCTGCTGTCCTCCTTCCCCGAGGAGCCGCAGCCGGACAGCGCGATGACGCCGAGGATCGATGCAAGGGCGCGCCGCGAGGCGCGACCCGTCTTGCGCTGGGCGAACGCGCGAGCGGTCACATTCCAGATCATGGCAGCGCCAGGTGGCGGAGCTCGATCCTCCCATTCGCGACCGTCCCTTCTCCCATCGAACGGTGGGGTGCCCGGCGTCGCTCGGTGGGGCTGCCCGGGTTGAAGATCTGGAATCCATCGCGCTCCTCGCGCAGGGGCAGGTGGGAGTGGCCGAAGACCACGACGTCGGCATCGGGGAAGCGAGCTCGGAGCCGCTCGAGCCGCCCCTCGGCCGGACCGGCATCGTGGATCACCGCCAGCTTCACGCCCTCGAGATCCAGGGAGAGCGACTCGGGGAGCTCGCGCCGCAGCTCGGGGCTGTCGACGTTGCCGTGCACCGCCATCACCCGGCCGAGCTCGCGCAGCTCTGCGAGCACCGAGGTCTTGCTGAAGTCGCCGGCGTGGACGATCAGGTCCGCGGCGCGCAGGGCCTCGAGGCACGGATCCGGCAGACGGCCGTTGCCCCGCGGCAGGTGCGTATCGGCGATCAGCGCGAGGCGGACGGCCGCCGCCCCTAGTCCCCGTCCCGCCGCTCCGAGCGCTCGCGCTTCGCCAGCATCCGCTCGAGGTAAGCGGACTTGGCGGCGCGGCGCTGGTGCTGCCGCTCCTCATCCGGGGTGGCCGAGGTGTCGATGGCATCGTGCTCCTCGGTCGTCCGCTCGTGCTGGACGCGACGCAGCTCCTCGGTTGTCGGTTCGCGCTTCGGCATTTCGCGGGAGAGTACTCCGGGTGGGGAAGGCCGATGGGTGGCCTAGAGCGGCGCTTTCGACCGGCCCTGCCTCCCCTTCGCGCCGCTCTTCCGAACAGCCTTGCGGGACTTGGAGAACGGCTTGCTCAGCCACTCGCCGAGCTTGCCCGGTGCGCTGCCGCCTGCCCTCTCTCCGAGCTGCAGCGGCTGGTCGCCGGCGCGCTGGAAGTACCGCGAGAGGCGCGGCGCGAGAAACGCCAGCACCAAGAGAACCAAGCAGAAGACGATCACCCCGGCGATCAGCATGACGGTCCCCGTATCCCCGCCGGGGCCGCTCCCTAACCCAGTGGGGTTCCTTGACGAATCGGCGCGGGTGTACGAACATACGTTCGATGCCCGTCGCATGTGCCCTGATCCCTCGCTTCCGGCTGATCGCAGCCTCACCGGACCGGGGGCTCTTGCGGAGGCCGGCGGCGCTCGTCCCAGAGCCCGGCGCCGCGCAGCTGATCGGGGAGGTGACTGGGCCGGCCGAGAGGTTCGGGCTGCGGTCCGGGATGCGGCTGGGTGAGGCGCTCTCGCGCTGCCCAGAGCTGGCGCTGATCCCTCCGGACCCGGAGCAGGCGGAGCGCTCCTGGGAGGAGGCGCTGCGGCGGCTGGAGGGAATCGGTGCGGAGGTCGAGTCCGGGCGAGCGGGCGAGGCGTTCTTCGAGGCCGGAGGTCTGAGCGGGCTCTGGGGAGGAATCCGGGGTGTGCTCGAGCGAGCTCGGCGGGAGTTGGGCTCTTCCGCGAACCTCGGTGCCGGGGCCGGCCGCTTCTGCGCGTACGTCGCTGCGGTGACGATGCAAGGGGGCTCCGAGCGGAGTGAGGAGCAACCCGTTTCATGTCGGATCGTCCCCGATGGCCGCGCTCGGGAGTACCTGAAGCCCCTCCCTGTTTCGTTGCTCTGCGGTCGACTGGGTGACGCGGAGGCAGACGACCTTCCCAACGAGCTCGAGCGGCTCGGGATCTCGACACTCGGACGGCTCGCGGAGCTGCCGCGCGACGCGGTGGCCGATCGCTTCGGGCAGCTGGGGTTGCGGGCACTGGAGCTGGCGCGGGGCGTCGATGAGCCGCTGCGGCCGAGGTCGGTGCGGGAGGCGATCGCAGTCGAGCTCGAGCTCCCGGAGGCTGTCTCCGGCCAGCAGCTCGAGAGGGCGCTCGAGCTGCTCATCTCCCGCCTGCTCGCCCACGATGAGCGGCGTGGCAGGACGCTGAGGACGCTGCGCCTCTCGGCGCGGCTGGCGGCCGGAGGGGGATGGCGGCGGCAGGTCGCGCTGCGGCGAGCGAGCGCGGGCCGGGACCGGCTCGCCGATGCGCTTCTCCCCCACCTCACCCTGCTCCCGGCGCCGGCGGCGACGCTGCGGCTGGAGGCGGTGGCGCTGGGGCCGGAGGCCGGAGAGCAGATGACTCTGTCCAGTCCCGGTCAGGAGCGGCGCAAGAGGATCACCGAGGCTGTCCGCCAGACCCGCTCGGCCGCCGGTGCCGACGCGCTCTTGCGAGTGCTCGAGGTCGATCCCGACTCGCGGGTGCCGGAGCGCCGGGAGGTGCTGATGCCGTTCCCGGAGGAGCCGTGAGGCCTGGGCGGGTCAACAAGCCCTGGCCTGTTCCCGTCCAGGTGGGCGCGGACGGGACGCCGCGCGCGGTCGGGCGGCTGGCGGTGGAATGGGTCCGCGAGGAGTGGGTGGTCGAGGACGGGTGGTGGACCCAGCGGCCGCTGCGGCGGCGCTACTTCGAGCTGGTGCTGGAGGACGGCAGCGATGTCGTCGTCTTCTACGAGCCGTCCCCATCAAGCGGGTTGCGCTCTCGCGCACCCTCGCATCAATGGTTTCGGCAGCGGGATTGATGCCGGCCTCACCTGACTACGTAGAGCTCCACTGCCACTCGGCGTATTCCTTCCTGGACGGCGCCTCCGACCCGGCGGAGCTGGCGGCTACGGCGGCCGACCTCGGTCACGAGGCCCTGGCGCTGACCGATCACGACAATGTGTGTGGCGCGATGGAGTTCGCGCATGCCTGCGCGGGGGTCGGGGTCCGCCCCATCATCGGCTGTGAGCTGACGGTGGAGGTGCCACGACGGATGCCGCGCCCGGTCCACGTCACCCTGCTGGTCGAGGACGCGAGGGGCTGGGCGAGCCTCTGCCGGCTGATCACCGAGGCCCATCGCGGGACCCGAGAGCCAGCATCACCATCAAACCGGTCGCGCTGGCTCGCACCCTCGCATCTGCGCTCACGCGCACCCTCGCATCGGCGCGAGGCCCTCCCACCCTCGATCGCCATCGACGAGCTCGAGCATCACACCGATGGGCTCATCTGCCTCTCCGGCTGCGCCCGCGACGGCGCGGTGGCGGGGAGCTGGGAGCGCGGGGACCCGGCCGACGCCGCCTACCTGGCTCGGCGCCTGCTGCGGGCCTTTGGACCCGATCGCTTCCGGATCGAGCTGCAGCGGCCGCTCTGGCGCCACGACCGCTCGCGCAACCGCTGGCTCACCTCGCTGGCGGAGCGGCTCGGGGTGCCCGCGGTGGCGACAGGTGACGCGCACGCCCACGACCGCTCGCGCATCCCGCTCCAGGACGCGATGGTGGCGGTGCGGCTGGGTGCGACTCTGGATGAGACCGAGGGGCTGCGCCGTGGCAACTCCGCCTCCTCCCTGCTCTCGGCTGAGCGGGCGGCGTCGCGCTTCCGCGACCACCCCGAGGCGGTGGCCGAGACGGCGCGGCTCACCGAGCGCCTTCGCTTCGACCTCACCGGGGAGATCGGTTACAGCTATCCGGGCGCGGAGGACCGCGGCGCGAACCGGAGGCTGGCGGAGCTCTGCCGGGTCCGGTTGATCCATCGCTATCAGGGCCCCCACCGCGCCGAGGCGGAGCGGCGGCTGGATGAGGAGCTGGCGCTGATCAGGAAGCTGCGGCTCTCCGGCTTCTTCCTTCTCCATCAGGACATGCTGGAGCTGGCCCGCGAGGTGGCGGCGGAGGTGCGCGGACCGGAGTCGGCCAGGCGGCTGCTGCCGCCGGGACGGGGCCGCGGCTCCAGCGTCAGCTCATTGGTCTGCTACCTGACCGGTCTCTCGCACATCGATCCGGTGAAAAACGAGCTCTTTCTGGGGCGTTTCCTGAACGAGGAGCTCACCGAGGTCCCCGACATCGACCTCGATTTCCCCAGGGACATCCGGGAGAGGCTGATCCCGCGGGTGCATGAGCGCTACGGACCGGAGCGCTCGGCGCTCGTCGCCTCCTTCGCCACCTACAGGGCGCGTGGGGCGATCCGCGATCTCGGCAAGGCGCTGGGGCTGCCGCTCGGCGAGGTGGAGCGGTTCGCGCGCGCCGTGGACGTCTACGAGGCGAGCCGCGAGGCCTGGAAGCGGACGGAGGAGACGCTAGGCCGGCTGCGGGCCCGCTCGCCCCGCTGGCGGGCGCTGGCCGAGCTGCTGCCGGAGATCACGGGGCTGCCGCGCCATATGTCGCAGCACCCCGGCGGCATGGTGATCTCGACCACGCCGCTGATCGAGTTCTGCCCGGTGCAGCCGGCGGCGATGGAGGGGCGGCAGATCGTGCAGTGGGACAAGGACTCCTGCGCGGACGCCGGTTTCCTGAAGATCGACCTGCTCGGGCTGGGGATGCTCTCGGCGGTTGAGCGCTGCGTCGACGAGATCGCGCGCACGCGCGATGAGCGGATCGACCTCTCCCACGTGCCGCTCGATGACGATCAGGTCTGGGGCGCGATCCAGCGGGCGGAGACGACCGGCGTCTTCCAGATCGAGAGCCGGGCGCAGATGCAGATGCTCCCCAGAACCCTGCCGGAGAACCTGGATGACCTGACTGTGCAGGTGGCGCTGGTGCGGCCGGGGCCGATCCAGGGCGGCGCAGTCCATCCCTACATCGAGCGGCGCAAGAGGCTGCGGGAGGATCCCGACTATGAGGTGCCGTACGAGCACCCCTCGCTCGAGCCGGCGCTGCGGGACACCCTCGGCGCGATCGTCTTCCAGGATCAGGTGCTGGAGGTGTCGATGGCGCTCGCCGGATTCTCGGTCGGCGAGGCGGAGGGGCTGCGGCGGGCCATGAGCCGCAAGCGCTCCCAGGCGGCGATGCTGCGCTACCGCGAGCGGTTCATCGAGGGCGCGGTGGGCCGAGGCGTCGCGCGGGAGGTGGCGGAGCGGGTCTATGGGCAGATCGAAGGGTTCTCGGGGTTCGGGTTCCCCAAGTCCCATTCCGCGGCCTTCGGGCTGCTCGCCTACCAGTCGATGTGGCTGCGGGTCCACTACGGGCCTGAGCTGCTCTGCGCGCTGCTCAACGAGCAGCCGATGGGCTTCTACCCACCCGACGCGCTGGTCCACGAGGCGCAGCGGCGCGGGCTCGAGATATTGCCGGCCGACGTCAACGTCAGCGAGCTGGACTGCCGGGTTGAGACAACGGGTGCGGAGGCCGGGTCCGCCGGCAATCCGCCGGTGCGGATCGGGCTCGGGTACGTGGCCGAGGTGGCGGAGGTCGACGCCGAGGTGGTGATCGAGGAGCGACGTCGCGGCGGCGCCTATCGGAGCATCTCGGACCTTGCCGGTCGCTCGGGCGCCGGGGCCGCCGCGCTCCAGCGACTGGCCTGGGCAGGTGCTTGCGACTCGCTGGTTGACGCCGAGTTCACCCCGGTGGATCCCGACGAGGAGAAGAGGCGCCCGGCCCTCTGGGAGGTCGGGGGCTCGGCTCCCGCCGCACGGACCGAGGATGGGGCGCAGCTGGCGCTACCGCTCGGCGGGTCCCCCACCCCCATGTTGCCCGCCCTCGGGGCGTGGGAGCGGATCGTGGCCGACTATCGGACGACGGGGATGACGCTCGGGCGACATCCGATGGAGCTGATCCGGGGCGGCCTTTCGGCCGATGTGCTGACCAGCGAAGGGCTGGGACGCACTCGCGACGGCGCGCGGGTGCGGGTGGCGGGAATGGTGGTGGCGCGGCAGCGTCCTGCGACGGCCAACGGGGTCGTCTTCATGCTGCTCGAGGACGAACGGGGGACGATCAACCTGATCGTGCCGCCGCCGGTGGTGGAGCGCTGCCGCCTGGCGGTGAGGACCTCGGGATTCGTGCTGGCCACGGGCAAGCTCGAGCACCGCGAGGGAACCACGAACGTGGTGGTCTCACGGATCGAGCGGCTGCGGCCCGACGAGCTGCCGCGTCCCGAGCCGCGCGAGCTGGAGGCGCCCGTGCACAGGGAGACCGGGAGAGACCCTGTCGAAGAGCGACGGGAGCCGGCACTCGCCGGACACTCGGCGGTGGGCCTCTCCAAGCGCGGTTTCGACGGCGTGCGCGAGGCTGCGATGGCCGAGTTGGCCGCCTCCCTACCCGCCCCGCACAGCTTCGGCCGACGCGGGCGCTAGGCAGCCGAGAGGTCGCGAATCGCCTCGAGGACCTCGGTCAGGTCGCCGCGATCGAAGAGATGTCCGTTGCCGTCGAGAGGACGGGCGGTGGCGCCGGAGAGGCGCAGGCGATAGCGCTCGAGGTGCGCGAAGGGGATTTCCTCGTCGTCGCGGCTGTGGAACAGGTACGTGCGGGGCAGCTCAGCGGCAGGGCCCGGCCAGCCCTCCGGAAGCGCCCACTCGGCCTCCCATTCCGCTTCGCCCCAGAATGGAGTCCCGACCAGAACGAGCCCGGCGATCGGCTTCCGCTGATCGTGTTCGGCCAGGTGCTTGAGTACGACCGAGCCGCCGAGCGAATGCCCGACCATGACCAGTGGGTCGTCCATCCGGGCCAGGATCTCTCCCAGCCGCGTGCTCCACGGCCCGACGTGGGGGTTCTCGGGTTCGGGCATGAGCGGGAAATGGACCTCGAAGCCTGATCCGAGCTCGCCCCGCAGGCGGGCTGCGAACGGCTGGCTGCCCTCGCCGGGGCCCTGCGGTCCCGCGCTGTGTACGAGGAGCACCGCAGTCGACATGACGAGGGGTCAGCCGAGCCCGGGCTTCGTCGTCATGAAGAAGATCGCGGCGATCAGCAGGATGCCCATGATCGATCCGACGATTCCCTCCGCCCTGCCCAAGCGCTGGTAGGTGGGCGGCAGGTCGGAGAGCCTGAGCTCCCGGTCGCCCGCGTCCGCGATGGCCTTCTCGATAATCGGCAGCAACTTCCGGTCCGTGGGGATGAAGAAGAGGATGTTCACCAGGAAGATCACGATCAGGATCGCGATCGTTGCGCTGAGCCAGAAGTTTCCATAGTCGAAGTTGAACTTGTCGACCTGGTAGACCCCGGTTGCGGCGACGACGATCGCCGCCGGGATCGCGAAGAACTGGTTGAGCGTGAGCTGCAGACGGTGGACGTAGGGAAGATTGCGGGCGCTCATCTTCATCGCCACCGGGAACATCACCGACTCGGAGAAGGTCGATCCGAAGCCGACGACGACCGCGGTGATGTGCAGGAAGATCGAGAAGTCGACGTTGGTGACCGCGAGCGGCATTGTGACCCCCTTGGTTTGGGCTCGACTGTGGTGGGCGCGGAACATATCCGGCAGCCCGAGCGCTTCGCTCCTCGCGCTCCCGGGCGTCTCTTCGGCCTATGCAACTTCCCCTGCAAATCGGAGAGTTCCGTCCGACGGCATCCATACCTTGCCCCCCATGGGAAAGCTGATTGACATAAGGGAGCGGCTGCTTGACGCGGCCGATCTGGTGGTCGACTTCGCGACGCTCGGCGAGTACGGGGTCGAGGCGGAGCCCGCCCGCGATTGCGAGCGGCGGCCGATCGGGCTCGCCTCGGGAGCGCCGCACCACCTGCACGACCGCGCCGGCCTGCAGGACCGCATCGCCGCCTAGCGCGGCGCTGCTCGGACCTTCCGGCCGCCACTGGCGTCCGGACCTCTCGAGCCGATTCTTGGGAGGGCCCGGTGATTGGGAGGGCCCGGTGAAACCGGCAAGAAAAGAGCCGCCCATGGGGCGGCTCTTCCAAA